>JBQEMX010000001.1:0-273118 GCA_052044345.1 Mycolicibacterium sp. 22603
CCCTCGGCAGGCTCACCCCGATAGAGTTCGAACTGCTCCACACACCGGTCGCAACCGCGGCCTGAAATTCACACCCCGCGAGTCAACTGAAACCGGGGCAGTCCCGCATGCTTTTTTCTTTTGGCTACCCCCACGCGATCCTTAAGCCGGATGAGATCAAGACGTGGGAGGAGTGGATCTTTGGTGAGGCCATCACGTTCCTCGATAAGCCGCCGCCGTTCGTTCCGTCGGCCACCACCCTCTATCCAGTCTTCACCCACAACAACGCAGCCATGGTGCTCGTCGATTTCGACCCTGCAGACCTTGGTGTGTGGGCAGCTGAGGTTGGAATGCTTGACGATCAGTCAGACCAGTTCCGGTCAGCATGGGAACTGGTCGATCACTTTGTGTCGGGATGGTTCACACCCCTGAGCGTGGAAGGCATTTAATCAATCCTTCCGACTTCCCGGCCGCGGGTCCCACAATGCTGCGCATACATTCGCTGGAACTACTGCCCACCGCGGCGCTCCGGTAGGACGGGCCTGCGTGACCCGGCAGGCTGAGAATCCAACCGGGCTCGAAGCGATGATGCGAGATGCTCGCTGCGGTGCAGGAGGTGGACGTGGGGCGTGGGACTGCCCGGGTCTCGGCAAGAACGTTCAGCGGGAACGGAGTGCCACCCGCGTCTGCGTCTGTTCTGCTCCGCACTCCTTCTTGAGCCGACGTAGCAGCAAGTCCAGAGCGCCCGTGTCCGGGACGTACGCCCGCAGCAGGTAATCGTAGGGGCCGGTCATGTGGATGGCGTCGACCACCTGGCGAACCTGCGCGATCCGCGTGGTGAACATGTCGTTGTCGGTCTCGGCGTCGAGGCGTACGTCGATGAAAACTTCCAGGCCGCCCCGTGGACCGGGCACGTTCTGGCCGGCGAGGATGGTGTAGCCGAGGATGACGCCCTCGGTTTCCAGCCGTCGCACTCGGGCTGCCGCCGCGTTTGTGCTGAGCCCGATCAGGCGGCCAAGCTCACTGAACGAGCAACGGGCATTCTCTCGCAGTATTCCGAGAATTTGCTCGTCTAACCGGTCCACGCTTGCAACATTAGCTGTATAGCAGCAATTTTGTCTGTATGTCGTTGGGGGGATCGCGCACACTCGGCGGGTGCTGAATGACATCGTGACCCCGGCCGTCGCTGGGGTGGTGGCTGGACTCGGCGTGGCGATGCCGCTGGGCGCAGTCGCCGCGCTCTTGTTGCGCGAGGGACTGGTCAACGGATTTCGCGCGGCGGCCGCCGGCGCCGCCGGTGTGGCGACGGTGGACCTGTTCTACTGCGTCGTCGCGGCGTTGACCGGGGCGACCTTCGCGCCTGCGATCGAAGATCACCGTGGCGTCTTCCTGCTCGCATCGGGAGTACTGATCGTCGCGATCGGCGTGAGACAGCTGTGGCAGGGCGTGAGACAGCCGCCTCCAGACGCACCTGAGGTCGAACGGGCTTCGGCGCTTGCGACGTTCGGTCGGTTCGTCGGGCTCACCGCGATCAACCCGGTCACTCTGGTCTACTTCGTCGCGCTCTCCGGTGCAGTCTCCCATTCTGGTGTCTCGTGGATCGGGTCGGTGATCTTCGTTGCCGCGGTCGGCGGTGCGTCGCTTGCCTGGCAGCTCCTTCTGGCCTGGGTGGGTTCGGCCTTCGGCGGGGCATTGAGCCTGAGCGCTACGCGTGTCATCGGCGTCATCGCTTCGCTGCTCATAGTCACCCTGGGCGCGATCGTAGTGGCCAATGGCGCTGCCGCACTGGGCTAACCGCCGTCCGGATCGTCAGCCCACACGGGCGAGCAGAGCCCGATGATCAGCGCCCGGGATTTCGTGTGCGGTAACCTCCGCAGCACCGAGGCCGCGGAGCAGGATGTGGTCGATACCGACCACCGGTGGATAGGTCTTGTCCGTCGGATAAGTGGGTAGCCACCCGGCGCCCGCGAGTTCCCCAGCGTCGTGGTAGCCATCGGTGAGCAAGTTTCGGAAGCGCACGTGGTCATAGGTGGCGTTGTAATCACCGAGCGCGATGACGGGTCGATCCCCGGGCACGCCCTGCAAAACAGCTCTGATGCGGCCCAACTCGGAGTCCCAGGTGCCGACGTCCAACGGTGGCATGGGGTGCAGCGCGAAGAGTTGCACGTCGCCGCGGCCGGGAACGGCGGCGACAGCGGTCAACGCCGTCATGACGAAGCCGGGCACGACGCCGGTGTTCTTGAGCGGGTGGCGGCTGTAGAGTGCGGTGCCGTTGGCCAATGCTGCCGGTCGTACCAGTGCGTGCGGCAGGTCGACGGTGATGGTCGATGCAGAAATCCGTTGTGCCGCTTCATCGGTGACCTCGAGAACCGCGAGGACGTCGACATGGTTGTCACGCACCAGCTTCGCGAGTACTTCGACGTCGCCCGCACCGACCTGGATGTTCGCGGTCAGCACCGTCAGGGTCTGCCCTGCGGGTGCGGGCTCGCCGCGCCACAGCGGCGACTGAACCCAGATCCCCGACGCCGCCAGCGCGGCCGCGAGCAGCAGGCGCCGCGGGGCGCGAACGTACAGAAGGCACACCACCGCGATCACAGTGCAGGCCAGCCAGAGCACGGGGGAGACCGCGGCGGCAGACACGGTCACCCGGTCGCTGCCAGGCCAGAAGTGCAGCACGAGCGCGAGGAGCGCACCCAGCAGCGCCGTGGTCCCGATGATGCTTGCTGCCGTCCGCAAGAACCTCATGTCGACATCCCCCAAGCGCCGCTGGATTCCCATCACACCGTGTCGGGTAGCTCCGCGCCGGTGGCGAGCCGGGCGTAATCGCGCATGAGTCGCAATGCAAGCGGCCGGTTGAACTGCGGATCCCGTGCGACGATCCGGTAACCGAAGTAGTCCTCCATAGACATCAGCGTCATACCGATATCGCGGGCGGGGGAGCTCAACACGAAAGCCCCGGCCTGCGCGCCTGCGGTCAGCAGGTCGGCATAGAGCCCGACCTGGCGGTGGTAGATGGCCTGGACATCACTGCGCTGATCCAGCTCGAACCCCGCGGCAAGTACCGCCCGCCAGATGGCTCGCCACTCTGCGTCCTCGGGGCCGGTGGGCAAGCCGGCGGCGATGGTGAGTGCCAGTTGGGTGCGCGGATCCTGGGTGTGGTTTCCGATCTCCAACCGCTGCTCATAGAAGCGGACATCGGAGCGCAGGGCGAGTTCGGAGAGCAGTTCCGGCATGTCCTTGAAGTAGTAGCGCAGGGCATTGGTGGTCAGGCCCAGCTCAGCGGCTACATCGGCCAGTCGCAGCGAGGCCAGGTCGTGCCGCTCGATGACGGCGATGGCCGCGTCCAGGATCTCGGTACGCCGCTCCTGCTGACGGTTGGGTCGTGCCATCGACGCGCTGCTCCCCTCGAAAGTTGTTCAGACCCTATTTTGCCGTTCCTGTTGCGCAGCGCACAGGACCGGCGCATAGTTCTTTTCCAACATGGAAAAGAACTCGTGAACGAGGCGGGAAGAATGCGTGCCAGAGATCTCGGCGTGATCATCGGGGGACACCCCACCGGAACACACAACGCGATCACCGACGTACCCGGCGTGCGTGTCGGTCAGACCACTCTGCAGGGCGACGGGATCAACACCGGGGTCACCGTCGTCATCCCGCACGACGACATCTGGACCGAGCCGGTGTTCGCCGGCTCCCATGTCCTCAACGGCAGCGGCGAGCTGACCGGCCTGGAGTGGATTCGTGAATCCGGGGAACTGACCACCGCGATCGGCCTGACCAACACCCACAGCGTCGGGGTGGTCCGTGATGCGCTCGTGGCCGAGCAGGTGCGCGTGCGCGGAGACGGTGCGTATTGGTCTCTTCCCGTTGTCGGTGAGACCTACGACGGATTCCTCAACGACATCAACGGGTTCCACGTCCGGCCCGAGCATGTGCGGGCCGCCCTGGAATCCGCATCCGGTGGACCGGTCGCCGAGGGCAACACCGGCGGCGGCACGGGCATGATCTGCCACCAGTTCAAGGGCGGCACCGGCACCGCCTCACGTGTGCAGGAATACACCGTCGGGGTACTGGTGCAGGCCAATCACGGCCGGCGCGAACGCCTTCGGATCAACGGCGTGCCGGTCACCCAACCCGACGTGCCGTTGCCGGCCATTCCCGCCGGCTACGCGCCCGGATCGGGATCGATCATCGTCATCGTGGCCACCGACGCGCCGCTGCTGCCGCATCAGTGCCGGCGACTCGCGCAGCGCGCCGCACTCGCGGTCGGCCGACTCGGCGGCACCGGCGAGCAGTACAGCGGTGATCTCATGCTCGCGTTCTCGACAGGCAATCGCGGTATCCCGCCCTACGGTGCCGTCGAGGGCGCCCCCGAGGTGGCCCGCGAGATTCCTTTGCGAATGGTCGGGCCCCAGCTGATGGACCTGCTGTTCGACCTCACCGTCGAGGCTACCGAGGAGGCCATCGTCAACGCCATGGTGGCCGCCGAGACGGTGACCGGATATCGCGGCTACACCGTGCACGCAATCGACCACAACCAGCTCACCTCAGCCCTGCGGGAGAACTCATGACCACTGCCCCGAACACGCAAACCCAGCGGCTGTCCGGACGTCTCGGACCCGTCGGCATCGTCTTCATGGTCGTCGCGGCCGCCGCACCGCTGACCGTGATCGGCGGCAACATGCCCCTGGCGATGGGACTGGGCAACGGTGCCGGTGCGCCCGTCGGGTTCCTGATCGCCTCGCTGGTGCTGTTGGTCTTCAGCGTCGGCTTCGTGACCATGACCCCCCACGTACCCGAAGCGGGCGCGTTCTTCTCCTATGTGACAGTCGGTCTCGGTGAGCGGATGGGCAAGGGCATCGCCGTGGTCGCGCTGATCGCCTACACCGCGATCCAGGTCGGGATCTACGGGTACATCGGTTGGGCCATCGGCGATACCGTCGCGTTCTACAACGGACCGACGATTCCCTGGCCGGTGTACTCCTTCGTGATCCTGGCGATCGTGGCCGTACTGGGTTACCGGCACATCGAGCTGAGCGCCAAGGTGCTCGGCGTGGCACTGGCTTTGGAGATCGGTATCGTCATCGTCCTGGACCTGGCCATCGTCGCCGATCCGGGTCCGGCCGGCATCACGTTCGCCTCGTTCACGCCCGAGGTGTTCACCCAGGGTGTCATCGGTATCGCAATCCTGTTCGCGCTCACCGGCTTCATCGGCTTCGAGGCGACCGCGGTGTTCCGTGACGAGGCGCGTGATCCGGAGCGCACCATTCCGCGGGCCACCTACGCCGCGGTGATCCTGATCGGCGCCTTCTACACCCTGACGGTGTGGGCCTTCGTCGTCGCGATCGGGCCGGATCAGGTGGCGGCCACCGCACAGCAGACCCTGGACGGCGAGGCCAACATGCTGCTGGACACCACCGATGGTGCGCTCGGCCGCATCGGCCGCGATATCGTCAACATCCTCCTGCTGACCAGCCTGTTCGCCTGCGTGCTGTCATTCCACAATGTGATCGCCCGCTATCAGTTCGTCCTGTCGCGCAAGGGCCTGCTGCCTGCCCGGCTGGGCACGGTGCACGGCAGCCATTCCTCGCCCGCCTTCTCCTCGGTGGTCCAGACCGTGACCGCGGCGGTGATCGTGGCAGTGCTGGCTGTTCTCGGAATCGACCCGCTGGTCGGTGTTTTCGGGTCGATGGCCGGTGTGGCCACGGTCGGGATGGTGCTGCTGATGCTCACCACCTCAGTGGCGGTGCTGGTGTTCTTCCTGCGGAACCGCGAGCTCGGCGGTGGCAGGCTGTGGCAGACGCGACTCGCGCCGGTGCTGGCGGTGCTCGGCCTGCTGGGCAGCCTGTGGCTGGTGCTGTCGAACTTCACGCTCGTCACCGGCGGCAGCGTCACCCTCAGCACGATCTTGGCCGCAGTGCCGTTCGCCGGATTGATCCTGGGCGCGCTGTTGTGGAAACCGGTATGCAACGGTGTTTAGCGGGCCCCGTTTGGTGGGCACTAAGCCAGGGTGCCCCGCCGAGACCTGAGCCCACACGTCTTCGTGGTGTTCGGCGCCACCGGTGACCTGGCCGCCAGAATGCTGTTTCCCGGGTTCTACCGATTGGCCGCATCGGGTCGACTGCCCGAACACTATTCGGTCATCGGATCGGGGAGACACGCGCCCGATGACTTCCGCGATACGGTCGCCACCGCCTTGCGTGACGCGATCGACGATCTCGACGACAGCGTTCTGGAGGACCTGCTGGGGCGATTGAGCTTCGTGGTCTCCGACGCCGACGACGGTACTGATCTGGCAGCCGCGGTGCGCCAGAGCCGGGAAGATCTCGGCCCCGAAACCCGTGTGCTGATCTATCTGTCGGTCCCGCCGGAGGCGATGGAGCCGATGATCGACATGCTCGGGCGCGTCGGAATGGCCGAGGATGCCCGGGTGGTGGTGGAAAAGCCGTTCGGGACCGACCTCGAGTCGTCCCGTGAACTCGACGCGGCCCTGAAGAGAATCTTCGAGGAGACGCAGATCTACCGGATCGATCACTTCTTGGGCAAGGAGGCGGTGCAGAACATCCTGGCATTGCGCTTTGCCAACGGAGTGCTCGAACCCGCCTGGCGGGCAGGGACTCTGGCGTCCGTCCAGATCGATGTGCCCGAGACACTCGCCATCGAGGGGCGCGGCGCCTTCTACGAGTCGACGGGATGCTTCCGCGATATGGTCACCACCCATCTGTGTCAGCTCCTCGGGATGATCGCGATGGAACCGCCCGCGCGTCTCGACGAAACTGGTCTGCGCGACGCGAAGGCCGCCGTCTTCGAGGCCATGCGGCCGATGGACCCGCAACGGGTGATATTCGGGCAGTACGACGGCTACCTCGACGAGGACGGTGTGGCTGACGACTCGCAGGTCGAAACGTTCGTCGCCGCTGAGGTATTCGTCGACACCGAGCGGTGGCGTGGCATCCCGTTCTATCTGCGCACCGGAAAAGCGCTGGGCGACAACCGACGTACCGTCACCCTCACCTTCGCTGCATCGACCGAACTGTTCGGACCCCAACGCAACCGGCTCGTTCTCGAACTCACCGACGAACCGACCATCGGACTGCACCTGGCCGCCAAGAAGCCGGGACCGGGCCTCGATGTCATGGCTGTCGACGGCGGGTTCGGTTTGGCCGAGTCCGACGGCACGGAGGTGCCCATGGAGGCCTACGAGCGGTTGCTGTTCGACGTGATGCGCGGGGATCAGATGCTGTTCACCCGCGCCGATGAGGTGGACCGACTCTGGCAGATATGCCAGCCGGTGCTGGACAACCCACCCGAAATACGGTCCTATCCCACCGGATCGTGGGGACCCGACGCGGCCATGGCGCTGACCGATTGGCACCTGCCGGATGACTGAGGCCCTCGCGATCTCCCAACACGGATTGATCGGTGACCTTCGGACGTGTGCGCTGGTCGGTGCCGACGGCACCATCGACTGGTTCTGCGCGCCGCGTTTCGACTCTGCCAGCGTGTTCGCCTCGATCCTCGATCAGGACAAGGGGGGCAGCTGGCAGCTCAACCCGTGTACCGACGTGTCCCGCACCCAGCAGTTCTACTATCCGGACACCGCCGTGCTCATCACGCGTTTCCTCACCGATGACGGTGTGGTCGAAGTCCACGACTTCATGCCGGTGCTGGCTCCCGACGAAAAGGATCATCGGCAGCGGCTGGTCCGCCGGATCAGCGGTGTCCGCGGTACCATGCGCCTGCGAATGCGCCTGGATGCCCGCCCCGATTACGCCCGTCAGTCCTGCACGGCCGACTACACCGGTGACGGTGTGTTGATCACCGGTGACGGGGTGCGGCTCGGCCTGATCGCCTCGACCGACCTCGATATCGACGACGGCCCCGAGAACAGCATCGTGACAGCCGATTTCGAACTTGCATCGGGCGAGACCGCGCTGTTCGTGCTGGAGATGCTGGAGGAGGGCGGTGATGTCACCGCCGACACGATGAGCCGCACCGACGCCCTCTTCGATGCGACCATCGCGTTCTGGCGCGATTGGATCTCCACGTCGAGTTACACCGGGCGGTGGCGGGAGATGGTGCACCGGTCGGCCATCACGCTGAAGCTGCTGACCCACGAACCCACCGGCGCAATCGTGGCCGCGCCCACCATGAGCCTGCCGGCGCCGGTCGGGGGGAGCCGAAACTGGGACTACCGGTACGTGTGGATCCGCGACGCCGGGTTCAGCCTGTATGCGCTGCTGCGACTCGGATACGTGAACGAGGCAAGCGATTTCATCCGCTGGCTGTCCGAGCGGATGGGCCAGCGCGACGGGGATGACGACCGCCGGTTGGGTCCGCTGCGGGTGCTTTACGATATCGACGGCAAGCTGCCCGAGGAGCACGAGCTCGACCATCTGACCGGGCACCGACATTCGAAACCGGTGCGGGTCGGCAATGCCGCCGCACGCCAGCTCCAGCTGGATATCTACGGCGAGATCATCGACTCGGTGTATCTGTTCAACAAGTACGGTCCGGGTATCAGCCACGATGCCTGGCATGACGTGATCGCGATCGTCGATTGGGTTGCCGAGAACTGGGATCGCACCGACGCGGGTATGTGGGAGATTCGGGACGAACCCCAGGCCTACACGACCTCACGGCTGATGTGCTGGGTGGCGATCGAGCGCGCGATCAGAATCGCCCGGTCCCGCGGCCTCCCCGGTGACCTGGTGGCCTGGTCCACGGCTCGGGATGACATCTACGACCGGATAATGACAAAGTCATGGAACACCGATCTGCAGTCGTTCACCCGGTTCGAGGGTGGTGACGATCTGGATGCCGGCTTGCTGCTGATGCCGATGGTGAAGTTCTTGTCCCCTGCGGATCCGCGGTTCCTGTCGACGCTCGCCGCGATCGAGAAGCACCTGGTGACGGACAGTCTGGTTTTCCGATACGAGCCGGGCACCGACGGACTGGACGGCGAGGAAGGCACCTTCTCGATCTGCTCGTTCTGGTATGTCGAAGCGCTCACGCGGGCCGGACGACTGGCCGATGCCCAGTTGGCGCTGGAAAAGATGTTCACCTACGCCAACCACGTCGGGCTGTACGCCGAGCAGGTGAGCGCGACCGGCGACCAGGTCGGCAATTTCCCGCAGGCATTCACCCATCTGGCGCTCATCAGCGCCGCTATCAATCTGGATCGCGCTTTGCCGTGACCGTCTGAACGTCCTTCGCGGACGTGGAGGCTTTGCCAAAACGGCGTCCGCCGTGCGCTTTGTGGCTACTGTCGGTTGACATCGCATGTTGTCAGCGTCGGGCTGGAGCGCAGGGGGGTCGTCGATGGAGGCTGTCGAGCGGATGGGGGCGCCGAGGATGCGCCGGTCGTGGCGATACGGTCTGGCCGTCGTCACGCTGAGCGCGGGTCTGGTCGTCGCGCCCATACACGGTGTGGCCTGGGCCGAGGGACCCGAATCGACCGGCGGTACCGGGTCTGGTGGCACTTCTGCCGAAACGGCCGCCACCCGACCCGACACCAGAAGCGAGGAGACCAGAAGCCCCGCCGATCACGGGGCCGAGAAGGGACCCGAGCCGGTCCGGTCCGGTCTGACCGATCATCGCGACACCGACGATGACGATTTCGGCGACCTCAAGGACCACCAACCGGAGGCCGTCGAGCCGGACGACGACAGCACCGTCAACCCCGCGCCGACCCCCGACGTCGACGTCCCCACACCGGACGCCGGGCCGGTCACCACCACCCCCGATGACGACTCGCCCGAGCCGACCCGCCCCGAACTCGGTACGGACCACGAGCCCGCCCCCTCCCGCGATCCACAAAAACCCCTGACCGAATCGGCGCCGCAACCGCCCGCGTTGCCGCGCTCGCAGACCGATCGCTCTCACGACGACGACCGCTCGGACACCCGGCCCGCGTTGGTCTCGGCGCGAGCCGAGGCGACCGGATCCGTCGGCCTGCTCACCGCCCCGGTATCGCAAACCGAGCTCGGAACCGTCGCTCCGGCGGCGGCGCTGGTGGAGGTCACCACACCCACTCCGCCACAACCGCTGTCGCCGATCGCGGCGCTGATCGAACTGCCCGGCCGGATCGTCAATGCGATCCTGCAGTTCCTCGATTTCACCGTGGCCGCGACCGGCCCGCGCAGTCCGTTCCACATCGCGCCGATCAACGATCTGTTGTTTGCCGCATTCCGGGAGCTGGAGCGATGGGCGGGGCTGCATCAGACCCCGGCGGTACAGCCGACGCTGCCGACCATGACCTACACCGGACCGACCGACCGCCCGACGCCGACGGTCGCGCAGTTCCTCAATGCCTCGACGGCCGCGTACGGTTTGGGCACCACGCCCGGTGGCCTGGTCCCGTTGACCGTCAACGGTTTTCAACTGCAGTCGACCAACATCTTCTCCGGGATGTCCGGCAAGGCGTGGGTGACACCGCAGGGCCAGGTCATCATCGCCTATCAGGGCACCACCGGTGGCACCAACCTGCTGTTCAACCCGCTCATCACGATCGCGCAGATTGTCGCCGATCTGCAGGTCGTTCTTACCGACACGACGCCGTGGGCCTTCTACGACGCGTTGGACTTCGCGCGCCGGGTCCAGGAGGAAGCTGCCCTGCAGGGATATGCCCCGGACGACGTGTTCGTCACCGGTCACTCACTGGGCGGATGGGAAGCGCAGTTCGTGGCGCAGCAGACCGGCCTGTCCGGCATCGGTTTCGAGGCCCCCGGAATGAACACGAGGGTCGACGGCAACGGTGCGAACTCGAACTTCGTCAACATCGCTCAGTACGGCAGTCCGGTGACGTTCATGTCGACCGATCTGCCTGGGCTGCAACCGTTTCTCCCGCCGTTTGTCGCCGGCGGCGGCCTCAAGCCGCACTACGGCCCGATCGTGATGATCGGCGACCGGTCGGCGATGAACCCCCTGGTGAACTCCGCGGCCATGTGGGGCACGGGCCTGGTCGGCAGCGTCATCTTCGCGATCGACTTCTTCGCCAACTTCTTTCAGTACCACCTGATGGGTGTGCAGGCATATCACCTGGATGTCGATCCCGACCCCGGCGTGGTCCCGTGGTTGGGCACGCGCCAGGGAACCGTGCACACCGGCTACGGCGAGCTGACCATTCAGGAGCTGCTGAAGGCGGCCTCCGAGGACGGCATCCTGGTCGCGCCCTGACTGTGCGTTGACTCAGTCGGCGGTGCCGGCACCGGAATCGGCGGCATCGTCACCCGGTGTCCGGTCGACCGCCGGATCCTCCTTGGCGGCCTCCGAATGCCCTGTGCCGAGGACGGTGTTGACCTCTGACGGCTGTTCGGCGACCGAGGGCGTCTCCGGATCGGCACCGGTGAGCTCCCGACGGATGTCCGCCTCGTCGGTCCCGTCGAAGGGGTCACCGGCTGCGTCCTCGCCGGTAGTCAGATCGATATCGGTGACGGGGATGGACGGCAGTGCTGACAGGGTGGGTTCGGTGGTCTCCACGATGCTGTCCGGTGTGGACTGCGTGGTGACCGGGTCGGCCGTTTTGTCCACGCCGCCCGTCGCGTCGACGGCATCCTCGTTGTTCACCTGTCTGGCCAGCGGGCGGGAGTCGTTGTCGGGCACCGGGGTGTCGAGGTTCGGCGTTGACTCGGTGGTGACGGGCGTGATGGCGGCCCCGGCGCGATTGACGCCGAGAATCGACCCCACGAAACCGACGACCGCCTGGACGACCTGGGTGATCAGGTTGGGGATGAACGCCAGCGCCTGACTGATCGCACGCACGATCTGTTCGATGAAGGCCTGCAGCGGGTTGACCACCGGTCCGGTCGGCGGGTTGAACTCGGCGATCAGGCTTTTGAGCACATCGGCGGCCAGCTTGCGTTCCCAGGTGTAGGTCCACAGTCCGAGGTTGTCTTCCGGAACGCTGCTGTCGGGCTGGGTGTCACGGGTCTGATAGATGAACACCGGGCCGGCGCCCTGGACGTTCTGCCAGGTGCGCAGCAGATCCTCGATGAACGCGGCCTGCTGTTGTTCGGTCAGTTGAGAGTTCTGGTAGCTCAGGTTCGTCGGCTGGCCGTACTCGGTGATCCACACCTTCAGGTTGCCATCGCCGTTCTGAACCATCAGCGCACGCATCTCGCCGAGTTGTTCGATGGGGTAGTCGAATTGATCGATCTGGGTCGCGCCGTTGGAGAACGGCAGCGAGTAGAGGTAGGGGTGATAGGAGATGGCGTCGAAGTACCCGTGCGCCCCCGCGTCGTACATGCCCTGCAGGAACTCGACGGGACTCATGGCGGCGCCATCCGGGTATGTGGGACCGGGCACCACCGAACCCGCCACCACGATCGCCGACGGGTCGGCGGCCTTGATGGACTGGTACCCCGCCTTGAGGAGTTCGGTATAGGCGGCGGGATCGACCGGATCGAAGAAGATCCTCGCGGTCGGCTCGTTCCAGATCTCGTAGGTCGAGATGCGTCCCGCATACTTCCCGGCGAGAACGCCGACGAAGTCGCCGAACTTCTCCGGATCGGGGTGGTTGACCCATCCGGACGATTCGGGCTCGGCCGAGGCCCAGGCCGGTGTGTACAGGATGGTGCCCAAGATGCCCATATCGCGCTCGGTGGCCTTGGCGACCAACAGGTCGAGTTTGTCCCAGTCGTAGACGCCCTGTTGGGGTTCGATGGCAGCCCAGAAGACACCGAGGCGGATGCTCTTGACGCCCAGGCTTTCCATCGCGTCCAGCGTCCGATCGATCTGCGCCTCATCCATGGCGTAGAAGTCGTAGCCCTCGGCGATCCCGATGGAACTCGGCAACTCCGCGATGGCGGCGATCGGCTGCACGGCGTAGCTCGCCGCCCGTGCGGTGAACGCGGTCGCCGGACCGCCGATCCCGCTGACCAAGGACAGGGTCACACCGGTGCTCGCCGCCACGATGGCCAGGCGTTTCAGTGGGTTACGGCTGGGTCGTCCCATGGCTGATGTCCTCACACGCGCTATTGCACAGGAAACTCACAGTAGTGCGCTGCGAGAGGAACTGACCGGTCTTTCGGGGTATTCCAACCGGTATCCGCGACTATCGACACGTGTACTTGAACGGCACAATGATGCTGCCGCAAGAAGATCCGCGCCCCGGCGCCCATCACGCGTCGAAGTCGACCCCCACCGTGGCGCTGGTGGGACGAGACTGACAGGTGAGGATGCGCCCCGCCCGCACCTGCTCGGTGCTCAGCGCGAAATTCTGGTCCATGCTGACCGCACCGGAGGTGAGCGTCGCCGTGCACGTCCCGCACGCTCCGCCCATGCAGGCATACGGAGCGGCGATCCGGTTGCGCAGGGCGGCCTCCAGCAGCGTCTCACCGGCATTGAGCGAGACCGTGCGGGTGGCGCCACGCAAGCCGATCGTCAGTTCCGCGGCAATCGAGTCCGACGGTGCGCTCGGCGCCGCGTGCGCGTGGAAGAGTTCGAGATGAATCTGCTCATCCGGCACTCCATCGTCGGTCAGGTTGTCGCGCAGGTGTATCACCAATTCCTGCGGCCCGCACAGGAGCCAGCGGTCCACTGCGGCAACATCACTGCCGATCACCTCGCACACCAACGGATAGTCGATGCGACCGGGCAGCACCCCGGCCGCCGGTTCGGTGGATCGCACGTGCTGCACGCGAAGCCGATCGCCGAAGCGGGACTGCAGATCCTCCAGCTCGACGCGGAACATCGTCGATTCCGCGTTACGGTTTCCATAGATGAGCGTGCAACGACTGTCGCGTTCGACCTCCAAGATGCTCGTCAGCGCGGACAGCACCGGGGTGATCCCGCTGCCCGCCGCGATGGCCACATAGTTGCCGCGGGTGTCCGGGTTCGCCGGCGGGCAGAAATCCCCTGCGGGAGGGTCTGTTTGGAGAGTATCGCCGGCGCGCAGGTGTTCGGTGGCGTACGTCGAGAACAGTCCGTCGGGAATCCGGCGGACCGCGATGGCGAGTTCACCGGAACCGGTGGAGGTGCATATCGAGTACGTGCGCCGGATGTCCTGCCCGTCCAGTCGGTGGTGGACGGTGAGATGTTGGCCCGCGCGGAAACGGAATTGCTCGCGTAGGTCGTCGGGAACATCGAATCTGATCCGGACGCTGTCGGGCGTCAGCGGTTCGACGCTGCTTACGACCAGAGTGTGGGTCTCTCCGGTCTTGCGTGGGGCATGAACGGGAAGTAACCGAGAAAGGCTGCCATTCAACTCTTTCCAGGTCTGGTACTGCTCGGCATCGAGTTGCTGCCCGAAGGCCGTGAGCAGCGCTGGGTTGTGCTCCAGATAGGCAGCCTCGTTGCGTCGCCATGCTGCGACGTAACGGTGGAACGGGATCGAGGGGTGCAGATGGTGCACCAGGTGGTAGTTCTGCGACAGCAGCAGGGGTGTCAGAATCCACTCGGCACCGACCCGGTTGCGCGTGGCCCGATAGCGGTTCTGCCGGTGGGTGTCGGTCAGATCGTGATGGGGAAGCCAGTCGAACCACCACGCCAGCACGAACATCGCGACCCGCTCGGGGATGAGATATACCAGTGCCAGTAGCCACAGGTGTCCAGAGAATCCGGCGACCGCGACCGCGGTGACCGAGAATGTCATCAGGGCAGCCGTTTCGACAATCTCCGGTCGCGGGCGGGTGCCGATGTTTCGCAGCAGAAATCGCAGATACGGCACGTCCATCAACGGGAAACGCAGCGGGAGTTGCCAGCGTGGGGCCGCGCTGACGAAATGGTCGGGATCGTTGTCGCCGTCGTTGGTGTTGAGGTGGTGTTCGATGTGGATGAAGGCGAACGACTTGAACGAGATCAGTGGCGAGACGAACAGCATCGCCACGCGGCCGAAGGCCACATTGACCCAGCGGTGGCGGCTGATCGAATAGTGCGATGCGTCGTGCAGCACGGTGAACAGGACGAAGATCGCGGCGGCGCTCAGTGTGATGGTCACGACGGCGGGCAGCCGAGATGTCAACGCCGCCCAGCTTGAGATGGCGAATACGCTGATCGCGGCCACAAAGATGGCGACCGTCGGCCAGGACAGCGTCGGGATCTGCTCCCCGGTGTCGGGCACGGGTTCCGGCGTGGTGGTGGGGGCACCGGAGTGCGGGGTGGGCTGCTGGATGGTGATGGACACGGCGTACGTCCTCTTCCGCGACGAGTGAGTGTCTCGAAAGTAGGTCTGCCCGAGCCTGCGGGACAATGACCTCGCCGCACCTGTTCATGTGCTGGCCGCACATCGGTGGACCGTCGAAGTGTGGTCAATCGGTTATGTCGGCCGCAGGGCCGATGCGCCGAGCACGTCGCAGAGGTGTAGGGCGGCATGTACCTGGGCTCGCCGCGCGGCCACCGGTCCACCGATCCGCTCCTCCGCGCGGCGCACCCGTTGGAGCACCGTGTTGCGATGGACGCCGAGCGTCTCCGCGGCGGTCTTGAGGCTGCCCTGGGCGGTCAAGAAGGCCAGCAGCGCGCTGCGCTCGGCCTGGCTCTTGGCATCATCACGCGCCAGATCGCCGAGTTCGCCGTGCACGAAGTCGCGAGCACCGTCGAGGTCCTGGGTCATCAAATCCACCAGGGCGATATCGCCGAAGTAGGTGACCCGTGCCGTCCGCTCACCGAGTTCGGCGACCCGACGTGCGCGCATGGCCTGCCGATGGGAGGTCCGAAAACCGGCCGGACCCGGATGGGCCGCACCCACGGCGATGTGGACGTCGGGGTCGACCGATGACGGCGGTACCCGCAGGTCGGTCGACGTGTTGAGCGATGCGGCGGTCCAACCCCACAGGCAGCGTGCACCGGCCGGGATGACCAACGGGTGGTCGGTACCGAGAGCTTTGGCGAAGCGTTGGGCCATCGCAGGCAGGTCGACACCGTTGTCCGCGGTCCAGCAGACAAATCCGAGCTGGCCGCCGGTGAGTCGATGTCCCAGTACGGCTTCGGCATTTCGCAGGTCGACGCGCTCATCGGCCAGCAGCGCGCGCACCACGTCGCTGCGCTCGGCCCGGTCCCGGCTCTGTCGCCGGTCGAGTTCGGCGACGTACTCCGAGGACACCGAGGTCGAGATGCGATCGATGTACTGGAAGCCGAACCTTTCGATCTCGAGGAACAGCCGCAACGATTCGGCGGGATCGGGCACATGGGCGGTGAGCGCTTCGGCGAACCTGCCGGTGAAGTATTGATGGCCCAGGCGATAGAAGCGCAGCATCACATCCAGGCTGTGCCCCCGCGATGCCATCGCGCGGGCGTGCTGGAGGGCGGTGACCGGAGCTTCGGCCGCGGTCGCATCGATACCGTGCCGGACCATCGAGAGCACCGCCTCGAGGTTCGACGAGCATGACCCGAGGGTCAGGCCGCGCAGTTCCGGATCGGCCGCGATCTCGGGAATGTGGCCCGCGAGGTAGTCGAGCATGTCATCGGCCAGCACGGACACGTCACCGAGCAGGCCGGCCGCCACGGCCTGGACCGTCGGCGAACCGTCGGCGGCAGGTCGCGGGTCCACGTACCGGACTTTAGTGGTTGCCCGACGCGCGGTTCAGCGCACGCGCACCACGGTGCGTCCCCGGTTGCCACCACCTCGAATCCGTTCCAATGCCGCCGGAATCTCGTCGAGACCGACCTCGTCGGCGACCAGCTCATCGAGCAGCGGTGGACGCAGGTCACGTCCGAGTCTGGCCCACACGTCACGTCGGCGCGCCTTCGGGCACTGCACCGAATCGACACCCAGAAGCGCGATTCCGCGCAAGATGAAGGGAAAAACCGTGGTGGGCAACGCCATTCCGCCGGCATTGCCCGATGCGGCGACGGCAGCGCCATAGCGCAACGAGGCCAGCACGGCGGCCAGCGTCTCGCCGCCGACGCAGTCGACCGCGGCCATCCACCGCTCCTTCTGCAAGGGCCGCGCCGGATCGCCGAGAGCGGAACGGTCCACGACCTCGGCCGCGCCCAGCGTGCGCAGCCAATCCGCGGCATCGGGCTTGCCGCTCACCGCGGTGACCGAGAAGCCGCGCGCGGCAAGGATGGAGACCGCGACACTGCCCACCCCGCCGGTGGCTCCGGTGACCAGCACCGGCCCGTCGTCGGTGGTGGTCAAACCGCGCTCTTCCAGGGCGATCACGCTGAGGGCGGCGGTGAATCCCGCGGTGCCCACGATCATCGCCTCCCGCATGCTCACACCGTCGGGCAGTGGGACCACCCAGTCGGCGGGAACACGTGCGTACTCACTGAATCCACCGTGATGGGCGACGCCGAGGTCATATCCGTGCACGAGCACCTCGGCGCCGGTGTCCAGTCCGGAGCTTCCCGGGTCGACGACGGTGCCGGCCAGGTCGATGCCCGGGATCAGTGGGTCGATGCGAGCGACCTTGCCGTCCTTGCTGGCGGCCAACGCATCCTTGAAGTTGACACTCGACCACGACACCTCGATCAGGACATCGCCCTCGCCCAGATCCGATATCGGGATCGAACGGACCTCCAGCACGGTCTCGGGTCCGGTCGAATCGGCGACGAGGGCCTGCGCCTGGTCGGTCATGGGCTGCTCCTTCTGCACTGGCGTGCGTTCTGTCCTTCACCGTCGTACACGCCAGACCCGAGGCGCTGGTCAGAGCGCCACGTTTCAGGAATGTTTCCTGTCAAATGCGTCCATGGCGAGAATATTTACGCCATTCGCCGTGCGGGTTCTCAAATTTGGGTCCAAGATGGCTACCCGGGTCGCTCGAGAAGCGTAAACGTGGACGGATTCACCCGTGCCGCTGAACCTAGGGAGCCAGATGAGCAAGCTGCGCAACGCGCTGCGCAAGATGACGGTGTTGTCCTGCACGTCGGTGGTGGCCGTGTTCGGCGTCGCCGCGTGCGGGAGCGAGGGGTCCGACGGATCGGGTGGAGGCGAGATCAACATCTCGATGACGTCGTTCCCGGACTACATCGACCCGCAACTGTCCTACACCTTGGAGGGGTGGGAGGTGCTCTACAACACCTACACCCCGCTACTGACCTACAAGCACGCGAAGGGGGAGGACGGCACCCAGATCGTCCCGGGCCTGGCCACCGATATGCCGGAGATATCCGATGACGGCAAGACCTACAAGCTGAAGCTGCGGTCGGGGATGAAGTACTCCGACGGCACCGATATCAAGGCATCGGACTTCACCTACGCCATCCAGCGGTTGTTCAAGGCCGACAGTGGTGGGTCGGTGTTCTACAGCGGGATCGTCGGCGCCCCGCAGTACGCCGACGGCTCCGCCGACACGATCAGCGGCATCGTCACCGACGACGCGACCGGCGACATCACGATCACCCTCGACGCCGCCAACGGCACCTTCGAGAACGTGCTGGGCCTGCCGTTCGCCGCCCCGGTGCCACCGAGCACCCCGCTGTCGGATGACGCCACCAACAGCCCGCCGCCTTCCAGCGGCCCGTTCATGATCACCAAGGTCGAGGCGCCCCAGACGCTGACCATGGAACGTAACCCCAACTTCTCGACCGTCCGCGACGCCGGTGCCACCGAGGTCGCCGATGCCCAGGTCGACAAGATCATCGTGACCCAGAACAAGAGCAACACCGCGCAGGTCACCGGTGTCGAGCAGAACACCATCGACTTCATGGTCGACCCGCCCGACGCCGACCGCCTGCAGGAGGTGAAAACCCGCTTCGCCGACCGTTTCCGGCTGGAAGAGTCCATCAACACCTACTACTTCTGGATGAACAACCAGACCGCGCCGTTCAACGATGTGCGCGTGCGCCAGGCGGTCAACTACGCCATCGACCCCGAGGCGCTCAACCGCGTCTTCGGTGGGCGCCTGCACCCGACGCAGCAGATCCTGCCGCCGGGTATGCCGGGCTACGAGGAGTACAAGCTCTATCCCGGGCCCGATATGGACAAGGCGAGAGCACTTCTGGCCGAGGCGAATCCGTCCGATCGCGATATCACGGTGTGGACCAATGACGAGCCCGACCGCAAACGGATCGGCGAGTACTACCACGACGTGCTCAACCAGCTCGGCTTCAACGCGACGCTGAAGGTGATCGCCGGTGATGTCTACTTCACCACGATCGGTAATCAGTCGACGCCCGATCTGGACACCGGTTTCGGCAACTGGTTCCAGGATTTCCCGCATCCGGACGACTTCTTCCGGCCGCTGCTCAACAGTGCGGCGATCCTGCCGACCAATGGCAACAACTTCTCCCGGGCGTCCTATCCCGAACTGGACGCGAAGATGGACGAACTGCTGACCAAGCAACTCACCGAGGGCGACACCGAGGCGCAGTACGCCGCGCTGGACAAGGCCTATATGGAGCAGGCGGCCTGGGCGCCCTACGGTAACGAGCAGTTCACCACGTTCGTCTCCGACCGCATCGACTTCGACAAGGCCTACCACCATCTCCTGTTCAACCAGGACTGGTCGGCCCTGGCGCTGAAGTAGGTATGACCACCCCGTCCGATGCGGTGGAGGCACCGGGGGAACCCGTTCTTCCTCCCGGTGTTCCCGCCGAGCAGATCCGTGGGCGCAGCCCGTGGTATCTGGCCGGGCTCCGGCTGCGGCGCAACAGGATCAGCCTTGCCTTCGGGGCGTTGTTCGTACTGATCGTGCTGTTCTGTCTGGCGGCCCCGTTGTGGGCCGATCACATCGCCCACACCGGGCCGAACGAGAATCACATTACCGATACGGTGCAGATCGACGGTCGCGATGTCGATGTGGTTTCCCCGGACGGCACGCCGATCGGTCCCGGCCTGCACGGCAGGTACCTGCTGGGTGCCGACCAGAACGGTCGCGATGTGATGGTGCGCCTCATGTACGGCGGACGGACCTCGATCTTCATCGGTGTCGCAGCGGCGGCCATCACCACGGTGCTGGCCGTCCTGGTCGGGTTGCTGTGCGGCTACTACCGCGGATGGATCGACGCGACGCTTTCGCGGGTGATGGACGTGGTGTGGGCGTTTCCCGTGCTGCTGTTGGGCATCGCCCTGGGCACCGCACTGGCCTTGGGCGGCTTGAAGATCGGCGCATTCCAGATCGCCGGGGACTCGCTGTGGATCCCGATCATGATCATCGGGCTGGTGTACGTGCCCTATATGGCACGTCCGATCCGCGGTGAGATCCTCGCGCTGCGGGAGAAGGAATTCGTCGAGGCGGCGGTCGCGCAGGGGAAGGGCCCGGTGCGCATCATGGTCAGCGAGCTGCTGCCCAATGTCGTGTCGACCATCATCGTGTTCTTCACCCTCAACATCGCCAACAACATGCTGCTGGAGTCGGCGTTGTCGTTCCTGGGCGCGGGTGTGCGAGCGCCCAACGCCTCCTGGGGCACGATGATCGCCGACGGCTACCAGACGATCTACACCGCCCCGCATCTGACCATCGTGCCCGGTCTGATGATCGTCTTGACGGTGTTGTCGCTCAACGTGTTCGGCGACGGGCTACGCGATGCCCTCGATCCGCGCGCCAAGATCCGGTTGGAGCACTGAGATGCTGCGTTTCGTGGTGCGACGGCTCGTCGGCATGGTCGGTGTGCTGTTCGCGATATCGGTACTGGTGTTCTTGATCTTCAACGTGATTCCCAATTCGGATCCGGCGGCCCGCATCGCCGGGAAGAACGCCGATCCGGAACTGATCGCCAGGGTCAGCGCCGATCTGGGACTCGATCAGCCGCTCTACGTGCAGTACCTGACGATGATGAAGCAGATCTTCACCGGCCAGTTGACCTCGTATGCCAGCTCGCAGAATGTGGTCGAGCAGATATGGAAGGGACTGCCCGCGACACTTTCGCTGTGCATCGGCGCCGCGGTGCTGTGGATGGCGCTGGCGATCTGGTTCGGCTATCTCAGCGCCGTGCACGCCGGCAAGTTCACCGACCGCGCGCTGACCGTGCTGTCGCTGGTCGGGATATCGATGCCGGTGTTCTGGCTGGCCGCAATCCTGTTGTACTACTTGAGCTTCAAGGCCGAGCTGTTCCCGACCAGTAGTTACGTCCCACTGACCAAGGATCCACTCGATTGGGCGTATCACCTGATCTTGCCGTGGCTGACGCTGGCCGTGCTCTACGTCGGCTTCTACAGTCGGGTGCTGCGGTCCAACATGCTCGACGTGATGAACGAAGACCATGTGCGCACGGCGCGCGCGAAGGGCATCAGCGAACGGCAGATCCGCATCAAGCATGTGCTGCGCAACTCGATGATCCCCATCGTCACGCTGTTCGGGCTGGACTTCGGAGTCGTCGTCGGGGGCGGGGCCATCCTGACCGAGACGGTGTTCAACCTCAACGGTGTCGGTCTGTATGCCGGACAAGCGATCGGCACGCTGGACCTGCCGCCGCTGATCGGGGTCACGATGTTCGGCGCGTTCTTCATCGTGCTGTTCAACACCCTGGTCGACGTGGCTTACGCATTCCTGGATCCACGGATCCGGCTCGGAGAGGCGGCACCGGTATGAGTCCGATACTCGAAGTCGAGGACCTGCGAGTCAGCTTCGCCACCCAGGACGGTGTGGTGGGTGCGGTGGACGGGGTGTCCTTCGCCCTGGAAGCCGGTGAGGTGCTGGCCATCGTCGGGGAGTCCGGATCCGGTAAGAGTGTCACCGCCCAGACGGTGATCGGATTGACCCGTGCGCCGAACGCCACCATCGGTGGATCGGTCCGGTTCGACGGGCGCGACCTGACCCAACTGGACGATCGTGAATTACAGAGTGTGCGAGGCGAACACATCGCCATGGTGTTCCAGGATCCGATGACATCGCTGAATCCGGTGTATCGGGTGGGGGACCAGATCATCGAGATGATCCGGGCACACCGCAAGGTCTCGCGTGCCGAGGCGCGCGACCGGGCCATCGAACTGCTGCGCACCGTCGGCATCCCCAATCCCGAACGCCGGGTGAAGGATTACCCGCACGAGTTCTCCGGGGGTATGCGGCAGCGCGTCATGATCGCCATGGCGCTGTCCCTGGAGCCCGAGGTATTGATCGCCGACGAACCGACGACGGCACTCGACGTCACGATCCAGGCCCAGATCCTGCGCCTGCTGGCTCAGCTGAACGCCGAACGTGGGCTGGCGGTGGTGCTGATCACCCATGATCTCGGCGTGGTGGCCGAGGTCGCGGACCGGGTGCTGGTGATGTACGCCGGGCAGGTGGTCGAAGACGCCGGCGTCGACGACATCTTCTACGACCCCCGACATCCTTACACCTGGGGGCTTTTCGGTTCACTCACACCGCTTGATGCGCCGCAGCATTCGCGGTTGCCGCATATCGGCGGCGCCCCGCCGTCGTTGTTGTCGCCACCATCGGGATGCCGGTTCGCCCCGCGCTGCCCGCACGTCTTCGATGCCTGTGCACAGCTGCCCGCACTCACGCTCGACGACGGCGCGGCCGGGCACCGCGACCGGTGCTGGCTGGCCCCGGAACAGAAGACCACCCTGCGGTTAGTCGACGGGCGCATCGGATTAGGTAAGCCGGTGGCACTGTGAGTCGGGGCGAGCCGCTGCTGGAGGTCACCGATCTGGTCAAGCATTTCCCGATCAAGGCCGGCGCGATCATCGAGCGTGAGGTGGCGCGGGTGCGGGCCGTCGACGGGGTGAGCTTGACCCTGCGCGAAGGCGAAAACTTGGGCCTGGTCGGCGAGTCCGGTTGTGGGAAGTCGACGCTGTGCCGGCTGATCCTGCAGCTGACGGCGCCCACCTCGGGATCGGTGCGCTTCCGAGGGCAGGAACTGGTCGGCCGGTCCCGCCGGGATCTGCGGCCGATCCGCCGGGATATCCAGATGGTGTTCCAGGACCCGTATGCCTCGCTCAACCCGCGTAAGCGGATCGGTCAGATCATCGGGGATCCGATCGAGTTGCACGGGCTGGCCAGCGGCGGCGAGGTGAAGCGCCAGGTGCAGGACCTGCTGGACCGCGTGGGTTTGGCGCCCGAGCATTACAACCGGTTCCCGCATGAGTTCTCCGGCGGTCAGCGGCAACGCATCGGGATCGCCCGCGCGCTGGCCCTGCGGCCCAAGCTGATCATCGCCGATGAGCCGGTCTCCGCGCTCGATGTGTCGGTGCAGGCCCAGATCATCAACCTTTTCGAGGATCTGCAGGACGAGTTCGGTTTGTCGTATCTGTTCGTGGCGCATGATCTCGGCGTCGTGCGGCACGTATCGGACCGGGTGGCGGTGATGTACCTGGGCAAGATCGTCGAAACAGGTCCGGCCAGCGAGCTTTACGACCATCCGTTCCATCCGTACTCGGGGGCGCTGCTGTCTGCGGTCCCGATCCCCGACCCTCGCCGCAACGCCGCGCGCGAGCGTCTGATCCTCGACGGTGATGTGCCCAGCCCGATCGATCCGCCGTCGGGATGCCGCTTCCGCACCCGGTGCAGGTGGGCGACCGATATCTGTGCCGACGAGGAACCGGCGTTGCTCGAGCGGGAGCCGGCGCACGCGGCGGCCTGTCACCATCCGCGCAATATCGAGGCCGCCGTCGGGTCCGCGCCGGCTCAATAGACTGAACGACATGTTCGATCGGCGGATCTTCAGCGACCCTCCGGTGCCACTGAGCGCGGCCCAGGAGCGCACGGCCAAGCATGCGGCGATGCGGGCGGCGCGGGAGGCGCGCCGCTCGTTGCGGACCGCGCGGGGGCAGTACCGGCGCTATCGGGCGGTTGCCGGGGACTGTTATCTGGATTGGCCGCGCTGGCATGCGGAGTACCTGCAGGAGTACCGCGGCGGGCCGATGGTGGACGAGGGCGGGACCAGCGTCAGCACACCGTTGTACGGGGGAGGACTGGGCGCACCCTGACGTACCGGGCACCCACTAAAGCAACAAAAAGTTGCTATAGTGGGTGCCCTGCTGTTCGAAGGGGTTGGCGATGCGCATTTTGGTGAGCGGGGCCGGCGTGGCCGGTCTGAGCGCGGGGATAGATCTGGCGCGGGCCGGGCACGACGTCGAGGTGATCGAGCGGGCCGGTCATCTGCGGGTCAACGGCTCGCCGATCGACGTTCGGGGTGCTGCTCTCGACATCGCCCGCAGCATGGGCATTCTCGACGCTGTCCACGCACACCGCATCACGATGACCGAGCAGACGACGTTCGTCGACCGGTCCGGTGCGGCCGTCGCCCACCTGGTGCGTGACGCGATCGACGAGTCACCCGAGGACGTCGAGATCCCTCGCGAGGATCTGATGAACATCCTGTGCGCGGCGCTGCCTGCGACGGTGGACCTGCGATTCCGGGAGTCCGTCACGCGCCTGGACGACGATGGCGACCGGGTGTCGGTCGGCTTCGCCTCCGGTCGCAACGGCGTCTACGACCTCGTCGTCGGCGCCGACGGGGTGCACTCGGCGGTGCGCCGACTGGTATTCGGCCCGGAGCATGATTTCACCGAGCATCTCGGCATGTACGTCGCGATTGCCGAGGCGCCCGAACAATCGAAGCCGGGCGACCGCACGTCCGAGGTGCTGAACCTGCCCGGGCTGATGGCAGGCGTGGCCCGCTACCGAGATAAGGCGTTGGCGCTGTTCGAGTTTCGATCCGAGCCGCTCGACTACGACTATCACGACCTCGACGCGCAGAAGCGCATCCTGGCCGACACCTTCGCCGGTGTCGACGCCTGGAAGGTGCCGGAGCTGATCAGCGCGGCGCAACGCGATCCCGAACTCTACTTCGATGCGCTCGCCCAGATAAAGATGCCGTCCTGGCACCGCGGCCGGGTCGTCCTCATCGGTGATGCCGCGCATTGCGCGACGCCGATGGCCGGGCGGGGCACCTCGCTGGCCCTGCTCGGGGCATGGACGCTGACCGAAGAGCTCGGCCGCGGCACTGATCTCGACGAGGTGTTCAGCAGCTACGAGCAGCGGATGCGTCCGGAAGTGGCCGCGGCGCAGGAATTCGCTTCCGTCGGAGCCGATATCGTGTTGCCCGCCACGTGGCAGGCCATCGAGGCGCGCAACACCCGGCTGCGCGCGGCCCAACCGCTCTAGAGTGTCGAAGGTGGAAGACAATGCCGGACCTGGCCGGCGCCCGGGTGGGCGTTCGGCCCGGGTTCGCCGGCAGATCATCGAGGTTGTCGTCGAACTGATCGCCCGAGACGGTGTCGGGGGCTTGAGCTACGAGCAGGTCGCCGAGCGCGCCGGGGTCAACAAGACGACCGTGTACCGGAATTGGCCTGATCGAGCGATGCTGATCGCCGACTCGCTGGTCAGCTTCGGCGACGATGTGGCGCCCCTATGTGATTCGGGTGACCTGGCCGCGGACCTCACGGATTTTCTTGAGGCCCTTGCCATTGCCACCGAAAGTCCGCGCGGGCGAGCGATGCTGAGCATCGTGACCGCAGCGCGGGACAACCCCGAGCTGCGGGACGTCGTGGACGAGGTGTTCGACCGTCGTGTCGAGATGGTGAAGGACCGGTTGCAGGCGTCGGTGGATCGCGGTGAACTACCCGCGGCCGACCTCGCGCTGCTCGCCGCCATGCTCTCAGGGCCCGTGCAACTGTTCGCCAGCCGTGGCGCCCGCCGATTCACCAGGGACGACGCCCGCCGGGTGACCGCGATCGTCCTTGCCGGAGTGCGTGCGACAGCCGGAACGCTATGAGCGAGAGGGGTACAGCCGCCGAGATCGTCGGCGCACTCAGCGACATCGTCGGGCGCGCGCACGTCCTCACCGATCCCGAGACGATCGCCGGTTATCGGACCGATTGGACGGGGAGATTCCAGGGGCATACCGATGTCGTGGTGCGGCCGGCCGACACCGCGGAAGTGGCCGCCGTCCTTGCCGTCTGCCAGGCGCGCGACCTGCCGGTGGTACCTCAGGGCGGTAACACCGGTCTGGTCGGTGGGTCGGTGCCGATGTGCGGCGAACTCGTGTTGAGCACGCGCCGTCTCGACAAGATCGAGCATGTCGATCCCGTCGGCCGCACGCTGGCGGCGGGCGCCGGGGTGACCGTCGCGCGGGCACAGCAGGCGGCCCGTGAGCACGGACTCGATTTCGGTGTGGACCTCGCCTCGCGCGATTCGGCCACCCTCGGCGGCATCGTGGCCACCAACGCCGGCGGGGTGCGCGTCATCAAGAACGGAGGCACCCGTGCCCAGCTACTCGGTATCGAAGCGGTCCGCCCCGACGGGTGCGTCGTGACCCGGTGGAAGGAGCTGACCAAGGACAACGTCGGCTATGACCTGCCCGGCCTGCTGGCCGGATCGGAGGGCACGCTCGCCGTCATCACCCGGGTGCTCATGCGGCTGGTGGTGCCCGCACCGCAGACGGTCGTGGCGCTGGTGGCCGTGCGGTCGGTGGACGCGGCGCTGGTGTTGTTGGACCGGGTGCAGCGCCACGGCCTGCGGCTGGAGGCCGCGGAGTTCATGACGGCGGCAGGAGTCGATCTGGTGTGCAGGCACACCGGACTGCGTGCGCCGTTCGGTGACGATGCGCCGATCTATCTGCTGTTGGAGGTGCCCGGGGCGGGTGAGGCGGAGAACGCGTTGTCGACGCTGTTCGCCGAGGACGTCGACGCGGTCCTGGACGCCACGTTGGAGGCGGGTCCCGGGCGCACGTTGTGGCAGTACCGCGAGCGGCACACCGAGTCGATCTCGGCGGAATCACGCACGCCGGCAGTCAAATTGGATGTGTCCGTGCCGCTGCGAGTGCTCGCGGAATTTTTCGACACGCTGGGTTCCCGCTTGGGGGCCGAGCGCCCCGACGTTCGCGCGATCTGCTTCGGGCATATCGCCGATGGCAATGTCCACGTCAACGTGCTCGACGTACCGATCGAAAAGCAGTACGCCATCACCGATCTAGTGCTGCGACTGGTGGCCGACTACCAAGGCAGTATCAGCGCCGAACACGGCATCGGGCACGCGAAGGCGGCGTGGATGGAGCTGGGGCGCAGCGCGACCGATATCGACACCATGAAGCAGATCCGAGCCGCCTTCGATCCGGCTGGAATATTGAACCCGCACGTCCTGCCGCGGTGATCGCCCGCCCGGCCCGTGGGACTGTGTGTCCCTTAAGCATGGGATATCGAGCACAGCGGTGTCCTAGTAGCGAATTTTCACGGATCCGCAGCCAATGCTTGAAATTTCATGCTTAACCCTTGACGGCGAATCGGTTCATCCCTGATGATGGTCTTACGCATGAAATTGGAAGCATAAGGAGCGCAGTGTGGGCCCCAGGCGGAGGAAGTCGCTACGCGATGACGCCATGCCTGAAATCGCACGCATAGGCGCCGTCTTCGCTGATAGGCGGATCGCGCTGCGACTCACGCAACAAACGTTGGCCGACTTGGCTGGGGTGTCCCGCTCCACTGTTCAGTCACTTGAGCGCGGGAGCGGATCGGTCAGCTTCGGGTCTGTTGTCGAGATTGCCGACGCGCTGGGGCTCCACGTCGACCTGAACGCGACGACGGAATGACCGACCCGCTTCCTCTCGACCTGCGCGAGATCGACTCGGTCGATGTCTATATCGGCGACAGCCTTGCCGCCCAGTTGGTGCGACAAGGCGGTGACCGCATCAGCTTCGCCTACCTCGATGAGGGAGCCCTCGACGGTCGGGTCCGCGACCGGTCGGTTTCCTGGTCACTGTTACGTTCCGGCGAGTACCCGGTGATCACCACTGGTGGGTCCGTTCCCGCGTTCTTCGCGGGGCTGCTCCCCGAGGGCGTCCGGCTGGGTGTGGTGACCTCGTCGACCAAAACCTCTGCCGATGATCACCTCACCTTGCTGCTTGCCATCGGTGCCGACACGATCGGCAACGTCCGGGTGTTCCCCGCCGGGGCGGATCCGATCCGGCCCTTGCCCCTGTTCGACCCCCAGCGTGACACCGACTTCCGCGCCGTCTTTGCCAAGATGTCCGGTTCCGTGGAGGCTGACCCGGTTGGTCTGGCGGGTGTTCAACCAAAGGTCAGCGCCGGTATGTTGTCGACGCCCACGCAGACGGCGTCGGGGCCGGCGATCCTGAAGCTCAGCCCGGCGCAGTATCCGCTGATTGTCGAGAACGAGCACTTCTTCATGACGATGGCCGCGGCGTGCGGCCTGCGAGTCGCCAAGACCTCGGTGCTGCACGACGCCCAGGGGCAAAGCGCCTTGCTGATAACCCGATTCGATCGTGAAGGCTCCGTCCGGCTTGCCCAGGAGGATGCTTGCCAGGTCGCAAATGTCTACCCCGCCTCGAAATACCGCATCAAGACCGAGGCCGCCATCACCGAACTCGCCGAGGGGTGTGCGCGTGGCGGCGGTTCCAGGACGGCGGCGATCGCCGAGTTGCTCAAAACCGTTGTCTTTTCCTGGCTTATCGGCAATGGCGATCTGCATGGCAAGAACCTGTCGATCTACAATCCGAACGGAATATGGCAACCGACTCCTGCCTACGACCTGCTGTGCACACAGCCGTACGCGGGCTGGAAAGACCCGATGGCGCTCAATCTGTACGGCCGTGCCAATAAACTGAACCGCGCCCATTTCATCGACGCGGGGGAGCGTCTCGGGCTGCGGCAACGCGCGGTGTCCCGGATGATCGACGCAGTCGTCGACGCGGCCGAGCCGTGGTCGGAGCGATGTGAGCAGATCGGTTTCGGTGACCGGGAGACCGAACGTCTTGCCGAGATGCTGCGAACGAGAATCGACAGCCTGAAGTAGTTTCTCGCTCCGGCGTTACTGCTCACCGTGTGTGGAGCCGATGACGGGAATCGAACCCGCGTATTCAGCTTGGGAAGCTGATGTTCTGCCATTGAACTACATCGGCCTGTTTGATCAGGAAGGCTAGCACCCAGGCCACACCGATTCACGAGCTGGGGGATCCATGAAACGCCTCGCCGCCGCTTCGGCCGCCGCGCTGAGTCTGAGTATCGCCGTCGCATCGGTCGCCGCGGCCACTCCGCCCGACGGTGATATCGAGCGGACCGAGCTGGCCACCGGCACCGGCGACCAGCCGGTGCAGATCCAGACGACGGGCCCGACCACCCTCTACGTCCAGGAACTCCTGCTGCACCCGCCGGCCAGCAGCGGTTGGCACACCCACCCCGGCGTCGAGCACACCGTCATCACCGGCGGGACCGTCACACTGCAGACCGCCGACCAGTGCGCCCCGACCCCGTACCTGGCCGGCCAGGCCATCGTCATCCCGGCCGGCGTCCCGCATGTCGTGCGCAACGACAGCCCGCACGATGCCAATGCCGTGGTCACCTACACGCTGCCCGCCGACCAACCCGTCCGCGCGGACGCGCCAGCCGCCTGCCCCTGACCCGCGGCGGTTAGGCTCACCGCGTGCTGCTCTCCGATCGCGATATCCGCGCCGAGATCGCCGCGGGCCGGCTGGCGCTGGACCCGCATGACGACGATCTGATCCAGCCCTCCAGCATCGACGTCCGCCTGGACAGTCTGTTCCGGGTGTTCAACAACACCCGCTACACCCACATCGACCCGGCGCTGCGCCAGGACGACCTGACCACGCTGGTGGCACCCAAGGAGGGCGAACCCTTCGTCCTGCACCCGGGCGAGTTCGTGCTCGGGGCGACCCTGGAGCGCTGCACCCTGCCCGATGACCTGGCCGGACGCCTGGAGGGTAAGTCCTCGCTGGGTCGCCTGGGTCTGCTGACCCACTCCACCGCCGGGTTCATCGACCCGGGCTTCACCGGGCACATCACCCTGGAGCTTTCCAACGTCGCGAACCTGCCCATCACGCTGTGGCCGGGCATGAAGATCGGCCAGCTGTGCCTGCTGCGGCTGACCAGCCCCGCCGAGCATCCGTACGGCAGCAGCAAGGCCGGTTCCAAGTACCAGGGACAGCGCGGACCGACGCCGTCGCGCTCGTATCTGAACTTCCCTCAGCGCTGAACCCGCGTAGGGTTTGTTTCATGCGCTAGCTAACGCCGCCGGATGTAACGACGGTGCTGCTCGTGGCGATGAACAACTAGTTGCCGGTTTGTGTCGACGTTTCGGTTGCGGCAAAACGCGCGATGTAGCAAACACTTTGGAGGGGTAAGTGGACATCGTACTTGGTGTGTCCCTGACACCGACGACAGTGCGGATGGTGCTGGTCGAAGGGGAGAAGGGCGACGGCGCGACCGTCGATCATGACGTTTTCGACGTCACCGCCCCCGCGGACGCAGCAACGCCCAGTGCGGCCGACCAGGTGGTCGAGGCCGTGCTCGGCACGCAGGAGAGCGCCGAAGCCGGCGGACATCACCTGAAATCGATCGGCGTCACCTGGACCGACCACACCGAGGCCGCCGCCCTGCGCGATGCATTGGCCGCCCGTGGACTGACCGACGTGATGCTGGTGTCCGAACTGCACGCCGCCGGCGCGCTGGCCCAGGCCGCCGGCCGGGCCGTCGGCTACGCCTCCACCGCGCTGCTGTTCCTCGACCGCGACACCGCCACGCTGTCGGTGGTCCGCGGTGACGACGGCTCGGTGGTCAAGGTGCTCAGCCGCAGCCTGCACAGCACCGACGCGATGGCCGTTCTCGGCGATATGGCCGCCGCGGTGGCCCGCCAGGACACCCCGCCCGAGGGCATGTTCGTGGTGGGGTCGGGCATCGATGTCGCCGCCGTCAAGGAGCACCTGGCCGATCTGGTCGACATCCCGGTCAGCGCACCCGAGGAATCCGGACTGGCCCTGGCCCGCGGCGCCGCGCTGGCCTCGGCCGCCGCACCGATGTACGAGGCCTCGACGGTCGGGCTGGCCTACTCGCTGGACCCCGACGGCCCCACGGCGGGTTCGGCACTGCACACCGCCGACACTCAGCTGGCTGCCAGCGCGGTCCCCAACTACGCCGAGATCCCCGATGACCTGTCCGGACTGGACACCGAGCCGCCCGCGGACGAGGAACGCAAACCGTTCCTGCTGATCGGCAGCGCCATGGCGTCGATCTTCGTCGTCGGTGTGGTGGCCCTGGCCATCTCGCTGGCCGTGAGCATCCGGCCGACCGCCGACGAGCGCCCCGCACCCGCGCGGGCCGCGGTCGCACCCAGCGTGCAGGCTCCGCCACCGGCGCCGGCCCCCGAGGCGCTACCGGTCCAGCCCGCCCCGCCGCCGGCGCCCGAGGTCGCCCAGACGATCAAGGCGCCGATCCCCGTGGTGCAGCAGGCACCCGCGCCGCGTCAGGTCTTCGTCGAGGCGGCCCCTGCCCCGCAGGCGCCGGCTCCCGCACCCGCGCCGGCTGCTCCGCCGCCGGCTCCCGCTCCGGCCGCTCCGGCGCCGGCGCCCGCGTTCATCCCGCCGGTGGTGCTGCCGCCGCCGGTGATCGTGCTGCCACGCCCGCAGTGGCCCGTGTGGACGCCGCCGTGGGAGCAGCAGCCGCAGCGTCCCGACTACTACGACGATGACGACTCCGGCTGGCCGGATTGGACACCGCCGCAGCAGACCCAGCCGCAGCCGCAGCCGACGCGTCCCCAGCCGCAACCGCAGCAGCCGCAAGCACCGCAGTGGCCGCAGCTTCCGCAGTGGCCCGGCGGCGGAAACGGCGGTGCCCCCAGTGCCGGCCCGAGCGGTGCAGGCCCCGGTGCAGGCGGTCCGCGTGGTGAATCCGGTTACGGCCGAGGTGATTCGGGTCGCGGTGATTCCGGCCGAGGCGGCTCCGGCGGTCAGTCCGGCCCGGGTGGGCCCGGCGGCCCGGCCGCGCCAGGGAGCAACTGCTTCCTGATCTTCTGCAGCTGAGCGCTCAGTCGGTCACGGGTTGGACCTGGATCGGTGGAATGGCATCCAAGCAGTCCAGCGACCCGGTCGACCCGGTGCGTACGAAGCGGTCGATGATGTCGGCGACGCACCCGCTGGGCTCGCTGTCAGGGGTGTGCCCGACATTCGGCACCGTCACGAACGTCGAGTGCGGGAACTGACGGGCGGTCAGCAGACCGTTGGCATCGGGAGTCACAGCGTCCAGGTCGCCGGACAACACCAGCACCGGCACGTCGGGCAGCGGGGTGTGCACCTGGTCGGGTCGCTTCTGGTGCGCCGTCGCCGGCCACTTGATACAGATGTCCCCGCCGTCGTGCTGGGCCTCGGCGAACCCCTGAGCGCTGAACGAGCCGAGATCACCGGCCCCCTGGACGGCGCTTTCGAACTGGTTCTCCCGTTGTGTCTCATCGGATTTCGTGGACCACAGCGGTAGGTAGTCGTTGCACGAGATGGCGATGTAGAGGTCGTCACCCACCGGGGTGTAACCGGGCACGCCGAGCTCGGCGATCAGATCGCGCAGCGGTCCGTCGTCACCGTTGACGTCACTGTGCAGTGCCGCGGGCAGTTCGCCCAGCACCGTCATCTCGTCCGGATCGGCGCCCACCCCGCTGGTGGCCCCCTCGAAGACGAGGTTGGCGAACTCGCCTTCGGTCACCAGGGCGTCGTTGACGGTGATCGGGGACTCGCGCAGCGCGGCGGTGACCATCCGAAGGTCGGCGACCGCGACATTGCCGTCGCAGGCGCCGCTGCGATCGCAGATCCGGTGCAATGCCAAGTCGACGGCTTCGGCATTGGGTCGCTGCAGCGGGTCGAAATGCAGCGGGTAGGCACCTGCCAAGACGATGGATTGCACATGATCGGGATGGCGCTGGGCGTACACCGTCATCAGGTAGGTGCCGTAGGACGCGCCATAGGGGATGACCTTGTCGATGCCCAGATGATCGCGGACGGCGTCGAAATCGTCGGCGGTGGCCGCGGAGGTGTAGGCGCCGGCGCGGGGGCCGAGATGCTCGGCACACTGGGCGACGGCGTCCCGCTGGTCGGACCGGGTCCCGATCGCGAAGGCGAAACCGTCGACATCGCAGTCCATCGGCGAGGATTCGCCGATGCCGCGCGGGTCGATCAGCAGCACGTCGTAGTCCTCCAGGACGCCCGGAGTCAGGGCGGCGACGTCAGGGCCCCACGCGATCACCGGGACACCGGGCCCGCCGGGGTTGGGCATGATCGTGCCCGCCGGCTCGGGATTGTCGCCGCTGTGGCGCACCAGCGCGTACCCGACCTCGATGTTGCCCAGTTCGGGGGCGCCGTCGAGCAGCGGGCGCTGGATCACCCCGCACTCGGTGACGTGGTGCAGGATGCTCGGGCACCAATCAGGAGTGCTTGCCAGCGCGGCCGTCGAGACCGGCGGGGCGGCTACCGGGACGGCCTGCCCACACGCGGCCAACATGACCGCAGCCCCCAGCGCGGCGATCCAGTGAATGGCGCGCCGCGACCGATGTGGTGTCCTGGGCCGGGGTCCGTGGGATATGAGCGTTCCGCCTCCTGCGCGAGTGGTCGAACCGCCACGATAGCCGTCAGAGCTGGTCTTGGCCGGTGACGCCGTTTCGCAACATCCCGTCGAAGCCTTGCCAGAGCAACATGAACACCAACTCGACGACGCGCTCACGCGGCACATCGCGATTTTCATACCACCAGGTGGCGACGCCATCACAGGCCGCTTGGGTGGCCCGCGCCAGGATCCACGCCGAATCGTCGACTGTGATGCCGCGCACGGAGGTGGTCTCTCCGGCGCCGAACCGGATGAGGTCGGCGATGGCGGCGGTCCCGCGCCCGATGATCTCCTCGACAACTTCGGCGGTCTCGGAGTCCGCGGGCGGGTCGCGGTGCAGGAACCGCCACATGAACGGATCGGTTTCGACGAACTCGAAGTAGTTGGCGATGCTGGCGCGCACCAACTCCTCCGGGGTGGCACCCTCGACGTGGCGCAGCGAGCGCTCCCGCAGCTGGGCGGCGTGCTCCTCGATGACGGCGAGGTGAAGTTCGCGCTTGGATCCGAAGTGGTCGTAGAGCACCGAGGGCACCACTCCGGCGAGGCCGGCGATGTCCTGCATCTTGGCCTCGGCGAAGCCGTGCTCGGCGAAGGTCTCGACGGCCGCGTCGAGGATGCGCGCACGTCGCTGTGCTGCTGGTATCCGGATCCTTGCCACACCGAATTGTAATTCGGTACGCTGCGGATACAGTACCGAACCGCGATTCGGTTAGGGGTGATGATGGCAACTATTCGTGAACGCATCCACTGGATGGCCATGCACGGATTTGTTCGTGGAATCTCGACTCTGTTCGCCCGGCGCGGCGACCCACAGGGCAGGTTGATCGCCGATCCGGCGATCCGTGCCGACCCGGTCCCGTTCACCGAGGAACTGCGCGCGCAGGGCCCGCTGGTCAAGGGGCGGGTCGTCTACCTGTCCGTGGACCACAAGGTGTGCAGCGATGTCCTGCGGTCGGAGGATTTCCGGGTCATCGCACTCGGGTCGAATCTGCCCGGGCCGCTGCAATGGGTCATCGATCGCACCAAACCCGATGTGCTGCATCCGCTCCAGCCGCCCTCGATGCTTTCGGTGGAGGCACCCGAGCACACCCGCTACCGCAAGCTGGTGTCCTCGGTGTTCACCACCCGAGCCGTAGCGGCGCTGCGAGATCGAGTGCAGGACAGTGCGAATCGGCTACTCGACGATCTCGCCGCCCAGACCGGCACCGTCGACATCGTGGAACGGTACTGCGGGCAACTGCCGGTCACCGTCATCGGTGACATCCTCGGCGTCCCCGAACACGACCGTTGCCGCGTCCTGGAGTTCGGCGAGCACGGTGCCGCCAGCCTGGACATCGGCCTGACCTGGCCGCAGTACCAGGAGGTCAGCGCCGCAGTCCAGGGGTTCAACGATTGGTTGGTCGGGCATCTGCGGCAGTTGCGCCGCAACCCCGGAGACGATCTGATGAGCCAGATCATCACCGCCTCCGAAGCATCCGAGGACGGTCCGCTGACCGAGCGGGAACTGGTGGCCACCGCCGGGTTGGTGCTGGCCGCCGGCTTCGAGACCACTGTCAATCTGCTCGGCAGCGGTATCCGGATGCTGCTGCAGCATCCCGAACACCTGCAGACGCTGTCGCAGCGGCCCGAGCTGTGGCCGACCGCCGTCGAGGAGATCCTGCGCCTGGAGTCCCCGGTGCAGCTCTCGGCGCGCATCGCCACCAAGGACCTGGACCTGGCGGGCACTCGCGTGCGAGCCGGCGAAGGGGTGTTGGTCTACATCGCCGGGGCCAATCGCGACCCGAAGGTCTTCGAAGACCCGCACCGCTTCGACATCGAGCGTTCCAATGCAGGGAAACACCTGTCGTTCTCCGGCGGCAGGCACTTCTGCCTGGGGGCCGCCTTGGCCAGGGCCGAGGGTGAGGTCGGGCTGCGGACGTTCTTCGAGCGCTTCCCGAACGCCGCGCTCGCGGGGGACGGAACCCGTCGCGAAACCCGGGTGCTGCGCGGCTGGTCCACCCTGCCAATCGCCCTCGGTGACACCCGCGCCGCGCTACCGTCGTAAGCATGGACTTCCGAGCCGCCCTGCTCGAACAAACCAGAGACTTCGGTGAACTGATCCGCGATGCGGACCCGGCGACGCCCGTGGACAGTTGTCCGGGGTGGACGCTGAACCAGCTGTTCCGCCATGTGGGTCGTGGAAACCGTTGGTGCGCACAGATCATCACCGACCGCCGCACCGAGCCGTTGAATCCGCGCGAGGTTCGCGATGGTAAACCGCCCGAGGACATGGACGCGGCCATCGACTGGCTCAACGAGGGTGCGGTGGCACTGATCGACGCCGTGGAGCAGGCCGGTTCGAACATCAAGGTGTGGACCTTCGTCGGTCCGCACATCCCGGGTTGGTGGATCCGGCGCCGGGTGCACGAGCAGATCGTCCACCTCGCCGACGCCCATCTGGCACTGGGCACCGAGTTCGACCTGCCCGCCGGACTGGCCGCCGATGGCGTCAGCGAATGGCTCGAGTTAGCGACCGCGCTGCACAAGCCGATTCCACGCGGACAGTCGCTGCACCTGCACGCCACCGATGACGGCCTCGGACCCACCGGGGAGTGGACCGTCGTCCACGACGAGGAGGGGCTGTCCTGGACGTATGCGCACGGTAAGAGCGACGTCGCCGTCCGCGGGCGGGCGGTCGATCTGTTGCTGGCCATCACCCGCAGGCGCACCGCGGCCGAGGCCGGTGTCGAGGTCTTGGGGGACGCGCAGGTATGGGACGCGTGGTTGGCCGGCTCGCCGCTCTAGAGTGCTCAGCATGAGCACCTCCGAGATCGCCACCGTCCTGGCATGGCACGACGCCCTCAACGCGCGTGACTACGACACGCTGGTGAAGCTCTCCAGCGACGATATCGAGATCGCGACCGCCGACCGCGCCGCCCAAGGGCACCAGGCCCTGCTGGACTGGGCCCAGGAGGGCGTTACCGCCGAGGTGGGCAAGCTCTACGTGCACGACGGGGTCGTCGTCGCCGAGCAGACCGTCAACGGAGCCCCTGCCGCCTCGGCGTTCCGAGTGGTGCACGACCAGGTCACCTCGTTGTTCCTGCACGAGAGTCTCGACGCGGCGCTGGCGGCCACCGGCCTCACCGAAAAAGACCTCGACGCCTAGATGCGCGGCATCATCCTGGCCGGGGGGACCGGGACGCGCCTGCATCCGATCACCCGGGGCACCAGCAAGCAGCTGCTGCCGGTGTACGACAAGCCGATGGTCTACTACCCGCTGAGCACGCTGATGATGGCGGGAATCCGAGACATCCTGATCATCACCACCGGCCACGAGGCCCCGGGCTTTCACCGGCTGCTCGGAGACGGCTCGCAGTGGGGTATCGACCTGACCTACGCGGTACAGGACACACCGGAAGGGCTCGCGCAGGCCTTCATGATCGGCGCCGACCACATCGGCGACGATTCGGTGGCATTGGTGTTGGGCGACAACATCTTCTACGGGCCCGGGCTGGGTACGGGCTTGCGTCGATTCCACAATGTCAGCGGCGGAGCCATTTTCGCGTACTGGGTGGCCAATCCCTCGGCCTACGGGGTGGTCGACTTCGACGCGGACGGGCGGGCTATATCGTTGGAGGAGAAACCGGACAAGCCGAAATCGCATTACGCGGTTCCTGGGTTGTACTTCTACGACAACGATGTCGTCGAGATCGCACGTTCGCTGCGCAAGTCCGCGCGCGGTGAGTACGAGATCACCGATATCAACCAGGCCTATCTACGCCAGGGTCGACTCTCGGTCGAGGTGCTGGCCCGCGGCACCGCCTGGCTGGACACCGGAACCTTCGATTCCCTGCTGGACGCAGCCGATTTCGTGCGCACCATCGAACAGCGCCAGGGACTGAAGATCAGCGCTCCCGAAGAGGTGGCCTGGCGGGCGGGATTCATCGACGACGAACAGCTCGAAGCGCACGCCAGAACCCTGCTCAAGTCGGGTTACGGGAACTATCTTTTGGAGCTGCTGCAGCGTTAGGCGTCGCGAGCACCGCCGCGATCGCCGTCGTCAACGGTACCGAAAGCGCAAGGGCGATACCGCCAACGGCCGAGCGGGCGATCTCGATGGCCACGCTCTCCCCGGTCAGGACATCGCCGAGCGAGCGGTTGGCCACGCTGAACAACAGCAGCAGCGGAAGCGCGCTGCCCGCGTAGGCGAGCACCAGCGTGTAGACCGTGCTGGCGATGTGATCGCGGCCGACGCGCATGGCGCCGAAGAACACCGCCCGCCGCGAATCACTGTGCTGCGCCAGCTCGAACGCCGTCGAGGCCTGGGTGACGGTGACGTCGTTGAGGACACCGAGCGAACCGATGATGAAGCCGGCCAGCAACAGGCCGGTGATCGACACCCCGCCGAGGAACGTCGCGACCGCGTTGTTCTCCTCCTCCGACAACCCCGTGAGATGGGTGAGCTCGATGGCCCCCCAGGACAGCGCCGTCGCCAACAACAGCGATGTCAGCGTGCCCAGCAGCGCGGCGCTGGTGCGCAGGCTCACCCCGTGTGCGAGGTAGAGCACGGCATAGAGGATCAGTGACGACGCCACCAGCGCCACCGGAATGGCATTCGCCCCGTCGCGCAGGGCGGGCAGCATGAACAGCACCAGCACCGCGAAGGCGACGGCGATACCGATCAGGGCGCGCAGACCGCGCCAGCCGGCGACGGCGACGACGACGATGGCGAAGGCCGCCGCCAGCGCGGTGAGCGTCCAGCTGCGCTCGTAGTCGTAGAAGGAGTAGATGGTGGTGCCGGTCGGGTCGACGGCGCGGGTGACGCGGATATCGTCGCCGACGACGAGCTGCGGTTGTCCCGGTCCGCCGCTGAACTCCAGCAGTGTGTAGGCGCCCTCGTTGGGGCCGGAACCGATGCGGATGAACGACTGGGTGCAATGCGTGTCACCGGTGCTGGGCGGCGGTGCGGAGGTGATGACCGCGCCGACCGTCGGCCCACCGCAGGCTGCCTCCGAGACCGACACCACCCGGCCTGCCTCGGTGCTGACACCACCGCCCGCGGAGTTCTGGAACGGCAGCGGGATGTCCAGCTTCTGCTGGCTCGGCCACAGCCAGCCCACCCCGATCAGGGTGGCGATGGCGATCGCGATCAGCAGACCGACCACGATGCGCGCGGCCAGCGGGCCCAACGGCGAGGGGCCGCTCAGCGAATGCGAGTGTGAATGGGAGTGGGCCACCCGCAACAGCGTAGGCGGTGTAGCTGCTACTGCCGGTAGCTGACCAGGAAGTTACCGAGCCGGTCGATGGCGTTGGCCAGATCCCGTGCCCAGGGCAGCGTCACGATGCGCAGATGATCCGGTGTGGGCCAGTTGAATCCGGTGCCCTGGGTGACCAGGATCTTCTCCTGCAACAACAGGTCCAGCACCAGTTGCTCGTCGTCGTGGATGTCGTAGACCTCGGGATCCAGCCGCGGGAACGCGTACAGCGCACCCTGGGGCTTCACACAGGACACTCCGGGGATCGCGTTCAGCTTCTCGACCGCGACATCGCGCTGCTCGAGCAGTCGGCCGCCGGGCAACACCAGATCATCGATGCTCTGATGGCCACCGAGGGCTACCTGAATGGCGTGCTGAGCAGGCACATTGGGGCACAGCCGCATGTTGGCCAGCAGGTTGATGCCCTCGATGAAGCTGCTCGCGTGCTCCTTGGGGCCGGTGATCACCAGCCAGCCCGACCGGTAACCGGCCACCCGGTAGGCCTTCGAGAGCCCGTTGAAGGTGAGGCACAACAGATCCGGTGCCAGGGTGGCCAGGCTGATGTGCTTGGCGTCGTCGTAGAGGATCTTGTCGTAGATCTCGTCGGCCAGCAGCAGCAGCTGATGCTTGCGCGCGAGTTCGACCATCTGCTCCAGGATTTCGCGGCTGTACACCGCGCCGGTGGGGTTGTTCGGGTTGATCACCACCAGCGCCTTGGTCCGCTCGGTGATCTTGGATTCCAGGTCGGCGATATCGGGGTTCCACCCCTGGGTCTCATCGCACAGATAGTGCACCGGGGTGCCGCCGGCCAGCGCGGTCGAGGCGGTCCACAGCGGGTAGTCGGGCGCCGGGATGAGTACCTGGTCGCCGTTGTCGAGCAGCGCCTGCAGCGTCATCGTGATGAGCTCGGAGACACCGTTGCCGAGGAATACGTCATCGACGTCGAACTTGGGAAAGCCCTCGACGAGTTCGTAGCGGGTGAACACCGCGCGGCGGGCCGGGATGATGCCCTTGGAATCCGAATAGCCCTGTGCGGTGGGCAGGGCGGCGATGATGTCGCGCATGATCACATCGGGGGCCTCGAACCCGAACGGGGCGGGGTTGCCGATGTTGAGTTTGAGGATGCGGTGTCCCTCGGATTCCAGCCGAGAGGCCTGCTCGTGTACCGGCCCGCGGATCTCGTACAGGACGTCCTGCAGCTTGGTCGACTGGGCGAACGTCCGCGGACGCGGCTGCGGGCTCTGATGCCACGTTCGGTCGGGAAGCTGATGGGTACTCACGAGAAATAGTGTCCCACGGGCTGACAACCCGATTTCCGTGCCGCATAACGGTTTGGCTGTCACGACGGTAAATTCACGGCCGCGTGGCGCCGTTTTCTGTGATTGCGGTGCTATTTTCCGACCATTATGACGTCGATGACACGCTCGCTGAGTGCGGTAGTGGGAATGGCCGCCGCAGCGGCTCTGGCTTTGGCTGCGCCCGCGCAGGCCGCACCGCCGTTGCTCAATGGCTCCTATTCGGGTGCCGAGGGCGATCCGACCAATGTCTGGGTGATCGCCAGCACCTGCGATCCGACCGGTTGCGCGGGAACGGTATCCAGCAACCAGGGCTGGTCGACTCCGATGACATTGGTCGGGGGGATCTGGAACTTCTCGGTCACCAAACCCGACGGATTCATCTGCCCGGACGGTAGCTATGCCCCGGCCGTCGTCCATATGACCGTCGATCCGGTGACGCTCGGTGGCGTGCTGTCCGCCGATTCCAACGGTGATTGTCCCGGCGGGATCGTGAGCGCGACGCCATTCCAACTGAAAGCGCTCTAGCCAAACGCCGAACGGCCAGTTATGACACGACTTTGCGCTGAAAGCGTGTCACAACTGGCCGTTCGGCGGTAGATGCGGGTTCAGCGCTTACCGGGCCGACGGGCTCCCTTGGCGATGCCCAGACCCTTCACCGGGGGCTCGTCACCGACGACGCGGGACTCGTCACCGGATCCGTTGGAGGTCGGCGCCGCCGATGCGGGCTCGGCCTCGGCCGGCCCGGGAGCCTGCGGTGCCGCAGCGGTCTCAGGAGCCTCGGCGGCTTCCGGGACCTCGGCTGGCGCAGGGGCAGCCGCAGGCTTGGGCGCCGCGGCCTTCTTCGCTCCGGGCCGACGGGCGCCGGCGGCGATACCCAGTCCGACGACGGGCGGCTCGGGCTTGGACTCCTCGATCGCGGTATCCGCATCGGCGGTGTCCTGCGTGGTGGCCGTCTCCGCCGGGGTAGCCGGTGCCGCGGGTGTCGCTGCCGGTGCGGCCTTCTTGGCCCCCGGACGGCGAGCGCCCGAGGCGATTCCCAGTCCCTTGACCTCGGGTTCGGGCTTCGTGGGCTCGGCCGGTGCCGATTCCGCCGGGGCCGCGGCGGGTGCCGCTGCCGCGGGCGCGGCCTTCTTGGCGCCCGGACGCTTGGCTCCGCCGGCGATGCCCAGGCCCTTGACCGGAGCGGCCGTCTCGGCGGCCGGTGCTGCCTCGGCCGCGGGTGCCGATGCTGCCGGGGCCGCCTTCTTGGCGCCGGGGCGCTTTGCGGCACCGGCGATTCCGAGTCCCTTGACGGGGGCGGCAGCGGCCGGAGCCGCGGCCTTCGCGGGAGCTGCCGTCTCCTCGGCGACCGCCTCCTCTTCGGCGACCTCTTCGACCGCAGGTGTGGCGGCAGCCTCGGCCTCGGCCCGCTTCTCGGCGAGCTCGGCCGACCACTTGGCCGCGGTGCCCTTCTCGGGCAGCGTGTACAGGCTGGTCTCCAGCGAGGCCAGCAGCAGCTGTGCCACGTCGAGCACCTCTGCCTTCTCCCGGTCGGTCGCGGTGGCCACCTCGTCGACACCGTCGGTGATCATGACGCGGCAGAACGGGCAGCCGGTGGCGATGGCCGAGGCGCCGGTGTCCAGTGCCTCCTCGGTGCGCTCCTGGTTGACGCGCTTGCCGATGTGCTCTTCCATCCACATCCGGGCGCCACCGGCACCACAGCACAGGCCGCGGTCGGCGTGCCGGGGCATCTCGGTGAGCTTCGCGCCGGCCGCACCGACCAGCTCACGAGGTGCTTCGTACTCCTTGTTGTGGCGACCGAGGAAGCAGGGGTCGTGGTAGGTGACGTCCTGGCCGACCGGGTTGATCGGGATCAGCCGCTTCTCGCGGACCAGGCGGTTGAGCAGCTGGGTGTGGTGCACGACCTGGTAGTCGGATCCGAGCTGCGGATATTCGCGATTGATCGTGTTGTAGCAGTGCGGGCAGGTCACCACGACCTTGCGCTTGGCGGTCTCGACACCCTCGAACAGCTCGTTGATGGTCTCGACGTTCTGCGCGGCCAGCTGCTGGAACAGGAACTCGTTACCCGCGCGGCGGGCCGAGTCGCCGGTGCAGGTTTCACCGGTGCCGAGCACCAGGAACTTCACACCCGCGGTGGCCAGCAGTTCGGCGACGGCCTTGGTGGTCTTCTTCGCGCGGTCCTCATAGGCGCCGGCGCAGCCGACCCAGAACAGGTACTCGAACCCGTCGAAGGACTCCACATCCTGGCCGTAGACCGGCACGTCGAAGTCGACCTCGTCGATCCAGTTGGTGCGGTCCTTGGCGTTCTGGCCCCAGGGGTTGCCCTTGTTCTCCAGGTTCTTGAACAGCACACCGAGCTCACCGGGGAACTCGGATTCGACCATCACCTGGTAGCGGCGCATGTCGACGATGTGGTCGATGTGCTCGATGTCCACCGGGCACTGCTCGACGCAGGCACCGCAGTTGGTGCAGGACCACAGCACGTCGGGGTCGATGACGCCGCCCTGCTCGGCGGTGCCGACCAGCGGGCGCAGTGCCTGCTCGGGGCCGGAACCCTCGATGCGGGCGAAGCCGTCCTCGGGCACGCCGTGTCCGTGCAGGCTGTCGCCGAGCTCGGCGAAATCGACCGAGCCCTCCTCGGGCATCGGCTTGCCCTCGATCAGGTAGGGCGCCTTGGCGAACATGTGGTCGCGCAGGTTCATGATGACGAGCTTGGGCGACAACGGCTTACCGGTGTTCCAGGCCGGGCACTGCGATTGGCAACGTCCGCACTCGGTGCAGGTGGTGAAGTCGAGGTAGCCCTTCCAGGTGAAGTCCTCGATCTTGCCGCGGCCGAACACCGCGTCGTCGGCGGGATCGTCGAAGTCGATCTTCTCGCCCTTGTGTTCCATCGGCAGCAGCGGGCCGAGGCCGTCGGGCAGCCGCTTGAAGGTGACGTTGATGGGCGCCAGGCCGATGTGCAGGTGCTTGGAGTGCAGCACGATCAGCAGGAACACCAGCATGACGCCGATGTGGCCCATCAGCGCCAGCGTCTCGATCCACATGTTGGCGGTCGCACCCAGCGGGGCCAGCAGCGAGGCGACACCGTCGGAGAGGAACGCACCGCTCTGGTAGGGGAACTCCTCGCCGAGCACGTTCACCGCGGCACCGCGGAACAGTGCGTAGGTCGCGATGACCAGGAAGATCATGAACAGGATCTCCCAGGCGCCACCGGTGTGCGAGCCGTAGAACCGGGATTCGCGGCCGATCTTCTTGGGCTCGCGGGCGATACGGATGATCGCGAAGGTGACGATGCCCAGGAACACCATGAGCGCGAAGAAGTCCTGCAGGAAGCCCAGCACCGCCCAGCGGCCGACGAAGGGGATGTGGAACTCGGGGTTGAACAGGACGCCGTAGGCCTCCAGGTACACCGTGGCCAGGACGAAGAAGCCCCACATGGTGAAGAAGTGCGCGATGCCGGGGATGGACCACTTGAGGAGCTTCGACTGGGCGAAGACCTCCTTGTTCTGGTTCAGGAAGCGACGGACGAGATCATCCTTGCGACCGCGTTCGTCGCCGAGCTTCTGGCCCGAGCTGATCAGCTTGGTGAGCCACAGGACGCGCTTTGCAGCAAACACCAACACGACGGCGGTCATCAGCAATCCGAGGATCAATCTGCTGATTTCGAGAGTGTGCTGCACGGCGTGCCTCCCAGCGGTTTTAAGTTACTAACCGGTAACTTGAACGCGGTTACTCACGGGTAACTTAGGCTATTTGCCTGCTCATAGTTACATCACCGAAGTTGGCGCCGCTAGCAAGGCTGTCCTAACTAGTCGGTTGGCTACCCTGCGGCGGCCGCTCGGTGACCGATCAGGCAGTCGCTCCCAGGAGCGCGCGCAGCATCGACAGCATCTCCGAACGCGACTCCGCACCGAGCCGGCGACGGATGCGGGCGACGTGATGCTCGACCGTCTTGGCAGAGATGAACAACTGGCTGCCGATATCGCGGTAGGGCATACCGAGCAGCAGCAGTTCGGCGACCTCGCGCTCACGATCGGACAGGGTCGACGACGGTGCGGGCCGGGTGGGCGCGGGAGACGGCGGCGCGGCCGGATCGGTGCGCGGGACCGGGCTGTCCGTCCTGTGGGCAAGATCACCGTCAGATCCGTCCGGGTCCGCCATGGTGATCTTGAGATCGCGGGCCAGTTGCAACATCACCCCCGAGATCCGCGGATCCGGCGTCTGCAGTGCCGCCTGACTGGCCAGCCGGGTGGCATCCCAGGTGAGCCCGAACTGCGCCAGGCCGTTGGCCGCCGCGGTGACCTCATCGACATCGACGTGATTGGCCAGCACCCGCAGCCAGGTCCGGCCCGCCGCCGCGAGCGCTCGGGCGAAGGTGCTGTGCGATGCCGCCGCGGTCAGCGCGTGCCCGTGGGGTGCCACGGCATCGGGGGAGTTGGACAGGATGCCGGCATGCACGCCCGCCCAGTGCAGCGGTACCGACCACAGCACCGGGTTGCCCAGCCGGCCCAGTAGGTCGAACGCGCTGTCGAGGTGGTGCTGAACCTGGTCGACCAGGCGTAACCGGGCGGCCGCGACCCACAGCTCCCCGAGCGGGAGCAGAGAGTAGAGGTCCAGCGAGTACTCCGAGAGCACCTCCATGGCTGCATACCAGTGCTTCTGCACCGCGCCGCTGTCACCGTTGCGGCGCGCGATCGCGGTGCGCAGCGCCGCGGCCCACAGCGCGTCGCGGCGGTGCAACATCGCACCGTCGGTCGTGGCGACCTCGGCCGCCGCGCCGGCCAGCCGGCCGTCGAGCATCCGCGTCCATCCCCACAACAGGCGGTGCCGGTGGGCGGTGAAGGGTTCGGGGTGCGCGCGGGTGGCCCTGCCGATGATGCTGCGGGCACGCACCGCATCGCCACCGTGCAACGCGGCGAGGGTGACCAGCGCGGACGGGCTGTCCGGGATGACGACCGGGACCGGATGGTCGGCCGTGACCGCCTGGCTCAACGTCGCTATCGCGGTCGGGAACGGCGCCGTCAGAGAGTCGAGCAGCCCCTCTGCCAGCCGGCGCGATGCCCGCGCGGTGGACGTCGGCGGCCCGGAGTCCGGTATCTCCAGGGCGGCGCGGGCGGCCGCGGCATCACCGGTACCGATCGCGACCACCGCGGCGGCCGATCCGACGACGGCATCGGGATAGGGGCCCAGCCAGGTGAACACATCGGCCGCCTGTGCGGCAGCGCCATCGTGGACGGCGACGCTGGCCGCGACCCTGACCGCGGCGGCACGCTGGGCAGGATCCGGCGCCGAGAGCAGCTCGTCGGCCAACCGCGCCGCGGCCATGCAGTCCCCGGTCAACGCGAGCGCGTCGGCCAGCGCCGGATCGAGCGCGGTCGAACCGGCATCCGCGGCCGCGCGGTACAACCGGGCCGCCCGCGCCGGCTGGTCGCGGTGGCCCGCGGCCAGGTCCGCCAGCGCCGCTGCCAGCTGCGGGTCACGCAGGCCGTGTTCGGCCATGGCAAGCGCCAGATCGGCTGTCAACGTGGACATCTGGATCTGGGTACGCAACAGCGACAGCTCGAGATCGTGGTGACGGGCGGCCCCTACGACCTCGGCGGCCGCACGGTGCACGGTCCTGACGAAACCGCGATGCCTGCCCGCGGCGAGCAGCCCGCCGGCATGCGCCTCGTCGACGAGCCGGCGGGCCGCATCGACGTCCAGCCCCAGCGCGGCGGCGATGTCATCGCCCCCCAGGCCGGATGTCAACGAACACAGCAACACGGTGTCCTGCACCGACTGCGGCAGCTGGCGTAGCCGCTCCACCAGGGCGAAGCGGGCCGAATCGGCCGGCGGGCGGTGCGGTGCGGACACCGCGGCGCTCACCAGGAACGGCAGGCCGGCCGTCGCGGTCTGCACCGCCGCGACGAACTCCGGGTCGGGGGCGGTTCCGTTTTTCTCTGCCGTGATGCGGTGGATCTCGGCGCCCGACCACGGTCCGAGCGTGACCGGCGGTCCCTCCCTGGTGAGCGCAACGGTCAAGGCGCGCAGCGCCTCCCGGTGCACCGATGGTTGGCAGGCCACCACGACGGTGCGGTCGGTGTCAGCGGCGAGCTCGGCCAGCACGGCCAACTGGTCATCACCGAGCAGGTGCGCATCATCGATGACAAGGGCTCCGGCCGAGGTCTCACCGGCCCGCGGGACACGACTGAGAACCGCCACCCCGGCGGTGCGCAGCGCGGTGCGCACCGTGCCGAGCAGCGTCGTCTTACCGGTACCGATCCCGCCGGTGACCAGCACCCGGACCGGATCGGCCGGTGCCTGCAACAGCGCCGCGATCACGGTCGGACTAGGCGGCGCCGTCTACGACGGGATCCACCGGCTCGGGGGCCGGTTCTGGCGCCGGTTCGGGGGCAGGGGCCGCCGTGGTGGTGACGACCGGCTGCGTGGTGGTGACCGAGGGTTGGGTGGTGGTCACCGGCGGAGTCGTCGTCGTGGGCGGCGTCGTGGTGGTCGTCGTCGTGGTGGTCGTCGTTGTCGTGGTGGTGGTCGTGGTGGTCGTCGACGACGTGGTGGACGGTGTGGTGGTCGTGGTGCTGCTGGACGGCGGCGGCGGCGGTGGCGGCGGGATCTCGGAGGTCGTGACGACGCCGTTCTCACCGGTGACGGTGACTGTCTGGGTGGTCTGCACCGGCTCGGTCGAGAAGCTGGTCGCGGTCTCGGTGACCGGGCCGCTCGGCCCACTGTTGCCGGTCAGGGTGACCGCCAGACCGCCGACGGCAAGCAGTGCGGCGGCGGCCGCGGCGCCGAACAGCAGCGGCGGCCGTTTGTACCAGGGTAGCGGGGCCGCTTCGGCCGGGTAGTCGTCCTCGCCGGTGGCGAAGTCGAGCTGCGGGCGGGCATCGGTAGGGCTTGGGGTGTAACCGGTTTGGTAATCCGGACCCTGGTAGGGCACGGGTTCGCCGGTGGGGGCATCCTCGTCCTGGGACCAGGCCAATCCGCCCGACGGTCCCTCCTCGGCGGGGGGAGTGGCACCGGCCCAGCCCATCGTCGGCGCCATGCCGGTCGGCGCGGCATCCGGGGAGGCCACCGGGGCCAGCCCGGTCGCGGCGCCGGCCTCCGAGGCCAGGTCAGCCACCAGTGCCGCACCCGCGGCCACGCCGGCAGCCGCCAGCGGCGCGGTGCTCACCGGTGCCTGTAGACGCTCGGAAAGTCGCTGCGTGACAAGCGGAATGGCCGAACCGCCGCCGACGGTTGCGACCGCCGAGATGTCGCTCGGTCCAATATTGTTGTGCTGCAACAATTCGTCGACGGCGCCGAGTAGGCCGTTCAGCGGTGCTTCGATCAACTGCTCGAGCTCGGATCGGGTGACCCGGACCTCGGAGCTGAATCCGGGCAGTTCGGCCGGGATCGCGGTCGCCGTTTCGGCGGACAGCCGTTCCTTGGCGCGACGGCATTCATCGCGCAACCGCCCCAGCGATCCGACGGCCGCCGTTCCGGCCGGGTCCGCCGCGCCGGCATCGGCGATACCGGTGATGACGTGGTTGAGCAGCGCCTGGTCGATCTGATCGCCGGAGAAGTCCGGGTAGCGCAGCGTCGCGCCGATCGGGGCGAGCTGGGCGCCGGCATCTGCCAGCGTCACGCTGGTGCCGCTGCCGCCGAGATCGACGAGCGCGACCACGCCGGATGACGGCAGGTTACCGGCGGTGCGCAGACCGGCAAGTGCGGCAATGGAATCCGGCACCAGGGCGGCACTGGCCAGACCCGGTTTGCTGCGCAGCGCACCCTGCAGGGCGGCCACCACATTGCCCGACCAGTGGGCGGGAACCGCGATGGTGATGGGGTTGCCGCCGCCGACGGTATGGGCCATCGCGTCGAGCGCCTCGGCGAGCACCTGTTCGCCCCGGTGTGAGGAGCCGTCGGAAGCCACCAGCGGAACCGGGTCGCCGACCCGGTCGACGAACCCGCCGAGCACCAGACCCTGGCCGCTCAGGTTCGGGTTCTCGCTCGGGACACCCACCTCGGGTGCCCGGTCGGTGAACACGGTCAGCACGGACCGCCGGGTGACCGGCGCCCGACCTGCGCGGGCCGCCACCAAATTGGTCGCCCCGACGGACAACCCCAGCGAGTCGCTCATGGAGCGGCCCCTCCCTCGTCTTTGCTCATCAGTCCTGCCACACCTTATCGGCTGGGATCCCGCCGAAGCGGTAATCCCCCTAACGTGTCGAAACCCCTAATGGGTGATCCCCTAACGGGTGGTAGAGGCGAGTGGGTTCAACACCGATCTCGCGAGCCGCCGTCGTGGATAACATCGGTGCACGAGCGCCAGATGTAACGGACTTCAGGGACGGGGATTCATGAGTAACTCGCTACTCGACTTCGTGATGGCGGTGGTCCGCGACCCCGACGTCGCGGCAAGTTATGCCGCCGACCCCACCCAGACGATCGCCGATGCCGGGCTGACCGACGTCACCATCGCCGACGTCAATCAGCTGATTCCGGTGGTCAGCGAGACCGTGGCTCCCGCTGCCGATGCCAACGTCTGGGCCACGGGTGCGGCCACCGCCGCGTTCGACGCCTTCGGAATCGACGATGCGGTCCCGACAACCGTCGATGACCTGCACCATCTCGATATTCCTTCCGTGGTCGACACCGCGCCGGAGATCCACGATGTCGGTGCCACGCTCGACGACGTGTTCGCCGCTCAGGACCTCCCGGTGAGTCCACTGATCGTCGACGAGCCGGTCGCCGATCCGGTGTTCGAGCCCGCCGCGGCCGACTGGTCGGTGCCCGAGCAGCCCGTCGAGCCCCTGCATCACGACTTCCACACTTTCGACTGATCCGCCGAGGAAAAGCCCGCCCACAGCCACTGTGGGCGGGCTTTTTCGTGTCCGGATGTCCACCCCGGAGGCATCCCCTAATCCCCTAATGGGGGTGACCCCTAAGCCCCCGTACGGGGTTCGGTCGGGAGGGGAATCAACCCCGTTTCAGCGGGGTCGGTGGATCCATAACGTTGTCTTCAGTTCGCCGGACCATCCAGCGACAGGAACAAAGACTCCTGAGCCAAGATCGAGAAAGGCACCGAAATGACCACCATCATCGACTACATCCTCGACCTCTTCCGCAGCCCCGACGTGGCCGGCGCCTTCATCGCCGACCCGGAGCAGGCGCTGCGTGACGCCGGTCTGCCCAACGTCACCGCGGCCCAGTTGCACGCCGTCGCCGCCACGGCCGCCCCGGCTGGTGTCGCCCTCGGCGGCGGGGACCCGATCCTCGGCCTGCAGCGCGCGGTCGCCGACCACCACAGCCTGGCCAACTCGTTCGCCCCGATGTACGCCCCGCAGCGCACCTTCGCCCCGGAGACCGATATCGCCAGCCACAACCGGACCAACGCCGAGTTCCTCAGCCCGGACCAGAGCTCCGGGGCCAACTCTCAGGTCGGCGGCTTCAACCTGGGCTTCGGCGACATCACCTTCGGCAACAAGACCGCCAACACCGCCACCGATGGCGGCGTCGTGGTCGACGGCAACAATGCTGGCACCGTCACCACCGGCAATGGCAACGTGGTGGGCGACGAGAACGTCACCGGCAAGGACATCGTGGTCGGCGACGACAACGTGACCGGTCACCACAACGTCGTCGGCGACGAGAACGTCACCGACAACTCCGAGGTCGACGTCAAGACCGGTAACCACTCGCCGGTCATCGTGGGCAGCGAGAACGAGGTGCATGACAACTCGCAGATCGCCGGCGACGACATCATCTCCGGCAACAAGGGCCCGGTGCTCAACGATGTCGACACCAGCGGTGGGCACGGGGGCGGCGCGGTGGCCGGTGGCGGTCTGCTCGGCGGTGGCAGCGCCGCCGGCGGCGACGGCGGAAGTGGTGGCGGCATCACGATCGTCGACAACTCCGGTGTCATCGACAACAGCGCCGACCACACCCTGGTCGACAATTCCGAGCACACCTCGGTCGACAGCTCGGTCGACAACTCGGTGGGTATCCACACCAACATGGACACCCACGTCGAGACCAACGTCGACGCCGGACTGTTCTAGAAGAACCCTCCACCGAGAACTGGCGGGNCCGCTTCTGGTCCCCGCCAGTTCGCACGCCTACCGTTGACGCCCAGGAGGGAACCCCGATGACGACGAACGCGCCGACGAGCTCAGATCCTCGCAAGACGAAGGTCATCATCGAGCTCATCGACCACACCACCAGGATCGCCGAGCTCTACGAGCGCACCGATCTGGTGGCGCGGCTGCGCGTCGCCAAGGACAAGATCGCCGATCCGCACATCCGGGTCGTCATCGCCGGACAGCTCAAACAGGGCAAGAGCCAGCTGCTGAACTCGTTGCTCAACCTGCCGGTCGCCCGCGTCGGCGATGACGAGAGCACGGTCGTGGCGACCGTCGTCTCCTACGCCGAGGAACCCTCGGCGCGCCTCGTCCTCGCCGGGCCGGGCGGGCTGGAATACGCGCCCATCGAGATGGCCGACCTCAAGAAGGACCTGCGCCGGTTACCGGTCGCGCTGGGCCGGGAGGTGCTGCGCGCCGAGGTCGGCGCACCCGCCCCGATGCTCAAGAGCGGCCTCACCTTCATCGACACCCCCGGCGTGGGCGGGCATGGGCAGCCGCACCTTTCGGCGACGCTGGGCCTGTTACCGGATGCCGACGCGGTGTTGATGGTCAGCGATACCAGCCAGGAGTTCACCGAACCGGAGCTGACGTTCATCCGGCAGGCCGTCGAGATCTGCCCGGTGGCCGCCGTCATCGCCACCAAGACCGATCTCTACCCCTACTGGCGCGATATCGTCGGCGTCGACACCGCCCATCTGGGCCGCGCCGGCGTCCAGATCCCGGTGATCCCGGCCAGTTCGGTGCTGCGGGGGCACGCCATCAGCCTCAACGACAAGGAACTCAACGCCGAGTCCAACTTCCCGGCCATCATCTCGTTCCTGTCCGAGAAGGTGATGTCGCGGGAGACCGACCGGACACGCGACCATGTCGTCACCGAAATACGGGCCGCCGCAGAACATCTGCGGCTATCGATCGATACCGAACTGGCCGCGTTGGACGACCCGGCCACCCGGGAGAAGCTCACCGCCGAGCTGGAACGGCGCAAGCAGGAAGCCCAGAACGCGCTCCAGCAGACCGCGCTGTGGCAACAGCGGCTCAACGACGGTATCGCCGACCTGACTGCGGATATCGACCATGATCTGCGAAACCGGTTCCGCCACATCACCGCTCACACCGAGAAGGTGATCGACGGCTGCGACCCGACCCTGCACTGGGCCGAGGTCGGTGCCGAGCTGGAAGATGCCGTGGCCACGGCTGTCGGTGACAACTTCGTCTGGGCCTACCAGCGCGCCGACGCCCTGGCCGCCGAGGTGGCCAGGCTCTTCATGGAGGCCGGCCTGGACGCCGTCGAACTACCCCAGGTCAGCGCCCGCGATATGGGCGCCGGGTTCGGTGAGTTCAAATCGCTCGCCCGGCTGGAGGCCAAACCGATCAAGGCGGGCCACAAGGTGGTCACCGGTATGCGTGGCTCCTACGGCGGCATCCTGATGTTCGGCATGCTGACCTCGTTCGCCGGGCTCGGCATGTTCAACCCGCTGTCTTTGGGTGCGGGATTCCTGTTGGGGCGCAAGGCCTACAAGGAGGACATGGAGAACCGGATGCTGCGGGTGCGCAACGAGGCCAAGACCAATGTGCGCCGCTTCGTCGACGACGTCTCCTTCGTGGTGAACAAGGAGTCCCGGGACCGGTTGCGCGCCATCCAGCGTCAGCTGCGCGACCACTACCGCAGCATCGCCGACCAGACCAGCCGCTCGCTCAACGAGTCACTGCAGGCCGCGCTGTCCTCGGCCAAACTCGAGGAGGCCGAACGCGACACCCGGATCAAGGAATTGCGCCGTCAGCTCGACATCCTGCGTCAGGTGATCGAGAACACCGACAAGCTGGTGGGCGGTTAGTCACTAAGCTTGTCCGGGTCATGAGCACCAGCGATCATGTCCGCGCCATCCTGGCCGGCACCGTCAACGCCTATCGGGCCGATCCCGCCTACCGGCATCGGCCCGATGTGCATGCCGAACTGGATCGCATCGGCCGCCGGCTCAACCAGCCGATGCGGATCGCGCTGGCAGGCACCCTCAAGGCCGGTAAGTCGACACTGGTGAACGCCCTGGTCGGGGAGGACATCGCCCCGACCGACGCCACCGAGGCCACCCGCATCGTGACCTCGTTCCGACACGGACCCACTCCGAAGGTGACCGCCAACCATCGGGACGGCCGCACCTCGAACGTGCCGATCGCGCGGGCCACCGAGGACGGGCAGCGTGGTCTGACGTTCAGCTTCGCCGGGCTGGACCCGGCCGATATCGAGGATCTCGACGTCGCTTGGCCTGCTGCAGAACTGATCGACGCCACCATCATCGACACTCCGGGCACGTCCTCGCTGTCACGCGATGTCTCCGAGCGCACCCTGCGTCTGCTGGTGCCCCAGGACGGTGTGCCGCGCGTCGACGCGGTGGTGTTCCTGTTGCGCACCCTGAACGCCGCCGATATCGCGCTGCTCAAACAGATCGGTGAGCTCACCGGCGGTGAGACCGGCGCGCTGGGCGTCATCGGCGTCGCCTCGCGCGCCGACGAGATCGGCGCCGGACGTCTCGACGCCATGCTGTCCGCACGCGAGGTGGCGACGCGGTTCACCGCCGAGATGGACAAGACCGGCATCTGCCAGGCGGTGGTACCGGTGTCCGGGCTGCTTGCGCTGACCGCGCGGACCCTGCGCCAGAGCGAGTTCGTTGCACTGGAGAAATTGGCGGGTATGGAGCCCGCCGATCTGACCAAGGCGATGCTCAGTGCCGACCGGTTCGTCCGTGAGGACGAGTCGTTACCCGTCGACGCCGCGACCCGCGGGGCCCTGCTGGAGCGGTTCGGGATGTTCGGCCTGCGCATCTCGATCGCGGTCCTGCGGGCCGGCATCAGCGATTCGGTCGCCCTTGCCGACGAACTGCTGGAGCGCAGCGGCCTGATCGCGTTGCGCGATGTCATCGACCAGCAATTCGCCCAGCGTTCGGACCTGCTCAAGGCGCATACCGCGCTGCTGTCGTTGCGGCGCTTCGTGCAGGTCAACCCGATCTATGCGGCCCGGCAGATCCTTGCCGACATCGACCCGCTGCTCGCCGACACGCACGCCTTCGAGGAGCTTCGGCTGCTGAGCCAATTACGTTCGCGCCCAACAACCTTGACCGATGACGAGATGGCCTCGCTGCGCAGGCTGATCGGGGCGGCGGGTACCGACGCGGCCAGCAGGCTCGGGTTGGGGCCGCTGGCCGGCGGCCTGGGATCCGACGATGGGCCGCGTGCGGCGTTCGCTGCCACCCAGCGCTGGCGTCGCCGGGCCGAGCACCCGCTCAACGACCCGTTCACCGCGCGGGCCTGCCGGGCCGCCGTCCGCAGCGCCGAGGCGCTGGTCGCGGAGTTCCACGCGCTGGGCCGTTAGGGAGCCGGGATCGGATACAGCGTCCGGGTCTCGTTCTGCCGGTTGCGCCGGGTGGTGGTGGTTTCGTCGTCGTCCTCGTCGTCGTTCTGCCGGGTGCGCTCGGTGCGGGTCCGCTCGCGGGTGGTGGTCGTCGTGGTGGTCGTCTCGCTGGTTTCGGGTCCCAGGATGTCGCTGGTCTGCGGCGGGACGTAACTGCTGGTCGGCGAGGTCGAGCCGGTGGTGGTGGCCGACGAGGTACCGCTGTCGTCGGTGAAGGTCGGTGTCACGTACTCCGGCGGGGGTGTCGGCGTGTTCACCTGGCGGACCAGTGTCATCGTCAGCCACACGACCAGTGCGATGGCGATCAGCGCCGCCACGCTCGCGGCGAGCAGGGTGGGCGTTCGCTCATGCCATTTGGGATCGCCCGTCACGGCCACCGATCGTAGCGGTGAGTCAGTCCAGTTGCCCGATCACCTCGGAGGCGAAGAACTCCAGGTGGTCGAGATCCGACATGTCCAGTACCTGCAGGTAGACCCGCTGCACACCGGCACGGGTGAAGGCGCCGAGCTTGTCGACGATCTCGGCAGCAGTGCCGACGACCGGCGAGTTGCCCCGCATCTCGTCCAGCTCACGCCCGATCGCGCCGGCTCGCCGCGTCAGAACGGTCTCGTCGGCGCCGGCACACAGCACGAACGCCGCCGAGTACACCAGTGACTCGGGGGTGCGTCCGGCCGCGGCGACGGCGGCGGCCACCCGGTCGAACTGGGCGGTCAGATCCTCCAGTGAGGCGAACGGAATGTTGAACTCGTCGGCGAAGCGCGCGGTCAACGCCGGGGTCCGCTTGGGGCCGGCGCCGCCGATGATGATCGGCACCCGCTGCTGCGCGGGTTTGGGCAGGGCGGGGGAGTCCTTGACCGTGTAGTGGGTTCCGGCGAAGTCATAGGTCTCACCGACCGGGGTTCCCCACAGGCCGGTCAGGATCTGCAACTGCTCGGTCAGCCGGTCGAAGCGCTCGCCCAATGGTGGGAACGGGATGGCGTAGGCCTGGTGCTCGGCTTCGAACCAGCCTGCGCCGATGCCGAGTTCGACTCGTCCGCCGCTCATCTCGTCGACCTGGGCCACCGCGATGGCCAGCGGACCCGGATGGCGGAAGGTGGCCGAGGTGACCATGGTGCCGAGCCGGATCGTGGAGGTCTCCCGCGCGATACCGGCCAGGGTGACCCAGGAGTCGGTGGGGCCGGGCAGTCCGTCACCGGCCATCGCCAGGTAATGGTCGGACCGGAAGAACGCCGAGTACCCCAGCTGTTCGGCGGCCCTGGCCACCGCGAGCTGGTCGGCGTAGCTCGCGCCCTGCTGTGGTTCGACGAAGACCCGGAAATCGATGCTGGACATGGTTTCCACCCTAGCCCGCGCACATCGGTACGACGGCGACCGTGAAGCCGCCTAGAGTCCGCGGCGGCCGGCTTTCACGGCAGCGATGGTGTCGGCGGCCCCGGTGAACTCCACCCGCACCGGTTCGCGGCCGGCGGCGAACAGCAGCAATTCGCCGGGCTCGCCGGTCACCGTCACCGGGTCGCCCTTGCCCGCCGTGGTCAGCACGGTCCCGTCGAGGGTGGCCAAGGACACCTTCGCCGGCGACTTGGCCAGCGTCATCTTGGCGAACGCGCGGACCTGCTTTCGCAGTGCCGCCGTCGTGGACTCATCGAGAACCCTTGGTTCCCAGTCTTTTCCGGCGCGACGCACATCTTCGTGGTGGATGAACATCTCGGCGACGTTGATCAACGGATCGAGCAGCTTGAACGGCGAATACAGCGGCGGCCCCGCGGCAACCTGCCCGAGCAGGTCGGGCCAGTCGGTGGAGGCGGTGACCTGGTCTTGCACCCGAGCGGTGTAATCGGCCAACTGCGGGACCAAGATCCCGGGGGCGGCATCGAGGCGGCGCTCCCGCACGACCAGATGGGCGGCAAGGTCGCGGGTGGTCCAGCCCTCGCACAGGGTCGGCGCGTCGGGGCCTGCGGCACGCATGGTGTCCACCAGCGCGGCGCGCTCTCTGCGGGCGATGCTCATAGCGGTCGGCAGTTCATCAATACGTCTCCACACCCTCGATCCGGACGAACATCCCATGCCCGGTTCCGTCGTTGGTGAAACGGGTGCCGTCCTCGGTGGCGACGATCGTCCAGCCCAGTGCGGTGTAGGTGCGGTAGTCCAGTTGCACCGTCGGGATGTCGCCGAGATTTCCTGTCAACCAGGTGACTTGGCCGGCGGCGGTGATGTTGACCCCGTTGGCGGGGAAACCGTCGACCTCCGGGGAGTTCTCGAATTCGGCCTCACAACCGACTGCCTTGTCGGAGATCTGGCAGCGCGTCAAGCCCGATTTGGTCTCGATGTAGACGTAACCGTTCTGCGGGGCCAAATTCTCACCACCCGGCGGCACGGTGACCGGCGGCGGGGCCGGGGCCGGGGTGATGGGTGACTGGGTCGGCGTGGTGGTGGTGCGGTCCGGGCGCGAGGTGGGGAAGTCCGGTTCGGTGCCGGTGGGTCCGGCTCCCACGGGGCGGCCGTCGGTGCTGTCCGAGCAACCGCCGATCAGCAGCGCCAGGGCGATGCCGCCGCTGCCGAACCACAGCGCTGTCCGTTTCGCCCCACCCGTCACACCTGCGAGGCTACCGTCGCGACGCGGTTACAGGTGCAGGGCATGCCGGACGAGCTGGGGGAGCGCGCTCACCGCGGCAGGTTCGTTGCCGAAGTTCTCGATCAACACCACCTGGAGTTCACCGACGACACCGCCGAGGATGGCGCCGACGGCGATCATCGTCGGCTCGTCGTCCTTGAACACCGGCCGCAGGATGGACTCGTACTCCTCGTTGCTGAGCTGGCCCATCTTCTCGATGATGGTGTTCTCCAGATCGAGGGTCTTCATGGCGTAGTCCTGCGCCTCCACCAGTGTGGTGGGCAGCCGCTCCAACACGACCTGGACCAGGCTGTCCTTCAGGGCGTTGTAGCGCTGGGTGCCGACTGCCAGCTTGACCAGGGGCGTGGCCACCCCGGTCTGGGCGTCGATCGCCGCGCTGACCTCCTTGCCGACCAGGCTGAACAACTTGTCCGCGCCGGGGCCGCGCAACACCCCGTCGAACAGGATCTCCGGGGAGAACAGATCATCGGCCAGGATCCTGGCGTAATCGCGGGTGACCTTGTCACGCTGGGCGTGCAGCAGTCCCTGGAAGGGGATGAAGCCCAGGTACTTTTTCGGCTCGATCGGCCGGAACAGCATGTTCAACGCGATGTAGTCGCTGATGAAGCCGACGCCGAAACCGAAGGCCGGCATGATCCACGGGTTCTGGAACAGCGCCCAGGCGATCATCTGTACGACACCGATGACCAGGCCGAAATAGATGCCGCTGCGCCGGACGAACGCCATCGCGTCGTCACCCATTCCGCGCATCAGCTTGTTGAGCTTGTCCTTGTTGCGCACCAGCGTGGTGACGGCGAGGAACTGGATGTCGACGAAACGCGGTAGGTCGGCCCGCATCTCGTTGAGCAGTGACTCGACCACGCGGGGGGTCTCGTCCTGGATACGTTTCTGGATGGCGCGTCGGGCCGGGTCGGGCAGCGCGTCCCACAGACCGGGCCGGATCTGCTCGGCGACCTCGCGGGACACCTCGTCGATGGCCTCGGTGAGAGGTTCACGTAATGCCTCGACCGCTTCCCTGGCGTCGACGCGTTCGAGCAGTTCCTCGGGTTTGAGCAGATTCTGGGTGAGCAGTTCGATGGTCTTGGAGCCGACCTTGCCTGCCCGGCGCGGGACGATACCTTGCCAGCCGAACGGGCCGATGCCACGGAATTCCATTGGCCGGTAGAGCATTTCGACCGCGACGATCTTGGTGCTCCAGCCGACGAAGGCGGCAACGAACGGCATCGACAGATAGATGAACCAGTTGACCTCGAAGTCGGCGGTGATCTCCCGCCAGGACTGGATGGCGAGCAGGGTCTCGTTAGCCATCGGCGACGGCAGCCGCCCACAGGCCCATGCCGAGCGAGGAGAGGCTCAGGGAGAGTTTCTCCGTCCTGGCGATCAACGGCCCCTTCGACGCACCCTTCACCGCCTTGAGCACCATCGGTTCTGCCATCAGCACCTCGTAGTCGGATTTCTTGGACGGGTCCTCCGGACCGGTCTCGACAAGACCAAGGGATAGCAGATGATCGACGTACTGCGGGACCATATGTGGAAGTGCGACGTTGGCGGTACGTCCGATGAGGCAGGCGTTCTGCAGGACGACCTGATTGCGGGACCTGCTGTAGATGTTGACCAGTGGGGACGATGTCCCGTCCGACAGTGCGCCGATGATGCGGGCCTCGTCGGCCACCAGCTGGTCCAGCAGGCGGTGGTAGAGCTCCTGCTGGCTGCCCGCGGTGCTCTGGTCCAACGCCCTGTCCAACAGGCGACCCAGTTTGGTGTGCAGCGAGTCGTGCGGTGAGGCCTCGGGTTGCGGCAGCGGCCGCGGGGTGGGCTCGACGGCGTCCAGGCGGTTCTTGACGTAGGTGACGACCTGCTCCTCGCCCCACGCGGCCAGCTTGAGGCCCGTCTTGGCCGCGTCGACCGCGCGATCGGTCAGCCCCAGCGGGTCGAACCACTTCGGCACCACCGGCTGTTGTTTCGGGGTGCGCACCGCGATCGCGATATCACCGAGAGGCGTGGAGAAGCGGAACCCGCGCCGGTTGAAGCCGTTGCGCTTGACCGGCGCCTTGTCGGTGACGACGCCCTGGGACGGCTGGGCCGGCTCATCGGGCTCGGGAAGTTCGGGGATCTCCGGCGGCTCGGGTTCGCTGTCGATCACGTGTGCAGGCGGCACGTCGACCGGGACCTGCACCGGGTCGTGATGCGGAATCTGCTCTCTCACCTGTGATCGAACCCCCAATTGCGCGCAACAGATACCGCAGGTTACCGGCTGCGAAGATATCCGTGGCAGGTGCCGTCGCGAATGCGGGATCGTCAGCCGCGGCGATGCCAGGGGATGGCGGCCCGAAGGTCGATCGGAGGCGATCTGGATGAGGCATATCGACATCACGGTCGACGGTGGACCGGTGCGGGTGTACCTGGCCGGTGCCGAGGGCCCGGCGCTGGTGCTGCTGCATGGCGCGATGCTCGATACCGGCCTGGGTGTGTGGCACGACGTCATGGCCGACCTGGCGCGCGATCATCGCGTGCACGTCGTCGACCTACCACGGCATGGCGGTAGCCGACCGTGGCGGGGCACGCTCGACCACCGGTTCTACCGCCGCTTCGTGGGTGCGCTGCTCGATGAGCTCGAGCTGGACCGGGCGGGGTTGATCGGGCTGTCGCTCGGCGGCGGGCTGGCCACCGCGTTCGCTCTTGAGCGCCCCGACCGCGTCGATGCCCTGGTCGCGATCGGTCCCGGCGGCCTCGATGCGGTGCGCCCCTACCAGTTCCTGACCTGGGCGAGCACCCGGACGCCCGGATTGCTGCGGGCGACCAGCTGGCTGCTGGCCAGGTTTCCCGGACTGGTCCGGTCATCGCTGGCGGCGAGCTTGAGTGCGGGTGCGGATACGCCGGGCTTCGACCGCATCGTCGATTCCGCCGTCGAGGAGGCTCGGGCGAAGAACCGCCACGGCGAGCGTGCACTCGACGACTGGCAGGTCCGGGCCTACGGGCCGCGGGCGATGCGGGTGTACCTGACTCCCGATCTGCACCGGCTGGTCGTCCCGACGTTGTGGCTGCGCGGCAGCGATGATCCGTTGGTCGGCGCCGACGTGCTGGACGAAGCGCATGCGCGGACGCCCGATTCGCAGCTGGTGACCATCGCCGGGGCCGGCCATATCGTCACCTACGACCAGCCCGCCGAGTTTCTCCACGTGGTGCGCGCATTCCTCTCCCGCCGCTGAGAGTGACGTTTCGGCTGCTCAAGGCGCCGTCGTCACGACCAGAGCGTCGCTTTCGGCGAGGTTGAGGTATCGGGGAACAAATCCCGTCGGCGCCGACGTTGACCAGATCGACAACAACTTGAGTGAATCGGGCTCAACTTCTACTTGACAGGGCCAACCGGTCGGGTGCAGGCTTGAGTGAGGTTCACTCAGATCCTATTCACGCCAAACAGGAGGCAATGAACTATGGCTCGTGCGGTCGGTATCGACCTCGGGACCACCAACTCCGTCGTCGCAGTGCTGGAGGGTGGCGACCCGGTCGTCGTCGCCAACTCAGAGGGCTCCCGGACCACCCCGTCGGTCGTCGCGTTCGCGCGCAACGGCGAGGTGCTGGTCGGTCAGCCCGCCAAGAACCAAGCGGTCACCAACGTCGACCGCACCATCCGCTCGGTGAAGCGGCACATGGGTAAGGACTGGACCGTCGCCATCGACGGCAAGGACTACACCCCCCAGGAGATCAGCGCGCGCATTCTGCAGAAGCTGAAGCGCGATGCCGAGGCCTACCTCGGTGAGGACATCACCGATGCCGTGATCACGGTGCCCGCGTACTTCAACGATGCCGAGCGGCAGGCCACCAAGGAGGCCGGCCAGATCGCCGGACTGAACGTCCTGCGCATCGTCAACGAGCCCACCGCGGCCGCCCTGGCCTACGGTCTGGACAAGGGCCAGAAGGAACAGACCATCCTGGTCTTCGACCTCGGTGGCGGCACGTTCGACGTGTCCCTGCTGGAGATCGGTGACGGTGTCGTCGAGGTGCGTGCCACCTCCGGTGACAACCACCTCGGTGGCGACGACTGGGACGACCGGATCGTCGAATGGCTCGTCGACAAGTTCAAGAGCACCAGCGGCATCGACCTGACCAAGGACAAGATGGCCATGCAGCGGCTGCGTGAAGCCGCCGAGAAGGCCAAGATCGAGCTGAGCTCCGGACAGAGCACGTCGATCAACCTGCCCTACATCACCGTCGACGCCGACAAGAACCCGCTGTTCCTCGATGAGCAGCTCACCCGCGCCGAGTTCCAGCGCATCACCCAGGATCTGCTGGACCGCACCCGTGCGCCGTTCCAGCAGGTGATCAAGGATGCCGGCATCTCGGTCGGCGAGATCGACCACGTCGTGCTGGTGGGTGGTTCCACCCGTATGCCTGCGGTCACCGATCTGGTCAAGGAGCTGACCGGCGGCAAGGAGCCCAACAAGGGCGTCAACCCCGACGAGGTCGTCGCCGCGGGTGCCGCACTGCAGGCCGGTGTGCTCAAGGGTGAGGTGAAAGACGTTCTGCTGCTTGACGTCACCCCGCTGTCCCTCGGTATCGAAACCAAGGGTGGCGTGATGACCAAGCTGATCGAGCGCAACACCACCATCCCGACCAAGCGCAGCGAGACCTTCACCACGGCCGATGACAATCAGCCCTCGGTGCAGATCCAGGTGTTCCAGGGTGAGCGCGAGATCGCCTCGCACAACAAGCTGCTCGGCTCCTTCGAGCTGACCGGCATCCCGCCGGCCCCGCGTGGTGTGCCGCAGATCGAGGTCACCTTCGATATCGACGCCAACGGCATCGTGCACGTCACCGCCAAGGACAAGGGCACCGGCAAGGAGAACACGATCAAGATCCAGGAAGGCTCCGGCCTGTCCAAGGAGGAGATCGACCGGATGATCAAGGATGCCGAGGCGCACGCCGACGAGGATCGTCAGCGTCGCGAGGAGGCCGACGTCCGCAACCAGGCCGAGTCGCTGGTCTACCAGACGGAGAAGTTCGTCGCCGAGCAGCGCAGTGCCGAGGGCGGATCCAAGGTTCCCGAGGACACCCTGGCCAAGGTCGATTCCGCGATCGCGGAGGCCAAGACCGCGCTTGCCGGCACCGATATCGCGGCCATCAAGTCCGCGATGGAGAAGCTCGGCACCGAAAGCCAGGCTCTGGGCCAGGCCATCTACGAGGCCACCCAGGCCGAGCAGGGTGCCGGCGGCGACGCGGGTTCCCAGCAAGCCGATGACAACGTCGTGGACGCCGAGGTTGTCGAGGATGACCAGGAGCGCAAGTGAGCCAGACCGATTCGCACGAAGAGCCGGTGACCATCACCGACAAACGGCGTATCGATCCGGACACCGGCGAAGTTCGCGAGCAGGAGCCGAACCCTCAGGACAATCCTGAGGGCTCGGCGCCCGCCGAGGCCGCCGGTGCCACCGACGAGAAGGTCGCCGAACTGACCGCCGATCTGCAGCGTGTGCAGGCCGAGTTCGCCAACTACCGCAAGCGGGCGTTGCGCGATCAGCAGGTCACCGCCGACCGGGCCAAGGCCGGCGTGATCACCCAGCTGCTGGGTGTTCTCGACGATCTGGACCGCGCCCGCAGTCACGGTGATCTGGAATCCGGTCCGCTCAAAGCGGTTTCGGAGAAGCTCGTCACCACCTTGGAAGGACTCGGATTGAGTAGCTTCGGCGCCGAGGGCGATGCCTTCGACCCGTCGCTGCACGAGGCGGTCCAGCACGAGGGCGACGGGTCGGCCCCTGTGGTCGGCACCGTCATGCGTCGTGGCTACAAGGTCGGTGACGTGGTGGTACGCCACGCGATGGTCGGAGTGGTCGACACGGTCGAGAATGCTGACTCCGGCAATGCACAACCTGCACAATCAGAAGACTAGCCAGCGAAGGAGGTGACGGATGGCCCAACGTGAATGGGTCGAGAAGGACTTCTACAAGGAGCTCGGTGTCACCTCTGACGCCGGCAAGGACGAGATCAAGCGGGCCGCCCGCAAGATCCTGGCCGAGAACCACCCGGACCGTAATCCCGGTGACTCCGCCGCCGAGGAGCGGTACAAGGCCGCCTCCGAGGCCAAGGAAGTCCTGACCGACGACGCCAAGCGCAAGGAGTACGACGAGACCCGTCGGCTCTTCGCCAGCGGTGGCTTCGGCCGCCGGCCCGGCGGCGCCGGCGGTGGCTTCGGCGGGTTCTCCGGTGACGGAGTGGAATTCAACCTGGGCGACCTGTTCGACCAGGCCGGGCAGGCCGGCGGTGCCAACATCGGTGATCTGTTCGGTGGGTTGTTCGGCCGGGGTGCACAACAGCCCCGGCCGAGCCGCCCCCGGCGCGGTAACGATCTGGAGACCGAGACCGAGCTCTCGTTCCTGGAGGCGACCAAGGGCGTGGCGATGCCGTTGCGGCTCACCAGCCCGGCCCCGTGCACCAATTGTCATGGCAGCGGCGCGCGTCCGGGCACCAGCCCGAAGGTGTGTCCCAGCTGTAACGGTGCCGGGGTGATCAACCGCAACCAGGGCGCGTTCGGCTTCTCCGAGCCTTGCACCGAGTGCCGTGGCAGCGGGTCGATCATCGAGCACCCGTGTGACGAGTGCAAGGGCACCGGTGTGACCACCAGGACCCGCACCATCAACGTCCGGATCCCACCGGGCGTCGAGGACGGGCAGCGGATCAGGCTTGCCGGTCAGGGTGAAGCGGGCCTGCGCGGTGCGCCGTCGGGTGACCTCTACGTCACCGTGCACGTCCGTGCCGACAAGGTGTTCGGTCGTGATGGTGACGACCTGACCGTCACGGTTCCGGTGTCGTTCCACGAATTGGCCTTGGGCACAACGCTTTCGGTGCCGACATTGGAGGGTAAGGTCGGGGTTCGGGTGCCCAAGGGGACCTCGGACGGCCGGATCCTTCGGGTGCGCGGCCGCGGGGTGCCCAAGCGCTCCGGTGGTCACGGCGACCTGCTGGTCACGGTGAAGGTTGCGGTGCCGCCCAATCTGGAGGGTGAGGCAGCCGAGGCGCTGGAGAACTATGCAAAGGCCGAGCGGGCCACCGGATTCGACCCCAGGGCGGGTTGGGCAGGAAACCTGTCATGAGCCGCCAAGAGGACGCCAGGACCTTCCTGATCTCGGTGGCCGCCGAGCTGGCCGGTATGCACGCGCAGACTCTGCGCACATACGACCGGCTCGGTCTGGTCAAACCGCAGCGCAGCTCCGGAGGAGGTCGACGTTATTCCCAGCACGACGTCGACCTGCTCCGTGAGGTGCAACGGCTCTCCCAGGACGAGGGCGTCAACCTGGCCGGCATCAAACGGATCATCGAGCTGACCAACCAGGTCGAAGCGCTGCAGAGCCGCGTTGCCGAGCTCACCGCCGAGGTGGACCGGCTGCGTAAGCCCAGCACCGCGCTTGTGCTGTGGCAGCCCCGCGGGAAGCGTCAGTCGAGCTGACCGGCGGCGGCACGCATGCGGGCATGCGTGCCGCTGTACGGATCGGACTGCGGCAGAAGCGATTTGTGAATCTTCGTCACCGCGCTGTAGTTCACGTCGACCACGTTGGCCAGGGGAGATAGGCACAGCTGCGAACACAGTTGGTAGGCGTCCATGGTGGCGAGGCCGTAGAGTTCGGTCAACCAACGGACCATCTCCACCTGCGAGCAGCGCCACGCATCTTCCAGTGGACGTGCCGACCCGACCGTCAGCAGCGCATCGTCGTGCTCCAAGCGCGGCCACGCGGGTGCGCCGCCCTTGATGAGTTCCACGATCACCGTGACGTTCATCGCGCCTTCCAGCGCGGTGCCACAGGTTTCCCCCTCGCCCTGCCGGTAGTGGCCGTCGCCCACCGAGAACAGCGCACCTTCGACATTCACCCCGAGGTACACGGTGGTGCCGGCGCGCAGTTCGGGAGTATCCATGTTGCCGCCGAAGTAGTCCGGCACCAACGTCGTTCGCACCTCTCGCAGCGCCGGTGCCACCCCGACGGTGCCGAGCATCGGAGCCAGCGGCACCGTCAGCGTGAAATCGGTTTCGTGCGCGGTGAAGACCGCCGTGGATTCCGCGCGATCGATCTGGTAGATCCAGGTCTTCTCGGGCAGCGCAGGCTGCAGGCCCGCGGTCCGGTCGGTACCGGTGAGTGCCCCGAACAACGGAATGGTGGTCGACGCGGCCCAGTCGCGCGCGGGCTCCAGTGACACGATGTGCAATGCCAATGTGTCACCGGGTTCGGCGCCCGTGACGTAGAACGGGCCGGTCTGTGGGTTGAGCTCTTTGGGATTGAGCACCTCGCTCGGTTTGTCCGAGCTCGATGTCACTCGGCCCGCGAAGGCATCCTCGGTCCACAGTTTCAGCGCCGTCCCCGGCGCCACCTCCATGATCGGATCGGCGCCCCCGAACGTCCAGACGTACTGATCGGGGGTCGGGGTGAATTCAACGATGGGCACGCAGATACTCCTCGGGGTTGACGGTGCGCAGCGCGCGGGGCAACAAGCAGACGAACGTGGACCCGATGACCAACCACAGCAATGCCTGGTTGGTCAGTGCTGCGAGCCGGAAATCGGCGAGGACGTCGGCGGGAAAGCCGTGCGGCGTCTCGTCGAACGACGGCAGCACCGACGCCAGGAGCGTCACCGCCACCAGGTATCCCGTGGTGGCCGCGACTGCCGATGGCCAGCTTCCGATGCGTCCGCGCAGTGCGAATCCCACCGCCGATGCCGCACAGGCGATGGCGACGGATCCGGCGGTCACGACAAGGTAGGCGGTGGTCCTGGCGCCGACGGTGGCGTCGTCGCCGACCCCTGGCGGGATCGCCGGATAGGTGAGCAGCGGCACTGCCGAGACGACGCAGAACGCCCCCGCCGCAACAAGTGCCGCCACGGCGCGTGGATCGGCAGGCATGCGTCGGTTGCGCAGCATGTTCAACAACACCGCGAGCGCCACGGCGAACAGTGCACCCATGATGACCGCGAACATCACCGAGCCGACAGCGGCACCGATGTTCTCCTGGATTGCCCTGCTGAACAACTCGGGCGCGTGTTCGTGCGCCTCTGTGGCAGTCCCGTGGGTGTGCGCGCCCTCCATGCCGATCGCCACGTCGATCAGTGGCGCGATCTGGATGCGGGCGAAGCAGAAGGTGACGATGCCGGCGAGCGCACCGGCACCGAGTCCCAGCCCGATGAGTCTCTTTTCCATGGCCCGAACCTCTCAGTGGCAGGGGAAGCCGAGCAGGTGGCGGGCGTCGTGCAGGAACTCGTGCACATGGGTGTCCGACCCGAAGACCGACACCGCACCCTGGTCGTAGCCGAGAAAGTAGTACGCGATCAGCGCGAGGGCGACGGTGCCGGTCAACCACAGGGCCGAACCGACGGCGGCATCATCGACGGGGGTGACCGCGACCGCCCGTGCGGTGTGTGAAGTGCTCATGAGGATCTCTCTCCTGACTATTAGTTCCACGGAACAACTATTCCGCTGCTGTGTGATGGTTGCCGTCGACCTGGGCTGGCGCAACCGCTGCAGGCGGATAAACAAGCTCATGAAACGCATATTTAACATCCGAGCGGCCGATGGTAAATGCCGTGTTAAGGATTCCTGGACGGATTGCGACCCGTGCCGCGGCCGCGAATACTTCCAACTCGAAGTGTTGTGGAGAAGAACCAATCGACAGGAGCGCCTCACAAATGCACGGTCCACATGACGTCGGCGGACGGGATGGGCTCGGTCCCATCGATCCCGTATTCCTCGAGCCGGACATTCCCGATTGGCGCTATCCGTTCGAAGGCCGGATGCACGCCGTCACCGCGATGGCGATCGCCAAAGGTGCCTTCAATCTGGATGAGCAGCGGCACGGCATCGAACTCATGGGGTGGAGCGATTACACCGATTCGACCTACTACGCACACTGGTTGTTCTCGGTGGAGAAGCTGCTCAACGACAAGGGGTACATCTCCCACGAGGAGATCGATGCTCGGATGCAGCAACTCGGTACGCCGTCGATGACCCCACATCCGGAGAAGCCGGAAACGTTGTCCCCGTTCGCCGAAAAGATGGTCGACGTGCTGTGGAAGGGCACGCCACATGATCTGCCCGCCGACGCTCCACCGTCCTATGAGGTGGGTGCGACGGTGAAGGTGCGCAACATCCACGAGGTCACCCACAATCGGCTGCCGGGGTATCTCAATCGCGCGACCGGTGTCGTGGCCAAGCAATACGGGGCCTATCACGACCCCGCTGCCAGTGCACACCAGCAGACCGACGTCCCGCACCAGCTCTACATGGTCAGGTTCACCTCGACCGAACTCTGGGGCGAGACCGCCGCCGAGAAGTTCGATCTGTACGCCGATCTGTTCGAGGACTACCTCGAACCCGCCAACTGACGAAATTCGCAGGAAGAGAACACACATGGACTGGCTTTCACTATCCGATGTCGAGGCGCGGGTGAACGCGCTGGAATCACTCATGGTCGAGAAGGGACTTGCGGAGCACGAGGCCGTCGATGCCGTCGTATCGTCCTTCGAGAACGACATGGGACCGGTCAACGGCGCCAAGGTGGTCGCGCGCGCCTGGACCGATCCGGAGTACAAAGAGTGGCTGCTGCGTGATGCCACCGCTGCGATCGCCGATATGGGATTCACCGGGCTGCAGACCGAACACATGGTGGCCGTGGAGAATACCGCGGACAAGCACAACATCGTGGTGTGCACGCTGTGCTCCTGCTACCCGTGGACGCTGCTCGGCATCCCGCCGGCGTGGTTCAAGTACCCCCAGTACCGCGCCCGCGTGGTCAAGGAGCCGCGCAGCGTGCTCGCCGAATTCGGGGTGACGCTGCCCGACGATGTCGCCATCGACGTCTGGGACAGCAGCGCCGAGATTCGCTATCTCGTTATCCCGCAGCGTCCGCCGGGTACCGAAGGGCTCTCGGTCGACGAACTGGTCGATCTGATCAGCCGTGACTCGATGGTCGGAACCGCACTGGTCTCCGCGGGGCAGGAGAGCTAGATGACCATCACCCAAGATGTCACCGATATCGTCGGATTCGACGATCGGGACGGCGCGACGGCGCTGCCCCGCTCCAACGGTGAACTGATCTTCGACGCACCATGGCAGGGTCGGCTGTTCGGGCTCGTCGTGCACCTCTGCAAGGCAGGGGCCTTCGAATGGGACGAGTTCAAATCACATCTCATCGCGGTGATCGACGAATCCGGGCTCGATGATGTCTGCGACCCGGCGGTCTACTACCGCCAGTTCGGCGAGGCCTTCTGCCGTCTGGGCACCCACAAGGGTTTCTTCGACGCCTCGACCCTCGAGCGCCGCACCCTCGTCGAGGGTGAGCGGTTGGCGCACGCAGACCACGACCACGACCACGATCACGGCGACGACCACGACCATGAACACGACCATGACCACTGATGGAGGACGTGCGATGAGCAAGGCCACTGCGCTGTCCATCAGCGTCGGAATCTTCGGTGCCTTGTCGACCTGGCTGACCGCCGTCGTCTGGCAATTACCCGTCTGGGTGTTGTTCCTGGCGTGGGCGTCGTTCTTCTTCGTCGGGTCCGGGGTCGGTGGGCTGGTGAAATCGGTGGCGTGCAACTGGACGGGCATCGCCATCGCGACGTGCACCCTGCTGGCGGTGAGCGGAACCCAGAGCGCGGTACTGCTCGCCGTTGCCGTCGGGATCGGCAGTCTGGCAATGGTTCAGGTGTCGCGACTGCCGTGGTTGTCGGCCACACCGGCGATCGTCTTCGGCTTCGCGATGACCGTCGGCACGATTGCGGCGACCGGCCACCCGATCACCACGGCGGGTGTCTCCAATCCGGCGTTGATCGCCGCGACGACGGCCCTGGTGGGGGCGTTGTTCGGGGTGGCGTCGGAATGGTTGGCGCAGGTCGTGATCCGGGCGTGGCCGGTGCCCGGTCAGGCCTCCGATATGCCGCAGCCGGCGTGAGTGTGCGGGGTGCGATGAGGCCGGATATCCTGCACCGACCCAATTATTCGAGATGGAAGAGATGAGCGGGGGAGCGGTGCCGACGACGACCGGTCTGGACAGCGTCTCGGAGGTCCTTTTCCGGGCCGGCCGGTGGTGGTCGGATGCGTTGTCGAGTGGACTGCTGGACGCCGACATCACCGGCATCGACGGGTGGCGGGTGCTCGGATCGCTGCGCAGCGGCGACGGATTCACGATGAGTGATATCGCGCTTGCCCTGACGATTCCACCCCCGTCCCTGACCAGGATCGTCGACAAGCTCGTCGACGGCGGATTCGTGGTGCGCCGGGTGGATGCCATGGACCGCAGGCGGGTGCTGATCTACCTCTCGGCGCGGGGGAAGACCAAGGTGCGCAAGCTGGTTCGTCAGGAGGGGCTGGTCAAATCCGCCCTGATCGATGAGTTCGGCGAGGACACCGCCGTTCATCTGATCCGCACGCTGGCGCGGGTCAGCGACCTGTCGATGCCCGCCGCCCGCTAGACCGGAGCGGGCCTGTGCTTCCTGCCGCAGGACAACTTTTCATTCCACCAACAGTTGCGCAATGTGGCGGTAACGACAGCGGTCGATGATCGAACCCGGATAGTGGCGGGACGGAGATGCGGTGATGTTCGACGAATCGGTTCGGATCCGGCGCGACACCGTCGACGTCGCGCTCGTGGTGCCGTTCAGCGGCCCGGCGGGCATCTACGGGCCGTCGTGTGAGGCCTGCGCCGAGCTTGCCATCGCCGATGTCAATGCCGGACCGGGGTTACTCGGCAGACAGGTGCGTTTGATCCCCGTCGACGGAAGCCGTGCGCCGTCAGTCGTCGCCGCCGAGATCGCCGCCCTGATCGATCTGGGTGCCCTCGACGCGGTCACCGGCTGGCACATCTCTCCGGTGCGGAAGGCCATCGCCGAGATCACCGCCGGGCGGGTGCCCTACGTCTACGGCCCGCTCTATGAGGGTGGCGAGCGCACACCCGGGCTGTTCCTGACCGGTGAAACCCCGTCGAGGCAGCTGCTGCCGGCGATGAACTGGATGAAAACGGAGTACGGCATCGATCGCTGGGTGGTGATCGGCAACGACTACGTCTGGCCGAGGGAGACCGGATCGGCGGCGCGGGTGCACGCCAGGGCTTCGGGGCAACCGCTGCTGGGGGAAATGTACTTCCCGCTGGGAACCGACGACTTCGGCGCGGCAATCCGCCATATCGAACAGACCGAGGCCACCGGGGTCCTGTTGCTGTTGGTCGGTGGCGACGGTGTCGCGTTCAACCGCCAGTTCGCCGCGGCCGGTCTGGGTCGAGCGGTGCCGAGACTGAGCCCGCACGTCGAGGAGAACATGCTGTTGGCCAGCGGATCCGAAAGCAATGAGGGTCTGTTCGCTGCCGCGGGCTACTTCGAGGCACTGAACACCACGGCCAGCCTGGACTTCGCCCGCCACTACTACGGCCGCTTCGGGGCCGCCGCGCCGGCATTGAACAGCATCGGTGAATCCTGTTACGAGGCACTGACATTGTTCGTGACACTGGTCTCGCGTGCCGGCTCTCTCGGTATCGAGTCGATGACCATGGCGGCGGCCGACCTGCACTACTCGAGCCCGCGCGGTGAGGTTCGGATGCACGGCAACCAGATGTCCCAGGACATCTACATCGCCGAGGCGCTGGGCCTGGACTTCGAGGTGCGCGAGAAGATCTCGGCCGCCTAGACGGCGGACCGACGGCCGGCGTGCATGGTCAGGACGCCGGCTTCTCCAGGAATTGCGCGTCGAGGAACTGGCTGTAGTCCGGCAGTTCGGTGCTCGGCTCGATGGACTTCTGCGTCTTCGCCCACTCGCCCAGAGCGCTCAGCTTGTCGGCGAGGTCGGGCTGCAGCTGGATGGTGTAGTCGAACTCGCCGAGGACGGTGCGCAACAGCGTCGGATCCAGTTGTGTCGCTGTGGCGACGGCATCGACCGCGGCCTGGTCCTGCTCGGTCAACGCGGCACCGGCCTGATCGAGCGCGGCGAAGAAGGCGGTGATCGCCTCACCCTTGGCTTTGACAGCAGGTTCGGTGGCGATGAAAAGACTGTGCTGACGGTAACTCCCGCCGTCGAGCTCGACAGCGTCGTCGCCCAGGGCCTGTACCGTCTGCGCCTGGTACGGCTGGAAGATCGACACCGCGTCGACATTCTTCTGGGTGGCGGCGGTGACCATGGCGGACGGGGCCACCTGCACGAGTTCTGCGTCGAGACCGTTGTCGGCCAACACACTGGAGATGTAATAGGCCGCACTCGTCCCCAACGGGGTGCCGATCGATTTCCCGGCCAAGTCGGCGATGTCGGCGATGCCGGCGCTGCGGCGCGCGATCACCCGCGATCCCTCCCACCGGGAACCGTCTGCCACGACGCGTAGTGACGGGGTCCGGGTGAGCGCTGCCGAGGTGGGAACGTCGGCGGCGGTGGTGATGTCGACCTGGCCCGCCGAAACCGCCTGCAGTGCTTCGACCCCGGACTGGAAGTTCACCACGTTGACGGTGATGCCATGGTCGGCGAACAGGCCGGTGTCGGCCGCGACCGGGATTTGCGCCCACGACGGGTCCACGACGAATCCGACGGTCAGTTCGTCGGCCTTGGTGGATTCGGAACCCGAGCAACCCGCGATCGATGCGGTGAGCGCCACGGCGGTGAACGCGGCGGTCAGGGTGTGGCGGAGGGTGGTTTTCACGGTTTTCCTTCGGGTTCAGTGCACGGCGTGGTCGATGCCGAGCTGGTGGTGCAGGGTCTTCCGGATCTCGCTGTAGCCGGTCTGATCCGCGAGCGTGTCAGCGGGCCGTGGGCGGTCGAGCGGATTGCCGATCTGCTCGACGATCTGCCCATTGCGCAGGACGCTGACGGTGTCACCCAGCCTGATCGCCTCATCGATGTCATGGGTGACGAAGACGATGGTGCGGTTCAGGCGCGTCCAGAGGTCGATCAGGAGGTCCTGCATGCGTAGCCGGGTCAGTGCGTCGAGTGCGGCGAACGGCTCGTCCATCAACATGACCGCCGGCTCACCGGCGAGCATGCGGGCGATGCTCACCCGTTGGCGCATGCCGCCGGACAATTCGGCGGGGCGTTGTGCGGCGACCTCGGCGTTCAGTCCGACGATGTCGAGCAATTCCGCGATTCGGGCCCGCCGCCGCGCCCTGCGCAGTTTGGCTGCGGTGAGGGCGAAGTCGATGTTGTCGGCGACACTCATCCAGGGGAACAGCACATCGCGCTGGAACGCGACCCCACGGCGCGGGTTCGGTCCGGTCACCGTCGTCCCGTCATCGGCGACGGTGCCCGACGTCGGGGCGATCAGGCCGGCGAGACAGTGCAGCAGAGTCGATTTTCCGCTGCCGGAGGCGCCGACGAGGACGGTGAACGATCCGTCGGGAATGGTCATCGAGATGTGTCGGAGGGTAGGTTCTGATTTGCCGTCGAAACGGACGACGAGATCCCGGGTTTCCAATGCCATCTCAGCGTTCCTCCTGCGCCCACCGGGTGAATGGTGTCGTCGCGGCATTGATCAGCAGATCGCACAGCGCGCCTATCAGGCCGAGGATGAGTAGGCAGAAGATGAGCCGATCGGCCTGGGAGAACAGTTGCGCCTGATAGATGCGGTACCCGATTCCCGCTGTGGTGCCGGTCATTTCGGCGACGACGATCAGCACGAACGCCATGGCGGCGCCAACCCGCAGACCCGAGGCGATATCCGGGCCCGCGGCAGGCAGGATGATCCTGGTCAGCGTCTGCCACCGTCGGGAGCCGAGGCAGCGGGCGGCGCCCAGATAGTCGACCGGGGTTCCGGCCAGACCGTTGTGGCTGTTGATCCATACCGGGACGAACACACCCAGTGCGATGACCAGCATCTTGCTGTTCTCGCCGAGCCCGAACCACAGAATGGCCAGCGGGACAAGGCCGATGGTCGGGATCGGTGCGAACACCCGTAGCACCGGCTGGAGCAGATTGCGGCCCGTGATCGTGGTGGCCGTGNCGATCCCGGCGGTTGCGCCGATGACGAAACCGCTCGCGGCCCGACGCAGGCTGGCGGTGATGTCGCCGGCCAGCAGTCCGTCGGTCCACAGGGTATGCCCGGCCGAGAGAATTTCGGGCACGCTCGGGAAGAGTTGCCGCGGGAATTGGCCCGTCGCCACCGCAAGTGACCACACCACCGCGGCGAGCAGCAGACCCGCCAGTGTCCACCCGAGTGTCCGCAGCCGCCGTGTTGTCCACGACCAGGACCGAGCCACCGACTTTGGTTGCCACTCTGTGGTGTCGATCGTCGGTGGATCGGTCATCCCGGCGTCCAGTTCGGTGGTCATGGGCGTAGGTCGACCTTGTGCAGTTCTGTTCGCGGTGTGGTGTCGGGCACCCACTCGAAGGGCACCGCCTGCGCCCGGTAGACCAGCGCGGTGAGGCTGAGTCGGTCGACGCCGGCCACTCTGGTCTGCTTGACCTCGGGCTCGCCCGCCACGCCATACCCCTGATACGGGCTGTGGTACTCCCAGGCGACGTCGCCGTCCGGTGTCACCTGGAACAACCTGCCCTGCATACCCTCGGTGATCAGGGTGTTGCCGTTGGGGAGCCGCTGGGCATTGCTCACGAACGAGCTGAAGAACGTCCACGGCGGCAACCCGGAGTCCTCTGCGGTGTACTGCCAGACGATATCCTCGGTGACCGGATCGATTTCCAGGATCCGAGAACCGGCGTATATGCCGATCGAGGCGGGTGGATACCCGGCGCCGCCCTGGTTGTCGAAGACGAGGATGTTGCCCGCCCCGGGCAGGCCGGGCGCGATCATGTGCGGATTGTGTTGCCCAGAGGTCTGATCGACCGGTCGCGGAACCTTGTGCACACTGATCCGCTGGTGCTGGGCGCCAGCCTCTGCCGGGTGGTACGGGCCCAGCCTCCACGCGAGGGCGCCGGTGCGCTTGTCGATGAGCGCGATGATGTTGGCCTTGCGGAAGCTGATCAGGATGTTGTCGGGGCGGAACACCGAATCGGGCCGGGTGTCGTACCAATGGTTCTGCCCCAATGTCTTCGCGCTGTTCATCTCCAGGTACCCCCAGGGGTCCTCTGGGTCGCGGGCGACCGTCTCGCGCAGCGCGACCCAGCCGGCATCGGAGAACCCGAACTCGTCGAGGTGGTCACCGGCCAGCCACTGCCAGACGATCCGGCCGTCCGGTGCGACCTCGTAGAGTCCCTGGTCTCCGACGATATGGTCACCGAGGTCGGGGACCACCCGCGGAACGGTGACCAGGACGAGCCGGTTGCCGTTGGGCAACAGCTCCCAATCGTGGTTCTGGCGGGCCGCGCCGCCCGGAGCCTCGGCACCCCACTCCCAGACCCGCCCTCCGGCCCAGTCCAACTGCCCGATGGTGCCGTTGGCGTAGATCCCGCCGCGAGCATCGCCGCTGTCGGACAGCTGGACCCCCACGTCACCGATGCGGCCACCGTTGAGTTCCGGATCGATGATCCGTGGCGGGACGCCGGCGTACGGCCATTCATGCAGGACAGTGCCGTTCAGGTCGATCAGCCGGGTCACCGAATCTGCACCGGTGAACAACACATAGCTGTCGTGGGCCAGATCGGGATCGAGGTAGGTGACTCCGGCGAGCCGTACGAATGCCATGTCAACTACTCCACCAACGGCTTGTTACGTCCATAGATCCTCCTGGTAAATGATCTAATCGATTAGCGTAACGAGATCTGCGGCGGAAAGAACTGTCACAATCGGCGTGATTAAAAGGATTTGCGACGACCGTGCCGACGGAGAGGGTGCCGGTGGTGGATGGGAAACGACCGACCCTGGCCGATGTGGCGAACCGGGCAGGTACGTCGACCGCGGTGGTCAGCTATGTGTTGAACAACGGGCCGCGACCGGTGTCGGATGCGTTGCGGGCCAAGGTGGTCAGCGCCATCGACGAGCTGAACTACCGACCGGATCTGCGTGCGCGGGCGCTGCGCCGCCCGCGTCGATGGCGTCAGATCGGACTCCTGGTACCTGATCTGACGCTGCCGCTTTTCGGCCAGTTCGTCGGCAGGCTGGAGGTCGAAGCCCGCGCACGCGACCACCTCACAATGATCGGCAACACCGGATACGACCCCGAGAGAGAGCTCGAGTTTGCCACTGCATTTGCCGAGGTGGGCGTCGACGGCCTGATCGTGATAGGTGCGGCCAATGCGCCAGAGACGGCCAAACTCTGCGCACAGGAACGTATTCCGGTGATCTGGATGCACAGTGTCCGCGGCGAGGTGGCTGACGAGATCGTCGGGATCGATCATGTCGACGCGGGTGAGCTGGTCACCCGCCACCTGGTGGCCGAGCACGGCTGCGGCGATATCGCGTTCGTCGGCGGATTCACCGAGCAGGACGTCCGGCACGGCGATCGTGAGACGGTCGCGCAGCGCTTCGCCGGTGTGCAGGCAGTGCGGCCCGATGTCCGACTGGTCCGTACCGATCTGACGGCGGACTCGGCCTACCGTGCGGTCAGCGACCTGTTGCGTACCGCTACGCCGCGGGCCTTCGTCGTCGGTACTTTCGGGCAGTCCGAGGCAGTCATCCGTGCGGTGATCGACGCAGGGCTGTCCATACCCGACGAAGTCCGAGTGGTCGGTTTCGACGGCGGGCACACCCGGTATGGCCAGTTCCGCCTCACGGCTGCCCAGCAGCCCGTCGACGAGCTCGCCCACCGCGCGTTCAGGCGGCTGCTGGACGGCTCCCCGTCAGTGCCGCGGTCACTGGCCGCGGCACTGGCGATCGGCACCACGTGTGGTTGCCGGTCCTGAGACCGGGCGGCTCAGGAGACGGTGATGCTGAACTCGAACACCGCGGGATCGCCCTCGGCCGTCCGGTAACCGCCGCGGCGTAGCGCGTCGGTCGGAGCCGCCATGGGTTCGATGGCGACCAGGTCGGCACCGGTCGGCGCGAACAGCTGCGCCGCCGGATAGCCACGGCCGAAACACACCTCGATACGCCGCCCGCCGCCGGCGATCGCGAACACCGCGCCCTCGGGTACCTGGTCGAAACCGTGGTCGAGCGCGCGGTCGGCCAGCGGCTCCGCAACCGCCGGCCATGCCCGGTGTTTACCGGTCGGCAGGCCGGCATCGTCGACCGGAAGCCACCGCATGGCCGGAGTGCTCAAGACCCAGTCGGCACGTGGCACATCGGGAATGGTGAAGTACGGGTGATAGCCGAAGCACAGCGGTACGGCGACACCGGGCTCCGGCTCCACCGTCGTCGTCATTGTCAGCGTCCGGTCTGCCAACCGCACCCGCTGGGTCAGCACATGCGGAAACGGGAACGCCGCCAACAGCTCCGGGGTCGTGTACTCCAATACGGCGTGCAGCTCGTCGGCCGAATGCTCTACCCGCCACCCGGGGTGCGCGGCGAGGACCCCGTGCATCGGCGCGCCGTGCGGATCGGTCCGCACGCCGGGCGCGCCGTCCACCCGGACCGTCGTGGTACCGACCGAATAATCGTTGCCGCTCAACCTGTTCGCCCACGGATACAGGATCGGGTTACCCATGGTCTTGCCGTCGGCGATGTAGGCATCCAGGCCGCGACGCTGACCGAGGAACTCGACGCCGCCCTCGGCAAGCGAGGTGCCGATCATGCCGGCACTGGGGACGAAGGTCGCGGTCAGTCCCGATGACGGGTCACGCAACACCAGCGATTCGGGCATGGACAGGTCCTTTCACGAGAGCGGATCGTGCTGGATGCGCTCCGGTGGCGCGCCCTTGGCGATCAGTGCTGCCTTCGTGGCGGTCACCATCTGTGGCCCGCCGCAGATCAGGATCTGCCGGTCCCCCCAGCCGCCGTAGCGCGAGACGACCTCGGGGAGCAATCCGGTCTGACGCACGTGCAGACCGCGCGGCGGGGCGTGATCCGGGTAGTCGGCGGCCCACGGCGGATCGGTGGAGAATTCGGACACCGGGGTAACCGACAACCACGGGTTCATCGACGCGATCTGCCAAAGCGTCGGCAGATCGTAGAGGTCACTGGGGTATCGGCCGCCGAAGAAGAGGTGCACACGCGGGTTCTCGGCCTCTCGGCACAGATCCATGATCAGCGAACGCAACGGGGCCAACCCGGTGCTGCCGGCCACCATCAACACGTCACCGGCGTCGCGGTCGACATGCAGGCCGCCGTGCGGATGCGACAACCGCCACCGGTGCCCGACCGTCGTCTCACCGATGATCGCCGGGCTGACCATGCCGCCGATCACGGAGCGGATGTGGAACTCGACGGCGCCGCTGCCGTCATCGGGGATCGCCGGGCTCAGATAGCGCCACCGCCGTGGCCATTGCGGCACCTGCACCGTGACGTACTGCCCGGGGTGATAGGGCAACCGTTGGTCCAGTTGCAGCCGGATCACCGAGACATCCCGGGTGGTACGGATGTGCTCGACGACCGTCCCGTCGCAGAACGGTGGCCCCTGTTCGGCGTCGGCCGCGCCGCGCATCACCCCGATGGCCAGATCCACGAAGTCGACGGTCGCCTCGGCGATCCGGCCGTCCCACACATAGGTCAGATGGCTGCGCAGAGTCGCCAGCAGCGCGTCCCGCATGGTGTCGTAATGAGCATGCGTCACACCGTATTTGCGATGATCACGACCCAGCTGGGCCAGGAAGGCCACCGGTTCCTCGGCACGCTGGGCGATCATCTCACCGAGTAGCCAACCCAGCGCCTGGCTGAACGCGCGGCGCTGCGGGGCCATATCCGGCGGGAACAGGTCGCGCACGCTGGTGTCGATGGCGAACCAGCGGGTGTAGAAGCGGCCGATCAACGCGTCCGAATGAGGGCCGTTCGGGTCGACCGCGGCGCGCAGGGTCTGCAGCGCGTCGCGATCATCGAGTCCCACGCCCGCCGAGTTTAGGTGAGTCGCCATCAATACAGCCGCACGGCGGGTTGCCGGGATACCGTGTGCACCATCGAACAGACAACGGCCATCGAACCTACAACGGCGATTCTGGTGTTCCACCCCGGGGGCGACGGCCCATTCGGGGACTGGGCCGACACGATGGTGGAGTCCGCGTCGGCGGCGCCCGGTCATATCGCGGCGTGGGTGTCGGTGGCCGAGGAGCCCTTCGAGCCGGCGGTGGCGGTGCACTTCGGCACCAGCGCCGCGGTCGACGACTGGTTGGACAGCGCGCAGTGCGCAGAGGTGATGCGGGCCGGTGCCGCGCTCGGCTGGCGGTCTGCCGCGCCGGCGCTGCTGCTCGATGGGGTGAGCCCACCGCCGCCGGGAATCGGTGCCTTCCGGCACCAGCTGGTGGCGGGCCGCCTCGATGAATTCCTGGAATCGCAAAGTGTTCTCACCGCGGCGGCGCGTGGGTTCAGCGGCTACGAGGGCACCTCGTTGTTCGTGCAGGGGAACGAGGAAGCGCTGTCCGTGCTGCGATTCCGCACCGATCGGCAGCTGGTCGGGTGGACGTCATCTCGTCAGCGCGAGACGGCGCTGCCCTCCCTGCGGTCGAGTCTGCGGGTGGACTTCGCCGCGGAGTCGGGCACGACGGCGTTCGGCACCACCGTGCGCACCGACGGTGGCCGGGTGGTGATGACGCCGAATTGGAAATCGGCCATGTTGGTGCTGCTGGTGCTCTACCCGACCGTGATGTTGCTATCGCGATTCCTCGGGCCGCAGCTGGATCGATCGGGCGCGGCACCGTGGCTGGCGTTGTGGCTGAGTCAGGTGGCCAGCGTGATCCTGATGCAATGGTGGCTGATGCCCTGGGCCTCAAAGCCTTTCCGGCGGTGGCTCGACCCGGTGGACGGCTCGGGCAGGCGCACCAACGTGGCCGGTGCCGCGGTGATCGCGCTGGTGTACGCGGTGACGTTGTGGCTGTTCGGTGCGGTCCGGTGGTTGCAGTACTGGGACTATGCCGGCTGATCACGCCAACTGATCACGCCAACCCGTGAATCCCCTTGTACAGCACCATGATGCCGATGACGAGCAGAATGGCGGCGACCAAGGTGGCGTGTTGCTCCTCCATCCACGTGCGCAGCCGGCGCAGCGGTCCGGCCAGCCGCTCACCGCTGATCGTGTAGGCCAGGATCGGCACGATGACGGTGCTCGCGGCGAGCACCACGTAATAGGGCACCGCAAGCCAGGCGTGCTCGACACCGACACCGGCACTGCCGATCGCCAGCCCGGCCGCGATGCAGATGAAGAGCACCTTCGGGTTCACCACCGCCAACACCGCCGCGGTCGCCAGCGCGCGTGCCGGGGTCAGTCCGCTGAGCTTGCGCATCCAGGCCGGTGAGTGTTCGGACTTGTGCCGAGTGGCGAACCGGTAGGCGCCGAACACGATCAGTGCGGCGCCCACCACCAGCCGCAACCAGGACGCCCAGCTCGGGGGCTCGTCGAACGATCCGACCAGGCCCGATGCCGCAACGAACACCGAGGTGAGTACGCCCAGGCCCACCAGCCAGCCGGCCAGGTACGCCAGCCCGGTCGGACGCGGGCGGGCGGTGTCCAGGGCGAGTACCGCCGGGATGATCGACAAGGGGGACAGCGCGATCACCATTGCCAGCGGAGCCAGCTCGGCAAGTAGTGATCCCCAACCTGTGGTCATGCAGCAGAAGGTAGCAAGGTGCGGGGCGGTATTCGCGCCGGTTCCGCGCGCCGGTCGGGCACCGCCGACGGGGTCACGGTCGCTGGGAGGACCCTTCGACATCGTTGCGTCCGAGGGTGTCGACGAACCGGGGGCCGAGTCGGCCGAGCTCGTCGCGATAGCCGGCGGCCCACCCACCGAAGGGCTGATGGGCCAGGTATTCGTTGCGGAACCGGTCGTCTTCGGAGACCTCGGTGGCGCAGAAGGACGGGATGGTCAGGTCGACCACCGGGGCATTGCGCTCGACCTCGGCCAGCAGCAGCGGGGCATTGCGGCCGAGGAACCGGTCGATGACCCAGCCGTCCTCGCCGAGCCAGGCCGAGTAGCGGACCTTGGCGATGACATGCTCGGCGCGCGCGACGATCTGTCCCGCCACCATGGGATCCAGATCGCGTTCGGCCTCGTATCGGGTGCCACCGGCGGCGGGCCCCTTGGCGGTCATGGTGCCGATGGCGTCGTCGCCGAGCGCTTCGACCAGCTCGGCGGCCGTGGCGTCGAGGTTTTCCGGCGCGGACCCCTGCAGGCGGATGCGCACCGCGTACCCGTCGGCGGCGAACAGGTAGGCCTGCACGATCAGGGCTGGTTGCGGATCGAGGGCGGCGACGGCCGGCAGCTCGTGCACGTAGAACTTCCGCTCGAACTCGAAGTCCCCGAAATCCTGGGAGTCGGACATAAGGCGACGTTAGTCCCTAGCCACCGCCCCGGTCGGGCGCGGAGACTGTGTGTCATCGACGTCAAAAAAAGATAGACTTGAGCGGAACAGACTCAACCTTGACTGCGTTGCACTACACGACAAGCATTTTTACCTAGCTGCACAACCTAGAAAGGTAGGTGTCGTGGACTCGTTCAATCCGACCACGAAGACCCAGGCGGCACTGACCTCGGCCTTGCAGGCGGCCACCACCGCAGGCAACCCGCAGATCACTCCCGCTCATCTGTTGATGGCGTTGCTCACCCAGAACGACGGCATCGCTGCACCCCTGTTGGAGGCGGTCGGCGTCGAGCCCGCGACCATCCGGGCCGAGGCCGAGCGTCTGCTCGGACGGCTGCCCAGCGCCTCGGGCTCCAGCTCGCAACCCCAGCTGAGCCCCGACGCGATCGCGGCCATCACCACCGCTCAGCATCTCGCCACCGAGATGGACGACGAGTACGTCTCCACCGAGCACCTGCTGTACGGACTCGCCAGCGGCGACTCCGATACCGCCAAGTTGCTCACCGGCGCCGGTGCATCCCCACAGGCACTGCGTGATGCCTTCGTGAAGGTGCGCGGCAGTGCTCGGGTCACCAACCCGGATCCCGAGGGCACCTATCAGGCGCTGGAGAAGTACTCCACCGACCTGACCGCGCGGGCGCGCGAAGGCAAACTCGACCCGGTCATCGGGCGCGACAACGAGATTCGTCGCGTCGTGCAGGTGTTGAGCCGCCGGACCAAGAACAACCCGGTGCTCATCGGTGAGCCCGGTGTCGGCAAGACCGCCATCGTCGAGGGCCTGGCCCAGCGCATCATCGCCGGAGACGTGCCGGAGTCGTTGCGGGACAAGACCGTCGTTTCGCTGGACCTCGGGTCCATGGTGGCCGGTGCCAAGTACCGCGGTGAGTTCGAGGAACGCCTCAAGGCCGTCCTCGACGACATCAAGAACTCCGCCGGGCAGGTCATCACGTTCATCGACGAGTTGCACACCATCGTCGGCGCCGGTGCCACCGGTGAATCCGCGATGGACGCAGGCAACATGATCAAGCCCATGCTGGCGCGCGGTGAACTGCGCCTGGTCGGTGCGACCACGCTCGACGAGTACCGCAAGTACATCGAGAAGGACGCCGCCCTGGAGCGCCGTTTCCAGCAGGTGCTGGTCGGGGAGCCCTCGGTGGAGGACACCGTCGGCATCCTGCGCGGCCTCAAGGATCGTTACGAGGTGCACCACGGTGTGCGCATCACCGACTCGGCGCTGGTCGCCGCTGCCACCCTCTCCGACCGCTACATCACCAGCCGTTTCCTGCCGGACAAGGCCATCGACCTGGTCGACGAGGCCGGATCCCGGCTGCGGATGGAGATCGATTCCCGGCCCGTCGAGATCGACGAGGTCGAGCGATTGGTCCGGCGCCTGGAGATCGAGGAGATGGCGCTGGCCAAGGAGGAGGACGACGCGTCCAAGGACCGGCTGGAGAAGTTGCGGGCCGAGCTCGCCGACAAGAAGGAACAGCTTTCCGAGCTGACCACCAGGTGGCAGAACGAGAAGGGCGCCATCGATGTCGTGCGCGAGCTCAAGGAGCAGCTCGAATCGTTGCGTGGCGAGGCCGACCGGGCCGAGCGCGACGGTGACCTGGCCAAGGCCTCCGAGCTGCGCTACGGGCGCATCCCCGAGGTGGAGAAGAAGCTCGACGCCGCACTGCCGGTCGCCGAGGCGCGCGAGAACGTGATGCTCAAGGAGGAGGTCGGACCCGACGACATCGCCGAGGTGGTGGAGGCCTGGACCGGCATCCCCGCCGGGCGCATGCTCGAAGGGGAGACCGCCAAGCTGCTGCGCATGGAGGAGGAGCTGGGCAAGCGCGTCATCGGGCAACGCTCGGCGGTGCAGGCCGTCAGCGATGCGGTGCGTCGCAGCCGCGCCGGGGTGGCCGATCCGAACCGGCCGACAGGCTCGTTCATGTTCCTGGGCCCGACCGGTGTCGGTAAGACCGAGCTGGCCAAGGCGCTGGCGGAGTTCCTGTTCGACGACGAGCGCGCCATGGTCCGCATCGACATGAGCGAGTACGGCGAGAAGCACTCCGTCGCTCGGCTGGTCGGTGCGCCTCCGGGTTACATCGGCTACGACCAGGGCGGCCAGCTGACCGAGGCGGTGCGACGGCGTCCGTACACGGTGGTGCTGTTCGACGAGATCGAGAAGGCCCACCCGGACGTGTTCGACGTGCTGCTGCAGGTCCTCGACGAGGGCCGGCTGACCGACGGTCAGGGCCGCACGGTCGACTTCCGCAACACCATCCTCATCCTGACGTCCAACCTGGGCGCCGGGGGCACCGAGGAGCAGGTGATGGCGGCGGTGCGCTCGGCCTTCAAGCCCGAGTTCATCAACCGGCTCGACGATGTGCTGATCTTCGATGCGCTGAATCCGGCGGAGCTGGTCTCCATCGTCGACATCCAGCTGGCCCAGTTGCAGAAGCGGCTGGCTCAGCGTCGGCTGGTGCTGGAGGTCTCACTGCCGGCCAAGCAGTGGCTGGCCGAACGCGGCTTCGACGCGCTCTACGGTGCCCGTCCGCTGCGCAGGCTGGTGCAGCAAGCGATCGGCGACCAGCTGGCGAGGATGCTGCTGGCCGGTGACGTGCACGACGGCGATATCGTCCCCGTCAACGTCAACGCCGCGGGAGACGGTCTGGTCCTGGGCTGACCTGCCCGCCGACTGGCCACTTGTTGCACGGTTTCGCAAAGATTCCGGGCGATAAGTGGCCATTCGGCGTTCCGGTCGAAGATTGTGACCACTTCGAGTTCTGGCGAATCCCGGTCCAGCAAGTACGCTGAGGGCGATGGTTCCTCTCTGGTTCACGCTGTCCGCACTCTGCTTCGTGGGTGCGGCGGTGCTGCTGTACGTGGATTTCGGCCGTCGGCGAGGTCTTGGCCGACGCCGTAAGTCGTGGGCGAAATCGCACGGATTCGACTACGAGCACGAATCCGCCGACATCCTCGACCGCTGGAAGCGCGGCGTGATGTCCACCGTGGGTGAGAGTGCCCACGCCCGCAATGTGGTGCTCGGGCAGATCCGCGGCGAGGCGGTCTTCATCTTCGATATCGACGATGTCGCCACCGTGATCGCCCTGCATCGCAAGGTGGGCACCAATGTGGTCGTCGACCTGCGGCTCAAGGACATCAAGGAGCCGCGCGAAAGCGATATCTGGCTGCTCGGTGCGATCGGCCCGCGGATGGTGTACTCGACCAACCTGGACGCGGCGCGGCGCGCTTGTGACCGCCGGATGGTGACCTTCGCCCACACCGCACCCGACTGCGCCGAGATCATGTGGAACGAGCAGAACTGGACATTGGTGGCCATGCCGGTCACCAGCACCCGCGCCCAGTGGGACGAGGGTCTGCGCACCGTGCGCCAGTTCAACGACCTGTTGCGGGTGTTGCCGCCCGTGCAGCAGGCCGGTGTCAACGGCGCTCGCGCCGGCCAGCCCGCATTGGCCCGCCGCAGCGGTTCCCCGAGCCGGCCGCTGGCACCCCGGCCCGCGCAGCTACAGAGTCCCGCCGAGTTGCCCGCCGGTCGCGGCGACCAGCCGGCCGGTCGCAGCGACGTGAGCCGCTACACCCAGCAACGCCCGCCGGTGCACCAGCCGCGCCAGGCGCCGCACTTCCAGCGGTAGATGCAGGTACTGATCACCGGCCCGACCTCGGGCATCGGTGCCGGATTCGCCCGCCGCTACGCCGCGGACGGCAACGACCTGATCCTGGTGGCCCGTGACGCCGCCCGGCTGGACACGTTGGCCGCCGAACTGGGCGACCGGTACGGCGTCTCCGTCGAGATCATCTGCGCCGACCTTGCCGACCGGACCGGCCGCGACGCCGTGTGTGCCCGGTTGCGCGAGGGTGTGCAGGTGCTGGTCAACAACGCCGGGTTCGGCACCGCCGGTGAGTTCTGGACCGCGGACTACGCGCGGCTGCAAGCTCAGCTCGACGTCAACGTCACCGCCGTCATGGCGCTCACCCACGCCGCGTTGCCCGCCATGCTTGCCGCCGGCACCGGCACCGTCATCAACGTCGCCAGTGTGGCCGGTCTGATGCCGGGTCGCGGATCGACCTACTCGGCCTCCAAGGCCTGGGTGATCGCGTTCTCCGAGGGTTTGGCCAACGGCCTCGGTGGCACGGGGGTCGGGGTCCACGCGCTGTGCCCGGGATTCGTACGCACCGAATTCCACGAGCGGGCCGGTATCGACATGGCCGGCACCCCGTCCTGGTTCTGGCTGGAGGTCGACGATGTCGTCGACGACACCCTCGCCGACGTGGCCGATCACAAGGTCGTCATCGTGCCGGGACTGCAGTACAAGGCGCTGACCACCGGCAGTCGACTGCTCCCGCGAACCCTGTTGCGCGGATTGACCAAACGCGTCGGCAAGGGCCGTGATCGCACGTGATCCGCACCGCCATCGCGCTGCTGGCGGCCATCATGCTGGTGGCCGGATGTGCAGCCGGCGATGATCACCAGGGGCCCTTCGGTGCCCAGCAGGCCACCCTCGGTGAGGCCCAGGCACTGCTCGGCTGGAACGTCTCGGTGGCCAACCTGCGCTTCGAGGGCAACCAGGTGCTCGTCGACGTCGACGCCGCCGTCGCCGACGAGAACGCCGATCATGTCGCCGCGGACAGCCTGCGCTTCGGTCTGTACGGCGCGCTGTCGCATCCGCTGGAGGCCACCGCCGTCGGTAGTTGTGATTCGGTCACCGACCTGAACCTGCAGCCCGTCACCGCCGCCGATCCGGCCAGGCTCAGCGGCACCATCTGCCTCGGCCCGCTGCGCGATCAGAGTCAGGTGCGCGGCATCTACCTGTACTCACCGCAAGACCGGATGCCGAAGACCACCGTCGCGTATGCGGCCGCCTTCCCGCTGGGGCTGGCACCCACACCGGACACCGACACCGGACTGGTCATCACCTCCACCAGCGTCGACGGATTCGCCGCCGACGGGTCGCAGCTGCGGCCCGAGGCGATCGGTGATCCCAATGCGTTCACCGGTAAGGGCTACATGCTGCTGGGCCTGTCGATCGACGGTCTGGCGCAACGGTATCGGGAGGACTCGCAGGAGCGCGGCGGTCCGCTGATGGTGTTGACCGGTCCGACACTGCCGGGCAAGGGACTCTCGCATGCCTGCTCGGCCTACGGGTCCTCACTGCTGGTGTTGCCCGACGAGAGCCGGGATGCCGTCGCGATCCGGGCCTCGCTGTGCACCCAGGGTGAGATCAACGCCGCGCTGCTGTACCCGACGGTCTCGGTGGTCGGTACCCATGCCGCGTTGTGGACCACCCCCGATGACTGAGCCGCCCGGGCCCACCGAGTGGGGTGAGAGCCCCGGTGTCGGACCGTGGCAGGGGCCGCTGCCCGCCGGCGCGGATGCCGAGCGGTACGACCCCGAGCTGCTGCGCGCCGGTGACTCCCGCAATGTCGTTGACGCATACCGGTATTGGACCCGTGAGGCGATCATCGCCGATATCGACCGACGCCGGCACCCGCTGCACATCGCGATCGAGAATTTCGGCAGCGATGCCAATATCGGCACCGTGGTGCGCACCGCCAATGCGTTCGCCGTCGACACCGTGCACATCGTCGGGCGACGCCGATGGAACCGGCGCGGTGCCATGGTCACCGACCGCTATCAACGGCTCCGTCATCACGAGGACACCACCGGCCTGCTCGCCTTCGCCGCCGATGCCGGACTGACCGTCGTCGCCGTCGACAACGTGCCCGGATCGCGCCCGTTGGAGACCGCGGTCCTGCCGCGCGACTGCCTGCTGATATTCGGTCAGGAAGGCCCCGGGATCACGCCGGAGGCCTCGGCCGGCGCGGCATTCACGGTGTCCATCGCGCAGTTCGGGTCGACCCGCAGCATCAACGCCGGTGTGGCGGCCGGAATCGCGATGCACGCCTGGGTCCGCACACATGCCGACATAACTGCGGCCTGGTAGGGCAAGATCGTGCCCATGGTCGAGGTATGGGCAAATCGCGCCGCCAGCTCGGAGACCGCCGTCACCACGCGGCACCTGCGACGGTTGTGGGGTCTGCCCGGGACCCAGCTCGGGGTCACTGCGTGGCCGGCGGCGCGCAAACAATCACTCTTCGGCACCTGGCACTACTGGTGGCAGGCGCATCTGCTCGACTGCCTGGTCGACGCCCAGCTGCGCGATCCGCAGCCGCAGCGCCTGACGAGGATCAAGCGCCAGATCCGCGGTCATCACCTTCGTAACAACCTGCGCTGGACCAACAGCTACTACGACGACATGGCCTGGCTCGCCCTGGCCCTGGAACGCTCCGAGAGACTGGTCGGTGTCGGCCGACCCAAGGCGCTGCGCACCTTCACCGAGCAGTTCCTCAACGCCTGGGTGCCCGAGGACGGCGGCGGAATCCCCTGGCGCAAACAGGATCAGTTCTTCAACGCCCCGGCCAACGGTCCGGCCGGGATCTTCCTGGCCCGGTACCTTTCCGCCCGGGGCGAACGTGTGCGACGAGCCCAGCAGATGGCCGACTGGATCGACGACACCCTGATCGACCCCGAGACCGGGCTGGTCTTCGACGGCATCAAGGCCGGTTCGCTGGTGCGCGCGCAGTACACCTACTGCCAGGGCGTCGTCCTCGGTCTCGAGGTCGAACTGGCCAACCGCACCGGCGACCCCGAGCACGCCGAACGGGTGCACCGGCTGGTCGCCGCCGTCGAGCAGCAGATGACCACCGATGGCGTCATCCGCGGTGCCGGCGGTGGTGACGGGGGATTGTTCAACGCGATCACCGCCCGCTATCTGGCTTTGGTGGCCACCGATCTGCCCGGCAGCACCCCTGCCGACGAGCAGGCGCGCGACACCGCCCGCGCGATCGTGCTGGCCTCCGCGCAAGCGGCGTGGGACTACCGCCAGACTGTCGACGGGATGCCGCTGTTCGGCCCGTTCTGGGATCGCAACGCCGAGGTGCCGCGGGCGGCGACCAAGGATGCGCAGTCGGTGGACGGTGCGGTCAGCGCCTCCGAGATGCCCGAACGCGATCTGTCGGTGCAGTTGTCGGGCTGGATGCTGATGGAGGTTGCCCACACCCTGGATGCCGGGACCGCGTGACCCGGCGCAACCCGACCGCCGTCCGCAGCGGCGAGAACATTGCCGCCGGCCTCCTGCTGCTGTTCACCCTGTTGGCCATCCTGTGGTCGAATTCGCCTTGGGCGCAGAGCTATACGAGTTTCTGGGATACCCACGTCGGATTGACCTTCGGCAGTGCGCACGCCGAGATGAGCGTCAAACACCTCGTCAACGACGCGTTGATGACGTTCTTCTTCTTCCTGGTCGGCCTTGAGGTCAAGAGCCAGTTCGTCATCGGCGAGCTGACCGACCGCTCCCGCGCCGCGGTTCCGGTGCTGGCCGCGTTGGCCGGCCTGATCGTGCCGGCACTGGTGTTCCTGTTGTTCAACCCCAGTGGCGAGGAGGCGCGGGCCTGGGGGGTGGTCATCTCGACCGACACCGCCTTCCTCGTCGGCGCGCTGGCCATCATCGGACCCAAGCACCCATCCCGACTGCGGACCTTCCTGTTGACCCTGGCCGTCGTCGACGATGTCGGTGCGCTGCTGGCGATCGCGCTGTTCTACTCCGATCAGATCCGAATCTGGCCGCTCCTGCTGTCGGTGGTGCTGATCGCGCTGCTGGCCGGGGTGCGGCTGCTGCCCGCGGCCCGCGGCCCGGCCTATTTCGTGCTGGGGTCGGGCTTGTGGCTCGCTCTGTTGCAGGGCGGCGTGCACCCGACGCTGGCCGGTGTCGCGGTCGCCCTGCTGATCCCGGTGTTCACCCCGGAACGCGATCGGGTGGAGGAGGCCGTCGAGATGATCGGCGTCTTCCGACAGTCCCCGAACTCGGAGTACGCGCGGGAGGCGGCGCGGCGGCTGCGTGACTCGATCTCCATCAACGAGCGGCTGCAGACCGCGTTCACCCCGTACGTGTCCTACCTGATCCTGCCGGTGTTCGCGCTGGCCAACGCCGGCGTGCAGTTCAACATGCAGACCGTCGAACTGGCCGTCCGATCGCCGCTGACATGGGGCATCATCGCCGGCCTGGTGGTGGGCAAGTTCGTCGGTATCACCGCGGCAACGGCGATCGTGCGGGCCAGCGGGCTCGGCCAACTGGCGCCGGGGTTGACCCTGCGCCGGGTGGCCGGCGGTGCGGCGTTGTCCGGGATCGGTTTCACCATCTCGTTGTTCATCGTCGACATCGCGATCAGTGACCCGGTCAGTCAGGATCTGGCGCGCGTCGGTGTGCTGGTGGCCTCGGTGGTGGCGTTCGTCCTCGGCTGGCTGCTGTTCACCATCACCGACCGGATCAGCCCCCCGGTCGCGGTGGGCGCGACACTGCTGCGCCCCGTCGACACCGAGCGCGACCACATCGCCGGAAACCCGAACGCACCGCTCACCCTGGTCGAGTACGCCGACTTCGAATGCCCGTTCTGCAGCCGGGCGACCGGTTCGATCGACGAGGTGCGCGCGCATTTCGGCGACCGGCTGCGCTATGTCTGGCGGCACCTGCCGCTGGAACGGGTGCACCCACATTCGGTGGATGCCGCCCGCGCCAGCGAGGCCGCCGCGCTCCAGGGGAGGTTCTTCGAAATGGGTGCCCGCATGTTCGAGATGCAGGATCACCTGGAATGGCAGCACATCTACCGCTACGCCGACGGGGTCGGCTGCGATATCGCGAAGTTCGACGAGGATGTGCAGTCGGCCAAGGTGATGCACCGGGTGACCGATGACATCGAGGACGCCGAACTGATGGACCTGGGCGGCACGCCGACGTTCTTCGTCAACGGTGTACGGCACACCGGGCCGTACGACGCCGCCAGCCTGATCCGTGCGCTGGAGGCCTAACGGTTGCGTCCGCGCACCACACCGACGACCACCAGCGCGGCTGCCAATCCGGTCAGGGTCAGCCCGGCGACCGTCACGGCCTGATGGAACTGACCGGTCTGCTGCGCGGTCCAGTCCCCGGTCGCCAACGAGCCGGAGAACAGCGCCGCCAGGATGGTGCCGGTGACCACGATCCCGATCGCCGAGGTCACCTGTGCGGCGGTATCGGTCAGCGCCGTGCCCAGCGAGGTCCGGTCCTCCGGCATCCCGCGCAGCACGTTGAGTGCCGCGACCACGCCGACCACCCGCATGCCCGCGGCGACCAGCGTCAGCGACAGGGCAACCCACGGATAGCCGAACCGGCCGAGCAACCCGAACACGGCCAGGCCGATCACCACGGTGCAGGCGCTGAGCCAGGCGGCACGTTCGGGTCCGACGCGGCGGACGAACGGATCGACGAAGGCACTGCCCGCGATCAACACGAGGACCTGCGGCAGCATGCCGAGCGCGGCCAGCGCCGGTGGCCATCCCCAGCCGAGCTGCAACTGCAGCGTCACCAGATAGCCGAGTCCCGCCACCGCGAGCCCGGCGGCCGCCTTGAAGGCCAGCCCACTCGAAACCAACGGTCGCGCAACGAGTTCCAGAGAAATCAGCGGGAAGCGTGTGCGCCGTTCGCGCATGACGAACACGGCGAGGGTGGTGACGGCCGCCGCGGCGGCCGCCCACGGCAGCCATGCTCCGACACCGCGGTCGACGAAGAGCGTGGGCGTCAGCAGCGCCAGCACGATCGTCGTGGTGCCCAGTGCCGCACCGGGGAGGTCCAGCGGGTCGCGGTGCAAATCGGCCGCGCGGTCGGCCGCCACGCCGCGACTCACCCCGATGATCGCCAGCGCGGCGATCGGGACGTTCGCCAGCAGGAGCAGCTGCCACGGCGCGACCTGGATGACCAGCCCGCCGACTGTCGGTCCGATGGCCAGCCCGACCAGGCCGACGGTGGAGATGAGGGTGATGGCGCGCAGCCGCAGGGTGTCCTCGTCGAAGAGCCGGAAGGCCAACGCCATCGAACCGGGCGTGGTCATCGCCGCGGCGATGCCGGTGAGCACCCGGACGGCGATGAGTTGTTCTGCGGTCTCGACGAAAGCGGTGGCCAGGCTTGCCGCGGCGAGCAGGGTGAGGCCGATGATCATCAGCCGCCGTCGACCGAACCGGTCGGCGACCGCACCGAACACCAGCATCAGACCGCCGAACACGACGGCGTAGGCGCCGACGACCCACTGCAGGGCGGTCGCCGAGGCCTGCAGATCGCGGCCGATGGTCGGCAGTGCGATGGTGAGCACCGAGTTGTCGAGCATCTCGAACAGGAACACCGCGCTGAGCCCCGTCAGAGCCATCCATGTCTGGGCCAGCGACCGGGGAGGAAGAATGCGGGGAGCGACGGACATAGCCACTAAGTTAAGTCACTAAACTTAGTGGGTCAACAGGAGGGAAAGTCATGCCGAGAACTTCGGAGCGCGGGGGTCCGTTGACCCGACGCAAGATCTCCGATGTCGCCACGGTGCTGTTCCTGGAGCGCGGGTTCGATACCGTCACCGTCGCCGATGTCGCGCGGCAGGCCGGGGTGTCCAGCGTGACGGTGTTCAAGCACTTTCCCCGCAAGGAGGATCTGCTCTTCGACCGCGTGGATGATGCGGTGGCAATACTGCGCGCGGCGGTGCGCGACCGGGGTGCCGACGTCGACGCGCTGACCTCGCTGCGCGAGGCGGCCTTCCGGTTGGTCGACGAGCGCCATGCGCTGTCCGGGGTGAAGGCGGGATCGATCCCGTTCTATCGGACGGTGGCGGCCTCACCCGCGCTGATCGCGCGGGCCAGGGAGATCGCCGCGGAACTTGAGCAAGCCCTGGCCGCCGACCTCGACGCCGACGCAGAGTTCGACGGTGACCCGACGTTGTTCGCCGCCCTGTTCGTCGCCGGTTATGCGGCGGTGCTCACCGGGACAGCGCGCCGCGTCATCGCAGCGGACGCACCGGATCCGGTGATCGAGGACCACCGTGCCCGGTTGACGGCACTCTTCGATGCCCTGCGCGGCGGGCTCTAGCCCTGCTCGGCCAGCGGTCCCTCGCCGGCATCCTTGACGGCCTTGCGGCGCTTGTACCACTCGATCGCGATGGGCAGCACCGACAGGATGACGATGCCGATGACGATCGGCTCGAGCAGCTTCTGGATGATCTCGAACCGGCCGAGCCAGAACCCCAGCATGGTCAAGCCGCAGCCCCAGACGATGGCGCCGATGGCGTTGTACAGCGTGAAGACCGCGTAGTTCATCTTGGCCGCGCCGGCGGTGATGGGCGCCAGGGTGCGCACGATCGGCACGAAGCGGGCGATAACGATGGCGAAGGGCCCGCGCTGCTCGAAGAACACATGCGCCTCGTCGAGGTACTTCTGCTTCAGGAACCGCGCGTTCGGCTTGAACATCGCCGTGCCGACGTTGCGGCCGATCCAGTACCCCACCTGTGCGCCGAGGATCGCGGCGACCGGGATGAACACCAGCAGCTGCCAGAGCTGGAAGTTGACGTCGGCGACATTGCCCTCCGCCGAGGCGGTCTGGATGCCTGCGGCCAGCATGCCCGCCACGAACAGCAACGAGTCACCGGGCAGGATCGGGAACAGCACCCCGGATTCGACGAAGACGACCACCAGCAGACCGACCAAGGCCCAGGTGCCGAAGTAGCTCAGCAGGTTGATCGGGTCCATGAAATCCGGCATGAGCGCCAGGTTGGTGGTCATGGGGTTCGAAGATACCGGCTGGACCTTAGGGACAGGCCACGGCGATCCGGTAGCTGGAATCGACGATGCGCGCCGGATCGGCGGAATCGGTACCGCTTCCCGCGCCGGTGACGATCCAGGTGGCGTCGTTGCGCAGCGCGGTCGGCGCTGGTCTGGCCGCGCCGGGGACCGAGACGTCGAAGGCGTACGCCAGCGCGACACCGCCGACGTCGCCGATGGTCACCGAACGGACGGCGGGCGTGTCCCCGTCATCGTTCCCGTCGTCGTCCCCGCCATCGGTGAGGATGACGGTGACCCCGAGCGATGAGTCCCCGATGCTGAGGGTGAGCAGACCGTCGTCGTCATCGCACTGCACCGGGCCGCTGGGACCGGTCGCGCCGTTGACGACGACCTGCGCGGTGCCCGCGGGCACGGAATCGACCTGAACCGGTGGTGCCGGGACGGCCGCTGCCACGGTGGGCACGGTCTCGGGCGGGGCGGGCTGTGCGCACCCGGTGAGGGTGCCGGCCAGTGCAGTGGCCAGAAAGACGACCAGGGTCGGAACCGGCTTCGTGCGCATTTCTACCCGAGAGTAACCGGTGTACCCGGCATCCGCCCTGCCGCCGCCGAGGGCTTCTTGAGATACTGCCGGGGACAGCGCACGCGACCCAGGAGGAAGTCCATGCCCATCGCCACGCCCGAGGTCTACGCCGAGATGCTGGGCCGCGCCAAGGAGCACTCGTTCGCCTTCCCGGCGATCAACTGCACCTCCTCGGAGACCATCAATGCCGCGATCAAGGGATTCGCCGACGCGGGCAGCGACGGCATCATCCAGTTCTCCACCGGCGGTGCGGAGTTCGGTTCCGGACTCGGGGTCAAGGACATGGTCGTCGGCGCCACCGCGCTGGCCGAGTTCGCCCACGTCGTCGCCGCCAAGTACGACATCACCGTCGCACTGCACACCGACCACTGCCCCAAGGACAAGCTGGACAGCTTCGTGCGCCCGCTGCTGGCCATCTCCGCCGAGCGCGTGAAGAACGGCCAGAACCCGCTGTTCCAGTCGCACATGTGGGACGGCTCCGCGGTGCCGATCGACGAGAACCTGCAGATCGCGCAGGAACTGCTCAAGCTGTCGACCGAAGCCAAGATCATCCTGGAGATCGAGATCGGTGTCGTCGGCGGTGAAGAGGACGGCGTCGAGGCCGAGATCAACGAGAAGCTGTACACCTCTTCCGAAGATTTCGAGAAGACCATCGATGCCCTCGGCGCCGGCGAGAAGGGCAAGTACCTGCTGGCCGCGACCTTCGGCAACGTGCACGGTGTGTACAAGCCGGGCAACGTGAAGCTCAAGCCGGAGATCCTGGCTCAGGGTCAGCAGGTCGCCGCGGCCAAGCTTGGCCTCGCCGACAGCGCCCAGCCGTTCGATTTCGTCTTCCACGGTGGTTCGGGCTCGCTGAAGTCCGAGATCGAGGACTCGCTGCGCTACGGCGTGGTGAAGATGAACGTCGACACCGACACCCAGTACGCCTTCACCCGGCCCGTCGCCGGGCACATGTTCACCAACTACGACGGTGTGCTCAAGATCGACGGTGAGGTCGGCAACAAGAAGGTCTACGACCCGCGCAGCTACCTGAAGAAGGCCGAGGCCGGGATGACCGAGCGCGTCATCGAGGCGTGTAACGACCTGCACAGCGCGGGCCGTTCGGTTTCCGCGGGTTAGTTCTTCTCGTCGGGGTCCCACCCACCCGGCAGCATCGGGCTGACCGCCTGGCCACCGAGTTGATCGGTGGTCATGGTGGTCAGCCCTTTTGCGTCGATGCCGCCGCCCCGCGAGGTGCCGATCCAGGAGCCGGGTCCGCTGGTCGGCTCGTTCGGTTCATCGGAGGGTTCGTCATCCAGATAGGCGTCGGCATAGGCGCGGTCCTCGATGACGGCCGCCTTCTTGCGTCGTCGCCGGCGTTGTGTGACGGAGGCTGCCGCGACACCCACGGCCTCGGCCGGGCTGCCCGAGGACGGTGCCTGCGCCTGGGTCTTGTCCCGCGCGGTCGGACTGAAACCTTCCCCGGGGTCGCGTCCGGCCACCGCATAGGGAGTCAGGGGAGCGGCTGCCGAAGCCGCTGGAGGCGAAGGCGCCGTGGCCGGTGCCGACCCGGCCGGCGCCCCGGCGGCGACGCTCGCTGCGGCGCCGGCCGTGGGCAACGATGCCGGCGGGAACTGCTGCTGATCGCCTTGCGGTGGCGCGGCGGGATCGCCGAGAACCAGCGGCGGCAGGTCCATCAGTTTCATCAGTTCCGTCAGCTGGAACACGATCACCCCGATGACGATGCCCAGCACGGCGCCCGCGGTGGCGAGGAAGGGTGCGAGGAACATCGCCGGATAGGTCGTCAACGAACCTACCCACGAGATCGCCTGGTAGGCGACGGCCGCCAGAAACGGGCCCCAGGTCTGCAGTGCCGTCGCGGGGTTGGTCAAGAAGTCCCTGACGAGGGCGATCGAGTTCTCCAGCGGATTCTGCAGGAAGTCCCACAGCAGGTCGCCGCCGGGCAGCGAGTCGAAGTAGCCGCGTAGGGCATCGAAGGCTTGCGGTGTGGCGGCCGGCGCCGCGAAGGTGGTCGTGGCGTCAACGCCGGGAAGCAGGTTCGGCGGGGGCGGCGGGCTGGCCGGTGCAGCGGCCACCGCCGCACCGCTGACCGCCTGGTAGGTGCCCATCGTGGTGGCGGCCTGGATCCACATCCGTGCGTAGTCGGCCTCGTTGACCGCGATGGGGATGCTGTTGATCCCGAAGAAATTGGTGGCCACCAGTGCGGCGCGAGTCGTGTGGTTGAGTGCGATCTCGGGCAGCGTGGGCATGACGGCCAGTGCGGTCGTGTAGGCAGCGGCGGCGGTCTCGTGCTGGACGGCCGTGGCCGCACTGTCGGCGCTCGCCTGGGCCAGCCAGGACAGGAACGGCGCGTGCGCGGCGACGTAGCGGTCGGCGCTGGGTCCCTGCCAGGCCCCGGCCTGCACGGTGCCGAGCGTCCGGGTCAGTTCTGCGACGGCCTCGGCGTAGTCGAGGCTCAACGAGTGCCACGCGGTGGCCGCGGCGAGTAGCGGGCCGGCGCCGGGGCCGGTGCTCAGCAAAGCCGAATGGACCTCCGGCGGAAATGCCATCCACATCACGAAACGGACTATGGCAGAGCCGAACTCGCTATCAGAGTCCCATCTTTGAGGTCAGGGGGAGCGGCACTCAGTTTGCCGGGTCGCCGAACTTTTCCGGGCCCGTCAGCCGTTCTGGCAGATCTTCCACTGGTCGTCGCGGAACTGCAGATCGAAGCTGCGCGTGGACCGGGTCTGCGGGGCATTGGCCATGAACGTGGTCACGTTGGCCTCGGCGTGGTCGTCGACCACCACCACCTCGTCGATGCTGGCCACCACCGGGTACTGCTTGGCCGCGGCGACCCGACGATGGGTGTCGGTCCAGGCCTTGTCGTCATAGCGGACATAACTGTCGCGGGTGGCGCCACAGGTCAATCCGCGCAGGGCGGCCAGGTCACCCTTCTGGATGGCGACGTCGAAGTTCTCGATCGTCGAGCGAACCTGGTCCTCCTGGGAGGCAGCGCTGTCACCACCCCTTGTCAGCAGCACGGTGCCGAGGATGGCGACCGCGGCGACGGCGGCGATCACCAGCACCACCGCGATGACCCAGCCCCAGCTGCGCCGGCGCGCGGGCGCCTTGGGCGCGTCGTCGCGGGGCGGAATGACCTGAGGGGCAGCCACTTTGGAGGTGTCGATCATCTCCGTCGGCTCGCCGGCGGCGAAAATCTCGGTCGGCGGCTCGGGCACCGACTGGATGATCTGGGTGGAGCCGTCGAATCCGGACGGCGCGGTGAACCGGCGCTCCGAGGAATCCTCGGCCTCCGATGCGTCCGCGGTGGGCTCGGTGTTCGGGTCCCCGGGTTCTGTTGGGTTCGACATCCCTGCTGCGGTCCTCCCTCGCGAACGCTCTCCGCAAGCCTAGTCACTGGCGGCATATCCCCGCACGGCACAATAGGCCCATGACGCGTATGGGCGACCTGCTGGGGCCGGATCCGGTGCTGCTGCCGGGTGACACGGAGGCCGAAGAGGAACTGGGCGCGGGCGAGGAGCCCGCCATCGTGGCGGCGGCGCACCCGAGTGCGTCGGTGGCCTGGGCCGCGCTGGCCGAGGCGGCGCTGTCCGATGAGCAGCCCGTCACCGCGTACGCCTACGCGCGCACCGGATATCACCGGGGGCTCGATCAGCTGCGCCGCAACGGGTGGAAGGGCTTCGGTCCGGTGCCCTACGCGCACGAGCCCAACCGCGGCTTCCTGCGTTGTGTGGCAGCGCTGGCGAAGGCCGCGCAGACCATCGGGGAGACTCCGGAGTACGCCCGGTGCCTGGACCTGCTCGACGATTGTGACCCGGAGGCCAGGGCGGCCCTGGGGCTGGCCTAACAGCCTTTCGTGCCGCAATCGTCATCGCCGGTGGACTCCACCTGCACTGTGGCGTGCTCCAGGCCGTGAGCGGCCAGCACCGCCCGGGCGTCGACCAGCACCCGCGCGGAGTCCGCGCTGCTGGTCAGGTGCGCGGTGGCCATGTCCTTGCCCGGCACCAGCGTCCACACGTGCAGATCGTGCACGCCGGTGACGCCGTCGACCGACTCGAGTTCGGTGCGCAGTTCTTCGACGTCGATGTGCGCCGGTGACGATTCGCTGAGGATGCGCAGCGCGGCCCTGGCCAGGGCGACGGCGCGGGGCAGCACCCACAGCGCGACCAGGACGGCGACGACGACGTCGGCGTAGGGCCAACCGGTGGTGACGGTGACGATGCCCGCGATCAGCACACCGATGCTGCCGACGGTATCGGCGACGACCTCCATGTAGGCGCCCTTGACCGCGAGGCTGTGTTCGGCGTCCGAACGCAGCAGCAGCACCACCGCGATATTGGCCACCAGCCCCGCCAGGGCGACCACGATCATCGGCACGCCGGGCACATCGGGAGCGTCGCCGAGGCGTTCGAAGGCCTCGTAGAGGATGAACGCAGCGACACCGAACAGCAGTGCTGCGTTCGCCACGGCGGTGAACACCTCGGCGCGGTGCCAGCCGTAGGTGCGCGCGGCGGAGGTCGATCCGCGGCGGGCCATGAGCACCGCGGTCAGGCCCATGAACATGGCGACCAGGTCGGTGAGCATGTGGCCGGCGTCGGCGAGCAGGGCGATCGAGTTGATGCTGAGCGCGGTGACGAGTTCGACGACGAAGAACGTGGCCAGGATGGCCGCGCCGATCATCATGCGGCCTACCCGCGTATCGCTTCCACCGTGGCTGTGGTCATGTCCGGCACCCATGCCGCCGAATATATGCGGAAGTATGCATATGTCGCAAGGGCGCTCAGACCCAGGCGGACCAGAATCGGGTGAGGCCACCGCCCAGTGACACCAGTGGACCGGGAACGCCGGACAGCTCGACGAACCAGAACACCGCACCGAAGAAGAGCTGGTTGAGCTGTGGCACCAGCAGCACGACGAGCAGGATGACAAAGCCCCACTGTTTGATCGGGTCCAGGGCGCGTTGGGTCTCGGTGCGCAGGTGGGGCTCCAGGGCGTTGTAACCATCCAGGCCGGGGATCGGCAGCAGGTTCAACAGCACCGCGGTGACCTGCAGGAAGCCCAGGAACGCCAGCCCGGCCCAGAACACCGCGTGCGCCGGATCGTAGAACAGGCGTGTCGCGCCGAGCAGCAGGATCGCCAGCACCAGGTTGGCCAGTGGGCCGGCCAGGCTGACCTGGGTGCGCTGCCGGGCCGTCATCCACGAGGTGTGCAGATAGACCGCCCCGCCCGGCAGGCCGATTCCGCCGATCGCGATGAACAGCATCGGAAGACCCAGTGACAGAATGGGATTGGCGTACTTGAGCGGGTTCAACGTCAAGTAGCCACGGACCTCGACGTTGTGGTCGCCGAACCGCCACGCGGTGTAGGCGTGGCCGAACTCATGCAGACACAGCGATACCAACCAGCCGGCGATCACCAGCACGAAGACCGAGACGTAGGACAGCGTCTGCACGCGGTCGGCGCACAGCCATGCACCCACCCCGCCTGCCGCGGTCAGCGCGACGATCGCCAGGAAGATCGGGCTCGGACGCACCGACTGACGCAGAGGTCTGATGTTCACGTCCCGACGCTACCTAGTGCACCGATAACCAGCCCTGTGTGTGCCGGTAGAACGTCGACCGTTTGACCGGACGGGCGCTCTGCTCGCCGTCGCGCACCACGAGCGCGCCCGGCGTGCCCAGCTGTGCGGCGCGCCCGGTCACCCAGCGACCCGGCCGCATGCGTCGCGACAGGACCGCGGCGCGCAGCCCGGGTTGGTCGGGGATCGGCTCCACCCGGACCCCGGTGACCTCGCCGTCGAACAGCACCGTGTCGTCGACCACCGCCTCGCCGGCCAATGCCGAATTCTCGCCGACCCAGACGGCGGCACCCACGATCACCGACCCCGTCTCGTCCCTGATCAGCGGCACCCGCGTCGCCCGGCCGGACACCGCCCGGCCCGCGCCCCATGCACGGCGCACGTGCGCCACCTCGACATCGAGGCGGTCCGCCCGCAGCAGTCGCTTGAGCACCGCGGCCAGATCCGCGTCACCACCGACCACGATGACCCGCCGGAATTCGGTCACCTCGTCGGGCGAAATTCCCGGTAGTCCGCGCAGCGCACGGGGTGTCCGGCGCCCGCCGAACAACAAAACGCCCACGTCATTTGTGGCCAACGCAACTCCTACGGCTCCGCTCGGATAGGGTGGGTCACCGGCTGCATCACTTTAAGCGGGAGAAATGCCATGCCGGCAATCGTGCTCATCGGCGCCCAGTGGGGCGATGAGGGCAAAGGTAAAGCCACCGACCTGCTCGGTGGACGTGTGCAATGGGTAGTTCGCTACCAGGGAGGTAACAACGCGGGTCACACCGTGGTGTTGCCGACTGGGGAGAACTTCGCGCTGCACCTCATCCCCTCGGGCATCCTCACTCCGGGTGTCACCAACGTCATCGGCAACGGTGTCGTGGTCGACCCTGGCGTGCTGCTGACCGAGCTTTCGGGCCTGGAGGAGCGCGGGGTCGACACCTCCCGGCTGCTCATCTCCGCCGACGCCCACCTGCTCATGCCGTATCACGTCGCCATCGACAAGGTGACCGAGCGGTACATGGGCAGCAAGAAGATCGGCACCACCGGTCGCGGGATCGGGCCCTGCTATCAGGACAAGGTCGCGCGTCTGGGCATCCGGGCCGCCGACGTGCTCGATCCGGCGCTGCTCGAGCAGAAGATCGAGGCCGCGCTGGACTTCAAGAACCAGGTGCTGGTCAAGATCTACAACCGCAAGGCCCTGGAGCCCGCGGAGGTTTTGGAGAGCCTGCTGACCCAGGCCGAGGGATTCAAGCACCGCATCTCCGATGCCCGGTTGCTGCTGAACCAGGCGCTGGAGGACGGCCAGATCGTGCTGCTGGAGGGCTCGCAGGGCACCTTGCTCGACGTCGACCATGGCACGTATCCGTTCGTCACCTCCTCCAACCCGACCGCCGGCGGTGCGTCGGTGGGCTCGGGTATCGGACCGACGCGCATCACCACGGTGTTGGGCATCCTCAAGGCCTACACCACCCGGGTGGGGTCGGGTCCCTTCCCGACCGAGCTGTTCGACGAGCACGGGGCATATCTGGCCAAGACCGGCGGTGAGGTGGGCGTGACGACCGGCCGGGCCCGGCGCTGTGGCTGGTTCGACGCCGTGATCGCCCGGTACGCCACCCGCGTCAACGGCATCACCGACTACTTCCTGACCAAGCTCGACGTGCTGTCCAGCCTGGAGACGGTGCCGGTGTGCGTCGGTTACACCGTCGACGGCAAACGCACCGACGAGATGCCGATGACCCAAGCCGATATCCACAAGGCCGAGCCGATCTACGAAGAGCTGCCCGGTTGGTGGGAGGACATCTCCGGTGCGCGGGAGTTCGACGATCTGCCGAAGAACGCCCGCGATTACGTGCTGCGGCTCGAAGAGCTTGCCGGGGCACAGGTCTCGTGCATCGGCGTCGGTCCGGGGCGGGATCAGACGATTGTCCGCAGGGACATCCTGGCGTGACCGACTTCGGGCTGGATCCGCGCCGTGCCGACCCTGAGTACGACCGGCACGGCGGGTTTCCGGTCTTCGAGCTCGCAGATCCCGGCCCCGGATTCGCCCGCTTCCTGACGGCGATGCGCCATGCGCAGGACCTCGCGGTATCGGCCGATCCGGACAGCGAGACCTGGGATGCCGCAGCCGATCTGGCCGAACAATTGGTGGCCCGGTTGGAACCGTATCGGGCCGCCGAGGGGGTCGGACCCGCGAGTCGGGTGCCGTCTCTGCCCGGGGCAGGCAGCCTGTTGATGCCGCCCTGGCAGATCAGCAAGTTCGACGCCGATGGTGTCGAACTGACGGTGCAGTTCAGCCGGTACCACGTCGGCGGAAACGGCGCCGTGCACGGTGGGGTGCTGCCACTGCTGTTCGACTCGGTGTTCGGCATGGTGATCCACGCGGCCGGTCGCCCGGTCAGCCGGACCGCGTTTCTGCATGTCGACTACCGGGCGGTGACACCGATCGACGAGCCGCTCACGGCGCGGGGGTGGGTGCGTGAATCCGATGGGCGCAAGGCGTTTGTCAACGCCGAGCTGGTCGACGGTGACGGGAAACTGCTGGCCGAAAGCAACGGTTTGATGATCAGATTGCTGCCCGGTCAGCCCTGATCGTGTGACCATGTCCGTGTGACGAACAGGCTGACGACCCCGCGGGCCGCCGCGGTGGCCGGAGTGGTTTTCGCAGTATTGTTCGGGACCGCGTTGGTCTTGATCCGACTGGAGTTGCCCGAGGGTGCCGAGTCCGGTGCGCAGTGGTTGCTCGATGGCAGTACTCACCTGGGCGTCGCCGCGAAGATCATGCCGTTCGCCGGGATCGCTTTTCTGTGGTTCATGGCCGTGGTCCGCGATGGGCTGGGCGGTTACGAGGACCGGTTCTTCTCGACGGTCTTCATCGGCAGTGGCCTGTTGTTCTTGGCGATGATGTTCGTCACCGCCGGGGTCGGTGCGGGGCTGGAACGCAGTGGTGCGGCCATGGATCCAGATGTCGCGGAGTTCGGGCAGTTCGTGCTCCTGACAGTGTCCAAGACCTACGGCCTCCGGATGGCGGCGGTCTTCATGATGTCGCTGGCGATGATCTGGCGGAAGACCGGACTGATGCCACGCTGGTTGGTGACCCTGACCTACGTTGCTGCCCTGGGTCTTCTGATCGCGAGTGATCTCAGCATGTGGCTGACGATCGCCTTCCCGGCGTGGGTGCTGGTGGTCAGCGTGCTGCTGCTGGTGCGGGCCGGAGTGATCGACCTGCACCGCGAATCCCGGGAGGGCTCGGGTGCCTAGAAGTTCGGTTGTCCGCGGGCGGTTTCGAGGGCGAGTTCTGCTGCGTTGCGGGTGCGTTCGGCGTTGATGCGGTATTCGCGGTCGTGTTGTCGGGTGCGTTGGCGTCGTGGGATGTCGGGGTCGCGGTCCCGCTCACCGATCAGGGTGATGCGTCGCGATCGTGGGATGTCGACGTCAGATGTGTTGTGTGGGAACAGGATTGGGGAGAGCGGCATGGTGGTGTAGGTGTGGCCGGTGGGGGCGGTCCAGGTGGTGGTGCCGTTGGGGTGTGCTTTGGGGGTCCAGCCGGTTTTCAGGGTTTTGAGTAGGTGGTGTTCTCGGCAGAGGGGGCGCAGGTTGCCCGGATGGGTGGCTCCGGCCGGCCAGGGCGTGAGGTGGTCGAGGTCGCAGCGCTGGGCGGGCTTTCCGCAGCCGGGGAAGCAGCAGGTCATCGAGGTCATGCGGACAAAAGCCGCGAGCGCTGTCGAGGGTCGGTAGCGGGGTTCGGAACCCAGCTCGGTGGCACTGTTCAGGGACCGGACTTTTGCACCGGTCGCGATGAGCTCGGCCAGCAGGTGGGCGGGGATGATCGCCCCGTCCAGGGTGATCCCGGCGCCCAACCCAGGTCGAGTGCTGGCGGCCGGGGCAGCGGGTGTGGTGGGCTTGGGATCGGCGCCACCACCTTCTTTCGCGGCGGGCTCCTCGGCAGGCGGCTCGGCCACCGGTCGTTCCTCAACACCATCGCTATCGTGCGTGCCGGGTACCGGACCGGTCGACGGCGCGGGCCCCGACACGGGTTTCGCCCCGTCGCCGCTGTCGGGTTCCTGTCCGGTGAGCACGTAGATGGTGACCGCGCCCGCCCGCGGGTCTTTGCCCGACCCGGTGCAGTCGGGGTTGCCGCACAGGCAGGTGAGCCGGTCGGCGCCGGCGAGGGCTGCCGCGAGGGCGTCGGCGCGGCGTTGGGCCACGGTCCGCGGATCGGCGTCGCAGACACCGTGGGCGAGGTCGTTGAGCCGCGCTTGGCTGATCGCGGCATCGGTGCTGCGCATCCGCCCCCAGAACGACACGACCCCGTCGGGGTCGTCGGTGTCACCGAAGTCGATGTAGCGGTCTGTGGCCGCGGCTTTGGATCGGATCACCGCGACCGGGTCGAATTTGTGCACCCAGAAGTCGACCGCCCGGATCAGGGCGTTCTCCGACAGCGCGCCGTATTGGTGGGCGCTGCCGGCGATCCCGGCATCGATCAACGCCAATGCGTCCTCGTCGGTGACGAGTTGGGTGCGCCAGGTGATCGCCGCGATCACCTTGGCCGACACCATTCCGTGCGCGAACACCTCGGCGGTGCGGGGCAGCCGATCACGCAGGGCCATCGCGATGCGCATCTGAGAACTGGCGGCGCGGGGGCCGAGGTTGCACGCGGCGCTGATCTCGGCTTTGGCCAACGCCCATCCGTCGATCAAGTTCAACGCCGAGGACTCGTCCTCGTCCTCACGGTGCCGGGCGGTCACCTCGGCCACCAAGGCCAGCCGCCGGGCCGCGGCGGCGGCTTCGGCGCGGGTGGCATCGGTGACCGCGGCGATGAGCTCCTCATCGCTCAGCTCCGCCAACCCCGACCGTTCGAACATATGTGCTAGTCTACTCGCGACCCCGACAAATGATATCGAGCGATAAAATCCCAGCTCACGGGTTTACATGGTCGCTGCAGTCTCGGCCGTCAGCAGGAACAACCCGGCGATCGACTGGTCGTCGCGGAAGGTGATGCGCGCGACGTAATCGCCCGCTTCGAACCGGAGTGGCGTGTTCGTGGTGGTGAAGTCACCGGCGCGCACGGCGTCGGTGACCCCGTGACCCTCGTAGGCTCCGGCCGACCCGACGATGTGCACCCAGCCTTCGGCGAGTCCGGCGTCCGTGAGTCGATCGCGCATGGTCTCGTCGAAGCGCGCGCTGACATCGGCCCACCGGGCGTTCGCGAGATCATCGATGATGGCCGGCGCCAGCTCGGTGGCCTGCGGAAGGGGGGTCGTGTTCATGGCTTCTCCCGTCCGCGGGTCGATCGGTTTGCCGAACCGCTGGAAGGCGGCCTGGCGGGTGATGCCGAGCACGTCGCCGACCTGCTGCCAGGTGTGGCCCGCCGCGCGAGCCTGCTGCACCGCCGCGACGAGCAAGGCCTCGGCGTCCTCTTTGACCTCGCGGGCGGCGGTCACCGTCGCAAGTGGGTCGTGGTCGGCGCCGAGGACTGGTGCGGCCACCAGCTGTCCAAGTCTGCGGTGCAACAGCTGGGCGGCGGCGAACGGTGAATCGGCCATGCTGTCAATTGTCGATTGACAAAAACCCATTTGTCAACAAAAACTTGACGCTTACTCGAACGCGGTGATCGCCCCTGCCGGACACAGTTGCGCCGCACGGCGCGCGCGGACCTCCTCGTCGGCGGGCACGTCCGTGGCGAGCACCACGACGATGCCGTCGTCATCCTGATCGAACAGGGCGTCGGCGACCATCACGCAATTGCCCGCGCCGATGCAGCATTCCCGGTCGGCTTCGATACGCATCGTCGTCACCACCGCACCGACAGTGACCGCAGTCCGTAGATGAAGTGGAACGACCGATAGTCGATGTCGTCGTCGGCATCGGCCACGGCCAAACCGGGAAAACGGCGAAACAGCGCGGGGAAGGCGATGCGCATCTCCATCCGGGCCAGCGGGGCGCCCAGGCAATGGTGGATCCCGTGCCCGAACGCCAGATGCCCCGCGGCGCCACGGCGGATGTCGAGTTCGTCGGGGGAATCGACGAAGGCGGGATCGCGGTTGCCTGCCGGCAGCGAGGCGAACACCAGCATGCCGGGCGGTATCGTCACCCCCGCCACCTCCACCTCGGTGGTGGTGAATCGTGGAATCGCATGGTGCACCACCGAAAGCCAGCGCAGCAACTCCTCGATCGCCGGACCTATCGCATCCGGGTCGTCTCGCACCATGGCCAACTGCTCCGGTGAGCGCAGCAGGGCCAGCGTGCCCAACCCCAACATGTTCGATGTCGTCTCGTGTCCGGCCAGCAGCAGAAGCCCTGCGATGCCGACCAATTCGTCGTCGCTGAGTTCCGTGCCGTGTTCGCGGATCAGCATGCCGAGGATGTCCTCACCCGGTGCGCGACGCGCTCGGCTCACCAAACTGTGCATGTACTCGCGGCTTTGCCGCTGCAGTTCCATTCGCTCGGCGATGGGCAACGCCAGATCGAGCTGACGGGCCGAGCGTTGCTCGAAATCGGGCCGGTCCTCGATGGGCACGCCGAGAAGCTCGCAGATCACCAGAGACGGTACCGGCAAGGCGAATTGGGAGATCAGATCGACAGGAGGGCAGGCGGACGCCATCGCGTCCAGGCGATCGTCCACGATCTCGGCGATCCGCGGTTCCAGCCGCTTCATCCGCCGGATGGTGAATTCGGGGGTGAGCATCCGGCGCAACCGCTGATGCTCGGGTGGGTCGAGTCCGAGCAGATTTCCGGCGCGGGCGCGGGCGATCTCCTCGTCGGACATCGGCGGCGCACCGGGAAGGGCGAACCCCGGCGGTCGCGAATTGGAGAAGTGCTCGTGATCTGCCAGGACCGCTTTGACGTCCTCGTACCGGGTGACCAGGTACACCGGATTGCCCAACGCACTGACCACCGACTGAACGCCGGCTCCGTCGCGGATCTCACCGAGTTCGGGCACCGGATCGAAATCGTTGCGCCGCATGTGGACCGGTGGCAGCATCTGGCTGGCTGTCATGTCCACACGCTACGCGCCCGGGACGAAGTCCGAGATCAGGGCGTTGACGAGCGTCGGATTCTCCAATGCCGCCAGGTGTGCGACGCCATCGAGGACCACACTCGATGATCCGGGGATCGCCGCAGCCATCGCCAGCGTCTCGGCCACCGGAAACGTCGCGTCCTCCGCGCCGGCGACGACCAGCACCGGGGTGCGCACGCCGGCCAGCAACTCCCGCTGGTCCGGTCGGTCGGGCACCACACTGGTCACCGCCCACGAACAGGATTCGACATCCACCGAGCGGGCGGCCGCGCGCACATACCCGGCAACTTCCGGACGTTCCCGCATGGTCGTCGGGCCCAGAAAGGCCTTGACCACCTCACGGGTCAGTGGACCGCGGATACCGCCGAGCAGCTTGGCCATCCGTAGCAGTGCCCCGTACTCGAGGCGCTGCCGCCATCCGGCGGCCGAGGCCGTGCAATTCATCAACACCGAGAACCCGGCCCGGTCGGGGTGCAGCGCGGCGAACGTGCCGCCGATCATGCCGCCCCACGAGTTCCCGACGAAATGCGCTTGATTGGCGCCGACTGCGTCCAGGACGTCGACCACGCACTCCGCGCAGTCCTCGAAAGTGAACGGTGCCGTGAGCCTTTCGCTCTCACCGTGCCCCGGTGGGTCGATCAGGACCACCTTGAGGTGATCGCGGAACGCCGCCGCCTGTCCCGACCACATATCGCCGGTCATCAGCAGGCTCGGCCAGAAGACCATCGTATCGCCGGCCCCGTCGACCCGGACCCGCAGCCGCCCCAACCGCGTCGCGACGGTCCGTGACTCCACGGCTCACACGCTAGCGTTCCGGACGCAGTGCCGGCCACCAGATGCGCGGACCGATCAGGGTGAACAGCGCCGGGATGATCACGGTGCGCACCACGAACGTGTCCAGCACGATGCCCAAGCCGACGATGATGCCGATCTGGGTCAGCACGATCAGCGGAAGCACGCCGAGCACACAGAACACGGCGGCAAGCACGATTCCGGCGCTGGTGATCACCGCCCCCGTCGCCGAGACGGCACGCACGATGCCCTGTCGGTTGCCGTACTCCGGGGTCTCTTCTTTGGCGCGCGTCACCAGGAAGATCGTGTAATCCACCCCGAGCGCGACGAGGAAGAGGAAGGCGAACAGCGGAGTTCCGTTGTCCAGTGCGGGGAAGCCGAACAGGTGCACGCTTGCCCAGCCGCCCAGGCCGAGGGCGGCCAGCGCACTCAGCACGGTGACCGAGACCAGGATCAGCGGTGCCAGCAGCGAGCGCAACAGCACGAAAAGCACCGCCAGCACCACCGCGAGGATTGCGGGGATCACCACCATGCGGTCGTGGCGGGCCGCCGCTGCCGCGTCGCCGGCCTTGGCGTCGGAGCCGCCGACGAGGGCGTCCGGGCTGACCGCCTGCACCGAACTACGCAGGGCGTCAATGGTTTCGAAGGCGGCATCGGAGGCGGGCTCGGCCTGCAGAACCGCCGACCACTGGGTCAGGCCGGTGTCCGATTCGCCGGTCGGACGAGCCGACACCACCCCGGGCGTCTGCTCGATCGCCTGGGTGACCGCGGCGGCGTCCGAGCTCGGGGCGATCACCACCGTCGGGTCGGTCAGGCCGCTCGGGAAGTGCTGCGACAGCGTCTCGAAGCCGGCCACCGACTCGGCCTGCACGCGGAACTGCTCGGTCTGGGTCAGCCCGACCGGGGTGCCGACCAGGCCGAGGCACAGGGCCGCCAGTGCGGCCAAGGCGCCGCCGGAGACCCAGCCGGGCCGCGCCGCGACCCAGGACGCGATCCGATGCCAGACCCCGTTGTCGGTGAGCGACTTGGCGCCCACCTGCGGAATGAACGGCCAGAACAACTTTCGGCCGAACAGCCCGAGGAAGGGTGGCAGGACCAGGAGAACGAAGACGGCGGCGACCACCAGGCCGGCGGCGGCCTGCACGCCGAGGCTACGGTTGCTCGGGGCGGTCGCGAAGGCCAGCGTCAGCAGTGCCAGTACGACCGTGGCGTTGCTGGCCAGGATGGCCGGGGCGGACGCCCGCACCGCGACCCGTAGGGCCTCCCGATGGTCCGCGCGGGCGCCCAGTTCCTCGCGGTAGCGCGAGATGAGCAGCAGCGCATAGTTCGTGCCCGCGCCGAAGACCAGCACGCTGGTGATACCGCCGGTCGAACCGTCCGGGCTCAGGCCGAGACCGGCGGCCACCGCCGTCCCGACCACCGATCCGACCCGGTCGGCGAAGGCGATCACCAGCAGCGGCACCAGCCACAGGATGGGGGAGCGGTACGTGACGATCAGCAGCACGGCCACCACGGCGGCCGTCACCGCGAGCAGAGTGAAGTTCGCGCCGGCAAAGGAATTCGCGATATCGGCGCCGAACGCGGGCCCGCCGGTCACCTCGGCCTGTAGGCCGTCGGGCAGGCGTTGCGAGGTCGAGGTCCGCAGCTCCTGCACGGCATCATCGAGTGCGAACCCGGAAAGGTCGGCGGGAAGCGGGGCCACCGACAGCGCGGCCTTGCCATCCTCGGACACCTGTGCCCCCGGCCCGGCCGCGGCGATATCGGCCGCGCCCAGCGGTGCGCCGTCGGTGCGGCTGAACACGATGATCGCCGGGGCCTGATCACCGCCCGGGAACTGGGCGCGCAGGGCATCGACGCGCGCCGATTCGGCGCCGGCAGGCACGGACACCGGAGATTGTGACGCGGAATCGCCGCTGCCGAGCAGTGCCATCCCGGCGCCCGAGGCCAGGATCACGAGCAGAGCGACAAACCAGGAAAGTCGACCGGACATGCCTCGAATATTTCAGATACTTAACTAATAATCAACCCTCGGCGATATGATGGCGGTGTGACACGTGAGGACCTGGAGCGGTTGATCGCCGGCGATGTCCGCGCCCTGACCGCCGAGTCCGATCAGATCGGCCATGAGTTCGCGCGGCGGCATGACGTGAGTGCCAACGACTTCCGGGCACTGCTGCATGTGATGGTCGCCGACGCGGCAGGACAGCCGCTGACGGCCGGTGAGCTGCGCAAGCTGATCGGCACCTCGGCGGCGGCGGTCACCTACCTGGTGGAGCGGATGATCGCCTCAGGGCACCTCCGACGAGAACCCCATCCCAAGGATGGTCGCAAGGTCATCCTGCGCTACGACGATCACGGGATGGCGGTGGCGACCGACTTCTTCACCCCGCTGGCGCGGATCAACTCCGCGGCGCTGGCGGATCTGCCCGACAGTGATCTGGAGGCGGCCCACCGGGTATTCACCGCGCTGGTCGGTGCCATGCACCGGTTCCGGACGGTCAACGACGGTTGAGGGTGGCCTCCTCGAGATCGAGGCCGCGCAGCACCTCGCGCAGAACCTCGTCGTCGATATTGCCCGCGTCGCGTTCGGCGATGAACACTTCTCGCTCGGCGGCCAGCATCTCCAGCCGCAGACTGCGGAACGCCGAGGCGGGGCTCTGCCCGATCTCCTCCTCGCTGCGCCCCAACCGTTCCCAGGCCGCATTGCGGCGCGCGGTGTTCCAGCGGCGCAGCACATCGGCCGCGCTGTCCTGGATCGCGATGCCCTCAGCACGCTGCTGCTCCAGCAGCTCGTCGAGCCGGTCGGCCGCCGCGCGGGCCGCCTTGTCCTGGGCTGCCGCCTGCGCCAACGCATCCGAACGCGCATCGTCACCCTCGACACCGAATCGTCGGATCACCCACGGCAGCGTCAACCCGTGCAGCAGCAACGTGCCGACCACCACCGCAAAGGTCAGGAACACCAGCTGATCCCGTCCGGGGAACGCATCCCCCGACAACGTCGTCATCGGCACACCGAAGGCGGCGGCCAGCGACACCACCCCGCGCATCCCGGCCCAGGCCACCACGAACGTCTCACCGGCCGACGGCCGAGGTGACCGCAGGTAGGCGAAGGCATACACCCACACCAGACGTACCGCGATCGTGGTGGCGAGCACGGCCAGTGCCGACATGGCGATCCTGGCCGGCGAGAAGACCGCGAGCTGGTCCACCACGCTCGGCAACTGGAGCCCGATCAGCAGGAAGGCGAACGACTCCAGGATGAACTGCAGCGCTCGCCACACCGCATCGTCCTGCAACCGGGTGGCATACCCGGCGTGGGTGGTGGTGCGCCCGCCGATCATCAACGCGGCGGTCACGACGGCCAGCACGCCGGAGGTGTGCGCCTCCTCGGCCACCAGGTAGACGACGAACGGTGCCAGCAGGCCGATCGCGCTTTCGACCAGGGGGTCGTCCAGGCGTGCGCGCACGAAGGTGATGGCCGAACCCGCGAGCGCCCCGACCATCACACCGCCTGCCGCGGCCAACACGAAGGTGCCCAGTCCCGAATCCCACCCCGTCGACGCGCCGACCGCGGCCGCCAACGCGACCTTGTACGCCGTCAACGCCGTCGCATCGTTGAGCAGGCTCTCGCCGCCGATCAGTGTCATCACCCGGCGTGGCAGTCCCAGCCGACGACCCACCGCACTCGCCGACACCGCATCCGGCGGGGCCACGATCGCCCCCAGCGTCAACGCCGCGGCGATGGTCAACTCCGGGACCACCCGGAACGCCACCAGACCCACCACCAGCGTGGTGACCAGCGGAAGGCCGACTGCCAGTGAGCCGATCGCACCGGCGTTCCTGCGCATGTTGAGATAACTGCTCTCCAGGCCTGCCGACCACAGCAGCGGCGGCAGGATCACGAACAGCACCAGGTCGGGGTCCAGCTCGACACCATCGAAGCCCGGGATGTACGAGGCCGCCAGACCCGCCACGACCAGCGCCAACGGCGCCGACACGTCGAAGCGGCGGCTCGCCGCGGCCAACAACACGGCGGCCACCGATACCGCCAACAGTGTCACTCCCACCGCATCCACCTATCCTCGGTCACCATGCTCAAGCGTTCACGACGGCAATCGCCGGCTCCGCTGTGTGAGCATCTCCAGGCGATATCCCACAGCGCAGAAGCGGCCCCGCTTACTCCCGGCAGATGCCAGGAATGCGCCGAGCACGGCGTGAACACCTGGGCCCATCTGCGGATGTGCCTGTCCTGCGGGCACGTCGGATGCTGTGATTCCAGTCCGCACCAACATGCCACCGCGCATTTCCGCGAGACCGGCCACCCGGTGATGCGCAGCGTCGAACCGGGGGAGTCGTGGCGGTGGTGCTATGTCGACATCCGGCTCGGCTGAAAAATCTGGCAGGCTGGTCTGGCAATGACAAGGCACGCCGAAGACGCTGACACCCACGCCGACCCGAGGGCGCCCGTGGTGCTGCTGCGTGAACCCGGGGAGACCGGCCGCGAGCAGGCCCTGGCCTTCGAACGGCTGGGTGCCGTGGTCACCACGGATCCCGCCGACGACGCCGATTTCGTGGTCTCACCCGATCTCGAACTGGACCGGGAGGGACTGCGCAGGCTGGCCGCCGACGAGCTGGGCCTGCCCACCGCCCCGTTCTGGTTCGCCGGAACGGCCGCCGAGTTGACCGCGATCGCCGGGCACGCGGGCTATCCGCTGGCCGTCACACCGGTCGCCGACGACGCCGACACCGGTCGGTCGGTCTTGCTGCGGCCCGAGGACGTCGGTCCGGCCTGGGAGCGTGCCGTCGCCGCCGGACACCAGCGGGTGATGGCCGAGACCGTCGTCGAAATCGACGACGCGGTGACTCTGCTGACCGTCCGAACCGCAAGCGCGGCCGGTCCGGTCGTGCACTTCTGCGAACCGATCGGGCACCGGGTCGCCGGGGACGGTGCCGTGGCGGCCTGGCAGCCGCACCGGCTGACCCCGGCCGCGCTGGATGCCGCCAAATCGATCGGCGCGCGCATCGTGAACTCGCTGGACGGTCGCGGCGCCTATGCGGTGGAACTGCTGGTGCGCGGTGACGAGGTGTACTTCGCCGACGTCCGGCCGCGTCCGGTGGACCACACCCTGCTGACCTTGCGCACGCACCGGCTGTCGGTGTTCGACCTGCAGGCCCGCGCGGTGCTCGGACTTCCGGTCGACACCATCATGGTGTCCCCGGGTGCCGCGGTGGTGGGCCGCGCGGGCGATGCGGCGCTCGACGTGGGCGCCGACAAGGCCACGGCGCTCGCGGTGCTGGCGCAGGCCCATGAGGTGGCCGAAAGCGATGTCTGGCTTTTCGGTGACGGGCTGGGTGCGGCGTTCGCGACCGCTCAGGACGTCACCATCGCGCGTGACCGCGCGCAACGCACCGCGGTGTCGCTGCGTAGACTCTGGCAGTCGTGAGCGGCGACGAAGCAGATCGGGACAGGCCGACGGCGACGCCGTTCCTGCTGGCCCTCGTCATCATCGTGGTTGTGATCACCGCGATTCTTGTCATCAACCGCGGCGAGGGCGACGGTGATCCCCAGCAGATCGGCCGGGTGGTGGTTGCCCAGAACGACGCCCTGCAGCGGCAGGACTACCAGGCGTTCAAGGACACCACCTGCGCGGCCAAGCACGGCACCGAAAAAGAGGTTCTTGACCGGCAGCGGGTTTCGGTGGCCAAGCACGGCGAGCGCTATGTCGACGGCGCGGGAAACATCGCCGTCGTCGGCGATACCGCCACCGCGACCGTCAAGTACCACTTCGGCACCGCCGACGAAACGGATACCCAGGTCAGCGCCGACATGATGTTCGCGCGCGAGGACGGTCAGTGGAAGGTCTGTTCGCAGGGTCCGGCCTAGCCGTTACGGTAGTGCTGTGTCCACATCCGATAGCCCGGGTTACGCCGGTGACATCACGCCCGAGCAGGCATGGGAGCTGCTGTCCGACAATCCCGAAGCCGTCCTGGTCGACTGTCGCACCGAGGCGGAGTGGCGGTTCGTCGGTGTTCCCGACCTCGCCCCGTTGCGGCGTGAGGTGGTGTTCGTGGAGTGGAACAGGACCGACGGCTCGCGCAATGACGCCTTCATCGACGATCTCGGTCGGTCGGGTATCGCCCCCGGAGCACGGCCGGTGGTGTTCCTGTGCCGTTCGGGTAACCGGTCCATCGGCTCGGCGCAGGCTGCGACGGCCGCGGGGATCGGCCCGTCCTACAACGTGCTGGACGGTTTCGAGGGCAATCTCGACGAGAACGGCCATCGCGGCGGGACCGGTTGGAAAGCGGTCGGACTGCCCTGGAAGCAGAGCTGAGGGTAGCCATGAGTGACGTTCCCTCCGTGCGCATTCCCGCACCGCTGCCCGACGGGGTCAGCCAGGCCACCATCGGCGTGCGCGGCGGCCTGCTGCGTTCGGGCTTCGAGGAGACCGCCGAGGCCTTGTACCTGACCTCGGGTTATGTCTACGAGTCCGCCGCCGATGCCGAGCGCGCGTTCACCGGGGAGATCGACCGGTACGTGTACTCGCGCTACGGCAACCCGACCATCTCGATGTTCGAGGAGCGGTTACGTCTGATCGAGGGCGCCCCGGCGGCGTTCGCCACCGCCACCGGTATGGCGGCGGTGTTCACCGCGCTGGGCGCACTGCTGGGTGCCGGTGACCGGCTGGTCGCCGCACGCAGCCTGTTCGGCTCGTGTTTCGTGGTGTGCAACGAGATCCTGCCGCGCTGGGGGGTGGAGACCGTCTTCGTCGACGGTGACGACCTGTCCCAGTGGGAGGAAGCGCTGAGCGTGCCAACCCAGGCGGTCTTCTTCGAGACGCCCTCGAATCCGATGCAGTCGCTGGTCGATATCGGCGCGGTCGCCGAGCTGGCGCACGCTGCCGGTGCGAAGGTGGTGCTGGACAACGTGTTCGCCACCCCGCTGCTGCAGCAGGGTATGCCCTTGGGGGCCGATGTGGTGGTCTACTCCGGTACCAAACACATCGACGGTCAGGGCCGCGTCCTCGGTGGCGCCATCCTGGGTGACAAGGAGTACATCGACGGCCCGGTGCAGAAGCTGATGCGCCACACCGGTCCGGCGATCAGCGCCTTCAACGCCTGGACGCTGCTCAAAGGTCTTGAGACGCTGGCGGTCCGGGTCGACTACGCGAACCGCTCCGCGCAGCGGGTTGCCGAGTTCCTGGAACAGCAGTCCGGGGTGAACTGGGTGAAATATCCGTTCCTGCAGTCACATCCGCAATACGAGCTGGCACAGCGCCAGATGCGCGGCGGCGGAACGGTGGTCACCTTCGAGGTGGACGGCGGTAAGGACGCGGCCTTCACGCTGTTGGACAAGCTGCGCGTCATCGACATCTCCAACAACCTCGGCGACGCGAAATCGTTGATCACACACCCGGCCACCACCACCCACCGGGCGATGGGTCCGGAGGGGCGGGCGGCGATCGGTCTAGGTGACGGCGTGGTGCGCATCTCGGTGGGCCTGGAGGGCACCGAGGACCTGATCGCCGATCTGGACCAGGCGCTGAGCTGATCGGATAGGCGATGTCCAAAGGATCGGATGCGAAGAAGGCGCGTCGCAAGAAGCGCAAGACGACCGCTGATACGCGCTGGGTTCCCGACGCGGTGATCGAACAGCTCTCGGCCATCCAGGATGCCGTCGTCGCCGACCTGGCTGAGTTCGACGAGCGAATCACCGAGCGCGGCTGGACCTTTGATGAAGAAGAATCCGATGACGACTACGCGATCTGGTTCTTCGAGCCGTCCGGTGCGGTTGTCGAGGACGGCATCCCGGTCACTTCGTTGTGGCTGGACGCCGCCGAGGACGGGACCCTGGTTCACGTGACCTTTGTCGGCACCACCGATAAGCACAGCTTCACCCACGAGGAGCTGTTCGACCGGCTCGATGCCATCGAGTCCTACCGCAACGGTGACCCGGCGCCGGAGTGAATGACGTCACGCTGCGGCAGCTTCGCTACTTCGTCATCCTCGGCGAGGAGTTGAACTACCGACGCGCCGCGGAGCGGCTGTTCATCACCCAGCCCGCGCTGTCCACCGCCATCAAACAGCTCGAGCACCAGTTCGGTGTGGTGCTGTTCCGGCGGAGCACCCGCGAGGTTGCGCTGACCGACCTGGGCGCGGCGTGGTTGCCCCAGGTGCAGCAGGCGCTGTCCGGCGTGGACGCGGTGGTCGAGAACCTGCGGATGCTGTCGGGAACCCGCCGCGGTGTCTTGCGGGTCGGCTATCTGATCGGTACCGGTGCGGATCTGCTGTTCCGGTTGGTTCGCCATTTCGAGTCCGCGTACCCCGAGGTCACCGTCGAACCGCTCGAGTTCGATTTCGCCGATCCCACGGCGGGACTGGCCGACGGCAGCACCGAGGTCGCGATCATCCGGCCACCGGTGGACCTGCCCGAGCATCGCATGCTCATCCTGGATTCCGAGGCGTGGGTGGCCTGTCTACCGCGCGACCACCGGCTGGCCGACCGTACCGAGGTCGGCATCGCCGAATTGTTGGACGATCCCATCGTGTGCGCTCCGCTGACCGCGGGGACGTGGCGGGACTATTGGATGGCGATGGACGTCCGGGGGAACCGGCCCCCGACCATCGCCGCGGTGGCGGCGACGTACGAGGCGGAGACGACGGCGATCGCGCGCGGGTTGGGAATCAGTTTCACCACCTCGTCGGTGGCCCGGTTCTACGACCGCCCGGGCATCGTGTACGTGCCGATCTCCGATCGGCCGCTCAGTCATACGGCCCTGGCCTGGAATCCCTCGGACCTCACCCCGCAGGCGGAGGCCCTGGTCAGGCTGGTGCAATCGCGGTGGGGCGGCGACGGGTCGGGCGAACCGGTACCCCAGTGATAAGCGCAGTTTATAAGTAGATCAAAACATCAAACTTCCGGTAACCGCCGGATGGCGGTTGTCTGTCCACAGGTGTTCGTCCCCACGTCCTGACCTGGAGTGACCATGACCGACGCGATTGCCAAACCCACTCATTCCGACAAACCCCCCGTGCCCGGCTCCGGCCACCCGGTCGCCGTGCCCGGCTCCGGCCACCCGGTCGCCGTGCCCGGCTCCGGCCACCCGGTCGCCGTGCCCGGCTCCGAAGACGCCAAGCTCGCCGAACTCGGCTACACCCAGAAGCTCGACCGCTCGGTCGGCACGCTGGCCTCGTTCGCCATCGGGTTCGCCACCATCAGTGCCACCACGGCGGTGTTCACCGGATTCGGCGCCGGCTACTTCACCGCGGGCGCGCCGTTCGTGTGGACGCTGCTACTGGCCGGCGCGGTGTTCGCGCTGTGGACGTTCATCGCCGCCGACCTGACGGCCAAGCTGCCGCTGGCCGGCTACTCCTATCAATGGATCAGCCGGATCAACGGGCCGAATCTGGCCTGGTTCACCGGCTTCATCGCGTTGATGGGCTGGGTGTGTGGCATGACCGGTGTCGGGTTCATCCTGTCCGGCTATCTCGGCGGACTGCTCGGCTGGAGCATGACCCAGACCACCCAGATCCTGCTCGCCATCGCCGTGGTGTTCGTCTGCGTCCTGATCAACATCTACGGTGTCCGCTTCGCCACCATGGTCAACAACATCGGCGTGAGCCTGGAACTCGTCATCACCGTGGGTGCCACCGCACTCATCGCCGTCATCGCCTTCTCCGCCCCGGAGAACCACCAGCCGATCTCCACACTGTTCACCGGCGGGGAGTCCGGCGACAAGGACTCGTACATGCTGGCGTGGCTGGCCGCGGCGCTGGGCCCCTTCTTCGGCCTGATCGGCGTGGAGTCCGGAGCCGACGTGGCCGAGGAGACCAAGAACGCGCGCCGCGTGGTGCCCAAGACGATGTTCTACGCGCTGATCACCTCGATCGTCATCGAGTTCCTGATGTACGTGGTGTACGTGCTCGCCATCAAGGATCCCGCTGCGGTCGAAGCCAATTCGGCCGCGCCCATCGAAGAGATCATCACCCAGCAGGCCGGCCCGGTGGTCACCAAGATCGTCGTCGCCATCGCGTTGACCAACATCCTGGCCTGCCTGCTGGCCAACATCCTGGTCGCCACCCGGTTGACCTACTCGATGGCCCGCGACAACATGCTGCCGTTCTCGCACGTGTGGCGCCACGTCTCACCCAAGAGCAAGGCCCCGACGTACGCGGTGCTCGGATTGGGTTGCCTGTCCACGCTTCTGCTGCTCTCGGCGCTGGTCAACGAGAAGGCGTTCAACTACATCATCGGCATCGCGTCGCTGCTGTTCTTCTTCGTCTACATCCTGCAGACCATCGGCCTGCTCGTCGGCTACAAGCGCGGCACGATCCCGGCACCCGAACCGGGGACCTTCGATCTCGGCAGGTTCCGCCTTCCCGTCTATGTCACCGCTCTGGTGGTGTTCCTCGGGGTCGCCGTCGCGCTGCTCTTCCTGCCCCAATTCACCAGTAACAAATGGGTCTTCTGCGGGATCGTCGCGCTCGCGGCGATCTGGTGGGCCACCGGTTTGAAATCGCGGCTCGCCCGCGATGAGGCCGGTGCCGACTATGCCAAGACCCACAACCTCTGAAAGGACACCATATGACCACCCTCGCCAATGCAGGCACATCCAATCTCGTTGCCGTCGAACCCGGCGCCATCCGGGAGGAGACCCCGCCGGGATCGGTGATCCAGTACAGCGATTACGACCTCGACCACTCCAGTCCGTTCGCCGGCGGCGTCGCCTGGATCGAAGGTGAATTCGTGCCCGCCGACGAGGCCAGGATCTCGATATTCGACACCGGCTTCGGGCATTCCGACCTGACCTACACCGTGGCGCATGTGTGGCACGGCAACATCTTCCGGCTGGGAGATCATCTGGACCGGTTGCTGGACGGCGCCCGCAAGCTCCGTCTGGACGCCGGTTACACCAAGGACGAGCTGGCCGATATCACCAAACAGTGCGTCTCGATGTCACAGCTGCGCGAATCCTTCGTCAATCTCACCGTCACCCGAGGCTACGGAAAGCGGAGGGGCGAAAAGGATCTGTCCAAGCTGACGCACCAGGTGTACATCTACGCCATCCCGTATCTGTGGGCGTTCCCGCCGTCCGAGCAGATCTTCGGCACCACCGCCATCGTGCCGCGCCATGTCCGCCGGGCCGGCCGCAACACGGTGGACCCGACCATCAAGAACTACCAGTGGGGCGACCTGACCGCGGCCAGCTTCGAGGCCAAGGACCGCGGGGCACGCACCGCCATCCTGCTCGACTCGGACAACTGTGTGGCCGAGGGGCCGGGGTTCAACGTCTGCATCGTCAAGGACGGAAAGCTGGCCTCACCGTCGCGAAATGCGTTGCCGGGCATCACCCGCAAGACGGTTTTCGAACTCGCCGACCAGATGGGTATCGAGGCGACCCTGCGCGATGTCACCAGCCACGAACTCTACGATGCCGACGAATTGATGGCCGTCACCACCGCCGGCGGTGTCACCCCGATCAACTCCCTCGACGGAGAGCCGATCGGCAACGGTGAGCCCGGTGCGATGACCGTCGCCATCCGGGACCGCTTCTGGGCGGTGATGGACGAGCCCGGCCCGCTGATCGAAGCGATCGAGTACTGAGATCGGGCCGGGGCCGTCCGCGCTGTCAGGTGCCGTCGGACTCGATGACGCCCTGGGCGGCCCTGGCCCGATCCTCGTAAGCCTTGCGCTTGCTCTTGTCGAACTCCAGGAACACGGTGTCCAGGCCCAGTGCCTTGTTCATCGCGCGGCGACCCTTGGGCGGCAGCATCTGCGCGGCCTGCGCGGTGAAGCGCAGCGGGGCGGGAACGGACACGTGGGTCTTGGGCTTGTCGAGTGTCTTGACGATCGCGGCCGCGATCTCCTCGGGTTCGACGGGTTTGATGGCGCCGCCGGACTTGGTGCCCGAGATCAGCTCGGTGTTGGTGAACGGCGGCATGATGACCGAGACGTTGACGCCGTGCGGCGCCATCTCGTCGGCCAACGCGGTGGACAGGCCCACGACGGCGTACTTGGCTCCCACGTAGACAACCTGGCCCGGCAGCGGGATCAGGCCGGACAGCGAGGCGATGTTGATGATGTGGCCGCTGCGGCGGCGCACCATGTCCGGCAGCGCGAGCTGACAGCCGGTGAGCACACCGTAGACGTTGACCTCCAGTGAGGACCGCACCGACTGCTCGGTCTCCTCGAGGAACGGGCCGACGGGCATCACACCGGCATTGTTGATCAGCACATCGATGTGTCCGCCGCCGTCGGTGCGGGCCTTGTCGAGGAACGTTGCGAACGATTCGCGGTCGGTGACGTCGAGCGGGTAGCCGGACACCTGGCCGAGCTTGGTGAGCTCGACGACGGCCGACTCCTGCAGCGCGACGTCGCGGTCACCGATGACGACGCGTGCCCCGCGCGCCAGCAAAGCCTTGGCGGTGGCATAACCGATACCGCGAGCGGCGCCGGTGATCGCGATGGTCTTGCCCCTGATGTTGTCCATGGCGGCGAACTTTACACGTGTCAAGTTTTTCGCGGAAGGGGGGTTCGCCAGCCGGTATTTACGATCAGGACGAGCCGATGGCCGCTCCGGAATGCGCGGAGCCGCGCCGCGTTGGACATTCGAGTGATGGCAGGAGCAATGGTGAAGACTCTGCGGTTCGTCCCGGTGCACCAGACCGACCCCCTGGCCGAACCGCTACTGGCCGAACTCGCCGTCGAATACTCCCTGCGCTACGGCGGCACCGAGGCCGGTGTGGCCCGCTGGCTGCGGGCACACCCGGCCGAGGAGTTCGCCGCACCACACGGTGCGCTGCTGATCGGGCTGGACGACGGTGTCCCGGTCACCGGCGGGGCTTTCCAGCGCTTCGATGCCGACACCGCCGAGCTGAAGCGGATCTGGACCGCCGTCGAACACCGCCAACGCGGCTATGCCAGGGCGCTGCTCGGCGAACTGGAGACGCTGATCGCTCAGCGAGGTTATCGGCGCATCTATCTGACCACCGGCGACCGCCAACCGGAGGCCGAAGCGCTCTACGAATCCACCGGCTACACGCGGCTGAGCGAGCCGCTGCCGAAACAGGGGGAGAGTTACCCGATCGCCTTCGAGAAGGTGCTGTCGTGACGGCCGCACTCTCGGTGCTCGACCTGGCCCCGGTATCGGCGGGGGACAGCGCGGCAGGTGCGTTGCGCAAGACGGTCGATCTGGCCCAGCACGCCGAGCGGTGGGGATATCGGCGGTACTGGGTGGCCGAACATCACTATGCCGCGGTGGCCAGCTCCTCGCCCGCGGTGCTGATCGGGCAGATCGCCGCCGCCACCACCAGCATCCAGGTCGGCGCGGCCGCGGTGCAGTTGGGGCACACCACCGCGATCGCCGCGGTGGAGAGCTTCGCGACGCTGGACGCCTTCCATCCGGGCCGCATCGACCTCGGTGTCGGACGGTCCGGACAGCGCCGCGCCGAGGCCATTCGACAGACGCCACGCGCGCCCCGCCCGCCCCGGGTACGGCATGAGGTGGATGGCGTCGTCATACCGGCACCGTTCGACCTGTCGGTCCAACTGCGCAACCCGCGACTCAAGGCGACACTGAGCACATTGCAGCAACCCGAGGCAGTCGCCCCGGATTTCGGTGAACAGGTGGCCGACATCCTGGCGCTGCTGAACGGGACCTTCCGGGTCGACGGGTTCGACGCGCACGCCAGCCCGGGTGAGGACACCGCATTGCGGCCGTGGGTCTTCGGCACCAGCAGCGGGCAGAGTGCGCGGGTGGCGGGCAGTCTCGGGCTGCCGTTCGTGGCCGCCTATCACATCGTCCCGGCCACCGCGCTGGAGGCAGTCGAGGCCTACCGCAACGCTTTTCGGCCGTCGGAGGTACTCGCCGAACCCTATGTGGTGGTCTCGGCCGACGTGCTGGCTGCCGACGACAGTGCCCGCGCCCACCACCTGGCCCGCGGCTTCGGCCACTGGGTGTACTCGATCCGGGCCGGTGGCGGCGCCGTCCCCTACCCCGACCCGGACACCGTGGGTCCGTTGACCGACGAGCAGTTGGCCGTGGTGCAGGACCGTCTCGACACCCGCTTCGTCGGATCCGCCGACGACGTCGCCGGGCGGCTTGCCGCGCTGCAACGGGTCACCGGCGCCGACGAGCTCGTCCTCACCTCGGTGGCGTTCGACCACGCCGACCGATTGCGTTCCCATGAGTTGATCGCCGCGGCCTGGGGGAGCTGATTTCGTAAGCTGATGCGGTGTCACTGCTCATCGTCGGACTGCTGATGGTGGTCGGCGCCGTCGTGGTGCTGCTGCTGGGGCTGGGCGTACGCACCCTTGTCGGCCGCCGGGCCGATGCGGCGGACAGTGCCGAACTCGACGAGAAGATCCTGATGCCCACGATCGTGGTGGCCTGCGGTCTGGTCGTCACCGCGGCCTTCGTGGTCGGCTATGACCTACTGGTCTGAGACCTCATCTCTGAAGCACACCACAGCCAGCGCGTCATTGGTGGCCCTGACGCCGTCGCTCCCGATCAGCGCGGTCAGCCGGTCCCGCAGGCGCTCCTGATCGGCCGCGGGCAGCCGCAACACGTTGGAGTAGGTGCTGACCATCTCCACCCATTCGGCGCAGGAGTAGTGCGGATGCTCCAGGTACCGGCGACGCTCATGGCTGAGCCCGGCCGCCGCCAGCAAAGGATCCAGCCCGGCGCCTTCGAGATCCGCCGAGGGCCTGCTCGGCTGTTCGACCAGACCGGCGTAGGCGCCCGCAAGGGTCTCGGCGGACGGCGAGACGGCCACGATCCGATTCCACACCAGCGCCAGCCGGCCAACGGGGGTGAGCAATCCGCGCACCTTGGCCAAGGCGTCGGCGGGTTCCACCCAGTGGAACGACTGCGCGAACACCACCAGATCGAAGACCCGGCCCCGCGGATCCCAATCGGCAAAGGTCGCCAGCTCCACCGACAGGCCCTTGGCGGTGGCCACCTCGGCCATCTGCGGATCGGGTTCGACCGCGAGAACCTCGGCGCCCGCGCCGCGCAGCTGTGCGCTGGCAATACCCGTTCCAGCGCCCACATCGAGCACTCGGATGCCCTGGTGGGCAACAAGATCGGCGATCAGTGCGGTGGGGTAGCCGGGCCGGTGGCGGTCGTAGCGGGCGGCCGCGGAACCGAAGGATTCGGCCCGCTGTCGATCGGCGTGCAGCGGGGTATCGCTCATCGGGCCGCCAACTCGGCCGCCTTGCGGATCGAGCCGCGCCACAGCGGGCCGTGCCCCGGCACCAGTACCTCGGTGTCCAGCAGGCCGAGCGCGGCCAGGCTGCGCAGGCAGCCGTCCTGGTCGTGGTTGAAGATCGTCGGCAGCAACTGCGGGCCGTGCCTGCTGCTCAAGGGGTGTCCGGTGATCAACGCATCGCCCGCGACCAAGACACCGTCGACGAGATAGGAACAGTGCCCGCCGGTGTGCCCCGGCGACGGGATCGCCATCGGGGTGCCGGGCAGCGACGCCGCGATGTCCTCGTCGAGGGCAAGCGCGGACGGGATGCCCTCATGGGTCAGTCCGCCCTTGCGGGCAAGCGCCAGCGTCCAGGTGAGATAACGCGGCTGCCAGGCCCGGGTCAGCACGTCGACCGGGGACACCTGCTCCAGGTACTGCCGCTGCGCGTGCCCCACCTCGGCGGCATGTGTATACACCGGTGTGCCATGGGTTTTCGCGAACCAGATGGCCGATCCCAGATGATCGACGTGAGCGTGGGTGAGCAGGATCGCCCGGACATCCTCGGGGCCGAAACCGAGCTCGCGCAGCGAATCGAGGACCTCGTCGCGATGTCCGGGGTAGCCGGCGTCGATCAGCAACACCCCGGATTCGTCGGTCACCACGGTCCAGTTCACCAGGTCGGTCTGGGCGAGGTGGACGCGTTCGGTGACGGCCGTCAGAACCGATGCCATGGTGTGAGTGTAGAAACTTAGGTATGGCTGAACTGAAACTGGGCTACAAGGCGTCGGCGGAGCAGTTCGCGCCCCGTGAACTCGTCGAACTCGCCGTCGCGGCCGAAGAACACGGCATGGACAGTGCCACCGTCAGCGACCACTTCCAGCCGTGGCGGCACGAGGGTGGCCACGCTCCGTTCTCACTGGCCTGGATGACCGCCGTCGGCGAGCGCACCCAGCGCCTGCAGCTGGGTACCTCGGTGTTGACCCCGACGTTCCGCTACAACCCCGCCGTCATCGCCCAGGCGTTCGCCACCATGGGCTGTCTGTACCCGGGACGCATCTTCCTCGGTGTCGGCACCGGTGAGGCACTCAACGAGATCGCCACCGGCTACGAGGGCGAATGGCCCGAGTTCAAGGAGCGCTACGCGCGGCTGCGCGAATCGGTGCGCCTCATGCGCGAGCTGTGGCTCGGCGATCGCGTCGACTTCGAGGGCGAGTACTACAAGACCAAGGGCGCCTCGATCTACGACGTGCCCGAAGGGGGCATCCCGATCTACATCGCCGCGGGCGGCCCGCAGGTGGCCAAGTACGCCGGCCGCGCCGGCGACGGCTTCATCTGCACCTCCGGCAAGGGCGAGGAGCTCTACAAGGAGAAGCTGATCCCGGCCATGCGGGAAGGTGCGGAGGCCGCGGGCAAGAACCCGCAAGATGTCGACCGGATGATCGAGATCAAGATCTCCTATGACACCGACCCGGAACTCGCGCTGGAGAACACCCGATTCTGGGCACCGCTGTCGCTGACGGCCGAGCAGAAGCACTCCATCGACGACCCGATCGAGATGGAGAAGGCCGCCGACGCGCTGCCCATCGAACAGGTGGCCAAGCGCTGGATCGTGGCATCGGACCCGGACGAAGCCGTCGAGAAGGTCGCCGATTACGTCAAGTGGGGCCTGAATCATCTGGTTTTCCACGCTCCCGGCCACGACCAGCGCCGCTTCCTGGAGCTGTTCAAGCGGGATCTGGAACCGCGGCTGCGCAAGCTAGCGTGAGCCCGGTGCTGCTGGTCGCGGTCAGTCGCACCCGGTCGGCGCGGAACAGGTCGTAGGCGTACTCGAACGGCACGCCCGAGGTGGCCCTGGTGACCCGGGTGATGGCCAGCAGTGGTTTGCGACTGCCGATATCGAGACACTGCGCCTCGCGGGGGCTGGCGCTGACGACCTCGATCGTCTCGGTGGTGCTGGCCGGTGCCAAGCCATACCGGGTCCGGAACAGCTCGTAGAGCGAGCCGCCCAGGGGTTGCTCCAGCAGATCCACGGCGTGGGCGGCGACGAAACAGGACTGATCCACCGACAGCGGCACCCCGTCGGCGTAACGCAGTCTGCGGATGACGACGACCGGCTCGCCGTCGGGGATCTCCAGCGCGACGGACTCGGCGTCGGTTGCCGGTCTGCTGTCGGTCGCCAGCACCTTGGTGTAGCTGCTGTGTCCACCGCTGTGCAGCAGAGCGGGCAGACCGGCCTGCTCGGCCGCGTGTCGTCGGACGATATCGGCACGCACGAAGGTTCCGCCGGCCCGGCCGGTGCGCCGTTCCAGCACCCCGGCCTGGCTCAGCGGAAGCAGTGCGCTGCGCAGCGTCGCGCGGGAGACGCCGAATCGCTCGGCCATCTCACGCTCGGTGCCCAGCCGCGAACCAGGGCGCAGCGCGCCGCTGGACAGCATGGACAGAATTCGGCGGCGCACATCCTCGGCGACCGCTCCCCCCACGGTTTCCTCCACGATCAGGTGGCGATCGCGTCCAACGATTCGGGGAGCACCTGCCCCCCGTCGACGGCGATGGCCTGCCCGGTGATGTAGGCCGCTTCCCTGGTGGCCAGGAACGCGGCGAGATGCCCGATGTCCTCCGGGGTGCCGAGCGCGCCGGCCGGGATGGATCGCGCCATGCTCGCCAGGTACTCCTCACCGTTGTCGAGCAGCCCCTCGGTGAGGATGTTGCCGGGCAGGATCGCGTTGACGGTGATCCCATTGGGTGCCAATTCGATTGCCGCGGTGCGCATGAAGCCCAGCTGAGCGGCCTTGGTGGCACCGTAGTGCGACCAGCCCGGGTAACCGGTGATGGGTCCGGTGATCGAGGAGGTGAGGATGATCCGGCCCGCGCCCGAGGCGGTCAGCGCATCCAGACAGGCCTGCACGGCGTAGAACGTGCCGTGGACGTTGACCCCCATGATCTCGGTGAGCTGTTCTTCGGTCATGGTGGCCAGTGGGGCGTCCGGGAAGATTCCGGCGTTGGCGCACAACACATCGAGGCCGCCGAACGCATCGACGGCGGCCGCGGCCATCTCGGTGCAGGATTGCCGGTCGCTGACATCGACGCGCACACCCAGCACCTTGCCCGCACCGAGCTCGTCCAGCGCGGCGACGGCATCGTCCAAGCCTGCCGCCGTGCGCGCTCCGATCGCCACATTGGCACCGGCCTTGGCGAACACCGACGCGATTCCGCGGCCGATTCCCTTGCTGCCGCCGGTGACCAACACCGAGCGGGACTGCAGGTCGAACATTTCTCTCCTCACCGTAACCAGCTGTGGTCGATCAGATAGCGCTCGGCGAGCCGGGCGGTACCGAGTGCATAACCGGGGCCGATCGCGATCGCGGCGTCGGCATCGGCGTGCGAGGCGATCCAGGCGGTGAGCTGGATGCGTCGCAGCATCACGAATGTCGGTATGAGTGCCAGGTGTTCGTCGGCGAGCGTGCGGACCTTCGTGTAACCGCGCAGCCATTCGGCGATGATGCGTTCGGCTTCCGGGGTGTCCTCGATCCAGGAGACCACCGCGCCGAGGTCGGCAAGGTTCCAACCCCAGCCGGCATCGTCGAAATCGATCACGGTGATACCCGCCGCCGGCGCGGTCGGGTCGACCATCAGGTTGGACAACCGCAGATCGGCGTGGATCAGCCCGAATCTGTCTGCGCCGGTGCCGTATTCGGCAAGCCGTTCGGTGATCTGGTGGGCCGCTCGCTGAATGCAGGCCCGGTCCTGCTCGGACAGGCCAGGAGCCGCGCGCCAGTCGCCCCAGCGTGCGCCGGGACCGAGGATATCGTCGAGGTCCCAGCGGAAACGGGTGAAGTCCGGAGGGGCCGCCCAGTTGCGCACGTGCTCGTGCATGATCGCCGTCAGCTCGCCGAGCTGGGCGAAGCCCACCGCATGGGGGACCTCCTCGGCGGTGCACCCCGATATCAGCGACACGGCGTCGACATGCAGCTCCCGCGCGCCGACCGTGGCGGTGACGACATCCTCGCCTGCGGCCGAGCACACCAGCTCCGGGGTCTGGACCGCGGTGTCGCGGCGCAGCGCGGCCATCCAGGCCAGCTCGGAGCGGATGCCCTGCAGGCAGTGGTAGCCCGGCCGGTGCACGCGCAGCACGATCGGGTCGTCGTCACACACCAGGTAGGTCGCGTTCTCGGACAGGCTCAGCAGGCGCAGCGCGGTGTCGGGTGCACGGCCATAGGCGGGTAGCGCCGCCCTGGCGAAGTGCTCATGGTCGGCAGGCAATCCCGGCATGCCGACCAGTGTGGCTCAATGGTCGGGTTCAAGCAGACCAAATCGGGGTTTTTAACGCAGTCGTTGCATCATTCCCAGGTTCGAAACCTCGCCGAAACACAGCTGGTTGACAGCCGAATATCCCAGTTGACCAAGCGATCTGGGCAGGGTAACAATTGCCCGCGTCGTTCTCGTCGAAGGCATCGGTGCCGACGACCCTTCCAAGACCAGACCAAATACAGGTCTGGGAAATGCCCTCAGATTGGGATCCAATGAGTGAGACTATCCAACGACTCAAGCCGAATGCGGTCGGCTTGGTCGGTGTGCTGTTCATGGCGGTCGCCACGGCAGCCCCCATCACCGCCATGGTCGGCAACGTGCCGATTGCTGTCGGCTTCGGCAACGGCGCCTACGCGCCCGCCGGATACTTCGTCGCCACCATCGTCTTGACCCTGTTCGCCATCGGCTACGCCGCGATGAGCAAACACATCACCGCCACCGGTGCGTTCTACGGCTACATATCGCACGGCCTCGGGCGCATCGTCGGCCTCGGCGCGGGTTTCCTGACCGCGCTGGCCTACATGGTCTTCGAGGCGTCGCTGATCGGCATCTTCAGCTTCTTCGGCACCGACCTGTTCTCCTCGCTGTTCGGGGTGGACGTGCCCTGGCTGGTGTTCGCGCTGGTGATGCTCGCGGTCAACGCGCTGCTCACCTACTTCGACATCAACCTGGCGGCCAAGGTGCTCGGCGTGTTCCTGGTGACCGAGATCGTGATGCTGGCCGCGATGGCGCTGTCGGTGCTGTTCACCGGCGGCGGTCCGCAGGGATGGTCATGGGGATCGTTGAATCCGCTCAACGGTTTTCAGAGTCTCTCCGGTGTGGTCGAAGGTGCCGACGGATCCACCATGGCCGTCGTCGGATCGGCCGGGGTGGGGCTGTTCTTCGCGTTCTGGTCCTGGGTCGGCTTCGAGTCCAGTGCCATGTACGGCGAAGAATCACGCAATCCCAAGAAGATCATCCCGATCGCGGTCGTGAGCTCGGTGATCGGTATCGGCGCGTTCTACGTCATCGTGTCCTGGCTGGCGATCGTGGGTACCGGCCCCGAGAACGCCATTGCGCTGGCGCAGGATTCGGCCACCGCGGGCAACATCTTCTTCAATCCGGTGCACGACAACCTCGGTCAGTGGGCGGTCGACCTGTTCAAGATCCTGCTGATGACGGGATCATTCGCCTGCGGTATGGCATTTCACAACTGCGCCGCACGCTACCTGTACGCCCTCGGTCGTGAGGATGTCATCCCAGGGATGCGCAAGACGCTCGGGGCCACCCACCGCGTCCACGGCTCACCGCATATCGCCGGTTTCGTACAGACCGGCTTCGCGTTCCTGGTCGTCCTCTTCTTCGACCTCACCCATCGCGACCCCTACACCGGTCTGTACGGTCTGATGGCCCTGCTGGGAACCACGGCCATCATGATCGTCCAGGCGCTGGCCGCCTTCTCGGTGATCTCGTACTTCCATGTGCACAAACGCCATCCGGAGACGGCCAACTGGTTCAGCACCTTCCTCGCACCACTGCTCGGCGGTCTCGGGATGGTGTACGTGGTCTACCTGCTGGCCAAGAACGCGTCGTTCGCGGCGGGCGCCGCGGCCACCGACTGGATCTTCGCCGCCATCCCCTGGGTGGTCGGTATCGTGGGCATCGGCGGGGTGCTGCTGGCGCTCTTCCTCAAGTACAAGGATCCACAGCGCTATGCCGAACTGGGCCGTACGGTGTTGGAAGAAGCCCACGAACGCTGACGGGAATCATGTCTTTCTCCAACATCATGGACTCGAACAGCTATCGGGGTGGTCACCTCGGTGACCCCCTGATAGCTGCCCGTGACCGGGTGCTCGGGCCCGCCTACCGGCTGTTCTACGACAACCCGGTGCACCTGGTCCGCGGCCAGGGCACCCGGCTGTATGACGCCGACGGCAACCGCTATCTGGACGCCTACAACAACGTGGCCAGTGTCGGGCATTGTCATCCGCACGTGATCGATTCGGTGACAAGACAATTGGGTACGCTGAACACCCATACGCGGTATCTGCACCAAGGTATCGTCGACTATTCGCAGCGGTTGCTGGCGACGTTTCCCGACACCGGAGCCACCGATCCCTATCAGGTCATGTACGCCTGCACCGGATCCGAGGTCAATGATCTGGCGTTGCGGGTCGCCGCCGCGTACACCGGAGCACGCGGGGTGATCGTCACCACAGAGGCCTATCACGGCAACACCGAGGCGGTGACCGCCATTTCGCCGTCACTGGGTGGTATCGCTTCACTGGGCGCCCATGTGCGTGCCGTCGATCCGGACCTCACCGGTGTGGCCGAAGCCATCGCCGACCTGCAGGCGTCCGGATACGGATTGAGTGCGCTGATCGTCGACACCATCTTCTCCTCCGACGGGATCTACCCCGATCCCAGCGTCCTGCGACCGGCGGTCGATGCGGTGCACGCCGCCGGTGGCGTGCTGATCGCCGACGAGGTACAACCCGGCTTCGGCCGCATCGGCGCCGGGATGTGGGGATTCGATCGGCACGATGTCGTGCCGGATCTGGTCACCATGGGCAAACCGATGGCCAACGGCATGCCGGTGGCGGCGATGGTGGCCCGCGGTGAGGTGCTCGCCCCCTTCGCCCAGAGCGTGCCGTACTTCAACACATTCGGCGGTAATCCGGTGTCCATGGCGGCCGCGGCGGCGGTGCTCGACGTCATCGAGGACGAGAAGCTGATCGCCAACGCCGCCACGGTCGGCGAGTACTTGTACTCGGCGGTTTCGGCACTGGCCGACCCGCGGATCACCGCGGTGCGCGGTGCTGGGCTGTATGTGGGCGTGGAGTTGGTGGACCGGGAGACCGCACGCCGGGTGGTCAACGGTATGCGCGAGCGGCGCGTGCTGATCTCGGTCTGCGGGGCGGGCGGAAACGTCCTCAAGATCAGGCCGCCGATGGTGTTCTCGCAGGCCGACGTGGACTGGCTCGTTGCCGAACTCGAGCAGGTACTGGCAAGCTTGGCGGAGTGACCGCGCCCGCCGCTTCGGCCATCTACATCGCCTCTCCCGAGGGTGACACCGGAAAATCGACGATCGCGCTGGGGATTCTGCACCGGTTGGCGGCCACGGTGGCGCGGGTCGCGGTGTTCCGCCCCATCACCCGCCAAGGTGACCGCGACTACATTCTTGAGTTGTTGTTGGCGCACACCACGGCCGGACTGAGCTACGAGCAGTGCGTCGGTGTCGGGTACCAGCAGGTGCACGAGGACCCGGATGCGGCGATCGCCGATATCGTCGAGCGATTCCACGCGGTCGCCGAGCGCGCCGATGTGGTGGTGATCGTCGGAAGCGACTACACCGATGTGGCGACGCCCAGTGAACTGAGCATGAATGCCCGCATCGCGGTGAATCTCGGTGCGTCGGTGGTGCTCGCGGTCAAGGCACAGGATCGCACGCCCGCCGAGGTTGCCCAGGTGGTCGAGCTGTGTCTGGGCGAACTGGCCGCCCAACACGCCCATACCGCGGCCGTGGTGGCCAACCGGTGCGATCCGGCGCAACTCGAAGCCGTGGCCGAGGCGCTCAACGCGCTGGAACCCAAGAGCTACGTGCTACCGGAGGAGCCGCTGCTGGTCGCGCCGTCGGTGGCCGAACTGTGTGCGGCCGTGCGCGGCAGGCTGACCGGAGGCGACGAGGAACTGCTGGGGCGCGAGGCGATGGGCGTCCTGGTCGCCGGCATGACCGCCGAGCACGTGCTGGAACGGCTGCGCGACGGGATGGCGGTGATCACCCCCGGCGACCGATCGGATGTGGTGATGGCGGTGATGGGAGCGCATGCGGCGGCGGGTTTTCCGTCGCTGTCCTGTGTGGTGCTCAACGGTGGTCTGGCACTGCATCCCGAGGTGGCGCGGTTGGTGGACGGTCTCGGCTCTCGACTGCCCATCATCAGTACCGACCTGGGCACCTATGACACCGCGCGGGCGGTGGCCTACACCCGCGGCCGTGTCACGGTAGACACCCAACGGAAGATCGACACCGCGCTCTCGCTGATGGAAGAGCACGTGGACACCGCCGATCTGATTGCGCGATTGTCGATCCCGATTCCCAGTGTGGTGACACCGCAGATGTTCACCTACCAGCTGATCGATCAGGCCCGTGCCCATACCCGGCGGATCGTGCTGCCCGAAGGTGACGACGACCGGATCCTGCGGGCCGCGAGCCGGTTGCTGGCCCACCGGGTGGCCGAGCTGACCATCCTCGGCGACGAGGCGGCGGTGCGGGGCCGGGCTGCCGAGCTCGGGGTGGACATCTCGACGGCCACCGTGCTCGACCCCAAGACCAGCGAGTTGTGTGACCGGTTCGCCGAACAGTACGCCGAGATGCGTAAGCACAAGGGTGTGACGGTGGATCAGGCCCGCGAAACCATCCATGATGTCTCCTATTTCGGCACCATGCTGGTACACAACGACATGGTCGACGGGATGGTCTCCGGCGCACGGCACACCACCGCACACACCGTGCGACCGGCATTCGAGATCATCAAGACCCTGCCCGGCGTGTCGACGGTATCGAGCATCTTCCTGATGTGTCTCGAGGACCGGGTGCTGGCCTACGGAGACTGCGCCATCGTGCCCGATCCGAGTTCGGAACAGCTGGCCGATATCGCCGTATCCTCGGCGCGCACTGCGGCTCAGTTCGGCATCGACCCGCGAGTGGCCATGCTGTCGTACTCGACCGGCACCAGCGGTACCGGTGCCGATGTCGACAAGGTCCGTGCCGCAACCGAACTGGTGCGCCGACGCGAACCCGGGTTGCTGGTGGAGGGGCCGATCCAGTACGACGCCGCGGTGGACCCGGCGACCGCGGCGACCAAGATGCCCGATTCGGAGGTGGCCGGACGGGCCACGGTGCTGATCTTCCCGGATCTCAACACCGGTAACAACACCTACAAGGCGGTGCAACGCAGTGCCGGTGCCATCGCGATAGGTCCGGTCTTGCAGGGGTTGAACAAACCGGTCAACGATCTGTCCCGCGGAGCGCTCGTCGAGGATATCGTCAACACTGTGGCGATCACCGCGATCCAGGCGGCACACCGATGACCGCACGTACGGTACTGGTACTCAACAGCGGGTCGTCGTCGGTGAAATATGAACTGGTGGAACCCGACTCGGGTTTATCCTTGGCGAACGGCATCGTCGAGCGGGTGATCGATTACGGCGAAGCGCTCACGCAGGTGTTCGCCGAGCTGCCGGATCTGGACGGCTTGGTCGCCGTCGGTCATCGGGTGGTGCACGGCGGAGACAAACTGTACCGGCCGACATTGCTGGACGACCACGCCATCGCGATCATCGAAGAGTTGGCACCGCTTGCGCCGCTGCACAATCCGCCGGCGCTGCTCGGTATCGCCGAGGCGCGCAAGGTACTGCCGGACCTGCCGCATATCGCGGTGTTCGATACCGCGTTCTTCCACGATCTGCCGGCCGCCGCGGCCGAGTATGCCATCGACCGCGATATCGCCGAGCGCTGGCACATCCGTCGCTACGGCTTCCACGGGACATCGCATCGCTACGTCAGCGAACAGGCCGCGGCGTTCCTGGACCGGCCGGTCGGTGAACTGAAGCAGATTGTCCTGCATCTGGGTAACGGGGCCTCGGCATCGGCGATCCGGGGCGGCCGGGCGGTGGACACCTCGATGGGCCTGACCCCGATGGAGGGGCTGGTGATGGGGACCCGCTCGGGCGATATCGACCCGGGCCTCATGTTCTATCTGTGGCGGACGGCGCAGATGAGCGTCGAGGACATCGAGACGATGCTCAACCGTCGCTCAGGTGTGTACGGACTCGGCGGTGAGATCGACTTCCGGGAACTGCACAAGCGCATCGATGGTGGTGACGAGCAGGCGCGATTGGCCTACGAGGTCTATATCCACCGGTTGCGCAAGTACATCGGTGGTTATCTCGCGGTGCTGGGTGGCATCGATGTCATCACCTTCACCGCAGGGGTGGGGGAGAACGACGCCGCGGTGCGCCGTGACGCGCTGGCCGGACTGCACGGGCTGGGCATCGAACTCGACGAGGGTCGCAACACCGCGAAAAGCCGTGATGCGCGCCGCATCTCGGCCGACAGCTCGCCGGTTCAGGTGCTGGTCATCCCGACCAACGAGGAGCTTGCGATCGCGCGGTCCTGTCTTTCGGTGGTGTGATCTGAAGGGCAGACGGTTCAGAAGGTGCTCATCGGACGCACGCTGTTGGCCAGGTCGACCAGCGCGTACCGGTGCTCCTGGGTGGGGGCGACGCGGGCCAGTTGGCGCAGCGATGCCTCCACCCCGAGTTGGAGACCATGCTGGGTGAACGGGAACCCGAGGATGTGGTTGGTGCTCGCGGAGTTGTCCGCCAGCCAGTCCATGGCCGTGCCGAGCACCAGCGCGCGAATCTGCAGCACCCGCGGCTCACTGTCCGGAAGTGCCTCCACTCGCCTTGCGGCACTGCGGATCTGCTGCTCGGTGACCTCACTGGTGGAGCGGCCCGAAAGCAGTGTCACCGAACTGGTCAGCCGGGCGGTGGTGAAGTGCCGGGAGGTCGGCGGCACCTGATCGAGTGTGCGCACCGCGTCATCGCGCTCACCGGCGGCCGACTGCGCGCGGGCCAACCCGAATCCGGCGGAGATCACCCCGTTGTCGGTGCGCCACACGGTCTGGTAGAAGCGGCGCTCGTCTGAGGTGCCCGCCAACTCCGCCGTCGCGGCCAGCGCCAGCTTCGGCGCAAGCTCACCGGGCAGGGTGTCCAGGACCTCGGTGAAATGCTTTGTGGCCGTGTCATAGTCGGCGGTCAGCATGGCCGCGACACCGCGGAACCAGGACAGCCGCCACCGCCAGCCCACCCGCTCGGTCAGCTCGTCGAGCTTGCGGGTGGCCTTGGCGACATCGCCGAGATCGAGCAGGGCGCGCGCCTCCATCAGCGGCAGCTCCACCGAGTCCGAGAGATCCACCCCCTCGGAGTCCAGCGCGCCGTGGCGGGCCGCGCGCAGTGAATCCAGGGTCTGCACGGGCTCGCTGAGCACGGTCGCGGACAGGATGGGCGCGCCGACATCAGCGGGATCGACGAGCGGGACCTGCAGCGCCTTGACGATCTCGGCGGCGGTCAACTTCTCCGAGTGCACCTGTCCGTCGAGATAGACGTCGGTGTGTGCGACCAGCAGGTCCACCCCGAACGTCGAACGCGGCGGGCTGAACACCGTGGACAGGCCGGGACGGGGCACCCCGGTGTCCTGGGCGACCACCTCGCGCAGCACACCCATCAGTTGGCCGGACATCTCCTCGGCGCTGGCGAACCGGCGTCGCGGATCCGGATCGATGGCGCGGCGCAGCAACCGGCCGAACGAGTCGTACTTGGCCAGTACCGGATCATCGTCGGGGAGGCCGTCGGCATAGCGGCCCTTGCGGGTGGGCAGGTTCAGGGTGAGCGCGGCCAGGGTGCGGCCCACCGTGTAGATGTCGGTCTGCACCGTCGGCCCGGTCCGGACGATCTCCGGGGCCTGGTAACCCGGTGTGCCGTAGAGATACCCGAACGAGTTGATCCGCGACACCGCACCGAGGTCGATCAGCTTGAGCTGCTCCTCGGTGACCATGATGTTCTCCGGCTTGAGGTCGTTGTAGACCAGGCCGAGGGAATGCAGATAGCCGAGCGCGGGCAGGATCTCCAGCATGTACGCGATGGCCTGGGCCACCGGCAATTTGACACCCTTGGCCTGCTTGAGCGAGGTGCCGCCGACATACTCCATGACGATGTAGCCGACCGGCTCACCGTGCTTGTCGTCGTGTTCGACGAAGTTGAAGATCTTGACGATGGCCGGATGGGTCACCTCGGCCAGGAACTGGCGTTCGGCCATGGCGGTGGCCTGGGCCTCGGCATCCCCGGAATGCACGAGGCCCTTGAGCACCACCGGGCGCTCGTTGACGTTGGTGTCGAAGGCGAGGTACACCCAGCCGAGGCCACCGTGGGCGATGCAGCCCTTGATCTGGTACTGCCCGACCACCATGTCGCCGGGACTCAGCTGTGGCAGAAACGAATACGGGCTTCCGCAATGCGGGCAGGTGCCCTCGGAGCGCGCAGGGCCCTCGCGCGTGGCGCGGCCGACACGTTTACCGCAGTTCCAGCAGAATCGTTTGGATTCGGCGACCACCGGATTGCTCATCAGGGCCGTCAACGGGTCCCGCTCGTAGACCCGCGGCACCTCCACCAGTCCGCCGCCCAGCTTCCGGATCGGTGAGCGCGGCCTGGTCAGCACGCCCAGCGTGGTCGCCGACGGCTCGGTGGCCGCAGTGGTGGAGCGGTCGGTGTCGTCGAAATCCGGCCGATAGACGGCCTGGGTGGCCATCGGCCGTACGGTGGCCACCGACTCGTCGTCCAGATCTTCGAGGTCGGCCAGGCTGGCCGGCTGGGTGCCCGGGTCTTCGCTCATCGGTCGATATCGTTCATCAGTTGTAGTACCTCGCCACCGGCGGTGCCGGCGTCGGTCCGAGCACGGTCAACCACTTGCGGTACAGCGTGTTCCAGGTGCCGTCACGGCGGATGCGCTCCAGGGTCCCGTTGACGAACCGCACCAGCCCGTCGTTGTTCTTGTTGATCCCGATGCCGTAGGGCTCGGAGTTCATGCTGGGCCCGACGATGTGCAGATACGGGTCCTGGCTGACCAGACCGGCCAGGATGGAGTCATCTGTGCTGACCGCGTCGACCTGGCGCTGCTGCAGGGCGACAAGACAATCGGCCCAGGTGATCACGTCGACCAGCTCCACCGGTGGCTGGATCTGCTGAACCCGTTTACGTGAGGTCGTGCCCTTCACGGCGCACACCCGCTTGCCGGACAGATCGGCGGCCTGTCGGATGCGCGAATCGCGGGCGGCCAGGATGCGCTGGTTCGCCGAGAGGTATTCGGTGGAGAACGCCACCCGCTCCCTGCGCTCGCAGGTCATGCTCATCGTCTTCACCACGATATCGACCTGGTTGTTCTCCAGCGCTTCGATGCGGTCGGCCGAGGACAGGATGCGGTACTCCATCTGCGATGGCGTGCCGAAGATATCGCGGGCCACCTCGCCGGCGATGTCGACGTCGAACCCGGTGATCTCGCCGGTGATCGGATCGCGGAACGAGAAGAGATTGCTGCCGATGTCCAGCCCGACGATCAGCCTGCCGCGGTTACGGATGTTCTCGACGGCCGCCTCGGCTTCGGCACGATCGGCGAACGGCCGCAGGCTCGCGGTGCGGTCGCAATCGTCGTTGTCGGGCAGTTCGGGCACCGGCTCCGGTGGCGCGGTCTCCATCCCGGCCGGCGTCGGGGGCGCCAGCGTCAGCTCGGGGATGGGATCGATCTGGGTGTTCTGCTGACAACCGGCCAGCAGCGCCGCGGTGACCAGCACACCGGCCAGACGGGCGATCACCGGTACTCACTCAGCCTTGGCCACAGCCCGAGGGTCACCGCGAACGCGGCGATGATCGACAGGCCGGCGGCACCGACGGTGGTGCCCGACAGCACCCGGCGGGCGTTGACGATATCGGTGCGAAGTTGGCTGCGGCTCTGCTCGATGGAGCGCGAGAGCGCCTCGTCGAGCGTGCTGAAGGCCGGGCTGGAATCATCCTCACCGGTGCCGAGAGCCACCTGGGTGGCGGCCTGATAGTTGCCCACCGAGATGTAGGCGTTGATCCGGTCGTTGGAGGCCCGCCACTTGCGCAGCAGGTCGTCGGCATCGGCCAGGTCGGCCTTGTCGATGTCGTTGTCCGCGGCCAGGTAGGCCTTCAACTGCTCCTGGATGGTTTCGATGCGCTGGTAGTACGACTGCTTGCGGACATCCTCGTCCCCGCGGCGGACCAGGGCCAGGGTTTCGTCGGCGCGTGCCTGCTGGGCGGTGATGGCCATCGTGGTGACGGTCTTCAGCGACTGCGCCGCAGTATTTTTGGCGCTGCGGCTGTCCGCGGTAGAGATGACCAGAGCGGTGCCCACCCAGACCACCATAATCAGCACGGCCAACCCGCCGGCCACGAAACCCATGTTGATCCGGCGTCGGGTCCGCTTGCTCAGCCAACGGTTGGCGAACAACCCGAACAGGATGGTGGCCAGCACCACCAGGATGACCGGAGCGGGGATGCGCGTCGATGCGGTCGTCTCGGTGTCCACCCGGGCCGAGGTCGCCTCGTAGAGCCGCTGCGCCTGCGGCAGGATCTCCGATTGCATCAGTGCCGATGCCTCGGACAGGTAGGACGAGCCGACCGGATTGCCTGCCCGGTTGTTGGTCCTGGCCGTCTCGACCAGACCGGTGTAGACGGCCAGCTCGGCGTTGACCCTGCCGAGTAGTTCGATCATCGGTTCGGTGGTCAGACCCGCCGACGCGCGGGTCACCGCCACCGAGGCGTCGGTGATCGCCTGTTCGTAGCGTTCCCGGACATCCTGCGGCTCGGCGCCGGCGATGAAGGCGGTGGCCGCGGCGGCGTCGGCGACCGAGAGCGTGGTGTAGAGCTGCCCGGCGGCGAACGCGAGCGGCTCGCTGTGATCGAGCACCGTGGTCAAGGCTTCCTGGCGGTCGGTGATCGTCGTCGAGGTGGCGAGGGCACATGCCATCACCAACGCCGACAGCACGACGCCGATGGTCAGGATGCGTCCCGGTGTGGTCCACAGGAACCACCAACGGGGGTGTACGGGGCTCGTCGGCGAACGTGATGCCAGCGGCTCGGTCGACGGGTGCGCCAACTCCACGGTCACGTGTCCGCGAACCTCCTCGGTATTTCTAAGAAGTCTAAGAGACATTGGAGTGACGTGTGGGAATTCGCTAACCCCTATTCTGAACACGTGCGCGGCGACGGTGACGGTTGGGTGTTGTCGGACGGCGGTGCCCACTTCTGGGGCCGCCACGGCGCCGCGGGACTTCTGCTGCGCGCACCGGACACCGACGGCGGTTTCGCCGTCCTGCTCCAGCATCGTGCGCCGTGGAGCCATCAGGGCGGGACCTGGGGATTGCCCGGCGGCGCCCGCGACAGCCACGAGACGGTCGAGGAGGCCGCCGTGCGCGAAGCGGCCGAGGAGGCCGGCCTGCATGCGGGGCAGCTGATCGTGCGGGCGACGGTGGTCACCCACGAGGTTCCCGGCTGGAGCTACACCACCGTGATCGCCGACGCGGCCGAACAGCTTCCGACCATCGCCAATCGGGAGAGCGCCGAGCTGCGCTGGGTGGCCGAAGCGCAGGTCGTCGAGCTCCCGCTGCATCCCGGCTTCGCCGCCAGCTGGGAGCGGCTGCGCGTGGTCACCGCCGAACTGCCGCTCAATCCCTGAGCGCGGCTTTGAGCAGCGCGGCCGCGGCCTGCGGATCCTCGGCCTCGGTGATCGCGCGCACCACCACGATGCGGCGCGCACCCGCCTCGAGCACCTGGGGCAGCCGTTCGGCGTCGATCCCGCCGATGGCGAACCACGGCGTGGTCGGCGCCAGCGCGGCGGTGTGGCGCACCAGGTCCAGCCCGGGCGCCGGACGCCCCGGTTTGGTCGGGGTTGGCCAGCACGGGCCGACGCAGAAGTAGTCGACGAGGTCGGCGTCCGCATCGACGAGAGCGCGCGCCACCTGCTCGGTGTCGTGGGTGGATCGGCCGATCAGCGCGCCCGGCGCGATCTCGCGGGCCACCGGCAGCGGCAGATCGTCCTGGCCGAGGTGCAGCACGTCGCTGCCCGCCGCGCGGGCGATATCGGCGCGATCGTTGACCGCCAGCAGCGCACCGTGGCGGCGGGCCGCGTCGGCGAGCACCGCCAGGGCATCGAGCTCCTGGCGAGCCTCCAGCCCCTTGTCCCGGAGCTGGATGATGTCCACCCCGCCGGCCAGCGCCGCGTCGGCGAACTCGGCGAGATCACCGCGTTCGGTGCGGGCGTCGGTGCACAGGTACAGCGATGCGGAATCGAGTCGGGACACCCGGGTATCCTTTCAGCAGACACGGGAGTCCCGGGATCGGGGACTGAGAGTGGGCGCGCACCGGCCTTGACCGTCGTACCTGATCCGGGTCATGCCGGCGAAGGGAGAGGGAGAATGGGCAGTACGTCTAGGGTCGGCTCGATAGGCATCGTGGGCGGCGGCGTCATCGGGCTGGCGGTCGCGCGCCGGGCCGCCGCGGACGGCTGGGATGTGCGGGTGCACCGCACCGAGCAGCGCGGCGCCTCCTGGGTGGCCGGTGGCATGCTCGCCCCGCACAGCGAAGGCTGGCCAGGTGAGGAGGCTCAGCTCGCGATCGGCCTGGAGTCACTGAAACTGTGGCACAGCGGGTTCTTGGCGGGTCTGCCCGACGGTATCGTCACCGCGCGGCGATCTTTGGTGGTGGCGGTCGACCGCGCCGATGTCGCCGATCTACGGACGGTGGCCGACTGGCTGTCCGCCCAAGGGCATCCGGTGACCTCGACCACCACTGCCCGGGACGCCGAACCGCTGCTGGCACAAGGTATTCGGCATGGCTTCATCGCCGAGACCGAACTGGCGGTGGACAATCGGGCGCTCGTGACGGCGCTGGAGGCGGCCTGTGCCGATGCCGGTGTGCGCTGGGCGCCCCCGGTCGCCGACCTCGCCGAGGTCGACGCCGATATCCGGGTGATCGCCAACGGTATCGACGCGCCGACGCTGTGGCCGGGTCTCACGGTCCGCCCGGTCAAGGGTGAGGTGTTGCGAATGCGGTGGCGCAAGGGGTGTATGCCGTTGCCGCAGAGCGTTATTCGCGCTCGCGTGCACGGCAGGCAGGTGTATCTGGTGCCGCGTGGCGACGGCGTGGTGGTGGGTGCCACCCAGTACGAACACGGTCGCGACACCACCGTGGTGGTGACCGGGGTGCGCGACCTGCTCGACGATGCCTGCGCGGTGCTGCCTGCCCTCGGCGAGTACGAGCTCGCCGAGTGCGCGGCGGGTTTGCGTCCCATGACCCCGGACGGTCTGCCGTTGGTGGGTAGGCTCGACGAGCGGACGCTGGTGGCCACCGGCCACGGGCGCAACGGATTTCTGCTGGCACCGTGGACTGCCGAGCAGATCGCCAGGGAACTCGCGGCATTCGGAGGGACACAATGATTCTGCTGGTCAACGGTGAGGACGCCGATGTTCCCGACGGCACCACCATCGAGGAACTGATGACCCGGCTGGGTTTCCCGGACAAGGGCATCGCCGTGGCGGTCGACTGGGAGGTGCTGCCGCGCTCGTCATGGCACACCGTGCCGGCCGACGGCGCCAGGGTGGAGGTCGTGACGGCGGTGCAGGGTGGCTGACTCGACGCTCACCATTGCCGGCCGCGAGTTCGGCTCTCGATTGATCATGGGCACCGGGGGCGCGGCGAATCTGGCGGTGCTGGAGGAGGCATTGATCGCCTCGGGAACCGAACTGACCACGGTGGCGATGCGCCGGGTGGACGCCGAGACCGGTACCGGTGTGCTGGACCTGCTCAACCGGCTCGGCATCGCGACGCTGCCCAACACCGCGGGCTGCCGCGGCGCCGCCGAGGCGGTGCTGACCGCGCAGCTCGCCCGCGAGGCCCTCGGTACCGAATGGGTGAAGCTGGAGGTCATCGCCGACGAACGCACCCTGCTGCCGGATGCCATCGAATTGGTCAAGGCTGCCGAACAACTGGTCGACGAGGGTTTCATCGTGCTGCCCTACACCAATGACGACCCGGTGCTGGCCCGTCGGCTGGAGGACACCGGGTGTGCGGCGGTCATGCCATTGGGCTCACCGATCGGCACCGGGCTCGGCATCTCCAACCCGCACCACATCGAGATGATCGTCGACGCGGCGAACGTGCCGGTGATCCTGGACGCGGGAATCGGCACGGCCAGCGATGCCGCGCTGGCGATGGAACTGGGTTGTGACGCCGTGCTGCTGGCGACGGCGGTGACCAGGGCCGCCGACCCCGCCACCATGGCGTCGGCGATGGCCTCGGCCGTCACCGCCGGCTATCTGGCCAGACAGGCCGGCCGCATCCCGAAACGGTTCTGGGCCCAGGCGTCCAGTCCGGCACCGTGATCGAACTGGTCGGACTCACCAAGACCTACGGGCGCAGCCGCGCGGTCGACGGGCTGAGCTGCACCGTCAAACCGGGTGTGGTGACCGGCTTCCTCGGCCCGAACGGCGCGGGTAAGTCCACCACCATGCGGATGATCGTCGGGCTGGACCGGCCGACGGCAGGCACCGTCACCATCGGCGGACGCCGCTACCGGGATCTGAAACACCCGCTGCGCACCGTCGGCGCCCTGCTGGATGCCCGCCAGGTGTACCCGAACCGCACGGCGCGCGCCCACCTGAGCTGGCTGGCGGCGACCAACCGGATCCCACAGTCGCGGGTCGACGAGGTGCTCGAGCTGGTCGGTCTGGCCGCCGCGGCCGGTAAACCCGCCGGATCGTTCTCCCTCGGCATGCTGCAGCGGCTCGGGATCGCCGCGGCCCTGCTCGGCGATCCGCAGGTGCTGCTGTTCGACGAGCCGGTCAATGGCCTGGACCCCGAGGGGATCCGGTGGATCAGGACGTTGATGCGTGACTTGGCCGCCGAGGGACGCACCGTGCTGGTGTCCAGCCATCTGCTGGCCGAGATGGCCAACACCGCCGACGAGCTGGTGGTGATCGGTCGCGGGCGGTTGATCACCGCGACCACGATGGCCGATTTCCTCAGCAGGGACGCAGCGGTGCGGGTGCGCAGCCCGCAGTTGGACCGGCTCGCGGCGCTGCTGCCCGACGCCCGTCGCGAGGGCGATGCGCTGCTGGTGCCGGGCAGCGCCGAGCGCATCGGTGAACTGGCGGCCGATTACGGGATCGTGTTGCACGAACTGAGCGCCCGGCAGACGTCGCTCGAAGAGGCCTACCTCGGGCTGACCGATGATGCGGTGCAGTATCGCGGTGGGGCGGCGTCGTGATCGGCGTGCTCGAGGCGGAAGTCCGCAAACTGGCCACCACCAGGTCGGCGCTGTGGTTGACGCTCACCGTGGCGTTACTGGCCCTCGGGTTGGCCGCGCTGACCGAGGATCCGTTGCTCGGGGTCGCGAACTTCGGGGTTCCGGTGCTGATGATCCTGTCCGCGCTGACCGTCACCGGCGAGTACCGCACGGCGATGATCCGCACCACGTTCCTGGCCACCCCGCGTCGCACCCGTGTGTTGGCGGCCAAAGCCCTTGTTGCCGCCGGATTCTCCGCCGCGGTGGCGGCCGCCATGACAGCCGGGGCGATCGTGATCGCGGGGTCGGGTGCGTGGCACTCGGTGGGCGCGCTCGCGCTGTACGCGGCGGCCGCCGCCGTCCTCGCGGTCGGGGTCGGGGCATTGTTGCGACACACCGCCGCCGCCGTCGCCGTGCTGCTGCTCGTCCCCTTCGTGGTCGAACCCATGCTCAGTGTCAGCACCGACATCGGGGACACCGCGGGGCCGCTGCTGCCCTTCGTCAACGCCGCCGCGTTCACCGGCGCGTCGATTTTCGGCTTTCTGCACAGCTTTTCGATGTGGTGGGGTCCGGGGGCTTCGGCGCTGTACTTCGGCGGAGTCGCCCTGGTGGTCTTCACGGCTGCCGTCGTCGTGGTCGAGCGCCGGGACCCCTGAGCTACCGTGGGGGCCATGCAGCGCAGATCACGATCCCTGGGGGTCATGTTGGCCCTGACCGCCCTCGTCGCCGGTTGCGGATCACCGGGTGCGCCCGAGTCCCCATCGACCGCGGATGCCGACGCCGCCGGCTACGCCGACGAGATCAGCAAGCGGGTTCAGACCGACGCGATGATGGCGCACCTGACCCGGCTGCAGGAGATCGCCGATCAGCATGACGGTAACCGTGCGCTCGGCACCCCCGGCTACCAGGCCAGCCTCGACTATGTGGTCAATGCGCTGCGCGACAAGGGTTTCGAGGTGCAAACCCCGGAATTCGAGGTGCGCATCCCGTTCGCCGAGGACCCCACCGTCGAGGTGTCGGGTGCCCCGGTGGCGGCCCTGCCGATGAGCTTCACCATCGGCACGCCTGCCGACGGGGTACGCGGACCGCTGGTCGCCGCACCCGTGGACGACACCCCCGGTTGCGCCGATGCCGACTACGAGGGTCTGCCCGTGCAGGGCGCGGTGGTGCTCGTCGACCGCGGCTCGTGCCCGTTCAGCGACAAACAGGCCGTCGCCGCGAAACGGGGAGCGCTGGCCCTGCTGGTCGCCGACAACGAGGACCGCCCCGTCGAGGATTTCGGCGGCACGCTGGGCAGCGGGACCGATGTCAAGATCCCGGTGCTCGGTATCACCAAGAGCGAGGGTGCGCGACTGCGCGCGAATCCGGGCCAGGCGTCGATCCGGCTGGAGGCCGGGGTCAACGTCAAGCGCACCAACAACATCATCGCCCAGACCAGCACCGGCGCAACGGACAATGTCGTGATGATCGGAGCGCATCTGGACAGCGTGCCGGAGGGGCCCGGTATCAACGACAACGGATCCGGGGTGGCTGCGGTGCTGGAGACCGCCCTGCAGATGGGCAGTGCCCCCGAGATCCGCAACGCGGTGCGCTTCGGATTCTGGGGCGCCGAGGAGGTCGGACTGGTCGGCTCCGACCGCTACATCTCCTCCCTGGATGCCGAGGGACTCAAAGATATTGCGCTGTATCTGAATTTCGACATGCTCGGCTCGCCGAATCCGGGATACTTCACCTATGACGGTGACCAGTCCGCACCGCCTGCCGCCGACGGCAGCGTCCCCCGGGTCCCGGAGGGGTCGGCGGGTATCGAGCGGATGCTGGTCGGCTATCTCGACGGTGCGGGCAAACCCGCGCAGGACACCAGCTTCGACGGTCGTTCCGACTACGATGCGTTCACCCGGGCCGGAATCCCCTCGGGAGGGCTGTTTTCCGGGGCGGAAGAGAACATGACCGCCGAGCAGGCCGAGCTCTGGGGCGGCCGGGCCGATGAGCCGTTCGACCCGAATTACCACAAGGACACCGACACCCTCGACAAGATCGACACCACGTCCCTGGAGATCCAGGGTCGCGGCGTCGCCTACGCCGCCGCGTTGTACGCCCAGGACACCGGCGGCCGCAATGGCGTTCCGGTGCGCGAGGATCGGACCCGTCACGTGCTCGCCGAATCATGAGGCGGCTGTGTGCCGCGGTGGCCACCGCGTTGCTGCTGACATCGTGTGGCAGCACACCCGAGCCCGCCCCGCTGCAGGCCGACGAGCTCGCCGCCCAGGTCAGCGCCGACGCCATCTTCGCCCACCTGGAGCGGCTAGCCGCCATCGCCGATGACAATGCCAACAGCCGGGCCGTCGGCACCCCGGGTTACGACGCCACCGTCGAGTACATCTCGGAGGTACTGCGGGATAACGGGTTCGAGATCAGCACACCGGAGTTCGAGTGGCTGAAGATGGGTGATCCCGGCAACCCGACCCTGGAGGTGGCCGGTCGCAGCTATTCCGTGACACAGGCCTCGCCGCTGGCGTCCACCCCGCGCACAGGGCTGAGTGGGCTGTCGCTGCGTCCGCGCACCAGCGACGGATGCGAGCGCGCCGACTACGGCAACGTCCGCGGCGCCCTGGCCATCGTCGACGACACCGGCTGCTCGGTGGTCGCCAAACAGAACGCCGCGGCGGCCAATGGGGCCGTCGGTCTGCTGGTGGTCAGCGCCGGCGGCACCAAGGGACTGTTCGAACCGGGGTACTACCAGAAGCTGACCATGCCCGTCGCCGTCATCGATCGCACCACCGACGCGGCGCTGCGCCGGACCAACGACCCGGTGCGGCTCGTGCTCGACGGCCAGGCCAGCGTCGCCAAGTCCAAGAGCGTCATCGCCCAGACCTCCACCGGTGACACCGGCAATGTCGTGCTGGCCGGTGCACATCTGGACAGCGCGCCGCGCAGCCCCGGCATCAACGACAACGGCAGCGGGGTGGCGGCCTTGCTCGCCATCGCCGATGCGATGGGGTCGGCGCCGAGAATCGACAATGCGGTGCGGTTCACCTTCTGGGGGTCGCAGCGGCTGGGTGCCGCGGGCAAGTACCTGGTCGGCCTCGATGCCGGCGGCCGCGACGATATCGCCGCATACCTGGACGCCACCATGATCGGCTCCCCGAACCCTGGATACTTCACACTCGACGGTGACCAGTCGGGGCAGGCCAATCCGGCGATCCCCGCCGACACCGTGCCCGAGGGCTCGGCCGGCATCGAGCGCACCTTGGCCGGCTACCTCAACCAGGCCGGTGTACGCCCGGCCGATATGCCCTTGGACACCGCCGGGGATTACGCGGCGTTCCTCAACGCCGGAGTGCCCATCGGCGGACTGACCACCGGTGCCAACCAACAGAAGACACCGGTGCAGGCGCGGCTGTGGGGCGGTCGCGCCGGGGCGCCGTTCGACCCCAACGCCGGTGGACCGCGGGACGGGATGGACAACGTCGACCACCGGGCGCTGTCGATCACCGGCCCGGCGATGGCCTTCACCATCGCCACCTACGCCCGCTCGATCGAAGGTGTCAACGGCGTACCACCCCGAGACCGCCGAAATCGGTAATCGTCGGGCACCATGATCGGGTGGACAACCCCGGCGTGCTCGAACGCCTCGCCCGCCAGGCGATGGCAGCCCCCAGGCGCATCCTGGCGATCGCCGCGCTGTGTGCGGTGGCCGCGGCGATCTTCGGCATTCCGGTCACCCAGGAGCTGAGCGCAGGCGGATTCACCGATCCTGACGCCGAGTCCTCGCACGCGGCCCAGCTGCTGACCGACACGTTCGGTCAAGGTGACATGCAGTTGCTGATCATCGTTTCCGACCCCGCCGGGGCCATGAGCCCGGCCGCCCGCCGGGTGGGCACCGAGATAGCCACGGCGCTGGGCGAATCCGAACATGTGGCCCAGGTGAGTTCGGCATGGAGTGCCCCGGCGGCAGCCTCGGCGGCATTGCTCAGCAGGGACGGCACCGCCGGGCTCATCGTCGCCGGTATCACCGGCGGTGAACAGCACGCCCAGGACCACGCCAAGGACCTCACCGACCTTCTGGTCCACGATCGCGATGGCGTGCGGGTGCAGGCGGGCGGTGTCGCCATGGTCAACACCCAGATCACCGAACAATCCCAGCACGACCTGCTGGTCATGGAATCCATCGCCATCCCGTTCAGCTTCCTGGTGTTGGTGTGGGTGTTCGGCGGACTGTTGGTCGCGGCGGTGCCCGTGATGGTCGGCGTGCTGGCCATCCTCGGTTCGCTTGCTGTGCTGCGGCTGATCACATTTGCCACCGACGTCTCGGTGTTCGCGCTGAACCTGTGCATGGCGATGGGGCTGGCCCTGGCCATCGACTACACGCTGCTGATGGTCAGTCGCTACCGCGACGAACTGGCCGACGGCGCCACTGCCGAGGCCGCCCTGGTGCGCACGATGGTGACGGCCGGTCGCACGGTCGTGTTCTCGGCGACGACGGTGGCACTGCCGATGTCGACGCTGGTGCTGTTCCCGATGTACTTCCTGAAATCGTTCGCCTACGCCGGGGTGGCGACCGTGGTGTTCGCGGCCACCGCCGCACTGGTGCTCACCCCGGCCGCGCTGGTGCTGCTCGGCGATCGTGTCAAAGGCCGCCGGTCGGGCCCACCCAAGCCGATTGAGCAGCAATTCTGGTACAGATCAACGAAATTCGTGCTGCGTCGCGCGCTGCCGATCGGCCTGGCCGTGGTGGCGCTGCTGGTCCTGCTCGGGCTGCCCTTCACCGGCGTGAAATGGGGCTTCCCCGATGATCGCGTGTTGCCGCCGTCGGCATCGGCACATCAGGTCGGGGACCGGTTGCGGACGGACTTCGCCGACAACTCCGCCACCGAGGTCAGCATCGTCATCCCGGAGTCCGACGGGCTGACACCCCAGCAGTGGGACCGCTACCTCACCGAGGTGGCCGGCGCACCGGACGTCCTGGCCGTGGCCGCGCCGGTGCACCGTGAAGGCAGCGCGTTCATCCGGGTGTCCAGTTCGGCCGATCTGTTCTCCGACGGTTCGGCTGCGCAGCTGGACCGGCTGCACGCGATCGCCGGCCCCGGTGACCGGCCCGTGCTCCTTGGCGGGGTGGCCCAGACCGACCGCGACAGCGTGGCCGCGATCGGTGCGACACTGCCGCTGGTACTCGGGCTGATCGCGGTGATCACGTTCTGTCTGCTGTTCCTGCTGACCGGCAGCGTGGTCTTGCCCGCCAAGGCCCTGGTGCTCAACATCCTGTCGCTGACAGCCGCGTTCGGCGCCATGGTGTGGATCTTCCAGGATGGGCACCTCGGTGCCTTCGGCACCACGGCCACCGGCACATTGGTCGCCAATATCCCGGTATTGCTCTTCTGTATCGCGTTCGGCCTGTCGATGGATTACGAGGTGTTCCTGCTGGCGCGGATCCGCGAATACTGGTTGGCCTCCGGCCGAACCTCCGCCGATGTCGGTGAGAGCGTGGCACTCGGCCTGGCACGCACGGGTCGGGTGGTCACCGCCGCGGCGCTGGTGATGTCGATATCGTTCGCGGCACTGATCGCGGCGAACGTGTCGTTCATGCGGATGTTCGGTCTCGGTCTGACGTTGGCGGTGCTGATGGACGCCACCCTGGTCCGGATGGTCCTGGTACCCGCCTTCATGCAGCTGATGGGCCGATGGAACTGGTGGGCACCCGCACCGCTGGCACGACTGCACGATCGGGTCGGGCTGCACCACTGAGAATGGGCGGCCGACCTGGGAGTCCCCCGCATGAGTGATATGTCAACTATTCTCGCGGAAATGGTAAGTCTCAGCACCATTGCCGGCGTTCACGGTGTCCTGCCGCCGCACCGCTATACCCAGGACGAGATCACCGAGGCCATCCTGGGACTGCCCGGCTACGAGGGCGCCCACGACGCCGTGCGCAAGCTACACAAGAGCGCGCGGGTGCACAGCAGATACCTGGTTCGCCCACTGGAGGAGTACGTCCGACTCACCGATTTCGGTGAGACCAACGATCTGTTCATCGAGCACGCCACCGAACTCGGTACCGCCGCGCTGCGCGGCGCGCTCGACGAGGCGGGACTGCGGCCCGAAGACGTCGACATGATCATCACCACCACGGTCACCGGTGCGGCGGTGCCCTCGCTGGACGCCCGCATCGCGGGCCGGCTCGGACTGCGTCCCGATGTGCGCAGGGTGCCGATCTTCGGGCTCGGCTGCGTGGCGGGCGCGGCGGGTATCGCCCGGCTGCACGACTACCTGCGCGGTGCGCCGGACCAGGTGGCGGTGCTGGTGTCGGTGGAGTTGTGCTCGCTGACCCGCAAACACCATCCGACGCTGCCGACCGTCGTCGCCGGGGCGCTGTTCGGCGACGGCGCGTCGGCCGTCGTCGCGGTCGGAGCCCGACGCGCTCAGACCATGGCCCCGACCGGCCCGGATGTGCTGGACTCGCGCAGCCACCTGTATCCCGAGTCCCTGGATACGATGGGCTGGAAAATCGGCAGCGCCGGTTTCGAGATCGTCCTCAGTGCCGAGGTCCCGGCGTTCGTGGGACGCTATCTCGGTGCCGATATGACCGATTTCCTTGGCGCACATGGTCTCACCGTGTCCGATATCGACACCTGGGTGAGCCACCCGGGCGGACCGAAGGTCATCGAGGCCATCATCGACACACTGGCGTTGCCGTCGGATGCCCTGGATCTGACCTGGAAATCACTGGCCGAGGTGGGCAACATGTCCTCGTCCTCGGTCCTGCACGTGCTGCGCGATACGCTCCGCACCCGCCCGACGCCGGGCAGCCCCGGCGTGCTGATGGCGATGGGGCCGGGGTTCTGCTCCGAGCTCGTGCTGCTGAGGTGGCGCTGACATGCGCTGGTTCATCGTCCTGATCGTGCTCGTCGCGGTGGAGCGGGTGGCCGAGCTGGTGGTGTCCAACCGGAATCTGGCATGGTCCAAAGCCAACGGCGGCAAGGAGTTCGGTGCCGAGCACTACCCGGTGATGGTGGCGCTGCACACCGGGTTGCTGGCCGGTGCGTTGGCCGAGGCACGGGTACGCAAGCGGTGGGTGTGGCCGGCCTTCTGGGTTGTCATCGGTGCCCAGCTGCTGCGCTGGTGGTGCATCACGACCCTCGGCAAGCAGTGGAACACCCGGGTGGTCGTGGTGCCGGGCGCCCCTCGGGTCATCGGTGGGCCCTACCGACTCATGCCGCACCCGAACTACGTGGCGGTCGTCCTGGAAGGCGCCGCACTGCCGTTGGCGGGCGGGGCCTGGATCACCGCCGCGGTGTTCTCGATGGCCAACGCACTGCTGCTGCGCACCCGGATCAGGGTCGAAGATCAAGCGCTGCAGAGCCTTACATGATCGATCTGCTTGTCGCCGGCGGCGGACCGGCGGGGCTGGCCACCGCGCTGTACGCCGCGCGGGCCGGGTTGGAGGCCGTCGTCGTCGAGCAGCGAACCGGTCCGATCGACAAGGCGTGCGGTGAGGGGCTGATGCCACACTCCCTGGCCCGCCTGCGTCAACTCGGTATCGACCCCGACGGACACGACTTTTACGGAATCCGCTACCTCGACGGCAGGCATACCGCGGCAGCCCGGTTCGCCAACGGAGCGGGCCGCGGGGTGCGTCGCACCGTGCTGCACACCGCGCTCGCCGAGGCCGCAACCTCCGCCGGGGTGCGGATCGTGCAGTCCGAGGTCGGCGAGCTCAGCCAGGGCCCAGACACGGTGTATGCAGCCGGATTTCGGGCGCGCTACCTGGCCGCCGCCGACGGTCTGCACTCGCCGATCCGGCGGGCGTTGGGACTGTCGGCGGGGGATTCCGGCCGGCGCAGATGGGGGATCCGCCGGCACATCCAGGTGGCCCCGTGGTCGGACTACGTCGAGGTGTACTGGGGGCGGGGGCCCGAGGCCGGGGAAGCGTATGTCACCCCGGTGTCCGATGACTGTGTCGGGGTGGCGATCCTGAAATCCACCAGGGGCGGGTTCGAGGCGCACCTGCCACAGTTTCCGGCGCTGATGGAACGCCTGGACGGCTTGCCGCACGGGCCGGACCGCGCCGCAGGCCCACTGCGCCAACGGGTGCGTCGGCGCACCGCCGGACGCGTGCTGCTGGTCGGTGACGCGGCCGGATACGTCGACGCGCTGACCGGCGAGGGGATGGGCCTGGCCTTCGGTGCGGCCGAACTGCTGGTGGACTGCGTCGTCGGCGACCGCGCGGGCGAGTACGACCGCCGGTGGCGTCACCTGACCCGGCGCTACCGGATGCTGACCGCGGCGCTGTTGTACGGCACCGCAATTCGGCCCATGCGGGCAGCCATCACCCCGGCGTCGGCCATACTGCCGTCGGTGTTCGCCGCCGCGGTCAACGCGCTCGGCGACTAGCACCCAGCAGCGTCATGCCGTGGTAGACCACGAGTGCGGCGATGGACCCCAGCGCGATACCGGTGAACGTCAACGAGCCTGCCTGCCAGGTGAAGTCGGCGATGCCGATGATCAGCGGGATGGCGGCCGTCATCTGGTTGACCGGTTTGGCGAAGTCGACATGGTTGGTCAGCCAGATCCGGATTCCGAGCACCCCGACCAGGCCGTAGAGCACGATCGTCGCACCACCGAGCACACCGGGCGGGATGGCCGAGATCGTCGCACCCACCTTCGGACACAGGGCCAGCGCGATGGCCACCACGGCGGCTACCCAGTAGGCGGCGGTCGAGTAGATGCGCGTCGCGGCCATCACGCCGATGTTCTCGGCGTACGTCGTGGTCGCCGAGCCGCCACCCGCGCCGGCCAGTACGGTGGCCACACCGTCGGCGGCCAACGCCCGGCCCATCAGCGGGTCCAGGTCCTTGCCGGTCATCTGGCTCACCGACTTCACATGCCCGATGTTCTCGGCGACCAGGGCGATGACGGCGGGCAGGAACATCGGCAGGACCTCGAGGCGCAATGTCGGCGTCTGGAACTCCGGTAGGCCGAACCACGCCGCCTGCGCGATCCCGGAGGTGTCCACCTGACCCAGGACCAGCGCCAGCACGTAGCTCAGCACCACGGCCAGGAAGATGGCCAACCGGCCGATCAGGCCCTTGAAGAAGGCCAGCGCACCGACCAGCAACACCAGGGTGACCATCCCGACCACCGGGCCCTGCTCGAAGTTGTTCTTGGCCGCCGGCGCCAGGTTGAACCCGATGAGCGCCACCACCGCCCCGGTGACCACCGGCGGCAACACCAGGTCCAGCCAGCGCGTGCCGACCAGGTGGACCACCGCCCCGATGACGATCAGCAGCAGACCCACCGCGATCAGCCCGCCCAGCGCGCTGCCGGTGCCCTGCGCGGTGACGGCGGCGGTGACCGGGGCGATCACCGCGAAGCTGGACCCCAGGTAGCTCGGCAGCCGGTTACCGGTGATGACCAGGAAGGCGATGGTGCCGATGCCGGAGAACAGCAGCGTCGTCGCGGGCGGGAAACCGGTGAGCACCGGCACCAGGAACGTCGCACCGAACATCGCCACCACGTGCTGGGCCCCGATCCCGAGGGTGCGCGGCCAGCTCAATCGTTCGTCGGGGGCGACGATGTCGGCATCGGGGCCCACGGGCCGCCAACTCGGCGTCAAGGTCAGCTTTGCCATCAGGACAAGGTAGCCGGGCCGGATTGCTATTGCAGCAGTCGAATGATCTTCCTCGACAGCGCGGTGTAGGGCGGATAGACCAGCCGGGGATCGGGACGAGTGGACTTGGTCAGCACCGCGCGCCGGTGCGACAGCGCCTCGAAACCCCACCACCCGTGATAGGCGCCCATGCCGCTGGGGCCGATCCCGCCGAACGGCAACTGCGGCACCAGGCAATGCATGATCGCGTGATTGACCACTGCACCCCCGGATTCGGTCCGATTGATCACGTCCTCGGCCAGCTCCGGTGTCTCGGTGAACACGTAGAGGGCCAGCGGCCGTGGCCGGTGGCGGACGAAGCCGACGGCCTCGGAGACCGAGTCGACCGTGATGATCGGCAGGATGGGACCGAAGATCTCGTCGGACATCACCGCATCGCTGGGCCCCGGATCGAGGATCACGGTCGGTTCGATACGCAGGGACGCCTCATCGGAGCCGCCGCCGGTGACCACCTGACCGCTGGTGTCCGCGATCAGTGCCGTCAACCGGTCGAACTGGCGTCGGTTGACGATGGGCAGGTCGGGTGTGGTGCTGAACTCGGCGATCGTGGCGCACAGCGCGGCGACCAGCTCCGCGGCGACGGACCGCTCGACGAGGATGTAGTCGGGTGCGATGCAGGTCTGCCCCGAGTTCACCAGTTTGGTGTGCGCCAACCGACGAGCCGTGACCGCGAGATCGGCGTCGGCGGCCACGATGGCCGGGCTCTTGCCGCCCAGTTCCAGGGTGACCGGTGTCAGGGTGGGTGCGGCACCGGCCATGATCTTCCGCCCGACCTCGGTGCCGCCGGTGAACAGGACATGATCGAAACCCTGTGCCAGCAGGTCCTGGGTCACCTGGGCGTCGCCCTCGACGACGGTGATCGCTTCGGTGTCCAGATAGCGCGGCACCAGCCGCGCGATCAGTGCGGAGGTGGCCGGGGCGAGTTCCGATGGCTTGATCACCACGGTGTTGCCCGCCGCCACCGCCGATACCACCGGCGCCATCGCCAGGTAGAACGGGTAATTCCACGGACCGATCACCAGGACCGCACCCTTGGGGTCGTACTGCACCCAGGCGCGCGCCGGTTGCTGGCTGACCGGAACCGATACCCGACGCCGGCGCATCCACTTGCGAATCCTCTTGCGCGCAAACGCCGCTTCGGCCTTGGTGGGTTGCACATCACCCATCCAGGCCTCCATGGCAGGGCGGCCGAGATCGGAGAGCAGGGCGGCCGCGATGGCCTGCTCCTGTTCGTCGCACATGCGCTCGATGGCGCGCAACTGCTCGATGCGCCATTCTGCGGAGCGGGTACGCCCGGTGTCGAAAACGGTACGCGCGTGCGGGGTTCGAACTGTCGTACTCATGGTGTGCTCTAGCGCATTTCCGGAGCCGGGATGACGCCTGCGGCCACCGCCGCCATGCCGCCACCGTCGACGGCCAGGGTCTGACCGTTGACCCAGCCGGCGTCGGCGGAGATCAGATAGGCGACCGCGCCGGCGATGTCCTCCGGGGTGGCATGCCTACCGAGCAGGGCCTTGGCACCGTCGAGGGTGTCCTTGCCCATCGTCTCCTCGAAATCGGCGAGGATCGGGGTCTGAACCGGGCCCGGCAGGACGGCATTGATGCGCAGCCCGCGTTGTGCGAATTCCAGGGCCTTGGCCATCGTGTAGACGGTGGCGACCTCCTTGGAGAAGTTGTAGGCGTTACCGGCCTGCGGGTTGTCGGCGAACCAGCGGGCGCCCTCGGCGTAGCCGTCGGTGGCCAGCAGGGCCTGGATGGCGGGCATCCTTGCCGGCCATCCGAATCCGGCGATCGAGGACACCACGACCACGCAGCCACCGTCGCGGAGCCGGTCGATCAGGGACTCGGTGAGATGGCGCACGGCCAGCACGTTCACCGCCATCACCGTCGCGGCGGGCGCGGTGCCGGGCACGCCGGCGACGTTGATGAGCGCGTCGAACGAGCCGTCCAGCTGGGCCACCGCGGCGTCGATGCTCTGCGGGTCCGCCAGATCGACCGCGATATGGTGCTTGACCGCCGCCGACGGGGTGTTGCGGTCCAGGCTGATCACCTCCGCGCCCGCGGTCACCAATCGTTCGGCGACGGCGTGCCCGATACCGGATGCGGCGCCGGTGACGATGTAGCGCTTGTGGGATGTGTCGGTCATGCCAGGCTCCTCGTGGTGTCGGTGTAGCGGGCTTTGAGCTTGCCCTTGACCAGTTTTCCGGTGGGTGTACGTGGTAGCGCGTCGACGAAGTCGACGGTGCGGGGTGCCTTGTAGTGGGCGACGCGGTCACGGACATAGTCGATGAGATCGGCCGCGAGATCGTCGCTCGCGTCGAATCCGGGCCGGAGTGCGACGACGGCCTTGACCTGTTCGCCCATCTCCGGATCGGGAACGCCGATCACCGCGACGTCGAACACCGCGGGGTGCATGGTCAACACGTTCTCGGTCTCCTGGGGATAGATGTTCACCCCGCCGGAGATGATCATGAACGATTTGCGATCGGTCAGGAACAGATAACCGTCCTCGTCGACGTAGCCGAGATCGCCTACGGTGGTCCAGTTTTCGTGTTGGGGATGCTGTGCATCGCGGGTCTTGGCCGCGTCGTTGTGATAAACGAAGGGCATGGCGTCGCGCTCGAAGTAGACGGTGCCGACCTCGCCGGCCGCCAGTTCGGTGCCGGGGTCATCGCAGATGTGGATGGTGCCGAGCACCGCGCGTCCCACCGATCCGCGCTTGGTGCGCCACTCCGCGGAGTTCATCATCGTCATCCCGTGCGCCTCGGTGGCGCTGTAGTACTCCACCAGGATCGGGCCCCACCAGTCGAGCATGGCGTCCTTGACCTCGGGCGGGCAGGGTGCACCGGCGTGGACGACGGTGCGCAGCGAGGACAGGTCATACCGCGACCGGATGTCTTGCGGCAGTTGCAGCAACCGGACGAACATCGTCGGGACCATCTGCGTCATGGTCACCCGATGGGTTTCGATGGCCGCCAGGATCTTCTCGGCGTCGAACTTCTCCATCAGGATCACGGTCGCGCCGAGTGCCTGCATGCCCGCGCAGTACTTCAGCGGTGCGGCGTGGTAGATCGGTGCGGGGGACAGGTAGACGGCGTCCGGTCCGATGTCGAAGACGTTCTGCAGCACCGCCAGGACCGGGTCGCCCGGCTCGTCGACCTGGATGGGCAGCAGGTGCGGTTTGATGCCCTTCGGGCGGCCGGTGGTCCCCGACGAGTACAGCATGTCGGCACCGCGCGGTTGATCGGTCAACGCGGGAACTTTCGCGTCCAGCAGTTCGCGGTAGGGCCGGTAACCGTCGATATCGCCGCCGAAGGCATAGCGTGCCACGTCGCCCGGTATCTCGTCGAGCACCTGGCGGCCGAGCTCGGCCAGTGCGCCCGAGACGAAGAATGCCTTCGCGCCGCTGTCGGTGACGATGTACCCGGCTTCGGGTGCGGTCAGGTGGTGGTTGACCGCCGTCGCATACAGACCCGAACGCAATGCGGCCCAATAGATGACGAATACCTCGGCAGTGTTGTCGGCGAGGATGGCGATGACATCGCCACGACGCAGGCCGGCGGCGTGCAGTGCGGCGGCGATCTGGGCCGAGCGGGCGTCGAGGTCGCCGTAGGCCAGGGTGTCGCCGCTGCCGGCCATGACGACCGCGGGCCGGTGCGGATCGGCGGCGGCGTGAGTTCCGGGAAACACATATCTCCTTGAGGTGCGGGCGCGAGCGGTGCCCGCTCATCGTGATCGGCGCCACAGCCCGCGACGCTAGGACGGTATGCGCCGCCGAGACAGTATGTCAAGACACACTGTCTATTAGCGGGACCTGGCCAGGTAGAGGGCGGCGCCGAGCGTAATCACCGCGGACCCGGTGAGCACCGAACTCGTCGGCAGGGTGCATGCCAGAAGTACGCAGCCGGCCAGCCCGATCACCGGGATCATTCGCCGGGACGGCCGCAATGTCCAGGCGCTGGCATTGGCGATGGCGTAGTAGACCAGCACCGCGAACGAGGAGAACCCGATGGCCCCGCGAAGATCGACAAACGCGGCCAAGATCGCGACAACGACCCCGACCGCGACCTCGGCGCGATGCGGTCCGCCGAATCGCGGATGGACCGCGGACAACGCACCGGGCAGATGCCGGTCCCGTGCCATCGCCAGTGTCGTACGGGAGACGCCGAGGATCAGCGCCAGCAGCGACCCGAGTGCGGCCACCGCGGCGCCGACGCGGACCACCGTGGCAAGTTCGGGATGTCCGGCCACCGACACGGCATGGGCCAATGGTGCTGTCGCGGTGGCCAATCCGGTGTCGCCGAGAACCGCGAGCACGGCCACGGCGACCGCCGCGTACACCAGCAGCGCGATGCCCAGTGCGATGGGTATGGCGCGGGGAATGGTGCGGGCCGGATCGCGAACCTCCTCACCGAGGGTGGCGATGCGCGCATAGCCGGCGAACGCGAAGAACAGCAACCCGGCGGCCTGCAGGACACCCCACGGGTCGGTATCGGTGCCGATCGACAGATTGGATGGCGCTCCGGCACCGCTCAGCACGACCACCACGACGGCGAGCACCGCGAGCACCACGGCGACGATCACCCGGGTGAGCAACGCCGACTTCTGTACGCCCGCATAGTTCACCGCCGTCAGCGCGACCACGGCGGCGACCGCCACGGCATGCGCGTGCTGCGGCCACGCGTAGACGCCGACCGTCAGCGCCATCGCGGCACACGAGGCCGTCTTGCCGACGATGAAGCACCAGCCCGCGGTGTGACCCCAGAACGCGCCGAGGCGCTCCCGGCCGTAGACATAGCTACCGCCGGACTGGGGATAGATCGCCGAGAGCCGTGCGGTGGACGTCGCGTTGCAGTAGGCCACCGCCGCAGCGACAGCCAGCCCGATCAGCAGCCCGGAGCCGGCGGCTGCGGCGGCGGGCCCGAGCGCGACGAAGATGCCGGCCCCCACCATCGATCCCAGACCGATGACGACGGCGTCGAACGTGCCGAGCCGGCGCTGTAACACCTACTTGTTGCGGACGGCGTTGACGCCCAGGTATCCGACGTAACCCAGCGCGCCCAGGAGCGCGAGCTTGCGTGTCTTGGGCACCAGCAGGCCCACGCCGAGGGCGGTCTCGATGGTGCCGTTGGTCTTGATGTGCCGCGCGGTGTCGTTCGGGAACGCAGGCTTGGTGATCGACTCGAACAGCTGCGGGGCGACGAAGTGGGCCAGACCGGCACCGACCAGTGACACCCCGGCGAGTGTGGTGCCCGGCGAGCTCTTCTTCTCGGTCAACGGAGTTCCTCTCGGCAGTTGGTTGATGACTCGTTCAGTTGATGGCGTAGTCGCTCAGTGGGAACTCGGAGGCTTCCCGGATGGCGGTGTCGGTGGTGGTGGGCCGCAACAGCGTGGGCTCACCGGCGGGGTTGTAGTAATAGGACCGGGCACTAGCGCAGTTGCCGAGGGTGAACAGCGAATTACCCAGCAGCTCGGTCATCCGGTCCAGGTAACGGCTGTTGGCCTCCTCGGTGACCTCGAAGGTGCTCGCGCCGCGGCGCTGCACCTCGGAGAACAACCGGTCCATCAACCGCATCTGGTACTCCATGGTGTTGAAGAAGTTCAGACCGAGGAAGGCGTACGGGCTGGCCAGGCTCAGATAGTTCGGGAAGTACGGCATGGACACACCCTGGTAGGCCTGGAAACGCGTTTCGCGCCACCACTTCCCGAGATTGCGGCCCTCGCGGCCGATGACCTCGATGGCCGGGAAATTGGCCTCCCACAGGTCGAATCCGGTGGCCAGCACCAAAGTGTCGACATCGTTCTTGGTGCCGTCCTTGGCGACGATGCCGTCGGTCTGGATGTGATCGATCCCGACATCCTGCAGGTGGACGTTGTCCCTGGTGAACGCGCGGTAATAACCGTTGCTGAATGTCGGTCGTTTGCAGCCGAAGTCGTAGTCCGGAGTGAGCCGTCGCCGCAGATCTTTGTCCCTGATGGTGAGGAAGCGGTGCAGCTTGGACAGGTCGGCGGCCGAGATGTTGCCGCGTCCGCGGAAAGTCTTGTAGTAGACGACGCCGATGGTCACCATCCACTCGTAGATCGAGTCGGTGAGCCAGCGCAGCGCCCGCTGGGTGGCCGGGATGCGGGCGAACAGCTTCTTGGTCCGCGGGCCGAACCGCATATCGATCTTGGGCACCACCCAGATGGGGGTGCGCTGATACACCGTGAGGTCGCGCGCGGTCTTGGCCAGCTCCGGGATGAGCTGTACCGCCGTTGCGCCGGTGCCGATGATCGCGATACGCCGTCCGGCCGGGTCGAAATCGTCATCCCATTCCGCGGTGTGGATGACCTTGCCCGCGAAGCTGTCGATGCCAGGGATGTCGGGCAACTTGGGCTGGGACAGGAAGCCGGTCGCGGTGATGAGATACCGGGCTGTCAGCGTCTCGCTCGTCGTTCCCGCGGAGACGACGCTCACCTGCCACGCCTTGGCGTCGTCATCCCAGCGGGCACCGTGGACCACGGTGTTGAACCGTATGTGGCGCCGGACGTCGTACTTGTCGGCCACATCGTCGGCGTACTTCTTGATCTCCGGACCGGTCGAGAACAACCGCGACCAGTTCGGGTTGGGCTCGAAGTAGTAGGAGTAGGTGGTGGTCGGGACGTCGACGGCCAGCCCGGGGTAGTGGTTCACATACCAGGTGCCACCGAGATCGTCCTCCCTGTCGAGCAGGACGATGTTGTCGATTCCCAACCGTTTGAGCTGGATGGCGGCACCTATACCGGCGAACCCGGCACCCACGATGACGGCGTCAAACATGGTTGAAACGGTACCTCGCTACTGCTGCAGCGATCCGGTGCGTGGGACGTCGGTGGTGGCGATGCAGGTCACGGCGCGATCGCCGCGCTTCCAGGAGTCCTCGGTGGGGTAGAGCACGAACATGCCCACCTCGGGGTCTTCCATCGCGGCCGGGGAGAACTCCTGCAGAGCGGGCGCGCAGCGATCCTGATAGTCGATGATCGCCGACTGGCCGGGGAAGCTGCCGCCGGGCACGTCGATGACGAAGTAGACCTCGCCCTTGTGCGGTTCGGCGCAGCTCACCGTCTTGACCGAGGCCACCAGGCTGGCGTCGGACGGGATTTCCGAGAGGCAGTCGCCCAGCCCGATATCGGCGGCGTTCACGGAGTTCGGGTCGAAGAGATCGGCGAACTCGCTGTCGGCGATTTTGTCCTTGTTGGCCGCCACCAGCGCGAACACGGCGATCAGCCCGACGATCCACAGCGCCGAGAGGACCAGGCCGGCGATGGCCATCCCGCGGCCGCCCTGGCCCTTCTTGGCCTTGTTCAAGCCCACGATGCCGGCGACGACGCTGATCAGCACGCCACCGATCACGCCGAAGATCAGCGAGGCGACGGCCCACCAGTTGGTGCCCGGCGTCTGCTGCGGCGGGTAGGGCTGGCCGTACTGATCGGTGTAGGGAAGCGGCGGTGGGGGAGGCGGGTACTGGCCACCGGGTGGAGGCGGCGGGTACTGGCCACCGGGCGGGGGTGGGGGGTATCCCTGGGGCTGCTCCGGCGGCTGCGTCATGAGAGAAAGATAACCGCGGCGGCGACCGCGAGCGCGGGCACGTCCAAAGTCTTGGAACCAAGATCATGGCGGGCGCCGGTGATCTCGACGATTCGGGTCGGTCCGGTCACCAGATCCGCGGCCGCGCGCAGCTCCTCGATGGTGCCGAACGGGTCTGCGGTGCCGTGGGTGAAGACGGTCGGAACGGTGATATCGGGCAGATGCTCGGTGCGGGCGCGCTCGGGCTTGCCCGGCGGGTGCAGCGGGTAGGAGGACAGCGCCAGCACATCGGGGCCACCGGATGTGGCGGCGACCATCGATGTCATCCGGCCCCCGTAGGAGTGTCCGCCGGCGACGACGGGTCCGTCGGTCTGGGCGCGCGCCCAGGCGATGGCCTCGGCGATACCGTCCTGATCGCTGGCCGCGGAGTTCGACGGCGGGCCCTTGGGCCTGCGGCGCCGGTAGGGCAGGTTGTAGCGGACGGCCAGATAGCCCTGTCGTGCCCATTCGTCGCACAGGCCGACCAGCAGCGCGGCGTCCCGGTTGCCGCCGGCCCCGTGGGTCAGCAGGACGATGCCCGCGGGGGTTGCAGCCGGTTCGTGGGCGATCCCTTCGATACCGGCGAGATCGGCGAGGCTCACAACTGCTGCAACCGGAACAGCGGATTCACCGGGCCGTGCCCGTGACCCAAGGGATACGCCGCGCGGATGCACTCGGTGATCCACGACTTGCCGAACGCCACCGCGTCGGGAACCGAGAAGCCATGGGCCAGAGCGGATGCGGTGGCCGCGGCCAGCGTATCGCCGGCACCGTGGTCGTGTCCGGTGTCGACGCGGGGTTCGCTGAACTCGTGGAACTCGGTGCCGTCGAACAGCAGATCGGGACTGAGTTCGGAGGACCGCAGGTGCCCGCCCTTGACCAGGGCCCACTGCGGACCCAGATCATGCAACGCCCGCGCGGCGTCCTTCTGGGTGTCGGTGTCCACCACCTCGATACCGGTGATCAGACGGACCTCGTCGAGGTTCGGGGTGACCAGGGTGGCCAGCGGGAACAGTTCGGTGCGCACCGAATTCAGCGCCGACGGATGCAACAGCGGATCGCCGTGCATGGAGGCGCACACCGGGTCAACGACCAGCGGTACGGTGCCGGCCAGGCCCTCGGCCCGCCAGGTCTCGGCGACCACACCGATGATCTCCGCCGATGCCAACATGCCGGTCTTGGCGGCCTGGATCCCGATATCGGAGGCCACCGCGCTGATCTGACCGGCGATGATGTCCAGCGGGATCTCGTGAAAGCCCTTGACGCCCACCGAGTTCTGCACGGTCACCGCGGTCATGGCGACCGTGCCGTGCACGCCCAGCATCGCGAAGGTGCGCATATCGGCCTGGATGCCCGCGCCGCCGCCGGAATCGGACCCGGCGATCGTCATCACCCGCAACGGGGTTGCCCCTGGCTGGGGCAGCGGTAGGAAGTTCATGGCACCAAGGGTAGATAGACGCGATTTCCGTGTTCGGCGAACTCCACCGATTTGTCCGCCATGGCGTCGCGAATGTCCTGCGTGATGCGCATGGAGCAGAACTTCGGGCCGCACATCGAGCAGAAGTGCGCGGTCTTGGCCGGTTCGGCGGGCAATGTCTCGTCGTGGAACTCGCGAGCGGTATCGGGGTCCAGCGACAACGCGAACTGATCGGCCCAGCGGAACTCGAACCGGGCGGTGCTCAGGGCGTCGTCGCGTTGCTGGGCGCGGGGATGGCCCTTGGCGAGGTCGGCGGCGTGCGCGGCGATCCGGTAGGCGATCACCCCGTCCTTGACGTCCTTGCGGTTGGGCAGTCCCAGGTGTTCCTTGGGGGTGACGTAGCAGAGCATGGCGGTGCCGGCCTGGGCGATGATGGCCGCGCCGATCGCGCTGGTGATGTGGTCGTAGGCCGGGGCGATATCGGTGGCCAGCGGGCCCAGGGTGTAGAACGGTGCTTCTTCGCAGAGTTCCTCTTCCAGGCGGACGTTCTCCACGATCTTGTGCATCGGCACGTGCCCGGGACCTTCGATCATCACTTGCACGCCATGAGATTTCGCGATCTTGGTGAGCTCGCCGAGGGTTTCCAGTTCGGCGAACTGGGCGGCGTCGTTGGCGTCGGCGATGGAGCCGGGGCGCAGGCCGTCACCGAGGGAGAAGGTGACGTCATAGCGGGCCAGGATCTCGCAGAGCTCCTCGAAGTGGGTGTACAGGAATGATTCCTGGTGGTGGGCGAGCATCCAGGCGGCCATGATGGAGCCGCCGCGGCTGACGATGCCGGTGACGCGTTCGGCGGTCAGGGGGATGTAGCGCAGCAGGACCCCGGCGTGCACCGTCATGTAGTCCACGCCCTGTTCGCACTGTTCGATCACGGTGTCGCGGTATGACTCCCAGGTCATCTTGGTGGGATCTCCGTTGACCTTCTCCAGGGCCTGGTACATCGGGACCGTCCCGACCGGGACGGGCGAGTTGCGCAGGATCCACTCCCGGGTCAAGTGGATGTCCTTGCCGGTCGAGAGGTCCATGATGGTGTCCGCGCCCCATCGGGTGGCCCACACCATCTTGTCGACCTCTTCGGCGATGGAGCTGGTGACCGCCGAATTGCCGATATTGGCATTGACTTTCACGCCGAACGCCTTGCCGATGATCATCGGCTCGCTCTCGGGGTGGTTGTGATTGGCCGGGATGACCGCACGACCGCGGGCGACCTCGTCGCGCACCAGCTCTGGTGACACCGCCTCGCGTTCGGCGATGAACGCCATCTCCGCGGTGATCTCACCGTTGCGGGCGCGTTGCAACTGGGTACCACGGTCGCGGATGACGTTGGCGCGCTTGGGTAGCCCGTGCTCCAGGTCGATGGCGGCGTCGTCATCGGTGTACGGGCCGGAGGTGTCGTACAGGTCGAAGTGCTCGCCGGTGCTCAGGTGCACCCGGCGCGACGGCACCCCGTTGGGTGAGTAGACCTTGGAGCTGCCCGCGATGGGGCCGGTGGTGACATCGGAGGTACGGGGGTCGACAACGGCACTCATTACACATCTCCCTACGCCGGCATTATCCGGTCAGGTTCGTACGGTCGACGGCCCTAGCCGTCCTCTCAGCGCGCTGGTGCGTGCTCCCGTGTGGACCTGTTCAACGTAGCGCATGCCCGTCCGATTGCCGAGCAATCGTTTGTATAGCTAATATATGTTTTTGCCGATCGGAGGGATTTGAGTGCCGATGACCCTTGAGCTGGAAACGATCCGCGAGCACCCCCGCTACAAGTGGGTCGTGCTGTCGAACACCACGCTCGGCATCCTGCTGGCGTCGATCAACGCCTCCATCGTGCTGATCTCGCTACCGGCGATCTTCCGCGGTATCGGGCTGAACCCGCTGGACCCCGGCAATATCAGCTATCTGCTGTGGATGCTGATGGGTTATTTGGTGGTCACCGCCGTGCTGGTGGTGCCGTTCGGCCGGCTCGGCGACATGTTCGGCCGGGTGCGGATCTACAACATGGGCTTCGTCGTCTTCACCGTGGCCGCGGTGGCGCTGTCGTTCGACCCGTTCCAGCTCGACGGCGGGGCGATCTGGTTGATCGGGTGGCGGGTGATCCAGGGCATCGGTGGCGCGATGCTGATGGCCTCGTCCTCGGCGATCCTCACCGATGCGTTTCCGGCCAACCAGCGCGGCATGGCGCTCGGGGTGAACATGGTGGCCGCCGTCGCGGGCTCGTTCCTGGGACTGCTGATCGGCGGGGTGCTCTCCGAATGGCATTGGCAGGCCATCTTCTGGGTGGGCGTGCCGATCGGTGTGCTCGGGACCGTGTGGAGTCTGCGCTCTCTGGTCGAGCTGGGGGTGCGCACGCCGGGCCGGCTCGATTGGGCGGGGACGCTGACGTTCGGCATCGGCCTGACGGTCTTGCTCATCGGTATCACCTACGGCATTCAGCCCCATGGTGATTCGAGCACCGGCTGGACCAATCCGTGGGTGTTCGGGTCGATCATCGCCGGGTTGGCGGTGCTAGTGGTGTTCTGTCTGATCGAACTGCGGATGGACCAGCCGATGGTCGATATCCGGTTGTTCCGGTCGGCGGCATTCGGGATGGGGAACCTGGCCGGACTGATGTCCTCGGTGGGCCGCGGAGGCCTGCAGTTCATGCTCATCATCTGGTTGCAGGGCATCTGGCTTCCGTTGCACGGGTACAGCTTCGAGTCGACACCGCTGTGGGCCGGCATCTACCTGCTGCCGGTGACCATCGGCTTCCTGATTGCGGCCCCGCTGGCCGGGTCGCTGGCCGACCGGTTCGGCGCGCGACCGCTGACGGTGGGCGGCATGCTGCTGATGGCGGTGTCTTTCGTTGCGCTGTTGCTGATCCCGGTGAACTTCGACTACTGGGTGTTTGCGGTGCTGGTGTTCCTGAACGGACTGGGTGGCGGCATCTTCACCGCTCCCAACACCGCGGCCATCATGTCCAGCGTGCCCGCGTCGCAGCGCGGTGCCGCCTCGGGTGTGCGCGCCACCTTCTTCAACGCCGGATCGTCACTGTCGATCGGCATCTTCTTCTCGCTGATGATCGTCGGGCTGGCCAAAGCGCTGCCCTCGGCGATGAGCAGCGGGCTGCAGGCCCAAGGTGTGCCGGCTTCGGTGGCCCAGGAGGTGGCCAACACGCCTCCGGTCGGCAGCCTCTTCGCAGCGTTCCTGGGCTACAACCCGATCGACGAACTGCTCGGGCCCTCGGGTGCGCTGTCGGATCCCGGGGTGAACGCCGAGGTGCTGACCGGTAAGACCTTCTTCCCCGAACTGATCACCGGTCCCTTCCACGCCGGGCTGACGGTGGTGTTCCTGGCCGCCGCGGCCATGATGCTGATCGGGGCGGTGGCCTCGATGTTCAGCGCGGGCCGCTACAGCGGAGACACCTAGATCGGCGGGGTTCGTCCGCGCCGGTCGATCGCCGTCGCTCAGGGTTCACGGGTGAGGTATCGCGTGAGCATGGAGACCAGCTCTGTTTGTAAGGTATCGGCATCGAAATCCTTTGGGGCGGACATCGCTTGATGGACGACCGACTCGATCGTCAGAGCGACGAGTCGCGCTGCCGCATCTTTGTCTTCAACGACGACTTCGGGTTGTCCGTCGAGGAGCTTCTTCATCGCCTGAACTGACTCTTGTTGCTGTTCGGCAACCTTGGCCATGAGTTCGTGGGTGCGTGGCGCCTGGTCGATGATGACTCGCAGAAACTCGGGGTCGTGGCGGTGATTGTGAATGGCCGCCGCGACGATATTGCGTATTGCGTCCTGCACGGAGGTGATGGCACCTGCCTCGAGGTGGTCGGCGGTTGCGGCGACACCGGCGTCGAGGTGACGGCCGGCGAGTTCTATCAGGATTGCGTCTTTATTGGGGTAGTACTGGTACAGGGATCCGACGGAAATATCGGCGCGTTCGGCGATGCGGTTCGTCGTGCCTCGGGCATAGCCGTGCTGGGCGAAGACCTCGACCGCCGCTTCGAGGATCTGGTCGCGGGTGCGTGCGGACCTCTGCTGACGCGGCCGCTTACGCGGCTGTAGCGGATGCTTGTTCGAGGGCACCTCACCGTCCTCACTGCTGGAACGATCAGCCTAGCTGCGCGCGGATCCGAGTGAAGGGTGTCCTACACGCCTTGAATCAGTGCCAGTCTGACGTTCCGCGACATCGTTATCCGGGTTGTCCGGCCGCGAAATGCGAGCAGGGCCGGTCGCCGAGGGAACGTGGATGCCCACCGAACGTCGCTGCAGCGGCCCCACATGCGCAGAACGGATCCCCGGCTGCCGACGATGATCGCGCTGAAAGCGAGTAGCCATTGGCGTGGCTGTGTGCGGATAATTAGTGCTCTAGCTGCAGATATGTATTTCACCAAGGTCGGTGCGCTTGGGTGCAATAGCTCACTTTTGATGTGGGGAGGGAGTCGTCTTATGGGAAGTTCCGTGATTAAGACGAGGAGCCGCTTTCGGCGGGTGGAGCTGTCGGAGATTCGGCGCGTGCTCGGTGAGCCCGACGGCATGGCGCGGGAGAAGATCTTCGACCACATCGATGAGCACCACCACCGGTTCATCGCGCATTCACCGTTGGCGATGATGGCCACCGCCGATGCGGTGGGCCACGCAGACTGTTCTCCTCGCGGCGACTATCCGGGGTTCGTCAAGGTACTCGACGCGCGCACGCTGGCGATGCCGGACCGTCCGGGTAACAAGCTGGCTGATTCGTTCACCAATCTCGCCGAGAATGACGGCCTCGGCCTGCTGTTTCTGATTCCGGGGATGCGGGAGACGTTGCGTGTCAACGGCAGTGGCTACGTCACAGACGAAGCCACCGTACTGGCCCGGATGCGTACCGAAGCCAAGCAACCATCGCTGGCGATCATCGTCGAGGTGGCCGAAGCCTACTTTCACTGTGGGCGTGCTCTGATCCGATCCCGGGTGTGGGACCCGGCAAGTCAGGCCCTAGCAGGGCAGATGCCCTCATTCGGCGAGATCGTCGCCGCGCAGATGGGCCTCGACATCCCAGGCGAAGCCATCGAACACGATCTGGAGCGCAACTCCTACCGGTCGTTGTACTGATTCGAGAAGGCAATGCTCATGCAAAACACCACTATCGAGCGCATCGCTCACACCGTCGACGGCGTGGCAACCCTCACCCTCAGGGGCGGCGACGTGCCGCTGGCGCCGTGGGATGCCGGTGCGCACATCGACGTCGAATTACCCAACTGGCTGACCAGGCAGTATTCGCTGTGCGGCGATCTCGATGACCATGAGCATTACCGCATCGCGGTGCGCCATGATCCGCTAAGCCGAGGCGGGTCGGAATACGTCAATCTCTTCCTGCGGGAGGGGCAAAGCCTGTCGGTATCGCTGCCGCGCAACCACTTCGAACTCCAGGAAGCCTCGTCATACCTGTTCATCGCCGGCGGTATCGGCATCACACCGCTGCTGCCGATGATGCAGGCCGCCACCACGGCAGGTGCCGCGGCAACGCTGCTGTATGTGGGTAAATCCCTGGCCGACATGCCGTTCGGAGCCGAACTGCGGGATCGCTACGGTGCGGGGGAGCAGGCCATTCTCTTCGAGACCAACCGTCATCAACGGCCTGACTTTGCGGCACTCGCCGACGTGCTGGACCCGCACACCCTGGTCTACTGCTGCGGACCCGCACCGATGCTTGCTGATGTCGAACGCGCCTTCCCCGCAGAGAGAACCCGAATCGAACGGTTCCGGCCGGCCATCAAGGCTCGTGGGTCCAACTCACGTTTCCAGGTGCTCTGCGCGCGCTCACGGCAGTCCATCGACGTCGCCGCCGACGCCTCGCTACTGGATGCGCTGCTGGATGCCGGATACCCGATCGGCGCCGGTTGCTGGGAAGGAGTGTGCGGCAGTTGCGAAGTCCGCGTCCTCGCCGGGCAACCCGATCACCGCGACGACATCGGTGCACCCCACGGGTGCATGTATGCCTGCGTGTCGCGGTCGTCGACGCCTCGGCTCGTTCTGGATCTCTAGCCGGCCATCCCGGCCCGTACCGCGCTTCACGACGAAGGAATCGACGAAGAATCATGACCGGCCCATTGTGGTTCGCCTCTCCCCCCGAAGTACATTCGGCGCTGCTGTCCGCGGGCCCCGGCCCCGTCGCCTTGCTGGCGTCGGCAGGTGCCTGGCACCGATTGAGCATCGAATACCGTGAAGCGGCGACCGCACTCCGCGCCATCCTGGCCGCGGTGCAGGCGGGTCACTGGGAAGGGCCGAGCGCCGTAAGCTATGTGGCTGCACATCAGCCCTATCTCAAGTGGCTGTCCGACGCATCGACAGTATGTGCCACCACGGCCGGCCAGGTGGAACGCACTGCTGCCGCCTATGGAGTTGCGCTCGCCGAGATGCCGACACCGGCCGAAATCACACTCAACCACACCACCCACGCGGCACTCGTCGGCACCAACTTCTTCGGCTTGAACACCATTCCGATCGCCGTCAACGAAGCCGATTACCTGCGTATGTGGGTGCAGGCCGCGACCGCGATGGCCACCTATGAAGGCGTCGCCACTACGGCTTTGGCGGCGGTCCCGCCGTTGCCGCCCGTCCCCACGGTCGTTGTCGGTCCACAACGGTCAGACGGTCAAGTCGATGCCGCGCGCGTTCAGGTCGTCGATGCCGCGACGGCGCTCGACGTCAGTTCTAGCCTGTCCGACCTGCTGCAAGCCATCCTGAAGATCGTGGTTCCGGCGCCCGTGTTCGACATCGTCGACGCACTCCAGAATCTCAATCTCGGCGAGATCTTGTCCTTGCTGGCCACCAACCCCGCAGCCGCGCTCACCGCCCTCTCACCGTTGATCACCGCTCTGTTCGGATTCATCGGATACGTCAGCATCAGCCTTACGCTTTTCGCTCTGCAGATCGGCGCCGCACTGCTGCTTCTGGGCCCCGCCATCGCGCTGCCGCTGGCCATAGCCCTGGCCGATCCCAGCCGGCTGCTCCCTCCTGCCGAGCTGATCCCGGAGCCGGCACCTGCGGTGACAACCCCGCACGGTGCGGCCACCGCAGTGACGCCGCTTTCGGTGATGGCTGCTCCAGGCACGCCTGCTGGTGCTGCGGCCCAGACAGCGACCCTGAGCCACAGCACGCCTCCAGGCGCGCCGAGCCACGCTCCCCACGCAATCCCTGCGAGCCTGCCGCCGTACGCCGTCGGCCTACCGGATTCCGAGCCACCGGCCCATCCGAGTCTGCACGACTCGGACCCACGCAGCGCGCCCAGCGCCGTCGCTTCGTCGGCAGTGACTCGACGTAACGCGTCACCTAGGCTGCGTCGACGGCGCCGAGAGAACATGCCCGGTGAGGGCCACATCCACGTCTTCGAAGATCTGCAGGACACCACGTCCACCGATCGGGGCGCCGGCAACCTCGGGCGCCGTGGCGTCCTCGCTGACCGACGTCCTCGTGCACGCGATTTCACTCAAGGATCCGCGAACGTCGACGGTGACACTCTGTCTTCCGTGCCGCTGCTGCCGGGCACCTGGTCACCACCGGAACAGCGCTAATCACATTGCCCCCCAGCGCCCATCATCCCGAATCGGGTCGGCGCGACAACGAAAGGAACTGCCATGTCTCCCCTTGCTGCCCGCCTCTCCGATCTGGCCGCCGACGTCCTGTTCACCGCGGTACGGGTCACCGAGGTGACCAACCTGACAACGAAGTTCGTCAAGGTGACTCTGGGCTGCGACGCATTCACGCGCGCCAACTGGACTCCAGGCGACAAGCTACAACTTCGGCCCCGACGCGGATCGCTGGCCATGCGGGCCTACACGCCGATCAACTGGAATCCCGACGAGGGCAGCACAGATCTGATCGCCTACCGTCATGGTGAGGGCCCGGCAGCGCGCTGGTTCGATAACGCCGTCGCCGGTGTCGACGCCGAGATCTTCGGCCCGAGCAAGTCGCTCGATCTGTCCGACACGGTGACGCACACTGTGTTCGCGGGAGACGAGACCAGCATCGGTCTGGCCTGTGCGCTCCGGCAGTTCAACTCGAACGCCACATTCCTCTACGAAGCGCATGAACCCGCGGAGTTGTCGAATGTACTGGCCGCGTCGGGAATTGACGCCGATTCACACATCCTCCGCAGATCCGCCGACCACAGCGAACTGTTGGATCACATCTTCGAGGCTGCCGCGATCGGTCGAACGGGCGCATCGGTCGACATCGTGGTCACGGGCGAGGCCGCGACGGTCAATGCCGTCCGCCGCGGTCTGAAGGCTCGCCCCGATCTGGCTGCCCGGATCAAAGCCCGCGCCTACTGGGCGTCCGGGCGCACCGGACTGAGCTGATGGCACCGCTGTTATCCGCACCGACCAGAGTCCCTGTAGGACAACAATCAACGACGAAAAGGACGACTACCATGGCGACCACGACCACCCGCCGTATTCATGCGCACAGCATTGCGTTGGCGACCATGACGGCCGCAGTGACTCTCGGCGCCGGAGCTGCCGAGGCCCAACCGGTACCCACCACGCCGTCGGCTGACCAATTGACCGCACAGGTGGCCGTGATCTTCGACCCGAACGCGGACAGAGTCCAGCGGGCCTCCTATCTGGAGGCGGGCGACGCGGCGCTCCCGGTGGCGGATACTCTGGCCGGACCGATGGCGCAGCATCGGTCGATGGTGTCCATGCGCGTGGAGAATCCGACAAGCGACGGCACGCGCCTGAGCTCACAGCTGGTGATGTCGGTGATGGGCATGGGAGTGCAGCACCGCCCGCTGGATTGGATCGAAGAAGGCGGAACGTGGAAGTTGTCGACCGGCTCGCTGTGCACCATCTACACCGAGACATCCCGAACTTCCGCCTGCCCGGTATGACGCGGGTCGCGGACTCCCAGTCCGACAGCGCGCGCCGTGGTGCGGCTTCACGCTTTCGAAATCCGGCAATTCATCGGCTCGGTGACCAGTCACCCACCGCGATGCGGGCCGACAGTTCGAAGAGACCGATTGCGCACCGATGGAGATGTTCGCCGATCTCGCGCGGCGCGTGGCCGGATAGCGCGCGCACCCAGGTTCCTTCCAACACAACGGCCATCTTGAAGCCGGCCAGCGCTGTGTACCAATCGATCTCGTCGCTGCTCCTGCTGCTGGTGGCCGCGTAGGCCTCGATGACCTCGCGCCGGGACGGTAACCCACCCGCGGCCGCCAGTCGCTCCCCGGTGGCGACCGGGGCCGGGTCCTGCGGCCAGCAGGCAAGCAGCCAGCCCAGGTCCAGCAGCGGGTCACCCACGGTGCACATCTCCCAGTCCACGATCGCGGAGACCTCGGGGCGGTGTGCGTCGAGCAGGACGTTGTTGAGGTGGAAATCGCCGTGCATGATGCCCGGACGAGGATCGGTGGGCTGGTGGGTGCGCAACCACTGCACGGTCCGCCCGACATCGGGCAGGTCGCCGGCGTCGTTATCGCCGTATTCGTACCCGGACAGCACGCCGGCCCATTGGTCCACCTGGCGGTCGAGGAAGCTGCCGGGTTTGGCGAATCCGGCCATCGGGGTGCCGGTCGGATCGAGCTCGCCGAGTACGGCCAGCGCGCGTGCCACCGCCAACCCGGATTCATGGCGGGTTGCCGCGTCCGTGCGGTAATGCTCGCTGATGCTGTCGCCCGGGTTGAACCCGTCGACCTCCTCCATCAGGTAGAAGACCATGTCCATGACGGTGAGGTCGTCGCAGCACGCCAGCAGCCGGGGATGCGGGACGGCCGTACCCGCCAGCGATGTCAGAGCCGCGACCTCGCGCAGCATCGTGCGGTTGCTCGAGGGCCTGGGGTGCGCCGGCGGGCAGCGCAGTACCAGTCTGCGGCCGTCGACCTCGAGCGCGATCACCCTGTTCTGGGTCCCACCGGTCAGCGTGCGGGCAGCGGTGATCGAGTCGCCGATGCCGCGCTCGCGTAGCCAGGTCTGCACCGGAGCGAGATCGATCTCGAGATTCATTGTGGTGGTGTGCCTTTCGTGCTGTCGATCCGAAGGGATCGCAGTCGGCGCGTCTCCGCGGAGACGGGGGCCAGTAGCTGCCCGGCCGCGACGTCGATCAGGTGACTCAGGAACAACGCGTGTTCGGTGCGATCGGTTCGGGCCCGCAGGGCAAGTTCGACGACGACGAACCGGGTGGTGAGGAAGCGGCGGTGCAGCAGCACGGCTTCGGGTGCCAACAACGGTTCGAGCAGCGTGCGCCACCGCTGCATGCTGCTGGTGGGCGAACCCGCACCGAGTGGTTCGACCGAGGGGTCCGGTCTGGTCAGTAGATCCGACATGGTCCGCAGAAAGCCGGCGCCGGCGATGCCCTGATCCAGCTTGGCGCCCAGCGGCCGCACGAGTGCGGCGGCCAGCACGGCGACATCGCCTGTTCCGCCGGCCTCGTAGGCATCCAGCAGGGCGTGCCGACGGCTCTCGACCTCGGGATTGTGCTTGTCCAGCAACGCCTTGACCAAGCCGTCGCGATCCCCGAACCAGTACTGGCCGGCGACGACATTCTTCGATCCGGCTTCGCGGCTGATCTCGCGCATGGACACGGCGTCGACGCCGCGTTCGGCGAACAACCGTTCAGCGGCCTCCAGCAGCCGCTCGCGGGTCTCCTTGTTCGGGGTGCTCATCCCAGTCCGCTGGCCATGCCGCCATCGACCTTGAGAATGGCGCCGGTGGTGAACGAGGCGTCCGGACCGGCCAGGTAGGCGACGGCGCCGACGATCTCATCGGGACGGCCGATGCGTCCCAGCGGTACCGACTGCTCGATCCGGTGCACGGTGTCATCGTTCCAGGCGGCGGTGACATCGGTGTCGAACGGACCGGCCATCACGGCGTTGACCCGCACGGTGGGGCCGAATGCGCGTGCCAACCCGCCGGTGACGGTGTTCAACGCGGCCTTGGCGGCCGCGTAGGGCAGGTCATAGGGCTCGGGGTGCACGGCGGCGATGCTGGTGATGTTGACGATAGACCCACCGTCGCCCCGGCGCATCAGATCGCCGGCGCGCACCGCCAGCCGGAACGGGCCGCCGAAGTTGACGCCGACCACCTTGGCGAACAGTTCCTCACTGAGTTCGGGCAGTGACGGATAGTGCGGGGACATCCCGGCGTTGTTGACCAGGACGTCGATTCGCCCGAATCGTTGTTCGACGAAATCGATCAGCGCGTCGCACTGCGCCCAGGATGCGACGTGGCAGCCGAAGCCGACGGCGTTCACCCCGTGCGCATCGCCTAGTTCGCGGGCGAGTGCGTCGCAGGCATCGGCCTTGCGGCTGGCGATCACCACATGGTCGCCCGCGGCGGCGAAATGGCGACACATCGCCCTACCCAGGCCGCGGCTTCCTCCGGTCACCACGACAACTCGTCCGGCCATCTGGCGGGCACCTCCCTCGAAGCGATACAGTCGCATCGAAGTTTAATGCAACTGTATTGGAGTGTAGCTGATGTGGGACTTCTCGACGGAGCCGGAGTTTCAGGCGAAACTCGACTGGGCGGATGCCTTTGTGCGTTCAGAGGTGGAGCCGCTGGACCACGTGCTCGGCGATCCGTATGACAAGAGCGATACGCGCGCGATGCGGTTGATCGCCCCGCTGAAGGAACAGGTTCGCGCACAACGACTCTGGGCCTGTCATCTGACCCCCGAACACGGCGGACAGGGCTACGGCCAGGTAAAGCTGGCACTGCTCAACGAGATCCTGGGTCGCTCGCGATGGGCGCCGTCGGTCTTCGGTTGCCAGGCGCCGGATTCGGGCAACGCCGAGATCCTGGCCAAGTACGGCACCGCCGAGCAGAAGGCCCGCTATCTGCAGCCCTTGCTCGACGGGGAGATCTCGTCCTGCTACTCGATGACCGAACCTCTGGCCGGCGCCGATCCGACCCTGTTCACCACCCGCGCGGTTCCCGACGGCGATCACTGGGTGATCAACGGCGAGAAGTGGTTCTCCTCCAACGCGCGGTACGCCAGCTTCCTGTTGGTGATGGCGGTGACCGATGACGGCCCCGACCGGCACCGGTCGATGTCGATGTTCATCGTGCCCGCCGACACCCCCGGGGTGGAGATCATCCGCGACGCCGGGGTCGGCACCGAGGGCGCGGACCATTCCAGCCACGCCTACCTGCGGTATCGCGATGTCCGGGTGCCGGCCGATCACCTGCTCGGCGCACGGGGTGCGGCCTTCGAGATCGCCCAGACGCGGTTGGGAGGCGGGCGCATCCACCACGGCATGCGCACCATCGCGCAGGTCCGCAAGGCTCTCGATCTGATGCTGGAACGTGCCGTGTCCCGCACCACGCGTGACGGTCGGCTGGCCGACCTGCAGGCCACCCAGGAGAAGATTGCCGACAGCTGGATCGACATCGAGCAGTTCCGGCTGCTGCTGCTGCGGACCGCCTGGCTGATCGACAAGCACGACGACTACCGGGCCGTCCGCAAGGACATCGCCGCGGTGAAGGTCGCCATGCCCCGTGTCTTCCACTATGTGGTGCAACGGGCCATGCAGCTACACGGTGCACTCGGGATCTCCAACGAGATGCCGTTCTCGGCCATGATGGTCGAAGCGCAGGTGATGGCGGTGGCCGACGGGCCGACCGAGGTGCACAAGTGGACCCTGGCCAAGAGCCTGTTGCGCGACGTGGTCCCGGGGGAGCCCAAGTTCGGCTCGGGTCACCTGCCGACCCTGCGCGAAGCCGCCCGCGCGCACCTCGCCGCGCGCCTCGAGGTGGCGGCGGCCGACCTGTGATGCGCGCGGCGGTGCTGTCCGGGGTGGGCGCCCCGCGCCTTGTCGATATCGCGATTCCCGAACCGGGGCCCGGTGAGGTGCGGGTCGCGGTGCGTGCCTGCGGGGTGTGCGGTTCGGACCTGCACCTCATCGACGGCGATATTCCGGTGCCTCAAATCCCACTGGTCCTGGGCCACGAGGCATCCGGTGTCATCGACAAAGTGGGACAGGGCGTTTCCGAACCCATGGCACCCGGGGATCGCGTGTTGGTCAACCCCATCGTGGTCTGCGGGACATGTCGGGCCTGCCGCGCCGGCCGGACCAACCAGTGCCCCGACAACACCGTTCTCGGGGTGGCGCGCGCGGGCGCGGCGGCCGACTACGTGGTGGTACCGGCGGGCAACGTCCACCGGATCCCGGAATCGATCGACTTCGCCACCGCGGCGATCATGGCCGATGCGGTGGCCGGCCCCTTCCATGCCATCCGGACCGCCGGGGTGCGCGCCGGTGACACGGTCGCGGTGTTCGGACTCGGCGGACTCGGCATCCACGCGGCCATGATCCTCAAGCAGGTGGTGGGTGCCCGGGTGGTCGGTGTCGACACCTATGACGCTGCCCTGCAGCGGGCGGCCGGGTTCGGGGTGGATGTCGTCATCGATGCCCGGGCGGGCCTGCCGAGCAAGCAGATTCAGGCCGAGACCGGCGGGGTCGACGCCAGCTTCGAGTTCGTCGGCCGAGCCGATACGGTCGAGCAGGCGGTGCGCAGCCTGCGGCCGGGTGGGCTGTGTTCGGTGATGGGAATCGGGACCGACAAGCTTGCCTGCAGCATGTCGGTCTCGATGTTCGTCGCCAACGAGTGGACGCTGCGCGGTTCCTACGGTTACGTACCCGCCGACCTCGATGACCTGATCGAGTTGGTGGGCAGTGGCGCGCTGCGCATCGCGGGGACGATCAGTCATCGCATGCCCCTGGACCACTACCAGGAGGGGCTGGCCACCCTGCGCGATCGCAGCCGCAATCCGATCCGGGTGGTGATCGACGTCGACGACAGGGCTACGGATGAACGACCCAGGACGCTAACGAATGTGGGGTTCGAGGAGGGTATCCCACGCGGTGGATAGCTTCTCGTACTCTTCGGCGCAGCTTTCGGCGCGGTCCTCGTCGAGGGCACCGTCGTCGACCAGGTACCGGAAAGTGGTCTCGTCGGAGCCGTATACATAGCAGAGGAAGTTCGCCGATCGTTGTGGGTCGAGCGAATGGGTATCCGAGAAGTCCGTGTCGTCGTATTCGGCGACGCGGCTGCCGGCGAGAGCATAGGAGTCCGCTGCGGTCAGCAGAAAATCTTTCGATTCGTCGTCGCTGGTGAGTATGTACGCGGCCATCTGGTCGGCGACATCTTCCTCCCGGCCCGTGATGGGCAGCTCGAGTTCGCCGATGAGAGCGTGCCCTAATTCGTGGTAGAGAACTGCGACGACGCTGCGATAGACGGAGGTGTCGAGATCGTCTCCGGTAACGCCTGCCGCCGAGAAGCTTTCACGCTCCTCGCGCACCAGCTCGTAGCAGAGTTCGATGCTGTGGGCCTCCTCGTTGTAGAAGGCGTTCGATTCTCCGCAGTCAAGGCCTACCACCTTCACTTCGCGTGGAATCCGCACGTAATCGTTCATGTTGTCGGCGAAATCCTCCAGGACACTGCGGTCCCGGAGGAACTGCTCGTCGACGGCGGTTTCCGGGCTCGCTGATTCGTATGTCACGACGAATCGTCCTTCGGGATCGACAGGCTTCGTGCTTTCCGCCCGGTGCGCAATCTCGGTAGTATTCCCACCCCCACAGGCAACCACCACGCACGCTGACAGAACCGCGAGTGCGAGCAATCGCCCGCCCGGCGGGCGGCTCATCCGAAGGCGTCGCCGCGGCGCCACGCCGCCGCGGAAAGGGCTCGCCCACAGCGGGGTCGGGATCACGGGCACATCGACGCTCAACTCGTAGCCACCTATCTGTCATTGGGTTCCAGCGAACTGACAGCAACGATTGCACACCCACAAGGCCCGCGCCCAAGCATGGCGGCCCGGTGCCGGCCGCGCCTACACTCGGGTCGATGACGACCATCCAGCGCCGTGCCTTCAACGATGCGATCACCAAGTTCTGGAGCTTCGCCGCGCCGGCCTATGACACGGCCTGTCTGCAGCGGTTCGTCTACAAGCCCGCCCAGGACGAGGTCATCGAACAGCTTCGGCAGCGTGGCGCTACCCAGATCGCCGATATCGCGTGCGGCACCGGCATCCTGGCCGACCGCATCCAGCGCGAACTGCGACCCGACGAGGTGTACGGACTGGACATGTCCGACGGCATGTTGGCCCAGGCCCGCAAGCGCTCCGACCGCATCCGCTGGAAGACCGCACCCGCCGAGCAACTGCCCTTCGAGGACGGATTCCTCGACGCCGTCGTCACCACCTCGGCCTTCCATTTCTTCGACCAGCCCGCCGCGCTGCGAGAATTCCACCGGGTGCTGCGCCCCGGCGGCATGGTGGCCGTCACCACGATGAGCCCGCGGCAGTCCTTCCCGCCGCTGCACGCGCTGTCGGCCGGCCTGGGCGCACCCGCGCACGCACCGACCCCGGAGGCGATGCGCACCCTGTTCACCGATGCCGGATTCGATATCGCCGATCAGCACCGCGTGCGGCGGCCGGTATGGACGCCGGTCTCGGATCTGATCACCGTGGGCGTGAAGCCGTCGTGAGCCACTTCTGGCCGGCCTTCGCCGCCCGATGCAGGGCCCCGTACTCACCCAGGTAGGCGGCCACCGCACCGACCAGCGGCAACATCCCGATATAGCGGAACACCGCCCGCGGATGCGGCCGCTTACCCAACTCGCCGCCGATGGCGTTGAGAATTCCCGCCAGATGCCACACCTTGGCCACCACATTGTCCGGCCACGGCTCGTCGGTATCGGGCAGCGGCGGGTCCGGGATCTCGCGTCCGCACAACACCGAGGCCAGCATGCGCACCGTGTCCCGCCGGTCGGTCACCCCGTACTCGCGGGCCACCGCACACAGGATCAGCGTCTGCGAGGCGAAACCGAGCAGATCCTGGATCGGCAGCCGACTGGCCAAGGCCCCCAACGCTCCCGGCCACGCCACGGCGACGGTGTCCAGCGCGCCGACCCGCCAGATCCACCAGCCGATCCGCTCATCGCGATTCTTCTGCTGCCAGGCCTCGGTACCGGGCAGCCCCAGGAACTCCAGATGCCGACGCACTCCGAGTGGGTCGAACCCGGCGAGCACGTCGAGGATCAGGTCCGACAGTGCCACCGCACGGGCAAGCACGTCGGCGACATCGTTGTCGGAAAGTTCGGCCTTGGGTAGTAGATCCATCACGTCAACTCCACCAGTACGGGCGCATGATCGCTGGGTGCCTTGCCTTTTCGTTCCTCACGGACGATCTCGGCGTGCGTCACCCGCTGCGCGAAGTCGGGTGAACCGAGAATGAAGTCGATCCGCATGCCCTGACGCTTCGGGAAGCGCAGCTGTGTGTAATCCCAGTACGTGTACACGCCCGGGCCAGGGGTGAAGGGCCGAACCACGTCGGAGTAGCCGGCATCCAGGATGGCCTGGAAGGCCGCGCGTTCGAGAGCGGACACATGGGTGGAACCCTCGAACACCGCCGGATCCCAGACATCCTCGTCGGTGGGTGCGATGTTCCAATCACCCACCAGTGCCACCGGTCCGGTCCACGACGTCGCGGCATCACGAAGAGCGGCAAGCCATTCCAGTTTGTACGGGTAATGCGGGTCAGCCAGCGTGCGGCCGTTGGGCACATACAGACTCCACACCCGCACCCCACCGCAGGTGGCCCCGATGGCGCGTGCCTCGGCGACATCCTGCCAGGACGGCACACCGTCGAAACCGATCTGGACGTCCTCCAAACCGACGCGGGAGGCGATCGCCACCCCGTTCCACTGGTTGAGACCGACATGCGCGATCTCGTATCCCAGCGCGGCGAAGGGCATCGTCGGGAATTGCGAGTCCTTGCACTTGGTCTCCTGCATGGCCAGCACGTCGACATCGGCGCGTGCCAGCCAATCGGTGACCCGGTCCACCCGCGTGCGGATCGAGTTGACGTTCCAGGTGGCGATGCGCATCAGACGGGCTCCGGAACCTTGAGTTCGCGCTTGAGCGCGGTGAAATCACTGATCGTCTTGGTGGTGACGTGCGCGACCGGCCGGGCGTTGCGGCCGCTGGCCTCGGTCTTGGACACCATCACCACCCCGTCGATATAGGGCTGGATGGTCGTGGCGTTCTGCACGGTGGCCACGATGACGAGCTGGAAACCGAACTTGCGGAACGCCTGCAGCGCCTGCTGGGCGAACTGCGGATCGGATTTGGAGAACGCCTCGTCGAGCATCAACTGGGCGAACACCGGCTTGTTGTCGCCGCTGTCGGGGTTGGCCAGATTGAAGCTCAGCGCTCCGGCGAGGCAGAACGCCATCAACTTCTCCTGCTCGCCGCCGGAGTTGTCGCCGGCGTTGCTGTGCGTGCGGATCAACTCCTCGGTGCGCACATCCCACTCCGCGCAGTCGAAGGTGAACCGGTTGCGTACGTCGAGTGCGTCGCGGGTCCACACCCGGTCCTCGGGGGTGTTGCCCGCCAACCGGTTCCGTAACCGCAGGATATCGGCGTACTGCTCCAGGATCGCCTTCTTGTCGCCGAGGCCGACCTCGGCGATGCGCCGCGAGATGGCCTTGACGATCTCGGTCAGCTCGGTCACCGCAGTCAAACTGCGGGGCGTGGCCCGCAGCGTCAGCCGGGTACCGCGGTTGAACTCCACCGCGCCCAGGCCGGTGTTCACCCGCTCGATCTGCTCGGCGATGCGGCGGGCCTCCTGCTCGGCGACCCGGTGCAGCGTCAGGATGGCATCGGGGGCCTGCTCGGTGATCAGCCGCATCATGCGCTCGTAGGCATCGGGCAGCTCACGCTCGTCGATATGGCGGCACACCGCGACGTAGTCGTGCACCCGCTCGTCGAGATCATCGGAATCGTTGGGTATCGCATCGGGGAACGACGAGTCGTAGGTGGCGATGATGCGGGCCAGCTCGTCATGCGAACGCCTGCGGCTCTCGGTGAGGCGGTCCCGCTCACGCCGGATCGCGGTGAACAGGGCCTCCCGGTAGGGCTCGGGGTTGAGCAGCTCCAGGCTCACCGGAATCTGCGCCGCGTAGCGGTTCAGCAGCTCGGCGGCCTGCTCGGACACTGCCGCCGGATCCAGGCGGTCCTGCAGGTCGAGCAGCCGGGTCCGACGCGAATCCAGATCGTCGCGACGGGTCTGGATGGCACCTCGCCGGGTCATCAGAACCTGAATATCGTTCCAGCACTCCTCGGCTCGCGTGCTCAGCGCCTCGACATCGGGATTGTCGGCAAGCAGCAACTCGTACTGTTCGCGTAACCGGTCGGCGTGCCCGTCGGCGGTCTCGGTGTCGATATGGCTCCACTGCGGGAACTGTTCACAGATGGCCTTGCAGGCCGCGGCCTGATCGCGCCAGTGTTGCCGGCCCGCGGCGATCTCGTCGGCGGCCGTGCGGGCCGCCGCGAACACCTCTTCAGCCTCGGCCAGCTCGGCGGTCAGCGCGTCCAGCTTGGCGGTGATATCGCCCTGATAGATGTACTCGGAAGGCTTCAGTGGACGCCGGTCGTCCTTGATGGCCAACCGGTCGGAGTCCTTGTACAGACCGCTGTCGGTGACCGCGCGGCGGTACCTGGCGAACAGATCGGGGCTGTCCACGCAGATGTGATCACCGGCGGCGGCCAACACGTCCAGCGCCTCGGCCGCACATGGATGGCTCGGATTCACCACGAACAGCTTGCCCGCCAACGTGTTCGGCTCCGGCCTTCGGTCGGGAGCGTTGACCCGAACCTGGTGCAGCGCCAGCCTGCCCCGCATGTTGTTCTCGTTGACGAAGCGCAACACCTTGGCGTAGTGCTGATCGGGGACCAGCAGGCGCAGCCCGACCGAGCGCAGCACCTTCTCGACCGCGGCGCGCCACCGGTTCTCCTCGGCGCGCAGGTCCATGAGTTCGGCGACATAGGGGAGCGCCGACGGGTCGATACCCAATGTGGTGCAGATGTGTTCGCGCATGGCGACGGCGAACTCGGGCAGTGCCGACCCGACGTGTTCGACACGCTTGAGTTCCTTGGCCGCGTGATCGCGGGCCATCCGGGCGGCCTTCTGGGCATACTCGGCATCGGTGGAGGACTCCCGGCCGCGGTCGAGTTGGACGGCCAGACCGGCGGCCTGCTTGGAGAGCTCCTCGCGCAGATTCCAGAACTCGTCGGCAGTCTCGGGCACCTCGACACCGTGCGCGCGCACCATCTCCGCGTAGGCGGCGTAGCGGCGGGTGACCTCCTCGGCCTGCGCCTCGGCGGCCGCGACCTGGGACTGCAATGGACCGATGCTGGCGCTCGCCCCGCTGATCTGCGCGTTGAGGGCATCGCCCTCGGCCTTGGCGAGATTGAGTTGGCGGGTGATATCGCCGTACTCGTTCTCCAGCTGGTCGATGGTGCCGTCCAGCGATTCGATCTGGGCCGGGCACTGTTGCAGACGCTGGTGGTCGGTGTGCGCCCGGACCATCGGCATATCGACGAGATCGATGATGCCCAGATCGGAGGATTCGGAGGCATACCGCAGCTGAATCGCCTCGATATCGCCGAGCACCTTGCGCTTGCGCTGGGCAACCGCGAGCAACTCACGCGCCTCGACCAGCGGGTCGATCTGCTTGAGTGCCTCGGGAAGTCGGCTCAGGCTGTCCGGTTCATCGAGCATGAAATCGCGGACGAACTGTTCCAGGCCGCCGACGCTCTTGAGTGATTTGGCCTTGCCGAGCAGCTGCTGGGCCGCCTCGGAGGCGCGGATACCGATGGCGGCGTAGAGCTGGGCCAGGTACTGCGATTCGACCTTGGTGGAGAACCGCCACCCCTGTGATGGCCCGTCGCTGCGGGTGTCGACGAAGACCTTGCTGTCGAAACGTCCCGCCGCCCAACGGTTGCAGACGCCCTCGATGTCAAGGTCACCGTCGCCGAGCACGAATCGGCTCGAAGAATCCGAACGGGACTCTCCGGTAAGCCATTTGAGCACCAGGCCGGTGATGGTGCGCCCAGTGTTGGAGGTGTAGGTTACTGCCACCGCCGACCACGTGGTGCCGTCGCCGCGTAGATACATCACCTGGCTCGTGCCACCGTCGCTGCGCTGGCCCCACGCGCCGCGGACGTACTTGTCGACCGTGCGCCGTCCGGCGCTGGAACCGGCGGCGGTGTTATCGCCGGAGGCGTTGAAGTTGCGCCGGTTGAACGGCAGGAAGCCCAGTGAGATCGCATCCAACAGAGAGGATTTGCCGCTGCCCGACGATCCGGCGATCAACGAGCCGCCGGCGTTGATCGGGATGGAGTGATAGCCGTCGAAGACGCCCCAGTTGATGACCTGCAGGCGGGACAGATGGAACTGCTCGCTCATTCGGCACCACCTTTCGACAACTGCTCGAACTGCTGCTGCAGTTCGGTGATCACCGAGGCCGTCATGATCGCAGTGATGACGGGACTGACGGTGTAGGAGTCCTCGTCATCGCGGGTGCGGCGCAGGATGTCCAGTCCGGCGAGCCGGGCGATCGCGGCGTCGATACGCGCGGTGAATGTGACGGTGTCGCGGTCGGTGTCGTTGAGCACCCCGGCGAAGAGGCCGTGTACCTCGTCGCGGGTGATCAGGAAGCTCACGTCACCCCCGGCCCGCATCATCTGAGCGAGATGCAATGCCAGGATCGAGTCGTAGGTGCCCAGCGGTTCGCGGCGCAGAAGCTTCGCGCCCCGTGTCGGTTCGTAGCGGGCCTGCTCGATGTAGGCGATGTCGACCTGCGCCGAGATCTGCAGTTGCAGATCGAGTTCGGAGAGCCGGACAGCCAGATCGTTGCGGTACTCCAGGATCCAGCTGTAGATGTCGGGGTCGGCCTCGCCGCTGACGTAGCGCCGGGTCAACAGATGCTGCAGCGCCCAGCAGGCGCGGTCGGGTAGCACGCTGACATCACCGTCGAACCGCGGTTTGCGTGTTCCGGTGCTGCGCCCGGACCGGTCGACCTCGGGCAGCGAGGCGAAATCGACCTCCGGTGTGGACGTCGTGGCGTCGGTCATGAGGCAACCTCGGTGACGGGTTCGGTGAACATCAGGTGCGGGACCTCCATCTCGCGGTCGTGCCCGTCCAGCGAGTGGAAGCGCACGGTCACCGACTCGGTGACCGCGGGGGCCGGTTGTTTGAGCGCCCAGGACCACAGCACGATGACGTGACCCAGGTAGGGCGCGTCGAGCATCGCGCACGCGTCGGGAAGGGATACCGGCAGAGCGGAATTGAGCATCTCGGTCAGCGCGGGCGCATCCACCTGGGTGGTCAGCGCGGAGAACGTGGTCAGATCGACTTCACCCTGGGCGATCTCGGCCGGTTTCGGCGAGGACAGGTCGCTGATGCGGAAGCTCAGGGCGCCGACCGAGCTGATCGCGTGCCGGGCCAGCGGCACCTCGATGTCCAGTCGCGAGTCGGTCAGCGACTCCTTGAGCAGCGCCCGCGCGGCGCCGATGGCCTCGTTGAGCTGGCGGGCCACACCGCGGCTCTGTTCCAGGGTGCCGAACGCGGTGAACCGTTTGACCCGCTGGGCGCAGCGCTGCTGGATGCGCTCCACCTCGTCGATCTGGTGGCCGACGAGTTCGAAGAAGTTGGCCATCACCTTGCGCAGCGCCGGGTCGAGCTCGGGCAATTGCGAAGCGACAGTGGCGATATCGGCTTCGAACTCGGCGCGCTGCTGCGGGTCGTTGATCATGTGCAGGAAGGCCCGGTGCGAGTCGCGGCCCGCCGAGTCCCAGGCCGCCTGATAGTCGGCGTACATCTGGCGCTGCCGGTCGCGGTATTCGAGGTTGGTGTCGATCGGGTCGTCGAGTGCGGCGGTGGCCTGCTCGATCATGTTGCCGTACAGGCCGATATCGGTGATCAGCCGTTCCATCTGCATGGCGATGGCGCGGGCCTCGTCGTACATGGCGACGGTATCGGGCTCGGGGCGGGTGCCGGCGTCGAGTTCGTCGAGCTCGGCGTGCAGCGCGGCGATCTCCGCCTCTATACCGGCCCGGATCCGGTCGGGATCGTCCCCGGCGCGGGTGGCGACCTGCTTGAGCCGGGCGGCGATCCCGTGGATGGACCCGCCGGTGGCGATGGTGTCGTTGCGGCGCACGCCGCGCACGAAGTCCAGCGCGCGACGGGCGTCCTGGGTCAGATAGCACACGTTGCGCTCCACGCCCGCGTGCTGGCCGGCGACCCGGTGCAGCCAGCCCTGGCTGGCCCAGGACTTGATCAGGGCGAGACCGGACTGTTCGCCGGCCTCGTGCAGGGTCTCCAGATCCCGCTCGAGGCGGACGACGAGGTCGGTTTCGCCGACCAGCCCGTCGAAGAGGTGGCGTTCCATCAGCGTGGCATAGACCGCGAGATTCGACGTGGCCAGCAGGCGCAGCGCCCGGGACGCCTGTACCTCGCGATTGGCATCGAGTAACTCACGCATGGAGCACGAGGCTATCTGCGCGTACGTAGCGCTGCCGGTGGTGGAGCTCGAACCCCAGCGACCCATACAGCGACCGGGCGGGGGCGTTGTCGTCGAGCACCTGCACGTAAGTCCGGGTCGCGCCCTGTTCTGCGCCCCAGGCCGACAGCGCCGCGAACACCTCAAGGGCCAAGCCCTGCCTGCGCGCGGACTCTGCGACACGCACGCACGACACGCCGAGCCAGCGGATGCCGTCCGGTGCGTTGGTCACCGCGCCCCGACCGACGGCGGCACCGACGGTCGCGAAGGCCAGCGTCCCGTCGACCACGGCGGTCAGGATTCCCGGCGGCACGTCGCGCTCGTATACCCGCAACCACTGCCCGTCGGGCGTCGCTGCCAACGCGACACCCGAGGCGGGTGGAGCGGGGGAGAGGTCGCGGACCAGCACGCGGGTCGGTTTGACGCCGGGGGCCTTGATGGGCAGCAGGCGTTCGGGCAGCGCCAGCCACGGCTGCAGGCCGCGCGCGGTGTACCAGGAGACGATCTCGGACAACGCCTCCGTTGACGACGAGAACAGCAGCGGGACAGCCGAGTTGGCGCGGCTGGTGTGACCGGAGCCGGCGCGCAACAACCAGCCGTCCTGCCAGTGCTGTTCGGTGCCGGGCCAGGCCAGTGCCGCGGCGTGCTCCAGCGCGCGGATCTCGGAGTTGCGCACCGGGCGGTGGGACAACTCACGCACAGACACCACATCGGCGGGATCGATCTCGATATGGTCCCCGGATTTCGGCCGGACGATCACCCTGGGGGTGAGTGCCTCCAGATGGCCGACCACATCGGTCAGGCCATCGGAAGTTCGGTAACGCAGGGAGACCCTGCTGCCGCGGGATGCCGCGAAAGGCACGGTTAGTGGCCGAAGGGGTCGGGATCCTCGCCGGGCAACCAGCTCAACCCCGGGACCCCCCACTTGTTGGACTTCACCATCCGCTTCGCGGCCCTGGCGTGCCGGCCGATGAGACGGTCGAGATAGGTGAAGCCGTCCAGGTGCCCCGTCTCATGCTGGAGCATCCGGGCGAACAGTCCGGTTCCCTCCAGGGTGATCTCGGTGCCGTCGGCGTCCAGACCGGTGACCCGCGCCCAGGACGCCCGCCCGGTGGGGAAGGACTCACCGGGCACCGACAGGCAGCCCTCGTCGTCATCGTCGGGATCGGGCATGGTCTCGGGGACCTCGGAGGTCTCCAGGACGGGATTGACCACCACGCCGCGCCGGCGCGTGGTCTTACCGCGGTCATCGGCACAGTCGTAGACGAACACCCGTTCGGTGCGCCCGATCTGGTTGGCCGCCAGGCCAACCCCGTTCGCGGCGTCCATCGTGTCGAACATGTCGGCGATGAGCGCCGTCAGGTCGGCAGGTAGGGTCCCGTCGGCGCCAACGGGCACCGGCGTGGTCGGAGTGTGCAGGACGGGATCTCCCACGATGCGGATCGGTACGACAGCCACGGTTGGCAATCGTAAGTCAGCCGACTCGCGGGTAACGATCACGCCTCAAACTCCGGCGCCGTGATTGAATGAGCGCCGAACAACACCATTGTCATTTGCGAGTGAATCGGAAGGGTCCAAACAGCGATATGGATGGCGCCATCGCGCGGACCGGCCAATCCGGGGACGACTCCGAACCTGCGGACGGGCTGACCCGCCGCGAACACGACATTCTGGCGTTCGAACGCCAGTGGTGGAAGTACGCAGGGTCCAAAGAAGACGCCATCAAGGAGCTCTTCTCGATGTCGGCGACCCGGTACTACCAGGTACTCAACGCGCTCGTCGACCGGCCCGAGGCCTTGGCCGCGGACCCGATGCTGGTCAAGCGGCTGCGCCGGGTGCGCGCGAGCCGGCAGAAGGCCAAGGCCGCGCGGCGGCTCGGTTTCGACATCACGTGAGCCGTTAGGCTGGCCCCGATGAACCAGCGAGACTCTTCCGGGCTGCCCCTGCGCGCCATGGTGATGGTGCTGCTTTTCCTGGGTGTCGCGTTCCTGCTGATCGCATTTCAGTACATGGGATCCGATGACGACGACGCCTCGGACGAATCGGTCGCCATCAGCGCCACGACGACCAGCAGTCCCACCTCCAGTGCCGAACCGACACCCGCGGCCCGCGATGCCGAGGTGCGCGTCTTCAACACCTCCGAGGTCGCCGGTGCGGCCGAGGGCGCAGCCGATCGGTTGCGCGAGGACGGCTGGAACGTGACCGAGACCGGCAACCTGGTATTGGAGGGTCTACCTGCGACGACGGTGTTCTTCGGCAGCGAGCCGGGGGAGAAGGAAGCCGCCGAGGAGGTCGGCCGTCTGCTGCAGGCGCCGGTCGAACCGCGGCGCCCCGAACTCACCGAACAACCGCCGGGCGTCATCGTGGCGGTCACCGGCTAGGCTCTCGGACATGCCGATCTCAGCTCCGATCCGTCTTCTTGCCGCCGCCGCTCTGACCGTGCCGATTGCCGCCGCCTGCGCACCGTACGAGCCGGAGGCCACCTCGCCGGGAACCACGCCGCCGGTGTGGACCGGATCGCCCTCGCCGAGCGCACCCGCCGCCGGCGGACATGGCGAGGGTGAGGCGCACGGATCTGCCGCCGGCGCCGAGACGCTGACCGCGGAGCTGAAGACCGCCGACGGCACCGACGTCGCCAAGGCCACGATCGACTTCGCCGGCGGATTCGCCACCGTGACCGTCGAGACCACCACCGCCGGTGAGCTGACCCCCGGTTTCCATGGCCTGCACATCCATCAGGTCGGATCCTGCGAGGGTGATTTCACCAGTGCCGGCGGGCACTTCCAGGCCGACGGTCACTCCGGGCATCCCTCCAGCGGTGATCTGAGCTCGCTGCAGGTGCGCAGCGACGGTTCGGCCAAGCTGGTCACCACCACCGACGCCTTCACCGCCGAGGAACTGCTGGCCGGTACCAAGACCGCCATCGTGATCCACGAGAAGGCCGACAACTTCGGCAACATCCCGCCCGAGAAGTACCAGCAGATCAATGGAACTCCCGGCCCCGACCAGCAGACGCTGGCCACCGGTGACGCGGGCGGTCGAGTGGCCTGCGGTGTCTTCTCCGCGGAGTAAGAACCGCATCGACTTCGCCGGGTCACCCCGGCCGACCGTCGGTGTCGAATGGGAGTTCGCTCTCGTCGATCCGGTGACCCGCGACCTGTCCAACGAGGCAGCCGCGGTGATCGCCGAGATCGGCGAGACCCCGCACGTGCACAAGGAGCTGCTGCGCAACACCGTCGAGGTCGTCACCGGCATCTGCGAGACCGTGCCGGAGGCGATGACCGATCTGCACGACACCCTGGTCCCGGTGCGGCGCATCGCCCGCCAACGCGGGATGGAGCTGTTCTGCGCCGGAACGCACCCGTTCGCCGAGTGGGAGATGCAGCAGCTCACCGAGGGCCCGCGCTACGCCGAGCTGATCAAGCGCACCCAGTGGTGGGGCCGGCAGATGCTGATCTGGGGCGTGCATGTGCACGTCGGGATCTCCTCGGGACACAAGGTGATGCCGATCATCACCTCACTGCTCAACCACTACCCGCACCTGCTGGCGCTGTCGGCCTCCTCGCCCTACTGGGACGGCGAGGACACCGGGTATGCCAGCAACCGCGCGATGATGTTCCAGCAGTTGCCGACCGCCGGTCTGCCCTTCCACTTCCAGAAGTGGTCGCACTTCGAACGGTTCGTCCACGACCAGAAGAAGACCGGCATCATCGATCACATGAACGAGATCCGTTGGGACATCCGGCCGTCCCCGCATCTCGGCACCATCGAGGTGCGGATCTTCGACGGGGTGTCCAACCTGGCCGAGCTCGGCGCACTCGTGGCACTCACCCACTGCCTGATCGTCGACCTGGACCGCCGGCTGGACGCCGGTGATCAGCTGCCCACCATGCCGCCCTGGCATGTGCAGGAGAACAAGTGGCGCGCAGCGCGTTACGGGCTGGATGCGGTGATCATCCTGGACGCCGACAGCAACGAGCGACTGGTCACCGAGGACCTAGACGACCTGCTGAACCGTCTGGAGCCGGTGGCCGACTCGCTGGGCTGCGCCGACGATCTGCGGCGCGTCGAGCGCATCTACCGCGACGGCGCCTCGTATCAGCGCCAGCGCCGGGTGGCCGAGGAGCACGACGGTGATCTGCGCGCCGTGGTCGACTCGTTGATCGGTGAGCTGGAACTGTGAACACGTCGCCGCCGACAGCCATGTTCCCGCTGGAGGCGGCAATGCTGCCCGGCGAGGAACTGCCGTTGCGGATATTCGAACCGCGGTATTCGGCAATGGTTTCGGACTGCCTGGCCGGCTCCGGTGAGTTCGGGGTGGTGCTCATCCAGGCCGGCCGCGAGGTCGGCGGTGGCGACGTGCGCAGTGACGTCGGGGCGTTGGCGCGCATCGTCGAACACACCGACCTGGGCGACGGGAAGTATCGGCTGCGCGCTGTTCTCGGGGACCGGATCCGGGTGGCGCAATGGCTTGAGGATGACCCGTATCCCCGTGCGCACACCGAGGGATGGCCCGACGAGGACGGCCCGGCCGTCACGGGCGGTGACATCTCCGATGTCGAAGACACCGTGATGGCCCTGTTCGAGAGAATCGCCACCGCGCGCGATGCCGTGCTGCCGCCGCGTGAGGTGCTACTCGGCGGGCCCGAACCGGGGCAGAGCCCCGGAGATCGGTTGTACGCATTGGCAGCCCGGATACCGATCGGTCAGGCCGACCGGTACGCCGTGCTGGCCGCCCCGCACGCATCTGCCCGGTTGGCGGCGCTGCGCGAAGCCGTCGAGACGGTGGCGGCACTCGTGGAGTTCCAGCTGTCGGAGTGACTACTCCGGTCGGAAATCCTGGAAGCGCAGTCGCTCCAGGGCGGTTCCGTCTTCGAGTTCGTGACGATTCTCCGGGTGCAGCCAGTAGTGGCGGATCATCCAGTACAGCGTGGCACCGTGTGGGACGTAGCTGTCGAGATGGTGGATCACCAATCGATCGTCGGATCCCTTGCTGCGCAACACCGCGGGATGGTGGGCTCTGATTCTCGGTGCAATATCGACAATGTCCTCGATGCGGTCCCACGGCACTGCTCGGGTGCGACGTACATCGGCGTACTCCACCCGATCGGCCGAGAGCCGGAGAAAAGTCTTGCGTCCCCGCGATGCCACCGCGACCGTGCCGTAGAGCGAGAGCAACAGCACATTCGACATCGCGACGAACCCCTTGAACTCCTTGCCCTCCGGAACGATCGAGATCGTCTTGCCCGCGAGATACCCGATCACCGATGCGGCGGAGCAGATCACCAACGCCAAGAAAGCAACAAAGAGCAACGCCATCGCCACCGGGTGTGAACGAAAGGTCGTCCCGGCGGTGGATGCCTCGGCGCGAAGGGTTTCCGATCCGAGTCTGCCCACCGCGATAGAGGCGAGGACGGCGGTGATCCCCATGGCGAACATGCTCGCCACCGTGGCGGACGTCAAATCGGAAGCGGCTATCGCATCGACGGTTTCGAATGCGCAGTACACCGAGATCGCCGCAGCGATCAGCACCCCGAACAGGATCAGCGCCGGCCGCGATTTCCAGTTGGTCGGATCGGGCAGGTCGTGATGCACCACTTCGGGTGACTACTCCGGATCGGGCAACGGGTTGTGCTTCAACTCGTCGGCAACCAGGCTCTCCTGCACATTCTGTTCCCGGTAGGCGAGCTGGCCGACCCGATTGGCGACCACCGGCGCGGTGAAGAGGGTGAACAGCCCCGCCAGGATGATCATGCCGACATCGGGATGTCCCCGCAGCTGCACCGCCGCACCGGCCAGCACCAGCAGCAGACCGAGCACCTGCGGTTTACTCGCGGCGTGCATACGGGTCAACGTGTCCGGGAAGCGCACCACCCCGATGGCGGCGGTCAACGCCAGCCCGGAACCGCCGAGGATGAGAACCGCGGTGATGACATCGGCCATGGTCATGATGCTCTCCGCTCGTCCGGATCGCGGTCGGGCACGCGGAAGCGGGCCACGCTCACCGAACCGACGAAACTGATCAGTGCCAGCGCGGTCAGACTGTAGGTGACGGTGCTGTCCAGACTGAACGCCGCCCAGGTGCCGATGCCGCACATCGACACCGCCACAAAGGCATCCAACGCGACCAGCCGGTCCAGGGTGGTGGGACCGGCGAGCAACCGATAGACGGTGGTGGCGGCGGCGGCCGAGAGCATCACCGCCGCAGCGATCCATACGATGTGCATCAACCGTCCTCCTTCGACGTGGAGGGCTGCCAGTCCGCGTCCCGCTCGAATGCCGCCACCATGAGTCGCTGCAGGGTGTCGGCCTGCCGGTAGAAGGCCGCGACGGCCTTCTCCGACCCGACATCCAGCACGTGCAGGTACACCAGTCGACGCTTCTGGTCGATCTCCAGGACCACCGAACCGGGGATCAGGGTGAGGATGCCTGCGGCGAGGGCAAGCACGAGATCGGATTTGACGGCGAGGTGCACGCGCAACACCGCGGTCGCCGGTGGCGGTCCCGGTCGGATGGCCAGCCAGGCCACCTGGAACGAGGACACCACCAATTTGACGATGACATAAAGGATCAGCCGCACCAAGGACAACGGCCGGACCCGCCCCTCGACGGGCACCCGCGGAAGCGGCAGCAGCAGGGTGATCGCCAGCGCGACCGCCAGGCCACCCAGGATGTTCGCGGCGGAGAAGGTGCCCCACAGCAGCACCCACACCAGCGTCAGCCAGCACAGCGTCCAGATACGTAAGGTGAGCTTCCTCATCGTGCACCTCGGCTCTTCGCGCAGGCGCTCATCGCAACACCGCCGAGATGTATTGCCCACGATCGAGTATCTGTTCTCCGGCCCGCTCGCTGTAGGCGTAGATGGGTCCGGCGAACACCGTGAGCGCCAGCCCCACCGCGATCAGTGCCCCGGTGGGCAACAGCATGCCCAGCGGCATCTTGCCGACATCATTGCGATCGGCGAAGGCGATATCGTCGTCATCGTCGATCAACGCCGCGGGCACCGTGTTGGAGAGGTCGCCCTCCGGTGCGTCGGCGCGGGCCCGCCAGAACGCCTTGGTCCACACCCTGGTCACCGCGTAGAGCGTGAGCAGGCTGGTGGCCACACTGCCGCCGACCAGAACCCAGGCCAGCGTCGTGCCGGATTGTGCGCCCGCCTCCAGCAGGGCCACCTTGCCGATGAACCCGGAAAACGGCGGGATACCGCCGAGATTCAAGGCGGGGACCACGAAGATGAACGCCAACAGCGGACTGGCCGCGGCCAATCCGCCGAGGCGCTGCAGTGTCGACGCGCCGGCCTGGCGTTCGATCAGACCCACCACCAGGAACAGGGTGGTCTGCACGACGATGTGATGCGCGACGTAGTAGACGGCACCGGACATGCCGAGGGCGTTCCCGAGGGCGACCCCGAAGATCATGTATCCGATGTGGCTGACCAGGGTGAACGACAACAACCGCTTGATATCGTTCTGCGCGATCGCGCCGAGGATGCCGACCACCATGGTCAACAGCGCCGCGACGAGCAGGACATCGTCGAGACCGCCGTCGGGGAACAGCAGCGAATGCGCCCGGATGATCGCGTAGACACCGACTTTGGTGAGCAGGCCGGCGAACACCGCCGTGACCGGGGCGGGTGCTGTCGGATAGGAATCGGGTAGCCAGGCCGACAGCGGGAACACCGCCGCCTTGATGCCGAACGCGACCAGCAACACGGCGAACAACGCCGTGCGGGTGCCGGCCGGCACATCGGTCAACCGGACCGCCACCTCGGCCATGTTCAGGGTGCCGGTCGCCGCGTACACCAGTGCGATGCCGGTGAGGAAGATCAGCGAGGACACCATCGACACCATCACGTAGGCGATGCCGGCACGCACGCGTTCGGCGCTGCCGCCGATGGTCAGCAGCACGAAGCTGGCGGCCAGCAGCACCTCGAAACCGACGAACAGGTTGAACAGATCACCGGCCAGGAAGGCCGTGCACACACCCGCCGACAGGATCAGATAAGTGGGCTGGAAGATCGAAACCGGTTGCCGTTCATCACCATCGCTGATGCCCTGCCCGATGGCGTAGAAGACGACCGCCAGCAGGACGATCGAGGACACCACGAGCATCAGCACCGAGAGTCGGTCGGCCACCAGCGTGATGCCCAACGGGCCCATGCCCGGTTCGCTCTGGCCCCACCCGCCGACCTGGACGGCAACGGTGCCGTCACGGTCGACCAGATAGAGCAGCAGGGCGCACACCGCCACCACTGCCGACAGTGCGGTCAGCGAAATCAGTTGCTGGATGCGGGGACTGCGACCGGCGACCAAGGCGATGGCCGCGGCGATGGTGGGGATCAGCACCGGTAGGGGCGTGAGGATCTGCGCGAGGGCCATCAGCGGGATCCCTCCGCGCCCGGCAGGGCGTCGAGTTCGTCGGGTGCGTCGGTATCCCGGGAGGGCACCACATCGGGGATGTCGCGGTCCACCACATCCTCGTCGGCGCGCTCGGCGACCCTGGTGTCCTCGGGATCGTTGCTGACCTCTTCGACGGTGGTCAGCTGATACGACCGGTAGGCCAGCGCCAACACGAAGGCCGCGACACCCATGGCGATGACGATGGCCGTCAGGATCATGCCCTGGGCCAGCGGATCGGCATCGGTCTGCGCGCCGTTGCTGGTGCGCCCGTACACCGGCGGATTGCCGGACGGGCCACCGACATTGAGCAGCAACAGGTTGACGGCATTGCCGATCAGCAGCAGTCCCAACAACATCCGGGTCAGCGTGCGTTCCAGCAGCAGGTACACACCGGTGCTGGTGAGCCCGCCGATCAGGATCAGAGGAACGAGGTAGGTGGTCATTTCTGCACCCTTTCCGCATCGACCCGGGCGCCGAGGCTGCGCAGGATGTCCAGAACCAGACCCACCACGATCAGATAGACACCGATGTCGAAGAACAACGCGGTGACGAGCTTGATGTCCCCGAGCACCGGTATCTCCAGATAGAGCACCGCCGAGGAGAGCACCGGGGCGCCGAGCGCCAGTGAGGTGATCGCCGTGCCGGCCGACATCAACAGACCGGCGCCGAGGATCTTGCCCGCATCCAGCGGCAGCGTCTCGCCGAGTTCGTAACGGCCACCGGCGAGATAGCGCAGGACCAGAGCGAGCCCGGCGGTCAGGCCGCCCGCGAAACCGCCGCCGGGGGTGTTGTGCCCGGCGAAGAACAGATACACCGAGAGCACCATGATCAGCGGGAAGATGATGCGGGTGGCGACCTCCAGCACCAGAGACCGGTGCCGCGGGTCGCGCAGTTCGCTGCCGCGCAGCCAGGTGACATCACCGGCCGCCGGACTGTAGGCGGTCACCAACCCGATATCGGGCTGGCCCGCGACGCTGGGTTTGGCCTGCGATACCCGTGGAGCCGCCCCGAAACGCCGATTGCGGAACACCATCGACGCCACCCCGGTCGCGGCCACGACCAGCACCGAGATCTCGCCCATGGTGTCCCAGGCGCGGATGTCGACGAGCAGCACGTTGACCGTGTTGGCGCCGTGCCCGCGGTAGTAGGCCGCGTCGGGCAGCAGCGCCGCGATGGGTCGGGTGTCCCGCGCGGCCATGGCGAACACCGCCAGCGTCGTCACCGCCGCGCCGACCGCCGCCGACAACACCGCCCGCGGGGCACGGCTGCGGGTGACGTTGGACCGATCGGCCTCGGCGGGCAGCGTGCGCAGCACCAGCACGAAGATCACCAGCAGCAGCGTCTCGACCAGGAATTGCGTCAGCGCCAGATCGGGTGCGCCGTGCAGGGCGAAGATGGCGCCGCAGCCGTAACCGGTCACGCCGACGAGCAGCACGGCGGCCAACCGGTTACGCATCACCGTCGCACCCAGTGCGGCCGCCAGGATGACCGCGCCGATCACCACCTGCAGCGGGGAGTCCCACAGCGCCATCTCGGGCCGGTTGCGCGCGCCCAGGGCCAACATGACCAACGGCAGCACCACGAGCGTGCACAGGATGACCGACTGGGTGGCCGGCAACGAACCGCGTTGGGTCTGCGCGGTCACCCGCACAGCGAGCAGGTCGAGCCCGCGCATCACCTCGTCGTAGATGCGGTCGGCGTTGCCCAGCGGGGTGAAACCGGTACGCGCGCGTGGCAGTCGTTGGCGGCCGAAGAACACCACCGCGCCCGTCACCAGGATGAACACCGACAACAACAGCGGAATCCCGAACCCGTGCCACAGCGCCAGGTAATAGTCCGAACCGCCCGGGATCGTCTTGGCGTAATCGTCGAGCACGGCGTCGATACCTGAGGGCCACAACCCGAACACCAGGCCGGCGGCGGCAAGGATCGCCGGCGGCAACAGGAACGTCACCGGTGGCCGGTGCATCTCGGCGACCCGGACGCTGGGCTCGGCGGCGCCCTTGGCTGCGAACGCACCCCAGAGGAAGCGCAGGGTGTACATGGTGGTGAACACCGATCCGAACACGATGCCGGCGAGCACGAAGGGGGCCGCACCACCGAGAACCTCGCTGTGCAGCACCGTCTCGAGATCGGCCTCTTTGGCGATGAAGCCGAAGAACGGGGGCAACGCGGCCATGCTCGCGCTGGCGCCCGCCGCGATGATCAGCAAGGGGCGATGCGCCCGGCCCAGCCCGGCGAGTTTGCGGATATCGCGGGTACCGGTGGCGTGGTCGATGATGCCGACCACCATGAACAGCGCCGCCTTGAACATCGCGTGCGCGCACAGCATGGCCAGCCCGGCCAACATCATGTCGGGGCCTCCGGTGCCGACCATGACGGTGATCAGACCGAGCTGGCTCACGGTGCCGAAGGCCAGGATGAGCTTGAGGTCGTATTCGCGGATGGCGCGCCAGCCGGCCAGCAGCATGGTCAGCAGCCCGAGCCCGACCACCATGGGTCGCCAGAAGGCGGTGTCGGCGAAGCCGGGGGTGAGCCGGGCGACCAGATAGACACCGGCCTTGACCATGGCCGCGGCGTGCAGATAGGCGCTGACCGGTGTCGGTGCCGCCATGGCGCCGGGCAGCCAGAAGTGCAGCGGCACGATCGCGGACTTCGACAGCGCGCCGACGAGGATGAGCGCGATGCCGACGCTGGCGGCAAGGCCGGTCGGCGGGGCCGCGATCAGTTCGGACAGCAGATAGGTCCCCGACATCTCACCGAGGACGACGATGCCCACCAGCATGGCCAGGCCGCCGAACGTCGTGACCAACAGCGCCTGGGTGGCGGCGCGCCGGCTGGTGGCGCGTTCGGCATAGTGCCCGACCAGCAGGAAGGACAGCACCGTCGTGGTTTCCCAGAAGATGTAGAGCAGCAGCATGTTGTCGCTGACCACCAGGCCGAACATCGCCCCGGAGAAGGCGACCAGCTCGGCGGCGAAACTGGGCAGCCGTTTCTCGATGCGGCCCTCGTGGTGGTGGAAATACTCCGCGCAGTAGAAGAGCACGAGCGCACCGATGGCCAGCACCAGCACGCTCATGATCGCGGCCAGCGAGTCGAACCGCAGCGTGATGTCCATCGACAGCATCGGGAGCCACGGGATGTGGACGGTCGGCACGTGCTCGTCGGTGGGCCAGTTCAGGCCGACCCAGATGAGCGACAGCAGCGGAACCAACGCCAACGGGTAGAACGCGAGGCGACCCCAGCGGGCCACCAGAAGGGGCGCCACCGCGGTGGCGATGACGTGAGCGAGTAGAACGACGAGCATGGCACTCCGATCGGGTTGGGTCGGGGTGTCAGTGACCGATGAGCACCCGAAGAGGGCGCAGCGGTGGGTATGACCGTTGGTACGAACTCATTCTACGTGCACGGTTTTGAGTTCATCGAACCCAGCCTGAACGCTCAGCGGCCGTCGGCGAAAGCCCGCAGCGAATCGACCTGCTCGGGATCGAGCGACGGTCGCACGTTCTCGCGGGCGGTGGCCACGTCGGCGGCGGTGACGTCGGCGGCGTCGATCGACCGCCGCATCGCGGTCAGTGCGGCCTCGCGCAACAGGGCCACGCAGTCGGCCGCGCTGTAGCCGTCCAGGTCATCGGCCAGGACGTCCAGATCGACCTCCGGGGACAGCGGTATCGACTTGCCCGCGGTGCGCAGGATGTCGCGGCGCGCGGCGGCGTCCGGCGGCTCGACGAACACCAAGCGCTCGAGCCGTCCCGGTCGCAACAGCGCCGGGTCGATCAGATCCGGTCGGTTGGTGGCACCGAGCACGACGACATCACGCAACGGCTCGATACCGTCCAACTCGGTCAACAGCGCGGCCACCACCCGGTCGGTCACCCCGGAGTCGTGACTCTGCCCGCGCCGTGGTGCCAGCGCGTCGACCTCGTCGAGGAACACCAGCGACGGCGCCGAATCACGGGCCCGGCGGAACAGTTCGCGCACCGCCTTCTCCGACGACCCGACCCACTTGTCCATCAGCTCGGCACCCTTGACCGCGTGCACGGACAGCCGGCCCGAGCTGGCCAGCGCGCGCACCACGAACGTCTTGCCGCAACCGGGCGGACCGTAGAGCAACACACCACGTGGGGGTTGCACGCCGAGTCGGGCAAAGGTGTCCGGATGCTGCAGTGGCCACAGCACCGCCTCGGTGAGGGCCTGCTTGGTGGCGACCATGTCGCCGACGTCCTCGAGGGTGACCGAGCCGACCGCCACTTCCTCGGTGGCCGAGCGCGACAGCGGGCGGATCACCGAGAGCGCCCCGACGACATCGTCCTGGGCCAGTGCGGGCGGTGCGCCGTCGGTGCTGGCCCGTGCCGCGGCACGCAGCGCCGCCTCGCGCACCAGCGCGGCAAGATCGGCGACCACGAACCCCGGGGTGCGTTCGGCGATGGTGTCCAGATCCAGGTCGGCCGCCGGCACCCCGCGCAACAACACCTCCAACAGGGCCTTGCGGGTGGCGGTGTCCGGCAGGCTCAGCCCGAGTTCGCGGTCGCAGAGATCCGGAGCGCGCAGCCGCGCGTCGACGTTGTCCGGGACCGCGGAGGTGGCGATGAAGGCCACACTCTTGGTGGCCACCGCTTTGCGCAATTCGGTGAGGATCAGCGTCGCAACCGGTTCCGGAGTGGCCGGCAAGAGGGCGTCGATATCGGTGATCAGCAGCACGCCGCCGGACTGCGCGGCGGCCACCGCCGCGGTGACGCTACCCAGCCGATCGTCGGCGGCCAGGGCGCCGACCTCCGGGCCGTCGAGTTCGACGAGCGTGCGCTCCGCACACACCGCGCGCACCAGGGTGGCCTTGCCGACACCGGCGGGTCCGGATACCAACACGCCGAGATGTGCTGTCGCGCCGAGCTTTTCGAGTAGTTCGGGTTGGTCGAGGGCGAGCTTGAGCCATTCGGCGAGCTTGCCTGCCTGGTTGTGGGCGCCCTTGAGGTCGTCACGCGGGACGGCAGGCTCAGCGGGTGTCTGGCTGGGCGTCGGCGCGACGGACACGGTGCCGTCACCCCAGCACACGTTCGAATTGGGTTGCACACTCACGGTTCCGGCGGGGTCGACACCGGTGACGGTCAACAGTTCGGAGGTCCAGGTGATGCCGACCGAGGTGGTCAGGGCGGTCGTCGCCGCCGAGGTCGAGGTACCCGGACCCAGATCGCGGGGTAGCAGCGACACCGTGTCGCCGACGGTCAGCACCTTGCCGAGCAACGCCATCCGCAGCGTCGACGAGGTGACCGATTGGGTGGCCAGGCGGGAACCGGTCAACGTCACCGCGCGGGCGCCGTGCACCGTCACCGGCGCCACCACGACGCCGGTGTCCTCACGCAGCCCCGCGTTGGACAGCGTCACATCGTCGAGCAGCGCCACCCCGGCCGGGGTGCCGGCCGGAGCGATCCCGACGACGGCGGCCGTGCTGCGCGACCCCAACAGCGAGACCGCATCCCATTCCCGGATCCCGAGCGCGGCGATGGCCTCCGGGTGCAGCCGCACCACACCGCGGCGGCTGTCGGAGGCCGAGGTGTTCAGCCGGGCGGTGAGCGTCAAGCTCATGGGCGGCCCGGCGGCTTGCGCAGGCCCAGCCGCGACATCGACCGCCGGTGGGGTTGTGCCCGACGGATCTCGCGGCGCTGGGCCCGACGCTCCTTCGGCATCGCGTCCCAGGCCTCCGGGCGGGCGGCCACCCAGCGTTGGCTGCGCACGGTGAACGGGATGATCAGCAGGTAGCCGATGATGATCAGCAGCACCAGCACATAGGGGAACAGCAGCAGCGCTGCGGCCGCCGCGGCGATCGCGATCAGCAGGATGGGTGCGGCGTTGGGCGGCATCGACACCGATTTGAGCGCCAGCGTCGGTACCCGGCTGACCAGCAGAGTGGCGTTCGCGGCGAACCACAGGCAGACGAACCACTGCGAGGTCCACCAGCCCTCACCGAACTGCAGCATGGCCGCCAGCGGGCCGATCACGCCGACCGCCCCACACGGTGCGGGCATCCCGGTGAAGTACTGCCGGGTGTATGCGGGTTTGGAGGTGTCGTCGAGCAGGGCGTTGAAGCGGGCCAACCGCAACACGATGCACACCGCGTAGAGCAGGGCGAAGATCCAGCCCACCGGGGAGGTGGGCAACAAGGTCACGTACACCACCAGCGCGGGTGCCACCCCGAAGTTCACCGCGTCGGCCAGCGAGTCGATCTCGGCACCCATCCGCGATTGAGCGTCCAATGCCCGGGCGATTCCGCCGTCGATACCGTCGAGCACGGCGGCGGCCCCGATCAGTGCCAGCGCGATATGCGGCTGGCCGTCGAGCGCGAACTTGATCGACGTCAGACCACAGCAGATCGCCAGTACCGTCGTGGCGCTGGGCAGGATCCGCATGGCCGACGGGCGTGACTTGGCGCGGTCGCGGTTGGCCATCAGGGCAACTCGGCCAGGATCGTCTCGCCGCCGATGGCGCGTTGACCGGCCTCGACCAGAATCCGGGAACCCTGCGGGAAATAGGTGTCCAGCCGGGAACCGAACCGGATCAGCCCGTAGGTCTCACCCAGTTGCAGGGTGTCACCGGCCTTGGCGGTGCACACGATGCGTCGCGCCACCAGGCCGGCGATCTGGACGGCGACGATGTCGACATCCTCCGGGGTACGGATCCACAGGCTGTTGCGTTCGTTGTCCGCACTCGCCTCGTCCTTGTCCGCCGACAGGAACTTGCCGGGTCGATGGACCACGCCCATCACCCGCCCGGCGATCGGCGCTCGTTGCACGTGCGCGTCGAAGATGGACAGGAAGATGCTGATCCGGGCCATCGGGGTGTCCCCGAGCCCGAGTTCGGCCGGCGGGACGGCGGTGTCCAGCAGGGTCACCAGACCGTCGGCGGGTGCGACGACGGCACCCGGGCGGCTCGGCGGCACCCGCGGCGGGTGCCGGAAGAACAGTGCGCAGAAGCCGGCCAGACCGAGGCCGGTGTTGCGCAGCCAGCGGCGGTTTTTGCCGGCGGCCGCGACGCCGAGACCGCCGGCGATGAACGGCAGGCCGGCCGGGTGCAGCGGCGGGACGGTGGAACGGACCAATTCGACGAAGCGTTGGGCTTCTGAGCTGTGGTCATCGGGTGAACGCGCAGGTCTGGCCATGTTGGCTCCCGATTCTACGTTGATTTCCGGGCGGGTCAGCAGCCGGACAGATCCCACACGTCCACCGGCGCGCCCAGGGCCAACTGATCGACATCGGCGGGGATATCGAGCAGACAGTTTGCCGAGGCCAGCCACCGCAGATGATGTGAGGCCGGTGGCCCGTAGCTGGTGACGGTGGTCCCGGCGAGCACACCACGACGGAACTGCCGCTTACCGCGCGGCGAGGTCAGCCCCTCGGTGAGAGTGGCGCTGACACGTGGTCGGTCGGGGAGCAGTCCCATGGCCGCGCGCAGCGGGGGACGCACGAACACCTCGAAGGACACCAGGGCGCTGACCGGATTACCGGGCAACGTGATGATCGGGACATCCCCGACCCGCCCGCAGCCCTGGGGCATGCCGGGTTGCATCGCCACCTTGGTGAACTCGACCTGCCCGCCGAGGGCGTCCTTGACCACCTCGTAGGCACCGGCGCTGACACCACCGGTGGTGATGATCAGGTCGGCATCGGCGGCGTGCTCGTCGAGGGCAGCGCGGAAGGCGGCCGGATCGTCGCGCACCATCGGCGCGGTGATCGCCTCGGCACCCGCGTCGCGGACCGCGGCCGAGAGCATGACGGCGTTGGACTCGTAGATCTGACCGGGTTTCAGCGCGACCCCGGGGGACACCAGTTCCGAACCGGTCGACATCACCACCACGCGCAGCCGCGGCAGGATGCTCACGCGGTCGAGTCCGAGCGCGGCCACCAGCCCCAGCGCCGCCGGGGTCAGCAGCTGGCCGGTGCGCAACACCGGGGTCCCGGCCGCGACATCCTCACCGGCGCGGCGGATGTGCTGGCCGGCGACGGTGGCCCGCCGGATCGCGACCTGCGTGGCCGTGGTGGCGAAATCGGCGTCGGTGCCCTCCACCGGTACCACGGTTGTCGCGCCCGCAGGCAGTGGGGCTCCGGTCATGATCCGCGCGGCGGTGCCGGGTTGCAGCGGACGGGTGTCGGTGCGTCCGGCCGGGATGTCGTCGACGACGGGCAGAGTCACCGGTGTCGTGTCCCCGGCGGTGGCGATATCGGTGTCGAGCACCGCGAAACCGTCCATCGCGGAGTTGTCGAAACCGGGCAGCGAGATCGCGGCCACCACGTCCTCGGCCAACACCAGACCCAACGCTGACGCGGTGGGGACCGCGGTCGCGGCCCGGGGCCGGATGAGCTCGCCGACGATGTGCTGATGCTCCTCGACCGACCGCATCACAGATCGATGTGCACGTCGGTCAGTTCCTCGGATACCTGCCACAGCCTGCGGGCGACCGCCGCGTCATGGGACTGCGCGCTGGAGGTCACCAGCTGCGGGTGTCCCACCAGCCCGAAGTTGGCGATCGGGAAGGCCGGACCGTAATACTGGCCACCGCGCACCGCGGGGTCGGTGGCCGCGCGCAGCGTCGCCAGCGCACCCACCAGCGGCGAGTTGGTGACCAGCCCGGTGAGTGCCCCCACACCGGGCAACGAGCTGCCCGGTGTGTGCCGCATCAGTTCGGTGTTCGAGATGCCGGGATGGGCGGCGACCGACAGGGTCGACTTGCCGGTCAGCCGCCGGTCGAGTTCGTAGCTGAACATCAGGTTGGCCAGTTTGGACTGCCCGTAGGCCGCCACCCGGTTGTAGGGCCGGCGCTCCCACTGCAGATCGTCGAAGTCGATCTCGGCCTGGATCCGGTGGGCGATGCTGGCGACCGTGACGATGCGTGAGTTGTCCGCGGCCAGAACGTTTTCCAGCAGCAGCCCGGTCAGGGCGAAATGCCCGAGGTGGTTGGTGCCGAACTGCAACTCGAAACCGTCGGCGGTGTTCTGTTTGGGCGGGTACATCACGCCCGCGTTGTTGATCAGCAGATCGATGCGCGGATGTTCGGTCTTGATGCGCTCGGCCGCTTCACGCACCGACCGCAGCGACCCGAGATCCAACTCGATCACCTGCAGGTCGGCCGCCGGGGTGGCCGCGCGAATCTTCGCGGCGGCCTGGTCGCCCTTGGCGGTGTCGCGCACGGCGATGACGACGCGTGCGCCACGGGCGGCCAACGCCCTGGCGGTTTCGTAGCCGAGCCCGGTGTTGGCGCCCGTGACGATCGCGGTACGTCCGGACTGGTCGGGAACGTTCGATTCGGTCCATTTCTGGCTCATGACCTAGAACATACGGTCCCGAGCGGCCGGCCTCGAGTGCGGCGACTTACTTGCGCAGGTTGCGGTAGGCCTGGCCGATACGTTCGACGACCTCGGGGTGCCAGATGACCTCGCGGTAGGCCAAGGTCTCGTAGGTCAGCGCGGCGATGGGGTCCATGGCGGGTGCGCGCAGCGCCATCTCCTTGTTGTTCATCGCCGACGCGGTGGTGGTGCCGGCGATGGAGCGGGCCAGCGCGGTCGCCGCCTCGACCGCCTGCCCGGCGGGCACCATGCGGTCCAGTAGTCCGATGCGCAGCGCCTCGGCGGCGTCGATACGTTCGCCGGAGAACGTCAGCAGTTTTGCCTGGCTGAGGCCGACGATCTTCCACAGCGGCGAGAAGTACGGTGTCAGCCCCATCTTGATCTGGGGGTAGCCCATGATCACGTCATCGGAGCCGATCCGGATATCGGCGAAGACGGCGATGTCGCAGCCGCCGCCCAGGGCGGGACCCGCTACGGCGGCGATCGTGGGCTTGGCGTAGTCGAGCAGGGTGCCGTAGGCGCGCATACAGGCGTCGGAGTACTTGACCCGCGTTTCCCCGGTGAAGCCGGACTGCAGCTGCAGATCCAGTCCCGCACAGAAGACCTGGTCGCCGCCGGTGATGACCACGCAGGCCACCTCGTCATCGGTGCGCCAGTCGTCGAGGCAGTCGCTCATGTCGGCCATCAGTTCGAGGCTCAGCGCGTTGCGCCTGTCGACGCGGTCGAAGGTGATGGTGCCGACACCGTCGGTGATATCGGTCTTGATCTGGGTGTAGCTGCTCATCGGGGTTGTCCTTTCAGGGTTTCAGAGGCCGAGATCGCGGCCGATGATCTCTTTCATGATTTCGGTGGTGCCGCCGTAGATGGTCTGGATGCGTGCGTCGGCAAAGGCCCTGCTGACCGGGTACTCGCGCATGTACCCGTAACCGCCGTGTAGTTGCAGGCAACGGTCGGCGACGCGAACCTGCAACTCGGTGGTCCACCACTTGGCCTTGGCGGCCCGGGCGGCGCTGAGTTGGTTCTCGGCGTGCAGGCCGACGCAGTGGTCGACATAGACGCGGGCGATGTCGATCTCGGTGGCCAGTTCGGCCAGCAGGAACCTGTTGTTCTGGAAGGTGCCGATCGCGCGGCCGAATGCCGTTCGCTCGCTGACATATTCGAGAGTACGTGCCAGTACTCCTTCCGCCGAGGCGACGGCGGTGATCGCCAGAGACAGGCGTTCCTGCGGCAGGTTGTGCATCAACTGGTAGAAGCCCGAGCCCTCGTCGCCGAGCAGATTGGCCGCGGGCACGCGCACGTCGCTGAAACCGAGCTCGCTGGTGTCCTGACCGTGCAGGCCCAGCTTGGCCAGATTGCGCCCCTTGGTGAATCCGGGTGTGCCGTCTTCGACGACGAACAGTGACAGTCCCTTGTGTCTGTCGTCGCTGATGCGTGCGGCGACGATCACGAGATCGCAGTTCTGGCCGTTGGAGATGAAGGTCTTGGCACCGTTGATGACGTAATCCGCCCCGTCTCGCACCGCGCGGGTGCGGATGCCGGAAAGGTCACTGCCCGCCCCGGGTTCGGTCATCGCGATGGCGCCGATGAGTGATCCGTCGGTGAGCCCGGGCAGCCAGCGTTGTTTCTGGTCCTCGTTGGTGAGCTCGGTGAAATATGGCCCCAGCACGTCGTTTTGCAGGGCGATGCCCAGGCCCGCCGAGGCGTAACCGGACCGGCCGAACTCCTCGTCGAGGATCGCGTTGAATCGGAAGTCCGGCACTCCCGCACCGCCGAACCTCTCGGGGGTGGCGAACATCAGCATGCCGTGTGCGCCGGCGGCGGTGAACAGCGACCGGTCGACCTTCTTCTCGTCCTCCCAGCGTTCGAAGTTCGGGGCGACCACGGTGTCGATGAATCCGCGCACGGTGGCGCGGAACTGTTCGTGGTCGGCGGAGAACACGGTGCGCGGGGCGGTGTCAGAAATGGTCTTCACGGGATTCCTCAGGAAAGTCGGGCCTGGGTGGCGGTGGCGAGGTCCGGGATCTGGTGCAGGGCGTACTTCTGCACCTTTCCCGAAGCGGTGGTCGGAATGCTTTCCACGACATGCCATTCGACGGGTAGTTTGGACTTGGCCAGTTGTGCGTCGTCGAGGTGGCGCAGGTAGATCGCCGGGTCGGACCATCGCACGCCGTCGGCGAGCACGATCCATGCCCCGACGCCCTCACCCAGACGCGGGTCCGGTACGGCGGTCACCGCCGCAGCGGTGATATCGGGATGGGTGAGCAGGGCCTGCTCGATATCCTGGGTGGAGAATTTCTCTCCACCGCGGTTCACGATGTCCTTGCTGCGTCCGGTCATCCGCAGCCATCCGTCGTCGAGAACGCCGACGTCGCCGGGATAGAACCAGCCTTCTGCGTCGAACTGGGCGGCGTTGAGGCCGGGATCGGTGTAGCCGGAGAACAACTGGGGCCCTCGGATCCGGAGCTCGCCGGCAACGCCGTCGCCGACGGGTCTGCGGGCGTCGTCGACGGCCTGGATCTGCATGCCGGGCAGAACTCGCCCGTCCCATTCGCGGCGTCGCTGCGCGGGATCCGAACGATCACTGCCGGTGCATATTCCGGCGGTTTCGGTCATCCCGTAGTGGCGGGTGGCGAAGATACCGACACGCTCGGCGTCGTCTATGAGGCCGGGCGGGATGGCGCTGCCCGCGCACATGTAATGCCCCAGTCGGTGTCCCGGTGCGGCGCCGCCGGCATACTGCGACACCAGATCTTGCAGGAATACGGTGGCGCCCATCATCGTGGTGACGCGTTCGGCGTCGATGACCTCGACGGCCTCCTCGGGTCGCCAGCTGGGCAGGATGACCGCCCGCGCACCGAGGAAGGCGGGCAGGAGCAGACCCGCGACGAATCCGCTCAGATGTGACAGGGGGGTGCCGACGGCCAGCACGGTGGTCTCGCCGAGGGCAGCGCTGGAGACCATGTTGCGTATCTGGGCCAGCAATGAACGGGAATTCAGCACGGCGCCTTTGGGTGCCGATGTGGTTCCGGAGGTATAGAGGATGAGCGCAGAATCGTCCGGGTCGGCGGGTTCGGGAAGGTCCGGCCCGGCAGTACCGGCCGGATCGGCGTCGGGTAACGGATGCCACGCGCCACTGGGCGGGCCCACCGAGTAGCGAATAACGGGCTGGTGGTCCAGATCGCGCAGTATGCCGTCGATCTCGTGTTGTGGTCTGCGGGAGCCGAGGCTGTCCGCGGCGGCGATGACGGCAGGCCGGGTGTCGGCGATGATCTGTCGGGTCTCGTGGGTGCGGTAGATCGGGATGACGGGAACGTCGATGGCGCCGATCCGGAATGCGGCGACCTGAAGGACGAGCGCCTCCAGGCAGTTGGGCAGTTGCACCAGGATCCGGTCGCCACGGAGCACACCGTGGCGGTGCATGTCGGCGGCCACCGCCGTGACCCAGGAATCGAATTCGGCGTAGCTGACCCGGCGTTCGTCGAAGCGGAACAGTTCTCGATCGGGGAACCGGGCGGCCCGGGCGGGAATCAGGTCGCCCACCCGGCCGTCGGCCCACTCGGTCATGGATTGACCATACATGCTGTTCGACTTTTCACTCAAAAACTCGAACAATATGTACGATATTTCCATGACTGCCTACCGATACCTGTTGACCGCCATCGATGATGGGGTCGGGATCATCCAGCTGAATCACCCCGAGAAACGCAATGCCCTGGGCTGGGAACTACACGAGGAACTGATCGACCAACTGTCGGCATGGGCCTATGACGACCGGGTGGCCGCGGTGCTGTTGATCGGCAACGAGGACTACTTCTGCGCGGGGTGGGCGCTTGACGTGCTACAGGGCACCCAGGGTGAGGAACGGAACCGCTTCACCGACCTGGCCCTGCGTTTCATGACCGACCTCTACGACTTCCGCAAACCGACGGTGGCGGCCGTGGCCGGCGTCGCACCCGGATATGGCATGGATGTGGCCAACATGTGTGACATCACCATAGCCTCGGAGAATGCCGCCTTCGGTTCCACCCAGGTGAAGTACGCGATGAACGGGTTCTACCACGGCATGCTGCGCAAGATGAACACCCAGCGGGCCCGACGGATGTTCTTCACCGGCGATCCGATCGACGCGCAGGAGGCGCTGAGAGTGGGCCTTGTCGACGAGGTCGTGCCCGTCGGTACCCTTCGCCAGACGGCTCTGACTCTGGCCAAACAGATCGCCGAATCCGGCGCCGAACTGACCACCGTGCTCAAAGAAGTTGCGTTGCGCGCGCAGAACATGGACCACATCGGCGCCACCGCCTACGAACTGCGGGTCACCCAGGACCTCCTGCAGCGCGGTCTGTTCGAGCGACGCATCGACGAGGGGCTCAAACGGCTGAAGGCCGGCCGCAGCCGTGCCACCGAGCGGTTCGAGCGGAGCGACCGATGAGCGCGCCGGCGCAGACCCCGGAATTCCTGCGCGACTTCGGGACTCGTTGGGATGATGCCTGGAACTCCCATGACACCGCGCAGGTGATGGCACTGTTGCACCCGGAGATCGTCTGGGATGACACGGTGTTCTGGCACGAGGTCCTGCACGGCGCCGAGGCCGTCACCACCTATGTCGACACCATCTGGAAGATCATGCCGGATGTGCAGTTCCGGGAGGTGCAGTTCTTCACCGCTCCCGACGACGGCCGCGCGTTGTTCCTTTTCGAGCAGAGTGGTTCGGCGCCCCCACGATTCGGCGACGGCCAGTTCCGCACCTACGGCTGTGACATCTTCCTGGCGTTCCGTGACGGACTGCTCTCGAGCTACCTCGCCCAATACGAGATCACCGAGATGATGCGGCAGTACGGCGCCCTGCCGCCCCGCGGAAGGGCGATCGGCGGCAGTTACCTGCTCTCGCTGGTGGCGTCCGGGTCCGGAGCGTAGAGGGCGTGCCAGATGATGGCGGCCAGGGCCGCCACATGGCGACGGGTCTGGGCGGGCCCGGCAGGCCTGATCTGTTGGTAGAGACCGCGTTCGACCATCCAGACCAACCAGGCGGCGGTGCTTTCCGGGTCGATGTCGGCGCGGGCGCCGCCCGTGTCCTGGGCGCGGCGGATGTGTTTGGCCAGTTCCACATGCCCGACGGTGAGCAGCCCATGGAATTCCTCGCGGACGCCGGGATCGTAGACCGATGCTTCGGCCAGCGCGGCAAGGAGTTTGGCGCGCCGCCGGTATGTCTTGACCAGGTCGGTGAAAATCTCCACCAGGGCTGCCTCGGTCACCGCGCCGTCGAGGTCCATCCACCGGCGGGCGGATTGCACCACCTCACCGACGACGCCCTGGCCGACGACGCGCAGCAGATGACCCAGATCGTCGAAGTAGCTGTAGAAGGTCGACCGCGATATCTGTGCCCTGGCGATGACCTGCTCGACGGATATCTCGGAGAAGCGATCCGACTCGGAGAGCAGATCCTCGGCGGCGGTGACGATGCGGCGCACCGACGCGGCGCGCTGCAGCTCTCGCTTGGACGGGCCGGCGGGGCTGGCCTCGGCTGCTGGCATCAGATCACTGTATCCAGGATCGGCGGGTGGTCATGACAGGTCCCGGTGCAGATCACCGTGCAGCCGGACCAACGCAATGAACTGTCCCAGAGACCAATCCATGGTCTGCACATCGAGGTGTTGGTGGCCGACCACGATCGACAGTCCCATCGTGGCGAGCCGCGATGCCGTATCCGGATCGGCGACCATGGCATTCACGGTGTCGAAGATCATCTGCCTGCGCATCGAATCGACCTCATCGCGCACCCGGGCAGCACGTGGTTCGGTGTTGCTCCAGGCTCGCAGCGCCACCTCGGCCTGATGGGGCACCGACAGCGCCAGGCCCCGCAGCTGGTCCAGGCGCGCCGCCGGATCCTCGGTGGCGGTGACCTTGCCGAGCAGCCGTTCGGTCAGCTCGGTCTCCCAATAGGTCAGGAACTGGTCGACGAAGTCGTTCCAGTCGCGAAACCAGTTGTAGAACGAGCCGGTGGTCATGCCCAGCGACCGGCACAGCGTCGTGACCCGTAGCGCCCCGAAGCCGTCGGCGGCCATCAGATCCAGTGCGCCGCGAAAGTAGTCGTCCCGATTGACGCTGGCCATCGATCTGTTTCCCGTCTGCCGCAGCTGCGATCGGCGCCCATGGCCTCAGCCGGTGATCATGGTAGCGGTCTCGGCGGCGCCGCAACGACCGGTCCGCTTCCGATGACGACGATGATCGCGTCGGCGGCTCACCGGGCCGATTCCGGGGTGAAGCGCACCTGCTGGCGCTTGATGCCGTTGATGAAATTGCTTGTCAGGTAATCGGGTTCGCCGACGGCCTCGATATCGGGAAGGCGGCGGAACAACTCGCTGAAGATGGCCTTGAGTTGCAGTTTGGCCACGTGACTGCCCAGGCAGTAGTGCGGTCCGCGACCGCCGAAACCGATGTGCGGATTGGGTTTGCGGCTCAGATCGAAGCGCTCGGGGTCGGCGAAGGCCCGTTCGTCCCGGTTGCCGGAGTTGTAGAACAGCACCACCTTGTCCCCGGCGGCGATGGTGACACCGTCGAGGTCGAAGGACCGCAGCGCGGTGCGCCGGAACGTCATGACCGGACTGGCCCAGCGAATGAGCTCTTCGACCGCGAGGTCGATGCGCCCGTCGAAGTCGGCCAGCAGATACTCGCGCTGATCCCGGAATTCGGTCAGCGCCCGGATGGTGTGTGTGGTCGTCTGCTTGGTGGTGTCGTTGCCGGCGACGCAGAGCAGGACGAAGAAAGACCGGATCTCCTCGTCGGTGAGCTGGGCACCGTCCACCTCGGCCTGGACCAGCGCGGAGACCAGGTCGTCGCGCGGCTGTGACCGGCGGGCGTCGATGAGTTCCTGGCAACGAGTATGCAGCGTGGTGATGCCGGTGAACATCGTGGTGAGCGGGTCGGTGGCCGAGGTGCTCTCGTCATCCCAGGCGGTCAGCGGAGCGGCCGCGTCGGTGACCTCTTGGCGCTGCTCCTCGGGGATACCGATCATCTCCGAGACGGTCCACATCGGCAGGCGTGCCGACACCGTCTCGACGAATTCGACCTCGCCATGGGTGGCGATGTCGTCGACGATCCGGCGTGCCTGATTGAAGATCTGGTCGGCGATCAGATTGATCCGCCGCGGGGTGAACACCGAGCTGACGATGCGGCGTACCTTGCTGTGCCGCGGCTCGTCCATGGACAGGATCGACGAAGCAGCCTCCAGGACCTCGGTGGGCATGTCCTCGAAGGTGACCCCGCCGGTGGCAGAGGAGAACACATCGGCGGTGCGGCTGACCGTGACGATGTCCTCGTGGCGGGTGACCGCCCAGTATCCGGGCGGGGAGGCCTGACCCAGCAGGTCCATCATCGGGCTGCGGATGGGACGCTGCCAGCTCACCGGGCGGTCCCGGCGCAGCTGGGCGAACAGGGCATCGCGTTCGGCGCTCGGGCCGTCCCACACCCAGGCCTGGGACAGATCGATGGCGTCGTGCTCGCGTTCGGTGGATGTCAGGGTCATCGCCGTGCTCCTCGGTCATCTGGGGGACGTCACTGTGGCATGACGTGGGTCACATTAACATAAATTAGATTATGTTGGTTAGGTCATTTGGTGATGCGATCCCGACAACTGCCGAGCTATGCATAAACTGCATTACGATCTGGTGGGGGATCCCGGTGGCCGACGCGGACCGCGCGCCTTAGTCTCGCTGCATGGCTACCGGCGGAGTGCTGTTCGACATCGATGGTGTGCTCGTCACGTCATGGCAGCCGATCCCTGGCGCCCGGGAAACCCTGCACACGCTGGCGGCCCGGCAGATCGCTCGCGCGTACCTGACCAACACCACCACCCGAACCCGTGTCCAGATCGCCGACCTGCTCACCGAAGCGGGGATGGACGTCACTCCCGACGAGGTGATCACCGCGGCGGTGTTGACCGCCGATTTCGTCAGGGATCGCTATCCCGGTGCCCGCTGCTTCCTGGTCAACAGCGGAGATATCGCCGACGATATGCCGGGCATCGATCTGCAGGCCTCGGTGGACACCCGCGGCGGACCGATGCCCGACACCCCCGATGTGGTGCTGCTCGGCGGCGCGGGTCCCGAATACGACCACGTCACCCTGTCGTGGGTCTACGACTGGATGGCGCAGGGCGTTCCCGTCGTGGCCATGCACCGCAGCATGTCGTGGACGACGACCGAGGGGCTGCGCATCGATACCGGCATGTACCTGGCCGGTATGGAGGAGGGCTCGGGCCGCAAGGCCACGGCCGTGGGAAAGCCTGCGCCGGAGGGCTTTCTGGCCTCCGCCGCGCGCCTCGGTGTGGAACCCGACGAAATGTACATCGTCGGTGACGACCTGAACAACGATGTGCTGGCCGGCCAGGTGGTCGGGATGACCGGTGTGCTGGTGCGGACAGGAAAGTTCCGGCAGCAGACGTTGGATCGTTGGGCTGCAGACGAATTCGCGATGCAACCCAATCACGTCATCGATTCGGTCGCCGATCTACCGCAGCTGCTCGGCTTCTAGCGTTGCGCGGATGAGCGCAGGCTGCGCACCGCGTCGATGCGTGCCTTGATCTGCTCACCGGTCGCCGCGGCTAGCACCGGGCCGCCGCAGAGCTGGCGCAGCTCGTTGTGGATCTGCCCGTGGCTCTTGCCCGTGCGGTGATGGGCGATGGACACCAGTGCGTTGAGTTCGCGGCGCAGTTCCTGCAATTGGCCGTGGGTGGTCCGCGGTGGTGGCGGACCGCCGGCGGCGGCGGCCGCCGCCGTGCGCTTCTGGAGTTGTTCGTCCTGCCGCTTGCTGAGCAGATCGCGCATCTGGGAGGCGTCCAGCAGACCGGGGATGCCGAGATAATCGGCCTCCTCCTCGCTACCCGCGGCCGCGGCGGTACCGAAGGTGGAGCCGTCGAAGATCACCTGGTCGAGTTCGGCATCGGCGCCCAATGACTCGAAACCTCGGTCCTGATCGGACTTCTCGTCCTTGGTCTTGTTGGCGTCGGCGATCAGCTCGTCGTCGAGTCCGTCGGATTCGCGGTGCGGCTTGCCCAGCACGTGGTTGCGTTGGGCTTCCATCTCGCTGGCCAGCTGCAGCAGGTTGGGCACCGAGGGCAGGAAGATGCTGGCGGTCTCACCGGGGCGCCTGCTGCGCACGAAGCGGCCGATCGCCTGGGCGAAGAACAGCGGTGTCGAGGCGCTGGTGGCGTACACGCCCACGGCCAGCCGCGGCACGTCGACACCCTCGGACACCATCCGCACCGCCACCATCCACGGTGTGGCCGCCTCCGAGAACTGCGAGATCCGACTCGATGCGGTCGGGTCGTCGGAGAGCACCACCGTCGGTTCCTGCCCGGTGATGGTGGTGAGCAGCTTGGCGTAGGCGCGGGCGGTGGTCTGATCGGAGGCGATGATCATGCCGCCGGCATCGGGCACGTGCTCGCGCTTCTGCATCAGCCGCTTGTGGGCGGCTGCGATCACCGCGGGCATCCACTGGCCCTCCGGGTTGAGCGCGGTGCGCCAGGCACGGGCGGTCTGCTCGGCGGTCAGCGGTTCCCCGAGCCGGGCGGCGTGCTCTTCTCCGGCGCTGTCCCGCCAGCGAGCCTCCCCGGAGTAGGCCATGAACACCACCGGCCGGACGACGTTGTCGGCCAGCGCGTCGGCGTAGCCGTAGACGTGGTCGGCCTTGGAACGCTGGAAGCCCGCGGCGTCGGCCTCGTAGGTGACGAAGGGGATGGGGCTGTCATCGGATCGGAACGGGGTTCCGGTCAGCGCGAGCCGACGGGTCGCATCGTCATAGGCCTCCCGGATGGCGTCGCCCCAGGACTTGGCATCGCCGCCGTGGTGGATCTCGTCGAAGATGACCAGCGTCTTGTAGTTCTCGGTGCGCACCCGATGCCGGGTCGGGTGGCTGGCCACCTGGGCATAGGTGACCACGATGCCGTGATAGTCGCTGGAGGTGTGCGAGGCCGAGTTGCTGAACTTGGGATCGAGCGCCAGCCCGAACCGGGACGCGGACTGCGCCCACTGCGTCTTGAGATGCTCGGTCGGGACGACCACCACGACCTGGGTCACGGTGCCGTCGGCCAGCAACTCCGAGGCGATCCGCAGAGCGAAGGTGGTCTTACCGGCGCCAGGGGTTGCGACAGCCAGGAAGTCCCGCGGCTTGGCCGCCAGGTACTTCACCAATGCCCGACGCTGCCAGCTCCGCAAATCCTGGGTGCTGGGCGCTCCACTAGCCGACACCCGAGACTCCTATCTGGTCGAAGGGCAGTCTAGGGCAAGGGGTTCCGAGTGCGCATATCCGCTGCGCGAGTCCCGCTTCCGGCGGCGTGTCAGACGAAGAAGTTGTCGTTGTCGATGAACCACCGGGTGCGTTCGTCGTCGGTCAACTCGCCGAGGCGGGTCAGGTTCTCGAAGTAGTGCTCACGGGGCGCTCCCGGAGCAAACAGCATCAACATCGCCGCCGGGGCATCGGCGGTGTTGCGAAAGCCATGGACCCCGCCCGGCGGGACGTACAGGAAATCGTTGGGCCCGGCCGTCGACCAGTCGGCACCGTCGTAGATCTCCACCTCGCCGGAGAGCACATAGAACGCCTCGCTCATGGCGCGGTGGAAATGCGGTCCCGGTCCACCGGCGCGCGGGCTGAGCTCGATCCGGTAGAGCCCGTAGTCGCCGCCGGTCTGCTGCTGGTTCGCCAGGTAGTGATAGCGGACCAGGCCGAGCGAATCGTGGTCGGCCGGAGTGTCAGCGCGGCGCACCCAGGCGCTGACCTCTGGCTCGTCCACGGTGTAGCGAGGCGGGGGATAGGGCGGTACGACCAGGGACACGCCCCACACGCTAGACCGCGAAGCTGACCCCGGTCAGCTCTTCGGACACCGTCCACAGCCGCTGTTGCAGGCCGACGTCGTAGGACTGGTCGCTGGAGGCGACGACGACCGGTGCGCCGCGCCATTGCGCCAAGTTCGCGGGCCCGTAGTACTGACCGCCGAGCACGCCGGGGTCGGTCGCGGCGCGCAATGTCGGCAGGGCTCCGTCGGCGGCCGGTTGCGCGGCGACCTTGGTGACCAGTTCGGTGACCGGCCGGGCCAGCGAGGGCAGGTGGCGGGCCAGTTCGGTGCTCGAGGTGCCCGGATGGGCGGCGACGGCGACGGTGGCGCCGCGCGGGGCGAGCCGGCGTTGCAGCTCATAGGTGAACATCAGATTGGCGAGCTTGGACTGGGCGTAGGCGCCGATCCGGCTGTAGGAGCGTTCCCACTGCAGATCGTCGAAGTGGATGGCGCCGCCCATCTTGTGACCGTTGCTGCTGACGGTGACGACGCGGGAACCCGGTGTGTCGAGCAGCCGGTCCAGCAGCAGGCCCGTCAGCGCGAAGTGGCCGAGATGGTTGGTGCCGAACTGCAGCTCGAAGCCGTCGGAGGTCGTGCTCTTCGGCGGGGTCATCACGCCCGCGTTGTTGATCAGCAGGTCGATGTGCTCATGGGCCCCGCGCAGTTCGGTGGCGGCCGCGCGTACCGACTCCAGCGAGCCGAGATCGAGTTCCTGGACGCTGACGTTCCCGGCGAGCTGGGCGGCGGCGCGCTTGCCCTTGTCGGTGTCGCGGACCGCGAGGACAACGTGCGCGCCGTGGGCGGCCAGGGCCTTGGCGGTCTCGAATCCGAGTCCGGTGTTGGCGCCGGTGATGACGGCCGTGCGGCCGCTCTGGTCGGGAATATGGTGGGTGGTCCAGCGGGGCATGGGAAACTCCTGGGTCGAGTGGGTTTCGGTCATATACGGAACGTGCGCCCCGCTTATTTGGTTCCCGGGAGGTGGTGAGGACGTATGCGAGCCGATGCCGCCCGTAACCGCGCCCGGATCCTGCAGGTCGCCTACGAAACCTTCGCCGCCGACGGCCTCGGGGTTCCCATCGACGAGATCGCCCGTCGCGCGGGTGTGGGGGCGGGGACCGTGTACCGACATTTCCCCGCCAAGGAGGACCTGTTCCGTGCGGTGGTCGCCGACCGGATCCGGACCCTGGTCGACCACGGTCGGGATTTGGCGGAGTCCGATCCAGCGGGCGGGCTGTACACCTTCCTGAAGTCGATGGTGCTGCACTGGGGCGCTGCCGACCGCGGCCTCGTCGACGCGCTCGCTGGGATGGGCATCGACGCGAACGCGGCGATGCCCGAGGCCGAAGGTGACTTTCTCGCGATGCTCGCTGATCTGGTCGACGCCGGTCAGCGAGCCGGTACGGTCCGCCCCGATGTCACGGTTCCGCAGGTCAAGGCGCTGATGGTCGGCTGCCAGGCCGCCCAGGCCTACAACCCCGAGGCGGCCGGACACGTCACCGACATCGTCTTCGACGGACTCCGCCCGCATTTGCCGTCACGCCGATCCGAACCGTAGGCGCCGCGGGACGAGCGCGGCATGATCGGCGGTCATGGTCAGCCAGGTCGCGGCGATTCCGCATGCCCAGCGCGCGGTGCCGTGGTGGCGACGCCCTGGGTTTCTGCGTTCGATCGCGCCGATCGCCCTGCTGGTGCTGTGGCAGCTCGCCAGTCAGAGTGGATTGCTCTCGGCCAAGATCCTGCCCGCGCCCTCGGCGGTGTTCGAGGCCGGCCTCTCGGTGATCGAGTCCGGTGCGCTCGCCGATGCGCTGCTGGTGTCCGGGCAGCGGGCGCTGCTCGGCTTCGTCCTCGGTGCGACGGCCGGCATCGGGTTCGGGATCCTGGCCGGTCTGTCCAAGATCGGTGAGTACGCCGTCGACCCGCCGCTACAGATGCTGCGCACCATCCCGCTGTTCGGTCTGATCCCGCTGTTCATCATCTGGTTCGGGATCGGCGAGGAACCCAAGGTCTATCTGATCGCGCTCGGCGTCGCGTTCCCGCTGTACCTGAACACCTTCGCCGCCATTCGCCAGCTCGATCCCAAGCTCGTCGAACTGGGCGAGGTGCTCGGGCTGACCCGGGGGGAACGGCTGCGCTACCTGGTCATCCCCGGTGCCCTGCCGCAGATCCTGGTCGGCATGCGGCAGAGTCTCGGCATCGCCTGGCTGTCACTGATCGTGGCCGAACAGATCAATGCCAGCGCCGGCCTGGGTTACATCATCAACAATGCCCGCGAATTCCTGCGTACCGACATCGTGATCTTCGGCCTGCTCGTCTACGGGTTGCTCGGTCTGGTGACCGATTCGATCGTGCGTTGGTTGGAGCAATGGTCGCTGCGCTGGCGACCGGGAGGGTCGCGATGAGCGCCGTCGTACGCGGACTGACCAAACGATTCGACGGGCGCGCGGTGCTCGACGGTATCGACCTGAGCGTGGCGCGCGGCGAGATCGTCGCCCTGGTAGGCCGCAGCGGTTCCGGTAAATCCACCCTGCTGCGGGTGCTGGCGGGCCTGTCCGACGACCACGACGGGCATGTCGACGTCCAGGGCACCCCGACGGTGGTGTTCCAGGAACCGCGGCTGGTGCCCTGGCTGTCGGTGACCCGCAATGTCGCGCTCGGTGATCCACAGCGGCGCCGTAAGCGCGCGGCCGAGGAGAAGGCGCGTCGTGTGCTCGGCGAGGTCGGCCTGTCCCATCGCGTCGACGCCTGGCCGTTGACGCTGTCCGGTGGTGAGGCCCAGCGGGCGGCGCTGGCCAGGGCGCTGGTCGCCGAGCCGACCCTGCTGCTGCTCGACGAACCGTTCGGTGCGCTCGATGCGCTGACCCGGCTGGCCATGCATGACCTGTTGCTCGGGTTGTTCGCCGAGCACGGCTTCGGCGTGCTGCTGGTGACCCACGATGTGGCCGAGGCCGTGACGTTGGCCGACCGTGTCCTGATCCTCGACGAGGGCCGCATCGCCCACACGGTCGATATCGACCTGCCGCGGCCGCGCAGCCATGCGTCCCCGGAGGCTGCCGTCCACACGGGCCGGCTGCTGGAACTGCTGGGCGTCGACGCCCTGCAACGACAACACTGAGGAACATCTGGTGAAGATCGCATCGCTGCTGGTGGCCCTGATAATGGCGCTGACGGCCTGCTCCGGCGGTTCGGAGGAGGCCGCGCCCGCGGGGCCGGTAGACCTGTCGACGGTGACGCTGAAGGTCGGTGACCAGCGCGCGATCTCCATCGAGGTGCTGATGAAGGCCTCCGGTCAGCTCGCCGAGCTGCCCTACAAGGTCGAGTTCTCCACCTTCACCGCAGGCCCGCCGTTGGTGGAGGCGGCCAGCGCCGGCGGTATCGACCTGGCCCAGGTCGGAAACACCCCCGGCGTATTCGGCGCGGCAGCCGGCGCGGACATCAAACTCGTCGGCGCGCTGCAGGCCACCGGCAAGGGGGACGCGATCCTGGTGGCCAAGCGGTCACCGGTGTCGGGGGTGGCCGATCTCAAGGGCAAGAAGGTCGCGGTCACCAAGGGCAGCTCGGCCAATGCCAACCTGCTGCTGCACCTGAAGAAGGCAGGCCTGGGGCTCTCCGATATCGAACCGGTGTACGTCGCACCCGCCGACGGGTATGCCGCGCTGACCCGCGGCGAGGTCGACGCGTGGGCGGTCTGGGATCCCTATACCGCGATCGCCGAGCAGGAGATCGGGGCGCGGATCATCGCGGCGGCCGACACCGCGGGCAACGGTTACAACTTCTGGGTCGCCTCGGCAGGTGCGCTGGAGGACTCGGGTATCAGTGCGGCGATCGCCGATTTCCTGAAGCGCTATGCGGTGGCCACGACGTGGTCGGAGGACAATCTGGACAGGTGGTCGGCCGACTACGCGCAGCTGACCGATATCAGCCCGCAGGCCTCCGCGATCACCTGGACCCGGTCGCTGAAACGGCCGGTCCCGCTCTCCGCCGACGTGGTGGCCGCCGAGCAGCAGATCGCCGATGCGTTCACCGAGGCCAAGGAGTTCCCCGGCGCGGTCGACATCGCCGATTTCGTCGACGACCGGTTCCAGGGTGAAGGCGGCCAGTGACCTTGCACTCGCCATGCCCGAGTGCTAAAAATGAACTTGGCACTCTCGATCTGTGAGTGCCAGGTCGGGACGGTGAGGCAGGGAGCACACCCACGCCGTCCGTCGCGGGCACTGAACCCGACCACAGCTTTGGATGGAGCGACCCGACAAGCGATCGCTCTGACTGTGCATCGAACACACTCGGAGGAATCACTTCGCAATGGCCAAGACAATTGCGTATGACGAAGAGGCCCGCCGTGGTCTCGAGCGTGGGCTGAACGCCCTCGCCGACGCCGTAAAGGTGACGCTGGGCCCCAAGGGCCGCAACGTCGTCCTGGAGAAGAAGTGGGGCGCCCCCACGATCACCAACGATGGTGTGTCCATCGCCAAGGAGATCGAGCTGGAGGACCCGTACGAGAAGATCGGCGCCGAGCTGGTCAAAGAGGTCGCCAAGAAGACCGATGACGTCGCGGGTGACGGCACCACCACCGCCACCGTGCTCGCCCAGGCCCTGGTTCGCGAAGGTCTGCGCAACGTCGCGGCCGGCGCCAACCCGCTCGGCCTGAAGCGCGGCATCGAGAAGGCCGTCGCGGCCGTCACCGAGCGCCTGCTCTCGACCGCCAAAGAGGTCGAGACCAAGGAGCAGATCGCTGCCACCGCGGGCATCTCCGCCGGTGACCAGTCGATCGGTGACCTGATCGCCGAGGCGCTGGACAAGGTCGGCAACGAGGGTGTCATCACCGTCGAGGAGTCGAACACCTTCGGCCTGCAGCTGGAGCTCACCGAGGGTATGCGCTTCGACAAGGGCTACATCTCTGGTTACTTCGTGACCGACGCCGAGCGTCAGGAAGCCGTCCTGGAGGATCCCTACATTTTGCTGGTCAGCTCGAAGGTCTCGACCGTCAAGGACCTGCTGCCGCTGCTGGAGAAGGTCATCCAGTCCGGCAAGCCGTTGCTGATCATCGCCGAGGACGTCGAGGGCGAAGCCCTGTCGACCCTGGTGGTCAACAAGATCCGTGGCACCTTCAAGTCCGTCGCCGTCAAGGCCCCGGGCTTCGGTGACCGCCGCAAGGCGATCCTGCAGGACATCGCGATCCTGACCGGTGGCCAGGTCATCAGCGAAGAGGTCGGCCTCTCGCTGGAGACCGCTGACCTCGCCCTGCTGGGCCAGGCCCGCAAGATCGTCGTCACCAAGGACGAGACCACCGTCGTCGAGGGTGCCGGTGACTCCGACGCCATCGCCGGTCGCGTGGCCCAGATCCGTGCCGAGATCGAGAACAGCGACTCCGATTACGACCGTGAGAAGCTGCAGGAGCGCCTGGCCAAGCTGGCCGGTGGCGTTGCCGTCATCAAGGCCGGCGCTGCCACCGAGGTGGAGCTCAAGGAGCGCAAGCACCGCATCGAGGACGCCGTCCGCAATGCGAAGGCTGCCGTCGAAGAGGGCATCGTCGCCGGTGGTGGCGTGGCCCTGCTGCAGTCGGCTCCGGCCCTGGATGAGCTGAAGCTCGAGGGTGACGAGGCCACCGGTGCCAACATCGTGCGCGTCGCGCTGTCGGCTCCGCTGAAGCAGATCGCCTTCAACGGTGGTCTGGAGCCGGGCGTCGTCGCCGAGAAGGTGTCGAACCTGGCAGACGGTCACGGCCTGAACGCCGCGACCAACGTCTACGAGGACCTGCTGGCCGCCGGCGTTGCCGACCCGGTCAAGGTCACCCGCTCGGCGCTGCAGAACGCGGCGTCCATCGCGGCGCTGTTCCTCACCACCGAGGCCGTCGTCGCCGACAAGCCGGAGAAGGCCGCCGCACCTGCGGGCGACCCGACCGGTGGCATGGGCGGTATGGACTTCTAAGTCCTGTTTTTTCGGAAGGCCCGGTCCCGTTCGCGGGGCCGGGCCTTTCTATTGTTCGCCTGACAGCGTCGTCGTGCCTATATATCCACGACGGCGCTGTCAGCGGAACATTGCGTCGGGCCCCGATGCGCGCGGCGGCGGATGACGGCCAGAATGTCATCGACCACCACATCCCAGCGGTAGACGACATCCTCGTATGTCAGCCGAATCACCATGAACCCCAGGCTGGTTGCGACCCTGTCCCGGGTTCGGTCGTTCTGGTACCTCGGGAGATGGTGCTCGCGGCTGTCCGCCTCGATGATGAGTCGCCGGCCCACCAGAAAGTCGACCCGCCCGACACCGGGAATGGTCACCTGGGTCCGGAGCCGGATGCCGAGGGCGCGCAGCCGTAGTCGGATGATCGTCTCGGTGCCCGACTCACTGCGGGCATCACATCGCTCGGCGAGGTTCAGGCGGGCGAAAGGGGAGGCTGCCACGATCGACCGCGCGTCGGCCATCTCGATCATCCGCTTGTTCAGCATCGAGTCCAACACGATGACGAGCTGCTCGGCGTCGAGACAGTTCGCCGCCGAGGCCACTGCGATATCGACCGGGTCGACGGCAGCCTCGATCGGTGGGTCCAGGCGGTAGGGGTGGCAGGACCGCACGCCCGGGCGGCGCGCACGTTTCGGATAGCGCACGTGCAGTGCGGCATCGAGAATCCAGACCCGACCCAGGCGCAGCGCCGAGGTGCATCCGAGGACGCCACCGGCAGATACGGCGCGCACCACCTGGGGATCCGCGGACGGACTGGCATACCAACCTCGTCGGAGCCGCAACCAGGTCGGCGGTGGCGCTACGCCCGCCGCCCGCAGTTGTGCCACCGACAGCACCCCGCCATTCGCCGCGAGGACGTGCTCGATTCCGGCCACACGTCCGATCTCAGCCGATGCCGAGACCGCGCGACAGCCCTCGGCCGTCGCCCTGTGGATAACTCAGGGAGACTTGATGGGAACGCAATCGTGCAGGCCACCCGGGTCGGTGCCGGCACCGGGCTCGACCGCACTGCGGTGCAGCACCGCGCGGCGCGGGGTCAGCCGCACACCGTCCTCGGTGACCTCGGCGGTGCCGTCCACGATCAGCGAGTACCCGGTCGGCTCCCGCGGCGGCCACAACACGGTCACGGCCTCATGCGACTGCGCATTGCGGCGGGTGGTGGTGCCCAGCGGCCCGATGGTGAAGACGCCGTCGGCAAGGACCGGGGTGACGGCCACGGTGTGTGCGCGGAAATCGTCGCCGACGGTGATCAGATAGCCGAACGGAAAATCGGCGAGGGTCTCGGCAAGCTTGTCCAGGTCGACCTTCACGCTCATGTGGTCGGCGCCTTCTGACGACCGCGAACCAGCCGCCCGGGCCGCGCCGCCGTCGGCACGCCGTGCTCGGCGATGACCTCCCCCGACACGATGGTCGCGACATATCCTTCGGCGGTCTGGTCGAGTCGGCGACCGCCGGCGGGCAGATCGGCCTTGACCGTCGGGCGATGCAACCGCATGGCGGCGGTGTCGAGGATGTTCACATCGGCCTTGTAGCCGACCGCGAGCCTGCCCCGGTCGGCCATCCCGGCGATCCGTGCGGGTACCGCGGTCAACTCGCGGATCACCTGCGGCAGCAGCAGCCGACCGGTGGGCCGGTCGCGCACCCAATGGGTCAGCATGTAGGTGGGAAAGCTTGCATCGCAGATCATTCCGTAGTGTGCACCGCCGTCGCCGAGGCCGAGGACGATGTCATCGCGCTGGATCAGTTCGGCGACCGTGTCCAGTGAATGGTCGCGGAAGTTGGCCAGCGTCACCAGCAGCATGGCCTGCCCGTCGTCGTCGAGCAGCCGGTCGTAGGCTTCCTCGAGGGGATCGACACCGCGGGCCCTGGCCCGCGCGCCGATCGAATCCTGCCGCGAGGGTTCGTAATTGGGCGGATCACCCAGTGGGTACATGTAGTCCCACGCCTGGGCGGCGAACATCAAGGGGTGTCCGTCGGAGGCCGGCGTGTCGGTGAGGATGCGCGTGCGCACTTCGGGTGTGCGCATCAACGCGACCCGCTCGGCCAGCGGCAGATCGGCGATCTCCCGGTAGGACGGGTACATCACGAACGGGTTGCCCGACAGTTCCAGGCCCAGGACCAGCCCGATGGGACGCGGGAAGATCTGGCCCGTGACCATGGGCTCGTCGGCGTCGGCGTTGGCCTTCTCGACCATCCGCAGGGCATCGAGATGCAGTGGGGGGCCGGCGTTGCCGATCGCCAGGGTGAAGGTCACCGGCAACCCGACCTCGGCGGCGACGTCGAAGACGGCCTTCAGTGCACCCTCGTAGTCCCCGGCCATCAGGTCGGGCACGAACTGCAGCAGTCCGCCGCCGGCATCGTCGACGCCGCGGGCGATCGCCTCGATCTCGGCGTGCTGCGCCTCATAACTCGGAATGGGTTGTCCGCCCGCGGTTTTGTGCAGCGTCAGCCGCGACGAGGCGAATCCGACGGCACCGGCGCGGACGGCCTCCTCGGCCAGCTTGCGCATCATGGCCAGGTCCTCGGGCGTGGGGAGCTCACGGTCCACCCCGCGCTTGCCCATCACGTAGACGCGCAGCGGGGAGTGCGGCAGGAAGGCGGCGACATCGATATCCCGCCGTCGCGAATCGAGGGCGTCGAGGAACTCCGGGAAGGTCTCCCAGGTCCAGGGCAGGCCGTCGACCATGACCACGCCCGGGATGTCCTCGACACCGGCCATGACGTCGACCAGCGTGTCGTGGTCCTCGGGCCGGCACGGTGCGAACCCGACGCCGCAGTTGCCCATGATCGCGGTGGTGACACCGTGCGCCGAAGACGGTGTCATGCGATCGCTCCAGATGGCCTGCCCGTCGTAATGGGTGTGCAGGTCGACGAATCCGGGCGTGACATGGAGTCCGGTGGCATCGATCTCGCGGTCGCCCGGGCCGTCGACGACGCCGATGGCGGTGATGGTCCCGTCCGAGATCGCGAGGTCACCGACGTACGGTTCGCCGCCCAGACCGTCGACGATGGTTCCGCCGCGGATGACCAGATCGAATGTCCTCGCGTCGCGCGAATATGCCATACCTCGAATGTACGGTCACCTCGTGATAGATCACTTTGGAATCAACTGTGCTGATTTTGCGCGGTCGAAGACCTTCTACGACGCGGTGCTCGGCGTGCTGGGGTTCACCCGGCAGATGGATTTCGATGTCGCGATCGGCTATGGCGTCGAGGGCAAGCCCGACTTCTGGATCGCCGATATGAACTCGGGTGAGGCGGCGGGGCCCAACCGGGAGACGCATATCGCCTTCCAGGCCGCCGACACCGATGCGGTGCGTGCGTTCTACGACGCGGCACTGCAGGCCGGTGCGGAGTCGCTGCACGCACCCCGACTCTGGCCGGAGTATCACCCGGGTTACTTCGGGGCGTTCGTCCGTGATCCCGATGGCAACAACGTCGAGGCGGTGTTCCACGGCGCCGCTTAGGCCGGTCGTGGCCCGGGTACCTTCCCGATATGTCTGATGCTGCGAGGGACCTGCTGCGCGACGCCTTCACCCGGCTCGTCGAGCATGCCGACGAGGTCACCGACGGGCTGTCCGACGAGGTGTCGTCCTGGCAGCCGGTCCCCGGCGCCAACAGCATCGCGTGGCTGGTGTGGCACAGCGCCCGGGGACAGGATCTGCAGGTGAGCGATATCGCCGGCAACGTACAGATCTGGATCCGCGACGGCTGGCGGGACCGGTTCGCACTGGACCTGCCCGGCAATGACATGGGCTACGGGCACACGCCGGAGGAGGTGGCCAAGGTCCGCGCCCCGGCCCATCTGCTGGCCGGCTACTACCACGCCGTGCACAAGATGAGCCTGGAGTACATCGCGACCGTCGACGATGCCGAGCTGGCGCGCGTCGTCGACGAGGGGTGGGACCCGCCGGTGACGGCGTCCGCGCGACTGGTCAGCATCATCGACGACTGTGCCCAGCACCTCGGTCAGGCCGCGTACATCCGCGGAACCCTCCGACAGGACTGACTGAACTTGACAGGTGTCAACCCCGGTGCGAGATAGGTCACAGCCCCGGTCTAGCATGTGGCTATGACTGCAACAGCAGACCGTTCCGACGTGTCGACCATCCTGAATCCAGCAACCGGTGCGGTCGCGGGCCAGGTGCGCTGGACCAATCCCGCCGACGTGCCCCAGATCGCCGCCGGCCTGCGCGAAGCCCAGCAGGGCTGGGAGGCGCGCGGCGCCAAGGGGCGGGCCAAGGTGTTGGCCCGCTACGCCGTGTGGCTCGACGAGCACCGTGACGAGATCGAGCGGCTGCTGATTGCCGAGACCGGCAAATCGACCACCGATGCCGCCCAGGAAGTGTTGCTGATCAGCATCATCCTGTCCTACTACATCAAGACGGTGGAGAAGGCGATGGCGCCCGATCCCCGTCCCGCGCCACTGCCCTTCCTGTCGGTCAAGAAGATCGCCGTGCACTACCGGCCCCGGGCGGTCGTGGGCATCATCGCGCCGTGGAACTACCCGGTCGCCAACGCGCTGATGGACGCCGTGGGTGCGCTGGCCGCCGGATGCGCGGTACTGCTCAAACCCTCCGAGCGCACGCCGTTGACCGCCGAGGTGCTGCTGCGCGGCTGGATCGACTGCGGCGCCCCCGAGGTGCTGGCACTGGCCCAGGGCGCGCGCGAGGTCGCCGAGGCGGTCATCGACTCCTCGGACTACATCCAGTTCACCGGATCGAGCGCCACCGGCGTCAAGGTGATGGAGCGGGCCGCCCGCAGGCTCACCCCGGTCAGCCTGGAACTGGGCGGCAAGGACCCGATGATCGTCCTCGACGATGCCGATATCCCGCTGGCGGCCAACGCCGCGGTGTGGGGGGCGATGTTCAACGCCGGGCAGACCTGTGTCTCGGTGGAGCGGGTGTACGTCATGGACTCGGTCTACGACGAGTTCGTCGCCGCGGTCGTCAAGGCCGTCGAGAACCTCAAGATGGGTGCGGGCGACGGATTCGACTTCGGTGCCCTGATCGACGAGTCGCAGGTCGCCGTCACCGCACGCCATGTCGATGACGCACTGGCCAAGGGCGCCAAGGCGCTCACCGGGGGCAAGCGCCCCGAGGGCAAGGGCAGCTTCTACCCGCCGACGGTGTTGGTCGACGTCGACCATTCGATGCTGTGCATGTCCGAGGAGACCTTCGGGCCGACGCTACCGATCATGAAGGTGTCCTCGGTCGGCGAGGCGGTCCGGCTGGCCAATGACAGCCCCTACGGTCTGAGTGCCTCGGTGTTCTCCAAGGATGTCCAGCGGGCCGAGGATGTCGCCGTCCAGCTGGAGTGCGGTGCGGTCAACGTCAACGACGTGATCTCCAATCTGATGTTGCCGACCGCCCCGATGGGCGGCTGGAAGACCTCGGGCATCGGCGCGCGGTTCGGCGGTCTCGACGGGGTGCGCAAATTCTGCCGGCAGGAGACGGTCGTGGTGCCCCGCACCGCGGCAGGTGCCGGCAGCAACTACTACAACCACACCGTCAAGGCGCTGGCCCGCGGCAACAAGCTGATGACCAAGTTCGCCCAAATCCGTCCGCGCCGCGAAGCCAAGTAATACCCCTGCTGTTCACCCGGGCGTCACCGTCACGTACGTCCGGGTGGATAGCTTCGGCCGGTGACCCTGGATGCCGCCGGCTACGCCGTCCGTGACGATGATGACGACGACCCCGAACTGGTGCTGCTGCCCAGCGGAGACGTCGTCGACACCTGGCGCGAGAACTATCCCTACGACGAGCGGATGAACCGCGCCGAGTACGAGGAACAGAAGCGGCTGCTGCAGATCGAACTGCTCAAGCTGCAGAAGTGGAGCCAGGCCAACGGCCTGCGGCACGTCATCGTCTTCGAGGGCCGCGACGCTGCGGGCAAGGGCGGCACCATCAAGCGGTTCATGGAGCATCTGAATCCGCGTGGTGCCCGGGTGGTCGCCCTGGAGAAGCCCACGGAGAAGGAACGCACCCAGTGGTATTTCCAGCGCTACGTGCAGCACCTGCCCGCCGCCGGTGAGATCGTCCTGTTCGACCGGTCCTGGTACAACCGGGCCGGTGTCGAGCGGGTGATGGGCTACTGCACTTCCAAGCAGCACGCCGAGTTCATCCGGCAGACGCCGCTGTTCGAGCAGATGCTGGTCAACGACGGGATCAGCCTGACCAAGCTGTGGTTCTCGGTGACCCAGAACGAGCAGCGGACCCGGTTCACCATTCGCCAGGTGGACCCGGTCCGGCAGTGGAAGCTCTCACCGACCGATCTGGCATCGCTGGACAAATGGGGCGACTACACCGCGGCGAAGGAAGACATGTTCTCCTGGACGGACACCGAGACCGCTCCGTGGACCGTGGTGAAAAGTAACGACAAGAAACGCGCCCGGATCAACGCGATGCGCCATGTCCTGAGTAAGTTCGACTACGACAACAAGGACTACGAGGTGGTCGGCAGGCCCGATCCGCTGATCGTGGGACGCGCGCTATCGGATTGATCATGAAAGGAGCGGCATGCGTTCTCTGCTGGCCGCTCTGCTCTGGTTGGTGACCACGGCCCTGCTGGCCGTGACGCTGCCGGCGCTGTGGGCCCAGCAGCATGTCGTCAGCGAGGACGGGTATGCCGACCTCGCGGCATCGGCGGCCAAGGATCGCGCCCTGCAACAGCCGATGGCCGCGGAGCTGACCGACCGGATCACGGTTGCCACCGGGACCTCGGGCACCCAGGCGACCCTGATCGGCGCGGCCGCCAACGGCTACACCTCCGGCGACGTGTTCCCCGGCCAGTTCGGTGCGATCAACCGGGTCGCCCACCGCTGGCTGTTCACCGACGACGCGCAGGGCCAGTGGGTGGTGGACCTGTCCCCGATGCTCGACGACGGGTCGATCCGCCAGACGCTGGCCGATTTCGGTGTGCAGCCGCCGCAGGATCTGCAGGTCGCGATCACCGAGGATGCGTCCGGCGGGCTACGTCCCGGTCAGCTGCGCCCCGCCGCGGTATGGGGTCCGTGGGCCAGCATCGGGGTGGCGGTGCTGACCGGAGTGTTCGCGTTGCTGACGTTGGCCGCATCGCGTCGGCGCGGCAAGATGCTTGGGGCGCTGGGGGTTTCGGGCCTGCTGGTCGGTGCGGCCGGCTGGGCCGGTATCGAGATCGGCCGCCGTTACGTCGACGCCGCACTGGGCCGCACCACCGGCAACATCCGTGAGATCGCCGAGGTGATGGTCGAGCACGCCATCTCCAGCATGCATGTCTGGCTCAACCTCACGCTGACCATCAGCGGCGGCGTCGTGATCATCGGCGTCATCGTGTCCCTGCTCAGCGGGCTCGGTGGAGCCCGTCGGGAAGAGGTGCCTGCCAACCGGAAACGGTGACGCTCACCTGCGTCCACGGGGCGGGACCCGCTTACCCGGTCGTGCTTCGGCAAGGCCGGCGCCCACCTCCAGGTCGTAGAGCGCCGGTTCGATCAGATCGGCCATCTTGTGGATGTCCGCCGCCACCTCCGGGGTGGTGATGAACCCGAAATCGACCGAGTCGCAGTAACTGAAGCACGTGACGTTGAGCGCCACGTCGAACAGCAGCGGCCCCAGCGGCATCAAACTCTCGACCTTCGCTCCCGCCAGGTACAACGGAAACGGCGGCCCCGGCACATTGCTGATCACCACGTTCATCGGTGCGATCGAACTGCCGATCCCGCTGGCCGCATAGGCGCGGGACGCCAGTGCCAGCAGGCCGGGTGGCGTCGTCTCGGTATAGCCCATGATCTGGTTGGCCGTCAGCGCCTTGGCCATCTCCTTGGCGCCCTGGGTGTAGGCGTAGATCTTCTTGATGCGTTCGGCCGGGTCGGCGATATCGCTGGCCAGGACGACGGTCATCGCCGAGACCTGGTTGCCCACGGCGTTGTCGGCATCGGTGCGGGTGGACACCGGCACCTGGGACACCAGCGATTTGTCCGGCAGTTCGTCGCGCTCCTTGAGATAATCGCGCATCGCCCCGGAAACCAGGGCGAGGACGACATCGTTGAGCTTTACCCCGTAGGCCTCCTTGACCTTCTTCACCCGGTCCAGTGGCACCCGGGCCCCGGCGACCCGTCGATGCGGCGAGATCGGGGCGTTGAATCGGACTGTGGGAGAATCGAAATAGCGTGGCGGCTTGTTGTCGATATTGCGGACCGCGATCTGTTGGCGCACGGTCTGTTCGACGAGCCGGGCAATCCGATACGGCGTCTTCACGCCGATGTTGATCAGACCGTTGATCAGCTGGAGCTCGGGTCGTGGCAGGCTCTTGCCGACCAGGGAACGGTCCACGTCGACGGCCGGCGGGCGGGGCTCGGGCGTGACGTCGAAGAGGATCTCGGTCAGCCCGGCACCGGAGACGCCGTCGACGACGGCGTGATGCATCTTGGTGATGATCGCGACGCGGCCGTCTCGCAGGCCCTCGATCCACCACAGCTCCCACAGCGGCTTGGACCGGTCGAGCTTGTAGGACATCAGGCGCCCGGCGAGCTCGTCGAACTCCTTACGGCCGCCGGGTGCGGGCACCGCGATCCGCCGGATGTGGAAATCGATGTCCAGCTCGTCGTCTTCGACGAACCATGGCCGGTCCAATCCCATCGGAGATCCGGTCACCCGCCACCGCAGCTGCGGTAACTCTGGCAACCGGCTGGCGACCAGATCGCGGACGCGGTCGAAGGTGAAATCCGGTGCGTCCGAGGGATCACACACCGCACAGGCGCCGATATGCATATGCCAACCGTTGGTTTCAGCGAACCAGAAGGCTGCATCGACGCTGGATAGGCGGCTCATGGGCCTCAGCGTACGGAAGCGCTGCGCTGCGCGGATACGTTATGCGTCAGAGCGACGGACGATGGCCTCGGTGATCCCGAGCGCGATGAGGATGTCGGCGACGGTGACGAACAACCCCGCCCAGTACATCCACTTGATCGTGGCGTCGGGTTGGGCCGCGAAGTACACGAACAGGAAGATCGGCCCCACGATGCCGCACACCAGCGTCATCGACTGGATGACGAGGTAGCGCTTGAACACCGTGAGCCCGGACATCGGCGTCAGCCTAGCGTCGGCGCCTTCGCAGCCTTTTGCGGGCTGCGTCGTGTTTGCCGTAGCCGGGGTTGCGGGATCCTCGCCGGTAGCCCCACAGGTAGCACCACAGCGGGATACCTGCACCCGCCAGCGAGGCGACCGCAGCGATGCGGAAGGGCAACCGGTGGCCCCGAGCGTGCGGGAAACCCCGAAAACCGTCATCGAGGCCGAGGAATACCGCGAAGCCCGCTCCGATCGCCACGAGCGCGAATGACGCAGGCCGCCAACCGGTTGCGATCAATACGAGGGCCGTCAAGCATGATCCCGTGGCCATCAACCACCAGGTGGATGCCGCCGAGTGGCGACCGTCGTAGGTCTCGGATTCTTTGGGAGAGGAAAGATCTGGTTTCTCACCGTCGGTCGGATCGGGGCGTGCGTGCCGCACTTCGGCGGAGTAGACGCGGCCACCGACCTTGATGAACGGCGTCTCGGCGTAGGCGTAACCGATGGCGACCATGATGCCGAACGTGACGAAGCCGATGACGTGGTACCAGCCCATCGGGACCATCGAGAGGGCCACACAGCTGATGCCGATGTAGGCACACGTCCAGTAGATGGCGCGAGCCATGGATCGGCGTTTGACGCTATCGGCGAAGATCGCACCTGCCGCGGCGACAAACGCGCCGAAAAGGGCGATCTCCGACCAGTCGTCAACCGTCATCGTCGGTCAATGACCGATGGTCTGCCACAGATAGCGGTAGATCAGCGCCGAACGGAAGGCCGCCTGCGAGTTGTCCGCCGCGCCGCCGTGGCCGCCCTCGATGTTCTCGTAGTAGCTCACCGGGTGCCCGGCCTCCTCCAGCGCCGCGGTCATCTTGCGGGCATGTCCCGGATGCACACGGTCATCACGGGTCGATGTGGTGATCAGGATCGGTGGGTATGTCCGTTCGGTCGAGATGTTCTGGTAGGGAGAGTATTTGGAGATGAACTCCCAGTCTTGCGGATCGTCGGGATTGCCGTACTCGGCCACCCAGGAGGCGCCGGCCAGTAACAGGTGGAAGCGTTTCATGTCCAGCAGGGGCACGCTGCACACCAGGGCGCCGAAGCGGTCCGGGTAGCGGGTCAGCATGATGCCCATCAGCAACCCGCCGTTGCTGCCGCCCTGCGCGCCCAGCCGGTCGACCGTGGTGACCCCGCACGCGACCAGATCGGCGGCCACCGCAGCGAAGTCCTCGTCGACCAGGTGGCGGCCCTCGCGCATGGCCTGGGTGTGCCAGCCCGGCCCGTACTCACCGCCGCCGCGGATATTGGCCAGCACATAGGTGCCGCCGCGGGCCAGCCACAACCGACCGAGCACGCCGTCGTAGCCGGGCGTGCGCGACACCTCGAATCCGCCGTACCCGCCCAGCAGCGTCGGCCCGGTGGCGCCGGGGCGTCCGACCACGAAGTAGGGGACCGACGTGCCGTCAGCCGAGGTGGCGAAGTGCTGGCTGACCTGCAGGCCGGTGGTGTCGAAGAACCCGGGCGCCGCCTTGATCGGGCGCACCGGTCCGTCGGCCGTGCCGTGCAACAACTGCGATGGAGTCAGGAAACCGCTTGAATCCAAGAAGATCTCGTCACCGTCGGAGTCGGCACCCGCGATGACGGTATTGGTGTTGGGCGGCACGCCGGCCAGGTCGACCGCGGTCCACGTCCCCGGCGTCACGATCTGCACGTGGCTGGCCACATCGGCCAGCGTGACCAGCACCAGCTTGTCGCGGGTCCACGAGTACTGGTGCAGGCTGGTCCGTTCGTCTGGCTCGAACACCACCGTGAGATTCTTTGTGCCGGAGATGAACTCGTTGTAGTCGGCGGCCAGCAGTGAGCCGGCCCGGTAGTTGTCCCAGTCGGTTCGCAGCTCGATGAGCAGCCAGTCGCGATGTACCGAGAGCGAGGCGTCGGTCGGTGCGTCGATACGCACCAGCTGCTCGCCGCGCAGCTCGTAGATCTCGTCGTTGAAGAAATCGACCGCGCGGCTGATCAGCGTCCGCTGGTAGCCGGGTGTGCGGTCGACCGACGCCGCGACGATGACGTCGGCCCGTTCGCCCGCATAGACCTCGACCGCTTCGGCCAGCGGGGTGCCGCGCCGCCACCGCTTGACCAGCCGGGCGTAGCCCGAGTCGGTCAACGACCCGTCGCCGAAGTCGGTACCGACGAGCAGGGTGTCCTCGTCCTCCCAGCAGATCTGCGTCTTGGCCTCCGGAAGCTCGAAGCCGTCGGTCACGAATGCACGTGTGCGCATGTCGAATTCGCGTACCACGACGGCGTCGGCTCCGCCCCGGGAGAGGCTGATCAACGCCAGGCTGTGATCGGGTTCGATGACATCGGCGCCGGCCCACACCCAGTTGGTGTCGTCGGCGCGCGCGAGTTCGTCCACGTCGATGACGACGTCCCAGTCCGGCTGCTCGGTGCGATAGCTCTCCAGCGTCGTGCGCCGCCACAACCCGCGCGGGTTGGTCTCGTCGCGCCAGAAGTTGTAGAGGTACTCACCGCGCCGGCGGACATAGGGGATGCGGGCATCGGTGTCGAGTACCTCAAGGGCCTCGGCGCGCATCGCCTCGAACTCGTCATCACCCAGTTGCGCCAGCGTGGGTTCGTTGTGGCTGCGAACCCAGTCCAGGGCGGCGTCCCCGGTGACGTCTTCGAGCCAGAGGTACGGGTCGGCGGGGGAGTCGGCAGAAGTCACACCGACATTCTTACCCTGCGCGTAGCCTGGAGATATGACCAGCCGAGCCCTGATCACCGCGCCGGCCGCCGATCTGCTCGCCACCCTGCAGAACCAGCACGGGGCGTTGATGTTTCACCAGTCTGGCGGCTGCTGCGACGGATCGTCGCCGATGTGTTATCCCGAAGGGGATTTCATCGTCGGTGATCGTGACATCCTGCTGGCCGTGCTCGATGTCGGCAACGGCGTGCCGGTGTGGATCTCGGGTCCGCAGTTCGACGTCTGGAAGCACACCCAGCTGATCATCGACGTGGTGCCCGGCCGCGGCAGCGGATTCAGTCTGGAGTCCCCGGAGGGCAAACGCTTCCTGAGCCGCGGGCGGGTGTTCACCGACTCCGAACTCGCCGAGTTGGCCGACCGGCCGCCGATTACCGGCGCCCGCTATGAGGCGGGTGAACGCCCGGCCGATGACGGAACCCGCATCGTGGCCGAAGCGGCGGAGGCCTGCCCGGTGCCGGGGCTCATGCGCTGACTTTCCGGTTCAGCGGGCGCCCCTCAGGTGGAGCGCTTGTGCAGGGTGAACTGCACGACATCGGTCTGGCGTTTACGGAATGTCTCGGCGCAGCCGGTGAGGTACTTCATGTAGCGGTCGTAGACCTCTTCGGACTGGATCTCGATCGCCTGCTCGCGGTGGGCGGCAAGAGCCTGCGCCCAACGGTCCAGCGTCAGCGCATAGTGCGGCTGCAGCGACTGTCGGCGGCTGAGTGTGAAGCCGCCGGCCGCCGAGACTTCCTCGACCATCTCGACCGACGGCAGCCGACCGCCGGGAAAAATCTCGGTGATGATGAATTTCACGAACCGGGCGAGCTCGAAGGTGACGGGAATACCCGCCTCCTTCGCCTTCGCCGGGTTGAACGCGCAGATGGTGTGCAACAACATGACGCCGTCGTCGGGCAGGGCCTCATGGGTCATCCGGAAGAAGTCCGGGTAGCGGTCGAAACCGAAGTGCTCGAACGCCCCGATGGACACGATGCGGTCGACGGGCTCGCTGAACTGCTCCCAGCCCTGCAGCAGGACGCGGCGCTCGCGGTCGGAGTCCATGGCGTCGAAGCTGGCCTGCACGTGTTCGGCCTGGTTCTTCGACAGCGTCAGGCCGATGACATTGACGTCGTATTTCTCAACGGCACGGCGCATGGTGGCACCCCAGCCACAACCGATGTCGAGCAGTGTCATCCCCGGTTGCAGACCCAGTTTGCCGAGCGCGAGGTCGATCTTGGCGAGCTGGGCCTCTTCCAGCGTCATGTCATCGCGCTCGAAGTAGGCGCAGCTATAGGTCTGCGTGGGATCGAGGAAAAGCCGGAAAAACTCGTCGGACAGGTCGTAATGGGCCTGGACGTCGGCGAAGTGCGGGGTCAGATCCTTGGGCATGAATTGCCTTCCTGGCCGCCCGGGCGGCGGTGGCGTATTGGGTCGGTTGGCCGTCGGCTCAGCCGTTGGCACCCTTTTCGAGGGTGAACTGCACGACGTCGATCAGACCGTCGCGGAACAGGTCGGCGCAGCCGGTGAGGTACTTCATGTAACGGTCGTAGACCTCTTCGGACTGGATGGCGATGGCCTCCTCGCGGCGCGGCCCCAGCGCCGCGGCCCAGTGATCCAACGTTATGGCGTAGTGCTGCTGAAGGGAATGCTCGCGGGTGAGGGTGAAGCCGGCGGCTTTCGAGTGCTCCTGCACCATTTCGCTGGTCGGCAGCCGGCCGCCGGGAAAAATCTCCTCCGCGATGAACTTCGCGAAACGGACCCCATCCATCGTCAACGGGATGCCTTTGGCCTGCACGGCCTCGCGGCTGAAGTTGCAGATGCTGTGCAGCATCATCACGCCATCGGCCGGCAACGCGTCATAGGTCATCCGGAAAAAGTCCTGGTAGCGGTCGAAGCCGAAGTGCTCGAACGCCCCGATCGAGACGATCCGGTCCACCGGCTCGCTGAACTGCTCCCAGCCTTGCAGCAGGACGCGCCGTTCGCGGGTGGAGTCCATGGCATCGAAGCTGCGCTGCACGTGCTCGGCCTGGTTCTTCGACAGAGTCAGCCCGATGACGTTGACGTCATAGCGCTCGACGGCGCGGCGCAGGGTCGCGCCCCAACCACAACCGATATCCAGCAGCGTCATGCCCGGCTGGAGACCGAGTTTGCCGAGGGAAAGATCTATCTTCGCGAGCTGGGCCTGCTCCAGGGTCATGTCATCGCGCTCGAAGTAGGCGCAGCTGTAGGTCTGCGTGGGGTCGAGGAACAACCGGAAAAAGTCGTCTGACAGGTCGTAATGTGCCTGGACGTCCTCAAAGTGGGGGGTCATGTTCTTGGCCATGGGATTCAACTTCCTGGTCGAAGAGCGGCACATCGCAAGGTATTCGGTACAGCCCGAGACCCGGATGGGTTTTTGCTCGACTGAACGTACCCATCTTGCCTGGCAACCAATCGCAGTCGCCATCCGGCCCGCTGTGCAACGGCGATAAGCTGGTGCCCGTGACCCACTATGACGTCGTCGTACTCGGAGCCGGCCCGGGCGGATACGTGGCTGCCATCCGCGCCGCCCAACTCGGTCTCAACACCGCGATCATCGAACCCAAGTACTGGGGTGGTGTCTGTCTGAACGTCGGGTGCATCCCGTCGAAGGCACTGCTCCGCAATGCCGAGCTGGCTCACATCTTCACCAAGGAAGCCAAGACCTTCGGCATCAGCGGGGAGGCGAGCTTCGACTTCGGTGCCGCCTTCGATCGCAGCCGCAAGGTCGCCGACGGCCGCGTCGCCGGTGTGCACTTCCTGATGAAGAAGAACAAGATCACCGAGATCCACGGCTACGGCAAGTTCACCGACGCCAACAGCATCACCGTCGACCTCAACGAGGGCGGTACCGAGCAGGTCACGTTCGACAACGCCATCATCGCCACCGGCTCGTCGGTGCGCCTGGTGCCGGGCACCTCGCTGTCGGAGAACGTCGTCACCTACGAGAAGCAGATCATGACCCGTGAGCTGCCGTCGTCGATCATCATCGCCGGCGCCGGTGCCATCGGCATGGAGTTCGCCTACGTGATGAAGAACTACGGCGTCGACGTCACCATCGTCGAATTCCTGCCCCGCGCGCTGCCCAACGAGGATGCCGAGGTCTCCAAGGAGATCGAGAAGCAGTACAAGAAGCTGGGTGTGAAGATCCTGACCGGTACCAAGGTCGAATCGATCACTGATGAGGGAGCCTCCGGCTCGGTGATTGTCACCGTCAGCAAGGACGGCAAGACCGAGGAACTCAAGGCCGACAAGGTGCTCCAGGCCATCGGGTTCGCCCCCAACATCGAGGGCTACGGTCTGGAGAACACCGGGGTCGCGCTCACCGAGCGCAAGGCCATCGATATCGACGACCACATGCGCACCAGCGTGCCGCACATCTACGCGATCGGCGATGTCACCAGCAAGCTGCAGCTCGCGCATGTCGCCGAGGCCCAGGGCGTGGTGGCCGCCGAGACCATCGGCGGCGCCGAGACGCTGACCCTGGGTGACTACCGGATGATGCCGCGCGCCACGTTCTGCCAGCCGCAGGTGGCCAGCTTCGGGCTGACCGAAGAGCAAGCTCGGGCTGAGGCGTCCGAGCGAGGATCAGACATCAAGGTGGCGAAGTTCCCCTTCACCGCCAACGGCAAGGCGCACGGCCTGGCCGATCCGACCGGCTTCGTCAAGCTGATCGCCGACACGAAGTACGGCGAGCTGATCGGTGGGCACCTGATCGGTCCCGATGTGTCCGAGCTGCTGCCCGAGCTGACGCTGGCCCAGAAGTGGGACCTGACCGTCAACGAGCTGACCCGCAACGTGCACACCCACCCCACGCTGTCGGAGGCACTGCAGGAAGCCATCCACGGCCTGGCCGGCCACATGATCAACTTCTGACGGGTAACGCGTGCCGACAAGGGCAGTGATCGTCGCCGCCATCGGCGGTCTGGTGCTCGGCCACATCCTGTGGCTGGTGGCCATCTCGCTGGCGATCAACACCAGCGACGTCCCGTTCTGGGTGCTGGTCGTGTCCGGTGTGATCACCGTGCTGGCGGGTGTCGTCGCCGCCCTCGGTTGGCGGGCCCATCAGCGCAAGGATCGGGTCGCGACGGCGTTCCTGTGGTCGCTCCCCGTCGCCCCGATGTTGCTGACGCTCACTGTTCTGGCCGTCACGTACTTGTAGGCGTTTGCTTTCGGCCACAATGACCCTGTGGGGGATGGCGGACGGGGCGACCTGCTTCTTCAGTGGTGGCGTCAGCGTGACGACTACGAGTGGCGGATCGAGTTCCTGCGCAGCTGTGGTCTGCTACCCGTCCTGCGGTACCTGATCGCCGGCATCGGAGCCGTCCTGGGCGTGCTCGGTGCGATCAACGTGTTCCTCCCCCCGGTCAACGACACCGCGTTGATCCGGGCCGGTTGGGCGGTGGTGTCGGTCGGTTCACTGGCGTGGTCGGCCCGCTGGGCGCTGCGGCCGTGGCCCAGCGAACGTGTCTCGGTGCTGCTGGTCGCCTATGTCGACGTCATCATGACGCTGTCGGCCCTGCTGTTCGGCGACCCCAACCTGGCGATGTCGGGTATCCCGATCCTGCTGTGCGCGGGTGGGTACGTCGTCTTCTTCCACGGGCCGAAGCTGCACGTCGCGCACATCCTGTGGTGCGTGGTATCAGTGCTGGGCATCGCGGTGTGGATGGTCGTGAGCCCCGAGGGTCACGGCGTACAGGTCGCCATCTCGCGCTCGGTGATCGCGCTCGCGGTCACGATGTTCATCCTGCCGGCACTGCAGTTCGGGTTCTGGCTGCTGCAGAGCAGCTCCATCCAGTCGCTGACCGACCCCTTGACCGAACTGACCAATCGGCGCGGCCTCGACGCCGCCGTGCGGCGACTCAACGAATCGGCGGCGCCGGATACCGATCTGTGCGCCCTGCTGATCGACGTCGACGGATTCAAGGCCGTCAACGACGACCTCGGGCATGTCGTCGGCGACCAGGTGCTGATCCGCACGGCGCACCGGATCCGGGCCAGCGTCTGCCCGCACGCGGTGGTGGTGCGCTGGGGAGGTGAAGAGTTCTTGGTGGTGGATCGGATCCTGGCCGATCAGGCGCCCTGGGTCGCCGAACGGATCCGGGCGTCGGTGGCCGCGCCCGACGAGCCGCGCGTGACCGTCAGCGTCGGCGTGGCGGTGTGCACCGAGCCGGTCTCCGGACTGGACGGTGTCATCCCGGCCGCGGACCGGGCGATGTACGAGGCCAAGGCGCTCGGTGGTGACTGCGTGGTGATGGCCGGACAGGCCCACTAGTCCGGGAAGTCCAAGGGGATGCGCAGCGTCTCCATGGTCGCGGCCAGCGCGTCGTACTGGCCGGCCAGCGTGCAGAACTCGATGATCTGTGCGCGGTCGTAGAGCTTGGACAGTGCGGTCCAGGTCTCGGGCGACATCGACCGGGTGACGACGAACTCATCGGTGGCGGCGATGAGCACCCGCTGGTGCGGGGTCAGGCCGTCGGCATCGGGACCTTCGAAGATCGCGGCCTGCACATCGGCCTTGAGGCCCCGGCTGCGCGCCAGCCGTCGGTGCTGCTGCAGTTCGTACTCGCAGTTACGCAGGTGTCCCACGCGCAGGATCACCAGTTCGGCATCCTTGCGATCCAGCTTGCCCGCATAGAGCAGGTATCCGGAGAACGGCAGCCAGGCCAGGAACAACAACCGATGCTGGCCGAGGACGTTGAACAGGTGGAACTTGGGGGCCCGGATGCCGCGGGCGCCGATCTTGGCGATCGCCCAGTTCAACGGGCCGAGCTCACGGAATCCGCCGGGCGGGATACGGGCAGGTGCGGTATCGGCGCTCACGCACCCGAGTCTAGGTAGTGCGCACCAGATACGGGGACACCGTGCTGCGGTGCTCGTCGAGGTCGAGTGCCTTGCCGAGGGCGGGGAACGCGCGCTGGGTGCAGTTGTCGCGTTCGCAGACCCGGCAGCCGGCGCCGATCGGGGTGGCCGTGACCCGATCGCCTGCCAGATCCAGCCCCTCGGAGTACACCAGCCGGTGGGCGTGGCGCAGCTCGCAACCCAGACCTATCGCGAACGTCTTACCGGGCTGGCCGTAGCGCGCCGCGCGCCGCTCCACGGTGCGCGCCACCCACATGTAATTGCGGCCGTCGGGCATCTGGGCGATCTGGACCAGGATCTTGCCCGGGTTGGCGAAGGTCTCGTAGACGTTCCACAACGGACAGGTGCCGCCGCTGGACGAGAAGTGGAAGCCGGTCGCCGACTGTCGCTTGGACATGTTGCCCGCCCGGTCGACGCGCACGAATGACAGTGGCACGCCGCGCATATCGGGCCGCTGCAAGGTCGAGAGCCGATGCGCCACCGTCTCATACGACACCGCATAGTGCGCCGACAGGCGTTCGACGTCGTACCGGAAGTTACCGGCGATCTCGTGAAACTGCCGGTACGGCAGCACAATTGCTGCGGCAAAGTAGTTCGCCAGTCCCAGCCGGGCAAGGGTGCGCGACTCGTCGCTGGTGAAATGGCCGTCCTCGACCAGCTTGTCGATCAGATCACCGAATTCCAGATGCCCCAGTTCGGCGGCCAGCTTGAACACGAACTGCCCGCCGGAGAGATGATCGCCGACCTGCAGGGTCCGGGTCTGTGGGTCGTAGCGGTGTAGCACGTTGTCGCCCAGATCGGTGCGCCGCACGATGCGCACCCCGTGCACGCGGGTCAGTCGATCGGAGAGCTCACGGGTCAGCTCGGCCCGGTGCATGCGCATCCGGATCGTCAGATCCTCCGCGGCGGTATCGAGCTCGTGCAGGTAATTCTGCCGTTGGTAGAAGTAGTCGCGGACTTCCTCGTGCGGCATGGTGATCGCGCCGGAACCGGATTCCGACGTGCTGAACCGGCCCTCGGTGGCGGCGGCCAACTGGGTGGTGGTGAGCCGGTATCGCTGATGCAGGTTGACCATGGCCCGCGCGATGGCCGGATGGGCGTTGACCACATCGGCGAGCTCGCCGGCGTCGATATCGATGTCCAGGTCGCGGTCCAGGGTGACCTCGCGTAGCTCGGCGACCAGGCGGGTGTCGTCCTGGGAGGCGAAGAACCCGGCGTCGACGCCGAACACCTCGGTGATGCGCAGGAGCACCGACACCGTCAGTGGCCGGACGTCGTGCTCGATCTGGTTGAGGTAACTGGGGGAGATGTCGAGCATCTGGGCCAGCGCGGCCTGGCTGAAGCCACGTTCCCGGCGCAGCTGACGGACCCGGGATCCGACGAAGGTCTTTGCCACCCGTCCAGCGTAATGAGCCTTGCAAAGGTTGGCTTTGCATTCTTCGCAGGCCATATTGGAGGAATGACCGGCTTGGCCAAGACCATGATGCCCGTGCCCGATCCGCACCCCGATGTGTTCGACACCCAGTGGCCGCTACGGGTCGCCGACGTGGACCGGACCGGACGGCTGAAGTTCGACGCCGCCACCCGGCACATCCAGGACATCGGGTCCGACCAGCTGCGGGAGATGGGGTACGAGGAGACCCACCCGCTGTGGATCGTGCGGCGCACCATGGTCGACCTGATCAGGCCCATCGAGTTCAAGGACATGCTGCGGTTGCGGCGCTGGTGTTCGGGCACCTCGAATCGGTGGTGCGAGATGCGCGTCCGGATCGACGGCCGCAAGGGCGGGCTGATGGAATCGGAGGCGTTCTGGATCAACATCAACGCCGAGACGCAGGGACCCGCGCGGATCTCCGACGACTTCCTGAGCGGTCTGCGCCGGACCACCGATGTCGACCGGCTCCGCTGGAAGGCCTATCTGAAGGCCGGCGCCCGGGAGGATGCCGAGGAGATCCGGTCCTATCCGGTTCGTGTCAGCGATATCGACATCTTCGATCACATGAACAACTCGGTGTACTGGAGTGTCGTCGAGGACTTCCTGGGCACCAGGCCGGACCTGTTGGACAAGCCGCTACGAGTGACCATCGAGCACGACCTCCCGGTGGCGCTCGGCGACGACCTGGAAATCATCCGGCACACCTACCCCGCCGGGTCGACCGATCGGTTCGGTCCGGATCTGACCGACCGGACTGTTACAACGCTCACATATGCCGTCGGCGCCGAGACGAAAGCGGTCGCGGCGATCTTCAACCGGTGACCCCCGCCGTTTAACAGTACGGGCGTACTGACCAGCGCAAACCGTCTACTCATCGGTAGGTTCTGAACCGGTAAAGCATCGCGTCTGATTCGCAAAGTTAGCAACATGGCTGATCGGGTTGGACAAAATTGGCAAGCGAAACGGGTGGACCTGCGGATATGGCGTGAGGCATGCTCGAAGCATCAGCTCAGTGGAAATCGCTGCAGCGTTAACAAAATCGAGTTGCCGAAATCGATAGGAGCAACCATGTCCACCGTTGGCACGCCGAAGAGCCCGGAGCAGATCCAGCACGACTGGGACCACAACCCCCGCTGGAAGGGCATCACCCGCACCTACACCCCCAAGGACGTCGTCGCCCTGCAGGGCACCGTCGTCGAAGAGGCGACGCTGGCCCGTCGCGGCGCCGAGGTGCTGTGGGAGCAGCTCCACGACATGGACTTCGTCAACTCGCTCGGTGCGCTGACCGGCAACATGGCCGTGCAGCAGGTGCGTGCCGGCCTCAAGGCCATCTACCTGTCCGGGTGGCAGGTCGCCGGTGACGCGAACCTCTCCGGTCACACCTACCCCGACCAGAGCCTCTACCCCGCCAACTCGGTGCCGCAGGTCATCCGCCGCATCAACAACGCGCTGCTGCGCGCCGACGAGATCGCCAAGGTCGAGGGTGACACCTCGGTCGAGAACTGGCTCGCCCCGATCGTCGCCGACGGCGAGGCCGGCTTCGGTGGCGCGCTGAACGTCTACGAGCTGCAGAAGGCGATGATCGCCGCCGGCGTCGCCGGTTCGCACTGGGAAGACCAGCTGGCCTCGGAGAAGAAGTGCGGCCACCTCGGTGGCAAGGTGCTGATCCCCACCCAGCAGCACATCCGCACCCTGACCTCGGCCCGCCTCGCGGCCGACGTCGCCGACGTGCCGACCGTCGTCATCGCCCGTACCGATGCCGAGGCCGCCACCCTGATCACCTCCGATGTCGACGAGCGCGACCAGCCGTTCATCACCGGTGAGCGCACCGCCGAAGGCTTCTACCGGGTGAAGAACGGCCTGGAGCCGTGCATCGCCCGCGCCAAGGCCTACGCCCCGTACTCCGATCTGATCTGGATGGAGACCGGCACCCCGGACCTGGAGCTGGCCAAGAAGTTCGCCGAGGGCGTCAAGAGCGAGTTCCCCGACCAGATGCTGGCCTACAACTGCTCGCCGTCGTTCAACTGGAAGCAGCACCTCGACGACGCCACGATCGCCAAGTTCCAGAAGGAACTCGGTGCGATGGGCTTCAAGTTCCAGTTCATCACCCTCGCCGGCTTCCACGCCCTGAACTACTCGATGTTCGATCTGGCCTACGGCTACGCCCGCAACCAGATGAGCGCCTACGTCGAGCTGCAGGAGCGCGAGTTCGCCGCCGAAGAGCGTGGCTACACCGCCACCAAGCACCAGCGCGAGGTCGGCGCCGGCTACTTCGACCGGATCGCCACCACCGTGGACCCGACCAGCTCGACCACCGCCCTGGCCGGTTCGACCGAAGAGGGTCAGTTCCACTGACGATTCGCGGCCCCCGGTCCGCGAGGAGGAAGTGGAACCGATGAGCTGGAGCCACTAGGAATTGCTGTTGATAGCGTCAGGCCCCGTCCGTGTATTGCGGGCGGGGCCTGACGGCTGTCCGGAGTCAAGGAGAAACAGTTGAGCATCGAACGGGTGGGTGTCATCGGCGCAGGGCAGATGGGCGCCGGGATCGCCGAGGTGTGTGCGAAGGCCGGAGCCCAGGTCCTGGTCTTCGAACCCAACGACGATCTGATCGCCGCGGGCCGCACGCGGCTCACCGCGTCGCTGGACCGGGCCGCGGCCAAGGGCAAGCTCAGCGAGGCTGACCGCGATGCGGCCATCGCGAGGTTGGCGTTCACCACCAGCCTGGCCGATATGGCCGACCGCCAGCTGACCATCGAGGCGATCGTCGAGGACGAGAACGTCAAGGCGAAGGTCTTCGCCGAGCTCGACCAGGTCATCACCGCTCCCGACGCGGTGCTGGCGTCCAACACCTCCAGCATTCCGATCATGAAGATCGCGGCGGCGACGCAGAACCCGCAGCGGGTGCTGGGGCTGCACTTCTTCAACCCGGTACCGGTGTTGCCGCTGGTCGAGCTGATCTCCACACTGGTCACCGACGAGGCCGCCGCCGCGCGGGTCGAGGACTTCGCCGCCAACGTGCTGGGCAAGCAGGTGGTGCGGTGTTCGGACCGGTCGGGATTCGTCGTTAATGCGCTGCTGGTGCCGTTCCTGCTGTCGGCGATCCGGATGGTCGAGGCCGGCTTCGCGACCGTCGAGGATGTCGACACCGCGGTCGTCGGCGGGCTGTCGCATCCGATGGGCCCGCTGCGGTTGTCCGACCTGGTCGGACTCGACACTCTGAAGCTGATCGCGGACAAGATGTACGAGGAGTTCAAGGAGCCGCTCTACGGCCCGCCGCCGCTGTTGCTGCGCATGGTCGAGGCAGGCCATCTCGGCAAGAAGTCGGGCCAGGGCTTCTACAGTTACTGAGCTTGGCTAATGATTTGGTCGAGCGATATGAGGTAAAGTCGTCCAATGCGATACGGGGGCCGAAGAATCGCGAGCGCCCGCCGACGTCATTTCTGATCAACACCAGGGGTTGTTTTCGTATGTCGAAGGTTGAGTCCGGTCTGGAGCCGTACTACGAGGAGTCGCAGTCCATCTACGACATCTCCAACGACTTCTTCGCGCTGTTCCTCGGACCCACGATGGGCTACACCTGCGGCTACTACGAACGCGAGGACATGACCCTCGACGAGTCGCAGAACGCCAAATTCGACCTGGCGCTGGGCAAACTGGCGCTGGAACCGGGGATGACCCTGCTCGACATCGGCTGCGGCTGGGGTGGCGCGCTGGAACGAGCGCTGATCAACCACGACGTCAACGTCATCGGCATCACGCTGAGCAAGGCGCAGTCCGAATACGCGCGTGCGCGGCTGGCCAAGATCGACACCACGCGCAACGTCGAGATCCGGCTGCAGGGCTGGGAAGAGTTCAACGAGCCCGTCGACCGCATCGTGTCCATCGGCGCGTTCGAAGCCTTCAAGGCCGAGCGCTACCCGCTGTTCTTCGAACGGGCCTACAACATCCTGCCCAGCGACGGCCGGATGCTGCTGCACACGATCCTGGCCCACACCCAGGAGTTCTTCCGTACCAACGGCATCAAGGTCACGCTCAGCGACCTGAAGTTCATGAAGTTCATCGGCGAGGAGATCTTCCCCGGCGGCCAGCTGCCTGCCGTCGAGGACATCCAGAAGCTGGCCGCGGATACGGGCTTCGACCTGCAGCGCATCCACCTGCTGCAGCCGCATTACGCCCGGACGCTGGACATGTGGGCGGCCAATCTGGAAGCGGCCAAGGACGAGGCGATCGCCATGCAGGGCCAGGAGGTCTACGACCGGTACATGAAGTACCTGGTCGGGTGCGCCGACTTCTTCCGCCGCGGTATCACCAACATCGGTCAGTTCACCCTCGTCAAGTAGCCGAGAGTGCACACAGATCGAGAAATCGGCCGATAACTCGATCTGAGTGCACCGTCGCGCCAGGGGTAGTCTCGGCGCGAGGGTCAGGCCTGCGCCAACCGCTTCTTCTCGGCCTCGACGTCGAACTCGGCGGGCGGCCAACTAAGATCCAGGCTCTTGAGCGCCTCGATCAGCAATTCCAGGACCGCCAGTCGGCTGTACCACTTCCGGTTGCACGGCACGATGTGCCACGGCGCGTAGTCGGTGGAGGTCTTGTCCAGCATCGCCTGATAGGCCTCTTGGTACAGCGGCCATTTCAGCCGTTCGTCGATATCGGCGGGGTTGTACTTCCAGTACTTGTCGGGGCGGTCGAGCCGGTCGGACAGGCGCTGCTTCTGCTCGTCGAGCGAGACGAACATCGCCACCTTGACGATGGTGGTGCCGGTGTCGACGAGCTCGCGCTCGAAGGCGTTGATCTCGTCGTAGCGTGCACCCCACACATCCGGCGGCACCAGGTTGTGCACGCGCACGATCAGGACGTCCTCGTAGTGTGACCGATCGAAGACGCCGATGTGCCCGGCCGACGGTAACGCCTTGTTGATCCGCCACAGGTAGTGGTGCGACAGCTCCTCCGGTGTCGGCTTACCGAAGCTGGTGTACTGGATTCCTTGCGGATTTCCGGCTCCCACAACGTGTTTGACGATTCCGCCCTTGCCTGCGGTGTCCATGCCCTGCAGTACCAGCAGCACCGAACGCCTGTCGCCGCTACGGCTGTTGGCGTAGAGCATCTCCTGCAGGCCGGCGAACCGCTCACCGCGCTCGGCGGCCAGTGCCGGGGCGTCGGACTTGGACCCGGTGAACCCCGGAGTGGCCTCGGCGTCGATCTCGGAGACCTTGTCCCCGGGGCGGAATTTCAGGTAGGTGTGGGGTTCGTGGCTCCACAGCTTCGACAGTTCGGAGGCGTTGTCCTGGCTCACAACGTCTCAGTCAAGCAGGTGCGGCGGCAGCGCGGGTGCCGGATGGGCCTGAGCGTTGAATCTCTCCAGTGATCCGCCGACCTCGACGATGCCGCGCAGCGCGCTCCAGGACAGCATCGTCAGATAATCGATCAGCTGGTCGGCGCTCATCCGCTGGTTGGACATCCACGAGTGGGTGGCCAGCTGCACCCCGCCGACGATGTGGAACGCCCACGGCTCCACCCCGCCGGTGTCCATGCCCGCGGCCTGCATCCGGCGGCGCAGCATCACCGCCAGCATCCTCGCGATGATCTGCTCGGAATCGTTGATCGCCTTGGTGCGCGCCGAGGAGTTGTTGGACATGACGAATCGGTACGGCTCGGGCTCGGAGGCCACCGTGTCCACGTAGACCCGGATGATCTCCCGGACCAGTTCGTAGCCGTCCAGATCGGTCGACAGCGCCGCCGCCATGTTCGGGATCAGCGTGACCTGGGCGAAGCGCATCATGACCGCGGTCGTCAGATCGTTCTTGTCGACGAAGTAGCGGTAGAGCACCGTTTTGGAGACACCGATCTCGGCGGCGATCTCGTCCATGCTCACATTGGCGCCACGGCGGCGGATGGCCTCCAGCGTGCCGTCGACGAGCTCATTGCGCCGTTCGACTTTGTGCTGATGCCAGCGTCGTTTGCGGCCGTCTGTTTTCACCGCCGCGGAGCCCTGCCCTGCCACCGTCGAGAGTTCCATTCCGTTCACTAGGTCGCCTTGATACTACGGTGGACGAGCCGGCTGCGCGTCGGCGGATGATGGGGGAGTGGTGCAGAAAAGTTTTGCTGAGTCGCTGGCCGGTGCCGATTCGGTAGCCGACGAACAGCGCAGGCTGGCATTGCGCCGGATGAAGGTCGTGGCGACGGGCTTCCTCGTCGGTGCCACCGTGGTGTTCCTGGCGTGCACCTGGCTGCAGTCGCGTGGGGACGCGGCGCCGTGGGTGGGCTATCTGCGGGCCGCGGCGGAGGCGGGCATGGTCGGTGCACTGGCCGACTGGTTCGCGGTGACCGCGCTGTTCAAGCATCCCTTGGGTATCCCGATACCGCACACCGCGATCATCAAACGCAAGAAAGACCAGCTGGGCGAGGGTCTGGGCACCTTCGTGCGGGAGAACTTCATGTCCCCCGAGGTGATCGCCACCAAATTGCGTGACGCCGACGTCGCGTCACGCACCGGCAAGTGGCTGGCCGACGAGCGCAATGCCGAGCGGGTCGCCGCCGAGGTCGCGACGGTGCTGCGGGTGCTGGTGGAGATGCTGCGCGACGAGGACGTCCAGCAGGTCCTGGACCGGATGATCGTCAAGCGCATCGCCGAGCCCCAGTGGGGTCCGCCGATCGGCCGGGTCCTGACCAGCCTGCTCGACGAGGGTCGCCAGGAGGCGCTGCTGCAGCTGCTGGCCGACCGCGCCTTCCAGTGGTCACTGAACTCCGGCGAGGTCATCGAACGGGTCATCGAGCGGGATTCGCCGACCTGGTCGCCGCGCTGGGTGGACCACCTGGTCGGTGACCGCATCCACCGCGAGCTGATGGACTTCACCGACAAGGTGCGCCGCGACCCGAACCACGAGCTGCGTCGCTCGGCCACCAAGTTCCTCTTCGAGTTCGCCGGCGACCTGCAGAACGACGCCGCCACGATCCAGCGGGCCGAGAACGTCAAGGAACAGATCATGGCCCGCGACGAGGTCGCGCGCGCCGCCGAGACGGCGTGGACGGCGGCCAAGCGCATCCTGTTGGAATCGGTGGAGGATCCGTCCTCGGCGCTGCGCGGTCGGGTGGCCGACACGGTGGTCCGGCTCGGCGAGTCCTTACGCGATGACGCCGACCTGCGGACGAAGGTCGACGCGTGGATCGTGCGCGGCGCCCAACACCTGGTTTCGCAGTATGGGACGGAGATCACAGCGATCATCACAGAGACGATCGAGCGCTGGGATGCCGACGAGGCGAGCCGTCGAATCGAGCTTCATGTGGGCCGTGACCTGCAGTTCATCCGTATCAACGGCACCGTGGTCGGGTCGTTGGCCGGCCTGACCATCTACACCGTCGCCCAGGTCCTCTTCTGAGACTGCTAGCAGACTGCTTGCAATAGTTAGCACCTCGTGCCACCGTGGAATCTGTCAGCCACAAGCGACGGATGAAGGAGGCACCATGACGCAGGACGACAACCTCGCCGGCGTTGTGGCCAACGCTGCACAGGACATCGGCAGCTACATCAGGACTCAACGCGAGGCGGCGCAGGTATCGGTGCGCCAACTCGCCGAGAAGGCCGGGGTCAGCAATCCCTACCTCAGCCAGATCGAGCGGGGACTGCGCAAACCGTCGGCTGATGTGCTCAACCAGATCGCCAAGGCACTCCGTGTCTCCGCCGAGGTGCTCTACATCCAGGCCGGGATGCTCGAACCCAGCGAGGGCAACAAAGTGCGCGATGCCATCGTCACCGATACCGCCATCACCGAGCGGCAGAAGCAGGTGCTGCTCGATATCTACACGTCGTTCTGTCAGCAGAACGAAGCGGAAGCCGAGGCCGCACAGCGGGCCGACGCCGAGGCCGAGACCGACCATCTCGCTATCGAAGACGCCGCTACGGCGCAACCGTCCACTGTCTGAAAGGAAACGTCATGACCGAGAAGAATCAGCCCACCATCGAAGACCTCAAGGCCCCGCTGCTGGCCGCGGTCGGCGCCGCCGACCTGGCACTGGCCAAGGTCAACGAGATCGTCGAAACCCTGCGTGACCGCGCCGGTGACGCCCGCTCCGACGCCGAGACCCGTGTCGAGGAAGGCCGTGCCCGGCTGACCAAGCTGCAGGAAGAACTGCCGACCCAGTTCGACGAGCTGCGCGACAAGCTGACCTCCGAGGAGCTGCGCAAGCTCGCCGACAAGTACGCCGACGAGGCGCAGAGCCAGTACAACAAGCTGGTCGAGCGCGGTGAGGCCGCCCTGGAGCGGCTGCGCAACCAGCCGGCGCTGGAAGAGGCCGCCTCGCGTGTCGAAGAGGTCACCGACCAGGCCGTCGAGCTGACCCAGGATGCGCTGGGCACCGTCGCCAGCCAGACCCGCGCGGTCGGCGAGCGCGCCGCCAAGCTGGTCGGCGTGGAGCTGCCCAAGCGCGCCGAGGCCGCCGAGCCCGCCAAGGCCGCCCCGGCCAAGAAGGCTCCGGCGAAGAAGGCCAGCCCTGCCACCGCGGCCAAGAAGGCCGCCGCTCCGGCCGCCAAGAAGGCTCCGGCCAAGAAGGTCACCCAGAAGTAGGTTCGCCAACAAGGTGGCACCCGCATAGGCTGCAAGTGTGATGCTTGCAAACCTGGCGGGTGCCATTCTTTTTGCCCTGGGCATTGTCGTTGCCCTGGTGGGTCTCTACGCGTTCGTCCACGCCGCGATGCAGCGCCCGGACGCCTACACCGCCGCCGGCAAGCTCACCAAGCCGGTATGGCTGCTGATCCTCGGCGCCGGGGTGCTGTTGAGCCTGCTGATCAGCGGTGGGTTCGGCGCCGCGATCGGTGCCTGCGCCGCCGGCGTCTATCTGGTCGACGTCCGGCCCAAATTGCTGGAGATCCAGGGAAAGTCGCGCTGACCAGATGCGTCACCGCGATATCGCAGCCGTCGTCCTCTGTTCGGCGGGGCTCCTGTTCGGCAGCCCGGCGGCCATCTCGACCGCCGAGACCGAACCGGCGTACGTCGACCACACCGAATGGGTGCAGTGGGGCGATCTGAAGAGCCTGCGCGTGTATCCCACGGCCCTCGGCCGCGCGCAGGCCGCGATCCCGGGCACCCAGACCCAGCAGAACCAGGCCTGGTCGCAGGTGCTGGCCATGGCACCGGAGGCCGACATCCCTGGCATGCAGTCCCAGTTCAACTGCCACTGGCAGTTCGCCGAGTTCGTCGAGCCGGGCAAGACGAGTTGGAATCTGGAACCGTGGCGGCCCGTCGTCAGCGACGCCGACATGGTGGCTGCCGGCTGTAATCCCGGCGGCTCCGAAGAGCCCTTCTAGGGCAGCCCGGCGAAGCACGGGTCGCCGCCGGCACCGCTGCGGCCCGGGGGCATGACACCGTTGCGGGTGGAGAACTTCGCGATCACGCCGGTATCGGTGACCTCGACGCTGTCGGCGTGGATGCCCATCGGGTAGTTCTCGGTCATCTGCTTGAGGAACGCATCCAGCGCAGGCTGGACGCTCTCGCGCGGGAGCACGAAGCCCAGGCCGGTCAGCCGCTCCACGGTCAGCGTCAGCTCCTGGTTACGCACCACGGGCTTGGCGACGATGCTGCCCAGCGTGCCCTGCAGTTCCACCGTGCCGTCGGCGGGATTGGTGGTCACGCCGTTGACGAAGCTGCCGACCAGCGGCACGGCGTTCTGGATGGTGCGTTTGATGCCGTCTGCCGACCAGGTGATGGTGGCGTCCAGCGCGCCGACGGTCCCCGGTGACTCGGGATTTCCGGTGACCCGGACATCGTTGATGGCGATCTCGGCCTTCATCCCCTCGGCCTCGCGGATGCGGTTGCCGGCCGTGGTCACGGTGATGTTGTTGTAATTCTTGGCGAAGTGCTGCAGCAGGAACGGCCGGGGGCCGAACGACACGTCGACACTGTCCTGCACGACGCAGGAGGTGACCCGCGAGACGGTGTCATCGGCGATCTTGCGGGCGATCAGCTCGGCGCCGACGACACCGGCCAGGGCCAGGGCGGCGACGATCACCACCACCAGCACGATCGACAGCGGATCCCGGAAAAGCCGCGTGAACTTGTTCGATGACGGCGGCGGGGTCGCCGGCGGCGTTGCTGTGGACGTCGAGGCCATCGGGTCGGCCGGCGCCTCTACCGGAGGTGGGGGCGGAGGCGGGTTCACCCCGTCGGTGGGGCGGGCCCAGGGATCGGTCACGCAGTCGATTGTGCCTTAGCGAACCGGACACGGTTAACCAGCACCGCGATGGTGTCCCGGGCCTTCGCGGCGGCGGCGAGGTCGATATCGGTGACCACCAGCTGCGGATCGGCCTGCGCGGCGGCGATGATCCTGCCGGTCGCCGAGGCGACCAGGCTGCCCCCGACGCCGGTCGGGCCGAGCGCGGCGATCTCATCGCCGGGGTAGGCCTGTCCGACGGCCGCCACGATGCCGGTGGTGTCGATGGCCCTGGCCCGGGCCAGCAAGGTCCACTGGTCCAGCTTGCCCGGGCCGGTGCCCCACGAGGCGTGCACCGTGACGAGCTGCGCGCCGCGATCGGCGAGCTCGAGGTAGAGCTCGGGGAAGCGGATGTCGTAGCACAGCGTCAGCCCGACACCCACGCCGTCGACGTCGATGACGGTGGGCTGTGAGCCGGGGGCGACGGTCGCGGATTCGGTGAAGCCGAACGCGTCGTAGAGGTGGATCTTGTCGTAATGCGCCTCGACACCCGCGCCGACGGCCAGCAGGGTGTTGGCGACCCGGCCCGCGGGCACCTCGTCGGCGGGCCGGAACATCCCGGCCACCACGGTGATGCCGGTGCGCCCGGCGATCTCGCGCACCCCGTCGGCCCAGCGGCCGTCCAGCGGCTCGGCCACCGGTCCCAGCGGCACCCCGAACCGGCACATGGTCGCCTCCGGGAACAACACCAACCGGGCACCGGCGTCGGCGGCCTCGGTGGTGTACCGGTCGACCAGCTCGAGGTTGGCCGCCGGGTCGGTGCCGGACCGGATCTGAGCCAGGGCAATCCGCATGCGCTCGAGGCTAGCCGTGCCCGGCGACGGTCGCCCACGGCACCGTGAGCACACCGTCGCGCAGCCGCCGCCGCGGCGGGTCCACGGCGAAACCCTCGGCGCGCAGCTGTTCGAGCATGGCCCGCCAGCGCACCCGCGGGCCGAACACCCCGTGCCCGGCCGCACTGGCCCAGGCCCGGTCGGCGGCCGCCAGCAGGGCGTGGATGGGTTGTCCGTCGATATTGCGGTGGATGAGGATCTTGGGCAGTCGCTCGGCCAGATCCGACGGCCTGTCGATATCGAACGGATCGCACGCCAGGGTCAGACTGAGCGGGCCGTCGGCGTCCAGGAGCACCCAGCAGCAGCGCCGGCCGAGCTCATCGCAGGTGCCGTCGACCAGCAGGCCGCCCGGTGCCAGCCGCCCCAACAGCTGCGCCCAGGCCGGCTCGACCTCCTCGACCGGATATTGGCGCAGCACGTTGAATGCGCGCACCAGCACCGGTCGCAATCCTGCGAGCTCGAACCCGCCGAGGACGAATTGCACTGTGGCCGTAGTCGATTGCTGAGCGATGCGAACCCGTTCGGGATGGATCTCCAGGCCGGTCACCCGCACGTCGGAGCGCACCGTCTGCAAGCGCGCGGCCAACTCCAGCGTCGTGACGGGCAGTGCCCCGTAGCCGAGATCCACCACCAGCGGGTCGGTGGCGGCGTGCAGAGCGGCCCGCACCCGCGGCGAGTGCACGAGCCAGCGGTCGCTGCGGCGCAGCCGGTTGTACCCCGTGGTGCCACGCGTCGGTTTGCCCTGCGGCGAGCCGACCGGTTTGTTCAGCTGCGGTCCCTGACCCACGTCTCGGTGAACTCCTGCTCCAGCCGGACCATCTCGGCCAGCTGGCCGCCGATGAAGCCCTCGATCTTGCCGCCCACCAACGGGATGCGCACCTCGGTCACCACATGCACGTCCAACTGGGCGCCCTCGGCGCTGTCGCGCAGCGCGGCCTTGCCGGTGACCCGCACCGGTGCACCGGGCACGGTACCGGTGATGGTGCCCGAGGTGCGCCCGTCGACGATCGGCGCCCACGATTCGGTGCGGACCAGGGTCAGGTCGCCGGAATGGAGTTGGCTGACGAAGCCGGGCAAGCGATGAAATCGCACGGTCTGGGTGGTGCCGATATCGAGGCCGCCGTCCGGGCGGGTGGCCAACTCGTCGAGGTTGACCGCGTCGCAACCGGACTTGTCCAGCCGCTCGAGCCAGTACGTCCGGTCGGTGAAGGCTTCGAACAACTGCGCGACGCTGCATCCGTATGCGGCCGCCATGTCATGAGTACGCGGCATAGTCGGCACGCTACCGTTAGCGTCCGTGGTCAGTCCGACTTTCGCCGGTGCGGCGGTTGCCGAGAATGTCGCCGTCGCCCCGTGGACGACATTGCGCGTCGGTCCGGTGGCGCAGCGTCTGATCACCTGCGATACCACCGACCAACTGATCGCCGTGCTCTCGGCGCTGCCGGTCGCCGAGAACGTCCTGGTGCTCGCCGGTGGATCCAATGTGGTCCTCGCCGACGATCTCACCGGACTGACGGTGGTCCGGATCGCCACCACCGGCATATCGGTGCACGGTGCGGTGCTGCGGGCCGAGGCCGGCGCGCAGTGGGACGATGTCGTGGTGGCCGCCCTGGCACACGGTCTGGGGGGCCTGGAGTGCCTTTCGGGTATTCCCGGATCCGCCGGAGCCACCCCCGTGCAGAACGTGGGCGCCTATGGCGCGGAGGTTGCCGACACCATTTCCCGGGTGCGGATCCTGGACCGCCGGACGGGCCTGACCGAATGGGTGGGGCCGCACCGCCTGGAGTTCGGCTACCGGCACAGCGTGCTCAAGCATCAGTCGGCCGTCATCGTTCTGGAGGTCGAGTTCACCCTGAACGCCGACGGTCTGTCGGCGCCGCTGCGCTACGGCGAGCTGGCCGACCGCCTCGGCGCCGGGCCGGGGCAACGGGTCGAGCCGGACCGGGTGCGGGCGGCGGTGCTGGAGCTGCGCGCCGCCAAGGGCATGGTGCTCGACGAGGACGACCACGACACCTGGAGCGTCGGATCGTTCTTCACCAATCCGGTCGTCACCACGCAGACCTACGAACGGCTGCGGGACGGCGTCGACCGGCCGGTTCCGCACTATCCGGCGCCCGGCGGGATCAAACTGGCCGCCGGCTGGCTTGTCGAACAGGCCGGTTTCGGCAAGGGATATCCCGGCGACGACGGGCTCGCGCGGTTGTCCACCAAGCACGCGCTGGCCCTGACCAACCGCGGCGGCGCAGGCACCGCCGATGTCCTGGCCTTGGCCAGGGCCGTCCGTGATGGTGTCCGCGCACGATTCGGGATCGAACTCACACCCGAGCCCGTACTGGTCGGCTGCGTGCTCTAGGTACTCTTGGTCCACGTGAGACCACCCGCCGAGTCCGAGAACGCGCCGCTGAGCCGGCGTCGTGCGCTCGCATTGCTGGGACTGGGCGGTGCCGGGCTGTTGGCGGCCTGCGCCGGTAAGCCCGCCGGTACACCCCGGGCCGAGGAATCCGCGGCCGCCAAGGCGCCCACCTTCACCCTGACCCCGGACGACGCGGCCACCGATATCACCCCGACCTCGCCCGCCGGGGTGGTCGTCAGTGACGGCTGGTTCCAGAAGATCGCCCTGACCAACGCCAACGGCAAGGTGGTCGCCGGCAAACTCAACCGCGACCGCACCGAGTTCACGGTCTCCGAACCGCTGGGCTACGGGGCGGAATACACCTGGTCCGGTTCGGTGGTCGGCCAGGACGGCCAGGCCGTGCCCGTCAGCGGCAGCTTCCGCACGGTGAACCCGCAGACCACGGTCAACGGCCAGTTCCAGCTGTCCGACGGCCAGACCGTCGGTGTCGCGGCGCCGATCATCCTGCAGTTCGACGCGGCCATCACCGATGAGCACCGCGCCGAGGTGGAGAAGGCGCTCAAGGTCACCACCACGCCCGCGGTGGAGGGCAGTTGGGCCTGGCTGCCGGATGAGGCGGGCGGTTCGCGTGTGCACTGGCGGACCAAGGAGTACTACCCGGCCGGCACCACCGTGCACGTCGACGCCGATCTGTACGGGGTGAAGTTCGGGCCGCAGGCCTACGGTGCGGCGGATTCGACGCTGGACTTCACCATCGGTCGTCGCCAGGTGGTCAAGGCCGAGGCCTCCAGCCACCGCATCCAGGTGCTCGACGGTGCCGGCGCGGTCATCATGGACTTCCCGTGCAGCTACGGCGAGGGCGACCTGGACCGCAACGTCACGCGCAGCGGTATCCACGTGGTCACCGAGAAGTACGAGGACTTCTACATGACCAACCCAGCCGCGGGCTACGCCAACGTGCGGGAACGCTTCGCGGTGCGCATCTCCAACAATGGCGAGTTCATCCACGCCAACCCGGCCAGCTCGGGCGCCCAGGGCAACAGCAACGTCACCAACGGGTGCATCAACCTGTCGCTGACCGATGCCGAGCAATATTTCCAGACCGCGCTGTACGGCGATCCGGTCGAGGTGACGGGCACCCGCATCGACCTGTCCTACGCCGACGGAGACATCTGGGACTGGGCGGTGCCGTGGAGTGAGTGGCAGGCCATGTCCGCACTCAGCAAGAACAGCCCGCCCTCGGGTATCCCGGTGACCGCTCCGGTCACCCCGAGCGGCGCGCCGACGCCGTCGGGAACCCCGACCTCGTCTCCGACAACGACACCGACGACACCGACGACGGCGGGCCGTTAGGTCCGCCGGTTGATCCGGGAGCCGGTCGCCCCGGTCACCTGATCGCGCGGTCGCACCACGATGAGGTCCAGGTCGACGTGCGCGGGCCTGCTGGCGACGAACCCGATCACCTCGGCGATGTCCTCGGCGACCAGCGGGGTCACCCCGGCGTACACCTTCTCCGCGCGGCCCTCGTCGCCGTCGAAGCGGTTGCGCGAGAAGTCGGTCTTGACCATGCCCGGCGCAACCTCGGTGAGCCGCACGGGTTTTCCGAACAGCTCGCTGCGCAGCGTGCGGTGCAGGACGCCCTGGGCGTGCTTGGCCGAGGTGTAGCCCGAACCGTTGTCGTAGGTCTCAAGGGCGGCGATCGAGGTGACGGTGACGATGAGCCCGTCACCGGAGTCGATCAGCTTTCCCAGCAGTGCCTTGGTGACCTGCAGGGTGCCCAGCACATTGGACTCCCACATCCAGCGCCAGTGCTCGATATCGGCCTCGGCCACCGACTCCAGACCGCGGGCGCCACCGGCGTTGTTGACCAGTACGTCGACGCGGTCCAGGCGCTCGGCCAGCGACGCGACCGCGGCCGGATCGGTGACGTCCGCCACAATCGCGGTCCCGTCGATCTCGGCGGCCAGCGCCTGGATCGGGGCCTCGCGACGTGCCACGCAGACCACGTGAAAGCCAAGGGAGGCAAGGGTTTTGGCGGTCGCTTCGCCGATGCCGGCGCTGGCGCCGGTGACCACCGCGACGCGGCGCTTGTCGGTTGAGGTCGTCATGACGACAACACTAGGCCGCGTCGTTTACCCGTCGCGCGGCAGGCAATCCTCGTGCTACCTTGACGCCGTGATCTCGATCAGCCAGGCGAGCCGTCTCGCCGTGCGGAGTGCGTGTTGTTGTTGCGCACCCGCCGCGCCTTGCTGACCTGAGGACCTTATTTCGTCCCGCTGAGTCGCCGGTGTGGCAGAAGCCCACCCCTTCCACGACCCAGCCCAGAGGACACCATCGTGAGCACCGCCACCGTTGTTCGTCAGACCCCCGCCGCACACGCCAAGCGCGCCCTGTTGGCCCGTCACCACATCGTCGCCCCGTCCCTCAAGGTCGCCGAGGTGGCCGCGGCATCGGTCTTCGGCGCAGCCCGGCAACGCGGCCCGATCGCCCGTGATGCGATCGCCCGGGTCACCGGCCTGAGCATCGCCACGGTGAACCGCCAGGTCACCGCCCTGCTCGACGCCGGTGTGCTGCGGGAACGAGCCGATCTTGCGGTGTCCGGGGCGATCGGCCGGCCCCGGATCCCGGTCGAGGTGAACCACGAGCCGTTCCTGACCCTCGGCCTGCACATCGGCGCCAAGACCACCAGCATCGTCGCCACCGATCTGTTCGGCCGCACCCTCGATGTCGTCGAGACCCCGACGCCGCGCGGAAGCCAGAGCGCGGCGCTGGCCGCACTGGCCGGCAGCGCGCGCCGCTATCTGAGCCGCTGGCATCGCCGCCGCCCGCTGTGGGTCGGCGTGGCCAGTGGCGGTGTGGTGGACAGCAGCTCCGGTTATCTCGACCACCCGCGGTTGGGCTGGGTCGAGGCGCCGGTCGGGCCGGTGTTGGCCGAGACGCTCGGGCTGCCGGTGTCGGTCGCCTCGCACGTGGACGCCATGGCCGGCGCCGAACTGCTGCTCGCCGTGCGCCGCCCGAACACCCAGGCCGGGACCAGCCTGTATGTCTATGCCAGGGAGACCGTCGGTTACGCGTTGTCCATCGGTGGTCGGGTGCATTCGCCGGCCAGCGGTCCGGGCACCATCGCGGCGTTGCCGGTCAGCTCTGAATTGCTCGGTGGCACAGGGAAACTGGAGTCGACCGTCAGCGACGAGGCGGTGCTGACCGCGGCCAGGGCGCAGCGCATCATCCCGGCCGAGGGGCCCACCTCGACGATGGTGACGGTGCTGCGTGCCGCGCGCGGCGGGCACGAGGGAGCACGCGGCCTGCTGGCCGAGCGGGCCCGCGTGCTCGGTGAGGCGGTCGCCTTGTTGCGTGACATGCTCAACCCCGACGATCTCGTCGTCGGCGGGCAGGCCTTCACCGAGTATCCCGAGGGGATGGAACTGGTGGAGCGAGCCTTCGCCGACCGCTCGGTGCTGGGTGCGCGCGATATCCGCGTGACGGCGTTCGGCAACCGCGTGCAGGAGGCTGGCGCCGGCGTGGTCTCCCTCGGCGGGCTCTACGCGGACCCGATCGCGGCGATGCGACGGGCGCAGCAGCGCCGCAGTGAGGCCGCGGTGCTCGGCGCGTCCTGATCCCGCAGGTTCCGCCGCTGCGCCGCAGGTGTAGACATGAGCTTGTGCGTGTCGTACCCGAACCGTCCGGACTGACGGAGGCCCGCCGCGTCGCGGTCCTGTCGGTACACACCTCCCCACTGTCGCAACCGGGCACCGGCGACGCCGGCGGGATGAACGTCTACGTGCTGCAGACCGCCCTCGAGCTGGCTCGGCGTGGCGTCGAGGTGGAGATCTTCACCCGCGCCACGTCCTCCTCGGACGAGCCGGTGGTGCAGGTTGCGCCCGGGGTTCTGGTGCGCAACGTGGTGGCAGGCCCGTTCGAGGGACTGGACAAGAACGATCTGCCCACCCAGCTGTGTGCCTTCACCGCGGGGGTGCTGCGCGCCGAGGCCACCCACGAGGCCGGCTATTACGACATCGTCCATTCGCACTACTGGCTGTCCGGCCAGGTGGGGTGGTTGGCATCCGATCGGTGGGCGGTCCCGCTGGTGCACACCGCGCACACGCTGGCCGCGGTCAAGAACGCCGCGCTTGCCGCAGGTGACACCCCGGAGCCGGTGCTGCGCTCGGTGGGCGAACAACAGGTGGTCGACGAAGCCGACCGGTTGATCGTGAACACCGAAATCGAGGCGCGGCAACTGGTTTCGCTGCACCATGCCGATCCGGCCGGCATCGACGTGGTGCACCCCGGCGTCGACCTTGCGGTATTCACACCCGGCTCGCGCCGCCAGGCCCGCGCGGCACTGGGCCTGGCCGAGGACGACAAGGTGGTCGCGTTCGTCGGTCGTATCCAGCCCTTGAAGGCGCCCGACGTGTTGTTGCGGGCGGCGGCCAAGGTCGCCGACCTGCGGGTGCTGATCGCGGGCGGCCCCTCGGGGTCGGGAATGGACACTCCGAACGGGCTTGTTCGACTGGCCGCCGAGTTGGGTATCACCGATCGCGTGACATTCCTCCCGCCCCAATCACGTGACGAATTGGTCGGTATCTACCGTGCCGCCGACATGGTCGCGGTGCCGAGCTACAACGAATCCTTCGGACTGGTCGCCGTCGAGGCGCAGGCCTGCGGCACCCCGGTGGTGGCGGCCGCTGTCGGCGGTCTGCCGGTGGCGGTGCGCGACGGTGTGACCGGCGCACTGGTCGACGGCCACGATGCCGGGGACTGGGCGGCGGCGTTGCAGTCGGTGCTGGCCGGCGATCCGGATCGGCTCAGCGCGGCGGCCGTCGCCCACGCGGCGACCTTCTCCTGGGCACACACCGTCGACGGGCTGTTGGACAGCTACGGCCACGCCATCACCGATTACCGCTCCCGGCACCCCCGATCGGCGGCGCCGACGCGGCGGACCGGTCGTCGTTTCGCGCTGCGCAGGGGGGTGCGGGCATGAGCGAGCGTGGGACGAGCATGAATGTCACCGACATCATCGAGGAGACCCTGGCCGCCAACGACCTGGAGTACTCCCAGCACAAGGGCGTCAACGGCGGTCTGCCCGGTCTGGTGGTGGCGCTGCCGGGGGAGCGCAGGCTCAAGACCAACACCATCCTCAGTGTCGGCGAGCATTCGGTGCGGGTGGAGGCGTTCGTCTGCCGCCGTCCCGACGAGAACTTCGAATCCGTCTACAAGTTCCTGCTCAAGCGCAACCGCCGGCTCTACGGCGTGGCCTACACGCTGGACAATCTCGGTGATATCTACCTGGTGGGCTGGATGGCCAACAGCTCGGTGACCCCCGACGAGATCGACCGCGTGCTCGGACAGGTGCTCGAAGCCGTCGACAGCGATTTCAACACCCTGCTGGAATTGGGCTTCCGCTCGTCCATCCAGAAGGAATGGGAGTGGCGGGTGGCCCGCGGCGAATCGCTGAAGAACCTCCAAGCCTTCGAGCACCTCATCGAGGACTGACCGGTCATGGCAAGATTCCAGTCATGCCGACCTTGATCCTGCTGCGCCACGGCGAGAGCGACTGGAACCAGAAGAACCTGTTCACCGGCTGGGTCGATGTCGACCTCACCGACAAGGGCCGGGCCGAGGCGGTGCGCGGCGGCAAGCTGCTCGCCGAGCAGGGCGTGCTGCCCGATGTGCTGTACACCTCGCTGCTGCGCCGCGCCATCACCACCGCCAACCTGGCCTTGGACGCGGCCGACCGGCACTGGATCCCGGTGCACCGGGACTGGCGGCTCAACGAGCGGCATTACGGCGCCCTGCAGGGCCTGGACAAGGCCGCTACCAAGGAGAAGTACGGCGAAGAGCAGTTCATGGCGTGGCGTCGCAGCTATGACACCCCGCCGCCGCCCATCGAGAAGGGCAGCGAGTTCAGCCAGGACGCCGACCCGCGGTACGCCGACATCCCGGGCGGGGCCCCGCTGACCGAATGCCTGGCCGATGTCGTGGCACGGTTTGTTCCGTACTTCGAGCAGGCCATCGTGCCCGACCTCAAGGCCGGTAAGACGGTGCTGATAGCCGCGCACGGCAACTCGCTGCGCGCCCTGGTGAAGTATCTGGACGGCATGTCCGATGCCGATGTGGTGGGTCTGAACATCCCGACCGGTATCCCGCTGCTCTACGAGCTGGACGAGAACCTCAAGCCCACGGTGGCCGGCGGGAAGTATCTGGATCCGGAGGCCGCCGCCGCCGGGGCCGCGGCCGTCGCGGCGCAGGGCGCCAAATAGCGCGGGGTAGATGAGCGTCAGGTAAACGGCTGCCGAATACTGGTCTTTCTGCGTGTGACTTGTCCCGGTTTGGCCGCTTGCTGCTGGGATGTCGTTCACCCGATGCGTACGATTTTCGCGTGAGTGTCGGTTCCGCGCTGCTGTTGGCGGCAGCGCTGGCTGTGCTCGCGCTGGGAATCGGCGTCGCCGTCGGCATGGTGGCGATGCGCAGGATCACTGCCCGCCGGACCGAGCGCGACATCGAAGAGGGCGGTGGGATCACCGTCTCCCAGATGCTCAGCCATATCGCCGCGATGTCCCCGATGGGGATCGTCGTCGTCGACACCTTCCGCGATGTCGTCTACATGAACGAGCAGGCCGTCGAACTCGGGCTGGTGCGCGACCGGCTGCTCGACGACCGCGCCTGGCAGGCGGTGCAGCGCTGCCTGGCCACCGGCACCGATGTCGATATCGATCTGTCCCCGCGCAAGCGCCAGAAGTCCGGCCGTTCGGGTCTGGCGGTCCGCGGCCACGTGCGGTTGCTGGTGGAGGGTGCACACCAGTTCGCGGTGGTGTTCGTCGGGGATCAGTCCGAGCAGGCCCGCATGGAGGCCACTCGCCGAGATTTCGTCGCCAACGTCAGCCACGAGCTCAAGACGCCGGTCGGGGCCATGGGCGTGCTCGCCGAGGCCATGTTGGCCTCCACCGAAGATCCCGACACCGTGCGCCGGTTCGCCGAGAAGATGGTCATCGAATCGGTGCGGTTGGCCGACATGATCGGTGAGCTGATCGAGCTGTCCCGGTTGCAGGGCGCCGAACCGCTGCCGGATCTGGAGAGCGTCGACGTCGACGGTGTGGTCGCCGAGGCGGTCTCGCGCTACAAGGTGGCCGCCGACAGCGCGCACATCACCATCACCACCGATGCGCCGACGGGTTTCCGGGTGCTCGGTGACGAGCGGTTACTGGTCACCGCGATCGCCAATCTGGTGTCCAACGCCATCGCGTACTCCCCGGACGGATCGGACGTGTCGATCAGCCGGCGTCGCCGCGGCGACGAGATCGAGATCGCGGTGACCGACCGCGGAATCGGTATCGCCCGTGCCGACCAGGAGCGGGTTTTCGAGCGGTTCTTCCGGGTCGACAAGGCGCGCTCACGCGCCACCGGCGGCACCGGTCTCGGGTTGGCGATCGTCAAGCATGTGGCGGCCAATCACAACGGATCGATTCGGTTGTGGAGTCAGCCGGGCACCGGTTCGACGTTCACCCTGTCGATTCCGGCGATACCCGAAGGCCATTCGGCCGATGATGAAGATGAATGAGGAAGGCTAGCTTCATGACCAGTGTCCTGATCGTGGAAGACTCCCCGGGATCCCTCGTGACGAAAGGCGCGGCACGCTGATGACCAGTGTCCTGATCGTGGAAGACTCCCCGGGATCCCTCGTGACGAAAGGCGCGGCACGCTGATGACCAGTGTCCTGATCGTGGAAGACGAAGAGTCCCTTGCTGATCCGCTGGCATTCTTGTTGCGCAAGGAGGGTTTCGAGGCCACCGTGGTCTCCGACGGGCCGTCGGCGCTGGCCGAGTTCGAGCGCGCGGGCGCCGATATCGTGCTCCTGGACCTCATGTTGCCCGGGATGAGTGGCACCGATGTCTGTAAGCAGCTGCGGTCGCGATCCAGCGTTCCGGTCATCATGGTGACCGCGCGGGACAGTGAGATCGACAAGGTCGTCGGCCTGGAGCTCGGCGCCGACGACTATGTCACCAAGCCGTACTCGGCCCGCGAACTGATTGCCCGCATCCGCGCGGTGCTGCGCCGTGGTGCGGACAACGACGACGCCGGTATCGCCGACGGCGTCCTGGAGGCCGGGCCGGTGCGGATGGATGTCGAGCGCCATGTCGTGAGCGTCAACGGCGAGCAGATCACGTTGCCGCTCAAGGAGTTCGACCTGCTCGAGTACCTGATGCGCAACAGCGGACGGGTGCTGACCCGCGGGCAATTGATCGACCGGGTCTGGGGCGCCGATTATGTCGGCGACACCAAGACCCTCGATGTCCACGTCAAGCGGCTGCGCTCGAAGATCGAGTCCGACCCGGCCAGCCCGGTGCACCTGGTGACCGTCCGCGGCCTGGGCTACAAGCTGGAGGGCTGAGACCCGTCCTACTCGGCGGCGCGGGTCGCCGGGTGCACGGCGATCAGCCCGAGTTGTCCGCGCCGGCGGCACATCGCGGCCAGTTCGGCATAGGCCTTCTCGCCGAGCAATTCGGTGAGTTCGGGTGCGTAGGACTGCCATACCGGTTTGGCGCCCACATGGGCCGCCGGATCCCCGGTGCAATACCAGTGCAGGTCGGCACCGCCCTCGCCCCAGCCGCGCCGGTCGTATTCGGTGATGACGGTCTTGAGGATCTCCGAACCGTCCGGCCGGGTCACCCAGTCCTGGGTGCGCCGGATCGGCAACTGCCAGCAGACCTCCGGCTTCATGGTCAGCGGCTCGACGCCGAGTTTGAGTGCCTTGGAGTGCAGGGCACAGCCGATCCCGCCGGCGAAGCCGGGACGGTTCAGGAATATGCAGGCGCCCTTGTACTTTCGCGTCCGCTGGTTGGGTTTGCCGTCGTACTCGTCGTCTTCGAGATAGCCCTTGCGGCCCAGCCCCTTGCTGCGGAACTGCCAGTCCTCGTCGGTGAGCTTGGTGACCGCATCGTCGAGCATGGCGCGGTCGTCGTCATCGGAGAGGAAGGCGCCGTGCGAGCAGCAGCCGTCGTCCGGCCGGCCGGCCACCGTGCCCTGGCAGGCGGGGGTGCCGAAAACACATGTCCAGCGCGACAACAGCCACGTCATGTCCGCGCTGATCACGTGGTTGGAGTCCTCCGGGTCGTAGAACTCGACCCACTCGCGCGCGAAGTCGAGGTCGACTTCGCCACCCACTCCTCCGAGTTGCCTACCGCCGACGGGTGACGTCTTCACAGTTGTCAACGGTAAACCCATTAACCTTGGTCGCGTGCGATTGGGCGTGCTGGATGTGGGCAGCAATACGGTTCATCTGTTGGTCGTCGACGCCCGCCGCGGCGGACACCCGACGCCGATGAGTTCGACCAAGGCCGCGCTGCGGTTGGCCGAGGCGATCGACTCGACCGGAAAGCTGACCCGCAAGGGTGCGGACAAGCTCGTCAGCACGGTCGACGAGTTCGCCAAGATCGCGACGAGTTCGGGATGTTCGGAGCTGATGGCGTTCGCCACCTCCGCGGTGCGCGACGCCACCAACTCCGAGGCGGTGCTCGCCAGGGTGCAGTCCGAGGCCGGTGTGTCGCTGCGTGTGCTCAGCGGTGTCGATGAGTCGCGCCTGACCTTCCTGGCCGTGCGCCGGTGGTACGGCTGGAGCGCCGGGCGCATCATCAACATCGATATCGGCGGCGGCTCGCTGGAGCTCTCCAGTGGGGTCGACGAGGAGCCCGATGTCGCGCTGTCGCTACCTCTGGGTGCGGGCCGGCTCACCCGCGAGTGGCTGGCCGAGGATCCGCCGGGCCGCCGACGGGTGGCGATGCTGCGTGACTGGCTGTCCACCGAGCTCTCCGAGGCGGGGTCGGTCATCCAGTCCGCGGGCGCGCCCGATCTGGCCGTCGCGACGTCCAAGACGTTCCGGTCGCTGGCACGGCTCACAGGCGCGGCGCCGTCGGGGGCGGGGCCGCGGGTCAAGCGGACGCTGACCGCGAGCGGTCTGCGTCAGCTGATCGCATTCATCTCTAGGATGACAACGGCCGACCGAGCCGAGTTGGAGGGGGTGAGTGCCGAGCGGGCGCCACAGATCGTGGCGGGGGCGCTGGTTGCCGAGGCGAGTATGAAGGCCTTGGGTGTCGAAACGGTGGAGATCTGTCCCTGGGCGTTGCGGGAGGGACTGATCCTGCGCAAACTCGACAGTGAAGCCGACGGAACCGCCCTGGTCGAGACCATCCCAGCCACTCCCGAGGGCAAAAGACGATGACTGATAACAACAGCAACGCAGACAACACGGCCACGCGACCCATCTCCGTCGCCGAGCTGCTCGCCAAGAACGGGTCGATCGGCGCGCCCGCGCCCGGCGGCCGTCGCCGTCGCCGGCGCGGTAACGCCGATGCGGTGACCGTCGCCGAGCTGACCGGGGAGATCCCGATCGTCTCGATGACCGACGAGCCGCCTGCACCTGCGCCGGCCCCGGAACCGCCGGTGGACGAGGTCGCGGCCGACGCGCCCACGGTTGAGGAGTCCGCCGTCGACGCACCAGTGCTCGACGACCCGGAGGCCGAAGCCGAGACCGAAGCCGAAGCCGAGGTCGAACCCCAGACCGACCAGACCGACGAGACCGAGGGGACCGCCGCGGTCGACGCGGCGGCCACCGATTACGACGCGCATCTGCAGCAGCGCGAGGCCGAGCCGGAGCCGCTGGCCTTCCAGCCCCGCCGCCGCGCGCACGGGTTCACCCGGCGTGCCGCCGAGTCCGAGTCCACCGAGACGGCCACCGAGACGGCAACCGCCGAGGCGATGAGCCCGGACCCCCTGCTCGATGACGACGCCTCCGCCGAGGATGTCGACGGCGCGGCCGGCCGGTCGTCCTATCTGAAGTCACCCTCGGACACGCTGTTCGGCGGTGATTCCGTGGCCGACGAGGCGACCCGCCGCAGCCGGACCCCCGGCCCGGAGGACATCGATCTGGAAAGCGGCGACCTGGACCGCGGCGATCTGGACGACACCGAGCTGCTGGTGATCGGCGACGCCGCCGATGACGGCGAGGGTTCGGCGTTCATGCGGGGCCTGTGGGTCGTCGTCCAGAGCGTCCTGGCCGTCGCGCTCGGTGCGGGCCTCTTCATCGCTTTCGACCAGCTGTGGAAGTGGAACAACATCGTCGCGCTGGCCTTGTCGGTGCTGGTGATCCTTGGCCTGGTGGTGGGTGTGCGGGTGGTCCGCAAGACCGAGGACATCGCCAGCACGCTGATCGCCGTTGCGGTGGGTGCCATGGTCACCCTCGGTCCGCTGGCGTTGCTGCAATCCACCTGATGACGAGCTAGTGCGTCCCGCGATCAAGGTCGGGCTGTCGACGGCCTCGGTATATCCGCTGCGCACCGAGGCGGCGTTCGAGCACGCCGCCCGGCTGGGCTACGACGGCGTCGAGCTGATGGTGTGGGCCGAGGCCGTCAGCCAGGACATCGATGCCGTGCAGGCCATGTCGCAGCGGTACGGCATCCCGGTGCTCTCGGTGCACGCACCGTGCCTGCTGATCTCGCAGCGGGTCTGGGGTGCCAACCCGATCGCCAAACTGGAGCGCAGTGTGCGCGCCGCCGAACAGCTGGGCGCCCAGACCGTGGTGGTCCATCCGCCGTTTCGCTGGCAGCGCCGCTACGCCGAGGGGTTCAGCGCGCAGGTCGCGGCACTGGAAGCCGGCAGCGATGTGCTGGTCGCGGTCGAGAACATGTTCCCGTTCCGCGCCGACCGGTTCTGGGGCACCGGCAAGCCGTCGATCGAGCGGATGCGTCGGCGCGGCGGCGACCCCGGTCCGGCGATCTCGGCGTTCGCGCCGTCGATCGACCCGCTCGACGGCGGGCACGCGCACTACACGCTCGATCTGTCGCACAGCGCCACCGCGGGCACCGATGCACTCGAGATGGCGCGCCGGATGGGCGACGGCCTGGTGCACCTGCACCTCTGCGACGGCAGCGGGGCGTCCACCGATGAACACCTCGTCCCCGGTCGCGGCAACCAGCCGGCCGCCCAGATCTGCAGGCAGCTGGCGAGTTCGGAATTCACCGGTCACGTCATCCTGGAGGTCACCACCTCGGGAGCGCGCACCGCTGCCGAGCGTGACGCGTTGTTGACCGAATCCCTCCAATTCGCAAGGGAGCACCTGCTGCGATGAGTGTGTTGTTCAGCGATGCCATGCGGCTCGAATCCGCGGGCGACGGGGTCTACACGGGCGCGCTCAACGAGCACTGGACGATCGGGCCGAAGGTGCACGGCGGGGCGATGCTGGCGCTGTGCGCCAACGCGGCGCGCACCGAGATCGGGGCTCCCGGCGTGGAACCGATCGCGGTGTCGGGCAACTTCCTGTGGGCGCCGGACCCGGGTCCACTGCAGGTGGTCACCGAGGTGCGCAAGCGCGGCCGCCGGATCAGCCTGGTCGACGTCGAATTGCGGCAGGGGGAGCGGGTCGCCGTGCGCGCGGCCATCACGCTCGGCGTGCCGGAGAACGACACCGTCCCGCTGCTGTCGACGAACCCGGTGGTCCCGTTGATGACCCCGGAACCGCCGCCCGGGTTGGAGCCGATCGGGCCGGGACATCCGATGGCCGATGTGGTGCACCTGGCCCATGGCTGCGATATCCGGCCGTCGCTGACCACCATGGCGCCGCGCTCCGACGGTGGACCGCCGGTGATCGAGTATTGGGTGCGTCCGCGCGGCGCCGCCCCGGACGTCCTGTTCGCCCTGCTGTGCGGTGATGTGTCGGCCCCGGTGACCCTGGGGGTCAACCGGGCGGGTTGGGCGCCCACGGTCCAGCTGACGGCCTTCCTGCGGGCCGTCCCGGTCGATGGCTGGTTGCGGGTGCTGTGCACGACGACCCAGATCGGTCAGGAGTGGTTCGACGAGGACCATGTCGTGGTCGACGCCGATGGCCGGATCATCGTGCAGAGCCGTCAGCTGGCGCTGGTGCCCGCGTCCTGACCGGATTCATGTCACGGTCCGTGACATGCTCTCCCGGTGGCGAGAATTGCGATCATCGGCGGAGGAAGTATCGGCGAGGCACTGCTCTCGGGTTTGTTGAGGGCGGGCCGTCACGTCAAGGATCTGGTGGTTGCCGAGAAGCATCCCGACCGTGCCCGACAGCTGTCGGAGACACATCAGGTGTTGGTGACCTCGGTCGCCGATGCCGTCGAGAACGCGTCCTACGTGATCGTGGCGGTCAAGCCCGGTGACGTCTCCGCGGTGACCGCGGAGATCGCCGAGGCGGTCGCCAAGGCGGACAACGACAGCGACGAGACCGTCTTCGTCAGCGTCGCCGCGGGCGTCGGGACGATCTTCTTCGAGAACAAGCTGCCCGCGGGCTCCCCTGTCGTGCGGGTGATGCCGAATGCGCCGATGGTGGTGGGCGGTGGGGTCAGTGCGGTGGCGGCGGGCCGATTCGCCACCCCGGAGCAGCTCAAGGAGGTCGCCGCGATCTTCGACACCGTCGGCGATGTGCTGACCGTGACCGAGACGCAGATGGATGCGGTCACGGCGGTGTCGGGTTCGGGCCCGGCGTATTTCTTCCTGATGGTGGAGGCGCTCGTCGACGCGGGCGTGGCGGCGGGTTTGTCGCGCGAGGTGGCCACCGAGCTCGTGGTGCACACCATGGCGGGGTCGGCGGCCATGTTGTTGGACCGCCGGGATTCGGCACCGAATGGCGTAATGGACACCTCTGCGACCGCGCTGCGGGCTATCGTGACCTCACCGGGTGGTACCACCGCGGCTGGTCTGCGAGAACTCGAGCGTGGTGGCCTGCGCAGTGCCGTGGCAGATGCCGTGCAAGCGGCCAAAACACGCTCTGAGCAGCTAGGAATTACATCCGAGTAGTTCACCAATTTCGGACTGATTAGCCCACACCCGTCGCAATAACCCCAGTGGCCACGCTATTCTCCTCGTGTATGCACGCGTACGTGCCAGCGGTGGGGAAGCCGCTGGCCCGGCCGTGCCTTATGGATTGGGTTGCGATGACGTCAATGAACGGGCCATCGGCGCGGGATTCCGCTGGCGACGGCCAGCCGAAGGCTCAATTTCTCACCGTCGCAGAGGTCGCCAGCTTGATGCGGGTCAGCAAGATGACCGTGTACCGCCTGGTGCACAACGGTGAACTGCCCGCGGTACGGGTGGGTCGCTCGTTCCGCGTGCACGCCAAAGCCGTGCACGACCTCCTGGAGACCTCGTACTTCGACGCCGGCTGATTAGTTCAGGGCCGGGGCACCCGGGTAAGGTGACCCGGTCAGTTCACACATCGGTAGGTAGCGGAGTTCATGGGTTCAGTAATCAAGAAGCGGCGTAAGCGCATGTCGAAGAAGAAGCACCGTAAGCTGCTTCGTCGCACCCGGGTCCAGCGCAGAAAACTCGGTAAGTAGCTTCTGGCTTCGGCCGCTAGGCTGGCCCGATGGATGAACTTGGTTCCGAACCGAAAGTCGTCCTGGTCACCGGGGCATGCCGGTTTCTCGGCGGCTACCTGACTGCCCGCCTGGCGCAGAATCCCGCGATCGACCATGTCATCGCGGTGGATGCGATAGCACCGAGCAAGGATCTGTTGCGACGGATGGGGCGCGCCGAATTCGTGCGCGCCGACATCCGCAACCCCTTCATCGCCAAGGTCATCCGCAACGGCAACGTCGACACCGTCGTCCACGCCGCGGCGGCCTCCTACGCGCCGCGCGCCGGTGGGCGGGCCACCCTCAAAGAGCTCAACGTGATGGGGGCCATCCAGCTGTTCGCGGCCGCGCAGAAGGCACCCTCGGTGCGTCGCGTCGTGCTCAAGTCCACCTCCGAGGTGTACGGGTCCACATCGCGCGATCCGGTCCGGTTCACCGAGGACGGCAGCGCGCGCCGGCCGCCGACCGACGGTTTCGCCCGCGACAGCATCGACATCGAGGGCTACGCCCGTGGGCTGGCCCGTCGGCGCCCTGACATCGCGGTGACCATCCTGCGGTTGGCCAACATGATCGGCCCCGCGATGGACACCGCACTGTCGCGTTTCCTGGCGGGTCCGGTCGTGCCCACGGTGCTCGGGCGTGACGCCCGGCTGCAGTTGCTGCACGAACAGGATGCGCTCGGCGCGCTGGAGCGGGCCACCGTGGCAGGCAGGCCGGGCACGTTCAACGTCGGCGCCGACGGCATCATCATGATGAGTCAGGCGATCCGCCGTTCGGGTCGGGTCGCACTGCCGGTACCCCGTTCGGCGCTGGCCGTCGTCGATTCGCTGCGCCGCGCCACCCGCTACACCGAGCTCGACCGCGAGCAGCTGAACTATGTGAGCTTCGGCCGGGTGATGGATACCACCAGGATGCGAAACGACTTAGGCTATAGCCCGAAGTGGACCACCGCGGAGGCATTCGACGATTACGTGCGTGGACGTGGTCTGACGCCGATCATCGACCCGAAATGGGTACGCTCTGTGGAAGGTCGAGCGGTGGCGCTGGCGCAACGCTGCGGCGGCTAGGGGACGACGTGACGTCGGGCTGGGGAGAGGTTGTTCGGTGGCGGGTGAATCAAAAGCGAAAGTGATTCCGCTGCGCGCGAATTCGGGTCGTTCGACGTCTGCGCGCCGGGCCGCGCAGCGCGCCGACGGTGCGCGTCGGCATCCCTCCCTGCTGTCGGACTCCGATGAGCGTGCCTCCGCCGAGGAGATCGCCGCCGTCGTCCGCGAGATCGACGAGCATCGCCACAATGGTGCGGCCGCCGCTGTCGAGGACGTCCCCAACGAACTGTCCAAGGCCATCTCCGCGATCGCCGATTTCGCCACCCGCCGGATGACCGGCGATTACACCGTCGACGAGTTCGGTTTCGACCCGCACCTCAACGACAATGTCGTATTGCCCCTGCTGCGTGGACTTTTCAGGAACTGGTTCCGTGTCGAGGTCAGCGGCATCGAGAATCTGCCGTTGGACGGGGCGGCGCTGGTGGTGGCCAATCACGCCGGCGTGCTGCCCTTCGACGGGCTGATGGCGTCGGTGGCCGTGCACGACCACCACCCGCGCCAGCGGGCCTTGCGGTTGCTGGCGGCCGATCTGGTCTTCGACATGCCCGTGGTGGGCCAGGCGGCGCGTAAGGCCGGGCACACGGTGGCCTGCGCCTCCGACGCGCACCGGCTGCTCGCGGCCGGTGAACTCACCGCGGTGTTCCCCGAGGGTTTCAAGGGGCTGGGTAAACCCTTCAAGGATCGCTACAAGCTGCAGCGGTTCGGTCGCGGCGGTTTCGTCTCGGCCGCGCTGCGCGCTCAGGTGCCCATCGTCCCGTGCTCGATCGTCGGGTCCGAGGAGATCTACCCCAAGATCGGCGACATCACGTTGCTGGCGCGCCTGCTGGGGCTGCCCTACTTCCCGGTCACGCCGCTGTTCCCGCTGGCCGGTCCTCTGGGTTTGGTGCCGCTGCCCTCGAAGTGGCACATCAAGTTCGGCGAGCCGATCTCCACCGAGGGGTACGACGAGGGTGCCGCGGATGACCCCATGGTCACCTTCGAGCTGACCGACCACGTCCGCGAGACCATCCAGCACACGCTGTATCAGCTGCTGGCCAATCGCCGGAACACTTTTCTGGGCTGAGCCCTTTCCTGCTCGAGATCGACGTTTCTGCGTTCGTGGACCCCGTCAAACCACGAAAACGTCGATCTCACGAAATCGGTGGAGCCGTTCGGACCTCCGCTGCGTCTGATCCAGCATGCGCATCCCATTCGTCGGCGCCGAAGCCGTCGCCTCCGGTGAGTTGACGCCGTTCGCGCTGCGACGTCGGTACCGGCCGATCTACCGGGGGATCTATGTCCCCGCCGAGCACGAGGTGTCGCTGCGCGACCGCATCGTCGGAATCGGATTGGCAGCACCCGATGCCGTCATAGCCGGCGTCGCGGCATCAGCACTCCATGGCGCGAAGTGGGTCGATGCGGATGAGCCCGTCGAGGTGGTGATCGGCCGACGTCGTGCCCAGCAGGGGCTGATAGTCCGTAACGACACCGTGCATCCGGACGAGATCATGACGGTCGCGGGCGTTCGGGTCACCACACCGGCACGGACCGCCTTCGACCTGGCGAGATACCACCCACGCGATCGGGCAGTGGCTCGGCTGGATGCGCTCGCTGCGGCCCGACGGTTCTCGGTCGAGCAGGTCGCGACGATCGCCGAGCGGCATCCGCGGGCTCGTGGGTTGACCCAGCTTCGGACGACTCTGCCGTTCATCGACGCCGGGGCGGAGTCCCCGAAGGAGACCTGGCTGCGGTTGCTGTTCATCGATGCAGGCCTGCCCAGGCCCACCACCCAGTTCGTGGTGTGCGACGAAGAGGGCCGCTACGTCCGGCGACTGGACATGTGCTGGAAGGAGTTCAAGGTCGGCGCCGAGTACGACGGACAGCAGCATCTGACGAGCAGATACGACTATGTGAAGGACGTGCAGGTCGGGCGGGTGCTGCGCCGGTTGAACTGGCGGATCCAGCACGTCATCAAGGAGGACCGGCCGGCCGAGATCATCGCCGAGGCCCGGTCGGCGCTGCTGGCGCGGGGCTGGCATCCGTGAGATCGACGTAGTTGCGGTTGCGGACGGCCTGGGACCACAAGAATGTCGATCTCACCCCGAAAAACTAGCTGTTCTGGTTGGCGACCATCCGCGCGATCGAGGCATCCCGAGCGGCGGCGATCTGCGCGGTGACCTCGTCGGCCTCGCCCTCGTGCTCGGCCTCGCCGAGGATGGTGATGACGCTGGTGAGCACCGGGTTGCCGTCGTCATCGGTGACCTCGGCGCGGACCTCGGTGAGGATGGCGCCGTGCGATTCGATGACCGAATCCAGGTACGAGTCGAACCACAGCTTGTCGCCGGCCTTGATCGGGCGGTGGAAGATGAGCTTCTGGTCGCGGTGCAGGACCCGCTCGAGGTTCACCGGCACATCGAACTGGTTGAAGATCTCCAGCTGCACCCGACGCCCGGCGACCGCGATGAACGTCAGCGACGCCACGAGGCTGTCATGACCGTGCTCGGCGGCACCTTCCTCGCTGTGGTGGGCGGGGTGCTCATCCTTGACCGCGGTGGCGAACTCGCGGATCTTCTCGCGGCCGACCTCGAAATAGTCGGGGTACCGGTAGTGGGTTCCCACGATCTCTTCGGCAATGCCCATGGCTGGTCAGCCTACCGTGCGGGCACTCAGTGACCGGCGTCGCGGCGAGAGGCCACCGCGGCCAGCGCCCCGCCGACCGCCCCGAGCGCCAACGCCGAGGGCACGCCGATACGGGCGGCCTTGCGTGCGGTGCGGAAATCGCGGATCTCCCAGCCACGCTCGCGGGCCACATCGCGCAGCGCCGCGTCTGGATTGATCGCGACGGCGGTACCCACCAGCGACAACATCGGCACGTCGTTGAAGCTGTCCGAGTAGGCGGTGCATCGACGCAGGTTCAGCCCCTCGCGGATGGCCAGCGAGCGGACCGCATGCGCCTTCCCGGCACCGTGCAGGATGTCCCCGACGAGCCGGCCGGTGAACACGCCGTCGACGGATTCGGCGATTGTGCCCAGCGCACCGGTCAGGCCGAGCCGGCGGGCGATCGTGTCGGCGAGCTCATACGGTGTGGCGGTCACCAGCCACACCTGCTGGCCGGCGTCGAGGTGCATCTGGGCCAGCGCACGGGTGCCCGGCCAGATCCGGTCGGCGATGATCTCGTCGTAGATGTCCTCACCGAGTGCCACCAATTCGGCGGTCGAACGGCCCTCGATGAAGGCCAGCGCCTTCTGCTTGCCCTCGGCGACGTCGTCGCTGTTCTCCTTGCCGGTGAACTGGAACTTGGCCTGGGCATAGATGATCCCGGCGATATCGCGGTAGGTGAAGTACTTGCGCGCGGCCAACCCGCGGGCGAAATGCACCAATGAGGATCCGTGCACCAAGGTGTTGTCGACGTCGAAGAACGCCGCCGCGGTCAGGTCCGGCGGAGGCGGCGGAGGCGTGTCGGACACCGTTCAACATTAAGTCACGCCGGGCCGATACTGGTTGCGTGGACCATCAGGTGTTGTTGCTCACACGTGCCGGATGCAGCCTCTGCGCGACGGCCGCCGCGACGCTGGACGCGCTGGCCGCCGAGTTGGGCATGCGCTGGGAGTCGCTCGATGTCGATGTCGCCGCCGCTGCGGGTCAACCCGCCTGGCGCGCCGAGTACGGCGATCGGCTGCCGGTCGTGCTCCTCGACGGTGTCGAACACAGCTACTGGGAGGTCGACGAAGCGCAGTTACGAAAAGATCTCAGCTAATTTGGTCGCTGCGCTGGTAAAGGCTACTTTGGACCGTGGCCTAGGGCGAGTGACGGGAAGAATCTGGGTGATGATGCCGTGAGCGTACTGCTATTCGGAGTGTCGCACCGCAGTGCGCCGGTTTCCGTTCTGGAGCAGCTCAGCACCGATGAGGCCGACCAGGCCAAAATCGTCGATCAGCTCCTGCAGTCGTCGTTGGTGACCGAGGCCATGGTGCTCTCCACGTGCAACCGGGTCGAGATCTATGCGGTCGTCGACGCCTTCCACGGTGGCCTGTCCGTCATCGGCCAGGTGCTCTCCGAATGCTCCGGCATGGGCCTCAACGATCTCACCAAATACGCCTACGTGCGCTATGCCGAGGCCGCCGTCGAGCATCTCTTCTCGGTCACCAGTGGGATGGATTCGCTGGTGATCGGTGAGCAGCAGGTGCTCGGTCAGGTCCGTCGCGCCTACGCCGCCGCGGAGGCCAACCACAGCGTCGGCCGCACCCTGCACGAGCTCGCCCAGCGCGCCCTGTCGGTCGGTAAGCGCGTCCACACCGAGACAGGCATCGACTCTGCCGGTGCTTCGGTGGTGTCGGTATCGCTGGAGATGGCCGAACGGCGCATCGGTGGCCTGGCCGGCCGCCGGGCCGTGGTCGTCGGCGCCGGCGCGATGGGCGCGCTGGCCGCCAAGCACCTGGTCCGGGCCGGTGTCGAACAGGTCGACGTCGTCAACCGATCGCTGCCTCGTGCCCGCAGGCTGTCCCAGAACATCGCCGATCTCGGCGTGGTGTCGCACCCGTATCTGCTCGACGATGTCGCCGCGGTCCTGGCCACCGCCGATGTGGTGGTCAGCAGTACCGGCGCGGTCCGCCCGGTCATGACGCTGGCCGACGTGCACCATGCGTTGGCCGCCCGTGACGATGACGACCGCCCGCTGGTGATGTGCGATCTGGGGATGCCGCGCGATATCGACATCGCTGTCAACGGCCTTCCCGGTGCCCACGTCATCGACATGGAGCGCATCCAGCGCGAACCCCGGGCCCGCGCGGCGTCCTCGGATGCCGAGGCCGCACGCACCATCGTCGCCAACGAGGTCGCCAACTACCTGGCCGGTCAGCGGATGGCCGAGGTCACCCCGACGGTCACCGCGTTGCGTCAGCGCGCCGCCGATGTCGTCGAGGCCGAGTTGCTCCGCCTGGACAACCGGCTGCCGGGGCTGGATTCCACGCATCGTGACGAGGTCGCCCGCACCGTACGCAGGGTCGTCGACAAGCTCCTGCACGCGCCGACCGTGCGGGTCAAGCAGCTCGCCGGCGCGCCCGGCGGGGACAGCTACGCCGAGGCGCTGCGTGAGTTGTTCGAGCTGGACCCGCAGGCCGTCGACGCCGTAGCCGGCGGCGAATTGCCGTTGATCGCATCAGATACCGATACGCAGTGATCCGAATCGGCACCAGGGGCAGTCTCCTGGCGACCACCCAGGCCGGCTTCGTCCGCGACGCGTTGATCGCCAACGGTCACGAGGCCGAACTCGTCATCATCTCCACCGAGGGCGACCGCAATCAGGGCCCCATCGCCGATATCGGGGTGGGGGTGTTCACCGCGGCGTTGCGTGAGGCGCTGGCCGACGGTGAGGTGGACGCCTGCGTGCACTCCTACAAGGATCTCCCGACCGCCCGCGACGAACGGTTCACCATCGCCGCCGTGCCGCCGCGCGAGGACTCCCGGGACGCGCTGGTGGCGCGTGACGGACTGGTGCTCGGCGAGCTCCCGGCGGGCTCGGTGATCGGTACCTCGAGCCCGCGACGGGCCGCGCAGCTTAGAGCACTGGGTCTCGGTTTGGAAATCCGCCCCCTACGAGGCAACCTAGACACCAGGTTGAACAGGGTAAGCAGCGGTGATCTCGACGGCGTCGTCGTCGCCCGAGCGGGCCTCGCCCGCATCGGACGGCTGGACGTTGTCACCGAGGCTCTGGAACCGGTGCAGATGTTGCCGGCACCGGCTCAGGGGGCGCTCGCGGTCGAATGCCGTGCCGCAGATTCCGACCTCGTCGCGACATTGGCGGAGTTGGAAGACGCCGACACGCGCGCCGCGGTCATCGCTGAACGTGTCCTGCTCGCCGAACTGGAGGCGGGTTGCTCCGCACCGGTGGGTGCCATCGCTGAGGTGGTCGAGTCCATCGATGAGGACGGCCGTGTCTTCGAAGAGCTGTCGCTGCGCGCATGCGTGGCGGCGCTGGACGGATCCGACGTGATCCGTGCGTCCGGCATCGGGACTCCCGAGCGGGCACGAGAGCTGGGGCTCTCGGTGGCCGCGGAGCTGTTCGAACTGGGCGCACGCGACGTGTTGGCAGACGCTGGGAGTGACAGATGACTGGGCACGCAGGTAACCGGGGCCGCAAGATTCGGCCCGGCCGCATCACATTCGTGGGCTCCGGCCCAGGTGATCCGGGCCTGCTGACAACGCGCGCGCGGACCGTGCTCGCCAATGCCGCGACCGTGTTCACCGATCCCGATGTGCCCGAGTCGGTGCTGGCGCTGGTCGGTTCCGAGTTGCCGCCGACCTCGGGTCCCGAGCCCGCCGCCACCGAGACCCCCGACGGGGAGACCATCGCCGCCGTGGTGGCCGGTGGTCCCGATGTGCGACCCGCCCTCGGCGATCCCGCCGAGGTGGCCAAGACGCTCGCCGCTGAGGCGCGCAACGGTGTCGATGTCGTCCGGCTTGTCGCCGGTGATCCGCTGTCGGTGGACGCCGTGATCGCCGAGGTCAATGCGCTGGCGCGGACGCAGCTGAACTTCGAGATCGTGCCGGGTCTGCCGGACACCACCGCGGTGCCGACGTATGCCGGCCTGCCGCTGGGCTCGTCACACACGGTCGCCGACGTGCGCGATCCGAACGTCGACTGGGCCGCACTGGCCGCCGCTCCCGGGCCGCTGATCCTGCACGCGACCGCCGGTCACCTGGCCGACGCCGCGCGTACGTTGGTCGAATACGGCCTGGCCGAGAACACCCCGGCCGTCATCACCGCGCACGGCACCACCTGCCAGCAGCATTCGGTGGAGACCACGCTGGTCGGCCTCGGCGATAAGGCGATCCTGAACGCGGCCGAGCCCTCCGGTGGCACACCGGGCCCGCTGTCGGGCCCGCTGGTCGTCACGATCGGCAAGACAGTCGCCAACCGCGCGAAGCTCAACTGGTGGGAGAGTCGGGCGCTGTACGGCTGGACCGTGCTGGTGCCGCGCACCAAGGATCAGGCCGGCGAGATGAGCGACCGGCTGGTCACCCACGGCGCACTGCCGGTCGAGGTGCCCACCATCGCCGTCGAGCCGCCGCGCAGCCCGGCCCAGATGGAAAGGGCCGTCAAGGGTTTGGTGGACGGCCGGTTCCAGTGGGTGGTGTTCACCTCCACCAACGCCGTGCGCGCCGTCTGGGAGAAGTTCAACGAATTCGGTCTGGACGCCCGGGCGTTCTCGGGTGTGAAGATCGCCTGTGTCGGCCAGGCCACCGCCGACCGGGTGCGTGCCTTCGGTATCAACCCCGAACTGGTGCCCGCCGGTGAGCAGTCCTCGCTGGGCCTGCTCGACGAGTTCCCGCCGTATGACGAGATCTTCGATCCGGTGAACCGGGTGCTGCTGCCGCGCGCCGATATCGCCACCGAGACGCTGGCCGAGGGTCTGCGCGAACGTGGTTGGGAGATCGAGGATGTCACGGCCTACCGCACCGTGCGTGCGGCCCCGCCGCCGGCGCACACCCGCGAGATGATCAAGACCGGCGGGTTCGACGCCGTCTGCTTCACCTCCAGCTCGACGGTCCGCAATCTGGTCGGCATCGCCGGTAAGCCGCACGCGCGCACCATCGTTGCCTGCATCGGTCCCAAGACCGCCGAGACGGCAGTCGAATTCGGCCTGCGCGTCGATGTGCAGCCGGAGACGGCCGCGGTCGGTCCGCTGGTCGAGGCCCTCGCCGAGCACGCCGCCCGGCTGCGCGCCGAGGGCGCACTGCCGCCGCCGCGCAAGAAGAGCCGCCGGCGCTAGATCCGGTCGAGCGATGCGACGGGAAGAATAGATGAGGATCCGTCCCCGCAGGCTGCGTTCCACGCCGGCCATGCGCAGGCTCGTCGCGCAGACGACGCTGGAGCCCCGGCACCTGGTGCTGCCGATGTTCGTCGCGGACGGGCTGACCGAGCCACGGCCGATCAGCTCGATGCCGGGAGTCGTCCAGCACAGCCGTGATTCGTTGCGCCGTGCTGCTGCCGATGCGGTGGCCGCCGGGGTGGGCGGGCTGATGTTGTTCGGGGTGCCGCGGTCCGAGGACAAGGACGCTTTCGGTTCGGTGGGTCTGGATCCCGATGGTGTGCTGAACGCCGCGTTGCGCGACCTGAGCGCCGATCTCGGTGATGCCACCGTGCTGATGGCCGATACCTGCCTCGACGAGTTCACCGATCACGGTCATTGCGGCGTGTTGGATGCGCACGGTCGGGTGGACAATGACGCGACCAACGACCAGTACGTCAAACTGGCTGTCGCGCAGGCGCATTCCGGCGCTCATGTGGTCGGGCCGAGCGGCATGATGGATGGCCAGGTCGCGGCGATCCGGGACGGCCTGGACGAGGCGGGGCACGAGGATGTCGCCATCCTCGCGTACGCGGCGAAGTTCGCCTCGGCGTTCTACGGCCCGTTCCGGGAGGCCGTGGATTCCAGCCTGTCCGGCGATCGGCGCACCTATCAACAGGATCCGGGCAATGCGCGCGAGGCGGTGCACGAGATCACGCTGGACATCGATGAGGGTGCCGACATGGTCATGGTCAAGCCCGCCATGAGCTATCTCGATGTGGTGGCCGCCGCCGCGGACATCTCGCCGGTCCCCGTCGCGGCCTATCAGATCTCGGGGGAGTACTCGATGATCAGCGCCGCCGCGGCCAACGGCTGGATCGATCTGCGGGCCTCCGCACTGGAATCGCTGACCAGCATCCGGCGGGCGGGCGCCGATATCGTGCTCACCTACTGGGCGGCCGAGGCCGCCGGCTGGCTGAAGTGACCGACCCTGCCCCTGCCGCGGACGCCCGTCCGGAAGACGTGGACACCGGCGTCTGGCTGTGGGCGGCCGCGCTGATCCTGATGGTGCTGGGCTACCTGATCGATCTGTTCACTGCGCCCGTCGAGGTGGCCTGGTACATCTACGCGGCATCGGTGCTGTTCGTCGTCGTGATCGCCGCGGTCGTCGCCGCCTTCACCTGGCTGCTGCGCTTCGGTTACCGCTGGCCCCGCACGTTGTTGACCGCGGGCGGGCTCACCGCGGTGGTCTATACGGTGACCAGTCTGTTCACCGTCGACCGCAGCGCGGCCGTGGCCGCCTTCGGGTACGCGGCCTGCACCATCATGGGGTCGGTGCTGATTCTGGGCGGAGTGGTGTTGCTGCACCGCAAGGACGCCCACGAATACCTCACCCGCTAGGCTGCCGGGATCATGACCCCACCCCCGTCATCCGCGCGTCCCGGCATCGTCAACATCGCATTCTGGTTGGTTCTGGTGGGCTCGGTGTTGCTGCTGTCGGGCGGATTGCTCGGCCTGAGCGTGGCGGTGAGTGCCGAGGATGCGGTGTTCGGCAAGGACGTGTCGCCGGAGACGGTGCAGAACCTGCGGATCCTGCTGGGCGGGCTCAGCGTGTTGTGGGCCGTGGTCGGGATGGCGCTGAGCTTTCTGGCCGGGCGCGCACGCAACGGCGACCTACGATTCCGCCGGTCGGTGGTGGTGATGTCCGTGGCGGTCGTGGTGATGGTGTTCCTGTTGACGCTGCTGGCCCCGTTCACCATCACGCTGCCCACACTGTTCGGCGTGGTGCCGGTGGCCATCGGTGCCACCCTGTTCATGCGGCCGGCGGCCACGGACTGGTTTTTGGACGTGCAATGACCGAGGACGAACCGATAGAACCGGATCTGAGCGAGCCGCGCGCCGAGCAGGTGCTGTTCTACGAACCCGGCGGCACCTGGTGGTGGCTGTTGGCCGGCCCCGTCGCCGGGCTGGCGATGGCGTTGATCCAGGTGTCCGGTGGCGCCGGATGGCGGCTGGGCGTGCCCGCGCTGTTCTGCATCCTGGTCAGTGGTTTCCTGGCGATCCAGATCAAGGCAGCCCGTATCCATACCTCGGTGGAGCTGACGCCGACGACGTTGCGCCAGGGCACCGAGCGGATACCGATCGCCGATATCGTGCAGATCTATCCGGAGCTCAAGCGCGGTGAGAGCGAGAAGTGGCAGACCTACCGCGCCTTCGGCGAGCTCAGCGGGATCCCGCGGGGGCGAACCGGCATCGGTATCAAGTTGACCGACAAGCGGACCGGGCAGGCGTGGGCGCGTAAGCACCGCACTCTGCGCACCGCCCTGGTCGGACTGGTCGAGGAGCAGATGCCGTGAAGCGCACCGCGATGATCCAGCTCGGCGCTGCAGTGCTGGCCCTCGTCGGTTGCGTGCTGAGCTGGTGGGCATCGCGTTCGGACGCGGAGTTGGCGCCGGTTCTGGAGGGTGAGCCGACAGTTTCCACGGTCATCTACTACCCGCCGCTGATCCTGCTTGCGCTGCTGCTCGCCACGGTCGCCGGCGTGCTGACGGTGCTGGGCATCGTCAGATTGCGGGCCTCGCGCACTTAGAAGTCTGGTTGTCCGCGGGCGTACTCGAGCGCGAGTTCTGCTGCGTTGCGGGTGCGTTCGGCGTTGATGCGGTATTCGCGGTCGTGTTGTCGGGTGCGTTGGCGTCGTGGGATGTCGGGCTCGCGGCCGGGGTGATCGATGAGGGTGA
>JBQEMX010000001.1:273168-363543 GCA_052044345.1 Mycolicibacterium sp. 22603
TGGATAGCGCAGAAACGTCACTCTCGACGAACAGACACAAAGCAGGGAGCCTGCCGTTCGGGGGGTACGGCAGGCTCCCTGGGTCTTGGGTGTGTCGGGTCAGTCCGTCATCATGCGACGGCCTGGGCTCCCAGCACTCGCTGGATATCAGGCTTCATCATCTGAAGCTGCTGGCCCCAGTAGCCCCAGCTGTGGGTGCCCTGTGACGGGAAGTTGAACACACCGTTGGTCCCGCCGGCGGCGACGTACTTGTCCCGGAAGCTGACGTTGGTCCGAAGGGTGAAGCCCTCCAGGAACTGCGCGGCCATCAGGTTGCCGGTGTTGGCGCCGACGTCGAGGTCCGACGGGGTGCCGGTACCGCAGTAGATCCAGATGCGGGTGTTGTTGGCCACCAACTGGTTGATGTTGACCATCGGGTCGTTACGCTTCCACGCCGGATCCGAGGAAGGGCCCCACATGCTCTCGGCATTGAAGCCGCCGGCATCGTTCATGGCCAGCCCGATCAGCATCGGCCACCAGCCCTCGGACGGGTTGAGGAAGCCGGAAAGCGATGCGGCGTAGATGAACTGCTGCGGGTGGTGGATCGCGTAGTTCAGCGATGCGCTACCCGCCATCGACAGACCCACGACGGCGTTGCCGGTGCGCGACACGCCCTTGGCGGCCTCGAGGTAGGTGGGCAGCTCCTGGGTCAGGAAGGTCTCCCACTTGTAGGTGTAGTTCTGCCCGTTGCCCTTCGAGGGCTGGTACCAGTCGGCGTAGAAGCTGGACTGGCCGCCGACCGGCATGATGGTGGACAGACCGGACTGGTAGTACCACTCGAATGCCGGGGTGTTGATGTCCCAGCCGTTGTAGTCGTCCTGGGCACGCAGGCCGTCGAGCAGGTAGACCGCGTGTGGTCCACCGCCCTGGAACTGCACCCGGATGTTGCGGTTCATCGACTGGGAGAACACGTCGAGGTACTCGACGGGCAGCCCGGGCCGCGAGAACGCACCAGCAGTCGCCGAACCCCCGGCGAAACCGATCAGCCCGGGCAGCGCCAGCATCGACGCGGCAACCACCGCCAGTCTGCGGAGCCAACCGCCACGGATTTTCCTGATGGTCTTCATAACGGCAACCAACCCACCTTTCGTCTTCAAGCAATCGCCGTTGCTTTCTTCGATGGGTAGTTCAACACGAGCCACTTGCGTCACACGCGTACCAGCACGGCGTGGTGTATCGCGGTTGGGCAACGATTCCGACTCGGCGTCGAGACCCGCCACGTCGCGGTGCCCGGCGATGCCGCCGACGGCGTCGGTCAGTCGGTTCTCGACAGCGCGTCGAGCACAGTGGACCGCCGATCTTCGATCGCACGCCCGATCTCCTGTAACAACACGGGATTTCGCATCACCAGGTCCTCCACGTGGGCACGTCCGATCTGTAGGACGGTCACTTCTTCGAGGGCGTGGGCGTCCGCGCGAACAGGTTCCCGGGTGAGTGTCGTCTGGCCGAGGAAATCGCCGGGTTCCAGGGTGGCGACCGCCACGATGACTCCGTCGGCGCGCGGTGCGTACAACTGCACCCGGCCACCGAGGATGAACGACATCTGGTGTGGGACGTGCCCGCGCGACTGCATCAGTTCATCGGCCCCATAGCGCGTGACCCTGGCGTGCTCGGCGATCTCGTCGAGTTCACTGCGATGCAGACGAAGGGTGGCGGCCACTGCATGCAGTGCGTCGTCGACCCGCGTGGTGGTGCTGAACTCGTCGGTGCATTCGTCGAGATGCAGTCCCGCGCGTCTGGATGCGTACCAGATCCAGCGCAGGAACGTCGCCTTGGCCGCGCCGTCGTCGGCGGGGCTGCGCACCGGGATCGAGGTGCGGTACTCGAGTCCACCGATCGGTACCGCCTTCGGTGTGGCGTCGATCCTGAGCTGCGGCAGCGTCGCGGCCACCTGCGTGAGCATTGCGCAGACCTCATCGGGGGCGTCCTCGGCGCTGAACACGCTGACCACCGAGATGCTGTGCTGGCCCGGCGGTCGGCTCAGGTTGGTGAACGATGCGGCGGCGAGCACCGAGTTGGGCATGATCTGCAGCCCGCCACCGCCGGTGTCCACGTGGGTGGCCCGCCAGTTGACCTCGACGATGCGACCGCGTGCCGAGGGCGTATCGAGCCAGTCGCCGAGTTTGAAGGGTTGTTCGAACAGCAGCAGCAGGCCGGAGACGATCTGGCCGACCGAATTCTGCAGGGCCAGGCCGAGAACGATCGACGTGACGCCGAGCGCGGTGAACAGGCCTCCGACGTTGGCGCCCCACACGAAGGACAGGATCATCGCCAGACCGACGGCGATCAGCGCGAGGCGCGCCACATCGAGGAAGATCGAGGGAATGCGCTGGCGCCACGAGCCGTCGGGGGCGTCCTGGAACAACGCGGCGTTGAACCCCGACAACAGCAGGATCAGGACCACGAACCCGAACACGGTCGCGATGATGCGCACACCTGTGGCTTCGGCTGATATCTCGGTGGCCTCGGTGAGCAGGAGCAACAGAGCCCCGATCGGCACCACATAGTTGCGCACCAGGCCGACCGCGGGGGTGAGCGCGCTGCCACGCCGGGCCAGCGCGTTACGCAACTCGGTGAGAACCACCAGCGCGACCGGCAGGCCGACAGACACCCCGACGGCCCACAAGAACCACGGGGCGTCGAACAGTCCGTTCACGAGCGCTGCTCGGTCAGGCGCCAGACCGGTTCACCGACACCACTGTCTTCGACGGCGGTGAAAGTGCGGCTACCGCTCATCACGTCGTACACGCGGGCCGTGACGTAGATTCCGGGCTGCGACGAGCCGCTCTGCATGTTGTTCGCGAGATCCACGGTGGCGCCCCACATGTCGTAGGCCAGGCTGGACTTACCGATCAGGCCGCTGGTGACGGTGCCCGTGTCGATACCTGCACGCAGGGTCACACTGTGGCCGGTCTCGGCGTTGAAGCGGGCAACGATGCGCTGCATCTCGACGGCGAAGTCCACGGTGCGGCGCACATTGTCCAACCGGGGTGTGGTCAAACCGCAGCTGGCCAGGTAGCCGTCGTGCAGCGTGCGTACCTTCTCGACGCCGAGATCCTCTGCTGCCGCGTCGAACTGGCGAATCAGGTGATTGACCAGGGACAGTCCCTCGTCGGCGCTGAGCTCGGCGGACAGCTCGTCGAGACCGGTGATGCCGGCGAAGATCACCGTGACATCCTGATGGTCCTGAGCGATGGTCTCCTCCCCGTCGCGGTAGCGCGCGGCGACCGGCTCGGGCATCAGCGACAACAACAACCGGTCGTTCTCCCTGCGTTGCTCGTTGAGCAGATCTTCCTTGATCGCGAGGTTGCGGCTCATCGCGTTGAAGGCGACCGTCAGATCACCGAACTCGTCCTTGGACTGCACAGGTACGGTGACGCCGTAGTCACCGGAACTGATCTGGCGGGCCCCGGACTCCAGGCGCCGGATGGGTCTGGTGAACAGTCGCGCCAGCAGCATCGAGGCGATGGAGACGATGAAAACGATGGCCGCCGTGGACAACACCAGTGTGCGCGTGAAGGTCGCCACCGGTGCGAAGGCCTCGGAGGTGTCGATGTTGGCGACCATCACCCAGTCCAGTCCCGGTAGGTTCACCGGCCCGTATGCCTGCAGGGATTCGTTACCCAGGTAATCGGTCTCGACGATTGTGCCGGTCTGTCCGCGTTGGGCCCGTCGGGTGGCCTCGTCCGCCACTGGCTGAATGAGGACGTTGGTGTTGTTGCGCAGCGACTGATCGGCGACATCCGGGGGCGTACCGGCATCCACCACCCGAGTGCGGAACGCCTCGCGATCCTCTTCGAAAAGCCGGGAGTTCGACCGCATCGTCCCGTCGGGTCCGACGAGGAAGGTCTCACCGGTGCCGCCCATGCCGGCCTGTTCCCACTGGCGGTCCATCGTCATGACGCGGTTGACGCCGATCGTGGGGAACTGCAAGGCCAGCACCCCGTCGATCTGCCCACCGGACCCGATCGGCGACATGAACCATGCCGTGGGCTCGGCGGTCGGCTGGTAGTAGGCGAAGTCGGTGACACCGACATAGTCGACGACGTTGGACTCCAGCGCGGACCGGTATGCCGCGGTGAGCTGGCCGTCCCGATAGGGACCGTTCAGAATGTTGGTCCCGAGATCGGGTCCCTTGTAGGCCGTATAGATGACATTGCCCTGAGTGTCCAACAACAGCGCATCTTCGAATCGGAACCGGTGCACGATCTGGCGGAAGAAGTCGTTGAAGCGGGCGTTGGCCGCCGACCATCGGCTGCCGTCACCGGCATCGTCGTTTTGTAGCGCGGCGTCCCAGTCGTCGAAGGGCGCGGTGTAGTACGCCTGCAGGTACTTCTGTGCCGGTGAGGTGGGAAGTAGGCCGCTGATATCGATGTCCTGCCCGGTGGCCGCGGCGGTTTCCTTGGCGAACTGATCCCGGTAGTAGTCGTTGATCGCGCGGTCCTGCGCGGGGGTGGTGGTGGCGGTGCTGAGCTCGTCGAAGCCCGCGGTGTACTCGCGAGCCGCTTCGTGCGCCGTCGAGCCGCGGGTGTAGATCACCAGCGACTCACGCAGATAGCGGTACTCGGCCTCCAGCTGGCGGGTCTGCGAGGACAGGATCTCGTTGAGTCGGTCGAACGCCGCATCGCGCAGCGAGGTGCGCCCCGACTGGTAGCCGATGTAGCCGATCACCGCGGCCGACAGAATGCTCGTTGCCAACAGCATGATCAGCAACTTGGACTGAATGCTCATCCGCGATAGAGCGGTCCGCCTGCGGCGCTTGTGGTTCTCGGCAGTGGGTCCGGGCTCTGACACTGCTTCGCTGGTGATCGCCATCAAGCGGTGAGCGTAGCCGGGTGCGGCCGGTCGCGCGCGCGGCTTGGCGAAGTGACGCAGCGACTAGCCTGGCGAAGGTGAACAACGGAGGCACCAGGGTGCTCATCATCGGGGGCGGCTTCGGGGGTCTGTTCTGCGCCCGCCGGCTCGGGCGCACCGGCGCGGCGGTCACGCTGCTCGATCGTGCGGCGGGACACATCTTCCAGCCGCTGCTCTATCAATGCGCCACCGGAACGCTGAGCATCGGTCAGATCAGCCATTCGCTGCGCGAGGAGCTTTCGCGATATCCCAATGTGCGCACCCTGCTCGGCGAGGCGGTGCAAATGGACCCGGACGCTCGGACCGTGACGGCCCTACGCCCCGACGAATCCACCTACACGCTGGATTACGACGTCTTGGTGATCGCTGCGGGCATGCAGCAGTCCTATTTCGGCCACGAGCATTTCGCGGAATGGGCACCGGGGATGAAAACGCTCGACGATGCGCTGTGCATCCGGCAGCGGTTGTTCACCGCGTTCGAGATCGCCGAGACGTTGCCGCCGGGGCGTGAGCGGGACAGTTGGCTGACCTTTGCCGTGGCCGGTGGTGGACCGACCGGGGTCGAGATCGCCGGTCAGATCCGTGAGGTCGCCTCGCGGACACTGGCCCACGAGTTCCACAGCATCCAACCCGAGGACGCCAGGGTGCTGTTGTTCGACGGTGGTGACCGGGTGTTGAAGTCGTTCGCGCCGGGCTTGACCGACAAGGCCACCCGCACCCTGCAGGCGCTCGGTGTGGAACTGCACATGGGCGTGCATGTCACCGATGTCGGCCGCGACGGGGTGACGGTCACACCCAAGTCGGGCGGCCCGGAGCAACGCTACGAGGCAAGGACGGTCTTGTGGACTGCCGGGGTCGAGGCGGTGCCATTCGCCCGGCACGCGGCGCAGGCCCTGGGCGCCACGACCGATCGGTCCGGCCGGATCGATGTAGGACCGGATCTTTCGGTGCCGGGTCATCCCGAGGTTTTCGTCATCGGCGATCTGGCCGGGGGCGACTATCCGGGTGTCGCCGAGAACGCGATGCAGGGCGGGTTGCACGTCGCCTCGTGCGTGCGTCGCGAGCTGGCCGGTAAACCACGCCGCAGGTTCCGGTACCGCGATCTCGGTTCGGCGGCCTACATCAGCCGCGGCAATGCGCTGCTCCAGGTCGGCCCGGTGAAGCTCTCTGGCCGGCTGGGTTGGCTGGCGTGGGGCTTCATTCACATCGCGTTCCTGACCGGGGTGCACAACCGCATCAGCACGGTACTGACGTGGATGGCGGCCATCGGGCGCGACGAGCGTGAGCACCGGACGTTCATGCTCGGTGATCGGGGTGTGCCCGAACAGCCCTATACCTGGACCACGAACGATCAGCCGTAGTCGACGATCACCCAGCCGTGCGGGGGCACGACGAGTTCGTCGACACGTTCGGCTGGCGGGGCCCCGGATCCGGCGACCACCAGCCCGGTCCCGGGTAACCCGACCGCCAACGGGGCATCGTCGACGTTGAGCGCCACCACCAGCGTTCGGTCATCGCCGGCGACGCGGTAGGCGTAACCGGTGTTGGTCAGGCTCAGCGATTCGGTGCGCGCGGTGTGCAGCCACGGATTTCGCCGCCGCAGGCCGATCAGGTACTGATACAGCCGCGTCATATCGTGTGGCGGTATCGGCGGCGTACCGAACTCGGGGCGGATCACGTCGTCCCCGCCGACGCGTTCCTCCTTGACACCGCGCCAGGCCCACTCGTCGCCGGCATACACGCTCGGTGTACCTCCGGTGGTCAGCAACAGCACGAGGGCATGCTCGAGATGGCGGGGATCATCGATGCGGCTGGCGATCCTGGTGACATCGTGGTTGCCGATGAAGGTCAGCGGCACAAAGGATTCCAGAAAGTCGTTGTGCCGCTGCAGTGCCCAGTCGAGTTCGTGGAAGTTCTTGTCGTTCAGGGCACTCCAGACGGCCTTCCACAGCTCGTACTGGGTGACCGAGTCGTATCCGGCGGCACTCACCTGCGCCGGGTAGTCGCCGTGGATGACCTCGCCAAGGAACCAGGCATCCCGATGGCGGCGACGAACCTGCGGCAAGACCTGCCGCCAGAATCCTGGATCGACCGCATATGCGGCATCGAGGCGCCATCCGTCCGCCCCGCGATCGAGCCAGTGATTCATCACCTCGACGGCGTGGGCCACCACATCCGGGTTGCCGTGGTCGAGCGCGATCAATTCGCCGTGGCCCTCGAAGGTGTCGAAACCGTCGGAGCCATCACGGAACCAACCCTTCTGACCACCCGCGACGGCGTCGCGATAGCGCGGGTGGTCGGTGCCGACGTGGTTGAACACACCGTCGAGCAACACCCTGAGCCCCCGCCCGCGGCACTCGTCGATCAGTCGGTCGAAATCGGAGTCGGTGCCGAGACGGGGATCGATGCGAAGGTGGTCGGTGGTGTCGTAACCGTGGGTTCGGGAACTGAATATCGGCCCCAGCGCCAGGCCGGAGGCGCCCAGTTCCAGCGCGTGGTCGAGCCAGTCGATGATCCGCAGCAGACGGTGCTCGTCGGCCGTCGGTGCGGGATCGGCGGGGAACGCACCGACGAATCCGAGGGGATAGATCTGCCACCAGATGACGTGGCGCACCCAGTCCGGATCGCTCATGGTCGGAACGCCTGTTCGTAGAGATCGCGCATCTCGTCGTGCAACTGGGGCGCGGGACCGTCGGTGACGAGCCCCGGAGCGACGGTGGTGATGGGAAGCGGCGCGACCGGTGCCGGGGGAGCACCCCAGTCCGCGCACCACCGGCTGAGCTGCTGGGCCGATGTCGCGTACACGATGCGACCCAGGCCCACCCAGGCGTGCGCGGCCGAACACATGGCGCAGTGTTCACCGGAGGTGTACACCGTGGCGGCCGCCCGTTCCGCGGGGGTGAGGTGTTCGGCGGCCCAGCGGGCGATGGCGAATTCGGGATGCTCGGTGGCGTCACCATTGCCGACGTGATTGTGGTCGGCGTACAGCGTCTGGCCGGACTCGTCGACCAACAGCGAGCCGAAGGGCTCGTCGCCCAGCCTCAGTGCATCGCGTGCCAGACCGACACACCGTCGAAGGAATTCGAGGTCCGCGTCGGTGATCGCCACGCGGCGAGTTTACCCAGCGGGATGGTGCGTCAACCGCACCGCAACGGCTGCGGTGCCGATTCGTCGGTGGCTGCTCCCCAGCACCAGGCCGCGTAGGCGGCCGCAACGGCAATGGCCTCGACATCCGCTTTGCTGCCGCCGGCGGAGCGGACCGGATCGCTCACCGCGTGCCGGATCATCCCGACCAGTGCGACCAACGGCTCGTCCTTGGAACGGAGGTGCGCCAGGTGGCGTTCGTTGGACATCGTTGTCCTCTCCACAGGTAGGGGCGGGAGCGCACTCGGCTTGCGCGGGCCCCCGGTTCTTTTCCTGACGCACACGATAGTGCTTCGGGGGCCCCGTTGGTCGCATGACACGTTGACTGCCAACTAAATTCACCTATTCGCAACACGTCTCCGGCCCTGCTGTGACATCGAGGCGGCACGCGCAGGACGCGAGAACGGGTACATCGGCCCGGGCACGGGCCAGCGTCAGCTGCTGGCCGATGATTGCCGCTTCTGCATCGCGGCCCAGACGTTGCAGGCACTCGTGATATCCGTGCAGGCTCCAGACGTTGCCGGGGTGCTGGCACGAGCGGCGCAGGGTGCCGTCGAGGCCGAGATCCGCCGCATACACATCGGCGGCTTGCTCGACCCGGCCCTGTTCGAGCAGAAGTGCGCCGTAGGCGTGCCGGGTCGGCTGCATCCAGCCCCAGGGTTCGTCGTAGGGCAGCGCGTCGTCGAGAGCGATGGCGTCACGCAGTCGGGCGAAAGCGTCGTCGAATCGCCCTTCGCGGTAAGCGATTTCACCGTCCAACATGGCAATTCCGATGGCGAGGATATCGCGGCTGGTGTTGTTGAACAGATAGCGGGTATCGGGGATCCGCGCGTAACTTGCTGCCAGAGCGGCACGTTCGTCATATGCCTGTGGTAGCTGGCCGGTCGCGGCGTAGGCGATGCCGCGCCCGTAGTGCACCGTCGCCGTGGTGGTGCAGTAGAGCGCACCGTCGTCGGGTACCGGCAGCGCCATCAGTTCGTCCCACCGGCCGAACCGCACCAGCACGTGGACTTCGAGGGCGGCGAACGCCTCCAACCAGTCTGCCATCGGGGGCGAGGGGATGGCGAGCAGTTCGGGAGTGAGCTGTTCGGCGAGCTCGCGCGCGGCCGCGTGTGCGGTCTGGAACCGGCCCTCGAACATTGCCGAGTAGACCACGAAGTGCAGATCGTGGGCGCGGTAGAGCGAGTAGAAGTTCAGTGGCCCGGCGTCGGCGACGAACAGCCGATCCGCGGCCACGGCGGCCTGGTTGGCCACCACCGAAGCTCGATAGTCACCGCACAGCACGTCGATATGGCTGGGCATGTGCTCTAGGTGGCCGGCATCGGGCACCAACCCGCGCAGCAGGTCGGCCGCGGGTAATGCCAGCTCGGGGTGTGCCGACATCTCCATCGCATGGATATAGAGGTGCAGGATCCCGGGATGTGCCTGCCCGGCGGTACCGGAGAGGGCGGCATCGAGGATCGCCGTGGCTTCCATCACGCGCGAACCCGCGGCCGGCTGCCCGGTCGCGCTGTCCCAGAGTTGCCAAGCGCTGACGTTGAGCAGCGCATCGGCGGCCAGTGCCTGCACGTCGACGTCATCGGGGAAGCGCGCGGCGGCCGACACCATCGCGTCGGCGTACGCGGCATGCCCGCCCTCCAGCGCGGTGTCTTCGGACGGGTCGCCGGTCGGGAACCGCAGTGACAGGGCGTCGATCAGGGCGCGTTCGGTGGCCGAGGCCCGCCCCGCCGCGGCCGCGGCCAATTCCGATCGGGCTCGGCGCAGGGCCCCGGCGAGTTCGACGGGATCGAAGGCATCCCAGGCCTTGTTGTAGTTCGGGCCTACGGCGTAGGCGATGCCCCAGCGGGCGATGGCCAGTTCGGGGTCGTGTTCCAGGGCGCGTTCGAAACACCGCACCGCCTCTTCGTGGTTGAAGGCGTAGGCCCACACCAGACCCCGGTCGAACCAGAGCTGTGCCTGTGCAGAATCGGTGTCGACCGGGCGTCGGTAGCTGCCGAGGTCGTAGTAGCCCGCATCCATCGGCCAACCATAGTTCGGCTCAGCCGCGCGAGCCGATGCGCCGGCGCAGTTGCCCGAAGGCCGGAGTGCGCAGGGTGGTCGCCAGGGCGGCGAGCGCGAGCCCGGTGGTGGCCCAGATCATCAGCGTGGCAAAGGGAGTCAGTGCGCCATTGCCGTCGAAGTACTCGATGCTGCGCAGCAGCGAGACTCCCGAACCCTGCGGCACGATCTGGTTGAACAGTGTGTAGAACCCGGTCAGCAGGGGCCGGCCGACCGGACCGGCGGCCGCGGCGTTGCCGACGACCACCAGGAAGGCGGTGACCGTCATGGCGGCCACGGTGCCGAAGGCGGCCGCGACCCCGGTCACCGCGCCGCCGACTGCCATCGCGTAGAGCCACAACGCCCCGAACACCTGCCAGGGATGACCGGTCAGGGCCCCGAGGCCGCTGTCGACGTAGACGGTGACGACGCCGGCCAGCAGGGCCGCGTAACAGCCGAGCGTGACCGTCCGCAACGCCAGGGTGGCCGGACGATGGACGGCGCCGACCAGTCGGCCGAATGCCGCCGCGCCGACCGAGGCGCCAATCGAGACGAAGATGACCGCGTAGAACTCGACGGTTCCGGACGGATCACCCGCCGAGGTCGGCGCGATATCGGTGATTTTCGGGGTCAGGCCGGCTCCGGTGGCGACGCTGCGCCCCACGCTTTCGGCGGCGGTGGCCACNCCGCCGGCGACGTAGACGTCCAGGGTGCCCGTGGGCTGTGCGACCAACGCGGCGTCGGCCTTACGCTGCAGGACCAGGTCGCGGGCGGCCTCGCCGTCGGTGACCGCGGTGACGGCGAGTTCGGGTTCGGCCTGCATCGCCTCGATCAGCTGTGTGGGTGCTGCGACGGCGATATCCATATGGCGCAGAGTCGGTTTGGCGAACGCGCCGGCGTAGCTGGCGATCATGGCCAGCACGAGTGCGGTGAACACGCCCATCGCGAGTGCGACATTGCGGATCTGGGCCGGGGTGACGGCCGGAGGTGTGTCGCGGTGCTTGCCCATCAGATCCGTCCCGGGAGGGTGAGTAGGGCGTTGACGGTGTCGAACGCGGCGGTCACGCGCTCGCGGAGATCACCTGGGTCACGGGTGTCCGGTGCTTCCATCCACGATCGCAGCACCTCCATGAAGCCGCCGACCAGGAAGCGGGTCACCGCTTCGACGGTGAGGCCGGACATCGGTGCGATGACCGACATGCCCTGTGCCGCGATCTCGGCGCACGCCGGTGCCAGTTCGGCGCGGAAGGCATCGACGACTCGCTGCGTGACCGCGCTGGGGATGACGTTGCGGTACATGTCGCGATGCTCCCCGGCGAAATCGAACAGCCGGTTGATCCGCACCCTGGGGTCGTCGCCGATATCGGCGGTTGCTTGTTCGAACGCCACCGCGAAGGCGGCGGCAACCGCGTCGTCGCGGTCCCGGAAATGTTGATAGAAGACCTGTCTGCTGACTCCGGCGCGACCGACGATGGTGGCGACGGTCAGCTCGTCGACCGGATGTTCGTGGGCCAGCGCGAATGCGGCCTCGTGGAGAAGGGTGCGGACGCGCTCGGCGCGCGGGTCCGCACTGTGTGTGCGTGCAGCCATGAATGCGAGGGTAATGCACTTCGTAGACAAGTGACCACGAAAGCTTAGGTTATCTATGCCACCGCTGGTGCCGGCCTGTGACCCCCGCCGCACCGGGTCAGTGACCGGCGACGATATCGCTCTCGTCGCTCACGGCTGGCTCCTTGGCCCCCGGCAGCAGGCCGTACAGCAGGCATACCGTTGCGAAGAACAGATAGCCGAGCGCCACCGACGGATTGGCCGCCCACGCCACCGCGGGTGAGTGGATCAGCCCGATGAAGGACAGTGCCGCGCCGACGGTCGCGGCGGCGGCGGCGAAAAGAAACTTCTTCTCCAGGATGAAGACGACCATGGTGCCGAGGATCAGGCCGACCAGAACAGCACCCTCGCCCAACGTCTTCAAACCCGCGTACACCACGCCGGAACCATTGAGCGCATCCATGCCGACCTCCGAAGCCGTCGTCCCCGCGGCGTTCAGCGCATTGTCGATCTGCGTCTTGGCCCACTCGGCGAGATTGGGCAGCAAGGCGATCACCACGGCGATCGCGTGCAGGCGTGGCACCGCCTGGAACGCCTGAGCACCGATGAGGAGACCGATGTAGAGCAGGATCGGCACGATCGCGGGCACCGGGAGCAGTGCGTCCAGGATGCCGAAGAGGCCGAGGAAACACAGCACGCCGATGAGCAACCCACTGGCCAGTGAGTAACTGGCCCGGCCACCCGCATCCTTCCAACCGGGATGGCCGATGTAGACCGCGGGCGGGAACGGCGAGCCGAAGGCCGAACCGATGACCGCCCCCGCCCCGTCGGCCAGCAGCACGCTGCGCAGGTTGTAGTTGTCACCCGCTGCCGCGGCACTCTCGACATTGCTCATCGCCTCGGTGAAGTTGTAGACGCCCAACGGGATCGCCGTACCCAGTAGCGGGGCCAGGTTGGTCAGTCCGGAGAACAGCAGCTCCAGGCGCAGGTCGGGAATGCCGATCGCGATATCGGAGACGGCTTGGCCGACATCGGGTGCCGACATGTATCCGCCCATCCAGCCGATGGCGGTGCCGACGAGCAGCGCCGCCAAACCGACCGGAATACCGAACGGCAGCTTCACGTCGGTGAAGAATCCGATCAGGATGATGGCGAGCACCGGAAGGCCGATCCAGGCTGCCTCCCACATCTGGGCGGCCGGCCGCATGGAGATGAAGGTGATGGAGATCCCGGCCAGCGTGCCGAGCATGGCGGCACGCGGGGTCAGCTTGCGGATGTATGGCCCGACGAACGCGCCGATCATCACGATGACGCCGATCATGAACGCCCACGCCAGTCCGGCCGACCACGCCTGCAGTGCGTCCCCGGTGTTCAGATACACCGGCAGCATCACCACGAAGACGACGATGAACATGTGCGGCACCGACGGGCCGTACGGGAGTGCGGTGACGTCTGCGCGGTTCTCCCGCCTCGCGAGCCGGCGGGCGAGATAGGTGTAGTACAGGTTTCCCAGGATCAGCGCGACGCCGAGTGCGGGCAGCACCGTACCGAGCACATCACCGGCGGGCACCGCGACGACCCCGATCATGAGCCCGGTCAGGGTGAGGACGTTGACCAGGATGTTGAACCCGAGCCCGAAGAACGCGTTGGTGTCGCCACGGGTCCACCACGGGACGACGGCGTGGGACTCGGGCACCGGCGGGCCGACCGGCGGATCGGTGATCTCGGTACTCATGGCATCTCCAATCAGGCGGCGTCGAAGGTCAAGGTGTGCAGGGCGGCAAGGACGGCGGCGCTGTCGGTGACCCAGCCGAAGATCCCGCCCTGTGCGGCGATCATCTCGAGGCCGGTTCGATGGAACTCCGGGAAATACGAACCGACGCAATCGGATACGACCAGACACTCGTATCCGCGGTCGTTGGCCTCGCGGGTGGTGGTATGCACGCACACCTCGGTGGTGACACCGGTGATCACCAGTTGTGTGATTCCCGCCCCGGTCAGCACCTCGGCCAGTTCGGTGGCGTAGAACGCGCCCTTGCCCGGTTTGTCGATGACAGCCTCACCGTCGTGGGGGCGCAACTCGTCGATGATGTCGTGGCCGTACTCGCCACGGATCAGGATGCGGCCGAACGCACCCTCGTCGCCGATCCGCTTGCTGGGAACGCCGCGGCGGAGTTTGGCAGGCGGGCAGTCCGACAGGTCGGGCCGGTGTCCTTCGCGGGTGTGGATCACCATCACGCCGGCTTCTCGCGCGGCCTCAAGAAGTGCCGTCAGCGGCGGCACGACCTTCAGCAGCTGGCCGACATCGTTGCCGAGGCTCTCGCCGAAACCGCCGGGCAACAGGAAGTCGCGCTGCATGTCGATGATGACCAGTGCGGTGCGGCCGGCGATCAGGGTGAACGGCTCTGGCGTGGCGGGAATGGCAACCTGCCGGGTCATATCCGCTCCTCGACGGCGGTGGGTACCCGGCCGGCGCTGCTGCGTGGCTCGTCGATGATCTGCGCGGCGATGTGCAGCGCGAGGTCGTCCCGTCTGGCCGCCGACAGCACGGTCGCGCTGTGCGGTCTGCCGTCGTGGGTGCGGCCGACGGGGATCGCCACCCCGAGCAGATCGAGCAGATTGCCGAAATGCGTGTAATGCCCGAGCATCGTGTTGGTCTCGATCGGCCGGGCGAGCACTTCGTCGACGGTGAAAGTGGTGCCGATCGTCGGCACCACGAGGGCGTCGATATCGCACCAGATCCGGCTCACCTCGGCGCGCAGTTCCTGCAGTCGCTGTAACGCGGCGAAAGCATCGACGGCGGTGTATTTCTCGCCGCTGCGCAGAATGTCCCGAACCACCGGGTGTATGGAATCTGGCTGGGCGGCAAGGAAATCGCCGAAGACGACGAGTCTCTCGGCCACCCACGGACCCTGGTAGAGCAGTTCACCCGCGGCCAGAAACGGCGCCAGCGGTACCTCGACGGTCCGCACCTGACCCGCAAGGCGGCGGCGAAACGCCTCGTGTGCGTGGGCCATCTGCTCGTCGCCGAAGAACGCGAGTTCGTCCATCGCCGGCAATCCGACGGTGATCGGGGCACCCGTATATCGAGGCCCGCGGTCACGCGACCAGGGGTCGGCAGCATCTGGGGCGGCCATCACGTCGAACACCCGGTCCACGTCATCGATGCAGCCGGCCATCACGGTGATGCAGTCCAAAGACTTGCACGCTGGTACCAATCCGACGGTGCTGATCAGTCCGCGTGATGGCTTGAAACCGATGACGCCGTTCAGTGCCGCGGGCACTCGGCCGGAACCGGCGGTGTCGGTGGCGACGGCAAAGGGGACCTCGCCGAGTGCGACGGCCACCGCCGAGCCGGAACTCGAACCGCCGGAGATCATCTCGCCGCCGTAGACGCTGCGCGGGATGGTGTGGGGCGTGCGCGTGCCGTTGAGTCCGGTGGCGAACTGGTCCAGGTTGGTCTTGCCGACATACAGCGCGCCGGCGTCGAGGAGTCGCTGCACCGCGGGCGCGGTCTCGGTCGCCAGGTAGCCGAAGTCGGGACAGGACAGCGTGGTCGGGACCCCGGCGACATCGATGCTGTCCTTGACGCCGAACGGCACCCCGTAGAGGGGCAGGGTCCGGGCCCCGGGGCGGCGTTCGATCTCGGCGGCGGCGTTCAGCAGTTCGGCACGGGGCACCGTGGACAGCCAGGTGCCGTCGTCACCGCGGGCGGCGATCGCATCGGCAACGCGGGCCGCGGTCTTGGTGGGCGATCCGCTGCCGCTCTCGTGCGATGCCAGTATCTCGGCCACCGACGGCCCGACGGACGGGCCGAACGCATCTGAATCCATGTCTGTCGATTGTCGACAGAATCGTGGCGATCGCGGAACGGCCGTGTGTCGATCGTGTTAGCGATCCGGCAGTTCGAGGAATTGCAGATGACCATGGTCGGCCAGCGCGGTGATCACCGTTGCCGGATCGTTGGTCTCGAGCGCGGTCAGGATGGCGCGGTGCCGGTCGATACCGTCGCGCGCCCGGTGGTGGCGTGCCTCCTCGCGGAGATTCATCGCCATCGGGAGCTGCAGCTTGATCAGGATCGGCGCCAGCGCGATGTCGAGTTGCCGGTTTCCGGCCAGCGCCACCACGGCGGCATGGAAGCGGCGGTGTGCGTCATCTCGCTCCAACTCGTCGGACGCGCAGGCCATCTCGCCCAATGCGTCGCGCACGGGTGCCAGGGCGGCGGCCGGATCGGCCAAGGGGAGCGCCAATTCGATGGCGTGCCGTTCCAGGACGTTGCGCAGGGCGAAGAGCTGGAGGATATCGGTCGGCGACCAGACGGTGACGCGGGAGCCGCGTCGCGGCAGATGCTCGACGAGGCCCTGTTGGGTCAGTAGTCGCAGCGCCTCCCGCAACGGTGCCCGGCTGATCCCCAGGTCGGCGCAGAGCTGTTCTTCGACGAGTTTCTCTCCCGGCGTCAGTGCGCCGCTGAGGATGGCGGCCCGCAGCCGGTCGGCGGCCACGTCGACAAGTGTCGCGGGCAGGCCCTGGCCTTGGCCGGGCATCCTGGGTGCCGCCATGGTTTCGGTCGTCACCTCCCACGCATCGTGCAACCGTCATCGGTATGTCGCGACCCTAGCGTCACAGGGCGCACGCGGCGCGAGGTGGCTCGACAGCGACGCTAGAACGTGTTCTAGTTCTGGGATGTTGGACTTCACCCATGAGGACCTCAGCACCGAGGAGGTCGAACGGCTGCGCAGCATCTACGGCCCGCTCGCCGAATCGGTCCGCCAACTCGTCGACGCGACCATCCGCACGGAGGCCGACGCCGATATCGTGGCGGCGGCCAAGGCGCGTATCGACGAGGCCACTGCGGCGCTGCGCAGTAGGCAGCTCGATGGTGCGTTCGGTGTGCGATTCACCGCCCACGGCGACCGGATGCCCTGGGGTAACGCCGTGATCGGTCTGCGCAACCCGATCGCTCCGCCGTTGGCGGTACGACGCGGTGACGACGGGTCGGTGGCGGCCGACTTCACCCTCGGTGCCCCCTACGAGGGACCGCCCGGGCACGTGCACGGCGGCATCGCCGCGCTGATCCTCGATCACGTCCTCGGTGAGGCGGCCAGCCCGGCCACCAGTCCGCGGTTGACCGGAACGATCAGCGTGCGATATCTGCGACCGACGCCGCTGGGCGCGCTGCGTGCAGAGGCGGCGATAGTGCGTACCGAGGGCATCAAAACCTTTGCCGCAGGCACGATATCGGACGGCTCCGGACCGACGGTGCAGGCCGAGGGGGTGTTCATCCAACCCAGGTGGGCACGGGGGTGACGCCGCCTCACCCCACCTGGATATCGCTGGTCGCCACCTCGGTGACCACCGCGGTGATCGTGGCGATCTCGGCAACCAGTACCCGCTCGGCGCCGTCGGCGTCGGTCAGTAGTGCCGCCGCGGTCCGCACGCCGGCATTGGCGGCGAGCAGCGCGTCGGTATCGACCCGCCACGGCGCGGCCGGGGTGGCGGGGTCACCGGACAACGCCTTGACGTACTCGTCGACGGCCGCGACGAACTCCCGGTCCAGGCCTGCCGGGGGATGTGCGGGGAGGTTGGCCTCCAGCGTCGCGCAGGAGGTGGTGACCGCATTCAACGCCGCTCGGTATGAACGCATCCATCGGCGCAGCTGCTGCCAGTCGGTTCCCGTCGCCCCGGCGGTCGCCTCGAACGCGGTGCGGGCACTGACCGCCCGCGCCCACGCCGACGCCAGCGATTCCTTGGGGTGGTCCAGGTCGTGGACGAAGGCACGCACGACCGTTGCCGCATAGTCGATCTCGGTCTTCAGCAACTCGCCTGCGCGCTGTCGCAGCCGCACCAGTGCATTGTCCGGAAGCGCCACGTGCACCGTCACCGCCAGCGCGCCACCGATCAGCACCGCCAGCAGGCGGTCGGCAACGGCGGCGGCATCACCGGTGCCCCCGGTGTTGAGCAGAAGGACCAGGGCCGCGGCGATGGCTGTGTTCACCGCCAGATAACTCACCTCGGCGCTGGCGTAGGCCAGCGCGATCAGCAGCACCGCGAGGACGGTCGATGAGATCGGGGACGGTCCCGATATCGCGAGCAGGATGGCCCCGAGCGCCACTCCCGCAGCGGTTCCGACGATTCGCCAGACACACCGGGTGTAGGTGTGTGCGGTCTCGGGGCGCAACACCATCAGGACGGTGAGCGCGATCCATGCGCCGTGCGGCACGCCGGCAAAACGCCACACCGCCACTCCGATGACGGTGGCGGCTGCCAGCCGGATGGTGTGTCGCAGGATGGGCGAGTACCGGTCGGTCTGTTCGCGCATCAGGTGCGCGGCCGCGGCCACGGCGTGCGGCAGGCCGGGCCTGCGCAGGTGCGCCACCTGCTCGGGTTCGAATTGCCCGTAGCGCAGTTCGACCGCCTCACGCAGCTGGCCCACCAGGCGGACCGCGGTGTCGTGTGCCTCGCCGTCGACGGCCTCGGCGGAGCCCTCCAATTGGCCGAGGGCGTGGCCGAGGTCCCGGCGAGATCGCCGCCTGGCGTGGGCGATGACCGTCAGCAGGTCAGCGGCTGCGCGCAGCAGCCGTGTCACGGACTCATCTCCGGTGTGCCCGCGCAGTCCGGTCAGGGACTCCGAAATGCGTTCGGGCAGGCCGTACCAGCCTCGGTAGATGGGCGGCCGGCGTTTGGCCATCGCCTCGCTTACGGTGAAGGCCGCCCGCAACTGCAGCAGCTGCTCGTTGTCCAGCGGCGGCGCCGGTTCGGTGAGCATGCCCTCGGCGTAGCCGGCCAGCGACAGATAGGCCCGGGTGAGGGTGCTGCGTTGGTCGCGCCACCGGCGCTGCGGCCACAGTGCGATCAGCACGGCCTGGGTCAGCCCGGCGACCAACGCGAGCGCGGCCGCGCTCAAGGCCGCCGATACCGTGGCCGGCGGCTCGGCGGTCAACAACAGCGCCGCGCCCGCCGCGGCGACCAGACCCGCATTGGCGCTCAGCGCCCAATGCAGGCCGGCCACCACACACCACAGCGCCAGCGCGATCAGCAGGGCCAGATCGCTGCCGCCGGTCAGCGCGCCCAACAGAACCGCGACCGCCATCTCGGTCGAGACCAGGACGACGATCGGGAACCGGCCGCGAGGGCTGTCCTGTAGGGCGCTGGCGCCTGCCACGATCCCGGCCATCGCGGCGCCGGCCACCGCCGACAGCTGAGCAGGGAACCCGAGAAGTATCGCGGGCACCGTGATCGCCAGGACACCGACCAGACTGCGGATCACCGCAGCCGAGTCATACAGCGTCAGGCGCAGCCCGCGGCTCGTCGTCATGACGCCATTGTCACCCGGGTCGCTCCCGTAACAGCGGTGATCCCCGCTTCCCGCGCGCCGTTGTGATCATCGAAACCGGCTGCGATTGCTAGGTTCTGATCGTGGAAAAGGTGATGATCACAATGCGGCGCGCGGTCACCGACGAACAGTGGTGCCTGCGGCTGCGCACCGAGGTGGCGGCCAATCTGTCCGGGCTGGGTCTTGCCGGTCTGGCGGTCAACGTCCGCGATGATGAGGTGCGTGCGTCGATGATGACACTGACCACGCTGGATCCGCCGGTCGTCGCGGTGGTGAGCATCTGGACCCAGCAGTACTACGGCAGCGCGGTCGCGGCGGCGGTGCGCCGATTGTCCGCAGAATGCGATCTGTTGGCCGCCTACCTGGTGACCGAGTCGGTGCCGCTGCCCGGCCCCGATGTGCCCGTGGGCGCGCGCACACCCGGCCTGGCCAACGTGGCGCTGTTGCGCCGACCCGCGGATCTCGATACGGCGACGTGGTTGGCGCGCTGGCATATCGACCACACGCCGGTGGCGATCGAGACACAGGCGACCTTCGGATACACCCAGAACACGGTGGTCCGCGCGATCACCGCCGACGCGCCGGTGATCGACGCCATCGTCGAAGAGCTGTTCCCGATCGAGGCGGTATCGGACCTGCTCGCGTTCTTCGGAGCCGCCGATCAGAGCGATCTCGCCGACCGGATGGGGCGGATGGCGGCCAGCGTCGCGAGGTTCGGCGCGGACCGCAACATCGACACGGTGCCCACCAGTCGGTACGTGTGTGCGACCCGGGGGCTTACGCTGCACGCGTGACACTTTTGATCTCGGATGACAACCGGGTCCGGACCCTGACCCTCAATCGACCGGAGGCACTCAACGCCTTCAGCGAGGCGCTCTACGATGCGACGACCGAGGCCCTGCTGGCCGCGGCAGCAGACCCCGAGGTGTCGGTGGTCCTGCTCACCGGCGCCGGCCGGGCGTTCAGCGCGGGCAACGATCTGGTCGAGATGCAGAAGCTGGTCACCGACCCGGAGTACAGGCCGGGCAAGCACGGCTTCCGCGGGCTGATCGAGGCGCTGACGGCCTTTCCGAAACCGCTGATCCTTGCCGTCAACGGACTGGGACTGGGTATCGGGGCGACGATCCTGGGTTATGCGGATCTGGCCTTCATGTCCAGCACCGCTCGGCTCAAGTGCCCGTTCACCAGCCTTGGTGTGCCGCCCGAGGCGGCGTCCTCCTATCTGATGCCCAGGTTGATCGGCCGTCAGAACGCGGCCTGGTTGTTGTTGTCCTCGGAGTGGGTCGATGCGGACGAGGCGCTGCGCATGGGGCTGGTCTTCAAGGTGTGTGAGCCCGCGGAGCTGATGTCCGAGGCGCGCTCGCACGCCGAGCTGCTGGCGTCCCGCCCGCTGAACAGCCTGATGGCGGTCAAGCAGACCATGATGGAAGCCATCCGCCCGGCGATCGCCGCAGCGTCCGAGCGCGAGAACGCCCTGTTCGCCGAATTGCTCGGTCAGGCCGCCAACGTCGACGCGCTGGCGTCGTTCAACGCCGGACGCGGCTGACCGGTCAACCCGCGGCGTGCACCGGGCACTCGGTGGTGCGGGCTGCGGCCAGGATCGCCCGCACCGTCCGGCGACACCGGCCACAGTCCGAGCCTGCGCCGCAGGCGTCGGCAACCTGTCGAGATGTCGTCGCCCCCGCCGCCACGGCGTCATGCACCGCCTGGGTGGTGGCGCCGGTGCACAGGCAGACGAACATCGGATCAGGCCGCCATGCTCGGGTTGCCGAAAAGGTTCTTCGAAGACTGCATCACGGAATGGCCGGTCGAATGTGCGCTGTCCATCGACGACGAATTCGGCGAGAATTCGGAATTCCGGTGTTGTGGCACGGGTAACGGGAAAAACTCGCCGAAATCGCGTCGGAAGAAAAGACAATGGCGCGAGGAATTCGCATGGTGGGTCATGACTCCCCCTTCGCTCACGCATATCCCTCGGCGCTGCCAACACCGCCACCTGCAAGTTAGGTCATCGTAACCTAACTAAGGGTAGCCGGTCCATAGGAGATCGAGTTTGTTGGGTTTGCCTTGCCTACGGCACGCCGTAGCGGCCCAAATCTTTCCGACGAACCGCGCTGGACACCCTCGCTGCGGCCTTCCGGCTCGACTAGGTTCAGGTGCGCACGGCTTTGGCGACACTTGACAGCCCTCAAGGTGCTTAGGAGCAACATGCAAGGCGATCCGGATGTTCTGAAACTGCTCAACGAGCAGCTGACGAGCGAACTCACGGCGATCAATCAATATTTCCTGCACTCCAAAATGCAGGACAATTGGGGATTCACCGAATTGGCGCGGCACACTCGCGAAGAGTCCTTCGAAGAAATGCGCCACGCGGAAACGATCACTGACCGCATCCTGCTTCTGGATGGCCTGCCCAACTATCAGCGCCTGTTCTCGCTGCGGGTCGGGCAGACGCTGCGTGAGCAGTTCCAGTCGGACCTGGCCATCGAGTACGAGGTGGTCGAACGTCTTCGTCCCGGCGTGATGATGTGTCGCGAGAAGGGTGACGCGACTTCGGCGGGCATCCTGGAGACCATCCTTGCCGATGAGGAGAACCACATCGACTACCTGGAGACCCAGCTCGAATTGATGGACAAGCTCGGCGAAGAGCTGTACTCGGCCCAGTGTGTGTCGCGCCCGCCGGGTGTGGGTACCGCCTAGGTCGCGGCGGTCGTCCGGCTCGCCGACCGCGGTATATTAGATAGCAAGGCTAATATTTCGCTGGGTCGGGGAGGACCGGGGAATCGTGACGGCCACTGCTACGGGGTCGACTGCCGCCGACGCACAGATCAGCCCGCAGCGCCGCAATATCATCTTTGTCGCGGTATTGCTGGGTATGTTGCTGGCGGCGCTCGATCAGACCATCGTCGCCACCGCACTGCCGACGGTGGTGTCCGATCTCGGGGGAGCCGGACATCAGTCCTGGGTGGTGACCAGCTACCTGCTCGCGTCGACCATCGCGACCGCGATCGTGGGCAAGCTCGGCGACCTCTTCAGCAGGAAATCCGTGTTCCAGGTCGCGGTGGTGTTCTTCCTGCTCGGATCCGTGCTCTGCGGACTGGCCGATTCGATGGCGATGCTGGTGGGTGCGCGCGCTCTGCAGGGCATCGGCGGCGGCGCCTTGATGGTGACCGCCACCGCCGTCATCGGCGAGGTGATCCCTCTGCGGGACCGTGGCAGGTATCAGGGCGCACTCGGCGCGGTGTTCGGGGTCACCACCGTCATCGGCCCGCTGCTGGGCGGGTTCTTCACCGATCATCTCTCGTGGCGGTGGGCGTTCTGGATCAATGTGCCGGTCGCGGTGGTGGTGTTCCTGGTCGCCGTGGCCGCGATTCCGGCGCTGGCTCGCACCTCGCGCCCCGTCATCGACTATGCCGGCATCGCCCTCGTCGGACTCGGCGCGTCCGGCCTGACGCTGGCGACCAGCTGGGGCGGCGGTGAGTACGCCTGGACATCGCCGGTGATTCTCGGTCTGTTCGCTGGTTCGGTGATCGCGTTGGCCGTGTTCGTCCGGGTGGAACTCCGCGCCCCGGAACCCATTCTTCCGATCCGGCTGTTCGCGGGGCAGGTGTTCACGGTCTGTTGTGTGCTCGGGTTCATCGTCGGTTTCGCGATGCTCGGTGCGATGACGTTCCTGCCGACATTCATGCAGTTCGTCGACGGCGTATCGGCCACGGTATCGGGTCTGCGCACCCTGCCCATGGTGGCCGGCATGCTGATCACCTCGATCACCAGCGGTTCGATCGTCGGCCGCACCGGGCGGTACAAGATCTTCCCGGTCACCGGCACGGCCGTGATGACGGTGGGATTCGCACTGTTGTCCACCATGGACGCGCACACCGCGTTCTGGATGCAGTCGTTGTATCTGTTCATCCTCGGTGCCGGCATCGGCTTGTGTATGCAGGTGCTGGTCCTCGTGGTGCAGAACACCGCCGACTTTGCCGATCTCGGGGTGGCGACGTCGGGAGTGACCTTCTTCAGGACCATCGGCAGTTCCTTCGGCGCCGCGATTTTCGGATCGTTGTTCGCCAACTTCCTGTCGAGCCGGATCGGGCAGGCGGTGGCGGCGAGCGGGGCGCCTCCGATCGCCGCGGAGTCGCCACAGGCGCTGCGCGAGCTGCCGCCGGAGATGGCGGCCCCCATCATCGACGCCTATGCCGATGCCCTCGGCATGGTCTTCCTGTGCGCGGCCCCGGTGGCCTTCGTCGGATTTGTCGTCGCGCTGTTCCTGAAAGAGATTCCGCTGCGTGAGATGGAGACGGTCTCGGCGTCCGATCTCGGCGAAGGGTTCGGCATGCCGACGCCGGAGACCTCCGACGAGATCCTGGAGATGGCGGTGGCGCGCATCTTCCGGGACTCGCCCGATATTCGCCTGCGCAAGCTCACCGACCATCCGGGATGCGAACTCGATATCGCCAGACTGTGGGCAGTCGTGCAGATATACCGACACAACCAGGTCTACGGGTCGGCAACCTTGACCGATATCGCCGAGCTGCGGCGCGTTCCCGCCGAGGTGCTGGAGCCGTCCTTCCAGCAATGTGTGGACACCGGTTACGCGTTGCGCACCGGTGACCAGCTGTGGCTGACCCAAGCCGGCGCCGACCAGGTGCAGGTGGTGATCGATGCGCTGGTGAGCAAGCTGATCGACCGCCTTGCCAGGTCGAGCGTCAGTTTCGCCGCTCGCCCCGACCGTCTCCAGGTGGAGGCGGCACTGGAACGGATCGCTCACCGCATGATGGTGCAGCCGCAATGGGTGGAGGACCGTGACGAGCCGGCGAGCATCGGCGCATCAAAGAACTAGAACACGTTCCACTTCGACCCCCGGCGGCGTACGGTTGCGCACATGAGCCGTATCGGAGATTTTGCTGACGACGATGCCGCCGCCTGGATCACCAAATCGCCCGATATCGGGGTGGCGATGGCGGGCTATACCCATGCCGTCTACAACAAGAACCGGCTGCCCATGCGCGTGCGAGAGCTGGCGCGCATGGTGATCGCGCTGAACAACGAGTGCGTGGTGTGCCAGAACACCCGCGATTCCGAGGGCGCGGCAGCCGGTGTCGACGAAGATCTCTACGACCATGCGGCGGTCTGGCAGACCTGGCCGGGGTACAGCGACCAGGAGCGGATCGCCGCCGAGTTCGCCGAGCGTTTTGCCAACGACCACACCGGCCTGCGTGACGACGAGGACTTCTGGGCGCGCTGTCGTGAGCAGTTCAGCGACGAACTGCTCACCGATCTGGCGCTGTCCTGTGCGATGTGGCTCGGGATGGGTCGCATGCTGCGCACGCTCGATATCGGTCAGTCCTGCAAGATCACCCTTTGAGCGCTCCCGCCGCGGCGGCCGCACTCACCTTCGTCTGGCTGGGCATGGTGCTGGCGATCTCCTTCTTGGAGGCGCCGCTGAAGTTCCGGGCTCCCGATGTCACCCTGCGTATCGGGCTCGGCATCGGCAGGCTGGTGTTTCGCGCGCTGAACATCGTCGAGACGGTGCTCGCCGTACTCATCGGCACGGCTGTGACGCTCGCCTCGGCACGCGGGCCAGCCCTGATCGGATTCACCGCCGCGGCAACGCTGTTGGCAATCCAGCTGGTGGCCGTCCGGCCGCGATTGAGCCGCCGCTCGGATGCGGTGCTCGCCGCGCCGCCGGGAGGTGGCGAGCCCGCGCGGTCGCGCGCGCACTACGCCTATGTCGGGCTGGAACTGGCCAAAGTGGTGGCGCTCGTCGTGGCCGGTGTCGCGCTACTGCGCTGACGCCGCGCGATGCGGGCATCCCGGCGATGTCGGTACCCGGTGTCGTGCATGCACGCGAATCCTGGCTCCGCGGTGGGGCATCAGGATCACGCTCTTGACGCGCCGCCGCTCGGCCGGTGCCGTCGTGGTGTCCAGGTCGACGCATCGCAAGACCTCGCGCAGCACGATACCCATCTCCACCAGTGCGAAGTTCGCGCCGAGGCAGCGTCGGTTGCCGCCGCCGAACGGAAGCCAGGTGGTCGGGCTCAGCTGGGCGTCGAGCATCCGGTCCGGATCGAACGTCTCGGGATCGGGATAGCGATCGGCAGCGGCGTGTACCAGCCCTATCCCGGGCGCGACCATCACCCCGGGCGGAAGTCGATACCCGCCGATCTCGACCGGCTCGGTGAGAATCCGGCCGACGTCGAAGACGACCGGGCGGATCCGCAGGGTCTCTTTGCAGACGGCATCGAGGTAGGCATCATCGCCGCCGCGGGCCGCAGCGGTGGCCTTGGCGAGCAGGTCCGGGTGCCGGGTCAGCCGCTCCAACGCCCAGGACAGTGCGGTCGCGGTGGTGTCGTGTCCGGCGACCAACAGCGTCATCAGCTGGTCGCGCAGCTGTACGTCGGACATCTGGCCGGTGCGGATCATCATCGCCAGCGCGTCGGTGCGAGATTCCAGCGCCGGATCGGCGCGCCGGTCAGCGATTTCGGCGTACAGCAGCTCGTCGGCCTCCGCCAGTCGCTCGGCGAAGGGGCGCCATGGCGCCAGCCGTTGCAGGCCGGGAGTGCTGATAGCCAGTGATTCCCAGGTGCCGACGCTGAGCAGCTTGGGCATGACGCGCCGCAGCGCGGCCAACCGGTCGGGCGCACTGGCGCCGATCACCGCCCGAAGGATCACCTCCAGGGTGATCTCGGCCATCTTGGGTGCTACCGCGAATCGCCGATGGATGGGCCATTTTTCGATATTGGCGGTGGCGACCTGGGCGATCACATCGGTCTGTCTGGCGACGGCCTCACGGCCGAACGGTGCCAGCATCATCCTGCGACGATCCCGGTGCTCATCCTCGTCGATCACCAAAACTGAACTGGTGCCCAGTAATCCGGCGAGCATGGAGTTCGCTTCGCCGGCGTGGTAGACCGCTGGGTCGCCACTGAACACCGTCTTGATATCGGCCGGATCGGCCAGGTAGACCACCGTTCCCATCGAGGCGATGCGCAGCGTGAAGATGTTGCCGTACCGACGTCGACAGCCGGCGATCAGCCGGGGCCAGAACTTCATCAGCAGCGCGGCCTGTAGTCCGGGCGGCAGCGGAGGTCCGGGCGGCAACGCCAATTCAGTCATATGTATGAGTCTACGGGCGAGCGCAACCCCTCACAGCCGGCCCGTCGCGTCGTACACCCAGGACATGTCGGCGGTGGCGAAATCCGAGAGCCAGTTGGCGGGCGCATGATTGGTCAGGGCGCCCATATCCCAGTAGTCCTTCCACACGGTGATCCGGTCGTCGACAACCCGGTGGACGGTGACGAACGGCAGCACCGCTCGCTCACCGGTCGGCCACGTCCAGGTCTCGGAGTGCTCGTACATGACATGCGGCCCGTCGGCCACGAGCAGGCCGTCGTGATTCTCGTACGCGGCCAACGATTCCAGCCCGATCTTGAGGCGTTTGACGATGTCCTGCGGACCACGGGCGGCCGCGGCCGGCCCGACCGGCATATCGGCGTAGATGCAGTCCGCGGCCAGGAAGGTGGCGACCTCCGCCCAGTCGCGGCGTGACAGTGCGCGCCACATGCCCAGTACCGTGGCCGATTCGGCGCACTTGGCCGCGCCGACAGTGTCAGACGACATCGGCCAACGCGCTCTGCCCGACGCCATGGGCGGGGGAGCGATGCGCGGCCCGCAGGAACCGACCGGTGCGGTCCCGGCCCACCGATTCGGTCGCCTGCCCGTCGATGAACACCGCACGCCCGCCCACCAGCACGGCCGCTACGGTGTCGTCGTTTCGGTTGACCATCCGTGACAGACCTCCGTAACAGTCGACGGTTTCCTCGGCGTAATCGTCAAGGCCGGAGTCCAGGCGTTCGGGATCGATGATCGCTACATCGGCCCGATCGCCGATGCGCAGGTGGCCGGCGTCCAGGCGGTACCAGTCGGCGAGCTCGCCGGTCAATCGGTGCACCGCTCGCTCGATGGTCATGAACTCTCGCCCGCTGTTCTGCGCATCGCGCACGTGGCGCAACAGGCGCAGACCCATGTTGTAGAACGCCATGTTGCGCAGGTGCGCTCCGGCATCGGAGAACCCGAGCTGGATACCGGGTTCGCGGGCCAGCTGTTTGAGCACCTCCGGACGATGATTGGAAATGGTTGTCCGCCAGCGTAATCTCCGGCCGTGCTCGAGGACGAGATCCAGGAACGCATCGACGGGATGCAGGCCGCGGTCCAGGCCCACCTGTCCGAACGATCTGCCGATGACCCCCGCGTCGGGACACCCGACGATCTCGGCATCGAAGAAATCGCGGTGCCAGACGCGCACACCGTATTTGCTCTCGTAATCCTTGCGGAACTGCCGCCGGTAATTCTCGTCGGCCAGCAGCGCATTGCGCTCCACTTCGTCACGCAGATGCAGCGCTGCGGCGCCGGAACCGAACTCCTCGAACACGACCAGGTCGATACCGTCGGCGTACACCTCGAACGGCACCGGGAGATGCTGCCAGCGGAAGTTGCCGCCCAGTGCGTTGATCAGCCGCGAGGACGGACCCATGATCTTGATCGCATAGGGGTTGGCCTTGATATCGGCGGCCGAGAGCAGGCTGGTTTTGAGGGGGTTGCGCAGGAACCCCAACGACTGGGCCATCTGGGATAGCAGGTTCAGTGGATTCTGGATATCGGGCCCGGATTGCAGGGCCCGCCCCGTGCGGCGCAACAGCGACTTCAACCTGCGCAATTCGCGCGGTTTCGCATAGGTCGACGGCAAGGTCCGCGAACGGCAGGTGTCACCGTCGATCTTGTCGAAAAGTAGTTGCTGAGAGGACATTCCCACAAATCCGGCGTCCAGGGCCTCGGTCAGCATGCGTTCCATCTCGGCCTGCTCGGCCCGGGTCGGCCGGTGATCGGCGCGGGTGGCTCGGTCCAGGCCCATCACCGCGGTGCGCATGTCCGAATGCCCGATGAACGCGGCGAGGTTGGGCCCCAGCGGCAGCGATTCCAGCGCCTGTACGTAACCCTCGGCGCCGGTCCAGGTCTTGTGGTCGTCGACGGTGTCGATGACGTACTCGCGCGGGATCGCCTCGACCCTTCCGAACAGGTCGCCGGCGTCGGCACCGCCGATGTGCACGGTGGACAGCGAGCACGAGCCCAGCATCACCGTGGTCACCCCGTGGCGCAGCGACTCGGTCAGTGATGGCCGGGCCAGCACCTCCACGTCGTAGTGGGTGTGGATATCGAGCATCCCTGGGATCACCCATTTGCCCGTGGCATCGATCAGCTGCGGGCAGTCGGTGTCATCCAGGTCGTCCGCGCTGACGGCGACGACGTGTCCACCGCGGATGCCGATATTGCGCACGGCGGACGGCGCGCCCGTGCCGTCGAACCAGCGTCCGCCGCGGATGATTGTGTCGTAGGTCACCCCGCCATCAGAACAGCGGCGCCGACGGGTGTCAACGAAAATCGTGAACAGATCTCCAAAGGTGTCTACCGCGGACGCGCATACTCGACACCATGACGCCACTGCAGCGCTATATCGCCGAAGAGATCGCCACCGATCACGTCGACGGCCTGCTCTCGCGACGGGAGGCCTTGCGTCGACTCGCTCTGCTCGGTGTCGGGACCGCCGCCGCCACCGCGCTCATCGCCGCCTGCGGGGACGCGACTCAGGACGTGGCCGCCACCGGTACGGATACACCCCGGTCCGCGCCGCCGGGGATGGACGACGCCAGACCGACGGTCCCGGTCAGCTGGCAGGGGCCGGCCGGGGAACTGCGGGGCGCGTGGGCCGAGGCGCCCGATCCGCGCGGCGCGATGCTGGTCATCCACGAGAACAAGGGCCTCAACGACTGGGTGCGCTCGGTGGCCGGCCGACTGGCCGGGGCCGGCTACTCAAGCCTGGCCATCGACCTACTGTCGGGCGAGGGCGGCACCGCCGCCTTCGCCGATCCGGCCGAGGCCACCGCCGCGCTGGGCAACCGCCCGCCCGAACAGATGGTCGCCGACCTGCGGTCCGGGATCGCCGAGGTACAGACGCGTACTCCGGGTAAACGGGTGGCGGCCATCGGCTTCTGCATGGGCGGCGGACTGGTGTGGCGCCTGCTGGCCTCGGGTGCGCCCGAGCTGTCGGCCGCCTTCCCGTTCTACGGCCCGACGCCCGATGACCCGGATTTCGCCGGCTCGAAAAGCGTTGCCGTGCTCGGTTTCTACGGTGAGCTCGATCAGCGGGTGAACGCCACCGAACCGGTGGCCGCCGCGGCGCTGGACCGTGCCGGGCTGGTGCACGAGCTGGTCACCGAGCAGGGCGCCAACCACGCGTTCTTCAATGACACCGGTGAACGGTACGACCCGCGGGCCGCCGAGGACGCCTGGCAACGCACGCTGGCTTGGTTGTCGACGCACGTCGGCTGAGGCCGCAGGCGGATTCACCGGTAGTTCACGTCGGTGTCGACGGCGCGTGACCACCCGACCACACGTCGCGGCTACTCATGGCCCATGAGGGTTGTCCAGGTCGCCAACTTCTACGGTCCACGCTCGGGAGGACTGCGGACCGCGGTCGATCGGCTCGGCGCCGAGTACAGCGCCGCCGGCCATGAAGTCGTTCTCGTCGTGCCGGGCGCCGATGCCGGCCGGCAGGTGTTGCCCTCCGGCGTCATGCGGTTGTCCCTGCCGGCGCGCCGCATCCCGTTCACCGGTGGATATCGGGCCGTGCTGCCCGGACCGGTGACCGCCCTGCTCGGGGAACTGCAACCCGACGCGCTGGAAGTTTCCGATCGTCTGACGCTCCGCTCGCTCGGGCCCTGGGGTCGGCGCAACGGGGTGGCCACCGTCATGATCTCGCATGAGCGCCTCGACCGGCTGCTCGGGCAGATCCTGCCGCGCGGGGCGGCCCGTGCGATCGCCGACGCGGCCAACCGGCGTACCGCCCGCAACTACGACGCGGTGGTCTGTACGACGGGTTTCGCCCGTGCGGAGTTCGAAAGGATCGGGGCGGCAAACGTGGCGACGGTGCCTCTGGGCGTGGATCTCGATCAGTTCCACCCTCGCCACCGTTGCCCGCAGCTGCGCGGCCGCTGGGCGCGCCCCGAGCAGACCCTGCTGGTGCACTGCGGCAGGCTCTCGGTGGAAAAGCATGTCCACCGCAGCATCGATACCGTTGCGGCCCTGCGTGACTCGGGCGTGGATGCGCGACTTGTGATCGTCGGCGAGGGCCCGCTGCGATCGCGGCTGGAGCGCCAGGCCGCCGGTCTGCCCGTCGACTTCACCGGTTACATCGGTGACCGCGACACGGTGGCCACCATCCTTGCCTCGGCCGACGTCGCGTTGGCGCCGGGTCCGCACGAGACCTTCGGTCTGGCCGCCCTTGAGGCGCTTGCCTGCGGGACACCGGCAGTGGTGTCGCGCACCTCGGCCCTTACCGAGATCCTCACGGCCGACAGCGGCGCCGCCGCGGACAACGACCCGAGGGCCATCGCACATGCGGTCTCCTCGGTGATCAGCCGACCCGAGACGACGCGCCGGCACTGCGCCCGTCGCCGCGCCGAACAGTTCACCTGGCCGCGGTCGGCGGCGGGCATGTTGGACGTGCTGACCCGGCGGTGACCAAACGCGACGGCCCGCCCGCGCCGTGTCCTACGATCTGGGCATGAGACGGCTTGTGCTGGCGGTACCGATGGTGAGTGTGGCGGCACTGCTCGGCGCCGGACCGGCGACCGCGGCCCCAGAGCAAGGCTGCGCGGTCACCCTCGCGCCACCCACGGTGGTGCAGGATGGCGGGGTGCGTGCCGTTGTCGCCTCGGTGAGTCCGGGAGCGTGCAACCGGGCGGTGCCCCAGCTGCAGGTGGCGTGCCTACAGCAGGCAGGCAGCCCGGTGGCCCCGCTGTGCGTGCAGTCCGAGGGACCCGGCACCGCAGAGGTCAGGTTCAGTCCGTACACCCCTGGTGCCGGATACATCGTCAGCGGCCGGGTGTGCGCGAACGCGGGCAGCCCGCCGGTGACCTATTGCAGCACCGTCGGCCCGACCACGGTCATCCTGTAGCACCGTCGCGCCGGTAGTGCACATCGGCGCCCATGTCGAACCGATAGCCGCCGCCGCGGATTGTGGTGATGACGCCGGCATGGTGGGCGAGTTTGACCCGCAGCCGGCGGACATGGGTGTCGACGGTGCGCCCGGCTCCGGGTCGGTCGTTCCACAGCTGCTGCATCAATTCCTCGCGGGATACCGTGCGGCACGGGTGTTCGGCAAGGTAAAAGAGCAATTCCAGCTCTCGATAGCTCAGCTGGAGCCCGACGCCGTCGATACTGACCGAACGTCGCGACGGATAGATCCGCAGGCCGCCGGTCTCGCCGGTGGGCCCGCCCGCGCTGTCTGCGGAGGTGATGACGGCGGGTCGGGCGCGCACCCCGGGTATCGAGCGGGCAATCACGCCGCCGTAGTCGTCGGCCAATTGGGCTGTGCGCAGCGGTAGTTCGGTGAAACCCGGCGGCACCTCCAGAACGAGGATGACCTGCACCGGGTGTGGTGTCGACGATGTCGTACCTGCTCCCGATTGGTACATCGCTCGAGCGTGCCCCAGGATGTGGGTGCCCGGCAGGGTTTGAAGCGCCGTGAGCGCAACTCAGAACGCCGGGATGACCTGACCCGAGTACGTCGTCTCGATGAACAACCTGGTTTGCGTCCCGGTGAGCGCCGCGGCCAGTGTCGCGATGTCTGGGTTGTTCTGTCCCGCATGCTCGGTCACCAGATACTCGGCGTAGACGGGGTCCCCGCGATCACAGTGCAGAGCGGTGTCGGTGTGCACGTTGCGTTCCATCGCCTGGTTGCCGAAGAGGAACACCGCGTCGAAATCGTCGAGAGCCGACGCCATCGTCCAACTGGTCAGTTCCTTGAACACCAGATGGCGCGGGTTGGCCCGCACATCGGTGGTGGTGGCCAACTGTCCCGCGTCGGGCCGACAGTCCAGCAGTCCGAGCCGGTCGAGCATCATCAGTGACCGGTCGGCATTGACCGCATCGGCGGGCAACGCCACCTCGGCGTAATCGGGAATCGTTGCCAGGCTGGTCACCCGGCTGGAGTACAGCCCGAACGGCTCGATGTGGACCGCGACCACCGGTACGAGCGTGTTACCGGTGGTCCTGTTGAACTGATTCAGGAAGGGCAGGTACTGAAAGTAGTTGGCGTGCAGTCGTCCCGCGGCCAGCCAGTCGTTGGGCTCGTCGAAACTGTCGAACACGACCACCTGCAGGTCGATCTGGGATTGGGCCAGCTGTGCGCGGATACTCTCCAAGATCTCGGCGTGCGGCATCGGCGACGCGCCGACCCGCAGTGGCCGAAGCCCCTTCGTGCTGACCGATCGCACCGAGCTGGTCGACATGGTCGCCAGAGTACTGAAGACAGCGCGGCACGCAAGACCGCATCGGTGCCGAATGTGCCGTCATGTTACGGACTTCGGCGCACGCTGACCGCAGCGGTTCTCGGCCGCTCGATCGCGGCTTAGGTTCTGGCCAACAGTCATCGCAGGCCCGAGAAGGATTGGTGCACCATGTCCGAGATCACCGCTGTAGCTGGGGAACTGGGTAACCCGGCGAACCACCCCGACCGAAGGTTACGCGGAAATCTGGGGGTGGCCTCCATCGTCTTCATGGTGGTCGCGGCCGCCGCACCGCTCGGGGTGGTCGGTGGTGTCTTCCCACTGGGCATCGCCAACGGCAACGGGGCGGGATTCCCTGCGACGTTCCTCGTCTCGACGGTGATCTTGCTGCTGTTCGCGGTGGGCTTCACGGCGCTGACCCCGTTCGTCGACGATGCCGGGGCGTTCTTCTCCTACATCCGTCACTCCCTGGGCTTCCCGATCGGTATCGGGTTCGGTTTCGTCGCGCTGGTCAGCTACGTCGCCCTGGAGGCCGGCGTGTACGGCCTGCTGGGGCCGGCCGGAGTCGGTGTCATCACATTGTTCGGCGGTGCCGAGATCCCTTGGTGGACCGTCGCGGCGGTCGCATTCGCGGTCACGACGTATCTGGGCTACCGCAACATCGAACTGTCCAGTCGGGTGCTCGGCGTGTTGTTGACCGCCGAGATCGCGGTCATCGGCGTGCTCGACCTGGTGATCGTGCTGCGCGGCGGCGGTGACGACGGCTTGTCTACCGGCGCGGTCAACCCCGCCACCGTGTTCTCCGGTTCGCTCGGTATCGGCCTGCTCTTCGCGATGCTCAGCTATATCGGTTTCGAAGCCACCGCGGTCTTCCGCGACGAGGCCAAAGATCCACAGCGCACCATCCCGCGCGCCACCTACGCCGCGCTGATCCTCATCGGCGCCTTCTACGCCGTCAGCAGCTGGGCGCTGATCTCGGCCTGGGGAGATGATCGCGCCGTCGCCCAGGCCACCGATTCCGGTGGTAGCTTCCTCGCGGATGTCGCCCAGACCTATATCCGCACCGCGGGCAACGACATCATCACCGTGCTGTACTTCACGAGTCTGTTCGCCTGCATCCTGGCCTTCCACAACGTGGCATCCCGCTACGTGTTCGCGCTGTCCCAACATCGGGTGCTGCCGGACTCCGTCGGTGTCGCACACGCGGCACACGGCTCCCCACACAAGGCGTCGTTGTGGATCTCCTGCGTCGTCGCGGTCGGTATCGCGGCCGCCGTCGCGTTCGGCCTCGACCCGGTGACGCAGTTCTATACCTGGTTCGCGGCCACCACCACGGTGGGATTCGTGGTGCTGCTGATCGCCACCAGTATCGCGGTGCTGGTGTTCTTCGCCCGCGACCGGCGCGGGTATTCACAGTGGCGGGTGCGCATCGCACCGGCACTCGGACTCGTCGGACTCGTCCTGACCTTGGTCCTGATCCTCACCAACCTGGAGGGTCTGGCCACCTCGAATGCACTGGGTTGGGGCATCGTCGGCTTGCTGATCGTGTCGTTCATCGTCGGTGCGGTCATCGCCCGGCGGGTGAGCGGCACCGCCGACACGGCCCCGGGCGCGCACTCATGACCCGTGCAGTCGACACCACCGCCACCCCCGCACCTGCACTGGCCGACCGCCTTGCCGACGGTTCGCTCACCGAGATCGAGGTGGCGTGGAGCGATCCGCTCGGACATGCCCAAGGTAAACGCATCCCGGCCGGACAGTTCCTGGATCGGGCGCAGGGCAGCGGATTCGCGTTCTGCGAGGCCGCGTTGGGCTGGAACACCGACGGTACCGTCATCGACGGGCTGCGACTGACCAACTGGGCGGGTGGCTATCCGGATGTGTTCGCGGTGCCCGATCTGTCGACTCTGCGGGAGCTCCCGTGGCGGCCGGGCGTCGGGCATGTTGTCTCCGACATCGTCACCCATGACCGCACACCGTCTCTGCTGGATCCGCGTGCCGTGCTGCGGCGCGTGCTCGATCGCCTGGCCGGACTCGGATACACCGCCAAGGTGGGTGTGGAACTGGAGTTCTATCTGCTGAATCCGGACGGCACCCCGCTGCGGGACGACATCCACGCCTACTCACTGGAGAACGCCAACGCGCTGGATCCGGTGTTGTCCGATCTCTACGACACCCTCGGTGCGTTCACCCGTCTGGAGGGAATCCAGAGCGAATACGGGCCGGGACAGGTGGAGGCGAACCTGGTCTACACCGATGCACTGCAGGCCGCCGACGACAGCGCACGGTTGAAGTATGCCGCCAAGGAGGTGGCCCGCAGGCATGGCGCGCTCGCCAGCTTCATGGCCAAGCCGTTCACCGATCACTCGGGAAGTTCTGCGCACCTGCACATCTCGCTGTGGCGAGATGACGAACCGGCTTTCGCCGTGGTGGACGGCGCTGAGAACGACCTCGCGCAGTTCGCCATCGCCGGTTTGCTGGAACATCTGCCCTCGATCACGCTTTTCGGTGCGCATTCGGTCAACGCCTATCGCCGCTTCGTGCCGGATTCGTTCGCACCGGCCACGGTCACCTGGAGTCGCGACAACCGAAGTGCCGCTGTCCGTTCGCTTCTGGACCAGGACCCGCGGGCCACCCGCATCGAACTGCGCACCGGTGGTTCTGATGCCAACCCCTACTGGTTGGTCGCCTCGGCACTGGCGGCGGTGGTGGCCGGTATCGAGTCCCGACGCCGGCCCGAACCCGCTCAGGACGGCAATCTTTACGGTTCGGGCACGCCGTTGCCGGACTCGCTGGCGGTGGCGGTGGCCTTGACCACCCAGGACGACACCATCGCCGAGATCCTAGGACGGGACTCGGTCGCCGATTTCGCGGCGATCGCACACTCCGAGTGGGTGGCCTACTTGGGACAGGTCACCGACTGGGAGCGTCGGCGCTATCTGACCACGTCCTGATCAGCCGCTGTCGGTGAACCGCGTCGGGCGTCCAGCGCACCGGCAGCCGCTTGATCCCGTGGATGAACGGGGAGAGCAGCCGGTCCGGTTCGGCGTCGGCCACGAGGTCGGGGACCTGGCGCTGCAACTCTTCGAACGTCACCGTGATCTCGCGGCGGGCCAGGTTCGCGCCCAGGCAGAAGTGGGCGCCGCCACCGCCGAAACCGAGATGAGGATTGGGGGAGCGGAGCACGTCGAACCGCCACGGGTCAGGGAACCGGGTCTCGTCGCGGTTGGCCGACCCGTACCACATGGTGACCTTGTCCCCGGCGGCCATGGCGACGCCGCTGAGCTCGATATCGCGGGTCAGGGTCCTGCGCATGTAGGCCACCGGAGAGGCCCACCGCACGATCTCCTCGACGGCGGTCGGCGCGATCTTGTCGTAGTCCGACCACCACAGGTCGCGCTGTTCGGGATGCCTGCTCAACGCGACGACACCATGGCTGATGGCGTTGCGGGTGGTTTCGTTACCGGCCACCACGAGAAGGATGAAGAAGGATGCCACCTCCGCCGACGTCAGCCGTTCACCGTCGAGCTCGGCCGAGATGAGGGCGGTGGTCAAATCGTCGCACGGCCGCGCGCGGCGGTCGTCGGCCAGTGCGGTGGCGTAGGCGCCGATTTCGATGGCCACCTTGGCGAATTCGTCGAAATCTGCGGTGAGATCGGGATCGCCGAAGCCCAGGATCACATTGGTCCAGTGGAATATCCGGTCGTGATCTTCCTCGGCGATCCCCATCATGTCGCAGATCACCTGCAGCGGCAGCGGACCTGCGAGTGCTGAGACCAGATCCGCACGGCCGTCGGGATGGTCGGCGACCATCGCCGAAACGAGGTCGCGGGCCCGCTCGCGTACCGATTCCTCCACCCTGGCCAGGACCCGCGGCGTGAAGGCGCTGCGCACGATGTTGCGCAGCCGGCCGTGACGCGGATCATCCATGGCGATCATGGAGCCGAAGTACTCTGCCAGTTCCGGGGTTTGGTCACCGATGGTGATGTTGGGGCTGGAGCTGAAGATCTCGGGGTGTCTACTGGCGTGGTGCACGTCGTCGTAGCGGGTCAGCGCCCAGTGTCCGGCCCCGGCATCGACACCCTCGGCGGTGACCGGCTCATGGAAGGAGATGGGGTCGGTGTGCCGCAGGGTCGCGAACGCGCCGTCGCGGAAATCGTCGTCACGGCGCCAGAACCGCCAGGACCCCAGATCCACCTCGGCCCGGTCGACGGTGCGCGGGGGTGTTCCGTTGCGACGGACCGCGATCGACATGGACCTCAGACTAGGCTCGCCGGCGATGGCGCACGCCGGAATCGTGGCGAAGCGCCGCTCAGCCGGCGGCCGAGTCTGCGAACATGCGGCGGAGTTCGTCGGGCACCGGCCGCTTCGCCCAATCGTCGGTGGATACCGTCACGTAGACGTTGCGGCCGTGCACCGCCGTCCGTTCGATGCCGTCGCCATCGGTGCGCAGCACGTCGAACGTGACGGTGAAGCTGGTGGTGCCCACCGACTCGCAGGCCACGACCACCCGGACGGTGTCGCGCCAGCGCACGGGCGCGCGGTAGTCGATTTCGGTGCGCACCACCTGGAAGTCGACACCGGCGGCGATCAGGTCGGGATAGCGCAGCGACCGATGGTCCAGATACGCGGTCCAGGCCTCGTCGAACCAGGTCAGGTAGTGGGCGTGGAATACCACCGCCTGCTGGTCGACCTCGGCGTACCGGGGGACCACCGACAGTGCGAACCGTGCATCATCGACCGGACTCACGGAGCACACCTTGCCCCATCACGCGCTCGTTACGATCGGTGGGTGCCTCCCACCCTGATGAGCATCGACGATATCCGGTCCGCCGCCCGACGCCTGGACGGTGCGGTGGTGCGCACTCCGCTGCTCACGGCCGACTGGGGTGATCCGCAGCGTCCCCTGTGGTTGAAGCCGGAGAGTCTGCAGGCGATCGGTGCGTTCAAGGTGCGCGGTGCCCTCAACGCGATCGGGCGTCTCGGCGAAGACGAACGGCGGCGCGGCGTGGTCGCGTACTCCAGCGGCAACCACGCGCAGGCCGTCGCCTATGCCGCAGCACGTTTCGGATTGCGCGCTCATATCGTCATGCCCGAGGAGACTCCGCGTATCAAGATCGAGCGGACTCGTGCGCACGGCGCCGATGTGGTGCTGTGCGGTGTGGGGCAGCGCGAGGCGGTGGCCGCCGAACTCGTCGAACAGACCGGCGGAGCACTCATCCCGCCGTTCGACCACCCGGATGTCATCGCCGGGCAGGGCACCATCGGGCTGGAGATTGCCGAGGACCGCCCGGACGTCGCCAATGTGGTCATACCGGTCAGCGGTGGTGGCTTGGCCTCGGGCATCGGGACGGCTATCCGTGCGTTGTGTCCGGATGCCCAGATCTTCGGTGTGGAACCGGAGTTGGCCGCCGACACCGCAGCCGGCCTGCGTCGTGGGACTCGGGTCGACATGCCGATCGAGGACCGTAACCGCACCATCGCCGACGGCCTCCGATCACAGCCCTCGGAACTGACGTTTGCCCATCTGCAGCATGTGCTGACCGATGTGCTCACGGTGTCTGAGGACGAAATACGGGCTGCGGTAGCGGAGTTGGCCTTCAAGGGGCGGTTGGTCGCCGAGCCCAGCGGTGCCGTGGCGCTGGCGGCCTACCGGCGTAACCGGATGCCGGCGGGACCGACGGTGGTGATCGTCTCCGGCGGCAATATCGAACCGGCCTTGCTGTCGGCGATCCTGTCTTCGTCAGCCGCGGTCGGGGAAGACCAGCGGGACTGACACTCCGCAACCCAGATTGGCGCAGTGCGACCAGGCATCCTGCTCGGCGGCCGCCTTCAACAGCCGACGCCGGCCGGTCCACCCGCATGAGCAGCCGGCGGTGGAGTTGCCCACCCCGCGGTTGTACACGTAGGCCACCCCGTGTCCGGTCGATGCGGCGAGGCGGTCTTCCAACAGTAAGACGTTCATCTGATCCATCTCCTTCGTCGACCTGACCTCGGTGTCATGCAGACGTGCGAGCTTGTCGCAGTTCGAATTCTGCGCTGCTGGATCCCGATTCGGCGGGATCGGCGAGTCACGAGTCGACGCTGATCCGGTCAAGTCGGGATAACGGACGGCTTTGATCTACCCGTCGATCCGCGTTGCCAAACACGATGTCTGTCCACGTCGGGGGCATCGAATATGTTGCTAGAGCGTCAATTTGAGGCTTCCGGGCCGACTGCTAGTGCACACCTTCCATCAGTCGGCTGATCCGTCCCGACAGCCCCAGCACCACGGCACCGGCGGCGATCGCGACCACACCCAGGATCCCGAAGTACGCGAATTCGTCGGCGGGGTCGTAGTACCCGGACAGCACGCCCGACATGGCGGTGCCCAAGCCCACGGAGAAGAAATACAGCGCCATCATCTGCGCCCGGAACGCCTGCGGGGCGAGCTGGGTGGTGACGGCCAGGCCGATCGGCGAAAGCAGCAGTTCCGATATCGCGAAGACCGCCATGATCCCCATCACCACCAGGGCCGGCACGGCCTTTCCGGTGGTGCCGGCGAACGGCAGGAACAGCAGGAAGGCCGCGCCCATGCCGATGACACCGTAGGCGAACTTCTGCGGGGTGGTCGGCGCGCGATTGCCCAGCCGGGTCCACATGATGGCGAAAAGCGGCGACAACAGGATGATCCAGACCGGCTCGATCGACCCGATCCAGCTCGACGGCGCGGTCCAACCGAAGATCGACCAGTTCATCCGTTCGTCCGAGTACACCGCCAGCACGGTGAAGATCTGTTGGAACAGGGACCAGAACACGGCGTTGGCAATGAACAGCGGGATGAACGCCCGCACTCTAATGCGTTCCAGGCCGCTGACTTTCGGGCTGCGCAGCAGCACCACGAAGTAGGCGATCGATGCCACGACGATCACACCGGTGGTGACCTGGGACAGCGTCGCCAGCGTCACCAGGCCGGTCCAGAACGCGATCACCACCGCGACCAGGAGTCCGGCACCGCAAGCCACGGCGGGCAGGATCCCGCTGCGTGGCAGCGGATTGGGAACCTCACGGCCATGTCCGCCGAGGTTGCGCCGGAATACGACGTACTGGGTGAGCCCGATGGCCATGCCGATGGCAGCCGCGCCGAAACCGTAGTGGAAGCCCACCCGGGTCTGCAGCAGCCCGGTCAGCAGCGGACCGATGAAGGCGCCGAGGTTGATGCCCAGGTAGAACAGCGTGAATCCGCCGTCGGCGCGGGCGTCACCCTTGTCGTAGAGGGTGCCCAGCAACGAGGAGGCGTTGGCCTTGAGCGCCCCGGATCCGAGCGCCACCAGCACCAGGCCGACCGCCACCCCGGTGATACCCGGTAGCAGTGCCAGGGCGATGTGCCCGGCCATCACCACCACGCCGCCGTAGAACACCGTGCGTTCCATGCCCAGCACCCGGTCGGCCAGCCATCCGCCGAGCACCGTCGACAGATAGACCAGGCCGCCGTAGGCCCCGACGATTCCGGTGGCGGTGGCCTTGGCCATCTCCAGGCCACCGTCGGTCACCGAGTAGTACAGGTAGTAACCCAGAATCGTGAGCATCCCGTAGAACGAGAATCGTTCCCACAGTTCCACGCCGAAGAGGTTGGTCAGACCGATCGGATGGCCGAAGACGGTGCGCGTTGCCCGTGCGTCGTGGCTGCCGGTTGCCGTGTGTTCCGCCCCAGTCATGGGACACCACCCTGCCACGCACCGCGACCACGTGTCGCATTGTGGCGAAGTCACCGTGTCGTCGGACGTGTGCCGCCGGATTGGCGAACTCAGATCCACTGCTGAAGTGTGGGGATTTTCATCTTGGCAAATTCGATATCGCGGATGGTGATGCGCTGACTGGGCTCCGAGCCGCCCACCCGGGTAAGGTCGGCCCGATAACGGGGCGGTGACCGAATCGTCTCGACCCGGTCGCGTGCCTGCAGCCGGGTGGTCCGAAGGGATTCATGTGGACGCGGTGCTCGGTTTGTCGATGACGCCTACGTCGCTCGGCGTGGTCGTCGTCGACGGTGACGGGGCCCCGGAGGGCGCGGCCGCTCGGGAATCCTTCGAGGTCCGCGTCGATGGCTCGGACGCCCGCTCGGCAACCGAACAGGCGACCGCGGCGGTCGGAGCCATAGCCGCCGCCCGGGGGCAGCGACTCAAGTCGATCGGCGTCACCTGGAGCGAGAACGCCGACGCCGAGGCGACGGCCCTGATGGACTCGTTGAATCGCTCCGGCTTCGGCAATGTCGTCCCGATCCGGTTGCCGGAAGCTACCGAGGCACTCGCCCGTGGGATGGCCGATGTCATCGGATACCGGACCAGCGCGGTGTGTGTCATCGAACCCGACACCGCCATCGCCCTGATCGTCCACACCGACGACGGTGCGATACAAACGGCGATCAATCACGGCATCGACAGCGACGAGAGTTTGATCGGCTGGCTGAGCACCGTGTTCACCCGCGCTGACTGGCAGCCGGAGGCGCTGGTCGTGGTCGGTTCTGCCGGTGGATTCGACAGCGTTCTGCCACAGCTGGAAGAGGCACTCTCGGTGCCGGTGTTCGCCCCCGCCGAGGCGCCCCTGGCGCTGGCTCGCGGAGCTGCGCTGGCTTCCACGCACAGCTCAGGTCTGCCGTTCAGCCTGGAGCTGCCTGCCTCCACCGCGCCGGGACGTCATGCCGCCACGCCGGCCGGTAACACCTCAGCTCGTGTGATCGCAGCAGCGTTGGTCGCCGGTGTGGTCACATTCGTGGTGTCCGCATCGGTGGCGGTGGCGGTGCAGTTGTCGCCGGCGCGGGAGGTCGCTGCCCCCGAACCCGCCGCGGTCGTCGTTCAGGATGTGCCCGCCGCGCGCGTCGCTCCGCGTCCGGCGCCGCCGGCGGCCCCGGTCGCCGAGCCGGCGGCGGGCGACCGTTCACCGCTCGCGGATGCGTTGGCGCCCCCGGTCGAGTTCGCGCCGCCGCAGGCACCGGTCGAGCCGGTGCTGCCCGAAGCGTCCGCACCCGAGGTCGGCGTCGGTTACGACCCTGCGCCGGTCGAGGCGGCGCTACCGGATCCGGCGCTTGCGCCCGCTCCGCCGGTCATCGACACTCCGCCGGCCGTGCTGCCGCCACCCGTACCACCGGTCGCGACGCCGCCCCAGGTGTATGAGCAGCCCAAGAAACCGTTCCTGGAGCGGATCAGGGATCGGCTGCGGCTTGGTGGGCCTGACCAGGGGCCGCCCGGGCAGATCATCGTCAGTCCGCCGCAAGGCTAGGACTTGTCGGGCGCCGCGCGGGTCTGCGGCTGGCTAACATTTGTCGGACTCGGTGCGACAAGCAGATGAGCGGTCAGGTCGGGTCCGGAGTGTCCGGAGTTCAGGGGAGGTTCGGCACGTTGCGCAAAGCTATTCGAAACATGGCGGTCATGGTCGGTATCACCGCGTTGGCGCTGGGTACCTCCACGGCCACGGGTGTGGCCTCGGTGAGTGTTCCGGTGTCGGCCGTGGCCGTGTCGCCGGCCCCCGATGAGGTCGTCGGTGTCGCTTATCCGGTCACGGTGTCCTTCGGCTCGCCGGTTGTCGACCGCCATGCGGCCGAACGGGGCATCAACTTCTCCGCGCCGACGGTGCCGGACGGTGAGTTCGAGTGGCTCGACGATGCCACCGTGCGCTTCACCCCTACCGACTATTGGCCTGCGCATTCGACCATCACCGTCGAGGCGGTCGGTCTGAAGTCGAGCTTCCAGACCGGCGCTCTGGTGCGCGGTGTCGCCGATATCGACGCGCACACGTTCACCGTCAGCATCGACGGCGAGGTCGCCAGGGAGATGCCCGCGTCGATGGGCAAGCCCGGACACGCCACCCCTATCGGTCAGTTCACCGCGTTGGAGAAGCAGAGCGTGGTGGTCATGGATTCGCGCACGATCGGTATCCCGCTCGACGATCCCGAGGGTTACAAGCTGACGGTGTATGACGCGGTGCGCGTCACCTGGGGCGGGGTATATGTGCACGGTGCGCCGTGGTCGGTGGGCTCGCAGGGCTATGCCAACGTCAGTCACGGCTGCATCAACCTCAGCCCGGACAATGCCGACTGGTACTACAACAATGTGAGTATCGGCGACCCGATTGTGGTGCAGGCCTGAGTCATTGGGCTTCGGCGTGCAGGTGACGCGCGGTCGGTGAGGTGTCCACCGTCGCCGGATCCGGGTAGGTCCGCAGCACACGGTCGGCGGTTCCGCTGCTGGTCACGGTGAACCAGTAGTGCTCGTTCTTGAAATGATGGCGGCGGTGGTTGCGCCAGATCGCCCGGTACAGCGTCGTTTTCGGCTTGTAGTCGGTGTGGATCAGATAGTGGCACCATTCGTAGCCCAGCCCGAGTGCGGCCAGGATCGTCAGGAACGTCAGACCGCGGCCCAGGCTGGGAAAGGCCAGCGTCGCGATCGCGACGGCCAGTGGCAGCACCCAGAGCAGTGACGGCCAGGGGATGAATACCAGTGGCAGATCACGTGGTTCGACGTGGTGTTCGCGGTGCTTGCGCGACAGCAGGGGATCCAACCGGATGCCGGCGATCCGGCGCGGGCGCCAGTGCAGGATCAGCACGTGGATCAACCATTCGGCGAACGGAAACACCGTAAGCATCACGGCGGGCACCACCGCGTCGGTGAGTTGCCAATCGCCGGTGCGGACGCGGGCAGCGGCGGCAGCGACGAGTGTTGCGCCCAGCATCCACGGGGTGGGGTGGCGTCGGAATTCCCGTGCCGCATCGCCCAACGTCATCCCGCCGCGGCTGTTCATCGGGTCTCCTCGAGTTCGGTCATCGCGGCTGACAGCGCCGCGGTGGCGGGTTTCAGCAAGGCGTGGGCCGCGGCAGCGGCTGTGTCGGCGTCGCCGGCGATGACCGCGTCCGCGACGGCCTGATAGGCGTCCGGTCGGCCCACCTCGGCGGCCATCATCACGGCCAGCGCCGGAAGCGCGGGTTCGTAGGCGGCCCGCAATGTGTTGTACATCAGGCGGAACACGATCGAATTCGCATGGTCGACAAGGTGATCCCAGAAGTTCAGCGCATGGCGCTGCAATTGCACCGGATCGGTTTCGGTGCGCAACGCCTCGACGGTCGCCTCGAGTGGTCCGGACAGTTCGGGGCCGTGTCGGCGGGCGGCGAGTTCGGCGACCTTCGGCCCGTTGTGCAGGCGGGTTTCCAGGATGGAGCGCACTGCCGTGGTGTCGAGTTCGCCGGCGCGCAGGAGCAGCCGGGGGAGCAGATCCAGCCCGGCATGTCTGCGGAAATCGCGCACCGTGGTGGTGTCTCCCTGGCGGATCTCGATCAGGCCGATCGAGCTGAGCCTCTTGAGTGCCTCGCGCACGGCCGGCCGGGACACGCCCAGTACCTCGGCCAGTCGGCGTTCGCTTGGCAGTTGATCGCCTGGCTGCATCGCGCCGCTGAGCACCTCGTGGACGATCTGCTCGACGACGTCATCGGGAACCGAACGCCGGGGTACGGGTTGCAGGGCCATGCGTGAACGATGACAGGGTGGCGGTAAGAGGTCAAGTGGTCAGACCAGTGGGATGGGAGGCAAACAAGTTTCTGTCAGCGGTCCCAGCGCTACTTCCGAACTCGCTCAATATTGACGTGTGCGTTAACGCAATGTTGTAGTTTGAGCAACGCTTCAGGGGCGACGCGAGGGGGAGGGGACCCATGGGGGTTAGTGCTGGCTGGTATGACGATCCCTGGAATCAGGCGGACCTTCGTTGGTGGGATGGGCAACAGTGGACGGGGCAGACTGCGACGACGAATCGTGACCACCGCGAGCGAGAGTCAGAGGATTCCCTATCTGCGGGGATCGAGCATCTGATTGGTCGCGACGGACGCGTTGCGGTCATCGATGTCGAGACGACCGGCGTCTACAACAGCGACCGAATCGTCGAGATCGCCATTCTGACCTTGGATTGCGACGGGCGCATTCACGACGAATTTGAGACGCTCGTCCAACCGCACCGTGATGTCGGTCCCACTTGGATCCACGGCATCGAGGCAAGCATGGTCCATTCGGCACCGACCTTCGCTGACGTGGCTCCGCACGTGGCTGCAAGGCTCGACGGGGCCGTAATAGCCGGTCACAACGTTCAATTCGACACCAGGATGGTCGGTAATGAACTGCTGACTGCGGGCATCGATGTCAACTGGGGTCTGTCGCTGGACACCCTACGGGCGACGGGCTGCAAGCTCGGCCAGGCCTGCAAAGAGCACGGCATCGAACTTGCTGATGCGCATCGCGCCATCGCTGACGCGCGAGCCACCGCACGTTTGCTGTTCGCGACTCGACACCGATACCGCGATGAATGCTCACCGGCCGCAGCGCGACCGCTGAATGTGGCCCCCCTTCGAGTTCACGCCCGCGAAGGCCGCGTCGATGTGTTGCCACCAGCGCCGTATCTGGCGGAACTAGCCCGTGGCGTGCACACAAGCGTGGATGTCGCGCCGTATGTGCAATTGCTGGATAGCGCGATGGCCGACCTCAAGCTCACTACGGACGAGCGGCGCGCGCTCAGTGACGTCGCCACACAACTGGGACTTGATGAACGTGCTGTCGCACGGGCACACCGAGAATTCGTCAACGGACTCATCGACGCCGCGGTCGAAGATCAGGTCGTCACCGACGATGAGTACGACCAGCTGTGTCGAGCCGCTGCACTCCTCCAAGTCGACACCGAAGCGGTGATGAGCCGAATAGACCCGTTTCGTTCTTCTGCCGAGCACCTACAACTCGTGCCGGGGATGACTGTGTGCTTCACGGGGCAAGGGCGTCTGGGCCGCGAATGTATCGACAGGTCGGCCCAGGAGGAAATGGCGACAAGATACGGGTTGCTCGTTGCCAAGTCAGTTACCAAGAAGGGGCCCGATCTCGTCGTTGCGGCCGACGGCGATTCTCGGTCGAGTAAAGCGCGCAAAGCGCGACAAGCTGGGATCGCGATATGTGCTTTCTCGGAGTTCGTCCGTGCACTCGAGGCCGGTGGCTCAGCGCAAGTGGTGCGGGCCGCCTCAGGCGGCGTTGCGGTAGTTTGTGTCAGGTGCGGCGGATCGTGGATGGCGCCGCGCCAGACGATCGGCACAGTTTGTGGCGACTGCACACGCGATGAGTTGCTTGAACGCAAAACTGAAGCTGGCCAACGGATCCCGACTGAGAAAGTCGCCTCCGGAGCTTTGGTATTGCTCGTGTGCTCCGATTGTGGCTCCGAGTGGGAGCGGCCGAAGGTGCGCGGGCGGCGGCCAAACGTTTGCCCGGACTGCACTGAGCGGGTACAGCAGCCATCATGACTGTCGTGTATCAGCCGGTGTGCATTGTGGATGCCGTGAGTCAAGATGCAGTGGTCTGGCAGGTCGACATCAGTGTGGAAACCGAACTCAGTCGGATGTGTGGTGCGTGGGTGATCGATCCAGCGAGGCTCAACATGCTGACGACCCTCACGCGAGATCGGTACCTCGTCGCTACGCCGCCCGGACACTTGGCGTGCCAGGCCGCTGACATGAACAACCACCGCGGTGTTGTTGACCTCAGGTCGACGCTCGCGACCGTAGAGTTGGAAATCACTCTCTTACAAGCTGCTTTCGAGGAAGAGTCGAAGAGGACGAAGTCGAAATTGGTCGCGCCTGAGTGGCCTCAGGTGCCTGAGCAGATCGACCTTGAGAACCCGCCGCGTGCCGTTGGCGCACCGGATTTGGTTGCTTCCGCGCTTGGCATAGCCCGGTGGCTGGAGACGCTCGCAGTGGCGTGGGGATCAATCGAGCGGCAGCGGCTGGCCAGGAAGTACCTTCGACTCGACGATCCGGGTCCGCGGACATTGCCCATCTCGCTCAAGGGTGTTACGGCACTTGATCGTTGACCCCAGGTGTGTTGCAAAACCGGCGGTTCAGTCTCCCGATCCGTCGGCCTCGGCCTCGGCCTCGGCACGCTCCTCTTTGATGCGGTCCTTGCTGCGCAGTAGTCGCAGCAGCGTCACCAGCCCCAATCCGCCGATGATGTTTCCGACCACCACGTAACCGAACCAGCTGAGCCAGTCCAGATATCCGAACGGCGCCTCGCCGGTGGCGAGGGCGCCAAAGATCAACAGCGAGTCCAGGATCGAGTGAAACATCTGTAGACCTGCCAGCAGGAACGCGCCTGCCACCGCCGCGGCGATCTTGCCGAACACGGCGTCGGTGCCGTGCTGCATGCGGGTCATCAGCGTGATGGCCATCCCGCCGAGCAGCGACAACGCCACCGTCTCGGCGGATATCGGCGCGGTGACGAAGTGGCCTGCCGATTCCACCGTCTGCTCGTGCAACTTGGGAAACGCCGACATGATCAACCACATCAGCACCCATCCGCCGGCCAGGTTCGCCACCAATGTGCCGCTCCAGAACGCGAACAGCTGACCGATGCCCGCCCGCTTGGCGGCCACCGTGGTGATGGGAATGAGGAAGCCTTCGGTGAAGAGCTCACTGCGGCCGAGGAGCAGGGCCAGGAAGCCGATGGAGAAAGCCACGCCGGCGAGTAGTTGATTACCGGTGGCGGCGAGTACCGACAGGTAGGCCAGTACACCCATCGCCACCTCGGTGCCGCCGAAGAAGCCGGTCACCAGCACTTCGCGCCAGCTGCGGTGCAGTCGCTGGGTGCCCTCGTCGACCATCCGGTTGAAGGCGTCTTCCAGTTCGTCCTCGATCGGACTGCCGGAGCTGCCCAACTCGCGCTGGCTGGTCGGGCTCATGGGCGAATCCTCCGCGTCGATGGCATCAGATCCGGGGGGTACCCCGCCGGCGGAGTTCGAAGCCGCGTCTTTACCGGTGTGCCGGCAAGCTCACGGTGAAGCGCGCCCCTGACGGACTCTCGACACAGATGAGGTCACCGCCGTGGGCCCGCGCGAGCGCCCGCGCGATGGACAGTCCGAGCCCGGCCCCACCCTGGTCGCGGGCTCGCGACTGATCGAGTCGAACGAGTCGGTCGAAGATTCGCTCGCGCTGATCGGCGGGCACCCCTGGTCCGGTGTCGGTGATGGTCACGGTGACCATCTCGCCGTGTCCGGTGACGTCGATGGTGATCGACCCGTCGGCGGGCGTGTGCCGGCGCGCGTTGTCGCCGAGGTTGGTGAGGATCTGCTGGATCCGGATCGGGTCGACCACAGCGGGCAATGCGTGCGGTGCGTTCATCGTCACGGTCACCGACGGCGCCAGCATCGCTATGCGACGTCGCTCGTTGTCTGCCAATTCGACGATGTCGCAAGGCAGAACGTCCAGTCGGGGGTCTGCGTCGATCCTGCTCAGATCGAGCATGTCGGATACCAGTCGTCCGGCCCGCCGTGCCTCGGTCAGCACCAACTCGGCCCGATGCTGTTGGCCTGCGGCCGCTGGATTGTCGAGGTCCTGAAGCGCGGCCGCCACGATCTGTTGGGCGCCCGCGTGGATGCCGGCGATCGGTGTGCGCAGTTCGTGGGCGGCGTCGGCCAGGAACTGCCGGGTCGCGGCATCTGCGCGCTCCGCTTCTGCCGCTGCGGCATGCGCACGCCGTTCGGAGGTCTCGAGCGAATCCACCATTGTGTCGAACGCGGTTGCTGCCCTTCCCAGTTCGGTGCCCGGACGATCCGGATCCAGCCGTGTGCCCCGATCGCCGGCGGCGATGCCCTCGGCCACCGTGGTCAGCCGGCCCAGGGGAGACATCGTGGCTCGCACCACGACGGCCACGCTGATCGCGGCGACCAGTAGAACGCCCAGGCTGGACAGGACGAGGATGATGCGCAGCTGCTGAAGCAGCGCGGTGGTGGCCGTGGTGTCCGCGAGCAGAATCAGGCGGTCACCCCCGGGAAGGGGGTGTTCGATGACCGTCGCGGTGGCCCCGACCGGCGGTGGAGGCGGGGGTGGGTGATGTCTCGGACCGGGGTCCGGACCCGCTGGCCCGCCAGGCCCGGGCGGGCGGGGTGGTGGTGGACCCGCGTCGGATGCCGGACCGGCCATCACGAAGGGGTCGCCGTAGGACGTCCCCGCGGCGGTGACCAGGCGGGTGCGGATTCCACCACCGCCGGTCTCGGCCACCAGGCGTTGCGGCGACGCTCCTTGCGCTGCTAGCGAATCGGCACGTGCGACTGCGGCCATGAGTCGGTCGTGCAGATCGTTTCGGGCCTGTGCGCCGACCACCGAGTCGATGGTCACACCGAGCAGTGCCAGCAGGACCGTGAGCACGATCAGCACGGCGACGATCGTCCGCCGGGTCAGCGACGGAGTCGGGGTGCTCATGCGGTGAGCTGCAGACGGTAGCCGATCCCACGCACCGTGTGCACGAGCCGGGGACCGTGCGCCTCGAGCTTCCGGCGCAAGCTGCTCATGTGCACATGCACCAGGTTGTCGTCATAGGCGGTGTAACCCCACACGGCATCGAGTATCTGTGCGGCACTGACGATTCGGCCGCGCTGATCGATGAGGAATTCCAGGAGTTTCAGTTCGGTCGCCGTCAGCGACAACGGTTGACCCGCTCGGGTGGCGACAGCGGCGTCCTTGTCGACCAGCAGATCGCCCAGTTCGATGATCGAGGCGAGCGTTCCGCGGCGCCGTAACACCGCGTTGACCCGCGACAGCAATTCGGGCATCTCGAAGGGTTTGACGACGTAGTCGTCGGCGCCGCCGTCCAGCCCGCGCAGCCGGTCGGGTAGGCCGTCGCGGGCGGTGAGCATGATGATCCCGGCCGCACCCCACTCGCGGACGACATCGATCAACTCGAAGCCGTTCCGTCCGGGGATCATCACGTCCAGGATGACGGCGTCGGGCCGGTGACCGGCCAGCCGGTCCTCCAGTCCGTCGCCGTCGGCGTAGGCCGACACCGTGAACCCTGCATCGCGCAGCGCTTCGGCGACCATGTCGCGGATGGCGGCAGAATCCTCGACCAGCAGCACGTGCGGTGGGCGGCGCACCGCGCCGGGGGAGGGTGTCACCTATCCATTGTGACGTTCGTCGGCTGAAGCGAATCTGAAGATCGCTCATTGGGCGCCCGGCTTCAGGTTCGCTTCAGAACGGCCGCTTAGCGTCGGCTCTCGTCAGGATTCACCACGCGAGGGAGCGATAATGTCGAACGATCAACGCAGTCAACCGGATTCCGACGAACCTGTGAGCTCGTCGGAGGTCACCGCGCCGGTCGCCTATCAGGAAGTGCCCGTACAGGAGCCCGTGCGCGCCGAGCAGCGTCCGGCGCGCCGTCATCAGGTCGGGGTGGCAGTGGCCACTGCGGCCGCCGGCCTACTGGTGGGGTTTCTGGGCGGCGTCGCCGTCGATGCGCATCCCATGGTCTCGTTGACCGTGGGCAGCTCATCGGAACCCGGTGGTTTCGCTCGCCCGCCGGCACCCGGTCCAGGACCGGATGGGCCGGGCGGTCCGGGTGTGTTTGCACCGCGTCCCCCGATGCCGCCGGGCCCCACCGACGGCGGCCCCGGTGCGCCCGGACCCTGGGCAGGGGGACCCGGTGCCCACGGTCCCGGCCCGCACGGCCCCGGTCCCGGCCCGCACGGCCCCGGTCCCGGCCCGCACGGCCCCGGTCCCGGCGCGCACGGCCCGGGCCCGCAAGGACCGGGTGACCCGGGTCCCGGCCCGGCAGGACCCGGTGCCGGGCCCGGCGACCGTGGACCCGCCGGCCCGCCGCCCGGCCCCGTCCCGCCCGTGGACGGTGATCCGGCGGGACCAAGGCCCGCCCCGCCTGCCCCGCCAACCGGTGAGGCGCCGCCGCTGCCTGCGGAGCGCCCCGCGGGCTGAGCATTCCGGGCGAGCGCAGGCGCGGGACTCAGCGCAACGCTGCGGCGGTGATGTCGTCGGCCGGCAGAAACGCCTCGATGCTGAGTTCGGCCGCGGTGAGGTCCAGCGCGGTACCGAAGGTGGTGACCGTGCTCAGGAAGGTCAACACGCGCCCGTCGGCACCGGTGAGTTCCAGTGGCACCGCCACGTCACCGGAGTCGATGGTCTCGTCCTGGCCACCCGGATAGGACTCGATTTCGGCGAGCAACGTCGCCGATCGTGCCGATCCGCTCAGCGCTGCTTCCCGGCGCAATCTGCCGATCACGTGGTGGCGCCACTGCGCGAGATTGCGGATGCGCGGTGCCAGGCCGTCGGGATGCAGTGCGATGCGGAGCGCGTTGGGCACAGCCAGAAGATGGGCAGCGACCCCGTCGAGCAGGATCGCCGCACCGGTGTTGGTCTGCAGCACATCCCAATATCGGTCAACGGCCAGGCACGGAAACGGGTTGTAGGCGTCGAGCACTCGCTCCACGCCGGTACGCACTGCGGACATCCCGGGGTCGTCCAGGCCCCGTTCGGAGTACGCCGGCGCCAGTCCCGCCGCCAGCAGCAGCTGGTTCTGTTCGCGGGCGGGAACACCCAGTGCGTGGGCAAGCCGCAATACCATCGCCCGGCTCGGTGCCGCCCGTCCGGTCTCGATGAAGCTGACGTGGCGCGCCGAGACATCGGCTTCGGCAGCCAGGTCGAGTTGACTGAGGCGCCGCCGCTGACGCCACGCCTTCATCAACGCACCGAGCGGCGGATTCTGCAGGTCGAAACCGGTCACCTGAGCCAGTGTCGGCCAGAATCGGACCAGACTCCATTACCTCGGAGGTAATTGCGAGGCTTATGCGCGGCGAGCACCGTGACGGTATGAGCACAACGGCGGATCCGCGGGTTCCTCGATGGTTGCGCACGGTGTTGCGGTGCGACCGGGCAGTGTCGTCCTGGTACATCGGCACCGGGTTCTTCTTCGCGCCGGTGCTTGCCGTCATGTCACCGTGGCCGGCGCTGACTGCCGCATTGTGGATGGTGATCGCCCTCGCCGGGTTGTGGCTTGGGCTGCTCGGCATCGCGATGGCAACAGGGCTCGCGTTGGTGCTGCGCCGGGGTGCCGAGATCGATGAGGGCTACTGGCGTTCCGTCCTGGACTACCCTGAACCCGCAATTACCGGTGCACAGCCTGTTTCGACGCGCCCACGTAGTCGACCTGCCAGTGTTTGATGCCGTTGAGCCAACCGGAACGCAACCGTTCGGGCCGGGCGAGCGAGGTGATATCGGGCATCGCGTCGGCGATCGCGTTGAACATCAGATCGATGGTCATCCGGGCAAGACTGGTGCCGATGCAGTAATGCGCCCCGGTGCCGCCGAAGCCGACATGGGGGTTCGGGTCACGCAAAATATCGAACGTGTACGGATCCTCGAAGACATCCTCGTCGAAATTGGCTGCGCGGTACATCATCACCACGCGCTGACCCTTCTTGATCTGCACCCCGGACAGTTCGGTGTCGGCGAGGGCGGTGCGCTGAAACGATGTCACCGGTGTGGCCCACCGGACGATCTCGTCGGCTGTCGTCGACGGCCGTTCCCGCTTGAACAGCTCCCACTGATCCGGGTAGTCGGTGAAGGCCATCATCCCCTGGGTGATCGAGTTGCGCGTCGTCTCGTTACCCGCCACGGCAAGCAGCACCACGAAGAACCCGAGTTCGTCATCGGAGAGCTTGTGCCCCTCGACATCGGCCTGTACCAGCTTGGTGACCAGGTCCTCGCCGGGGGAATCGGCCCGTTCGGCGGCCAGCTTCATGCCATAGGTGATCAGTTCGACCGACGCGCTGATGGCGTCGTTGCCTGCGAACTCGGGGTCCATGTCGCCGACCATCTGGTTGGACCAGTGGAACAGCTTCATCCGGTCTTCCTGCGGAACACCCATCAGTCCGGCGATGGCCTGCAGCGGCAGTTCGCAGGACACCTGTTCGACGAAATCGCCCGACCCTGCCGCGGCCGCCCTGGCGGCGATCTCGCGGGCCCGTTCGGCCAGGTCCGCGCGCAGCAGCTCGATCGCACGCGGAGTGAAGGCGCGGGAGATGATCTTGCGCAGGTGGGTGTGATGCGGAGCATCCATGTTCAACAGGACGAACCTGCCGGTGTCGATCTGTTCCTTGACGGTGCCGTCGGCATAACGCGGCAGCGCGGTCTTGGCCAGGCTGGAGAACACGTCGCTGCGCCGAGAAACCTCCTTGACATCTCTGTGCTTGGTGACGACCCAGTACCCGCCGTCGCCGAAGCCGCCTTTTTCGGCCGGTTGTTCGTTCCACCAGATGGGCGCCACCCTGCGCATCTCGGCGAATTCCTCGATGGGCAGCCGGTGGGCGTAGATGTCCGGATCGGTGAAATCGAAACCGGGAGGAATGTTGGGCTGCCGGGCGTGGGCGGTGTCGGTCATGGCGTCCAGGACTCCTCGCGACGAAGCTGTCTAGTGGCCTATCGCATTGCTACACCACCCCGGGGCCTGCGTGGCGCCGCTTCGGCAAAGTCGTACGAAGTGCTGGGAAGAACCTGTTCTCGTTTTGTCCGAGTAACGCGAACCAGGTCGGTGGAGATACATTTTGCGTCAGAACTTCGGTCCCTTGGCTTCAGTGAGAGGCAGCTGCGATGAGTGTCGACTTTCGTCGTTTCGTGACCACGGCGAGCTGGTGCGCGGCGAGCGTATGCGTCGCGCTCGCCGTACCTGCGACTGCGCTGGCCGAGCCGGTTCCCAGCCCCGTCCCGCCGGTCCCCGCGCCCGGTCCCGTCGTGGCTCCACCGGCACCCGGTCCTGCCGTTGTCGCTGCCCCGGCCCCGGCCCCGGCATCCGATCCGACCGCACCGGCGCCCGACGCGGTGCTGGCTGCTCCGGCGCCATCGATGGACGGCACCCCCCACCTGCCGAGTCCCGATGCGTTGCCGGTGGGCACCACCATGGATCCGACCTTGGCCGGACGCGATCCGTCACCGAACGTCAGCTACCTGCGCGATCTCTGGCACGCGGTCCAGAATCAGGAGATCAGCGGTAAAGAAGCGCTGGTTCTCGGCCTCGCTCAGCGCGGGATGAACACCCCGATGCCTGCGCAGGCGCCCGGCCCGAACGTGCCGATCCAGTACCCGCGCGATCCCGCGGCCCCGCTGGCCCCCGGTGCGCCGCTGCCGCCGGTGGCGCCGCCGCCGCCCGGCGCGCCGCTGCCGCCCGCCCCCGTTCCGTCCGGTCCCGCACCGCTGGTGCCCGCCGCTGCCGAGGCTCCGGCCCCGCTGCCGCTGCCGCTGCCGTAGGCGGCGCATGGCGCTTCACGACGAGGGCGCCGCGACCCTTTCCACCCGCGCCGGGACGTGCTTGTGCCATGGGGTGCCGGCGTACTCATCGCGCCACTGCGATGCGGTCAGCTCGTTGGGCGCCACGCCGGGCTTGACCGCCCGGCCGTCGGCACCGATGTGGTCCACACCGAAACCGTTGGGCAGGGCGATGTGCCCACGCTGCATCACATCGCTGATCTCGACGGTGGCCACGGCCGACCCGGTCGCGGTGCTGATCCGCACCAGGTCGCCCGTGCCGACACCGGCATCATCGGCGTCCTCGGGACCGATCCGTAGCGCGCCATCCGGATCCCGTTTGCGCCAGGACGGATCGCGCAGGATGTCGTTGGCGGTGTAGGCGCGGCGCTCCCCGGCGGACAGCACCAGGGGAAATTCGGTGCTGGTGAGGGGAGCGCGTTCCGCGGCCAGAGCCCTCGCCTCGGCGAGCATCTCGGGAATGTCGAGGGCTATCCGCCGGTCGGCATGGCTGATCAACGCGACGTCGTCGGCGTACTCGTGTTCGGTGAAGGTGACGCCGGAGGGATTGTCCAGGATCGCCAGGAACAGGGCGTTGCCATCGGCGTGGCCGGCCCGGCGGACCGCCTCTGGGTAGGTCATCGCGGTCTTCTGAGCCAAACCCCACAGGGCGGCAGCACCGTTGAGCCCCTCGGGCAGCGTTGGGCCGAGCGTGTCGTACAGCACGAAGGGAAGAATCCGTCCCAGTGCGGGATTGGCGCTCACGGCGGTGAAGAAGGCCGCGGTGTACGCGTCCAGTCCTGTGCGGGCGGCCACTCGGAGCGGATGCAGTTCCGCCTCGTCCACAACCCCGAGCGCACGCACAAGGCGCGCCCAGATCTCCGGTTCGGGCAAGGTGCCCGGCAGCGGGTCGAGCACCGGACGGCGCAGCTGAAACGTGTTGTGCGGGAACTCCAGATTGAAGAATGTCGCCTCGGCCTTCTCGAACTGGCTGGCCGCAGGCAGCACATAGTGTGCCAACCGTGCGGTCTCGGTCATCGCGACATCGATGACCACCAGCAGATCCAGCGCGCCCAGCGCGCTGCGGACGCGCGCCGAGTCGGCCACCGAGTGCGCCGGGTTGCTGCTCTCCACGATCATCGCCCTCATACGGTCGGGGTGATCGGTGAGGATTTCGTCTGGCACGACGTTGGAGGGCACCAGTCCCGAGATGATCGGGGCGCCGGTAACCGGCGTGCGGCCGACGCCCCCGGCGCTGAACAACGGCGCGAACGACGAATGTAGATGCTGGGTACCACGTTTGGCGAAGTTGCCGGTCAAGATCCACAACAGCTTGTTCAGATATGAGCACAACGTGCTGTTGGGTGCCTGTTGGATTCCGAGGTCCTCGAACACCGAGACACTGGCCGCGGTGGCGATGCGCCGGGCGGCGCCGCGAATCAGCGCCTCGTCGACTCCGCAGCGGGTGGCGTACGCGGCCACGTCGACATCGGCCAGTACCGCACGCACAGCATCGGCCCCGGTGACCCGAGCGGACAGGAACTCCTCGTCGCAGAGGTCCTCCTGCACCAACACCGCGGCGAGCGCTGCCAGACACCAGGCGTCGGTCCCCGGGCGGACCCGTAGGTGGAAGTCGGCGAGCTCGGCGGTATCGGTGCGCACGGGGTCGATGACGATCATCGACCGTGCCGGATCCTTGGCGATCTCGTTGAGCACCACCCGTGCCCGCGGGAAGCTCTGTGACATCCAGGGGTTCTTGCCGATGAACACCGACACCTCGGCATGTTCGAACTCGCCGCGGGTGTGCCCGCCGTAGAGTTGTGCGTCGATCCAGAACTCGCCGGTCTTCTCCTGGGCCAGCGCATTCGATCGGTAACGGGAACCGATGGCCTTGAGGAACGCACCGCTGTAGGCGCCGCCGAGATGGTTGCCCTGTCCGCCGCCGCCGTAGTAGAACACCTTGTCCCCGCCGTGCTGGTCACGTACCGCGGCAAACTTTTCGGCGATCTCGGAAATCGCGGTGTCCCAGTCGATCTCCTCGTAACTGCCGTCATCGCGGCGGCGCAGCGGGGAGGTCAATCGGTTGGGGTTGTTCTGATAGTGATCCAGGCGCAGCGCCTTGTTGCAGGTGTAACCCTGCGAGGCGGGGTGGGCCTTGTCACCGCGGATCTTGGCGATTGTCCGGTCCCGGATCTGGACCACGATGCCGCAGTTGCATTCACACAGGATGCATGCGGTGGGCTGCCAGTCGCTCTGCACGGTCATGGTCATGTCAGTCCCTTCCGGTGGCCGCTGTGACCAGCGCCCGCAACTGTCGGTGCACGAGGTCGAGCGCCGTGCTCGATCCGGTGGTGCGGCTGACCAGCACGGCGCCCTCGATGGCGGTGGTCGTCAGCATTGCCAGTTCTGCCGCCCGGTCGGCATCGACGCCGTCGGCCCTCAGCAGCTGCTCGATCAGGTCGATCCAGCGGGTGAATGCCGCTGCGGCGCGCTCGATGACCTGGGGGTTGTCGGCTTCCACCGACACCGCGACCACCGGGCAGCCGGCTCGGTAACCGGTGTCGGTCAACTGGGTGCGGAAACCGTCGGCCACGGCATCGAGCGCGTCGAGCGCCGACGGTGCCGAGGAAATCCGGTGCGCGATGAAATCCGCCGCGAAGTCTATTGCTTCGCAGAGCAATTGGGTTCGCCCACCGGGAAAGTAGTGGTAGGCCGAACCGCGGGGCGCGCCGCTGTGCGCGAGCACGTCGGAGATGGCGGTGGCGTGCGCTCCGCGTTCTCTGATCAGAACGGCGGCCGAGGCGACCATCCGGTCTCGGTGTGTGGCCATCGAGCGGCCTCCTCTCGCCAGAGATTATGTAGAGCAGCATACATATCCGGCAGGCGGTCCGGTCAACCCCCGAACAGCACGAATCCCGCCGGTCCGGGAGAACGGAGGCCGGCGGGATTCGCGGGTCTGTCGAGGCGGGGTGCGGGTTACACGGTGGCGGCCTCGTTGATCTCGTTGAGCGTGTTGGTGGCCTCGAGATACTCCTGCACCCAGCGTTCGATGACGGTGGAGGTCTTGTCGACCTTGGTGAACTGGCCGACCACCTGGCCGATGGGGTTGAACGCCACGTCGATGGTCTGGTCGGGGAACTTATGTGTGGCGGCCACGGCCATGCCCGACACCATGTACTGCAAGGGCATGCCCAGCGGCTCGGGGTTACCCGCGGTCTGCCAGGCATCGGTCCAGTCGTTGCGCAGCATCCGGCACGGTTTACCGGTGAACGAACGGCTGCGCACGGTATCGCGGCTGGTCGCCTTGGCGTACGTCGCCTGTTGCACGGGGGTGTTCTCGGCCTCCTCGACCATCAGCCACTGCGAGCCGGTCCACGCGCCCTGCGCACCCATGGCCAGCGCCGCGGCGATCTGGTAACCGCTGCCGATACCGCCGGCGGCCAGCACCGGGCGTGGAGCGACCGCCTTGACCACCTGGGGCCACAGCACGATCGAGCCGACCTCGCCGCAGTGGCCGCCGCCCTCACCACCCTGAGCGATGATGATGTCGACATCGGCCTCGGCGTGCTTGAGGGCCTGGGCGGGGGAGCCACACAGCGCGGCGACCTTGCGTCCGGATTCGTGGATGTGCTTGATCATCTCGGCGGGCGGGGTCCCCAGCGCGTTGGCGATCAAGGTGACCTTGGGGTGCTGCAGGGCAATCTCCACCTGAGGGGTGGCGGTCGCCTCGGTCCAGCCGAGAAGCTGCAGCGCGTTGTCGTCGAGGTCCCCGGTCGGTACGCCGTGGTCGGCCAGCAGCTTCTTGGCGAAGTCGAGATGTTCCTGTGGCACGAGGGCGTTCAACGTCGACTTCAGCTCGTCGGCCGACATGTTGGCGTCCATGCCCTCGTACTTGTTCGGTATCACGATGTCCACGCCGTAGGGGTGGTCACCGATGTGTTCGTCGATCCAGTTGAGTTCGACCTCGAGCTGCTCGGGGGTGAACCCGACCGCCCCGAGCACGCCGAAACCGCCGGCCTTGCTGACGGCGACCACGACGTCGCGGCAGTGGGTGAAGGCGAAGATCGGGAACTCGATGCCGAGTTGGTCACAGAGGGCGGTGTGCATGCCTGCTCCTTGCTTGGGCGCGACTGAAACGTGTTCTAGTTTAGTATCACAGCCGCCGTCATCGACAGGGGACTCCCGGCAAAATTCGGCATGATCTGCACGCCATCATGCGAGAATGTCATTACCGCAGCACGTACATGGCATTAACAGCGACCGTATCCGCGAGCCGGAGGTGTCCGATGAGGGATTGGCTGGCCAACTCGCTTGTGCTGGTCTCCGACTACCGGGTTGCCGACCCGTCCGCGGTGTGGATGCTCATACAACAACGCACCGCCGCCCTCGCGGACGTGGGCGTGCATCACGTCCTGGTGTACACCTCGACGACCGATTCCGATCGCGTTCTGGTGGTCCTGGGAATTCATGCTCATGGGCCCGTGCGTGACCTGCTGCGCTCGCGGGCGTTCTTCGACTGGTTCGATGCCGTCGGCGTGCAAGACCTGCCCGCGGTGTTCGCCGGTGAACTCCTCGAGCGCATCGACTTCGACACCGACACCCATGCCGCTCCACCGGTGATGGTCTGTCTGGTCACCTCGGTCGCCGATATCGATCGGCTGAACAGTCGGGTGCGAGACGACGCCGCGGCCTTCCGTGCCGCCGGGGTGCAGCGGTTCTGGAGTTTCCGCGCCCTCGATGACCCGCACGAGGTGCTGATGTTGCAGCAGATCGATGACGAATCCGCTGCCCGGCGCTGGCTGAACGAATCCGATGATGCCGACGTGTGGCTCGCCGAGGCCGGCGTCGGTGCCTATCCGCCGGTGTTCATCGGACGCTTCTTGCAGATGATGACCATCGAGCCCACCGGCGACGGTGCTCCTCGGAGTTGACCAGCAGGATCGGCCGGCCGTTGCGGGTGATCACCGCGACGGAACACCGAACCATGGTGGTATCCGGAACGTTCCGTCGGCCTGGCTGGCGGGACTGAGGATCCGGTGGCCGTTGCCCTGGATCTGATACACGAGGTGGGCCAATGCCAACGACCCGTCTCCGCCCGACGCCGGATACGCGCGTGCGGACTGATCGGCGGCTCCCATGTAGTAGACCCCGTTGACCCCTCGGTGCACGCCGGAGCGCAGTTCGTCGGCAACCATGCGGGGATCGTGGGGACGAGTGGTACGCGACCACGCATTGGCCAGGATCATCGCTCGGTCGTAGCTGATCCCGGCGTGTGATCGTCCAGGCGCCACCCCATATGAACGCCGGTAGGAGTCGGCGAACGAGATACCGATGGGATCCGAGTACGTGCCGGTCGTGGTAGCCCAGATGATGCCCTCGGCCTGTTCGCCGAGGCGCTGACGAAACTCCGGTATCGACGGTGCGTAAAGGCAATAGATCAAGGTTTCGGGCGCCGCGATGAGGAGTGCCCTGATGAAGGCGAGCGCGCCGTTGATGAAGTAGTCGCCCACCATCACTGCCGCGGGCCCGATGTCCCGGATGCGATCGGCGCAGCGCGCCCAATCCCGTTCTGTGGGGCCGACGGGTATCACCAGTAGTTCCCATCCCGAGGCCGTGGCAAGGTCGTAAGCGCGTTCCAGGCCCAGATCGGTCACCTCCCAGCCGCCCTGCAACACCACCAGGGTGCGGCTGGGCGGTTCCCAGGTGCCGCGGGCTCGCAATTCCTGCAGGAAATCGACAAAGCCCGGTCCATAGTTGGTGTCGCTGGGGCACACCTGGAAGATGCGTCCGTAGCGGCTCGGATTGTCGCGCACCCGATCAGCCATCACTTGCAGCGTTGCCGCGTGCAGGTACGGTGCCCCGTGGTCTGCGGCGACTTCGTGGGCAACATCCTGCCAGGCGAAGTATCCCGAGGTGAATGCGTCGACATTGCGCCCTGCCAAGGAGAGCATCGCCTGCTCGATACTTGTGCGGGAGGTGATGTCGACGTCAGCTGTGGCCAACTCGACCCGTCGACCATTCACGCCGCCGCGCGCATTGATCTCGCGCAGTGCCAGCTCAGTGCCCCGGACCATCTCGACACCGTCGGATCTGGCCTGACCGGTGAGCGGAACGGCAGCGCCGATCACCAATGGCTGCAGTCTGATTCGGCGTGTCGGCGGGACCACCCGAGGGGCCGGTAATGCACAACTGGCACGTATCAACGGCACGTGTTCCATGCCCCTGGTGCCGCCCTGGACCGGCAGCAGCATCAATCCATGATTCATCGCGATGATCGCTGCCGACGTGCGACCGGCCGCGCCCAGTTTGGTCAGGACCCGGTCGACATGTGTGGTCACGGTACGCGGACTGAGCATCAGCCGCGCGGCTATCTCGCCGTTGGTCAAGCCACCGCTGAGCAGTGTGAGTACCTCGAGTTCGCGGGTGGTCACCGGCAGGCCGGCATCCGCCTCGACAACGACCTCGGCCTCCGCCTCGACAACCGTCACGGTGATTCGGTAGAGGCGGTTACCGCCGCGCCACCGAAAGGTGACGCTGTCCAGATCGTCGCGTAGCGCACCGCGCGCCACTTGGATCAGGTCTGGGTGGAGATCAACCCGAGCACCCTTGGTCACTGTCGCCGGGTGGAGGCAGTCGCCGCGCAGTCCGATGGTCGATTCCGTCGCGGTGACCACGGCACAGAGCGGACGAGCGCCATCGTGCGCAGGGGGCCCCGCTGATGCCATCAGTGCTCTCCCTTCGCGAACCGGTACCCAATTGTCGCCTCGGCGGGCGATCTCGGTCTACCTTTGTGCCGCAATGCGGGCCGTTCACGACTTGCGGCGCACCGCGGCGTCGAGGGCCACTGCCGCGATCACTATCAGGCCCTTGGCGATCAGTTGCCAATGCTGGCTCACATTGAGGCTGTAGAAGACGTTGGTCAGGGTGGCCAGGATCAGCAGTCCCACGAAGGATCGCCACATCGCGCCCTCGCCGCCGCGTAGTGAGGTGCCGCCGACCACGACGATGGCGATGGCGTCCAGTGCCATGGTGGCGCCGACATCGGCTTGGCCGACCGCCAGTCGCGACGCGTCGATCATTCCCGCGAGTGCGGCGAGTGCGCCGGTGAGCACATACACCCCGGCGGTCAACGTCGGCACTCGCAGTCCGGACAGCCAGGCGGCCTCGACGTTGCCGCCCACCGCCTGCACATTGCGGCCCACGGTGGTCTTGGACAGGACGAGACCGCCGATCGTGAACGTCACCAACAGGATGAGGATCGGTGTGGGCACGCCCAGCGTCCTGGAGTTGGCCAGTGCCTGGAAGGTTCGGTCGGAAACGATGAAAGGGGCGGAGTTCGAATAGATGTAGGCGATGCCCGAGATCACCGATGCCGAGCCGAGGGTGGCCACGAACGGATTGATCTTCAACCGGGCCACCAGCAACCCGTTGGCCAGACCGCACGCGACGCCCGCGGTCAACGCGATCACGCCCGCCAGCGCGATGGAATTCGTGGAGATCATCACGCCCGCGAAAACGGTGGAGCCCAACGCATAGGTCGCTCCCACGGAGAGATCGAAGCCGCCGGAGATGATGACGAATGTCATCCCGACCGCGATGATGCCGACAGACGCGTTCTGCACCAGGATGTCACGCAGATTGTCCGGCGCCAGGAAGCCGTCGTAGAGAATGCTGGCCACCACGAGCAGTATCACCAGCACACCGAGCATGCTGTAGCGATAGGTCACCGCGACCAGATTCCTGCCGTTCCGGCCAGAGGTGATAGGGGATTGCTCGGTGGGTGAAGCGGTAGCAGTCATGCGACATCCTCTTTGAAGCCGAGTCTGACGATCTCGGGGACTGTGAAGTGTTCTGACGTGGAGTCGATTTCACCGACGATGCGGCCATGGGAGAAGACCAACAGGCGGTCGGCGATGGCCAGTACCTCTTCCAACTCGGAAGAGGTCACCACGATCGAAGCGCCTTGTTCGGCCAATGCGACGAGCGAGGCGAGGACGTCGGACTTCGCGCCGATGTCGATCCCGCGGGTGGGCTCGTCGATGAACAGCGTCGACGGCGCGCGGCCGGCCCACTTGGCCAGCAACACCTTCTGTTGGTTGCCGCCGGACAAGCGAGCGACAGGTTCGCCGAGGCGATTCGGATCGAAGCCGAAGTACTCCGCCTGGGTGGCTGCCCCGCTGCGTTCCTTGGCGGGAAGAAGCCAACCACCCGAGCGCGACGGGCGCCCCAGCCAGTAGTTGGTCGCCCCGCTCATGTTCATCACCAGCCCAGCACGACGGCTTTCGGGCACATGCGCCAGACCGGCGTCGATGGCCGACCGCGGTGACGTCGGCCAAGGGACTTTGCGTCCCAGCAAGGACATCTCACCCGATGACGAGGCTTCCAGGCCACATACCGATCGCATGAATCGGGTGCGGCCGGAGCCCACCAGGCCCCACAGGCCCACGATCTCGCCTTCGCGGACGGTGAGCTCGAGAGGTGTCATGCCTGGGCGGGGTACGACATTGCGCACCTGCAGCACGACCCGACCCAGTGGCCGGCGAGTGGCGCGCACATTCACGGCCACATCGCGGCCGACCATCGCTCTGATCAACTTCTGCCGATCCCACTGCCGGCGCGGTGCGGTGCGGACTACCGCACCTTCGCGCAGCACCGTGATGTGGTCGGACAGTGCGAGCACCTCTTCGAGGTTGTGACTGACGAAAATGATGGTGGTACCGGACTCTTTGAGCTGATTGAGAATTCGATACAGCATGTCTCGTTCGGCCTCGGCGAGAGCGGCACTCGGCTCATCGAGCATCAGCACTCTGCTCTGCGCCTGTACGCCACGCATGATCTCAAGGACCTGCTGGGAGGACACCGATAGCTCTCGAGCGGGCACACCCGTCGGGATCTTCACATCGAACTGCGCACACAGTTCGGCGTAACGCGCGCGCATCCCGGCGGCGTCGAGAACGCCACCTCGATGCAATGGTTGGCCCAGAAAGACATTGGCGACCGCATCGAGGGCGGGCACCATGGTCAGCTCCTGATAGACCGCGGCCAGGCCGAGTGCGCGGACGTCTCGCGGATTGGCACCGCGGAGTGGGGTTCCGAAGACCGTCACCTGGCCGGACGAGGCAGGTAGCCTGCCGCTGATCATGCCGAGCAGGGTGGACTTACCTGCACCGTTCTCGCCGACGAGGGCGTGGATGGTGCCCTTGTCCACCTGGAGGTCGACGTGTTTGACGGCTTTGTTGGCGCCGAAAGTCTTCGAGATATCGCGGCAGCCGATGGCCACCGTATCCGGGGGAGTCTGGACTGCTGTGCGCATTGGATTCCTAATACTCCGCCGTGAACAGACCGACATTGTCCTTTGTCACGAACGGAGTGCCGGGCAGCGAGTCCGACTCGGCCAGGTTCACGAAACGCGTTGTGTCGATACCCTGGACCACTTCGGCAATACCTTCGATGGATTTGCGGGACTCCATTCGCGGCAGCATCATGACAGTGCTGGTGAGGGTGCCGGCGCGCACGCTGTCCAATGACCAGGCATCTCCGCCGAAGTCGTAGATGGCGACATCTCTTCCGTTGACGGCCTGTACAACACCGCGGCTCATGCCCGAAAAGTTCGACATGATGACATCGAGATCGGGATTGGCTTGCAGAATCGTCTGGGCCGCTTGGAACCCCTTCGGCGTGGTGTAGTCGGTGGTCTGCCTGGCCACCACCTGGTACTTGTCGCCGTCGAAGGCCTTGGCGGCCTCGAAGAAGGCGATGGTGTTCGCGTTGAGGTCAGGCCCGGAGATCAGCGCGATCTTTGCCCCATCGGGATGATCTTTCTTGACCTGGTCGACCCACTGCTCGTACACGTCGATCGTCTGCCCGCCGACGTAGTTCACGGTTCCGGGTTCCCAGGTCTGGTCACCGGCATTGGTGGCGCGTCCACAGATGGGAAGGTTGAAAACGCTGACCATGATCTGTTTGGCGGATGCCTGCTGGGTCAACAGATTGCAGACGAGATTGCCGTCGTTGGGCTCTACGGCAAAGGCGTTGTACTTGCCGCTGGTGATCGCCGACTGCATCTGGTCGAACTGTGTCTGCGCGCTGAATTGACCGTCGAAGATGTCGATCTGGGCGCCGAGCTCGGCGGCGGTGGTCTTGGCTTCGGCGATTCCCGCTTGCAGATACGAGTTGCTACTGCCTGCGGAGAAATAGGCGATCTTGAGGTCCTTCGGATCGTTGATGGTCGGTTTCACCTGTGCCGCACTGCCTCCTGCAGGGCCGGTATCGTCGACGCTGCACGCCGGCAGGCCGGCCAGCAGAGCCGCCGCCGCGATCGCGGAGAGCACGTTCATTCTCATGGGAAGCTCCTTGTGTCGAGGCTGAGGCGGGATGGTCAGTCTGTCCAGGTGTCGTAGATGTCGCTGAGGCTGGTGAACCAGACACCGTCATGGCCACTCATGTAGTCGAGCAGCCGCTCGAACATGATGATGTGGTGAGCGCGAGCGATGGTCTGCGGATGCACGGTGATCGCCATGACTCCGCCCTCGATGTTCTGGTAGGCGTAGTCGAAATGGTCTTTCCACCGCTGGTAAATGGTCTCGGTGGAGCCGAGACCCTGGTTGATCCCTGGGATGTATTCGACGGCCGGGAAGTCGTCGAGATACCACGAGACCGGCAGTTCCAGGATCGGCGAGGGCTCGCCGAAGACGCTGCCGTCCTCGTAGCCGACGGTGACCGGACGCGGATGGTAGGGCTCGAAATCGCGACCCATCAATGACGAATCCCACTCGAATCCATACTCTTCCAGCAATCCGAGCGTGTGCTCGGTGAAATCCCATGCTGGAGAGCGGTATCCGCGTGGACGCTTGCCGACGTACTTCTCATGCTCTTGGAGCGTGCGTTCCATCAACCGGCGCTCGGTGTCGTGGTCGAGTGTGGGCACCGCCTCGTGGAAGCAGCCGTGCGCGGCGATCTCGTGACCTGCTTCGACTATCGATGCGAACCGCTGCGGATAGGTTTGCATGCTGTGCGCCGGCGTGCACCAGGTGCCCTTGATGTCGTACTTGTCCATCAAGGCCAATATCCGTGGTACCCCGACTTCGGCGCAGAATTCGCCGCGCGACAGGTATGACGGACTGGACTTACCGAACGTGCCCATCCAGACACTGTCGGCGTCGAAGTCCGCGCCGATGTTGACGGCCAGTTTCTTTCCTGCGGGAAGATTCAGGGGCATGGTTTCTCCTTCAAGGTGTGGGTGGCACGAGCGAACCGGGCCGATCAAGGTGTGGGTAGGAGGTCCTCGTGAAAGCTGTTGCGGTAGAGACCGGCACGCCGCCTGCGGTCATGGAAGGTGGTTGCCGCGCCGCTGCGGCGGTTCTCTGCGAGTGCGTCGAGATCGAGGGTGATGCGGATGACGCTCTCGACGTTCTGCGGTGCCTCGATCAGTACGCCGTTGGCCGGAAAACCGGTGTCGCACGGGCCCAGCACAGATGCGCGGGCCCAACCGGGGGACAACGGAGACCCGAGGCGTCCGGTCACCGGTGCGTGCACCGCATACACCTGATTCTCGATGCACCGTGCGGCCAGACAGTGCCGGACCCGGTAGAAGCCGGCTTCGGTGAACGTGTAGGACGGGCTCAGGATCAGTTCCGCTCCGCGCCGGGACAGCACGGTGGACACCTCAGGGACCTCGGCCTCGTAGCAGATGGCGATACCGACGGTGACGTGTCCGAGGTCGATCGGCTCAAGGGTGTCGCCCTCGGTGGTGCCCCACTCTGCCTCCGCCGGGAAGATGTGGGTCTTCTCGTGGGTGTACATCTCGCCGGCCGGCGTGAACAGATGAGCGATGTTGAGCAGCGAACCGTCGGGGCCGCGTACGAGGTGGCTGCCTGCCAGGATTGTCTGTCCACGACTGCGCGCCAGGTCGGCGAACAATGCGCGGTATTCGTCGGTGTAGTCCGCGATACGGCCCAGGGCCGATACCGGATCGGAGCGCCAGTCGGGCTTGATGGTGAACAGTGACTCGGTGAACAACTCAGGGAAGACCGTGATCTCGGCGCCCTCGGTCTGATCGACCAGCGTGGTCACCTGGCCGGCGAACTCGGTGAAGTCGGCGACCGGGCGCATCTCGAACTGGACTGCGGCAACGGAGAGGGTTCTCGGCATCGTGATTCCTATCTGGAGGCGTGGGGGCAGTGGTCAGCGGGCGAGCATGCCGCCGTCGATCACCAGGTCGCTTCCGGTGACGTAGGAGGCCTCGTCGCTGGCCAGGAAGACACAGCCGTGGGCGATCTCGACAGGTTCGGCACCACGGCCCAACGGAGTCGAACTGATGACGTCCTGATTGATGGCCGGGTCCTGTGCCTCTGCCAGCGGGGTACGCACCCATCCCGGGATGACCGAGTTGACCCGGATGTTGTGGGTGGCGTAGGTGATCGCGGCATTTCGCGTCATCGATCGCACGGCACCTTTTGCTGCCTGATACGCCGCTACCCCCGATCCGCCCACCACGCCCCACGCGGAGGAGAGATTGATGATGGAGCCGCCGCGCCGCTTCATTCCGGGGATCACCGCCCGCATCCCCAGCATGACGCCCGTTTGATCCACGGTGAGCACTCGTTCCCACTCAGCGTCGGTGACGGAGGCGATATCGGCATACGCGATCACGCCGGCGTTGTTGACCAGGACGTCGATCGTCCCGGCCTGGCTCGCTATCTCCTCGACAACCCGCGACCATTGCTCGGGCTTGGTGACATCGAGAGTCATCGCGTGAGCACCGGACGGCAGCCGGTCGGCTACCAGATCGGTGGCATAGACGGTGGCGCCCTGGACGGCGAATTGCTCGGCCACACAGCGCCCGATACCTTGGGCTGCTCCGGTCACCAGCGCGATCTTGCCTGCAAGTCGATTCATGTTTCCTGTCTTGGTTCTGGCCCTAGCGGGCGAGGTATCCACCGTCGATCGGAAATTCGACGCCGGTGACGAACTTCGCTTCATCGGACGCCAGATAGACCGCGCCCCAGGCGATATCGTCCGGATCCGCAACTCCCGCCAACGGGGTGTGGTCGAGGTAGCGATTGTTGACCTCGTCGGTTTGGGCAAGGGTCATCGGAGTGGGTATCCAGCCGGGGAGAACGACATTGGCCCTGATCCGTTCCGCTGCATACGTGATCGCCGCGTTCTTGGTCATGGTGATCACCGCGCCCTTGCTGGCGTGGTAGGCGCTGATTCCGGGTACGGCCGCGGCGCCGCAGATCGACGAGATATTCACGATCGCACCGGCTCCGGTACGGCGCATCGCCGGAATTGCCGCCCGCATGCCGTAGAGGACCCCGGTCTGGTTGACACGGATGATTCGTTCCCACTCGGCTATCGAGGAATGCTCGATGTCTTGGTAGCCGGCCACCCCGGCGTTGTTCACGAGGATGTCGACTCGTCCGTAAGCACTTTCGGCCTGGTTGACGATCTCGTCCCATCGATCGGATGACGTGACGTCGTGGGCGAGCACCTGGGTGGAATCGATGTCGGCGGGACCGGTGACATCCGTGGCGATCACTGTGGCACCTTCGTCGGCAAACCGTTCGGCTACGGCCAATCCGATTCCCCCGGCGGCACCGGTGACTATGGCGACCTTTCCGGCCAACCGGCCCATCGCATTACCTTCTCTCTGGCTCTGGCTGCGGGCACGTCCCGCGGCCTTGCACGAGTGAAGATCTTCGAGTGGGGTTGCGTCATCCGTACTTATACGTAGCGGTCGGCATTTCGGGCCGCGAACTGCGCAGATGACGAGCATTAGGCAGCGGGATCAACACTGCCGAAACAGCGATTAACCCGCTGGAAACCCTGTGGGCGGTGGTTGTCTGCGGATGTGCGCGGTCAGCGGCAACCGGGGCGGGTGGTGCGCAACCACCGGCGACGGTGCTCCTCGGAGCTGACCCGCAGGATCGGCCAGCCGTTGCGGGTGGCCGCTGCGGCCAGACCGGGTCTGGGATTCACCGCGTGGGGGTGTCCGACGGCATCGAGCAGCGGCAGATCCTCGGTGCCGTCGGCGTAGCAGAAGCTCTGCCCGAGCTCGACGCCGTTGGCTGCGCTGAACTCGGTGACCGCACGGGCCTTGTTGCGGCCCCAGATGATGGGTCGCACGATCTCACCTGTCAGCCTGCCGGCGCCGTCGACGTCGAAGTGGTTGCACAGGACATGCTCGATTCCGAGATGGCGCGCCACCGGTCCGGCGTGCATGGTCAGTGCCGACGAGCTCATGGCGACGGTGTGGCCGCGCTCCTGGTGCGCGGCGACGACCTTGGTCATCAGCGGGAACAGTCGGCCGATGATGCGCTCGTTGAACAGCGTCTCGCCGAGGGCCTCGAGTTCGGCGAGGGAATCGCCCACCAGATAGCCCGCGGCTCGCTGCAGCAACCGGGCGAACTCCATACGTCCGACCTTGTAGCGGACGGAGGCCTCCAGGATCCCGGTGAGTTCGCCGAAGCCGGATTGTCCGTTTCGGAAGCGGTGCCCGGCGTGCACGGTGGCTGTGAACCCACGTACGAGCGTGCCGTCGAGATCGAAGAATGCGCCGACTTGCGGCCCTGGCGGGCTTGCGAGAACGGCGGCCAGTGGGTCGGTCACCCCTCCATTGTGCGGATCGGTGGATCAGGCCTGATAGACGAGGCCGTTACCGGTGCCCAGCGGTAGATCGAGGGTGGTGCGGATGCCGGCGGGGGCGGCGATGACGTCCGGGATGGCATTCACGATCCGCCCCGCCGCCGCCAGGATCGCGGCGTAGTTGTGATCGCCGCGAGCACTCGTCGGGCAGATGTCCACGACATAGGACGGTTCCCCGGTGATCTCGACGCGGTACGAGCCGCCGGGCTGGGCGGGCTGCGCCCAGTCCGGCCGCAGGTCCGCGCGCACCCTGGTGATGTGTTCGACGACGATCACCGGGCGACCGCCGACCATTCCGTTGATCTCGAACCGCATCGCGGCCACGGTGCCCTTGGCAATGATTCCGGTGGCCACCTCGATATCTTCGGGGGCCGGCTCCAGCTCGTAGCTCTCGGTGATCTCGTCGACCTCGACGCCCAATCCGGCCGCGAGCATCTGGATGGCCGTTCCCCATGCGGCACCGAGGATCCCGGGAAGGAATAACATGCCCGGCTGATCGATCGGATTGCCGAATCCCATCACGATCGACATCACCTCGGTGCCGTCGTAGGTGGCATAGTCCGCGATCTCCATCGTCTTGATCTGATCGATGCGCTGACAGGTGCTGGCGATCGCGAAGGGCACCAGGTCGCTGGCGAAGCCGGGATCCACCCCGGTGATGAACACACTCGAATTGCCCTGCCGAGCAGCCTCTTCCACTCGGGCGATGGCCTTCTCCGGCATGGCGCCCCAGGGGAATTGCAGGCCCCCGGGTGCGGATCCGACCACGTTGATGCCGGCGGCGAGGGCGGCCATCACATCACGGGTCGCCTCGACAGGTCGGGTGTCACCCATCGCGCAATACACCAGGCAGTCCGGGGCGGCGGCGATGGCGTCATCGATGCCGAGGGTGGCTGCCACGCCGGTGCGGGTGTCCAGGCCGGCCAGTTCACCGGCGTCGACGCCGACCTTCGACTCGGTGGACGTGCCGACGGCCACGAGGTCGAACCGAGGGTCCTCGATCAGTTGGATCAGGGCCAGCCGTCCGCAGTTTCCGGTGCCGACGAGTGCCACGCGAATGGCCATACGAGTCTCCTGACGGTGTGCGGTCTGATCGCAGTATGCGCGGTTCGGCGAGGAATTGGAACAGGTTCTAGTTCTGTCATGCCGTGCGGTAGCGTGTGCGCGCATGGGACGCGTGGACGACAAAGTTGTACTGATCAGCGGTGGGGCACAGGGGATGGGTGCCGCGCACGCCCGGATGCTGGTGGCCGAGGGTGCCAAGGTGGTCATCGGCGACATCCTCGACGAGAAGGGCGAGGCGCTCGCAGCCGAGATCGGTGACGCCGCACGCTACGTTCACCTCGACGTGACCCAGGCCGACCAGTGGGAGGCCGCGGTCAACCTGGCCGTCGACACCTACGGCAAGGTCACCACGCTGGTCAACAATGCCGGCATCGTCGCGCTGGGAAAGATCGGCCAGTTCGACATGGCGAAATGGCAGAAGGTCATCGACGTCAACCTCACCGGCACCTTCCTGGGCATGCAGGCCGTCGTCGAGCAGATGAAGGCCGCCGGTGGCGGATCGATCATCAACGTGTCCTCGATCGAAGGCTTGCGCGGTGCACCCATGGTGCACCCGTATGTGGCCTCCAAGTGGGCCGTTCGCGGTCTGGCGAAATCTGCTGCGATCGAGCTCGGCAAGTTCAACATCCGGATCAACTCGGTGCACCCCGGGTTCATCCGTACGCCGATGACCAAGCATTTCCCCGATGACATGGTCACCTCGCCGCTGGGGCGCCCCGGTACTTCCGAAGAGGTGGCGACCTTCATCGTGTTCCTGACCAGCGACGAGTCGTCCTTCTCCACCGGCGCGGAATTCGTCGTCGACGGGGGCCTGGTGACCGACGTCCCGCACAAGGACCTCTTCTGATCCGCTGCCGACCGGCACCGCTCGCGGCGCCCGCCACCGCACAGGGCAGGATGGCGGGTAGCCGACAGAGGAGGACCCATGGCTGACGGAACGCAACGGCAGGCCCTCGCCGACTTCACCGCCGACAAGGGATGGAACCGGCGTACGGTCGACCGCGTCGACGTCTACCTTCGTGACGCGACCCGGATCCGGGTGATCTGGGGCGGTGACGATGCGCTGTCGGGGGGCTCGCGCTATCAGGACGACATGATGGAGCAGTACACCCGCGAGCTCGACACCGTGAAGGGCTGGCTGTCGCGCTGACCGTCGCGCTGCCTAGGCTTCACGCATGAGCGTGCGCGCCGGGATCGTGATCACCGGGACCGAAGTGCTGACCGGACGTGTCCGTGATCTCAACGGCCCCTGGCTGGCCGACCGGCTGTTGGAGCTGGGCGTCGAGCTCGCGCACATCACCCAGTGTGGTGACCGCGCAGAGGATCTCACCGCACAGCTGCGGTTCTTGGCGGGCCAGGATGTCGATCTCATCATCACCAGCGGCGGTCTGGGCCCGACCGCCGATGATCTGACGGTCGCGACCGTCGCCCGGTTCTACGGCCGCGACCTGGTCTTGGACGATGCGCTGGAACAGCGCATCGCGGGCATCCTGCGCCGGCTCGGCGCGGGCCGGCCGGGTGTGGATTTCGATGCCGTGATGGCGGCCAACCGGAAACAGGCGATGGTGCCGGCGGGGGCGCACGTCCTGGAGCCGGTCGGCACCGCTCCGGGCGTCGTACTGCATTCCGAAAACCTGCCCACCGTGGTGGTGCTGCCCGGTCCGCCGCGAGAGTTGCAGCCGATGTGGTCGACCGCGGTGGCCACCGAACGGGTGCAGCAGGCGCTAGCCGGACGGACCCGATACCTGCAGCAGACGGTGCGGATGTTCGGGCTGCCCGAATCGGGACTGGCGGAAACGCTGCGCGAGGCCCAGTCTCAGGTGGCCGGGTTCGACGACCTGGAGATCACGACCTGCCTGCGCCGCGGCGAACTGGAGATCGTCACCCGCTACGAGCCCGACGCAGCCGACAGCTACACCGCTCTGGTCGCGTTGTTGCGCGAGCGGTACCCGCGGGAGTTGTTCTCCGAGGACGGTTCCCTGATCGATGACCAGGTCGCCGGTATGCTCGTCGGCCGCACCATCGCCACCGCGGAATCGTGCACGGCGGGCCTGCTGGCGGCCCGGCTGGCCGACCGGGCCGGTTCCTCGGCGTACCTCGCCGGCGGGGTGGTGTCCTACTCCAACGAAGCCAAGATCGAATTGCTCGGCGTCGACGAGGGTCTGATCGCCCAGCACGGCGCGGTGTCCGAACCGGTCGCCCGGGCGATGGCCGACGGTGCGCTGACCAGGTTCGGCGCGGACACCGCGGTCGGCATCACCGGCATCGCCGGGCCCGGCGGGGGATCGGAACAGAAGCCGGTGGGCACGGTGTGTTTCGGGCTGGCCCTGGCCGGTCGTGACACCGTGGTGCGGACACTGCACCTACCGGGCGATCGCAGCGATGTACGGGAACGGTCGACGACCGTGGCGATGCACCTGCTACGCGAGCACCTGGGCCGGACCCGCCGTCTCTGACCTGACCGGGTGAGACCGCGGCGCGTGTCGGTCTCACCCGGGTGCAGGTGTCAGTTCAGTACCGGCGCCAGCCTGCGCCACTGCGCCATCGGCATGGCCGACGGGTCGGCGTCGAGGACCTGCACGCAGACGTGATCGGCACCGGCGGCCTTGTGCTCGTCGACCCGTGCCAGGATCGCCTCCTCGTCACCGGACACCACGATGGCGTCGACCAACCGGTCGCTGACGCTGTGGACGTCGTCCTCGGTGAAACCGGACCGCAGCAGGTTGTTCGCGTAGTTGGGCATTGCCAGGTAATTGCGCACCCAATCACGGGCGATGCCGCGGGCCGCATCCTTATCGTCGCTGAGCACCGCCGTCTGCTCCGGCAGGAGCAGCGGGCCGGCTCCCAGTACCTCGCGCGCCGTCGCGGTGTGTTCGGGGGTCACCAGGTACGGGTGGGCACCGCGCGAACGATCGGCCGCCAGCGTCAGCATCTTCGGTCCGAGCGCGGCGAGCACCCGATCCTCGGGAGCCACCGGCTGTTCGGCGTTGTCGAGCCCGTCCAGGAACGCGGCGGTCGCCGCCAGCGGCTTGCGGTAGGTGCCCGGGGATTTCGAGTCGATCAGCGGGGCGTGACTGACGCCGATGCCCAGTAGGAACCGCCGGCCATGGGCCGCTTGTAGCCGGGCGTGCGCGGCGGCCACCTCCGCCGGGGCATGCATCCAGAGGTTCAGGATGCCGGTGGCCACGGTGATGGTCGTGGTCGCGGCGAGCAGGTTCTCCACCGACTCGAGCACAGGTCCGCCCACGTCCGGGATCCAGACCGCCGGATAACCCAGCTGTTCCAGTTCGGCCACCGCCTCGGCCGCCTGCCCGGCGTCACCATAGCGTAGGTGTGAGCTCCAGATGCCGGTGCCCGAAAGATCCACGTGCCGAACTCCTTTCAGCGAGAGTTGGGCCTCTCGCGATCCCAGATGTCCAACATCGTACGGAGGATCTCCTCGGCTCGACCAAGCCCCCCGAGATGGCTCTCGCCGGACAGCACCGTCATCTCGGCATCGGGCAGTCGGGCCACCGCGTGCGCGCCGTGGGCGAAGGGGACGATGTGGTCCCTGTCGCCGTGCCACCAGCGCACCGGCACCTTGACCTCATCGAGGCGGAAACCCCAGTCCCTGACGAAGTCGACGATGTCGTAGAACGGCGCCGCCAACTGTTTGCGGCTGCCGTTGAGCAGATCATCGAGGAACATGGCCTTGAACTCCGGGCGCCCCAGCAGCTTGCGGTCCCCCTCGGGGGAGATGCGGGCGTACAGATCCAGTGCCGGTGATCCGATCGGCGCGACGATCTTGATCACCGTCGCCGCGGCCAACCGGATGGGCGCCCCGGCGAGGTGCAGGACAGGGGCCACCGTCGAGCCCAGGTTCATAAGAGGACTGGTGATGCCATCCGGGCCGACGTAGGGCGCCACGCCACCGAGTACACCTGCCGCGACGACCCGGTCGGGCATCGCAGCCGCGGCGGCCAGCGTGTACGGACCACCACCGGAGAGGCCGACGACCGCGAACTCATCGATGCCGAGGGTGTCGGCGATGGTGCCCAGATCCGCGGCGAAGGCCAGCACGTTCGGGTACTGGTGCGGTGTCGAGGAACCAATACCGGGGCGGTCGACCCCGATCAGCCGAATCTTCTCCAGTTCGGCACAGGCGCGTGCCTCGGCCGGTATCTGGCGTCGCGCTCCCGGGGTGCCGTGCAACCAGAAGATCGCTCGACCCTGTGGGTCGCCGAACTCGGCGAACCCGAGTTGGCGGTCTGCGCTGACCGCCACATTGCCCTCCAGTTTGGGGCGCTCGATGGGTGCAACCATCAGCAGAGTGTGTCACGGCTAACACTGCGGAAACACCCAGGCCCACGGGCCCGGCTCAGCTCGATCGACGCCGCACAGACACGCCGTTCCGTTCGGCCAGCGATCGCAACTGCCTGAGGGCGAACTGCCTGCTGCGGCCGGCAGGCGGCAACACAATCCCTGCCCACAGCCCCTCGGCGCCCGGCGTCACGCAGGCCTCCTTCGCGCACTGCCAGCGCCGTGGACAGGCCCGGCAGAGCGCCTTGGCGCCCTCGTCGGCCGTCGTCGTCCAACGGTCCGGATCCTGTGTGCACGGTGCCGTCCATACCCCCTCGGCTGCCGTAATCGGATGCATGTTCCCCCCTTCCAAAACTCCGAACTCGACAATACGTTTGTATCGTAAAATCGTCTTTACCGTCGAGGCGGTGGTGGAGTGATGTTGACTACGGTTACTCATGTGAGCGCAGAGGGCGGCGGACCGGGCGTGGCAGAACCGCGCAGTATCGACAGAATTCGCAGCGCGGCGCTGGCGAGCTTCGCCGCGCAAGGAGCCGCCGCGACGACGCTGCGTGGCGTGGCGGCGGCCGCCGGGGTGTCGCTGGGTCTGGTGCAACATCACTTCGCGACGAAGGCAGGCCTGATCAAGGCCGTCGACGAGTACGTCCTCGATGTGGTGATCACGCCGATGGCCCAACCGATCGGCGAGCGGACCTCCGATTCCATCTCCGAGGTGGGTCGCAGGGTGAACCGGATCCTCGCCGAGCACCCGGACGTGGCGGCGTATCTCGGACGCGCGTTGGTCGACGGCAGCGACCTGGGGCATGTGGTCTTCGACCGGTTGTTCGAGGTTGGTGTCATCCGCTGGCAGGCGCGAGCCGACAGCGGTGAGGCGCGCCCCGACATCGACGTGGTCTGGGCGGCGACCAACGCCCTGGTGCTCGCCCTCGGCGCGGTGAGCCTGCGCCCGCATATCGAGCGTCATCTGCCCGAACCGTTCACCGCCCCATCCCAACTCGATCGTTGGCAGACCTCGGTGGACACGCTGCTGCGGGAGGGACTGTTCCCGCCCCCGGAGTCGAGCTGAACACGCGCCATTCCTGGCGCGGCGATCCGGCGAGAAGCGGATCGCACGGGTCTAAGGTTGGGGCATGACCGATCTGGATCGTGCTGCCGCCCGTCGTGATATCACCGATGCCTTGCTCAAGGCGCTCGACCGCAGGCACGAGGTGCTCGACATCATCGTCGACGCTGACGACCGCGCAGCGGCCGTCACGGCCATCGCCGAGTTGCTGGGCACCAGTCAGGCCGGCAGCGAAGCGGTCTTCGGGTTGTCCTTCGACAAACTCACCAAGGATTCGCGCCGTAGCATCGCGGCCGAGCTGGAGGATCTGAACAGCCAACTGACCTTCACGCTCAGCGACCGACCCGCCTCCGGTGCCGAAAGCCTGGTGCTGCGCACCTTCTCCGGCGCCGAGGACCGCGATATCTTCGGGGCCCGCATCGAAGACATGCACACCGCCGGCGACGGCAGGGGTGGTCCCGCGGGCAGCCTGGACGACGAGATCAGCGCCGCGCTCGGCCGGGTCGACGCCGAAGAGGCTGCATGGTTCGTTGCGTTGGAAGGTGACCGTAAGGTCGGCATGGTGCTCGGTGAGCTGATCGACCACGAGGTCGAGGTCCGGGTATGGATCCATCCCGAATGCCGCAAGAAGGGCTATGCGACCGCGGCGTTGCGTAAATGTCGATCGGAGATGGCGATCTACTTCCCCGCCGTCCCGGTGGTGGTCCGGGCTCCGGGTGTGCCTGCCCCCTGATCGCTCAAAGCTGTTGAAACGCAGACCATGCGGTCCATTGTGGTCTGTTCACCAGGCGGTGCCCTCGCACACCAGATCGCTCGGGAACGGGATCGAGGCAGGGAGTTGGACCGGCAGGCCCGGCATCGCCGGTAACGCCAGCGGAGGCGGCGGCGTCGCGGCCAGTACCGCAGGTGCCGAGGCAATCGCGGGCAGCACGGTATCGGTGGCCAGCGCGGCGGCTGCCGGACCCGATAGGGCAGCGGCCGACGCGGCGTCGACGGGTGCTGCGGCGACCGGTGCCGCGGCGGCCGGGATCGGTGCGGCAGCCTCGACCAGCGCAGCCGCCGCGGGCTCGACCGGACCCGGGGCGGGCTCGGCAATCGGTGGTACCGCGGCAGATTCGGCCAGCATGGGTGCCGGGGGTGGCCCGGATGCCGCGGGCTCCACATCGGCGGGCTCGGCAACCGCGGGCGGCGCAGGCGCCGGTGGCGCCGGTGGTGAGACCGGCGGTGAAACGTCACCTGCAGGCACCGGGGCGGCGGCCTCGGCCAGTGGTGCGGCGACCGGAGGTGCCGCTCCCGTCACGGGCACCGGTACCGGCGGCAGTGCAGCGGGCAGAGCGGCGGCCGGCACCACCGGTACCGCCGGCGGTGGCGGACCGATCAGCGCGGCAGCCGGTGTCTCCGCAAGCGGTGGTCCGGCCAGCACCGGGGAGATCAAATCCAGCGTCTCGGTCGGGACCGCCGCTGCGGCTAGGGGTTCCGCGATGGGTTCGGCTGCAGGTCCGGCGATGGGTTCGGCTACAGGTTCGGCAAGGGGTTCGGCGACGATATCGAGGACCTCGACAACCGGCGGCGCGGCGACAGCCACCGGTGCGGGCGTCGGCGCCGGCCCTGCCGCATCGACGGCTTCCGGAATGATCTCGGGACTGGCGGCCAGCTGCTGGACCATGTCCAGACAGGGCACGCCAGGACTGACCACCGGCTCGGCCGATGCAACGGAACTCATGGCCAACACGCCGAAACACATCCCTGCCGTCGCAACAGACGTGATGGCGAGCCTGTTGACGGTGGGTGGCATCGATTTCCTGATTCGGCCGGCGACAAGCGACGTGGCGAACCTATCGCGGTTGGGCTCGCGGGGACACTGCACGTCTGGGCCGACATCGATCCGATGCGAACCGGTGCCCGTCCCGTGACGCGACGTCCGCGGCGTGAGAAGAGTTTCCTGCGAACGCTTTTGCCGCCGTGCTCGGCTCAGATGCCGGCGGCTGCCTTTTCCAGGTCGGTCAACGAATCTTCCAGGTGCACGAGTAGCCGCTGGAGGTGCGGGACGCTGCGCCGGCAACCGACGAGCCCGAAATCGAGATTGTCGGCGTTGTTGGTGAGCGTGATGTTGAGTGCCTGACCGTCCAGTGCGATCGACATCGGGTAGTTGCCGTCCAGGCGAGCCCCGTTCCAGTACATCGGCTCTCGTGCTCCGGGCACGTTGGAGATGACGATGTTGAACGGCGGTGGTGTCGAGGACACGACGCCGGGCACCAAGCTCAGACCCAGCCCCGCGACCAGGAAACCCGACAGCGCCAATGCCTGGGTGCGCGGGAGTTCGCTGAACACCCGCTTGTTGTCGCGGGTCGAGGAGCTGATGGTCTCCAGCCTGCGCAGCGGATCGACGGTGTCGGTGGCAAGGTTGCACAGGATGGTGCCGACCATGTTCCCGCCGGCGTCCTGCTCGTGCTCACCGCGCAGACTCACCGGAACCATTGCCACCAAGGGGGTTTCGGGCAATGCGTTCTGCTCTTCGAGATAGGCGCGCAGCGCTCCGGCACACATGGTCAGGACGACGTCGTTGACGGTGACACCGGTGGCCGCCTTGACCGCGCGGATCCGCGCCAGCGGCCAGGATTGGGCGGCGCACCTGCGGGCCCCGCCGATGGGAACGTTGAACATCGTCTTGGGCGCCCGATACGGCAGCGTGAGCTGCTGCTCGAGCAGGGCCGCCCGGGCCAACCCCAGCGTGGTCGGGGCCAGCCCCGCCACGGCCGACGCGGTACCCGTCACCGACCGCACCAGCGAGCCCGCCGTGCTCGGACGTGCCGGCTTGCGCTTGGGTGCCAGCGTCCAGGGGACCCTGATCTCGCGATCGTCGGGGTCCGCCGACAGTGTCCTGATCATCAGTCGTTGCGCCGAGACACCGTCGATGAGGGAGTGGTGAATCTTGGTGTAGACGGCGAACCGGCCATCGCTGAGGCCCTCCACGAAGTACGCCTCCCACAGCGGCCGATGACGATCCAACAGGCTGCCGTGGATGCGCGAGGTGAGCTCCAACAGCTCACGTACCCGCCCGGGCCGTGGCAATCCCGAACGCCGTAGGTGATAGTCGACGTCGACCTCGTCGTCCAAAGACCAACCGATATTGGTGATTCCGCCGAAGAAGGTTGCCGGGTGCTTGCGGAATGTCGGCTGGAAATCGCCGAAGCCGGCGATCGCCCGATACATCTCCGCCACGAAGTCCGGGCCGGCATCGGCGGGTGGCTCGAAGAGCTGAAGACCTCCGACGTGCATCGGATGCTCGCGGGACTCACCGACGAGGAACATCGCATCGGTCGGGGAAATCAGCTTCATGGGGTGAAACTACCCACCCGGATGCCCGTCGTACCGTCGAATTCTCAGGAGGGCGGCAGAGCGGCCTGCCGCGCAGCAGCCGGGGCGGCTGCCGGGACCGCGACAGCCGGTGCGATGGGCGTGGCAACGCGGGGCGCCGCCGCGAGCGGCGGGACGGGTGCACCGACCACCGCGCCGGGTTGTCCTGCCCCCACGGCCGGCGCGACTGCCGGCGGAAGACCGGGAACAGGGGCTCCAGGCACCGGCGCGGGTGCCAGCGGGGCCGGCGGTATCACGCCGAGCACCCGCTGAAGATCCGGTTTCATCGCCTGGAGCTGAGACCCCCAGTAGCCCCAGCTGTGGGTCCCGTCCTTGGGGAAGTTGAAGACACCGTTGCGTCCACCGGCGGCCAGATAGCGCTGCTGGAACGTCTTGTTGGTGTTCAGGGTGATGTTCTCCAGGAACTGCGCGCTGAACATGCCACCGAAATCCCCGCCGGTGTCGAGGTCGGAGGGGGTGCCGTCGCCGCAGTAGATCCAGATCGCGGTGCGGTTGGCGGCAAGTGTCGCCACGTTCACCATCGGGTCGTTACGACGCCAGGCCGGGTCGTTGGTCTGCCCCCACATGCTCGTGGCGTTGTATCCGCCGGCATCGCGCATCGCCAGGCCGATCAGCGTCGGCCACAGGCCCAGTGACGGGTTGACGAAACCGGAAAGGGATGCGGCGAAGATGAACTTGGTCGGGTGCCAGACGGCGAGGGTCAGCGCAGATCCGCCCGACATCGACAGCCCCACAACGGCATTGCCGACCGGGCTGATACCGCGGTTGGCGGCCAGCCAGCCGGGCAGCTCCTGGGTGAGGAACGTTTCCCATTTGTAGGTGAGGGTGCCGTTGTGTCCCGTGGCCGGCTGGTACCAGTCGCTGTAGAAACTCGACTGGCCTCCGACGGGCATCACGATCGACAGCCCGGAGTCGTGGTACCACTCGAATGCCGCGGTGTTGATGTCCCAGCCGCTGAAATCGTCCTGCGCGCGCAGGCCGTCGAGGAGATACACCGCATGGGGTCCGCCGCCCTGGAACTCGACACGGATGTTGCGTCCCATCGATGGCGACGGGATGTCGAGTTGTTCGACCGGCAGCCCCGGCCTCGAGAAGGCGGCGGCATTCGGAGCGCCGATCAGCGAGCCTGCGACGGCGGTGGCCAGGACTGTGGACACGCAACGACGCGCCCAGCGCCGCAGCCTTGTCGGTTGCGTCATGCTCGGCAAGCTAGCAGCGCGCGGCTGTGCCGCACCGGTGCGACGCTCACTGTGATCGCGTTGTTATGTAACGATTTAACTCACGCGGGCACGATGATCGTCAGGTCGTTTCCCTCGCGTTCGACGCGCATCCCGGCTCGTCGTGCGACACCCGCGACCTTTGCGGCGTCGTCGGGTTCGGCGCGGCTCGATACCAATGCCCTGGCCAATCTGCCCTTGTGCGCTTTGTTGAAATGGCTTACCACCGAACGATGTCCGTCCTCTCGTTCGGCGAGAACGTCCACCCGTACGGCCCCAGGAAGCCTGCCGAGTCCCACATAGGACCCCGACCGTAGATCGACGACAAGGTCGTCCTCGGCGATCTCGGCCAGTAGTGGTTCCAGCACCGGACGCCAGCGGGCGGCCAGTGTCGGGCGTCCGGGAAGCTTGGATCCTGCCGAGAGCCGGTAGGCCGGCACCGGGTCGTCGGCGCGCAGCAGCCCGAACAGTGCGGACCCGACCGCCAGCCGGGCGCGCGCCCGCACCGCCGCGGTACCGCGTAGTGAATCGATGTCCAGCGCGTCGTAGAGCACCCCGGTATAGCGCTGGATGGCTGCGACTGTGGGTGCGGTCGGCAGCTCGGCATTGCGCGCGATCTCGGCATCCTGGGCAGCGCTCACGCCCAGCGCCCGACGTGCGGCGGGGATGTCGGCGGCCAACGCGCCCAGCTCATCGACGAGTTCGGTGCGTACACCGTTCAAGGTGGGGAAGCTGAGGTCGTGCAGCCGCAGGGCGGGGCCGTCACCGCCGGCGCGTTTGGTCTCCGAGGGGGGAAGCAGCACGATCACGGCACAGACGTTAGCTCAGGCCGCGCTGCGTCGAGCCGCCACTCCGGCGCGCGGCCCGACGGGCGCCTTCGCCCGCTGAGGTATTTGCTGGAATTGCACGCCGGGGGATGTTCGGCGTCTATGTCCATTTGCGGAATCGAATGGCGAGTGCACGTGCATTTGGGCGGTCGGCATTGAATAGGCCGACAGTCGCAGACCTTTTCGGGTGTCCTTTGCGGGGCGGCAGCCAAGCAGATTCGCGCGCACGGAGTTTACGATGGACACACCGGGTGCAAAGCCCGCCCGGACGCCCATTCGGCTCGTTGCGGCGCACGGATTGACAACGTTGTATTCGGTAAATGAGGATCGGCGTGTTCGGTTGGGCGTCGATCGGTACGAGGGGATCGAACCGATGCTCGTCGGGGGCTGGACGTGCAATGGGAAACAGCGCAGGGTCGGATCGCACATCCGTTTCTGCGTCTCACTCGACTGGGTGGCCGCGGATGGCGGTCGCCGCGGATGACTAGGGAGTTCTGGTGACTGCTCAGGGAATCGTCGGTGCCGGCCCCGACAACCAGGATCAAGGATTCGCCATCGACGCGCGGGTGCGCGTTCATGCCGGGACCGACGACGAGGCAGTCGGAGTGATCGTCGACGATTTCGGCGACAGCGCCGGCCAATCCGTCGATATCGGTGAGCACCACATCGCGGACCCGGCCCGCCGGTGGGCGGTTCTGCTCGACAGCGGATCGCTGACGTTCGTCGATTCCGACGTCCTGCAGCCGGAGTAGCGCGACTACTGCCCCGGGAGCCGGTCGAGTAGCTCGTCGAGAAACCTGCCGGCCTCCCCACTTGCCAGCGCCTGGTCGCCGTCGGCGATGGCCTGGATCAGCCCACGATGTTGTGGGCTCTCGCCGAGATTTCCGGTGCTCGTGACCACGCTCGCCAGGACGACCTCGGTCAGACCCCGATAGAGCTCGGTCAACACCGCGTTGTGCGCGCTGCGCACGATGGCGAAGTGTAGGTCGGCATCCGCGCGGGCGAACTCCTCGTTCCGGCCCTCGCTGCGCAGCTGCTCGGTGCGCTCCCACAGTTGCCACAGGGTGTCCACGTCCTCGGTGGTGCGGGCCGTGGCGGCCAGCCGGGCGGCTTCCACCTCCAGGCAACGCCGCACCTGCAGCACGTCGCGCAGTTCCGTGCCGCACAACCGGTGCAGGGCTCCGGACACTTCACTGGTGGCCCGTACATATGTGCCGTCACCCTGCCGGACCTCGAAGATTCCACTGTGGGCAAGGGCACGCACGGCTTCGCGGACGGTGTTGCGACCCACACCGAGGGACTGCGCCAACTCCGGTTCGGTGGGGATCTTCGCGTTGACCGGCCACTCTCCGGTGGCCACCGAGCTGCGCAGCTGCTCGATGGCCTGGTCCACCAGGCCCGTCCGGCGCGTCGAAGCCAACGGCACGCGAAACCCCTTTCATCCAATCATCGGATGTATGGCAACCTAGTGCAGATGAACCACAGCCGCCACCCACAGACAATGGACGGCCGGGACCTCGAACTCGGTGGCCCGATCGATCCACGTCCGGCCGAGGTGGTTGCCGGCGGCGTGCTGCTGATGGCGGCGGTCGTGTTGACGGCGGCGAACTTGCGCCCGGCGATCACCAGTGTCGGACCGCTGCTCGCAGATATGCGCGGCGAGCTGGGAACGTCGGCGTTGTGGGCCGGTCTGCTCACCACCTTGCCCGGGTTGTGCTTTGCGCTGGCCGGTCTGACCGCGCCGTATCTGGCGCGGCGAATCGGCTTGGGCCACGCCATCACCGCCGCACTCGGCGTGCTGATCGGGGGTCTGGTGCTGCGCGTGGTCGACGGGCCCGCGGTCGTCATCGGCGGCACCCTGGTGGCCACTGCGGGAATCGCCTTGATCAACGTCTTGATTCCCGTCGTGATCAAGGAGTCTTTTCCCGCTCGCATCGGCTTGATGACCGGCATCTACACAGCGGCCCTACAGGGCGGTGGCGCCGCAGGCTCCGCTGTCACACCGCCGCTGGACGATCTGCTCGGCGGTTGGCGGCCCGCCCTCGGCGCTTGGGCGGGACTTGCCGCCGCGGCACTGGTGTTCTGGGTGCTGGCCATCCGCGGCCACCATGCCCGGGCAACGGCCGCCGTGCCAACGGCTCCGGCGGCACGGCCGCCGTCGATGCTGCGGAGCAGGCTGGCCTGGACCGTCACCGGATTCTTCGGGTGTCAGTCATGTCTGGCCTATATCGTCATGGGCTGGCTGCCGCAGGTCTTCATCGACCATGGGATGAGCAAGTCCGATGCCGGATTGCTGCTCGGTCTGAACGCGGTGATCGCCGTGCCGATCAGCATCGTGGTGGCCCCCATGGCGGCCCGGCGGGCCAGTCAGAGCGGCTGGATCGTGGGACTCGGATTGCTGGGTTTCGGTGGGGTGCTCGGGCTCACGCTCGCACCGATGGCGGCGCCGCTGCTGTGGACGGTGTTGCTCGGTCTGGGGATGAGCGTGTTCTCGCTTGCTCTCGCGGTGATCGGTCTGCGCTCGCGGACCGCCGCGGACACCGCCCGGTTGTCGGGGATGGTGCAGGGGCTGGGTTATCTGCTGGCCGGGCTCGGACCGTTCCTCTTCGGACTGCTGCATGAGACGAGCGGTGGGTGGACGGTGCCCTGGGTGATGGTCATGACGGTCTACGTCGTGCAGATGGTCTTGGGCGCTTTGGCGGGCCGTCCCCGCTACGTGTGAGGCGCGTTTAGGCCGGAACGCCCGGCGGCACCGCGGGCGGTGGCGCGACCGCAGGGAGCTGTCCCGGCGGTGGCGGTACAAAGCCCACCGGGGCCGGCGGCGGGGGTGTGCCCGGTGCCGGCGGCTCCGGCGCGATCTGCTCGACAGGTAGGTACATGTGCTTGGTGAATTGTGGCTGGTAGGCCCCGCCGCCACCGATCTTGACGCCGCCGCCTTCGCCCGAGGACACCGCGGTCCCGTCAGGCAGGGTCACAGCGGTGTGACCACTGTTCCAGCCGATCACCAGGGCACCGGGCTGAGTGCCGTACTTGAACCCGCGGGCCAGCAGCGCGCTTTCCTGGTTGCCGGTATTGAACCGATCGCCGAACACCGGTCGATTCGTCGCGGCATTGCTCACCCATGATGCGAGGCCCGAGCAATCCGTCCCGGCGGGGGAGTCCCCACCCACGATGTACGGCGTTCCCGACACCTGGCCAACGAGCGCCAGTAGTGAAGCTACAGCAAACATGGCGACGGACGCTAACAGAGCGTTTTGTAAGCGGGCAAAATTCTGTGACTGCCAACACAGGATGATAAACGCGCAGTTCACGTCACAAATGTCCCTCGTGGCAGTGCTGTGTCGACCCGTTTCGCATGCGGCTTTTCAACCGGAATTGAAGTTCTCGCAAACTCGTTGGCGGTGTGGTGGCGGCAGCGGTGGCGATAGCTCCCTCCGACCTGGAAACGAAAGGGCCACAACGGATCTGCGCCGTGATGCGGTGGCGATGCACGGGCGGGGCGCTCCACGCGTTTTCGCCGCCGCGCCGGCGCGCTTACTCTGGGTCCCATGGCTTTGAGGATTCCGGCGATGTTCGGTGCGGTTCTGGCGGTGACTGCGATGGCCTCGGCCGGTATGGCGGCCGCCGAACCGCCCTCGCCGGGTCCGGCTCCCGCGGACCCGGCCGCGCCCGCTGTCGATCCCGCTCCGGCTCCGACCCCGGCGACTGTCATCGACAAGGACGGGGCCTACCGGGTCGGCATCGATATCGTTCCCGGCGTGTACGCCTCGGCCGGACCTTTTCCCGACGGCACATGCTCCTGGCGGCGGATGGCACCGGCGGTCGACGGTGCCGAACAAGGTGAGACCCTGGACCGCGCTTTCACCAAGCAGCCCCAGGTCGTCCAGATCCTGCCAACCGATGGCGTGTTCAAGACCACCGAGTGCCAAACCTGGACACTGACCAATCAACCGCCGCCAGCACCGGGGGTGGGCCCGCTGCTGGCCGGACTGCAGGTACGCGGCTATCTCGATTCGCTCAATCGCAACGCCCAGCAGTACGAGGCCAACAAGCCTCCGGCACCGCCGGCACCACCCGCGCAGCCGGCCCCGGCGCCCTGATCCTGACGAGTCCTTCCCCTGCGACGCGATTCCGCGCTACCGCGTAGTGGCCCGCAGCGCTGTTATTCTGCGTGAGCCGGAAGTGAGGACCTCGGGGAGAGCGGTCCGCCCGGGCAGCGCGCGCGAGCGCGAGGTAGTCGAAACGCGAAAAGAGTGTCGTGCGTAGCGGAGAAATCAAGGCCCTCACCGGCCTTCGCCTCTTCGCCGCCATCTGGGTGGTGCTGTTCCACTTCCGCCCGCTGCTGGCCGAGTCGATACCCGACATCAACACCGCACTGGCGCCGATACTGAACAGTGGAGCTCAGGGCGTCGACCTCTTCTTCATCCTCAGCGGCTTCGTCCTGGCCTGGAATTACCTGGATCGGATGGGGCCGACCTGGTCGACCCGCGACACCCTGCACTTCCTGTGGATGAGACTGGCCCGGGTTTGGCCCGTGTATCTGGTCACCCTGCACCTGGCGGCACTGTGGATCATCTTCACCCTCTACGTCGGCCGGTTCCCGTCCGAAGTGGCCGACACCCTGACGGCCACCAGTTACCTGCGGCAACTCTTCCTCGTACAGCTGTGGTACCAGCCCTACTTCGACGGCTCCAGCTGGAACGGCCCGGCGTGGTCGATCAGCGCCGAGTGGCTGGCCTACCTGATCTTCGGCTTCCTGGCACTGGTGGTGTTCCGGATGGCCGCCGCCACCCGTGCTCGCAGCCTGCTGTTGCTATCCTTCGCGGCCACCCTGCCGCCGGTGATGTTCCTGCTGGCCAGCGGCCAGTTCTACACGCCGTGGAGCTGGTTGCCGCGCATCCTGATGCAGTTCACCGCCGGCGTCATCGCCTGCGCGGCGGTCCGCCGGTTGTATCCGAGCGACCGTGCGAGGACGGCGGCCGGGCTGGCTTCCATCGTGCTGGTCGCCGCCATCATCGGCAGCCTGTATTGGCTGGACGCGCATCCGTTCCCGGACGTGATCGACAGCGGGGGAGTCGTGGACCTGCTGTTCGTACCGCTGGTGGTCATGCTGTCGATCGGCGCAGGCACGCTGCCGCGGCTGCTCTCGCATCGCATCCTGATCTACGGTGGGCAGATTTCGTTCAGCCTGTACATGGTCCACGAGCTGGTCCACACCGCCTGGATCTGGGCGGCCAAGCAGTTCGAACTGACGATGGCCGGACCCGGGGGAGTGTGGTGGCTTGTTGCGGTGTTCGCCGTCACGCTGACGGCATCTGCGGCGCTGTATCACGTGGTGGAGGAGCCGGCCCGGATATGGATGCGGCGAATGGTCGACAGAAAGAAGCCTGCTGTCAGCGTGCACGCGGTGGACTCCGAGACCCGGCTCTCGGCATGACCGGCCAGACGATCCCAATGGCCGTGTGCGGCAGGGCTTCTCACGGGTTCTTCGAGTAAGCTCGCCGCCGATGATCATGACAGATGTGTTGCGGCGCCCCATCCTGCCGTTGTCGACCGTGGCAGCTGTGGTCGTGATGCTGATGTGTGCCGTCATTCCTGTCGCCCGCATCGACGCGCGGTCGCTGTCGGTGGAAACGCCGTTGAACCGGGTCGCGGTGATCGGTGATTCGTACACCAACGGGACAAACTGGGGCGGAGTCGGCGCGGCAGGCTGGCCGGCCCAGGCCTGGCAGATGCTGGCCGCACAGGGCAGGCCCGTCGTCGCCGACGTCGCGGCCGAGGGGCGGGCAGGCTACGGCGTGCGGGGTGACCGCGGCAGTCTGTTCTGGGACCTGACGACGCGTGCGGTCCAACCCGACGACCGGCTGGTGGTGTTCTTCGGATCGCGCAACGACCAACCGGTGGCGGTCACCGACGTCGTCGATCAGGCGCGCAATGCCTTCGCCCTGGTGCGCGGGATCGCTCCCGCGGCCCGCCTGCTGGTGATCGGACCGCCCTGGCCGACCGCCGACGTCCCGGTGGAGATCCTGCGTATCCGGGATGCACTGGCGGTCGTGGCTCGGTCGGCAGGCGCGCGATTCGTCGATCCGCTCGCCGAAGGCTGGTTCGTCGGCCGTCCGGATCTGATCGCTGCCGACGGTGTGCACCCCACCGACGCGGGCCACCTCTACCTTGCCGACAAGATCGCCCGCCTCATGGGTGCGCAGCTGACGCCGCGCAGCTGATTCAGACCCCGGCTTTTCGGCGCGCCTTTTCCTTCAGCGGATCCGGAAGTGCGTCGGCCGCGAGCAGCGTGGGCCACAGTGCGGGCTGCGTCGTCATCGCGCGGAAGACGGTGCCGATCGTCACGTCGTGGTCGGGGCGATCGATGATCTCGACGGTGTCGCCCCCGCGCACCGCCCCCGGCGAGATGACACGCAGGTAGGCTCCCGGCGCACCCTTTCGGGTGAATGTCTTGATCCAACCGTCGATGTCCAACCATGCCGAGAAGGTCCGGCACGGTGTCCGCGGCCGGGTCACTTCCAGGACGAGACCGTCGGAGCCGACGCGCCACCGTTCGCCGATGAGCGCGTTGGTGACATCGATGCCCGCGGTGGTGAGATTTTCGCCGAACGCGCCGTTGCCGATATCACGGCCGAGCTCGCCCTCCCAATGGTCCAGGTCTTCCCGGGCATAGGCATACACCGCCTGATCGTCACCGCCGTGGTACTTCTGTTCGCTGACCAGATCGCCGACCAGGCCGCTGCCGAGACCGCCACGCATCGGGCCGGGGGCTCGTACGGTGACCGCATCGTCGGTGGGGCGTTTGTCGATGCCGGTCGGCTTCTTCTTGTGGTCGGGGTTGGTCATGGGGTGGGCGATGTTGACCGTCAGCACGCTCGACATGGGGCAAGCCTAGTCTGGCGGCATGTTCGTCTCACCGCGCTACGGCACCGGTGCCCTGGCCGATCTGATTCCGTCCGTGCTCGGGGTTCTCGGTGTGGCCGGGGAGTCCGACCGGGTGGGTCTGGATCTGGGTGAGGTACGACGGGTCGCGGTCCTGTTGGTCGACGGCATGGGCAGCGAGTTGATCGCCGCGCGCGCGGATATCGCGCCCCTGCTGGCCGCCCGGCCGGACCGCTCACTCACGGCGGGTTTCCCCAGCACGACGGTGGCGAGCCTGGCGTCGCTGGGCACCGGCCTGCCGTCGGGGGAGCACGGCCTGGTCGGCTACTTGCTTTCCGTGCCCGATCACGACCGGTTGATGAATCCGCTGAAGTGGGGGCTGATGGGCCAGGGGCCCAAGGTCGATCTGCTCAAAGAGCTCATCCCCGAGCAGTTCCAGCCATCGCGGACCGCCTTCGAGCGCGCCGCCGCCGACGGTGTGGTGGTGACCCAGGTGGCACCGACCTATCAGGCCGGCTCCGGGCTGACGCGGGCGGCGCTGCGCGGTGGGGACTTCCGACCGACCTTCTCCTCGGGCGATTTGGTCGACGGGGTGCTCACGGCGCTGGCGGCCGCCGACCGCACGCTGGTCTACGCCTATCACGGCGACCTCGACTTGACCGGCCACGTGCGTGGTCCGCAGTCGGAATCCTGGGCGCTGGAACTTCAGCAGATCGAACTCACGATCAGGCTGATCGCCGAACGGCTACCGGCGGGGTCGGCGCTGATCGTCACCGCCGATCACGGCATGGTGCAGGTCGCCGACCCGGTCGACTTCGACAACACAGCCGTGCTGCAGGCCGGCGTACGCACGCTGGGCGGAGAGCCACGCGCCCGGCACGTCTACACCCGACCCGGAGCGGCCGACGAGGTTGCTGTGACCTGGCGGGAGACGCTGGGTCACGACTTCACCGTGCTGACGCGCGCCGAGGTGACCGCTGCCGGCTGGTTCGGTCCGAGTGTGCGCGAACAGTTCGCGCCGCGCATCGGCGACGTCGTCGCGGTCGCGAACACTGACCGCGCCGTGATCCGCTCCGGCGCGGAACCGTTGCAATCGAACCTGCTCGGCCATCACGGTTCGCTGACGCCGGCGGAAATGTTGGTGCCGCTGTACACCTTCGCGGCCGCGGGCAACTAGCGTCCACTGCTTGTGCAGACCCTCATCGACCTCGACGCCGCCGTGGTGTTCGCCGTCCCGCTCCGAGACGGCGGCACCCACGAGGGCATGATGCTCGAGGGACCGCAGGGCTGGGGTGAGTTCAGCCCGCCCGCCGACTGCCCCGACGAGTTGTTGGGACGGTGGCTCACCGCCGCCACCGAGGTGGGCACGGTCGGTTGGCCGGACGCCGTGCGCGGTCGTGTCCCCGTCGCCGTGCGCGTCGGCGCCCTCGGCCCCGAACGTGCCCACGCTCACGTTCGCGAGTCGGGCTGCCGCACCGCCACTGTGCAGGTAGGCGGCGCAATGGGCGAGGACATCGATCGCTTGGCGGCGGTCCGTGCGGCGCTGGGGCCCGACGGGAACATCCGGTGCGATGCGTGGGAGCGTTGGGACGCCGAGAGCGCGGTGAGTGCCATCAGGACGCTGGACCGCGCCGCCGGCGGCCTCGAGTTCGTTACCCGCCCTTGTGTCGACCACGACGAGTTGCGTGCCGTGCGACGCCGGACCGACGTTCCGATCGCTGTCCACGCTGCGCCCGAGGTGGAGCTACGCGGCGTTGCGGACATCGCGATCCTGCATGGTGGTGTCCTCGGCGGAGCCCGGCGGGCTCTGCGCGTCGCCGAGATCAGCGGCCTACCCTGCGTGGTGACCTCAGGTGAGCAGACCAGCGTCGGTGCGGCGGTCGGGGTTGCTCTTGCCGGCGCGCTGCCGACGCTGCCGTTTGCCTGCGAACTGGGTGCGGGCCTGGTGGTGGCTGCGGATCCCGTCGCGGCGTCGCGAAGTCTGGTTCCGGTCGAGGGATTCTTGCCGGTCGCACCGATGTCACCGGCGCCGCAATTACCTGCTGAGTACACGGTGACGGATCCGGAACGAATTCGGTGGTGGCGCAGACGTCTGCAGAACGCGATTGCACAATGAGGGCATGACCTCTGTGTCCACCCCGCAGGTACTACTCGGCCGCGCGCTCGACCCGGCCAACCGGGTCGATCCCTATCCGGTGTATCGCCAGCTGCGTGAATACGGACCCCTCCAGATCCCTGAGATCAGCCTGACGGTGTTGTCGTCGTACGCACATTGCGATGCGGTGTTGCGGCATCCGGCATCGTCCAGCGACCGCATGAAGTCGGCCATCGCGCAGCGTCAGATCGCGGCAGGGGAGCAGCCCCGTCCGTTTGGTTTGGCTGGACTCGTCGACAAGCGGCGGACACCTGCCTTCCTGTTCCTCGACCCGCCCGATCACACCCGGCTGCGCAAACTGGTGGCCAAGGCGTTCGCGCCACGGGTGATCAATCAATTGCGCGAGGAGATCGTCAGCACGGTCGATTCTTTGCTGGATACGGCGCAGGAGCGTGGCGAGTTCGATGCGGTCAGCGGGCTGGCCTATCCGGTCGCGGTGGCGGTCATCTGCCGACTGCTCGGTGTTCCTGTCGAGGACGAACCGAAGTTCGGGATCGCTTCCACCCTGCTGGCGCAGACGGTCGATCCGTTCCTGTCGCCCACCGGCGAGGTGCCCGAGGGGTTCACCGACCGCATCGAGGCCGGTAAGTGGTTGCGGCGCTATTTCCGAGATCTCATCAGCGCCCGGCGGCGCAATCCCGGTGACGACCTGATCTCCGCGCTGATCGCCGTCGAGGAGTCCGGGGACCAGTTGTCCGAGGACGAGATCATCTCGACCTGCAATCTGTTGCTCATCGCCGGTCATGAGTCGACGGTCAGCATGATGGCCACCGCGGTGTTGGCCATGCTTCGCGACAAAGAGCAGTGGGCGGCGCTGGGTGCCGATCCGAAGCGTGCGTTGCGGGTCATCGAGGAGACGCTGCGTTTCGATCCGGCCGCGCAGCTGCTGGGCCGCGTCGCCGCCGAGGACATCACCCTGGGGGATCTGCGTATTCCCAAGGGCGACACCATGATCGTGCTGCTGGCCGCAGCCCACCGCGATCCGGCCGCGAACCAGAACCCGGATGTCTTCGATCCGGACCGCGGAGTCATCCGGCACCTCGGCTTCGGTCATGGGGCGCATTTTTGTCTCGGGGCGCCGTTGGTGCGCTTGGAAGCCTCGATCGTGTTGTCGGCGGTGACGCAGCGGTTTCCGCGTGCCGAACTCGGCGGCGAACCGAAGTACAAGCCCAACGTCACGCTGCGCGGCATGCTGTCGTTGCCGGTGACCGTGTAGGGCGCAGAGACTTTCAGAACGGCGGGTCGCCGTCGAGTGCGATGGCGGTGGCGTTGCGGGTGCGTTCGGCGTTGATGCGGTATTCGCGGTCGTGTTGTCGGGTGCGTTGGCGTCGTGGGATGTCGGGCTCGCGGCCGGGGTGATCGATGAGGGTGATGTGCCGCGCTCGTGGAATCTCTACTTCAGATGTCATGTGTGGGAACAGGACTGGGCCCAGTGGCATGGTGGTGTAGGTGTGTCCGTTCGGGGCGGTCCA
>JBQEMX010000001.1:363593-691783 GCA_052044345.1 Mycolicibacterium sp. 22603
CCCCGAAACTCAGGCATTTCGGGGGTACACGCGTCTGCTCGGCAGGAGAACGGGGCTAAACGAGGGCGGCGAGATCCTTGATCTGCTCGACCGACCGGGCGCCGACCACCATCATCGTGACGCCCGAGGCCTCCCATGCCGTGATCTGCTCCTTGACGTAATCGAGGTTGCCGACGATCGCCGAATCGTCGACGAGCTCGTCGGGGATGATCTTGGCCGCCTCGTCCTTGCGATCGCTGCGGAACAGCTTGGTGACGTCGTCGACCACCTCGGCGTAGCCCATCCGCCGGTAGACGTCGGCGTGGAAGTTGGTGTCCTCGGCGCCCATCCCGCCCATGTAGAGCGCCAGGTGCGGTTTCATCAACTCCATTATCGCCGGGCGGTCATCGGTGACGACGACCTGCGCGGTGGCACAGATCTCGAACGTCTCGCGGGTGCGGCGGGCGCCTGGTCGGGCGAAGCCCTCGTCGAGCCACTCGTTGTACATGCCTGCGATGCGCGGCGAGTAGAAGATCGGCAGCCAGCCGTCGGCGATCTCGGCGGCCAGCGCGACGTTTTTCGGCCCCTCGGCCCCGAGCATGACGGGGATGTCGGCGCGCAGCGGATGGGTGATGGGCTTGAGGTTCTTACCCAGGCCGGTGGTGCCCTCGCCGGTCAGCGGCAGCGGGTAGTGCGGACCGTCGCTGCGCACCGGCGCCTCGCGTGCCCACACCTGGCGCAGGATGTCGATGTACTCCCGGGTGCGGGCCAACGGCTTGGGGAACTTCGCGCCGTACCAGCCCTCCACCACCTGCGGGCCGGATACCCCGAGGCCGACGATATGCCTGCCGCCGGAGAGATGATCCAGGGTGAGCGCGGCCATCGCGAGTGCGGTCGGCGTGCGCGCCGACAGCTGCAGCACCGAGGTGCCCAGCCGCATGCGCGTGGTCTCCCGGCCCCACCAGGCCAGCGGGGTGTACGCGTCCGACCCCCACGCCTCGGCGGTGAACACGGTGTCGAAGTTGGCCTCCTCGGCCGCGGCGACCAATTCGGCGTGGTTGGTCGGCGGCTGCGCGCCCCAATAACCCAGTTGCAAACCCAGCTTCATCGAAGCGCCTCCAGACCCGTGGTTGAAACCATTCTTAGAACCTGTTCTACTCGATGCTGTGACCACAGGCCAAAGCAGCCCGGTGCAGATCGACAAGCATGAGCGGCCCCTCTCGGCGCCGCTGAGGCTCTCATTCGACTACACCCGTTCAGTAGGACCGCTCCTGTCTCAGTTCTTCACCGCACTGCGCCAACGACGCATCGTCGGCGTACGCGGATCCGACGGCAGGGTCCTTGTCCCACCCGCCGAGTATGACCCCGTCACCTACGCGGCACTGACCGAGGTCGTGCCGGTCAGCGCGGTGGGCACGGTGCAGTCCTGGACGTGGCAGTCCACCCCGCTGGAGGGCCAGCCCCTGGACAAGCCGTTCGCGTGGGCACTGATCCTGCTCGACGGTGCCGACACTCCCCTGCTGCACGCGGTCAAGACCGCCGAGGGCGCGATCAAGTCCGGTGACCGGGTGCACGCGCACTGGATCGACGAGCCCGTCGGCGCGATCACCGATATCGCCTACTTCGTCCCCGGTGAGGACTCCGAGCCGGAGGGACAACCCGATGACCGCGAGCCCGTCACCGTGCAGGTGACGCCGAGCTTCATCGAGATCCAGCACACCGCCTCGCTGCCGGAGACCACGTTTCTCAAGGCGCTACAGGAGGGCAAGCTGCTCGGTGGCCGAACCAAGAACGGTCGCGACGGCAAACCGGGCAAGGTGTACTTCCCGCCCAAGGAGGCCGACCCGGCCACCGGCCTGGAGCTCGACGAGTTCATCGAGCTCGTCGACAAGGGCACCGTCACCACCTTCGCGGTGATCAACATCCCGTTCCCGGGCCAGCGGATCAAACCGCCCTATGTCGCGGCCTACGTGCTGCTCGACGGTGCCGATATCCCGTTCCTGCATCTGGTCACCGAGATCGATCCCGCCGACGTGCGGATGGGGATGCGCGTGCAGGCCGTGTGGAAGCCGCGCGAGGAGTGGGGCCTGGGTATCGACAATATCGACTACTTCAAACCCACCGGCGAACCCGACGCCGAATACGACTCCTACAAGCACCATCTGTAAAGGGCCCGCCTGACATGACAGATATCGCAGTGGTGGGCTTCGCACACGCGCCCCACGTCCGCCGCACCGACGGCACCACCAACGGCGTCGAGATGCTGATGCCGTGCTTCCACAAGCTCTACTCCGAGCTCGGCCTCAAGCAGACCGATATCGGCTTCTGGTGCTCGGGATCCTCGGATTACCTTGCCGGCCGCGCCTTCTCGTTCATCTCGGCGATCGATTCGATCGGCGCGATCCCGCCCATCAACGAGTCGCATGTCGAGATGGATGCGGCATGGGCGCTGTACGAGGCCTATATCAAGCTGCTGACCGGACAGGTCGAGACCGCCCTGGTGTACGGCTTCGGCAAGTCCTCGGCGGGCACCCTGCGCCGGGTGCTGGCGCTGCAGACCGATCCGTACACCGTGGCCCCGCTGTGGCCGGACTCGGTGTCGATGGCCGGCCTGCAGGCCCGTGCCGGACTGGATGCCGGTAAGTGGTCCGAGGAGCAGATGGCCCAGGTGGCGCTGGATTCCTACGCAGCGGGCGGCCGCACCGATCGGCACGAGGTCACCGGCAGCGTGGCCGACCTGCTGGCACAGCCCTACTTCGCCGATCCGCTGCGCCGCCACGACATCGCCCCGATCACCGACGGTGCGTCGGCGATCGTGCTGGCCGCCGGTGACAGGGCCCGCGAGCTGCGCGAGAACCCGGCCTGGATCACCGGTATCGAGCATCGCATCGAGACCCCGATCCTGGGGGCCCGCGATCTGACCACGTCACCGTCCACGGCGGCCTCGGCGAAGGCGGCCACCGGCGGCGACACGGGCTCGATCGACATCGCCGAGATCTACGCCCCGTTCACCCATCAGCAGCTGATCCTCACCGAGGCCATCGGACTCGGCTCGAACACGAAGATCAACCCCTCCGGTGGCACCCTGGCCGCAAATCCGATGTTCTCGGCGGGTCTGGAGCGCATCGGCTTTGCCGCCCAACACATCTTCGACGGTTCCGCGCAGCGCGTCCTCGCGCACGCCACCAGCGGCCCTGCGCTGCAACAGAATCTCGTCGCCGTCCTGGAAGGGAAATAACAGTGGCAGGTCAGCTGGCCGCGGTGCTGGGCACCGGGCAGACGAAGTACGTCGCCAAGCGCCACGATGTGTCGATGAACGGCCTGGTGCGCGAGGCCATCGACCGAGCGCTGGCCGATTCCGGCTCGACGTTCGACGATATCGACGCCGTGGTGGTCGGCAAGGCACCCGACTTCTTCGAGGGAGTCATGATGCCCGAGCTGTTCATGGCCGACGCGACCGGCGCGACCAACAAGCCGTTGATCCGGGTGCACACCGCCGGCTCGGTGGGCGGGTCGACCGCGATCGTCGCGGCCAGCCTGGTGCAGTCGGGTAAGTACAAGCGCGTGCTGACCATGGCCTGGGAGAAGCAGTCGGAATCGAATGCCATGTGGGCGTTGAGCATTCCGGTGCCGTTCACCAAGCCGGTCGGCGCAGGCGCCGGCGGCTACTTCGCCCCGCACATCCGCGCCTATATCCGCCGCTCCGGGGCACCCAATCACATCGGGGCGATCGTGGCCGTCAAGGACCGACTCAACGGGGCCAAGAACCCGTTGGCACATCTGCATCAGCCCGATATCACCGTCGAGAAGGTGATGCAGTCCCCGATGCTGTGGGACCCGATCCGCTATGACGAGACCTGCCCGTCCTCCGACGGTGCGGCCGCCCTGGTGATCGGTAACGAGGAGGCCGCCGAGGCGCACCTGGCCAACGGCAATCCGGTGGCGTGGATCCACGCGACCGCGCTGCGGACCGAGCCGCTGGCGTACGCCGGGCGCGATCAGGTCAATCCGCAGGCCAGCCGCGATGCCGCGGCCGCGCTGTGGCGTGATGCCGGTATCACCTCGCCCATCGACGAGATCGACGCCGCCGAGGTGTACGTCCCGTTCTCCTGGTACGAGCCGATGTGGCTGGAGAGCCTGGGCTTCGCCCCGGAGGGCGAGGGCTGGAAGCTCACCGAGGCCGGTGAGACCGCGATCGGCGGGCGCATCCCGTTCAACGCCTCCGGCGGTGTGCTCTCGTCCAATCCGATCGGCGCTTCCGGCATGATCCGGTTCGCCGAATCGGCGATCCAGGTGATGGGCAAGGGCGGCGATCATCAGGTCCCGGGTGCCCGCAAGGCACTGGGTCACGCCTATGGCGGTGGCGCGCAGTACTACTCGATGTGGGTCGTCGGGGCAGACAAGCCGGCCCGGTAGACGGTCCGGCCCGCGAACATCGTCCTCTCGACCGACACGCTCGAGATCTCGTGTGGGGCAAGCGTGAACGGGTCAGCATCGAGGACCACCACATCGGCCATCCGGCCGGGTGTCAGGACACCGGTCAGGGCGTCCAGCCCCGACGCGAAGGCTGCCTCCCTGGTGAAGCCGGCCAGGCAGGTGGCCAGGTCCAGGCCCTGGTCCCGGCCCAGCATCGGTGTCCCGGTGTCCCCCGGTGGGCGTCGGGTCACCGCCACCTCCATCTGGGCCAGCGGGTCCGGTGTGCTCACCCGCCAATCGCTGCCGAAGGCCAGTCTCGCTCCGGCGCGGTACAACTCGCCGAACGGATACTGGGCCTCGAATCGCTGCTCGCCCAGCGCCGGCGCGCACAGCGCCAGATTCTGTTCATCGCGGCAAGCCCACAGCGCCTGTACGTTCGCGGTGACGCCGAGCCGGGAAAACCGCGGGATGTCATCGCGACGGATCAGTTGCAGATGGCAGATCTGGTGGCGCAACGTCCGATCCGGAACGGACTCCAGGGCATCCAGAGCGGCGGTGGTGGCGGCGTCGCCGATCGAGTGCACGTGGATGTGGAATCCGGCCTCGACGCAGGTACGCACCGCCGCGTGCAACGTCTCGTCGTCGAACAGTGCCTTGCCGTGTGAATGCGAACAGGCATAAGAATCATGCAGGGCCGCAGTCTGATTCTCGACGACACCGTCGACGAAGATCTTGACCATCGGAGCCGTCACCAGCGGACCGCGTGCCATTCTCCTGGCCGCGATCAGATCCTCGATCTGCTCGACGCCCCGGGCCGGATCCCAGTGCATCGCGGCCACGACCCGCGCCGACAACGTCCCGGCCTGTTCGGCCCGGACGTAGGCCGCCAGCATCGGCGCCGACAGGCGGGCGTCCTGCCAGGCGACGATTCCCAGCGAATGCAAGTACCGCTCACCGATTCTCAATGCGGCGGACCATTCGGCATCGGTGATCGCGGGCAGGTGATCGCGCACCAGGTGCATCGCCGTCTCGTGCAGGGTTCCGCGCGGCATACCCGTGTCGTCACGGTCGATCACCCCGCCCGGCGGGTCCGGGGTGTCGCGATCGATTCCCGCGACACGAAGAGCGGCGCTGCTGACCCAGGCGCTGTGCCCGTCACGGGCGGTCAGGTAGGCGGGCCGCCCGCCGACAGCGGAGTCGAGGACGTCGATATCGGGGTTGCCGCCGGGAAATGCGGCCATGGTCCATCCTCCGCCGCGGACCCATTCGCCGACAGGCAGGGCATTCGCCGACTCTGCGATGACGGCATGGTATTCCGCGGGTGGAGTGTCGTGAAGATTCACCCACAGGTCGAACAGCGCACCCTCCAGGAGATGGATGTGTGCATCGTGGAATGCCGGACAGATGAGGCCGGGCGCCTCGATCACCGTGGTGAGGGGACCACGGTGATCGAGGACGTCTTTCCGGCTGCCGACGGCCGTGATGGTTTCACCGTCGACCGCGATGCCCTGCGCCCATGGCAGCCCAGGGTCGGCGGTGAACACGGTGCCCAACAGGATAGTGTCGGCACTCATCCGGCGCGGGCCACATCGAGCGGAAGTCCGGATAACGTTCTGGCTCCGTTTGTTTCGAACACCACGGTGTCGATCATCGGGTACAGCACGATGCTCTCGTAGTTGGTGACGGTGCCCGCTTCGAACACATCCGCGGTGGCCTCACCGACGGTGAAGGTCCATTCACCAACCCAGTCGGGCGGGAAGGAGATGCCGAGCTCGTAGCCGCCGTTCCAGTCGTGCAATCCCCACAGCCCGGACTGCCGTAGATGTTGTTCGATCCGGCCGGTCACGTCACCGACCGGAACACCGTCGGCAGCGCCGGCACACAGCAGCCGGAAAGCCTCGGCCTCGATCTCGGCCAACCGGTAGAGCTCGTCGGTGGGTTCGGCGCTCACGACGTACCAGCGCTCGACGTTGGCGTGATACCGGTTGACCACACCGCACGGATCGGCACACAGCACATCGCCCCGGGCGATGGGACGGTCCGAGGAGTACGCGTGCCCGAGCTCGATGGGACCCACCACGACCGATTCGTGCAACGCAGCGGGCTCACCGCCGGCCGCGGCCATCGCGGCAACCATCAAACCCCAGGCCTGTTTCTCGGTCATGCCCGGCCGTACCTCTGCCTGCAGCGCACGCAACCCGACGTCACAGACCGCGGCGGCCCGCTCGATCATGTCGATCTCGGCGGGCGACTTGATCTTCCGTACCGCTCGCACGATCACGCTGGCGTCGGCGACCCGACAGTCATTGGCCTCCAGCGCCGCCTGGATGAGCTCGCTGGTGGCCCGGTTGGGCAGGTGGCTGTGCAGTTCCAACCCCACCTGGCCGGCCAGCCAGCCCCGGCCCTGCAGGTCGGCGATCATGAAGTCCAGCACCGCATCACCGTCGTCGCGATCGGTGAGTCGAACGTCTTCTGCCACGGAGGTGCGGCGCAACAGGTAGTCGTGGTGCTCGACGTCGTAGACCACGTAATCGCCGCTGTCGACCCGCATCACGGTGCACTGGTAAGGACGCCAACGGGTCGAGGACTGCGCGCGGTACCAGCGGGACTGGTAGCCGTGCAGCCAGCACATGGCCTCCGGCGAACTGAGCACCAGCAGGTCCAGGCCGGCCCCGGCAGCGGCGCGTTGCAGCCGGCGTCTGCGGTCCTCGTACTCGGCGCGGTCGAAGGCGTGCCTGCCCGGTTCGGCCTCCTGCTCGGCGTAGGCGGTCGCGATGAACTCACGAAGCGCGCTGTCGGCGATCGTTGCCGTCGCCGCCCTCATGCCGACGCTTTAACGCGGGTCCAGGCCTGGTTCCACGCCGTCAGCTGGCTGTCCTGCAACGATGCCAGCCAGATCGCCGGATCATTGAGCACCTTCTCGTCATAGTTGAGGAACGGGTACGTGGCGACCAGGGTGGAGTAGGCGTCCAGCCCGGCCGTCGTGGCAATCGGATAGCCGACGAAGTCCACGATCTTGCGCATGTTTTCCGGTCGCAGCAGGTAGTCGGCGAACACCAGGCCGGTCCCGGGGTGTTTGGCGGAGGCCGGAATGGCCATGCAGTCGGAATTGAAGGCCAGCGTCTCCCGACAGAATTCGAAGCCTATGTCGTCGGCGAACGACGTATCGGCGAGTGCGGTGACCGTGGCACCGGTGTAGTTCATCAGCAGATCGCCCTCGCCGTTGGTCAGCTTCTCCCCCGCCGAACTGCCGAATCCACCCAAGCTGCTGCGCAATTCGATCAACGAGTCGGCGGCCTTGTTCAGATCGTCGACGCGGTCGGTGTCGGTCGGCAGACCCAACCGCGCCAACGCCATTGTCATCGACACCGTGACATCGTCGAAGATGAAGGCGCGCCGGTCCAGACCGGGCGCCAGATCCCACAGGTCGTTCCACGATCCGGTGAGCCCGTCGACCTTGCTCTTGCGGTATGCCAATCCGATTCCGCCCATCGCGTACGGTCCGGCCAGATGTTCGGCTTTCGGCTCGAATGGCGGGTCGTTGAACAGGTCGGTTACCTCACCCCAGTTCGCCATGACACTGTGGTCGATGGGTAACAACAGGTTCGCCTGGGTGGCCCGGCCGAAAAAGTTCGACGGCATGAACGTGATGTCGTAGGACGCTCCGGCTCCGAGCTTCTGGATCATCTCGTCGACAGTCGAGAAGTAGGTCTGGTTGATCTTGATCCCGTACTCGGACTCGAATCCGGCCAGTACATCATCGGGCACGTATCCGGTCGGCGCGTAGTAGGCGAGGTCGCCATCGACCTCCAGTTTCGGGGGAGCCAGATCGGCTGCGCCGCTGCCGCTTTGGCCTCGGGAACACGCCGCCAGCGACAATGCCGCCGCGGCGCCCGCAGTCATGAACAGGAAACTGCGCCTGCTGGTTTCGATCATGGGATTCTCCTCACTGGACTGCCGGGGGAGGCAGGGGTTTTGGTGCGCTGGAGCCAGACGCCGAGCAGGCCGAGCGCGACGGTGAGCGCGACCATGGCTGTGCCGACGGCGTTGATCTCAGGGGTCAGACCGAAGCGCAGCATCCCGTAGATGCGTACGGGCAGCGGGGCCACCTCGGTGCCGGTCAGGAAAACCGATGTCACGAAGTCGCCGAAGGACAATACGAACGCCAGTGCCGCGGCACCGGCGATGGCTGAACGGATTTGCGGCGCAACGATGGTGGCGAAAGTCCGCAGGCGTCCGGCCCCCAGATCGGCAGCGGCCTCCTCCAGACGCGGGTCCAGGGTGCGCAGCCGGTTGCCGACCAGCAGCGTGACGTACACCAACGTGAACGTCGCGTGCCCGATGATCAGCGTCGCCGTTGACATCGGTATCTGCAGGGTGGCGAACAACGTCATCAGACCGACCGCGGTGGCCAACTCCGGGGTGATGAGTGTGGAGAGGGTCACTGCCTCAACCGGTCTCGCCAGCCGCCGGGAGCCGTAGACGAAGCTCAGTGACAACAAGGTGCCGAGCACCAGGGCAATCACCGTGGCCGACACGGCGACCAGCACGCTGAGGCCCAACGCCGACATCACCTCTGGATTGCTCATCGCCCGCTCGTACCAGCGCCCGCTGAAACCCTCGAAGTGCGAAAGTGATTTCGAGGAGTTCAGGGAGAAGAGCATGATGACCAGCAACGGCAGGTCCAGGAAGATCAAGGTCAGCACGACCACGCCGGCCAGGCCGACCGGCATCCTGCGACGTTCACCCATGCCGGCCCACCACGGCGGCACGGACGGCGGCACCGACGAGCCAGACCACGCCGATCAACGCAAGTATCCCGGCCAGCAGGGTGACGGTCAGCGCCGCGCCGAACGGGAGCGAACCGGCCGTGGCCAGTTGATCGCGGATCAGGTTGCCCATCATGTACGTGGAGCCGCCGAGAAACTGTGCGACCGCGAAGTCACCGAGGCTGAGTAGGAACACCAGTTGGCTTCCTGCCACGACCCCGCCGACCGTCCGCGGCAGAGTCACGGTCAGAAACGCCCGCACCGGCCCGGCATGCAGGTCGTGCGCCGCCTCCACCAGCCGCCAGTCCATCCGCTCCACGGCGAGGAAGACCGCCAGGATCATGAACGGAAGGAAGCTGTAGACCAGCCCGAGATTCAGCGCATAGACATTGCCGATCAGGTTGATCTGTCCGATGCCCAGTTCGGTCAGTAGCCGGTTCACCGGTCCCTCCCGGCCGAGTACCTGCACCCAGGCGTAGATCCGGATCAGGTAGTCGGCGAGCCAGGGCACCAGGACCGCGAGCAGCAGGACGGGTTTGAACCGACCGCCATACCGCGAGATCGCGTATGCGCACGGGTACCCGAGCGCTATGCACAGCACCGTGGCGATCGTGGCGAAGGCAAAGGTGCGCAGAACCACGGGTAGATATGTCGGCTGGAAGACAAGGCTGAAGTTGGTGAGATCGAATCCGAATATCGGCCGGCCGATCATGTCGGGTGTCGCGACGGAGGCAGCGATGATCAGCGCCAGTGGCACGAGGTAGAAGCAGGCCAACCATGCCGTACCCGGCACCAACCCCAGCCGTCCGCCTGGTCTCATCCGCTCTCCTAAGGTCTGACCGGATCAGCTTCGTGGTGGTTTGTTTTCCGTATGTTTCATGACGGAAAACTTCAGGATTCCGTCATCTAATCACGGAATCCGAGGCACTGGCCCAGTATTCTGCGGATATCTCGAAGGTATAGACACGAAAGAGGGAGCTTTCTCTTGACGGAACCCGTTGACGGAGCGCTTGACCGTGTCTCCTCGGACATCATCGATGCCTTGCGGTCCGACGGCCGAAAGTCCTACGCGGCCATCGCCAAGGAGATCGGGGTCTCCGAGGCAACCGTCCGGCAACGAATCCAGCGCCTGACCGAACAGGGCCACATGCAGATCGTGGCGGTGACCAATCCTGTCGGCCGGGGCCGGTACACGTCGATGCTGCTGGTGAAGACGAAGGGTGACGTCGAACTGATCGGGGCGGCACTGCGCACCCTGCCGGAGGTGACCTTCGCGGTGGCGACCGCCGGCGGGTACGAACTTCTGATCGAGGTCATGTGCCGCGACGGAGAGCATCTACTCGCGGTGATCAACGGGTCCATCCGACCGATACCCGAGGTCGATTCGGTCGAGACGCTGGTCTACCTCAAACTGCTCAAGCTGTCCTACCAGTCAGGAGTATGGCCCACCACGGGCTGAACCGCGCCATCCCACCGACCGAACGCGTAGTGTGGGAACCGATTTCGCCTTCTGCCACCCTTGAATTGATGTTGTCTCGATCACATTTTGCTGCTGCCGCACTGCTCGCCGTCGGCCTCTCCGCCTGCGCTCCCAGCCAGCCGGGTGCCCCGAGCAGCGCTGCGCCGACGCTGCCCGCGTTCACCACGAGCGCAACCCCCACGACCACCGCGACCGCGCAGGCCACCGATTACACCCGGTTGCTGGTGACCGCCGCCGACCTCAGTGACGCCGAGGACACCTTCACCGAGCGGCATATCGAAGGTTCACCCGGCGGGCTGCCGGGGGCCAGTGCCTTCTTCGTCAACGCCGAGGACACCCGCGCCATCAGCTCGACGATCCTGGTCTACGACAACCCGGGTACCGCGGCGACCGCGCTCAAGGAGGCGCGGGGCACGCTGGGTAAAAGGGTGACGGGAACCCCGGTCCCGGCCGGCGTGGGCCCGGACAGCGTGATGGTGCGTGGCGCCGATCCGGACGAGGCCAAGGACATCACGGTGCTGATGTTCACCCAGGGTCGCGCGCTGGTGCGCCTGGAATTCCAGAGCGCCGGCGGCGACGCCACCACCGACGCCTACGTGACCACCGTCGGCAAGATGCAGCAGATCGCGCTGCGCTCCGGTCTGCACGACGAGAACTGAGCCGACGCCCGCTACCACCGGGCGCGTGTCGATATCTCCAACCATCTCCCACCATCTCTTGCCAAGCCGCGTTCCGGCCGTTCACGCGTGCAAAACGGCAGTTCGCGTGGTGTGCATTGCGCAGTGGCCGGTCAAAACTGTAACGTGTTCTAGTTAGAGAGACCAGATACGGGAGGCCCACCGTGACTACCGAGACAGCCGGCATTCGCGAGATCGACACCGGCGACCTGCCCGACCGCTATGCGCGCGGTTGGCATTGCCTGGGACCGGTGAAGGACTACCTCGACGGCAAGCCGCACGGGGTGGAGATCTTCGGCACCATGCTGGTCGTCTTCGCCGACTCCGAGGGTGAACTCAAGGTTCTGGACGGTTACTGCCGGCACATGGGCGGCAATCTTGCCCAGGGCTCCATCAAGGGCGACGCCGTGGCCTGCCCGTTCCACGATTGGCGCTGGGGCGGGGACGGCAAGTGCAAACTCGTCCCCTACGCCAAGCGCACGCCGCGGCTGGCCCGCACCCGCGCCTGGCACACCGACGTGCGCGGCGGACTGCTCTTCGTCTGGCATGACCACGAGGGCAACCCACCGCAACCCGAGGTCCGGATCCCCGAGATCCCGGAGTTCGCCAGCGACGATTGGACCGACTGGCGGTGGAACACGATGCTCATCGAGGGCTCCAACTGCCGCGAGATCATCGACAACGTCACCGATATGGCGCACTTCTTCTACATCCACTACGGGTTGCCGACGTACTTCAAGAACGTCTTCGAGGGCCACATCGCCAGCCAGTACCTACACAACGTCGGCCGTCCCGACGTCAACGACCTGGGCACCACCTACGGTGAGGCGCACCTGGATTCCGAGGCGTCCTACTTCGGTCCGTCGTTCATGATCAACTGGCTGCACAACAACTACGGCGGCTTCAAGGCCGAATCGATCCTGATCAACTGCCACTATCCGGTCAGCCAGAACTCCTTCGTGCTGCAGTGGGGCGTCATCGTCGAAAAGCCCAAGGGACTCGACGAGAAGACCACCGACAAGCTGGCCCGCGTCTTCACCGAGGGTGTCTCCAAGGGGTTCCTGCAGGACGTCGAGATCTGGAAGCACAAGACCCGGATCGACAACCCACTGCTGGTCGAGGAGGACGGCGCCGTCTATCAGATGCGCCGCTGGTATCAGCAGTTCTACGTCGACGTCGCCGACGTGACACCCGATATGACCGACCGCTTCGAGATGGAGGTCGACACCACCATCGCCAACGAGAAGTGGCATGTCGAGGTCGAGGAAAACCTGAAGCTGCAGCAGGACGCCGCCGAACAGGCTGAGCCGCACAAAGAGCCGGCTCAGCCGAGCTGATGACCACGCATGACGAGCGGGCCGGAACACCAGATGTTGACGATCTGGCCCGCTCCATGCTGCTCCTGCACGGCGGACACGACGACGAAGGCGACGTCAGCCATGTCGGGGACCACCCGGCTCCCCGGCCGAGCACCGGAAACTGGTCCAAGGCACCGGATTTCAGCTCCGACCCGCTTCGGGCGGCGGCGGTGCACGAAGCCACCGAGCGCGACAAGCAGCGCTATCTGACCTCCGGGCTGGCCTCGGTGGACTGCCGGTACTGTCACGCCACCGTGCAGGTCAAGAAGCTGGGCACCGAACATACGTCGGTGCAGTGGAATTCGGCGGCGACCACACGCTGCGCGGTCTTCGACGAGATCCGCGCTTCCGGCGGCGATCCGGCACGGGCACGCTCGTGCCATCGGCTCACCGACAGCATCAAGCACGCCATCGCCGAGGGCTGCCTGGAAGAGTTCTCCAGCGCACCCTCCCCCGGCGACGGCTAGGTATCACAGTCCCTTGAAGCGCTCCTTGACCTGCTCGTCGGTCAGCCCGTAATCGCTGAGCGAGTAGGTGTGCTTGGGCGCCCGCGGGCCCTTCTTGCTTGCCTCGTGGCTGTCGGTGATGGCGCGGCGCGCCGCATCGGTGAACTCGATCCCGAACGTGCGATAGATCCCCTCCACCGCGGCCACCGGATCCTTGATGAACTCGAAATAGTCGACATCACAGAACTGAGCCGGATCATGCTTGGCTCGTTCGGCGTTGAACAATTCCAGCCCACGTGACCAGGTCTCCAGGGAGTCCTCGCCGATGACCTTGCCGGAGAAGCTGTTCGACCAGCCCTCGGTGGTGTGCTGGGCCAGCGAGCACATCGAGGCCATGATCGTCTCGGCCGGCCGGTGACACTGCACCACCAGCGCATCGGGGTACGTCGCGAACAGCGCGTCGAGTGCGAACAGGTGGCTCGGATTCTTGAGCACCCAGCGCTTCTCGGGCTCGTTGAGGCCGATCAACTGCAGGTTCTTGCGATGCCGCTGATAGGACTTGGTCCAGTCCTGCTGGGCCAGCCAACGCGAATAGGTCGGGATGTGCGCCAGCGTCTCATAGGACACCGAATGCAGCGATTGACGCAGCAGCTGCCAGCACTCCTCGACCTCGTCCGCGGTCATGTAGTGCAGGCCGGTGTAATCCGGGTTCTCCGCGTGCGCCTTGGTGAACTGCGCGTCGAGCTGGGCGAAGATCGGATTCTCCGACCAGGTTTCGCGCGGCGGCCGTGGCTGCGGAAACTCGGCCAGCCACAGCTCCAGGCCCTGATGCCGGGGGTCGGCGGTCAGCAGCCGGTGGATGACGGTGGTGCCGGTGCGCGGCAGACCGGTGACGAAGATCGGTCGCTCGATCGGCACGTCGGCGTGCTGCGGGTACTGCTTGAACGCCGCCTCCGACACCAACCGGGCCACCAGCGCATTCCTGACGAAGAAGCGCTGCATCTTGCTGCCGAATTCGGTCAGATCCGCATCGCGTTGATACGCATCCAGCAGGACGGCGAGCGCCTCCTTGTAGTTGTCGCCGTCATCACCGAAATCGTCGAGCCCACAGGCCTTGGTCGCCGATGCATGCAGATCCTCGACGGTGCCCACATTCGTTCTAGTCATGGCCTACCTCCCAAGCGCCGTGCGCCATCAGAACTTGTACTCCCCGCAGTTGACATCCAACGTCTGTCCGGTGATTCCGCTGGACAGATCGCTGGCCATGAACAGAATCGCCGAGGCCACTTCGTCCTCGGTCGGCAGTTTCTTCAGATCGCTGTTGGCGGCGGCGGCCTTGTAGATCTCGTCCACTGTCGTGCCGTACTTACCGGCCTGGTGCTCGAAGTAGCTCTGCAACGTTCCACCCCAGATATAGCCGGGCAGAACCGAATTGACCCTGATACCGGCCTCACCGAGCTCGCTGGCCAGCGACTGCGACATGGATAGCAGCGCCGACTTGGCCAGCTTGTAGGCACCCTGCTTGGGATCGGAATGCCGGACGACCATCGAGTTGACGTTCACCACCGACCCTTTGGACTCCGTCAGCGCCGGGGTGAAACCCTGGATGAGTCGCAGCGCACCGAGCACGGTGAGCTCGACGGTCTCGCGGATGTGCTCGAAGCTGGTCTTGGCGAACGGTTTCATCGACGGCACCCGGAAGGCGTTGTTGATCAGGACGTCGACCTTGCCGAACTCCGACAGCGAGGTCGACACCAGGTTGGTCACCTGCGCCTCGTCGGTGATATCCGTGCCGACGGCCAACGCCCGGCGGCCGAGCGCGCGCACCTGTCCCGCGACGTCCTCCAGCCGTTCCACGGTGCGGGCCGCCAGGATCACATCGGCGCCCTCCTCGGCACATCGGCGCGCCAGTGTGGTGCCCAGCGCCGGGCCGACACCACTGATGACAACAACTCGGTCCTTCAGAAGTCCACCCACGGTCGTGGTCATGCTCAACCCACCATTCTTTCGCCGATCAGCCTCTGGCGCAGCGCGATCCGCGCCCGCCAATCATCATCAGAGATCTTGTTCGATTCGTAGTAGGGCAATACCGTCGGCACGGCGTCCAAGTCGACGATCTGCATCGTCGGGCCATCGGCCTCGGTCAGTTCGCGCGAGACGCGCTGCCAGCGGAACTGCAGGTACCCCTTGCCGTGGCCGAGCGTCTCACACCAGTTCGTCACGCCGGGGCTGCTCTCGGACACCACGATGCGGATCTTGCCGTCCGGATCCGCCTGCGCCTGAGTGCCGTTCAGTGAGGTCTGGTGGTTGATGTAATCCAGCGAGATGTACCACAGGCTGCCCAGCTGGAACCCGAGGTAGGGCGCGTCGGTCACCGGCAGGGTGATGACGATCGCCTGCTCACCGGTGATGTCGTAATGACCGACCGAGGAGTACTGGGTCGCCAGCCCGCCCGGGGTAAGCCGCGGTGCGGTAAGCGTGTTGACCGGCAGATTGTCATAGAACCACTTCGGGAACTGCAGCCAGGTCTTCACCCGTTGCACCAACTGCTTTCCCGCAACGCTGAATCGCTTCTCGATCAGTTCGGAGGACAACGGCTCCGGCGCGGTGCCCGCGGTGTCGGTGCGGGCGATCGCGAAGGTGCCCCGCTGAGCGGACCAATCGTTGTAGACCTCGCGAATCACCAACTGGGCGGGCTTGTCCGGGGTGAAGCGCCATTCGAAGGTGCCGTCGGCGGCGATGTCGAGCTTGCGGTCGTCGAATGCGGTCTCGCTGTCGGGCACCACCTCGTCGGTGTACTCGCCGCCGATCAACTGGAAACTGACGTCGGTGGTGGTGCCGCGACGTCCGGTCACCACGTATTCGTGGCCCGGTTGCACGCGAGTGCCGAAGTACATGGTGTCCGGGTTATCCAGACCCATCTTGGTGAACGGGCCGGTTCCGCTGTGCAGGAACGGATGCTCGCGGTCGTAGTCGAACGCCACATGCGTGCACGCCGCGATGCATCCCGCCAGATACTGCAGACCTTCCAGCAGGTCGGCTTCGGACTCTATGAAGGGGGCTTCGGCGACGAGGCGTTCGGCCTCGGCGATGGCATCGGCCAGCGGCTGTGAGTACATGCGGGCATCACCTTTCGTTCCAATATTGGACCGTCGTGGTAGAGTTTCCGACCTGAGACTAGAACGCGTTCTAGTTCACGTCAACGTCGTGGAGGTACGGTGCCGGGCCAGCAGAGCGGACGCGCGTCCCCGCCGACCGAGCGCGTGATCGCGGTGCTGAACTTCCTGGCCGCCCATCCGCATGACCGCTTCGGGCTGTCCGAACTGGCCCGCCGGGTCAACCTCAGCAAACCCACCTGTCTGGGGATCCTGACCAGCCTGACCGAGTCGGGCTACCTCGTGCGCCAGGCGGGCGAGGGCTCCCGGGACAAGACCTACGGGCTCGGCCCCGTCCTGATCACGCTGGGACACACCGCCCAGCAGGCCCTGCGCGTGAACCCCGCGGCGCAGGCCGAATTGCGGTCGCTGTCGGATGCATTCGGCGTCACCGCGGCCCTGTCCGGTGTCGTCGACGATCGCATCACGCTGCTCGAACTCGTCGCACCCGCGGGCGCACCCGCCGCAGTGCGAGTCGGGCAGAGCTACCCGTTCGCGCCGCCGGTCGGGCTGATGTTCGTGCTGTGGGACGACGGCGCGGTCCGCGACTGGCTCGCCAAGGAACCCACGATCCCGCTGCACACCGACACCGCGCGGTTCGAGCGGGTGATCACCGCCTGCCGCTCATGCGGCTATCTGGTGGAGCGGCTGACCCCGGGCGGCCGGCGGCTGTATGCGCTGATGGCGGGGATGTCGAACACGCTGCCCGACGAACTTCGGGCGCTGCTCGGGGAATTGGTCTCCGATATCGGTGAGCGGGTGTATCTCCCGGGCACCGACGATCCCGAGACGCGCCACGACATCAGTGTGATCGCCGCGCCCGTCTTCGATCACCACCGCCGCCAGGTGATGGTGGCGACGATGCAGATCGGCGCGGCATTGTCCGACGCCGATATCGCGGCACGCGCGCACGCGCTGATAACGACCGCCGACGCGGTCACCGCGTCCCTCGGCGGCGCCAAGCCCACGTTCTAGCTCACCGCCGCCAGCGCGAACGGCAGCACGTCGACCGCACCGGCGGCCCGGACGGTCAGCGCGGCCATCGTCATCGTCCACCCGGTATCGGTCATATCGTCGACCAGCAGCACGGTCTCGCCCTCGACGCCCTCCGGCAACTGCCAGGCATCGCGCAGCGCGGCAACCCGATAGGCCGAGTTGGCCGCAACCACCGGGCGGTGCTGAGGCGAATAGTTCAGCACACCGAGATCTTTGAGCTTCCCGACCGCCGCCAACCGGGTGGCGATGCTGCGGATCAAGACCGGGTGGCGCACCGAATCGACGGCGAGTACCGCGGTCGGCCGCCGCGCCCAGTCCCACGCCTTGAGCACCTCGATGGCCGCGGTGATCACGGCGTCGGGCACCTCGCCATCCGGCTCGTCGAGCAACGTCCGCAAACGGGCACCCCAGCCCAGGTCGGTCAGCCTGCCGATCACCCGGCCCGCCGATGGCCCGTCCCCGATCCGTCCGGACAGGTCCACCCCGATCCGGCTCATGCCGGTGGGCCACTGCTTGCGCGGTGCGATCTCGACACCGGGGCGCATCAGCCGTGCGCGGGTCGCCTCCACCGACTCCGCGTCGACCTCGCTGCGGTACCGCGGACCGACGCAGTTGTCACATCGCCCGCACGCCTGCGGACCCAACTCCGGATCATCGAGTTGTCTGCGCAGGAACACCATTCGGCACTCGGTGGTGTGCTGGTAGTCGAGCATGGCCTGTTGCTCGCGTTTGCGCGCCTCGTCGAGGCGCGCGTATCGGGGCTCGTCGTAGGACCAGGGTTGCCCGGTGGCGATCCAGCCGCCCTTCACCCGGCGCACCGCCCCGTCGACATCGAGGACCTTGAGCACCATCTCCAACCGCGACCTGTTCAGATCCACCAACGGCTCCAGTGCCGCGGTGGACAATGCGCGATCGGGTTCCAGCGCGCCGATCACCTTGCGCACCATGGGTTCCGACGGGAAGGCGACCGAGGCGAAATAGCGCCACACGTCGGCGTCCTCGCGGCCCGGCAGCAGGATCACCTCGGCGCTGTCGGTCGACCTTCCGGCGCGCCCGACCTGCTGGTAGTAGGCGATGGGCGAGGAAGGCGCACCGAGATGCACCACGAACCCCAGGTCGGGCTTGTCGAAGCCCATCCCCAGCGCCGAGGTGGCGATCAACGCCTTGACCCGATTGCCCAGCAGGTCGGCTTCCAGTTGCTCGCGCTCGGACGCCTCGGTACCGCCGGTATAGGCGGCCACGGCGTGGCCGTGCTCGCGCAGCAGGGCGGCGATATCATGCGCCTGGGCCACCGTGAGCGTGTAGACGATGCCCGAACCCGGCAGGGAATCCAGATGCGCGGCCAGCCACGCCGCGCGTTGGGCGGGCCCGCCCGCCTGTACCACCGACAACCGCAGCGATTCTCGGTCCAATCCGCCGCGCAGGACGAGGGTGCCGTCGCCGGAGCCGCCGACGCCAAGCTGGGTGGCGACATCCTCGACGACGCGGTCGTTGGCGGTCGCCGTGGTCGCCAGCACCGGGATGTCGGTGCCCAACTCGGCGACGAGGGTGCGGATACGCCGGTAGTCCGGCCGGAAGTCATGCCCCCAGTCGGACACACAGTGTGCCTCGTCGACGACCACCAGACCGGCGTCGGCGGCCAACGCGGGCAGCACGGCGTCCCGGAAGTCCGGGTTGTTCAACCGCTCCGGGCTGACCAGCAACACGTCGAGTTCACCGGCCCGCACCCTGGTGTGCACGTCCTCCCATTCGGTGACGTTGCTGGAGTTGATGGTGGCCGCCTGCACCCCCGCTTTGCGCGCGGCCTCGACCTGGTTGCGCATCAGGGCCAGCAGCGGGGACACGATCACTGTCGGCCCACGGCCCGCGGCACGCAGGAGTTTGGCGGCGATGAAGTACACCGCCGATTTGCCCCACCCGGTGCGCTGTACCACCAGCGCGCGTCGGCGGTGGACGACGAGTGCCTCGATGGCCGTCCACTGGTCGTCGCGCAGGACGGCCTGCGGCCCGGCCAGCTGTTCGAGGATGGCCTGCGCGTCGGTGCGGGTGGTCATCGGTCCATCGTGCCAACCGGGTATGACGTGCCCGCTCAGCGCACCCTGGCGATGACGTCGAGGTCGACACCGCGCGCCACGGCCAGATGCACCGGGTGCCGGGCGGCTCCCCGGTGCAGATCGACAGGACCGTGCGGGGAATCCCAGCCCCACTCGTCGAAGGCCCGGCGGGCGTCGGCGACCGTGGGCACCGATGTCGTCGCGATACCGGCGAGCAGGTGCACTCCCGAGTAGGTCGTCTCGGCCATCGTGCCGGGCGCCGGCGCCGCCGACTCCCCGATCGGGCCGGTGCCGTTGATCAGATCGAACGCGCGGGTGAATCCGGCGCTGAACTCGGCGGCAGCGGCCGAAGCCAGCCCGGCGAACCAGCCCGCCGAGATGAACAGGTTCCCGGTCGCCTCACCACCGCTGGCCAGTACCACCGTCTCGTCGGTGAACGGGCTGAAACGGGTGACGGTGGCATCCAGGCCGGCCGCGGCGAACGCCCGGTTGAAGCGCACCGCGTCGGAGCCCACCAACAAGGTGATGACACCATCGGCGTCGGCGGCGACGATATCGGCGAGCACCCGGTCCCATGCGCCCGGATCGTCGACGCCCAGGGGCAGGAACCGCTCGCCGAGGATCGAGATGTCGGAACCGCTCAAGCCGGCCCGGGTCGCTCGCGCAGATCCTCGAGGCCATACGTAGTCGTTACCGACGATGAACCACCGGCGCAGCCGCAGTTCGGTCCGCAACCAGTGCAGCGAGGCGATGATCTGATCGCCGGGGACCTCACCGCTGCACAGCACTCCGTCGCTGCGTTCACCGCCTTCATAGGCGGCGGCATACACATAGGGGACGCGGCCGCCGACCTCTCGAGCTATCGCCTGTCTGGCGTTGGACAGATGCCAACCGGTGACGGCATCGACAGCACCGGCGTCCACCAGATCCCTGATCCGGCTCGCGACCCCGGCGGGATCGCCACCGGCGTCCACGTGCACGAACTGCACCGGGCGCCCGGCCACCCCGCCCGCGGCGTCGATCTCGGCGGCGGCGAGTTCCGCGGCGGCCCGACACTCGAGCCCGAAGATACCGGCCGGCCCACGGCGCGGGAGCGCCAGGGCGACCCGGAACTCCGACCGGGTGTGCCGACGTTGTTCCGTCCGGACGGCCGGATCTGGCATGCTGTGTTTTCCCGATCGGGAAGGCATGTCATGGACGATCTCGTCGAGGCCCTCGCGTTGCTGCGGCGTGCCGCCGTCGTCGCTGCGGGCATCGACGGTGCACTCGCCGGGACCGACCTGACCGTCGATCGCTGGCGGGCGCTGTACGTCATCCACCACGATCCCGGCTGTTCGATGTCCGATATCGTCGACGCGCTCGCCATTCCGTCCACCTCGGCGACACGTATCGTCGATGCACTTGTCGACCTGGGCGCGGTGTACCGCACCGTCTCGACGCAGGACCGCCGCCGAGCCACGCTGCGGTCGTCGTCGCATGGTGCCGAACTCCTCCGAGATGCGGAGTCGGCAATCACCCCAAGGGTTTTCCTTCGGGACGGCGACCCCACGCCAATCTAGGACGTACGTGTTGCGCCATTGTAAAGCGGTCGGCCCGCGATCACCGGGTGAACTGCGGCAGCCGTGACGATCGTGTGAACAATCCCGACCGATGCTCCAGATGCGTCGGTTTGCCCTTGACGGCGCGTCCCGCCGGTGTAGGTTCGACATTATTCCCAAATGGGAGCATTTGACGAACAGGGTTTCCGTGCCACGCTATCGCTATCGCTGCCCGGACGACGGGCCGTTCGACCTGACATTCCCCATCGGTGCCGCACCAACCAGCGCCGAATGCGAAAAGTGTTGCGCAGCAAGCAATCGCGTCTATGGCGGCGGAGCCATGGTGCGCTCGAACCCGGCCGGCACCCGCGCGCTCGACCTGCACGCGCAGTCCCAGAACAACCCCGGCGTCGTCCGCAGATCGGCCGGCTCGTCCGATCCGGCACGCCTCCGGTACGCCGATCCGCGCCACCGGATGCTACCCAAGCCGTAACGCCTTGTATCAGAATGTTTTCCGTCAACCGAGGAGGCACACATGCCCGAAGTGATCTTTCCCGTCGACCAGAGCAAGCCGTTTCGCGAGCAGCAGCTGGTCGGTCACAACCGCTGGCACCCGGACATCCCGGCCGTGGCCACGGTGAAGTCGGGCGACAGCTTCCGTGTGGAGTCCAAGGAGTGGTTCGACGGGACCATCGTCAACTCCGATGACGCCAATGACATCCGTGACTGCGACCTGACCATGGTCCATCAGCTGTCCGGCCCGTTCGCCGTCGAAGGCGCGCAACCCGGCGATCTGCTGGTCGTGGACATCCTCGATGTCGGGCCGGTACCCCAGCAGACCGGACCTGTCGCGGGCCAGGGTTGGGGTTACACCGGCATCTTCGCCAAGGACAACGGCGGCGGATTCCTCACCGACTGGTTTCCCGACGCCTACAAGGCGATCTGGGATTTCACCGGCCAGAAGGCCACCAGCAGGCACGTGCCCGGAGTGGAGTTCACCGGCCTGATCCATCCCGGCCTGATGGGCACCGCGCCCAGTGCGGAGCTGCTCGCCACATGGAATCACCGCGAAGCGCAACTCATCGCCACCGACCCTGACCGGGTGCCGCCGCTCGCGCTTCCGCCGCTGCCGTCCAATGCGGTGCTGGGCAGCCTCACCGGAGCCGACTATGAGCGTGCCGCGGCCGAGGCCGCCCGCACGGCCCCGCCACGGGAGAACGGTGGCAACCAGGACATCAAGAACCTCTCCAAGGGCAGCCGGATCTTCTACCCGGTGTTCGTGGACGGCGCCAATCTGTCGCTCGGTGACCTGCACTTCTCTCAAGGCGACGGTGAGATAACCTTCTGTGGCGCAATCGAGATGGGTGGTTACATCGATCTGCGCGTGGAGATCATCAAGGGCGGCATGGAGACCTACGGTGTCACCACCAATCCGATCTTCATGCCGGGAATCGTGGAACCGCGCTACTCGGAGTTCCTCACCTTCGTCGGTTTCTCGGTGGACCGCAACGGCACCCAGCACTACCTCGACACCACGCTGGCGTATCAGAATGCCTGCCTCAACGCCATCGAGTACCTGTCGAAATTCGGTTGGACCAAGGAGCAGGCCTACCTGATCCTGGGGGCCGCGCCGGTGGAGGGCCGGATGTCCGGCGTCGTCGATGTCCCCAATTCATGCGCCACGTTGTACATTCCGACCGCCATCTTCGACATCGATGTGCGCCCGTCCAGCACGCCGCCGCAGCGGATCGACCGCGGGCAGTGCGCGGTGAGCAGCTGATGCCCGCACCTACCGACGCCGAATACTTCGATCTCGGGGACTTCACCCTGCAGAACGGATTCACGCTGCGTGATGCCCGGCTCGCCTACAAGACCTACGGCACGCTCAACGACGACAAGTCCAACGTGATCGTCTACCCGACCTGGTATTCGGGTTGGCACACCGACAACGAATGGCTCATCGGACCAGGGCGCGTTCTCGACCCTGCGACGGCATTCATCATCGTCCCGAACATGTTGGGCAACGGGCTGTCGTCGTCACCGTCGAACACCCCGGCACCCTACGACGGACCCCGCTTTCCGGCGGTGACGTTCTACGACCAGGTGGAAGCCCAATACCGTTTGATCACAGAGAAGTTCGGTATCAGCTCGATCGCTCTGGTGACCGGGTGGTCGATGGGTGCCGGTCAGACCTATCAGTGGGCCGTAAGCCATCCGGAGATGGTGGCGCGGGCCGCGCCGTTCTGCGGGTCCAGCATCACCGCCCCGCACAACAAGGTGTTCCTGGAGTCGCTGGTGGCCGCGTTGACCGCGGATGCGGCCTTCGCCGACGGCGACTATGACCCAGCCAGGCCACCGGTCAAGGGGTTGCGGGCCTTCGCCAGGGTGTACTCCGGATGGGGTTACTCGCAGGCCTTCTACTGGGAAGAGACGTGGCGCGAACTCGGCTACACCTCCTTCGACGACTTCCTCTACGGATTCTGGGAAGGCTTCTTTCGCGATGGCCGCGACCCCAACAACCTGATCGCGATGATCGGCACCTGGCACAGCGGAAATATCGGGAACACACCGGGTTTCGGCGGTGACGTGCAGAAGGCATTGGCCTCGATCAAGTGCCCGCTATTGGCGATGCCCGCCGAGAAGGATCTGTACTTCCCGCCCGAAGATGAGCAGTGGGCCAGCCATTTCATACCCCACGGCGAGGTCAGGGTGATCCCCGGAATCTGGGGACACTTCGCGGGCGGCGGCGCCAACGATGTGGACACCGAGTTCATCGACGCCGGGTTGCGCGAGCTGATGGGCAAGCCGGGATACACGCCGGAGTAGCCGCATGCGCGGCTACTCCGGACGACGAGTCAGGCGTTCTGGGCCTCTTGTTCGCGTTTGATTTCCAGGGCGATGTCGATGAGTTGGTCTTCTTGGCCGCCGATGAGTTTGCGTTGCCCGGCCCGGTGCAGCAGTTGGTGGGCGGGTACGCCGTAGCGTTCGGACTGGCGGATGGCGTGCTTGAGGAAACTGGAGTACACCCCCGAGTAGCCCATGATCAACGCGTTGCGATCCAGCAGGCATTCCGCGGGCATGGCCGGGGCGACGACCTCTTCAGCGGCATCGGCGATCTCGAAGAAATCGATCCCGGTCTTGACACCGATCTTGTCGAACACCCCGATCATCGCCTCCACCGGCGCGTTACCCGCACCGGCCCCGAACCGACGACACGACCCGTCGATCTGCTTGGCACCGGCCCGCACCGCCTCGATCGAGTTCGCGACACCCAACCCGAGGTTCTCATGACCATGAAAACCGACCTGCGCATCATCACCGAGCTCGGCGACCAACGCGGCGACCCGATCAGCAACCTGATCGAGCACCAACGCCCCCGCCGAATCGACCACATACACACATTGGCACCCCGCATCGGCCATGATGCGGGCCTGCGCGGCCAACTTCTCCGGGGAGATCGTGTGCGACATCATCAAAAAGCCGACCGTCTCCAGGCCGAGCTCACGGGCCAACCCGAAATGCTGGATCGACACATCGGCCTCGGTGCAGTGCGTGGCGATGCGGCAGATCTCCCCACCGTTGTTCTGCGCCTCCTTGATGTCCTCCTTGGTCCCCACCCCCGGCAACATCAAAAACGCGATCTTCGCCTCTTTCGCGGTCTCGGCCGCGAGCTTGATCAACTCCTGCTCAGGAGTTTTGGAGAACCCGTAGTTGAACGACGAGCCACCCAACCCGTCACCGTGAGTCACCTCGATCACCGGCACCCCCGCAGTGTCCAGCGCAGCCACGATCGAGCGCACCTCATCGGCGGTGAACTGGTGACGCTTGTGATGGGACCCATCACGCAGCGAGGTGTCGGTCATCCGGACATCCCACACCGGATTGAAGAAAATCTCGCTCATGCCTGCACTCCTGCTCCCGCTGCGCTGCGTTCCTTGGCGATCTCCTCGCCGACCTTGGTCGCCGCCGCGGTCATGATGTCCAAATTCCCGGCATAGGGCGGCAGATAATCCCCGGCACCCTCCACCTCGACGAAGATGGTCACCACATGCTGGCCGCCATTGACCACCGACGGCTCATCGAACTGCGGCTCATTGAGCAACCGATACCCGGGCACATAGCTCTGCACCTGCCCGACCACCTCCTTGATCGAGGCGGTGATCGCGCCGTGATCGGCATCCTCAGGGATCGCACAGAAGATGGTGTCGCGCATGATCATCGGCGGATCCGCCGGGTTCAAAATGATGATCGCCTTACCGCGTGCCGCCCCACCAATATGCTGCACACCGGCACTGGTGGTCTTGGTGAACTCATCGATATTGGCCCGCGTCCCCGGCCCCGCCGACGCGCTCGACACCGACGCCACGATCTCGGCATACGGCACATCGACCACGCGGGACACGGCATACACCATCGGGATCGTCGCCTGCCCACCACAGGTCACCATGTTCACATTCGGCGCACCCAGATGCGCGCGCAAATTCGCCGGCGGAATCACCCCCGGCCCCACCGCCGCCGGAGTCAGATCGATCGCGGTGATCCCGGCCTCGGCATACCGCGGCGCCGCATCACGATGCACATACGCGCTGGTCGCCTCGAACACCACATCAGGCTTCTCGGACTGGCCCAGCAGCCAGTCCACCCCCTCATGGGAGGTCTCCAACCCAAGCTTGCGGGCACGCGCCAACCCCTCCGACGCCGGGTCGATCCCGATCATCCAGCGCGGCTCCAACCAGTCCGACCGCAACAGCTTGTACAACAGGTCGGTGCTGATATTGCCCGACCCCACAATCGCAACACTCAACTTCTCAGCCATATGTGGCTCCTATTCGAAAGAAAGACGAACCGAACCCAGCCCGTCGAAATCCGCGACAAACTCATCCCCCGGCCGAGCATCTATCGCACGCATGCAAGCCCCCGGCAACACGATGTCCCCCGCACGCAGACGCACCCCGAACTGATCGACCTTGCGCGCCAACCACGCCACCGACGTCACCGGATTGCCCAGCACCGCATCACTGCGACCCTCAGCGACCACCTCACCGTTGCGTTTCAAGACCGCATCGATGGCTTTTATATCGATATCCTTGGGCGACACCCGTTCCGGGCCCAGCACCCACCCCGCAGACGACGCATTATCAGCGATCGTGTCGCACAACTTGATCTTCCAGTCCGTGATCCGGGTATCGATCAGCTCGATCGACGGTGCGAACGCCGCCGTCGCGGCCAACACATCATCCTCGGTACACCCCGCCCCGGGCAGATCATCGGCCAAGACGAACCCCACCTCGACCTCCACCCGCGGATACAGAAACCGGCCCGCCGCAACCGGTTTGTCTTCGAACACCTCCATATCGGCGAGCAGATGACCGTAATCGGGCTCATCAACCCCCATCATCTTCTGCATCGCCTCACTGGACAACCCCACCTTGTGCCCCACCACCCGCGCACCCTCGGCCACCCGCTGCCGGATATTGATCAGCTGGATCTCATAGGCATCCACCACATCGATATCGGGATACCGATCCGTCAACGGAGTGGTCGGCACCCGACTACGCTCCGCCTCGGCCAAGTCGGCAGCAAGCTCATCGCGGACCTCGACACTGAGCATGTTGGTGAATTCCCCTCGTAATCTCATCAGGCCCTCGACCGGCACAGTTGCGGGCCTGTTGTCGAAAGGCACTGCAATTCTATAACGTGTTCTACATGACTGAACAGGACTACAGTGTCTTTGACGTAGTGGTGGTAGGGAGCGGTGCTGCCGGCATGGTTGCCGCCCTCACCGCCGCTCACCAGGGACTCTCGACAGTAGTCGTTGAGAAGGCTCCGCACTATGGCGGTTCCACGGCGCGATCCGGCGGCGGCGTGTGGATTCCGAACAACGAGGTTCTGCAGCGTGACGGGGTCAAGGACACCCCCGCCGAGGCACGGAAATACCTGCACGCCATCATCGGCGATGTCGTGCCCGCCGAGAAGATCGACACCTACCTGGACCGCAGTCCGGAGATGTTGTCGTTCGTACTGAAGAACTCGCCGCTCAAGCTGTGCTGGGTGCCCAACTACTCCGACTACTACCCGGAGACCCCGGGCGGTAAGGCCACCGGCCGCTCGGTCGAGCCCAAGCCGTTCAACGCCAAGAAGCTCGGTCCCGACGAGAAGGGCCTCGAGCCGCCCTACGGCAAGGTGCCGCTGAACATGGTGGTGCTGCAGCAGGACTATGTCCGGCTCAACCAGCTCAAACGTCACCCGCGCGGCGTGCTACGCAGCATCAAGGTGGGTGTGCGATCGGTGTGGGCCAACGCCACCGGCAAGAACCTGGTCGGCATGGGCCGGGCGCTGATCGCGCCGCTGCGCATCGGTCTACAGAAGGCCGGGGTGCCGGTGCTGTTGAACACTGCGCTGACCGACCTCTACGTCGAGGACGGGGTGGTGCGAGGCATCTACGTTCGCGAGGCGGGCGCCCCCGAGTCCGCAGAGCCCAAGCTGATCCGGGCCCGCAAGGGCGTCATCCTCGGTTCGGGTGGCTTCGAGCACAACCAGGAGATGCGCACCAAGTACCAGCGCCAGCCCATCACCACCGAGTGGACCGTCGGCGCCGTGGCCAACACCGGTGACGGCATCGTGGCGGCCGAAAAGCTCGGTGCGGCATTGGAACTCATGGAGGACGCGTGGTGGGGCCCGACCGTCCCGCTGGTGGGCGCACCGTGGTTCGCCCTTTCCGAGCGGAACTCCCCCGGGTCGATCATCGTCAATATGAACGGCAAGCGGTTCATGAACGAATCGATGCCCTATGTGGAGGCCTGCCACCACATGTATGGCGGTCAGTACGGCCAGGGCGCCGGACCGGGCGAGAACGTGCCCGCCTGGATGGTCTTCGACCAGCAGTACCGTGATCGCTACATCTTCGCGGGATTGCAGCCCGGACAACGCATTCCGAAGAAATGGATGGAATCGGGCGTCATCGTCAAGGCCGACAGCGTGGCCGAACTGGCCGAGAAGGCCGGTCTTGCTCCCGACGCGCTGAAGGCCACCATCGACCGGTTCAACGGTTTCGCGCGTTCCGGTGTCGACGAGGACTTCCACCGCGGTGAGAGCGCCTACGATCGCTACTACGGTGACCCGACGAACAAGCCGAACCCGAACCTCGGCGAGATCAAGAACGGCCCGTTCTACGCCGCGAAGATGGTACCCGGCGACCTGGGTACCAAGGGTGGCATCCGCACCGACGTGCACGGCCGTGCGTTGCGCGACGACAACTCGGTGATCGAAGGCCTCTATGCGGCAGGCAATGTCAGCTCACCGGTGATGGGTCACACCTATCCAGGCCCGGGTGGCACAATCGGCCCCGCCATGACGTTCGGCTACCTCGCCGCGTTGCATCTGGCAGGAAAGGCCTGATATGCCCATCGATGTCGAGCAGGCGCTCGCCGCCGACCTTGATCCCATCGAGTTCTCCTGGACCAGCAGCGATATCCAGCTGTACCACCTGGGCCTGGGCGCCGGTGCGGACCCGATGGACGAGCGCGAACTGCGCTACCTGACCGATAACACCCCGCAGGTGCTGCCCACCTTCGGCAATGTCGCGGCCAGCTTCCACATGACCCAGGCGCCGACCGTGCAATTCCCCGGCATCGATATCGAGCTGTCCAGGGTGCTGCACGCCAGCGAGGGCGTCAGCGTGCCGGGCCCCATCCCGACCAGCGGGACGGGATTCTCCAAGCAGCGGTTCACCGAGATCTGGGACAAGGGCAAGGCCGCCGTCATCGTCAGCGAATCCACCGTGACCGATGCCTCGGGCACCGTGTTGTGGACGACCAAACGGTCCATCTTCGCCCGCGGCGAGGGTGGTTTCGGCGGCGAGCGCGGCCCGTCCACCTCGGTCGAATTGCCCGACCGCGCACCGGATGCCGAGATCGCGTTGCCGATCCTGCCGCAGCAGGCGCTGTTGTACCGACTGTGCGGTGACCGCAATCCCCTGCATTCCGATCCGGCGTTCGCCAAGGCGGCCGGCTTCGACCGGCCGATCCTGCACGGACTGTGCACATACGGTATCGGCGCCAAGGCGATCGTCGACCATTTCCTGGACGCCGACGTGTCCCAGGTCGCCAGCTACGGCGCCCGGTTCGCCGGCACCGTCATCCCCGGCGAAACCCTGCAGGCCAACATCTGGCGCCACGACGGCAAGTTCATCGGAACGCTGACCGCGCCGAGCCGTGACAACACCGTGGTGCTCTCGGGTGTGGAGCTCGTCCCGGCCTAGACCTGCCGGGACAGGTCCTCGCCGCCGGTGGTCGGCCGCGAGGGGCCGTGTGGCGCGATCGGCGCAGGCCCCGCCGCGGAACCGCCGGCGCTGGGTCCGGGCGCGGCCGACTCCCGCGAATCCAGTTGCGCCTCACGCTGATCCTGCTGATGTTCGCGCGCGTCCTGGCCGGACTGGCGTTCGTTCAGCTGGCTCTCACGAGCATCCTGCTGGGCGTCACGCTGATTCTGTTGGGCCTCGCGCTGCTCCGGGGTGGGCGCACCGGGGACACCCGGCGGCGGGCCACCCGCGGGACCGCCCGGCCCCTGTCCCTGATCCTGCTGCCCGGCCTGGGTGCCCTGTTGCACCGCCCCCTGGGCGGCCTGCATGGCCTGCTGCATCAGCTGGCCGAAGCCGCCGCCACCGCCTTCGCCCCCTCCGCCGCCGAGGCTACCCGCGGCCTGCTGCGGCATCTGTGCCAGCTGACCCAGCTGCCCGGTCAGCTGTTCGAGCATTCCACCGACCTGTCCCACCGACTGGCCGCCGGTTTCATCGGAGGTGGTGTAGGCAGCCTGGGCGGCCTCGACCTTGCCGGAGAAGGTGTTCTCCTTGGCGGCCAACGCCGCCACGTTGGCGGCCAACTGTGCCTCCAACGTCGGCAGGACGGCCGCGATCGTCATGCTCATGGCGTCGGCGCCGGGCGGGATCATGGGCATCGGCGGAAGTTCGACCGCCGCCGCATTCCAGTTGATCTCATCGGGCTTGAACAAATCGCTCATCGCGGCTCACCAATCATCGTCGGCATCGTCTTCGGCAAGGTCGTGCTCCAGCGCCTCGGGCATCGCCAGACCGAGCTTGGTACCACCGCCGCCTGCGCCGCGCTGGCCCATCATCGGGGCGCCGCCCATCCCGCCTCCCGCACCGGCGGCCACCGGCGCCAGCCCGCCGAGGGCACCGGCACCGGCGTTCGCACCCGACGGCCCCACCGAGACCGGCGGCGTACCGACCAGACTCGCCATCAACGGGGTCTGCGCGGAACCGCCACCGCCACCGGGCAACGAGGCCGCGCGCATCATCCCGGCCCCGGCACCGGCCCCGGCACCGCCCGCCAGCGGATGGTTGGAAAACGCCGAGAACGGCGAGACACCGCCCGCGCCCATCCCGCCGCTGCCGCCGCCGAGCATGGAGGTCAGCTGCTGAAGGGGCTGACCGACGGTCTGCATCAGCTGCTGCGGCGCCTGGGTGACCTGCCCCATGGCCTGGCCGAGCATCTGCGGGAGCTGGCTGACCAGACCGGCCATCTGACCCATCATCTGCATCGCCTGGCTGGGATCGGCCTGGGACACCTGCTGAGCACCGACGGCCGGCGCACCGGTCGACGGTGTGGTGGCCGGGGCGCCGATGGTGTTGGCCATCGAGGTGGCGTTGGCCGTGACGGTCGCGGTGTTCTGCGACAACCCCGCCATGATCCGGCTCTGCACCAGCGCCTGAGTATTGCTAGATAGTTGACTCTGGAGCGCCATGCACTCGGCCTGGGTCTGCTGAGCGACCATATTGGCCATCATCTTGGTCTGGACGACGGCGGCTTCCATGGTGCGCAGTTTGGCGGCGATGGCGGCGGCCTGCGCGGCGTTGGCCTCGTGCCCGCCGATGATCGAGGTGGCCTCGCCCGCGGCGGCCGTCGAGGCGGGCCCTTGCCATTCGGAGCCCATCTGCACCAGCTGACCCTGCTGCTGGGGCACGACGGTGCCGCCGATCTTGGCCGCCAGCGCGTCGTATTGCGCCGCGGCCGCGGCAAGCGCGTTCTCGTCGACGTTCGGCCACGCCGGCCCCGTCACTGTTTGCCCCCCGTATGGGCTCACATCAGGCTGGATCCCCATGGCCTCGAGATTACCGCGCCACCGACCGGTGGCGGTGCAGTAAAATCAGCCGAGGATCAGACCCGATGTCGGCACCCCGGTACCCGCCGTGACCAGCACATGTTCGACATTGTCGACCTGGTTGACCGATGTGCCGCGCAGCTGCCGCACACCTTCGGCGATCCCGTTCATGCCGTGGATATAGGCCTCGCCGAGCTGACCGCCGTGGGTGTTGATGGGTAGCTTTCCGCCGATTTCGATGGCGCCGCCGGCGATGAAATCCTTGGCTTCGCCCTTACCGCAGAAGCCGAGCTCCTCGAGCTGGATCAGCGTGTACGGGGTGAAATGGTCGTAGAGGATCGCGGTCTGGATGTCCGCGGGCGTGAGACCACTCTGTTCCCACAGCTGGCGGCCGACCAGGCCCATCTCGGGCAGCCCGAGTTCCTCGCGGTAATAGGAGTACATGGTGAACTGGTCGGTCCCCGCACCCTGCGCGGCCGCCTCGATGACCGCCGGGCGGTGTTTGAGGTCCTTGGCCCGCTCGGGGGTGGTGACCACGATCGCTACACCACCGTCGGTCTCCTGGCAGCAGTCCAGCAGCCGGAGCGGTTCGGCGATCCAGCGGGAGTTCTGGTGATCCTCGATCGTGATCGGCTTGCCGTAGAAGTGCGCCTTCGGATTGGTGGCGGCATGTTTGCGGTCGGCAACCGATACCGCACCGAAATCGGCACTGGTGGCGCCGTATTCGTGCATATAGCGCTGCGCGATCATGGCCACCGACGCGGCGGGTGTGCTCAGGCCATGCGGGTAGGACCAGCTGTACTCGACGCCACGCGAATCGGCATTGACGGTCAACCCCGTCATCACCTGGCCGAACCGGAACTCGGAGCGCTCGTTGAAGGCCCGGTAGGCCACCACGACCTCGGCCACCCCGGTCGCGACGGCCAGCGCGGCCTGCTGCACGGTCGCCGCCGCCGCACCGCCGCCATAACCGATCTGGCTGAAGAACTTCAGATCACCGATGCCGGTGGACCGCGCGACGGCGGTCTCCAGGTTGGAGTCCATCGTGAAGGTGACCAGACCGTCCACATCGGACGGCGTGAGCCCGGCGTCGTCGAGCGCGTCGAGCACCGCCTCGGCGGCCAGTCGCAGCTCGCTGCGCCCGGAATTCTTGGAGAAATCGGTGGCACCGATGCCGGCGATCGCCGCTTTGCCGGACAGGCCGGCCTTTCCGGACGGTGTCACTTGTCCCCCAGGGTGAGCGTCGAGGTGGCGATGACATGGTTACCGAGACTGTTGGCGCCCACCACTTTCAGGGTGACCACATCGCCGTCGATCTCGGTCACCTCACCGCTGAAGGTGATGGTGTCGTAGGCATACCAGGGCACACCCAGGCGCAGCTTGATGGACTTGATCCGCGCGGCCGGACCGGCCCAGTCGGTGACATAGCGTCCGACCAGACCGGTATCGGTGAGGATGTTGACGAAGATGTCCTTGGATCCCTTGGCCTGCGCCTTGTCCCGGTCGTGGTGCACATCCTGGTAATCGCGGGTGGCGATCGCGGTGGACACGATGAACGTGGGGTCGCCGTAGATCTGCAGATCGGGCAGTGTGGTGCCGACCGCGATGTCGGCCAGGGTCAGACTCATGCTTGCGGCTCCCATGCGTACAACGTCCAGGCCGGGCTGACCTCACTATCGGGGAAGTCGATATAGGTTGCGGTGACCGGCATTCCGATCTTCACCTGCTCTGGATCCACCCCGCGTAGCTCGCCGAGCATCCGAACGCCCTCCTCGAGCTCGACGAGGGCGATCACGAACGGCAGCGTGCGGCCGGGCACTTTCGGCGCATGGTGGACGACATAGCTGAACACCGTGCCCCTCCCGGAGGAGACGACATAGTCGGCGGGTGCGTCTTTGTCGGCCCACATCGCGGGGACCGGCGGGTGCTGCAGTGTCCCGTCCGGGCGGCGCTGGATGCGCAGCTCGTGTGCGTTGACCCCGTCCCAGAAGAACTTGGTATCGCGTGACGAGGACGGTCGCATCAGCTTGTCGGGATCGAGATCTTCGGGAATCTCGGCCGTTTCGGTCTTGGCTGCTTTGGCCGCCGGCAGGAACTTCATGATGCGCCAGTCCATCTCGGCGACCAGTTCCTCTGCGTCGCCCCCGACGGTATGCCAGCTGATCTTCTGGTTGATGAAGTAACCCTCGCCGAGCGCGGTCTGCTTGGGACCGACGATGCCGACGATCTCCGCGCTCATCGCCACCTGCTCCCCTGGCTGCAGATAGCGGTGATAGGTCTGGTCGCAGTTGGTCGCGACGACGCCGACATAACCGGCGTCATCGAAGAGCTTCATGGCCCGGGCGAGCGGATCATCGTCGGAGCGGGATCGGCCCAGTCCCATCATGGTCCACACCTGGATCATCGCCGGAGGGGCGACGATACCCGGATGGCCTGCGGCGCGGGCCGCCTCGGCATCGACGTAGATCGGGTTCTTGTCGCCGATCGCATCGACCCAGTGATGAATCATGGGTTGGTTCACCGGGTCGCGGGCGACGGTCGGGCTGCTGCTCCCCGCCGCGAGGACCGCCTCGATACCTGCCTGCAGTTCGCTCACCGGGTCACCCTCGGCACCTTCAACCCCGAGGCCGCGATCATTTCGCGCATGACCTCGTTGACACCACCACCGAAGGTGATCACCAGATTGCGTTTGGTCATCTTGTCCAACCAATCCAGCAGCCTGCCGGTGTGGGCATCGGCGGGGTTGCCGTAGCGGCCGACGACCTCTTCGGCCAGCCTGCCGACCTCTTGGATGCGCTCGGTGGAGAAGACCTTCGTCGCCGCCGCATCGGCCACCGCGATGGTCTCACCCGAGGCGGCCACCTGCCAGTTCAGCAGCTCGTTGATCCGCCAGATCGATTTGATCTGGGCCAGCAGCCGGCGCGCACCGTCCTGTTCGATCGGCACGACACCATCGGAACCCGGCGTGCACGCCCACTCGTGGACCTCGTCGTAGATCCCGGCGATACGTCCGGCCGGACCGAGGCCGACGCGCTCGTGGTTGAGCTGGGTCGTGATGAGCTTCCAGCCGCCGTGCTCCTCGCCGACCAGCATGTCGGCGGGCACCCGAACGTCGTTGTAGTACGACGCATTGGTGTGGTGTGCCCCGTCGCTGAGAATGATCGGCGTCCAGGAGTAGCCGGGATCCTTCGTGTCGACGATCAGGATCGAGATGCCCTTGTGCTTGGCCGCTTCCGGATCGGTGCGGCAGGCCAGCCAGATGTAGTCGGCGTCATGGGCGCCCGTGGTCCACATCTTCTGGCCGTTGACGATGTACTCGTCACCGTGGCGCACCGCGGTGGTTCGCAGCGAGGCGAGGTCGGTACCTGCCTCGGGCTCGGAGTAACCGATCGCGAAATGCACCTCGCCGGCCAGGATCCCGGGCAGGAACTTCTTCTTCTGCAGTTCGGTCCCGTGCACCTGCAGGGTGGGGCCGACCGTTTGCAGCGTGACCATCGGCAGCGGGATATCGGCCCGGTTGGCTTCGTTGATGAAGATCTGCTGCTCGATCGGTCCGAAGCCCAGCCCGCCGTACTCCTTGGGCCAGCCCACACCGAGCTTGCCGTCGGAGCCCATCCGCTTGATCACCGCGCGGTAGGCCTCGTTGTGGCGATCGGACTCCATCGCCGCGGCTTCCTCCGGGGTGATGAGCGTCGAGAAGTACTCACGGAACTCGTCTTGCAGCTTGCGCTGTTCCGGGGTCAGTTCGATGTACATGACGATTTACGCTCCCACCAGATCCAGTCGATACGCCGGCCCGCCCAGCAAGCGGGTGAGGTCCTTGATGGAGGAGAAGTACCGGTCCATCGGATAGGTGATGTCCATTCCCATGCCGCCATGCAGGTGATGACACAACCGCATCGCCGGCGGCGCCTGCGAGGTGATCCAGTAGCCCAGCAGCGCCAGGTCGTCGTCGGCATCGAGGCCCTCGGACAACCGGTAGATCACCGACATGGACGCGAGATCGATGGTGCGCGAGGCGATGTACACGTCCGAGAGCTGTGCGGCGACGGTCTGGAAGGTCGACAGCGGACGCCCGAATTGTTCGCGGGTGGCCACGTAATCGGCGGTCAGGCGCAGCGCGCCGGCGACCAGGCCCGCGGCGAACGCTCCGGTCGCTGCCAGCACCAGCTGGTTGACCCGCCGGATCGTCGCATTGGCGAGCACTCCGTCGACCTCGGCGTCGTCGAAGACCACCACATACTCGTCGGTGCCGTTGGAGGCCGGTGTCTTGGTCAGCGTCACCCCGCTTGCGGTCGGGGCGATCACCGCGACACCACCGGCCGCGGTGACCAGCAGCCACCGTGCGGTGCCGGCATAGGGCACACCGATCTTGGTCCCGGTGAGCTTGCCGTCGGCCAATGTCACCGAGGGACGCTCGGGCAACGAGACTCCCGGCTCGTTGAGTGCCGCCGACAACACCGCCCCGCCGGCAACGCCGTCGAGATAACGGTCCTGCTCGGTATCGGTGGCCACATCGAGCAGCGGCAGCAATCCCAAGCCCAGCGTGGCCAGTGCCGCGCCGGTCGTGCCGCGCCTGCCGATCTCGGTGAGCGCGGTGGCGATCTCGGCCAGCCCGAGCCCGTCACCACCGAGGCGCTCGGGCACCGCGAGCGCGGCCACCCCGCCGGACACCAGTGCGTCCCAGCTGTTGTCCCGTTCCAGCACCGAGGTCACCACATCGGCGACGGCCTGCTGTTCGGGCTTCGGCGTGAAGTCCACCAGGATTCTCCTAGCTCGAGGCGCCGGCGCCGGTGTAGTCGACCTGCCAGTGCTTGATTCCGTTGAGCCAGCCGGATTTCAACCGCTCCGGCTCACCGACCGGTGTGATGTCGGGCATCACGTCGGCGATCGCGTTGAAGATCAGGTTGATGGTCATGCGGGCAAGGTTGGCGCCGATGCAGTAGTGCGCTCCGGTGCCGCCGAATCCGACGTGCGGGTTGGGATCACGCAGGATGTTGAACTGATGCGGATTGTCGAACGCCTCGTCGTCGAAGTTGGCGGCGCGGTAGGACATCACCACACGCTCACCCTTGTTGATCTTCACACCGGAGAGCTCGGTGTCCTCCAGCGCCGTGCGCTGGAACGCCGAAACCGGTGTGGCCCAACGGATGATCTCGTCGGCGGCGGTGCCGGGACGCTCCTTCTTGTAGAGCTCCCACTGATCGGGATTGTCGGCGAAGGCGATCATGCCGTGGGTGATCGAGTTCCGGGTGGTCTCGTTGCCCGCGACGGCGAGCATGACCACGAAGAAGCCGAACTCGTCGTCGGAGAGCTTCTCACCCTCGATATCGGCCTCGATCAACTTGGTCACGATGTCTTCGGTCGGGTTCTGCGCCCGCTCCTCGGCCATCTTCATGGCGTAGGTGATCAGTTCGAAGGAGGACATCGCCGGATCGACATCGGCGTACTCGGGATCCTCGCCGGCGGTCATCTCATTGGACCAACGGAAGATCTTGTCCCGGTCGTCCTGTGGCACACCGAGCAGTTCGGCGATGGCCTGCAGTGGCAGTTCGCAGGACACCTGCTCGACGAAATCGCCTGAACCTGCCGCCGCCGCGGTCTCCGCGATCTTGCGCGCCCGTGCCCGCAGCTCGTCTTCTAGCCGACCGATGGCGCGCGGGGTGAATCCGCGCGAGATGATCTTGCGCAACCGGGTGTGCTGCGGCGCGTCCATGTTGAGCAGCACGGCCTTCTGCAGATCGATGGCATCGCGGGTCATCTCCTGCGGCCAGACCGGGATGGCGCCGTCAGGCGAGCTGCCGAAGACGTCATTGCGCTTGGAGACCTCTTTGACGTCGGCATGCTTGGTGACGATCCAGTAGCCCTTGTCGCCGAAGCCCCCGGTCCCTTCCGGCACATCGATCCAGTGGACGGGCTCGGCGCGGCGAATCTCCGCCAACTCCTCCACGGGCAGGCGTTCGAGGTTCAGACTGGCGTCCAGCGGGTCGAAGCCCTTGGGCAGGTTGGGGCTGGGCATGCAGAGATCTCCTTGCTCAAATCGGGGCATGTCACCGGCCACAACGAGTGCCGAGACAATTCCTTCTAGTACTACTTGCGATCCATTGAAACATGCCTTCACCGCAGATAAAAGGCGCGACGGCATCCTCGCTTGTCAGAGTAATGAAACGTGTTCTAGCCTGACAAGCATGGGTAATCCTGTCATCGTCGAAGCCACCCGCAGCCCCATCGGCAAGCGCAACGGCTGGCTGTCCGGGCTGCATGCCACCGAACTCCTGGGCGCCGTGCAGAAGGCAGTCGTGGAGAAGGCGGGGATCGACGCCGGCGATGTCGAACAGCTCATCGGCGGTTGTGTCACCCAGTACGGCGAGCAGTCCAACAACATCACCCGGGTCGGCTGGCTGACCGCGGGATTGCCCGAGCACGTGGGTGCCACCACCATCGACTGCCAGTGCGGCAGCGCCCAGCAGGCCAACCATCTGATAGCGGGCCTGATCGCCACGGGTGCGATCGACATCGGCATCGCGTGCGGTATCGAGGCGATGAGCCGGGTGGGCCTTGGCGCCAACGCCGGTCCCGATCGCGGTCTGATCCGCGCTTCGTCCTGGGATATCGACATGCCCAACCAATTCGAGGCCGCGGAGCGGATCGCCAAGCGCCGCGGGATCACCCGGGCCGACCTGGACGCGTTCGGGCTGGCCTCGCAGGCCAAAGCCAAGCGAGCCTGGGCCGAGGGTCGCTTCGATCGGGAGATCTCGCCGATCTCGGCGCCGGTGCTCGACGAGAACAAGCGACCCACCGAGGAATGGGCACTCGTGACCCGTGACCAGGGCCTGCGCGAGACCACGGCCGAGGGTCTCGCGGCGCTGAAGCCGGTGATGGAGGGGGCCATGCACACCGCGGGCACCTCCTCGCAGATCTCCGACGGCGCAGCGGCCGTGCTGTGGATGGACAGCGATGTGGCCAAGGCCCACGGCCTCACGCCGCGCGCCCGCATCGTCGCGCAGGCCAATGTCGGGGCGGAGACCTACTACCACCTCGACGGCCCGGTGCAGTCGACCGCCAAGGTGCTGGAGAAGGCCGGGATGAAGATGGGCGATATCGACCTGGTCGAGATCAACGAGGCGTTCGCCTCCGTCGTGCTCTCCTGGGCACAAGTGCACGAGGCCGATATGGACAAGGTCAACGTCAACGGTGGCGCCATCGCGCTGGGGCATCCCGTCGGCTCCACCGGCGCCCGGCTGATCACCACCGCGCTGCACGAATTGGAGCGCACCGGGAAGAGCACCGCGCTGATCACGATGTGCGCCGGCGGCGCGCTCAGCACGGGCACCATCATCGAGAGGCTCTGAGACCGCCATGGCTGCCTCGGATGCGGAACGGATCGCGGCGGCGCAGGCCTATATCGACGCGCTGTCGACCCATCGCGCTGATGCGGTTCCATTCCATCCTGATTGCATCCGCATCGAGATGGGGCTCAAGACCGGGAGGTCCGGAGATCACCTGCGGCGCAGCCTGAACAACGGTCCGCAGTTCAAGGTCATCGAGAAGACCACGCCACCGGAGTTCACCGTCGACGGCGATCACATCCGCGCCCGTTTCGACGTGCTGACAAAACCGCGGCTCTTCGGTAGACGCGTGTGTTCCCACGTCGACGAGACGTTTCTGATCCCCGCCGACGATCCCCGGATCCACCACATCCGGGCGTCGCTGAAGCCGTTCATCAGCCGATAGGGTTTCGCCATGGCCACACCACCCAAGCCCCTGAGCCCCAAGCAGGTCGAAGGCCTGAACTCGAAGGCAGTCGGCACCGGCATCAAATGGATGTCGCGCGCGAACACCTGGATCTTCAAGAAATCCGGTGGAAAGCTGGGCAACAGGTTCCTGCGCGGCGCCGAGGTCGGCATCCTAACCACCACGGGTCGCAAATCCGGGGAACCACGTGACAGTCCGTTGCTGTTCCTCCAGGAGGGCAGGCGTATCGTGCTCGTCGCCTCCCAAGGCGGCCGGGCCACCAACCCGATGTGGTACCTGAACATCAAGGCCAACCCCAACATCACGTTCCAGACGAAGAAGGAAAAGCTCGACCTCGTGGCCCGCGAGGCCACCGATGCCGAGCGTGAGCAGTACTGGCCCAAGCTCGACGCCATGTATCCCGACTTCGCGAACTACCGGTCCTACACCGATCGCAAGATCCCGATCCTGATCTGCGACCCCGCGGCTGCGTGAGCCCGATCATCGGGCGGGCGGTCGCCGGGCTGCTTGGCTCGACCGCCGCCCTCCTGTGGTTGATGTGCCTGTATCTCGTTGCTCGGTCCGGCGTTTCCAGCGATCCCCGGATCGATCCGCACGGTTACGGCCTGATGTTCGGAACCGTCGTGGGCCTGGTCGCCGGATTGCTGTCGGCCGTGTCGTTGCCTGCCGCTCTGCCCGCCGAGCGTCGGGGCCGCGCGACACGGCGGTGTCTGCTGGTCTTCGTGACCGTGACCGCGGTGCTGTACGCGGCGGTGTTCCTGCGGTAGCCGCGTTTGCCCGGCCACAGTTCTGGGCAGAAAGTGCCGCATGGTCGATGTTCGCAATTCCGGGTTGCTCGCCGCGTCGATGAAGTACTTCGCCAAGGCGCACGTGTGGGCATACCGCCGCACCGGCGGGGTGCTCGGTGCCCGTCTGTTGTGGCTGCCCGCCGCGCTGATCACCACCATCGGCCGGCGCAGCGGGCGAGAGCGGACGACGGCCACGCTGTGCCTGCGCGATGGTGACCGCATCGTGCTGCCGGCCTCGTTCGGCGGGCGCGATCACCACCCGGCGTGGTACCTCAACATCAAGGATGACCCCGACGTGCGGGTGCAATTCGGTTCCGACGAGCGGGACATGACGGCCAGAGATACCACCCCGGAGGAACGAAACCGCTACTGGCCCAGGCTGACCCGGATGTACCCGCCCTATCGGGGCTATCGCGAGGCGGCCGACCGGGTCATCCCGCTGGTGATCTGCGAACCGCGCTGAGCTCCCGTGCGATTTGTGGAGTTTCNTGCGGGTGAAACTCCACAAATCGCGAGGAATCAGGCGCCGAACACCGGCAAGGGGCTGCGCGACTTGGCCAGCAGATCGCCGACCACGGGCCCCAGCTCGGCAGGATCCCAACGTGCGCCCTTGTCGACCTCCGCGCCGCGCGCCCAGCCCTCGGCAACCCGGATGATCCCGCCCTCGACCTCGAACACGCGTCCGGTCACCTCTCGCGATTCGACGCTGCCCAGCCACACCACCAGCGGTGAGATGTTCTCCGGAGCCATCGCGTCGAACGCCGCCTCCTGAGTGGCCATCATGTCCGCGAACACCGTCTCGGTCATCCGGGTACGGGCAGAGGGCGCAATGGCGTTGGCGGTCACCCCGATCCGCCCCATCTCCGCCGCGGCGACGAGGGTGAGCGCGGCGATACCGGCCTTGGATGCGCTGTAGGTGGCCTGCCCGACGCTGCCCTGCAACCCCGCACCGGAGGAGGTGTTGATGATGCGGGCATCGACCGTTTTACCGGCCTTGGACTGGGCGCGCCAGTATGCACCGGCATGTTTCATGGTGGCGAAATGCCCCTTGAGATGCACGGCGGTGACGGCGTCGAACTCCTCCTCGGTGGCGTTGACGAACATCCGGTCGCGCACGATGCCGGCATTGTTGACCAGAACGTCGAGCCCGCCGAACGAATCCACCGCGGTCTGGATCAATCCCTCGGCCTGTTCCCAGTCGGCGACGTTGGCGCCGCTGGTCACCCCCTCCCCTCCGGCGGCGATGATCTCGTCGACGACACCTTGGGCGGCGCTACCACCGCCGGCCGGAGAGCCGTCCAGTCCGACACCGATGTCGTTGACCACGACCCGCGCGCCCTCCGCGGCGAAGGCCAGCGCGTGCGCCCGGCCGATTCCGCCGCCTGCGCCCGTCACGATGACTACCCGGCCGTCGAGCAAACCCATGGAAATATCTCCTCTTACTTCTTGATGTCAGCTGTGGTGGTCGACAGATAGTGCGGCGGCTCGCCACCGCCGTGCACCGCCAGCGCGGCGCCACTGATGTAGGACGCCGCCGGGGACGCCAGAAAAGCTGTAGCCCAACCGATATCGGCTGGTTTCGCCAGGCGCCCCAGTGGCACATTGGCCGATATCGCGGCGATCGACTCGGCATCACCGTAGAACAGGTCGGCCTGTTCGGTCTCGACCATGCCCACGACGACCGAATTCACCCGAACCTTGGGTGCCCACTCGACCGCCAGCGTGGTGGTGAGGTTGTCGATCCCGGCCTTGGCGGCACCGTAGGCCGCGGTCCCCGGGGTGGGCCGGTGCCCGCTGACGCTGGAGATGTTGACGATGGTTCCGCCGGAGTCCTGTTTCTGCATCACGGCATTGGCGTGGGTGGAGACCGACAGCGCGCCGATCAGATTGAGTTCGATGATCTTGGTGCTGAACTTGGCCGAGGCATCGGCGGCCGGCACGTAGGGCGATCCGCCGGCGTTGTTCACCACCACATCGAGGCGGCCATGGGTTGCCACGATCGTGTCGATCAGGCCCTGCACTGCCGCGTCGTCGCGGATGTCGCAGGAGTGGAATTCGTACGGCGATCCGTCCACCGGCCGGCGCGCACAGGTGATGACGGTGGCGCCCTGACCGGCGAAAACCTCACTGATACCGGCGCCGACCCCACGGACCCCGCCGGTCACCAGGACCACCCGGCCACCCAGTTGCAGATTGATTCCAGCCGAGTGAGTCACTGTGCTAGCGTACCAAGCAAGTGCTTGCTTAGGTAGTGACCCCACGAGGAAGTGACCGATGATCACCACCACGACAGTCGAACCGGGCATCGTCTCGGTGACCGTGAATTACCCACCCGTGAATGCCATCCCCTCGCAGGGCTGGTTCGAACTCGGCGATGCCATCACCGCTGCAGGCCGCGACCGCAGCACCCACGTGGTGATCCTGCGGGCCGAGGGTCGCGGGTTCAACGCCGGTGTCGACATCAAGGAGATGCAGAACACCGACGGATTCACCGCGCTCATCGATGCCAACCGAGGGTGCTATCACGCCTTCAAGGCGGTCTACGAGTGCGAGGTGCCCGTGGTGGCAGCGGTCAACGGCTTCTGCGTCGGGGGCGGTATCGGCCTGGTCGGCAATGCCGATGTCATCGTCGCCTCCGATGACGCCAAATTCGGTCTGCCCGAGGTGGAACGCGGCGCGCTCGGTGCGGCGACCCATCTGTCCCGGCTCGTCCCCCAGCATCTGATGCGCAGGCTGTTCTTCACCGCGGCCACAGTTCCCGCCGAGACGCTGCGCCACTTCGGTTCGGTGCACGAGGTGGTGCCACGCGCCGATCTCGACGAGGCCGCATTGCGCGTCGCGCGCGATATCGCCAGCAAGGACACCCGGGTGATCCGCGCCGCCAAGGAAGCGCTGAACTTCATCGACGTGCAACCGGTGAACGCGCGATACCGCATGGAGCAGGGCTTCACGTTCGAGCTCAACCTCGCGGGAGTGTCCGACGAGCACCGTGACGCGTTCGCCGGTACAGACAAGGGATCTGCCAAATGACCGACAAGAGAACAACGTTGGATGAGGCCGTCGCCTCCGTCGAGAGCGGTATGACCATCGGTATCGGCGGGTGGGGCTCGCGGCGCAAGCCGATGGCCTTCATCCGCGCGCTGCTGCGCACCGATGTCAAGGACCTGACGGTGGTGACCTACGGCGGACCCGACCTGGGCCTGCTGTGCTCGGCCGACAAGGTCAAGCGTGTGTACTACGGGTTCGTGTCACTGGACTCCCCGCCGTTCTACGACCCGTGGTTCGCCAAGGCCCGCACCAGCGGTGCCATCGAGGCGCGCGAGATGGACGAGGGCATGCTGCGCTGCGGATTGCAGGCCGCCGCGCAACGGCTGCCGTTCCTGCCGATCCGTGCCGGACTCGGCAGCGATGTCCGTGCCTTCTGGGGCGACGAGCTCAAGACCGTGAAATCGCCGTATGACGATCAGGAATTGATCGCCATGCCCGCGCTGAACCTGGATGCGGCGTTCGTGCACATGAATCTGGGCGACCAGCGCGGCAATGCCGCCTACACCGGTATCGACCCCTACTTCGATGATCTGTTCCTCATGTCCGCCACCCGGCGGTTCCTCTCTGTCGAGAAGGTGGTTTCCACCGAAGAGCTGGTGAAATCCACAGTTCCGCAACAGCAGTTGATCAATCGAATGATGGTCGACGTGGTGGTGGAAGCGCCCAACGGCGCCCACTTCACCACCAACGAGCCCGATTACCGCCGCGACGAGAAGTTCCAGCGGCACTATGCCGAGGCCGCCGGCTCCGCCGAGACCTGGACTGATTTCGTCACGACCTACCTGTCGGGCAGTGAGGCCGACTACCAGGCGGCGGTGCGCAAGTTCGCAGAGGAAGGTGCCCAGTGATATCCGTGACCCGTGCCGAGGTGTGCGCCGTCGCGTGCGCCGAACTGTTCCGCGATGCCGGCGAGATCATGGTCTCCCCGATGACGACCCTCGTCCAGATCGGTGCGCGCCTGGCGCGGCTGACCTTCGCCCCCGAGATCGTGCTGACCGACGGTGAGGCGCGGATGATCGCCGACACCCCGGCCATCGGCGCACCGGCGGCGATCGAGGGCTGGATGCCGTTCAACCGGGTCTTCGAGACCCTGGCCTGGGGCCGGCGCCACGTGGTGATGGGCGCCAACCAGATCGACCGGTACGGCAACCAGAACCTGTCGGCGTTCGGGCCGATCCAGCACCCCACCCGTCAGATGTTCGGTGTGCGCGGCGCCCCCGGCAACTCCATCAACCACGCCACCAGCTACTTCGTCGGCAACCATTCCGCGCGGGTGTTCTGCGACCAGGTCGATATCGTCTCCGGGATCGGCTGGGACAAGATCGATCCCGCCAATCCCGCCTTCCGGTTTGCCAACATCCATCGGGTGGTGAGCAATCTGGGCGTGTTCGACTTCAACGGCCCCGACCGCCAGATGCGCGCGGTGTCCCTGCACCCCGGTGTCGACGCCGATCAGGTCGCCGAGAACACCTCTTTCGAGGTACACGGACTGGCCGAGGCCCAGACCACCCGGCTGCCCAATGCCGAGGAGCAGCGCTTGCTGCGCGAGGTCATCGATCCGAAGTCGCTGCGCGACAAAGAGGTCCGGGTGTAGCGATGGCAACACTGAGCACGGCACTGACCGAACTGGTCGGCATCGAGCACCCCGTCGTCCAGACCGGTATGGGCTGGGTGGCCGGTGCGCGCCTTGTCGCCGCCACCTCCAACGCGGGCGGGCTGGGCATCCTCGCGTCGGCCACCATGACGCTGGCCGAACTGCAAACCGCAGTCACCAAGGTCAAGGCCGCGACCGACAAACCGTTCGGGATCAACATCCGCGCCGACGCCGGGGATGCGAACGACCGCGTCGACCTCCTGATCCGCGAAGGGGTCAAAGTCGCCTCCTTCGCCCTGGCTCCCAAACCCGACCTGATCGCCCGGCTCAAGGACGCCGGCGTGGTGGTCATCCCGTCGGTCGGGTTGGCCAAGCACGCCAAGAAGGTGGCCGGCTGGGGCGCTGACGCGGTGATCGTGCAGGGCGGCGAAGGCGGCGGCCACACCGGCCCGATCGCCACCACCCTGCTGCTGCCCTCGGTGCTCGACGCCGTCGCCGACACCGGGATGCCGGTGATCGCCGCCGGTGGGTTCTTCGACGGCCGCGGGCTGGCCGCGGCCCTGTCCTACGGTGCGGCGGGCGTGGCCATGGGTACCCGCTTCCTGCTGACCTCCGATTCGACGGTGCCCGAGGCAGTCAAGCAGCGCTACCTGCAGTCGGCGCTGGACGGCACCGTGGTCTCCACCCGCGTCGACGGTATGCCGCACCGCGTGCTGCGCACCGGCCTGGTGGACAAGCTCGAAAGCGGTTCCCCGATAAGGGGTCTGGCCGCCGCGGTGGGCAATGCGCAGAAGTTCAAGAAGATGTCGCAGATGTCCTGGCGCGCCATGATCACCGACGGCTTGGCGATGCGCCACGGCAAGGACCTCACCTGGTCACAGGTCATCATGGCCGCCAACACCCCGATGCTGCTCAAGGCCGGCCTGGTCGAGGGGAACACCGAGGCCGGTGTGTTGGCCTCGGGTCAGGTCGCGGGCATCATCGACGACCTGCCGTCCTGCGCGGAACTCGTCCCGGCCATCGTCGCCGAGGCAGTCGAACACCTGCAGAAGGCGACCGGCTTCATCCGTCCCTGAGGCGCAATTCGCCGAATCACCGCACCCACGCACCGACCAACTCGTAGCGTGGGGCGATGAAGATGGATGCGGCGGTTCTCTCGGAGATCAACGGAGACTGGAGTATCGAGCAGGTCGACCTCGACCCGCCCCAGGAGGGCGAGGTGCTGGTCTCCTTCGAGGCGACCGGGTTGTGTCACTCCGACCACCATCCACGCACCGGCGACTTCCCTGTCCCCTTTCCCGTGATCGGCGGCCATGAGGGCGCGGGCATCGTCCAGGAGGTCGGCCCCGGAGTCCGCGACCTCAAGCCCGGTGACCACGTGGTCGCCTCGTTCCTGCCCGCCTGTGGCAAGTGCCGGTGGTGTGCCAGCGGGCAGCAGAACCTCTGTGACCTCGGCGCCATGCTGCTTGCCGGAACCCAGCTGGATGGCACGTTCCGCCGACACATCGGCGATCAGGGGATCTATGTGGCCCTGCTGTTGGGAACGTTCGCCCAGTACGGCGTCGTCTCGGACGCCTCGCTGGTCAAGATAGACGACGACCTGCCGCTGAACCGGGCCTGCCTGCTGGGGTGCGGTATCACCACCGGCTGGGGGTCGGCGGTGAACACCGCCGAGGTCGCCCCCGGCGACACCGTGGTGGTGATCGGGGTCGGCGGCGTGGGTGCCGGAGCCATCCAGGGGGCCAGGATCGCCGGGGCCGCCCACATCATCGCCGTCGATCTGGTGGCCGAGAAGAGCGCCAAAGCAATCGAACTGGGCGCCACCCACTTCGTCACCTCGTTCGAGGAGGCCACCGCACTGGCCGCCGAACTCACCAGGGGGGTGATGGCCGACTCGGCCATCCTGACCGTCGGTCTCGTCGAGGGACAGATGATCGGCTCCGCGCTGGACATGGTGCGCAAGGGTGGCGCGGTGGTGCTCACCGGTATCGCATCGATGACCGATATCACCCCGACGCTGCCGATGGCGATGTTCACCCTGTTCCAGAAACGACTCCTGGGCAGCCTGTACGGCGAGGCCAACCCGCGTGCCGACATCCCGAAACTGCTCAGCCTCTATCGGGACGGTCAACTGCTGCTCGACGAGTCCGTGACCACCGAATACAAACTCGGCGATATCAACGTCGCCTTCGACGACATGCTGGCCGGCCACAACATCCGCGGCGTCATCCTGCACGACCACTGACCGGGCGGTCGGGCCCATCAGCAACGTGGGCGAAACGCGCGCGACACGAAAACTAAGCACGGCTGCCGGATTCTGATCGGCATGTCGGCACCCACCAAGAGCCAGCGCAAGCGCGTGCACCCCGTCGACGAGGTGCTGCCGCTGCCCAAACTCGCCACCTATGGCTTCCAGCACGTCGTCGCGTTCTACGCGGGTGCGGTGCTGGTGCCGATCCTGATCGCCAATGCGCTCGGGCTGTCGCGCGAAGAGCTGGTCATGCTCATCACCGCCGACCTGTTCACCTGCGGTATCGCATCCATCATCCAGGCCGTCGGATTCAAGAATGTCGGCGTCCGCCTGCCGCTGCTCCAGGGTGTCACCTTCGCGGGGGTCGCGCCCATCATCGCGATCGGCCTGGCGCACGGCGGTGGCACCGAGAGCCTGCTCTACGTCTACGGCGCCGTCATCGTCGCCGGTGTATTCACCTTCCTCATCGCGCCGGTGTTCGTCCGGTTGCTCACCTTCTTCCCACCGGTGGTCACCGGCACCCTGATCACCATCATCGGTTTGTGCCTGGTGCCCATCGGGGCATTGGACGCAGTGACCAACCCGGCCACCCACGAACCCGATCCCGGCAACCTGCGGTGGGTGCTGTACGCCCTTGGCACCATCGCGGTCATCGTCACCATCCAGCGGCTGTTCCGCGGATTCATGTCGACCATCGCGGTCCTGCTCGGGCTGGTGGCAGGGTGTGCGGTCGCCTACGGGCTCGGCGATATGAACTTCGACCGGGTCGGCGAAGCGGCCATGTTCGGGTTCACCCCGCCGTTCGCGTTCGGCATGCCCAAGTTCGACATCATCGCGATCATCACCATGATCATCGTGATGATGATCATCGCCGTGGAGTCCACCGGCAGCACGATCGCGACCGGAGAGATCGTCGGCAAGCGGGTCCGCCCGTCCGATATCGGCAACGTGCTGCGCGCCGACGGTGTCGCCACCACCATCGGCGGCATCTTCAACTCCTTTCCCTACACCGCGTTCTCCGAGAATGTCGGGCTGGTGCGCCTCACCGGCGTCAAGAGCCGGTGGGTGGTCGCGGCGGCCGGGGCCATCATGATCCTGCTTGGCTTCCTGCCCAAGGTCGCCGCCATCGTGGCGTCGATCCCGAACCCTGTCCTCGGCGGTGCGGCACTGACGTTGTTCGCCACCGTCGCCGTCGTCGGCATCCAGACCCTGGGCAAGGTCGACTTCACCGACCACCGCAACGTCATCATCGTCACCACGAGCCTGGCGTTGGCGCTGTTGGTCACCTCCTATCCGGCGATCTCCTCGAGCCTGCCCGCCGGGCTGGACATCCTGTTCGGCAGCGGTATCAGCACCGGTGCCATCACCGCGATCGCGCTGAACATCGTGTTCTTCCACCTGGGTAAGAAGGGCCCGCGGGTGGCGGGATCCGGGTCGATCACCCTCGACGAGGTGAACACCATGACCCGCGAACGGTTCACCGAGGTGTTCGGACACGTGGTGCAGGGTGTCGGGTGGGCCGCCGACCGGGCCTTCGATCAACGCCCGTTCGCCGATACCGCGGCCCTGCGCGAGGCCTTCCAGGACGCGGTGCTGACCGGAAACACCGAACAGCAGCAGGAAATGCTCGACTCGTTTCCCGATCTGGGCGCCGAGGACGAGACCGGGCAGGTTCTCGCGGTCGACCATGTCGCGTTGAGCAATCTGGATGCCGACGATCACCAGGATGTGGTGAGCCTGGCCGCGGCCTACCGGGAGCACTTCGGCTTCCCGCTGATCATCTGTGCAAGGGAGACCGAGCGTTTCGACCGCGTGCTGCGCAACGGCTGGTCGCGGATGGACAATTCGGTCTCGACCGAACGGGCCTACGCGCTGATCGAGGTCGCCAAGATCGTCAACTATCGATTCACCGATCTGGTCGCCGATGCCAATCCCATTGCCGCGGCCCGGTTCGGCAGGCTCAACGAGCTCTCGTGAAGGCAATCGGACTGGACAATTTCAATGCCCTGTCCGAGCGGGGGCAAATGCATCTGCTGTTCGAGGTGTGCTCCTCGACCATCTGGGCTCGGCGGGTATTGGCGGCCGCGCCCTTCCGGGACGCCCAAGCTCTCTACGACCGGGCGGATCGCATCCTTGCCGAGCTTCCCGATGCCGAGATCGACGCCGCACTCGACGGGCATCCCCGCATCGGTGCCAGGGCGGACAATCCGTCCTCGGCACGCGAACAGGCTCGGGTCGCCGATGCCACCGATTCGGTGAAAGAGGCTCTCGCCCAAAAGAACCGGGAGTACGAGCAGCGATTCGGCTATGTGTACCTGGTGTGCGCCAGTGGCCGGTCGGCCGAGGAGCTACTGGACATCCTCACCGACCGGCTGGCCAACGACCCCGACACCGAGCGCCGGGTGATGCGCAGCGAGCTCGCCAAGATCAATCGGCTACGGCTGGAACGCCTACTGAGTGAACCGACATGATGGGTTACATGACGCTGTCGACACATGTCCTGGATGCCACCACCGGACGGCCCGCCGCCGGGATGGCGGTCACCCTGACCGCCGCCGGCACCGTGGTGGCCGACGGCATCACCGATTCCGACGGCCGCATCCCCGAGTTCGGCGGGGAACTCGCCGCCGGGGTGTACCGGCTGCGTTTCGACACTGCGGCCTACTTCGCCGCAGAGGGACTCGTGGGCTTCTATCCGGAAGTGGTGATCGCCTTCGAGATCACCGAACTCTCCGGGCATTACCACGTGCCGCTGCTTTTGTCCCCGTACTCCTATTCCACCTACCGCGGGAGCTGAACAATTGAAGATTGCCATCATCGGCGCGGGCATGGGCGGATTGAGCGCGGCCATCGCATTGCGTCAAATCGGCATCGAGACCGCCGTCTATGAGCGCGTCACCGAGAACAGACCGGTGGGTGCGGCGATCTCGGTCTGGTCCAACGGGGTGAAATGCCTCAATTACCTGGGCCTGCGTGAGGAGACCGAACAGCTCGGCGGGATGGTCGAGACGATGAGTTATCTCGACGGGCACAGCGGCGCGACGATGTGCCGTTTCTCGATGCAACCCCTGATCGACGAGGTCGGTCAGCGCCCTTACCCCATCGCCAGGGCCGAACTCCAGCTGATGTTGATGCAGGCCTACGGGATGGATGACATCACCTTCGGCATGACGATGGTCGAGGTCAGCGACGGGCCCGACGCCGCGACGGCCACCTTCGCCGACGGTACGACCATCCACGCCGATGCGATCATCGGTGCCGATGGGGCGAGTTCGATCACCCGCGAGTATGTGTTGGGTGTCCCGGTAACGCGGCGTTATGCGGGCTACGTCAACTACAACGGTTTGGTCGCCACCGATGACGCGATCGGCCCGGCCACCGAGTGGACCACTTATGTCGGTGAGGGCAAGCGGGTTTCGGTGATGCCGGTCTCCGACGGGCGGTTCTACTTCTTCTTCGATGTCGTCGAGGAGCAGGGTCTGCCCTACCGACGGGGCAGCGCCCGCGAGGTGCTGCGTAAGCACTTCGCCGGCTGGGCGCCCGGGGTACAGACCCTGATCGAGGCACTGGATCCGCAGGCCACCAATCGGGTCGAGATCCTGGACCTGGATCCCTTCGACACCTGGGTGAAGGGACGGGTGGCGGTTCTCGGTGATGCCGCGCACAACACCACGCCCGATATCGGCCAGGGCGGGTGTTCGGCCATGGAGGATGCCATCGCCCTGCAATGGGCCTTCAAGGACCATCCCGGTGACGTGCACGCGGCGTTGATCGCCTACCAGCAGGCCCGCACCGAACGCGCCGGCGAGCTCGTCCTGCGGGCCCGCAAACGGTGCGATGTCACCCATGCGAAGGATCCCGAGTTGACCGCGCAATGGTATGAGGAGTTGCGAAACGAGGACGGCACCAACATCCTTCGCGGCATCGCGGGCAATATTCTCGGCGGTCCGCTGACCCCGACGGTATGATCAGCCGGCCGTCAGCCGACGCCCGCGCACATACACCTGATCGACGGCCTCCTCGCGCACGCTCATCAGCAGCGTGAACAGCAGCCGGTCGGTTTCCTCGGGATCGATGCACGCCAGCACCTCTGCAAGCATCAGCTGCCGACGGGGGTCGATCACCACGAAGTCAGCTTCCTTGCCGGAGTCGAGATTGCCGACTCGAGCCTCCATGTCCAGCGCCCGGGCTCCCGCCACCGTCGCCGTATACAGCAGCTCGGCAGGTGGTATCGACAACCCCTGTCCGGCCGGCTCGCTGATATGGACCTTGAAGCAGTCGTTGAGGACCCGCGGAATCAACCACTCGTCGCCTGCGGCGATATCGGTACCCAACGCGATGTTCACGCCGGCCTCGGCGGTCTTCCGCCACGGCATGGTGCCAGAGCCGAGGAACAGTTGCGAGGTCGGGCAGTGTGCCACCGAGCTCCCGGTCTCGGCCAGCCGGGCAAGCTCGCGCTCCGTGCAGTGCACGGCATGCGCGAAGATACTCCGCCTGCCCAACAATGACCGGGCTCCACCGGTGAGCCGACCGTCGTAGGTGTCCAGGTAGTCCTGCACACCGAATCCGGAACGGACAGCGTCGATCTCGGCGGTGTTCTCGGACAGGTGGGTATGGAAGTAGACGCCGCTACCCCGAACCGAGTCATAGAGTTCGCCCAATCCGTGCAGGGTGGCGGCGGTGACCGACAGTGCAAAACGCGGTATCACCGCGACACCGACCAGTCCGGACCCCGCGCCGTGCCAACGCCGGATCTCGCTGTCGGTCAGCGTGATCGCGGCATTCTCGGTGGTGATCAGCGGCGCCGCCGCGTCCGGTCCCACCGTCTGGATGCCCCGCCCCGACACCGTGCGTAGACCGGTGCGGCAGGACTCCTCGAAGAGCGCGTCCTGGGCTTCGGGGAACGCCGAGCCGAACACCATTGCGGTGGTGGTGCCGACAGCGATCCGGCGCGCGCAGAAGTCACCGGCAACAGCACGTGCGTACTCGGCGTCGGCCAGCATCGCCTCGGCGGGAAAGATGCAGCGCTGCAACCAATCCAACAACTGTCCACCACCGTAGGAATCGGTGCAGCGGGTCTGCGGGAAGTGCAGGTGCGTGTCGACGAATCCCGGCAGTAGGAAGCCCGGACGGCAGTCCACGACCGTGGCCTGGGCATAAGAGGTAGGCAACCGATCGTATCGGCCGCTGAAGCAGATGGTGCCGTCATCGTCCACCGCGAGCACCCCATCGGGGATGCTCAGCAGGTGGTCACGTGCCTGCGCCAACTGTGGTGACCCGCCGATATGCATCAGGTGTCCGCGGTACACACGCATCCCCTGATTGTCACAGTGTCTGCACGACTGCGCAGTTCGACGCTTTCAGGCTGCGCGGCCATGATGTTGCCCTTAGGGTCGTCAGATGGACCTCAACAGCGTCGAGGCGGTGCGCACGCCCGGCCGTCGCGACCAGGTGTGGCCACTGAGGTCGACCGATGCCATCCTGGCAGGCGGTACCTGGCTGTTCTCCGAACCACAACCCGACGTGTCCCGCCTTGTCGACATCACCGGACTCGGATGGCCACCGGTCACGCTGACCGAGGAGGGCGTGGAACTCGCGGCGACGTGCACGGTGGCCGAACTCGGCAGGCTCTCGACGCTCCTGCCGTCCACCCGACCGAGCTGGATTGCGGCTCCGCTGTTCGCGCAGTGTTGCACCGCACTGCTGGCCTCGGCCAAGATCTGGCGCACCGCCACCGTCGGCGGCAACATCTGCCTCTCCTTTCCCGCCGGGGCGATGATCTCGCTGGTCTCCGCCCTCGACGGCACCGTCACCATATGGCGCGCAGACGGGTCCGATCACGTGCTACCCATCACCGACTTCGTCACCGGCGACTCCCGCAACGCACTACAGCCGGGAGACCTACTGCGCTCGGTCCAGATACCTGCCCACGCACTCACCGCACGCACCGCCTTCCGCAAGCTCGCCCCGTCACCGCTGGGCCGGTCCAGCGCCGTGGTCATCGGACGGCGCCACGCGGACGGGGAGTTCGTGGTCTCGGTCACGGCGGCCACCGTGCGACCGTTGGTGTTCCGCTTCGATGCCCTGCCCACCGCCGCCGATCTGCGTGACGCGCTGGGGGAAATCGCCGAGCAGGACATCACCCGCGACGTGCACGGTGATCCGGACTGGCGGCGGGCGGTGACGCCGACCCTGGCCGAACAGATTCGTGCCGAGCTGACATGAAAGTCACGGTCAACGGCACCGACTGCACCGACACCGCGCGCCCCGGCCAGTGTCTGCGTACCTACCTGCGCGAGCGTGGCCACTTCGAGGTGAAGAAGGGCTGCGATGCCGGCGACTGCGGTGCCTGTTCGGTGCTGGTGGACGGTGAGCCCGTGCACTCCTGTGTGTTTCCCGCCTTTCGCGCGGACGGGAGCCACGTCACCACCGTCGCCGGGCTGGGCACACCGGAGAACCTGCATCCGGTGCAACGACGTTTCCTGGAGGCCGCGGGGTTCCAGTGCGGTTTCTGCACTGCCGGTATGGTCACCACCGCGGCGGCACTGCCCCCCACCGATGCGACCGCCCATGTCGACGATCTACCGCAGCAGCTCAAGGGAAACCTGTGCCGATGCACCGGTTATCGCGCCATCGGCGACGCGATCGCCGGTGTCACGAACACCGAGAAGCCCGGCGGCAGCGATGTGGGTCGATCGATCGGCGCGCCCGCCGGTGTCGCGGTGGTCACCGGCACCGAGCAATACACGATGGACGAGACACCTCATGGGTTACTACACCTGGCGGTGCTGCACAGTCCGGTGCCACACGCCCGTATCCGATCGATCGATATTGCTGCGGCACAGTCGATTCCGGGGGTTCGGCTGGTCCTGACCCACCATGACAGCCCGTCGGTCCGATTCTCGACTGCCCGCCACGAATCACGTGATGACGATCCGGACGACACCGTGATCCTCGATGACACCGTACGTTTCGTGGGTCAACGGGTGGCCGCGGTGATCGCCGATGATCCCGGCATCGCCGAACAGGCCTGTCGGGCTATCGTCGTCGACTACGAGATCCTGCCCGCGGTGTTCGATCCGGACGCCGCACGGGCGCCGGGCGCACCGGCACTGCATGCCGACAAGGGACCCGAATCCCGCATCTGCGATCCGGCGCGCAATCTGGTCGCCGAACTGCACGGTGAGGTGGGTTCGGTGCAGGCCGGCATCGCGGCGGCCGAATCTGGCGGCGGTGCCGTCGTACGCGGACGCTGGCAGACCCAGCGGGTGCAGCACGTACATCTGGAAACCCACGGCTGCACCGGATGGCGGGACCCCGACGGGCGCTTGGTGATCCGGACCAGCTCGCAGGTCCCCTTCCTGGTGCGCGACGAGCTGTGTCATATCTTCGGCCTGGAGCCGGACGGGGTGCGGGTGTTCACGCGACGCGTCGGCGGTGGATTCGGCGGTAAGCAGGAAATGCTCACCGAGGATCTGGTGGCGATGGCGGTACTGCGGCTCGACAGGCCGGTGCGCTATGAGTTCAGCCGCACCGATCAGTTCACCGTGGCGCCGTGCCGGCATCCGTTCCGGGTGGACGTGACCGTCGCCGCCGATGCCGACGGCATTCTCACCGCATTGGCGGTGGACGCACTGGTCGACGCCGGCGCCTACGGTAACCACAGCCCCGGTGTGATGTTCCACGGGTGCGGGGAATCCGTGGCGATATACCGCTGTGCGAACAAGCGGGTGGATGCCCATGCCGTCTACACGAACAACTTGCCATCCGGCGCTTTTCGCGGTTATGGCCTCGGACAGGTCATGTTCGCCGTCGAATCCGCGATCGACGAACTGGCCCATCGGCAAGGCATCGATCCGTTCGAGTTCCGTCGGCGCAATGTCGTCGTTCCCGGCGACCGGTTCGTGGACTCCCATGTCCTCGACGACGATCTGACCTTCGGGAGTTACGGCCTCGACCAGTGCCTCGACCTCGCCGAATCGGCGCTGCGGGCAGGTAATGGTGCTGTCGCACCCGCTGGGTGGGCGGTCGGCGAGGGAATGGCCGTCGCCATGATCGCCACGATCCCGCCGCGCGGGCATTACTGCGAGGCGACGGTGAGCGTCGACGCCGACGGCATGTACACCCTCGACGTCGGGACCACCGAGTTCGGCAATGGCACCACCACGGTGCACACCCAGCTCGCGGCGACCGAACTGGGCACCGTTCCCGAACGGATCGTGGTCCGTCAATCCGACACCGCCACTGCCGGTTACGACACCGGCGCGTTCGGTTCGGCGGGAACCGTGGTCGCAGGCCGGGCGACATTATTGGCGTGCCGAGGTTTGCGCACCCGGTTGACCGCGGCGGCCAGCGCACTGATCGGAGCCGATCCCGCGGTATGCACGTTGGGCCGCAACGGTGTTCAGTGCGGCGATCGCCTGGTGGACTTCTCGGCGTTATCCACCCCGATGAGCAGTACCGCGGCGCACGACGGCACACCGCGGTCGGTGGCGTTCAACGTGCAGGCCTTCCGGGTCGCGGTCGACACCGAGACCGGCGAGATCCGGATCCTGCAGTCGGTCCATGCAGCCGATGCCGGAGCGGTGATGAATCCCCAGCAGTGCCGCGGTCAAGTGGAAGGCGGTGTGGCACAGGCCCTCGGCTCGGCGCTGTTCGAGGAGATCCAGATCGACCCCGACGGTGTGGTGACGACCGCGACCTTGCGCAATTACCACATCCCCCAGTTCGCGGACGTTCCGTTCACCGAGGTGTACTTCGCCGATACCTACGACGAGCTGGGACCGCTCGGCGCCAAGTCGATGAGCGAATCGCCGTACAACCCGGTCGCCCCTGCGCTGGCGAACGCGATAGCCGACGCATGCGGTGCGCGCATGCGTCGGCTGCCGATGACGCCGGCCAGGGTGTGGCGGGAGCTGCGCTCCGCGCAGTCCTAGAGCCTTTCGATGATGGTGACGTTCGCGGTGCCGCCACCCTCACACATCGTCTGCAGGCCGTAGCGCCCGCCGGTGCGCTCCAAGGTGTTGAGCATCGTGGCGAACAGCTTGGCACCGGTGGCGCCGAGCGGATGGCCGAGCGCGATGGCACCGCCACTGGGATTGACCTTGGCCGGGTCCACCCCGGTCTCCTTGATCCACGCCTGGACGACGGGAGCGAACGCCTCGTTGATCTCGACGGTGTCGATATCGTCGATGGACAGTCCGGTCTTCTCCAACGCATAGTGGGTGGCCGGAATCGGGCCGGTGAGCATGTACACCGGATCGGCCCCGCGGGCGCTGATGTGATGGATCCGGGCGCGCGGCGTGAGGCCATGCTGCTTCACCGCGTCCGCGGAGGCGAGCAGCACCGCGCTGGCACCGTCGGAGATCTGGCTGGCCATGGCGGCAGTCAGCCGTCCGCCGTCGACGAGGGTCTTGAGTCCGGCCATCTTCTCCAGGGTCGTGTCGCGCGGGCCCTCGTCAGTGACGAAGACGGTCCCGTCGACCTGGACCGGGATGATCTCGTTCTCGAAGTAGCCCGCCCGGATCGCCTCCTGGGCCCGTTGATGGCTGGCCAGCGCGTAGCGCTCCATATCCTCGCGCGAAAGGTTCCACTTCTCGGCGATCAGTTCCGACCCGCGGAACTGCGAGATCTCTTGATCTCCGTACCGGTGCAACCAGCCCTTGGACTCGTTGGTGGGCGAGGTGTAACCGAATTCCTTGCCGACGATCATGGCCGAGCTGATCGGGATCTGGCTCATGTTCTGCATGCCGCCGGCCACGATGAGGTCGGCCGTACCGGACATGATCGCTTGGGCGCCAAAGGAAATGGCCTGCTGGCTGGAGCCGCACTGGCGATCTACGGTCACGCCGGGGACTTCTTCGGGGAAACCGGCCGCCAACCACGACAATCTGGCGATGTTGCCGGCCTGTCCGCCCACGGCATCCACACAACCGGCGATCACATCATCCACGGCACCGGGGTCGACGTCATTGCGATCGAAGAGTCCACGCCAGGCCGTGGCACCGAGGTCGACCGGATGCACGCCGGCCAGCGACCCGTTGCGCTTTCCGACCGCGGTGCGTACGGCATCGATGACAAATGCTTCTGAGGCCACTGCTTTCGAACCCAAGGCCATTACGAGACTCCTTCTGTGGTGATGCCGCCAAGAACGATGGCGAGGTACTGGCGGCCGACTTCTTCGGCCGTGAGCGGTCCACCGGGTTGATACCAACGCACCGAGACCCAGGTGGTGTCGCGGATGAAGCGGTAGATCAGGTCGACGTCGAGATCGGGCCGGAACGACCCGTCCGCGACCCCGTCGTGTAACAGGTCGACCCACATCTTGCGCTGTTCCCGGTTGCGTTCGTCGACGAAGCCGAACTGATCCAGCGCCGAAAGGCGTTTGGCCTCATCCTGGTAGATGACGACCTGAGCGTGGCGGTGTTCGATCGCTTCGAACGACGCCATGAACAGTCCCTTGAGCCGGTCCAGGGGCGTCGACTCGGTTGCGAGAACCTGCTGATAACGCTCGAAGAGCCAGTCGAGAAAGTCCCGTAGGACCTCCTCGACCATCTGCTCCTTGGATTTGAAATGGTGATAGAGGCTGCCCGAGAGGATGCCCGCCGAATCGGCGATATCCCGAACGGTGGTCGCTTTGAGGCCTCGCTCGGCGAACATCGTCGCCGCGAGCTCCAGTAGCTCGTCGCGACGGCTGGCCGACTGTGTCATCCACCCAGCGTACCAACCAAGCACTTGCTAGGTCGAGCGGCGGATACCGCGGCCACCATCCACCCAGCGCAGAATGTGACCTTTGTCACAATTCAAGGGGCCCAGCGCATCTTTCGTCGCACGCACTCCGTGCACACATGTTCACCGCGACCGCGCGATCGGTGAGATTCCGGCAATGTGGGTGTAACACGATTTCCTGTGCGACATCTGCACGAACGCTGGCAGCACCGGCCGCACAGCAATGCCCAGGCGGCCAGGACGCATAACCCGCGGCCATCGGTTCCGGATCGGAACGGCGACAGTACCGCCGGTTCAGCTAATTCGTGTGCGACCTAGCTGGAACTGACGTTCTCGCAAAATACTCCCGCCTTCGCCCGCTGCTCCCTAAGCTCACCGTGATCTATTCGATACGACTGACCAGTTTCAAGGGGTAACCGCATATGGAGATTTCAGCCCGTCCCTACTTCACGGCGGGAGTCGCCCTGACCGCGGCCAGCGCCATCGCGCTCACCCCGCTGATGGTCCCGACCGAGGGCCGCACCATAGCGATACCCAAGGTCAGCACCGCCGAGGTGCAGTTGGCTGCAGTCATCAATCCTGCCGACGTCGATCGGTTGATCGCGGCGCTGCGCACCGGTCTGGCCGATATCACCAACGGCATCGGGTCGGTCGAGACCTTCACCACCGACACGCTTGCCGGTGCCCTGGCCGAGGCCCAGCGACTCAACACCGGCTTCTGGGACCCCATCGTCGCTGCCGCCGGAACCGGTGTCCTCGGCTCGCTGGTGACAGCGGTCAGCAACTACTCTCAGGCCAGCCTGGCGATGACTGCGGAGAGCATCAACGGGATCGCCGGCTCGACCGTCACACTGCCCGGCGATATCACCAACATCATCGGCAGCACGCTCATCGGCTCGCTGAACACGGCGCTGTACGCCATCACCGATGTGATCAACAACCCGTTCAAGTTGTCCAGCTACACCGGTCTGCTGGCCGGCGTGGTGAACATCATCGGCGACAGCCTGGTGGGGCAGGACCCCAACCATGACACCGGTTTGTTGTCCGGACCTGCCGGCACCAACAGCATCCTGTCGACCGCGCTGAATGCCACCCTCGGTGGGGTCATCGGCGTCGTTGGCCTCGGCTTCAGTGGGATCACCGGCCAGGTCAATCTCGCCGTGGACTCGCTGAACGCCGCACTGAACACGCTCGCCCAGCAGAGCGGCAGTCAGCTGCTCACCGGAGTGGTCGGTGTCATCCAGGGTCTCGCCATCAATCCGATCAAGATCATCAACAACGCCGGCGTCCTGAACGGGCTGGTCGAGATCGGATTCCCGCTGCTTGGTGCGTTGTCACCGATCACGGACGCCACGGCGAAGGCCGTGATCGGCGTGCAGACCGGCCTCAATGTCGCGCTGGACGCCATCGGATCCAATCCTCTCGATCTGGCCAGTTACACCACCGCGCTGGGTGGACTGTTCAACGGCGGATTCGACGTCACGGGTGCTGGTATCACGATCGGCACCTCGCTGCTCACCACGCCCGGCAGCCTGCTGGCCGGTGTCACCCGGACCACCGCGGGCCTCGTCACCGAGCTGACCACGAATCTCGCCGCGACCGTCGCCGCGGCCCTCACCCAGATCGGCCTGGGCCAGGCCGCCGAACTGGTGGTCAACCTGGGTGCCGCGGTAAACACCGCGGTCAACTCGGTCCGCGATATCGTCGCCGACAACGTGATCGGTGGCATCAACGGCGTCATCACCAACATCAGCACCGGGCTCAACGGTGTCAACGAGAACGCCAGGACCATCATCGACAACCTGCTCAACTACCACCCGGTCGCTCCGGCCGGCGCGACCGCCGACACCCTCGGTGCGGGCGAATCCGACGGCGGCGAGGTGGCCGCGTCATTGGTCTCCAGTGACGCGACGAACGAGGCCGAGACTCAGGAAGCGGCCGCATCCGATGAGACGGCAGCGGTGACGGAGGAGTCGACCGAAGAGCTGACCTCGGTCACCGAAACCTCCACCACGGAGACGGATTCCGAGGATACGGAGACCGCCGAGTCGACCCGGGCGGCGTTCATCTCCTCCGCGTCCGAGGGTGCCGAGTCCGAGAGCACGACCGACCGGACCGAGGACTCCGGCACGGGCGATGCACGGACGAAGGGCTCGGGTAGCGCCACGACTGCGGTCACCGAGTCGGTGTCCACCGATTCCGGCGCGGCCAACGAGGCCAACGATCGTTCCGACGGACCCGACCGGAGCGAGTCCACCGGCGGCGACAGCAGCAGCAGCGACTGACCCCCTACAGAGTGAGGCACCACGCCGCANGCTGCGGCGTGGTGCTTTTCGGTCAACTGCCAGTCGGTCAGGCGCGCTGGCTGGAAACCGAGATCACCTCTCCGGTCAGGTAACTGGAGTAGTCGCTGGCGAGGAAGGCGATGGTGGACGCGATCTCCCAGGGCTCCGCCGCGCGGCCGAAAGCCTCGTCGCCGGCGAGACGGTCCAGTAGTTCTGCCGACGAGGTCTTCTCCAGAAATTTGTGCCGCGCGATGCTCGGGGACACCGCATTGATGCGCACCCCGTACTCGACGGCTTCGATTGCGCTGCAGCGGGTCAGCGCCATCACGCCGGCCTTGGCCGCGGCGTAATGTGACTGCGAGTGCTGGGCCCGCCAACCGAGCACGCTGGCGTTGTTGACGATGACCCCACCGTGCGGGGCATCCCGGAAGTAGCGCAACGCGGCCCGGGTGGCCCGCATGACCGAGGTCAGCGTCACGTTGACGACGCGATCCCATTCGTCATCGGTCATGTCGATGACGGGAGTCTGCCCACCGAGGCCGGCGTTGTTGACCAGAACGTCCAGGCGGCCCGCCTTCTGCACCGATTCGGTGATCAGGTTGTCGACGGCAGCGGTGGAGGTGACATCGCAGACCACCGATTCGACGTTGCCCAGTCCCAGTGCGGCCAGCTCGTCGCGAGTCTCGCCGAGCCGACGCTCGTGGAAGTCCGAGACCACGACGTCGGCGCCCTCCAACAGTGCCCGCCGGGCGGTGGTCGACCCGATCCCGGTACCGGCCGCCGCGGTGACCAGGACGACCTTTCCCTGCAGAAGTCCGTGTCCGGCAATCTCTTCCGGAGCTACCGATAGGTCAGACATTGCGTCCTCTCTTCTCGCAAGCGCTCATCAGCCTTGTCTCCTCTTCGCGCAAGCGCTCATCAGCCTTTGGCCTCTCGTGGTAGGCCGAGCACCCGCTCGGCGATGATGTTGCGCTGGATCTCGTTGGATCCGCCGTAGATGGTGTCGGAGCGGGAGAACAGGTACAGCCGCTGCCACTCGTCGAACTCGCCATTGTCGAGGGTGAGTCCAGCGGTCCCCTGCACATCCATCGCGATCTCGCCGAGCTCGCGATGCCAGTTGGCCCACAACAGCTTCGACACGTTGTCTTTTCCTGGGGCGGCCTGGCCGCCTCCTTCCACGTCCATGGTCGCCAACGAGTAGGACCGCATCGCCTTCAGACCGGTCCAGGATCGGGTCAGCCGCTCGCGGATCAGTGGGTCATCGGCGGCGCCGGTGCGCTTGGCCAGTTCGACCAGGTTGGAATGCTCACGGGCATAACGGATCTGCTGGCCCAGCGTCGACACTCCACGCTCGAAGGTCAGCAGGCCCATCGCGACCCGCCAGCCGTCACCGGGTTCGCCGACGACGAGGGAGGCCTCGGTGCGGGCGTCGTCGAAGAACACCTCGTTGAACTCGGAATCGCCGGTCAGCTGGATGATCGGGCGGATCTGCACGCCCGGCTGATCCAGCGGCACCAGCAGGAAGGACAGCCCGGCATGCCGCTTGGAGCCCTTCTCGGATCGCGCGACCACGAAGCACCACTGCGCCCAGTGCGCCAGCGATGTCCAAACCTTCTGCCCGTTGAGCACCCACTGGTCACCATCGAGCACAGCAGTGGTCGACACATTGGCCAGATCGCTACCGGCATTGGGCTCGGAGTAGCCCTGGCTCCACAGCTCGGTGACATCGCGGATGCCCGGCAGGAAACGCTGCTGCTGCTCGGACGTGCCGTAGGCGATCAGCGTCGGCCCCAGCAGTTCCTCACCGAGGTGATTCACCTTGTCCGGTGCGTCGGCCTTGGCGTACTCCTCATAGAAGGCCACCCGATGCGCGACCGTCAGACCACGGCCGCCGTGTTCCTCGGGCCAGCCCAGGCAGGTCAGGCCTGCCGCGGCCAGATGCTGGTTCCACGCCCGGCGCTCCTCGAAGGCCTCATGCTCACGACCCGGGCCGCCGAGGCCCTTGAGTGCTGCATATTCGCCGACGAGGTTGTCGGCGAGCCATTGCCGGACCTCGGCCCGGAACTCCTCGACCTCAATCACCCTTGTAGGCTAACCTACCAAGCACTTGCTTTGTTAGAGGAGCGTCAATGACGAGCGACCCGCAGGCCGGTGGGCAGGAGCACGGCGACCGGGGAATCAGAACCGTTCCGGCGGTACTGGACCGGATTGCCGTGCAGTTTTCCGACCACGACGCGGTGGTGACGGCCGACCGACGCCTCACCTACCGGCAGCTCCGCGACGAGGTTCGGCGCGCGGCCGCGGCAATGATCGATCTCGGAGTGGCCGCCGGTGACCGCGTGGCCATCTGGTCACCGAACACCTGGCATTGGGTGGTCGCCGCGCTGGCCACCCACTACGCCGGCGGCATCGTGGTCCCGCTGAACACCCGCTACACCGCCTCCGAGGCAACCGACATCCTTGCGCGCACAGCGACTCCGCTGCTGATCGCCGCCGGGGAGTTCCTCGGCACCGACCGCACCGGCCAGCTCGACCGCGCCGCGCTACCCGCACTGCGCGATATCGTGCGGATCCCCATCGACGCGCAGGACGGCACCTGGGACGACTTCATGGCCCGCGGCGACAGCGACGGTGTCCTGGCTGCCGTCGACGCCCGTGCCGCCGCGGTCTGCCCCGACGACGTGTCCGACATCCTGTTCACCTCCGGCACCACCGGGCGCAGTAAGGGCGTGCGGTGCGCACACCGGCAGTCCCTGGACGCGTCGGCCGCCTGGGCCGCGTGCGGGCAGGTCGCGGCCACCGACCGCTATCTGTGCATCAACCCGTTCTTTCACAACTTCGGTTACAAGGCGGGCATTCTCGCGTGCCTGCAAACCGGGGCCACGCTGTATCCGCTGCTCACCTTCGATCCCGAACAGGCCATGAAGGCCGTCGCCGACCACGGGATCACCGTGCTGCCGGGGCCACCGACCATCTATCAGACGCTGCTGGACCACCCACGCCGTGCGGACTACGACCTGTCCTCGCTGCGGTTCGCCGTGACCGGGGCCGCCGTCGTGCCCGTGGTGCTGATCGAACGGATGCAATCCGAACTCGACATCGATATCGTTCTGACCGCATACGGATTGACCGAGGCCGCCGGCTTCGGCACCATGTGCCGCGCCGACGACGATGCCGTCACCGTGGCCACCACCTGCGGGCGCCCCATCGCCGATTTCGAGCTTCGCATCGACGACTCCGGTGAGGTCCTGCTGCGCGGACCCAACGTGATGCTCGGCTACCTCGATGATCCGGACGCCACCGCGGCCGCCATCGACGACAACGGTTGGCTACACACCGGAGATATCGGAAAGCTCGACGACGCAGGCAATCTCACCATCACCGACCGGCTCAAGGACATGTACATCTGCGGCGGGTTCAATGTCTACCCCGCCGAGATCGAACAGGTGCTGGCCCGTCTGGACGGGGTCGCCGAGTCCGCGGTGATCGGCGTTCCCGACGATCGGCTCGGCGAGGTCGGCAGGGCCTTCGTGGTGACCAGGCCCGGTGCCGATCTCGACGAGGAGACCGTCATCGCCCACACCCGTACCCATCTGGCGAATTTCAAGGTGCCCCGTTCGGTGGTGTTCCTCGACGTGCTGCCACGCAACCCTGGAGGCAAAGTGGTCAAACCGACGCTGCGCGAACTCGACGGGAGGAGCTGAGATGGACCTGACATTCGACGAGGACAGCGAGGCGTTCCGCCACGAGGTCCGCGAGTTCCTGGACGCCAACCGGGATGCATTCCCCACCAAGTCGTATGACACCCGTGAGGGATTCGACCAGCATCGGACCTGGGACAAGGTGCTCTTCGACGCCGGTTTGTCGGTGATCGCCTGGCCGGAGAAGTACGGCGGCCGGAATGCCAGCCTGCTGCAATGGGTGGTCTTCGAGGAGGAGTACTTCCGCGCCGGCGCCCCCGGCAGGGCCAGCGCCAACGGCACCTCGATGCTGGCGCCTACGCTGTTCGCGCACGGCACCGAAGAACAGCTGGACCGGGTGCTGCCGAAAATGGCCAGCGGCGAGGAGATCTGGGCGCAGGCCTGGTCCGAACCGGAGTCGGGTAGTGACCTGGCATCGCTGCGTTCCACCGCCACCCGCACCGAGGGCGGCTGGCTTCTCAACGGCCAGAAGATATGGAGTTCGCGCGCCGTGTTCGGCGAGCGGGCGTTCGGTCTCTTCCGATCCGACCCGCAGGCCCAGCGACACAAGGGTCTGACCTACTTCATGTTCGACCTGCATGCCCAGGGCGTCACGGTGCGGCCGATCGCCCAGCTCGGCGGCGACACCGGCTTCGGCGAGATCTTCCTCGATGATGTGTTCGTTCCCGACGAGGACGTCATCGGCGAGGCCAATGACGGCTGGCGCGCGGCGATGAGCACGTCGAGCAACGAGCGCGGTATGTCGCTGCGGAGCCCGGCACGATTCCTCGCGCCGGCAGAACGCCTTGTACAACAATGGAAGAGCAATCCCGATCCGGCGTTCACCGATCGTGTTGCCGACGCCTGGATCAAGGCGCAGGCGTATCGACTGCACACCTTCGGCACCGTCACCCGGCTGGCCGGCGGTGGCGAACTGGGCGCGGAATCCTCGGTGACGAAGGTCTTCTGGTCGGATCTGGACGTCGCATTGCATCAGACCGCACTGGATCTGCAGGGCGCCGACGCCGAGCTCGTCGACCACACCACCGAGGGTCTGCTGTTCGCACTCGGCGGACCGATCTACGCCGGCACCAACGAGATCCAGCGCAATATCATCGCCGAGCGCCTGCTGGGCCTGCCACGCGAGATTTCTGGGGGGAAGCCCAAGTCATGAACTTCGAGATAGACGACCAGCAGCGCGATTTCGCATCGAGCATCGATGCCGCACTCGGTGCGGCCGATGTCCCGGCCGCCATCCGGGCCTGGGCCGAGGGTGACTCAGCCCCCGCCCGCAAGGTGTGGGCACAGCTCACCGACCTGGGCGTGACCGCCCTGTCGGTGGCCGAGAAGTTCGACGGGATCGAGGCTCAGCCGATCGATCTGGTGGTGGCATTGGAACGGCTGGGTTACTGGGCCGTGCCGGGTCCGGTCACCGAATCTATTGCCGTGGCGCCCATCCTGCTCGCCGATGACGAGCGGTCCGCGGCGCTGGCTGCCGGTGAATTGATCGCCACTGTCGCGCTGCCGCCGCAGGTGCCCTACGCCGTCAACGCGGACTTCGCGGGGCTGACGCTGTTGGCCGGTGATGGTCGGGTGGCCGAGGCGACACCGGGCGCCGCGCACGATTCGGTCGATCCCACGCGGCGGCTCTTCGAGGTGGGCGCATCCGGGGACGGCCGGTCCGCCGATACCGCACGCGCCTACGAGTTCGGGGTGCTGGCCACGGCCGCCCAGCTGGTCGGTGCCGGACAGGCCATGCTGGACCTGTCGGTGGCCTATGCCAAGCAGCGCACCCAGTTCGGCCGGGTGATCGGCTCCTACCAGGCGATCAAGCACAAGCTCGCCGATGTGCACATCGCGGTCGAGATGGCGCGCCCGCTGGTCCACGGCGCAGCATTGGCACTTGCCGACGGGTCGCCGGACACCGCCCGCGATGTGAGCGCGGCCAAGGTGGCCGCCGCAGATGCCGCGCTGCTGGCGGCGCGTTCGTCGCTGCAGACCCACGGCGCCATCGGATTCACCCAGGAACACGACCTGTCGCTGTTGCTCCTTCGGGTGCAGGCGCTGCGCTCGGCCTGGGGTGACCCGACCCTGCACCGTCGCCGCCTGTTGGAGGTCCTTTCGTGAGTGAAGAACGCGAACTGCTGCGCTCCACCGTTGCGGCACTGGTCGACAAGCACGCCACGCCCGAGGCGGTCCGCACCGCGATGGAGTCGGACCGCGGCTACGACGAGTCACTGTGGAAGCTGTTGTGCGAGCAGGTCGGCGCCGCGGCACTGGTCATCCCCGAGGACCTCGGTGGGGCCGGTGGCGAGCTCGCCGATGCCGCCGTCGTCCTGGAGGAACTGGGCAAGGCGCTGGTACCCACACCGCTGCTGGGGACGACACTGGCCGAGCTGGCCCTACTGCACGCCGGGGACCACGAGCCGTTGGAGGGTCTCGCCGAGGGCGCCTCGATCGGCACCGTCGTCTTCGATCCCGAGCATGTCGTCAACGGAGACATCGCCGATATCGTGATCGCCACCGACGGCAGCGAGCTGAGCCGGTGGACGAACGTCACCGCGCGGCCGCACGCGACGATGGACCTGACCCGGCGGTTGTCGTCGGTGACCGCCGGCGAGACCGCCGCGCTGGGTTCCGATCCCGGCCTTGCCGACACCGCTGCGCTGTTGCTGGCCGCCGAACAGATCGGCGCCGCGGCCCGGGCCCTGGACCTCACCGTCGCCTACACCAAGGATCGGGTGCAGTTCGGCAGGCCGATCGGCAGCTTCCAGGCGCTCAAGCACCGGATGGCCGATCTCTACGTCACGGTGCAATCGGCCCGGGCGGTCATCCATGACGCCATCGCCGATCCGTCGCCGGCATCGGCCTCGCTGGCACGGGTGTTCGCCAGCGAAGCGCTGACCGAGGTGGCCGCCGAGGCGGTGCAGCTACACGGTGGCATCGCCATCACCTGGGAGCACGATATCCAGCTGTACTTCAAGCGGGCGCATGGCAGTGCTCAGCTGCTCGGGGCGCCGCGCGAGCACCTTCGTCGGCTGGAAGCTGAAGTTTTCTAGGCGTTGCCTTCTAGGCCAGCGCGACGTCGTCGGCATCGACGACCGCGGCCGTGCGCCCCGGGGCGCTCTGGTGCGTCCAATAGAGATTGGTGTGTGCGACAACCATTTCCGGCGCCGGGGCACCCCACTGCGTGAGATCGACGGTGGTGTGTGCGTCCGCAACCAGCGTGACGTCATAACCGCGGACGAAGGCGCCATGGATGGTTGATCGGACACACTGATCGCTGCACGCACCGGCGACGACCAACCTGCCGACCCGCAGCCGGCGCAGCACATCCTCGAGGTCCGTGTCCTCGAACGAGTCACCGTGTTGCTTCTCGATGATCGGTTCGGTGCGGGCGGGCGTCAGTTCGTCGACGATGCGCCAGCCGGCGCTGCCGTGCACCAGTTCGGCGTCGGAATGCTGCACCCAGACCACGGCCGCCTTCTCGGCGCGCGCCCGGTCGACCAGCCTGCCGATGGCGGCGACGACCTCGTCACGACGTACCGCGTCGGCAACGACCTGGTCCTGAACGTCGACGACGAGGAGTGCGCTGTGCGGCCGGTCGAGCAGCGTGGTCATGGTGACCGCAGACTAGCCTGGATTCGATGTCTACTGAAGCTCTGCGCGCCGGAATCCCGCCGTTCTACGTGATGGACGTCTGGCTGGCCGCGGCCGAACGCCAGCGCACCCACGGCGACCTGGTGAACCTGTCTGCCGGCCAGCCCAGCGCTCAGGCCCCGGAGCCGATCCGCGCTGCCGCCGCAGCGGCGCTGACCGGCCACAACCTGGGATACACCGTGGCACTGGGCATCCCGGAACTGCGGACGGCCATCGCGGAGTCGTACCGCACCAAGCATGGGATAGATGTCGACATGGACGCCGTGGTCATCACCACCGGGTCGACCGGCGGATTCCTGCTCGCCTTCCTGTCCTGCTTCGACGTCGGCGACCGCGTCGCGGTGACCAGCCCCGGGTACCCGTGCTACCGCAACATCCTGTCGGCACTCGGATGCGAGGTCGTCGAGGTGCCGTGCGGTCCCGACACCCGTTTCCAGCCGACGGTGGCGATGCTCGATGCGCTCGACCCGCCGGTGAGGGGGTTGATCATCGCCAGTCCGGCCAACCCGACCGGCACGATCATCCCGTCCGCCGATCTGGCCGCCATCGTGTCGTGGTGCGATGATCGCGACGTGCAGCTGATCAGCGATGAGATCTACCACGGTCTGGAGTATCAGGGTGCGCCCGCCACCAGTTGCGCATGGGAGACCTCCCGCAATCCCATTGTCGTCAACAGCTTCTCGAAGTACTTCGCCATGACGGGTTGGCGATTGGGCTGGCTGCTGGTACCCGCACCGCTGCGTCGTGCGGTCGACCGCCTGACCGGGAACTTCTCCATCTGTCCGCCGACGCTGCCACAGCTGGCTGCGGTGGCCGCGTTCGATCCGGCGTCGCTAGCCGAGGCGGAAGCACTGGTTCGGGATTACACCGCCAATCGTGAGGTGCTGCTGACCGGGTTGGCCCAGATCGGCTTGGATCGCCTGGCCCCGGCCGACGGGGCGTTCTACGTGTACGCCGACATCTCCGAGTTCTCCGACGATTCCCTCGACTTCTGTGCCCGCCTGCTCGCCGATACCGGGGTGGCCATCGCACCGGGCGTGGACTTCGACACCGTGCATGGTGGATCGTTCGTCCGGCTGTCCTTCGCCGGAGCAGCATCCGATATCACCACCGCACTCGAGCGGATGGGACCGTGGTTGGCCGGCCAGAGCGGCCGGTAGTCAGAACGGCGGGTCGCCATCGAGTGCGATGGCGGTGGCGTTGCGGGTGCGTTCGGCGTTGATGCGGTAGTCGCGGTCGTGTTGTCGGGTGCGTTGGCGTCGCGGGATGTCGGGGTCCCGGTCCCGCTCACCGATCAGGATGATGCGTCGCGATCGCGGGATGTCGACGTCAGATATGTTGTGCGGGAACAGGATCGGTGCGAGCGGCATCGTCGTGTAGGTATGCCCGTTCGGGGCGGTCCAGGTGGTGCTGCCGTCGGGGCGGGCTTTCGGTGTCCAGCCGGTTTTCATGGTTTTGAGTAGGTGGTGTTCTCGGCAGAGCGGGCGCAGGTTGCCCGGATGGGTGGCTCCGGCCGGCCAGGGCGTGAGGTGGTCGAGGTCGCAGCGCTGGGCGGGCTTTCCGCAGCCGGGGAAGCAGCACGTCATCGATGTCATGCGGACAAAAGCCGCGAGCGCTGTCGAGGGTCGGTAGCGGGGTTCGGAACCCAGCTCGGTGGCACTGTTCAGGGACCGGACTTTTGCACCGGTCGCGATGAGCTCGGCCAGCAGGTGGGCGGGGATGATCGCCCCGTCCAGGGTGATCCCGGCACTCAGGCCGGGCCGCATGCTGGCGGCGGGAGCGTTAGGTGTCGCGGGCGTCGAGGGCTGTGGTTCGTCCTCGGACTGCGTGGCCGCGGGTTCCTCGGGCACTACGGGTCCCTGCGTGCCGCTGTCATCAGGCGTAGGCCCCGCACTCGGTGTCACGCCGTGCCCGGTATCGGGTTCTTGTCCGGTGAGCACGTAGATGGTCACCGCTCCGGTCCGAGGATCCTTCCCCGACCCAGCGCACTCAGGGTTACCGCACAGGCAGGTGAGCCGGTCCGCGCCGGCCAGGACTGCCGCCAGGGCATCGGCGCGGCGTTCGGCCACGGTCCGCGGATCGGCATCGCAGACACCGTGGGCGAGGTCATTGAGCCGCGCTTGGCTGATCGCGGCATCGGTGGTGCGCATGCGTCCCCAGAACGAGACGACACCGTCGGGGTCATCGCTATCGCCGAAGTCGATGTAACGTTCTTTGGCCGCGGCCTTGGCCCGGATGACCGCGATCGGGTCGAACTTATGGACCCAGAAGTCGACCGCCCGGATCAGTGCGTCCGCCGACAGCATCCCGTATTGGTGGGCGGTGCCGGCGATCCCGGCATCGATCAACCCCAATGCTTCCTCGTCGGTGACGAGTTGGGTGCGCCAGGTGATCGCCGCGATGACCTTCGCCGACACCATTCCCTGCGCGAACACCTCCGCAGTACGGGGCAGCCGATCACGCAGGGCCATCGCGATGCGCATCTGGGTGCTGGCGGCGCGCGGCCCGAGGTTGCACGCGGCACTGATCTCGGCCTTCGCGTGGGCCCATCCGTCGATGAGCTTCAACGCCGACGACTCGTCCTCGTTATCGCAGTGCCGGGCGGTCACCTCAGCAACCAAGGCCAGCCGGCGGGCCGCGGCGGCGGCTTCGGCGCGGGTGGCATCGGCGACCGCGGCGATGAGCTCCTCATCGCCCCAGCTCCGACAACCCCGACCGTTCGAACATACGTGCGATCCTACTCCCGCACACCGACGAGACAAGGCCGCTCGCGACCCCTGTGGATAACTATCTAATGACTGCTCAAGGTGCAGAAAGGGTGGTGCTCGGGACTTGGTTCGGGGCCGGCTCAAGGAGTCGTTGCCTCACCAGTACTGCGCGTCAGCGACTCAGGACTGCAGAAACGACAGCAGATCCGCGTTGACGACATCCGCGTGGGTCGTCGGCATTCCGTGCGGGAAGTCCTCGTAGGTGATCAGGGTGCCGTTCTGCAACAACTCGGCCGACTTCGGGCCGGACGCAACATAGGGCACGATCTGGTCATCGCGGCTGTGCATCACCAGGGTGGGCACCGTGATCTTCTTGAGGTCCTCGGTGAAGTCGGTCTGGGAGAAGGCGACGATCCCGTCGTAATGGGAGAGCGCGTCGCCCATCATGCCCTGTCGCCACCAGTTGTCGACGATCGCCGGATCCGACTGCACCCCAGGACGATTGAAACCGTAGAACGGACCCGCCGGCAACGACCTATAAAACACCGAGCGATTGGCCGCAAGCTGCGCCTGCAGGTCGTCGAACACACTCTTGGGCAGCCCCTCGGGGTTGGCGTCGGTCTGCACCATGAGCGGCGGCACCGCGCTGATCAGCGCGGCCTTGGACACCCTGCTCTGTCCGTGGCGAGCCAGATAGCGCACCACCTCACCACCACCGGTCGAATGCCCGACGTGGACCGCGTCACGAAGGTCGAGATGTTCGGTGAGCGCAGCGAGGTCATCGGCGTAGTGGTCGAGGTCGTGCCCGTCCGGCGTCTGCGTCGAGCGCCCATGCCCACGCCGATCGTGGGCGATCACGCGGTAGCCGTGGGACAGGAAGAACAGCATCTGGTTGTCCCAATCGTCGGAGGACAACGGCCAGCCGTGACTGAAGACTATCGGTTGCCCGGTGCCCCAGTCCTTGTAGAAGATCTGCGTTCCGTCATCTGTGCTGAGAATGCTCATGAGAGATCAGCCTGCACCTTCGCTCGCCGGAAGTCGTTACCGCTAGCGGCCATTGTGCCCGCAGGCCGGCATCCATGCCCGAGATCAGCTCAACCCTGTTGAGCGACGGTCGCCGCACTGCCCCGGGGCAATGCTCTACCCTTTTGTTCTTTGCGTGAACACGCGATGCGACGCAGGCTCCCGGGAGGTTCTGACATGACATTGGTCGCCGGGATCGATTCGTCCACGCAATCGACCAAGGTGGTGGTCTGCGACGCGGCGACCGGCGCGGTGCTGCGCACCGGCACAGCGCCGCACCCCAACGGTACCGAGATCGATCCGCAGCACTGGTGGAACGCGCTGCAATCCGCCGTACAGGCCGCGGGCGGTATCGCCGATGTTGCGGCGGTCTCGGTCGGGGCTCAACAACACGGCATGCTCTGTCTCGACGACTCCGGCCATGTCGTCCGCAATGCCCTGTTGTGGAACGACACTCGGTCAGCACAGGCCGCCGATCAGCTCGTCACCGAGCTCGGTGGCGCTTCGGTATGGGCGCAGCGCGTCGGTGTGGTCCCGGTCGCCGCGTTCACCGCGGCCAAACTGCGATGGCTTGCCGACCACGAGCCCGACAATGCCGATGCGACAGCGGCGGTATGTCTGCCGCACGACTGGCTCACCTGGCGGCTGAGCGGCTCCCACGACATCTCCGATCTGCGCACGGACCGCAGCGATGCCAGCGGGACCGGTTACTTCTCGGCCGCCACCGGCAGCTACCAGTACGACCTGCTCGAATGTGCCCTGCGTGGCCGCCGACCGGCGGTTCCCGAGGTGCTCGGACCGCGGGACAGCGCGGGCATGACGCCGGCCGGCGCGGTGTTGGGCCCCGGTGCCGGCGACAATGCCGCGGCGGCACTGGGATTGAGCGCCACGGTCGGGGACTGTGTCGTGTCGCTGGGTACCTCCGGGGTGGTCAGCGCCGTCGGTTCGACGGGCGCCCACGACAGCGAGGGCATCGTGGCCGGGTTCGCCGACGCCACCGGCAGGCACCTGCCGCTGGTATGCACCCTCAACGGCGCACCCGTGCTGGCGGCGGTCGCCGCGATGCTCGACGTCGATTTCGACGAGTTCGACCGGCTCGCATTGTCGGCACCAGCCGGCGCCGACGGGTTGGTGCTCATTCCGTACTTCGATGGCGAACGCTCCCCCAACCTGCCCGACGCGGCCGGCGCCCTACATGGAGTCACCACACGAAACCTGTTGCCTGCCAATATTGCCCGGGCGGCCGTCGAAGGCCTACTCGGCTCCATGGCCCACTGCATCCAGAAGATCGCCGGCCAGGGCATTCCGACAGAGCGCATCATCCTGATCGGCGGTGGAGCCCGCTCACAGGCCGTGCGACAGATAGCCCCCGCGGTGTTCGGCACGACCGTCGACGTGCCCGAGGCCGGCGAGTACGTGGCGCTCGGCGCTGCACGCCAGGCCGCCTGGGTCTTGTCCGGCCGGGAGGAACAGCCGGGGTGGGACAGCTCGGCGGCCCAGACCTACCGGGCCGACCCCACACCGGCGGTTCTGGACCGCTATCTGCAGCTGCAGGAACTGACGGTGCGCTAACGACGCTGGGCGGCGTACCAGTCGAGCAAGTCCGGATCGTCGACAGCGCTGCGCTCGACCACCTTTGTCACCTCTGCACCCTGGAACAACTTCTTGATCGGCACCTCGAGTTTCTTACCGGTGCGGGTGTGCGGGATACCGGGGGCGAGGATGACCTCGTCGGGCACATGCCGCGGTGACACCTCGGTGCGAACGGTCTGTTTGATCTTGTCGACCAGTTCGTCGGTCAGCGTCACCCCGTCGGCGAGCACCACGAACAGCGGCATCCAGTACCCGCCGTCAGGCTGCTCGGCGCCGATCACAAGCGTCTCGGCGATCTCCGGCAGCCGCTCGACGGACTGGTAGATGTCCGCACTGCCCATCCGGATTCCGTGCCGGTTGAGGGTGGAGTCGGACCGGCCGTGCACGATGACGCTGCCGCGGTCGGTGATGGTGATCCAGTCGCCGTGCCGCCACACACCGGGGAACATCTCGAAGTACGCGTCCCGGTACCTCGATCCGTCGGGATCGTTCCAGAACGAGACCGGCATCGACGGCAGGGGTTTGGTGATCACCAGCTCGCCGACCTCACCGCGGACCGGTGTGCCCGACTCGTCCCAGGCATCCAGCGCCGCGCCCAGGAACGGTACGGACAGCTCCCCCGGCCACACCGGCACCGTGCGCACCCCGCCGATGAATGCCGAGACCACGTCGGTGCCACCGCTGATGGAGGCGACCTGTACGTGTGCGCCGAGGTTGTCGCGCATCCACAGCGCCGTCGACGGCGGCAGTGACGATCCGGTGATGCCGACGGTGCGCAGGGCGGAAAGATCATGATCGGTACGGGGTACCGCTCCGGCCTTGGCGCAACCCAGCACATAGCCGGGGCTGGTACCGAGCACGGTGACACCGAGCCGAGAGGTCATCTCCCACAGCGCATCCGGGGTCGGATAGGACGGGCTGCCGTCGTAACAGACGATGGTGGCGCCGACCAGCAGACCGGCGACCTGGAAGTTCCACATCATCCAGCTCGGGCTGGTGTACCAGAAGAAGGTGTCCGCCGGACCGATATCGCTCTGCAGCGCCACGGCTTTGAGATGTTCGACCAGTACGCCACCGTGACCGTGCACGATCCCCTTGGGCAGTCCCGTGGTTCCGGAGGAGAACAGGATCCACAGCGGGTGGTCGAATTCGACCTCGGCCGGGTGAACCTCGGCGTCACCGGCGGTGACGGTCGAGAAATCGAGTTGGCCCTCGGGTGTCGGCGCGAGCCGGGACACCGAGATCGTCGCAGTCAACGACGGTAACCCGGCGCGCAACTCGGCCACATCGGCACTCTTGTCGTGGGTCTTGCCGCCGAAGCGGTAGCCGTCGGCGGTCACCAGCACCGTCGGCTGCAGCTGACCGAGCCGGTCCAGCGCGGCCTTTGCCGAATAGTCCTGGCCGCAGGCGCTCCATACCGCACCGATCGAGGCGGTACCGAGGAAGGCGATGACCGCCTCGGCGATATTGGGCAGGTATCCCACCACCCGGTCTCCCGGCCGCACGCCGAGCTCGGTGAGGGTGTTCGCGAAGGCGGCAGTGCGGCTGAGCAATTCGGCCCAGGACAGCTCGGTGATGGCGGATCCCTCACCGAGGCTCAGGATGGCGGGACGGTCGGTGCGCGCCTGCCGGGCGATCTGGTCGACATAGTTCAGACGCACACCAGGGAACCAGACCGCACCCGGCATCGAGTCGTCGGCCAGGACCTTGCCCGGGATGTCACCGAGGTCGAAGTAGCGCCACAGCGCACCCCAGAACGCCTCGGGCTCGTCGACCGACCACTGCCACAGGGCGCGGTAGTCACCCTCCTGGCCGGCGAACCGGGCGAATGCGGTGACCTGCGCGTCGGCGATATCGGCTGCGGTCGGTTGCCACTGGGGCTCGGGATGGGGCTCGGGATTCACCGGGCGCTCCACCCGCCGTCCATGGTGTAGGACGCACCGGTGACCATGCCGGCCCGATCGGAGGCCAACCAGCACACCAGCGAGGCCACCTCCTGCGGTTCCACGAGTCGCTTGATGGCGCTCTCCTTGAGCAGGATCTGCTCGATGACCTGTTGTTCGTCGATGCCATGGGTGCGGGCCTGATCGGCGATCTGCTTGTCCACCAGCGCGGTCCGCACATATCCGGGGTTGACGCAGTTGCTGGTCACCCCGTGCGGGCCGCCCTCCAGCGCGGTCACCTTCGAGAGCCCCTCCAACGCGTGCTTGGCCGTCACATAGGCGACCTTATATTCGGAGGCCCGCAGTCCGTGCACCGACGACAGGTTGATGACGCGGCCGAATCCCATCTCGTACATGTGGGGCAACACCGCCCGGATCAGCAGGAAAGGCACCTCGGCCATCAGCGTCAGCAAGGTGCGGAAGGTCTCCGGCGGGAATTCCGCTATCGGCGCCACCCGTTGCACGCCGGCGTTGTTGACCAGGATGTCGACATCGAGACGCAGATCCTCCAAGCGCGCCACGTCGAGCAGATCGACCGGCCACGGGGTGCCGCCGATCTCGTCGGCCAACGCCTGCGCCCCGGCGGCATCCCGGTCGGCGACGGTCACCTTCGCGCCGCGGACTGCCAATTCGCGGACGCACGCCGCACCGATACCGGCCGCGGCCCCGGTGACGAGTGCGGTCTTTCCGGCCAGGCCAGATGCAGGCTCGCTCATGCCCGTGCCCCGGCCACATCGCGGGCATCGGCGTCATCGAGCGTCTTGAGGTCTATGCCCTTGGTCTCCCGGGTGACCAGTGCGGCCAGCAGCGAAACACCGCACGCCAGGGCGAGATAGACCGCGATCGGCACCGACGAGTCGTAGATGTCCAGCAGCTTCACCGCGATGATCGGTGCCAACGATCCGGCGACGATCGAGGTGACCTGATAGCCCAGCGAGACACCGGAATAGCGCATCCGGGTGGGGAACATCTCGGACATGATGGCCGGTTGCGGGGCATACATCAGCGCATGGATCAGCAGTCCGATGGTCACCGAGGCCGTCACCACCGCGTAGTTGCCGCTGTTCATCATCGGGAAGGCGAAGAAGCCCCACGTGGCACCCAGCAGCGCGCCCAGGATGTACACCGGCCGCCGACCGTAGTGGTCGGACAGCCGGCCGACCAGCGGAATGACCGCGAAGTGCACGACGTGCGCGAAGAGCAGGTACCAGAGGATGGTGCTGGTATCGGCGCCCACCTGAGTCTTGAGATAGGTGATGGAGAATGTGACCACCAGGTAGTACATGATGTTCTCGCCGAACCGCAGACCCATCGCCGTGAAAACGCCTCGGGGATAACGCGTGAGCACCTCGACGACCGACAACGAGCTCGCCTTGATGCGCTCGGCCTCCTGCTGTGCCTCGACGAAGATCGGCGCATCCGTGACCTTGGTGCGGATGTAGTAGCCGACCAGCACCACCACCGCCGACAGCCAGAACGCCACCCGCCAGCCCCAGGACAGGAACGTCGCGTCCGAGAGGGTGGTGGTCAGGACCAGCAGCACGATGGTGGCGAGCAGATTGCCCGCCGGCACGCCGGCCTGTGGCCAACTCGCCCAGAATCCGCGCTGTCGGCTTGGACTGTGCTCGGCGACCAGCAGGACCGCGCCACCCCATTCCCCACCGACGGCGAAGCCCTGGATGAACCGCAGGGTCACCAGCAGCGCCGGCGCCCAGTAGCCGATCTGGTTGAAGGTCGGTAGGCAGCCCATCGCGAAGGTGGCCGCGCCGACCAGCAGCAGGCTGAACTGCAGCAGCTTCTTGCGGCCGTACTTGTCGCCGAAGTGGCCGAAGACGATGCCGCCGAGTGGACGGGCGATGAAGCCGACGGCGTAGGTGACGAACGCGGCGAGGATGGCGTCGAGTTCGCTGCCGGTCTGGGCGAAGAACACCTTGCTGAAGACCAGGGTCGCGGCCGTGCCGTAGAGGAAAAACTCATACCACTCGACGACCGTGCCGGCCATCGACGCGGCGACGACACGTTTGAGGCCGGTGGTCGGCTGGAGTGAATTGTGATCGGCAGCACACATAGGCCTGAGTATTCATGCAGGTAACACCGTGCACAATGACCAGAAACGCACCACTTCTCTGCAAAAATGCAGATGTGTCCGTGCCGAGCGCCGATGATCTGCTGATCTTGCTTGCCGTCGGGCGCACCGGACGCTATGTCAGCGCCGCCGATCAGCTCGGCGTCAATCACACCACCATCTCGCGACGCATCGCCGCCCTCGAGCAGGCCATCGGTGCGCGCGTGCTCACCCGCGTCGGAGCCGGCTGGGAACTGACCGATCGCGGTCGTGAGGTGCTCGCCGCCGCCGAGGCGATCGAAGCCGCGGTGCGGTCACTGGCCGACGCCGACGGCGGGCCGCGCGCGCTGGAGGGTGTCGTGCGCATCTCGGCCACCGACGGATTCAGCGCCTATATCGCCGCACCGGCCGCCGCGGAGGTGCAGCGCAACCATCCCGGTGTGTCGGTCGAGATCGTGGCCGCCACCCGCCGCGCCAGTCAGCAACGGGCCAGCGTCGATATCGAGATCGTGGTGGGCGAACCCACCGTGCACCGTGCACAGGCCATCCGGCTCGGCGACTACTGCCTCGGGTTGTACGGCTCGCGGCGGTACTTGGCCGATCACGGCACACCACTGGCGGTCGGCGAGCTGAACGGACACCCGCTGGTCTACTTCATCGACTCCATGCTGCAGGTCGACGAGCTGGATCTGGCCGCCAGCTTCGCCCCGGCGATGCGACAATCGGTGTCCTCGACCAATGTCTTCGTGCACGTCGAGGCGACCCGTGCCGATGCGGGCCTCGGTCTGTTGCCGTGCTTCATGGCCGATCGACACGACGACCTGGTCCGGGTGCTTCCCGCCGAGGTGTCGGTGCGGCTGACCTATTGGCTGGTGACCCGCGCCGAGACGCTGCGCAGGCCCGAGGTCCACGCCATCGTCGAGGCGATCGGTGACCGCATGCGCGAGCACGCCGATGTGCTGCTGGGCACGGTATGACCATCGACGGCGCCGTTGTGTGGGATTGCGTTCCTGCCAACCACTCTGGGATGGCATTCTTACGGCGATGGCAATTGGGCTGAGTAAAGACACCAAGAGCACGCTGGTCAAGCTTCTGGCCGCGGCTGCGCTGGTCGCTGTCCTGCTGGGCGGTTTTGCGGCCTGCCTGTACACCGTCCGGGACAGTGGTGGCGAGCAGGCTGCGAGCAAGACCGGTCCCGCGCTGGAGGGCACCTTCAAAGTCGATATCGGTCCGACCGCGACACCGGACGGTAAGCCGGTCGCCGGCACGGCCCGTACCGAAACCTGGGTCGCACGGTCGGTATGCAAGGGCACCGACTGTGTTGCCACGGTGGCCGTGGTGAATCCACAGGACGCCGCCGGAGCGCCGTTGTACACCATGGTGTTCGACTATCTCGACGGCGATTGGTTGCAGGTGCGCGAGGCCCCCGACAAATGCAAGGTCGGTGATGTCGACACCGATGTCCAAGGGTGGACCGTCATTTCACTGACACCAAAGCTGGACGGTTCGATGAACGGCGAATACACCTGGGCCACCGCGCCTGCCCTGTGCGCGAACAAGCGCGCCATCCACCTGACCCCGACCACCGGCTCCGGCGTCAGCGTGACCGCACCGGATCCGGCGGCAGAACCGCCGTTGCGTCCGGCACCCGGCGCGGCTCTGCGCGGGGTCTACACCTATTCGCAGACCTACCGCGAAACCGGACAGACCTTTCCGCCGCACGATTACAAGGCGACGACCTACTGTCTGCGCACAGGCGACCGCTGTGTGAGCCTGATGTCCACGATCGACACCAACAATCTTTTCGTGATGCTCTACGGGGACGGACGTTTCAGTGCCAGCTTCCCGGAGGGCGACGCCGAGTGCACCGACGGTGTCGGCAAAGTCCGGCAGACGTCGCGTGACGACCTGCCGTTACCGCAGGGCCCGCAGAACCCCATCGTCGCCCTGACCGGTACGTCGTTCCAGGAGTACATCGGTGACTGCCCCGCGAAGGTCGAACTCGATGTGAAGCTACAGCGGGTGGGCGACTAGCGGGTCAGAGCGTTCGGGCCACGGGTTTTACAGCCACGTATCCGACGTCGTGGTGGTCAAGAAGGCCTCCAGGTCATCACGCCACTGGGCCGGGGTGTTCTTGTCGGGCTCGATGCCGGTGTACTGACCACGATAGAACAGCAGGGGTCGGGGTTTGAGTGCCGGCGGCTCCGACAACGAGTGCACCGCACCGAACACCACGAAGTGATCGCCACCGTCATGCACCGAGGCGACGGTGCAGTCGATATGGGCAAGACTGCCGTCGATGATCGGCGAGCCCAACGGCGATGCCGTCCAGTCGATCCCGGCGAACTTGTCCGGCGCCTTGGACCCGAACTGCGCGGAGACGTGCTGCTGATTCTCGTGCAGCATGTTCACGCAGAACCTGCCGCTGGACTCGATCGCCTGCCAGGCCCTGGACTGTTTGGTCGGACAGAACAGCACCAACGGTGGGTCCAGCGACAACGCCGCGAACGACTGGCAGGCGAAACCGATCGGCACGTCATCGGCCGTGGTGGTGATGACGGTGACACCGGTGCAGAACTGCCCGAGCACATTGCGGAAGGCGCGCGGATCGATGGCTTCGGCGGTCATGCGGCGACTACTTGAAGCCGACGCTGAAGTCGTGTCCCCACAGGCTGACCGCGGTGCTTTCCCGCGCAACCCAGTTCTGGTCCTCGACTTCCAATCCCTCGCAGCCGAATTCGATGTCGAACCCGCCTGGGGTCTTGATGTAGAAGGACAGCATCTTGTCGTTGATATGCCTGCCGAGGGTCGCCGACATCTTCACATTGCGCCGCAGCGCCCGGTCCAGGCACAGGCCGACGTCATCGGACTCCTCGACCTCGACCATCAGATGCACGATGCCCGTCGGGTTGGGCATCGGCATGAACGCCAGCGCGTGGTGGCGTGGATTGCACCCGTAGAAGCGCAGCCATACCGGGTCGCCGTCGGCGGGCCGACCGGCGAGCTGAGGCGGCAGGCTCATCGAATCGCGCAACCGGAATCCCAACACGTCCTGATAGAACGCCTGCGCCGCGGCGTCATCATCACAGGTGAGCACGACATGCCCGAGACCCTGCTCACCGGTGACGAACTTGTGGCCGTAGGGGCTGACGAACCGGCGCCCGAGGTACTGGGCACCGTGGAAGGCCTCCAGGACATTGCCTGCCGGATCGTTGAAGCGGATCAGACCCTCGACGCGGCGCTCGGCACGCTCCTCGCGGGTGCCCTCGGCGAACTCGACGCCCGCCTTGGACAGCGTCTCGCGCAGCGCCTGCAGCGCCGGGGCGTCGGCGACCTCCCACCCGGAGATCAGCAGCCGGTCGTGCTCACCGGGCACGATCACCAGACGCGCGGCGACCTCGTCCATCCGTAGGTAGAGCGCGCCCGGTGTGGACCCCTGACCCTCGACCATGCCGAGCACCTTCAGCGCGAACTCACGCCACGCCGCCACATCGGTTGCCTCGATGCGCATGTACCCCAGCGACTTGATGCTCATGAAAGGTCCTCCTAGCCCAGGAAATCGATGGTGAGCTTGTTGAACTCGTCGAACTTCTCGACCTGAGCCCAATGCCCACACTGCCCGAACACGTGCAACTGCACGCGCGGGATCTGCTTGACCGCGACCAGCGCACCGTCGAGCGGGTTGACCCGATCTTCGCGGCCCCAGATCAGCAGCACCGGCTGGCGCAGCTTGTACACCTCACGCCACATCATGCCGAGCTCGAAATCGGGCCCCGCGAACGACTTTCCCATCGCCCGGGTGGCCGCCAGCGACTCCGGGGTGCTGGCGATCTCGAAACGTTCCTCGACCAGCTCCGGGGTGACCAGCTTCTGGTCGAAAACCATGATCCTGATGAAGGCCTCGAGGTTCTCGCGGGTCGGCTCGAAGTTGAACTTCGCCAGCGCCTTCACGCCCTCGGTGGGATCGGGGGCGAACAGGTTCACCGACAGCCCGCCGGGACCCATCAGGATGAGCTTGCCCGCTCGGTCCGGGTAATCCAGCGCGAAGCGCACCGCGGTGCCGCCACCGAGCGAATTGCCCAGCAGCGGAACACGTCCCGTGATCTCGAGCTTGTCGAGCAGGCCGAGCACGGCCTTGGCGCTGTAGCGGTTGTACTGCTCGTGCTCGGTGTGCTTGTCCGACAGCCCGTAACCGGGCTGGTCGATGGCCAAGACGTGGTAACGCTCGGCCAGTACGGCGATGTTGCGGCCGAAATTCGACCAGCTCGACGCACCCGGTCCGCCGCCGTGCAAAAGCACGATGGTCTGCGACGTCGGGTCGCCCGCCTCGTGATAGTGCAACCGCATGGCCAGGTCGCCGGCCTGCACGTCGGCGTACCGCGACGTCGACTCGAATGTGATCTCCGAAATGGCCGTCATCAGACCATCGTGTCCGCGGGCGGCAGACCGAACTCGTTGTTACCGAAGATCAGGTACGCGCGCTCGGGCTCGTTGGCGGCATGCACCCGGCCGGCATGGGCGTCCCGCCAGAACCGCTGCAGCGGAGCACCGGTGACCAGCGCGGTCGCGCCCGCCGACTCGAACAGCAGGTCGATCGAGGCGATGGCGCGGGCAGTGGCCCGCACCTGATCGCGGCGTGCGCGGGCGCGCAGCTCGTAGGGGATCTCCTTGCCGGCCTGCAACAGGGCGTACTCGTCGCCGACGTTGCCGATCAGCTGCCGCCATGCGGCATCGATATCGCTGGCGGCCTCGGCGATGCGCACCTTGGCGAACGGGTCGTCCTTGGACTTCTCACCGGCGAAGGCGGCCCGGACACGCTTGCCCTGGTGCTCGACGTGGGCGGCGTACGCGCCATAGGCCATGCCGACGATGGGTGCCGAGATGGTGGTGGGATGCATGGTGCCCCACGGCATCTTGTAGACCGGTGCGGTGTTGTTCTGATAGCCACCCGCGGTGCCGTCGTTCATGGCCTTGTAGGACAGGAAGCGGTGCGAGGGCACGAACACGTCCTTGACGACGACGGTGTTGCTGCCGGTGCCCTTGAGCCCGACGACGTGCCAGACATCGTCGATCGTGTACTCGCTGCGCGGGATCAGGAAGCTGCCGAAGTCGACCGGGCGGCCGTCCTTGATGACCGGGCCGCCGAGGAACGCCCAGGTGGCGTGTTCACTACCGGAGGACCACTGCCATGCTCCGCTGACCAGATAACCGCCGTCGACCACGGTTCCCGCACCCATCGGGGCGTAGGAGGACGAGACACGCACGGTCGGGTCATCGCCCCATACCTCGTCCTGGGCGCGCTGGTCGAACAGCGCCAGGTGCCAGTTGTGCACGCCGATGATCGAGCTGATCCAGCCGGTCGACCCGCATGCGCTGGCCAGCCGACGGACGGCCTCGTAGAAAACGGTCGGATCGGCCTGCAGGCCGCCCCACTGCTCGGGCTGGAGCAGTTTGAAGAAGCCGACCTCGTCGAGTTCGTTGATGGTCTCGTAGGGAACCTGGCGCTGGTCTTCGGCGATCTGGGCGCGTTCCCGCAGGTTCGGCAACAGATCGTCGATACCGCTCAGAACCGCCTGCACGTCGCGCTGTTCAATGGACGTCACTGAATTGCCTCCTGGATCGAGATCCGTCACTAGCAAAAGATTAGAACACGTTACGATTTGTGTCGAGTAGCGCGCTCAATCAACGGCTGGACCTGCGCAACTGCAGTTTTGTAACATGTTCTAGTTATGAGGGAAATGAGGCCAGGCCTGTGACGGAGGAACCGCTCGGCAGCCATGTGCTGGAACTGGAGATCGCCGCCGTCATCGAGGAGACGGCCGATGCCCGGTCGCTCGTGTTCGACATCCCGGGCAGCAGCGATGTGCCCGCCGAGAAGTTGCGGTACTCGCCCGGGCAGTTCCTGACGCTGCGGGTGCCCAGCGAGCGAACCGGCTCGGTGGCCCGCTGCTACTCGCTGTCGAGTTCGCCGGCACGTGACGAGAAGCTGACCGTGACCGTCAAGCGGACCGCCGACGGGTACGCGTCGAATTGGCTGTGCGACAACGCCCATCCCGGTATGCGCATGCACGTGCTTGCCCCATCGGGCACCTTCGTCCCCAAGACGCTGGACACCGATTTCCTGTTGTTGGCCGCGGGCAGTGGGATCACCCCGATGATGGCGATCTGCAAGTCCGCGCTGGCCGAGGGCACCGGAAAGGTCGTCCTGGTGTATGCCAACCGGGACGAGAACTCGGTCATCTTCGCCGAGACGCTGCGTGAGTTGGCCGCCGCACACCCGGACCGGCTGACGGTGATCCACTGGCTGGAGACGGTGCAGGGATTGCCCAACACCGATGCTTTGGCGACCCTGGTGCGACCGTTCGCCGCACATGAGGCATTCATCTGCGGGCCCGGTCCCTTCATGTCCGCCGCCGAGGCGGCCTGCAAGACCGTCGACGCCAGGCACATCCACATCGAGGTGTTCAAGTCGCTGGATTCGGACCCGTTCGCTCAGGTCGTCATCGACGTGGAGGAGGACGATGATCGCGGCCCCGCGCAGGCGATTGTCGAACTCGACGGGACCACCCACGAGATCGAATGGCCGCGTAAGGCCAAGTTGCTCGATGTGTTGCTGAACAAGGGTCTGGATGCGCCCTTTTCCTGCCGCGAGGGCCATTGTGGGGCGTGCGCGGTGCTGATGCGCAAGGGCGATGTCGAGATGGAGATCAACGATGTCCTGGAGCCGTCCGATCTCGACGAGGGTCTCATCCTGGCCTGCCAGGCTTTGCCCACATCGGATTCGGTGGAAGTCACCTACGACGAATAGTGCTCGGGCTAACGTGCAGACGACCGGAGGGATGGCTGTGAAGAAGATTCTTGGTGCAACCGCGGTGGCGTGCGCTGCCCTGACCGTCCTTCCGGTCCCCACGGCATCGGCCGCCTCGAACACCGGGACGTCGTCGATACCGACACCGCAGGGCATCGTCGAGATGCAGGTGACCGCCGACTGCCCGGGCACCGATGGCAAGTGCTTCTTCCGGACCCAGGCCAGTCTGCTGACCCCGACCGGACCGATCGGTCTGCCCCAGGACACCTGGGCACGCCAGACGATCGTCATCCGCAACATGAATCGCAGCACCTGGCAAGAGGCCTGGTACAGCGCGCCCGCCGGAATGCCCAGGGAACTCAAGGGCGCCAACCACGACAACGTGCTGTCCAAGGCGTACAAGGCCAACAGCGACTACACGGTCTCGGTGACCTATTTCGGTGGCGGTCCGTTGCAACGCTTTGCCACCGACGGAGATTCGGTGCAGACCGACTGGCGCTCCGGGCGGCCCACCACCGACGGAAGTTTCGTCGTCTGCTCCGATATCCAGGTGGTCTTCGGCGGCGTCAATGTGGCCACACCGAAGGCGTGCGCCCAGACGACGTTCGGCTGAGCGCGATCCCGCACAGCACCTCAGCTGAGGTGTTTGGCCACCAGCCGGTGCCACCGGCGGTGCCGGTATCGATAGATTCCGCGGGCCACCCGGACGACGACGGGGGTCAGCATTCCCGCGTCGATGTCGACCGAATCGCTGTAGCGGCAACTGTTCTCGTCGATCGGTTGCACCCGCAGCGTGTGATCCCACGCCTTGAGCACGCCGCCGTACTCATGGGTGCGGATCGTGCGGGTACCGGGATCGGCGCTTAGCACCTCGAGGGTGTGTCGGTAGGCCGGTAGCACGTGAAAGGCGAACAGCCAGCCGCTGCCGCGTTCCCCGACCTGCAGTGGCGCACTGCGGCCGGCGAGTGCGGGAAGGCTCAGAAGACCTCGGCATACGTAGAGGAACGTGACCGGATACTGCATGGCGGACCACACCCGGTCGGCGTCGGTGGGCAGTATGGTTTCGAGATGTACGCGCTGCATAGGCGACGATTCTCCGGCGGCGCCACATTCGCTGACTACTCGCTTTCTGCGCGGAGATGACATGGCGCCGACCGATCGTTTCAAACCTCGTAAACGGCCGCGACAGGCCCGTTCGACACAGACCCGGCGCCGCGTACTCGACGCGGCTGCTCACATTTTCAGCACCCACGGCTACACGGCAGGCACCACCAACCGCATCGCCGAGGCCGCCGAGATGTCGATCGGCTCGCTCTACCAATACTTCCCGAACAAGGACGCGATCCTGGCCGCGCTCATCGACGAACACGTCGAGGCGGGTGGCGAGCTGCTGGCGCAGCGGCTGCGCGACGGACTGCCGGCCTCTTTGGAGGGCGCGCTGCGCCTGTTCGTCAGGGCAACCATCGACAATCATCGTGGCGATCCCGCGTTGCACCGCGTGTTGTTCGAGCAGGCCCCACGTTCGGCGGCGCTGCTGGAGCGACTGCACGAGATCGAGTCACGCGCGGTGGCCGGGGTGACCGAACTGCTGCGTCACCACCCGGAGGTCGAGGTCGCCGACCCGGACTTCGCTGCTCGTCTGACCGTCGCCACCATCGAGTCGCTCGTGCACCGACTCATCGTTCAACAGGTGGACACCACCCAGCTGGAGGACGAGGTGGTGCGGTTGCTGCTCGGGTACCTGACTAGCGCGGCAACCCCAGCAGCCGCTCACCGGCGAGAGTGAGCAGGATCTGCTCGGTGCCCCCGGCGATGCTCAGGCAGCGGGTGTTGAGGAAGTACCGGACATCGGGTGAGTCGACGATGCCACCGCCGTCCTGGAAGTCCATCGCCGCCTCGGCCAATCCCTGCCGGTAGCGCACGCCGATCAGCTTGCGCACGCTCGACGGAGCACCAGGATCATTGCCGCCCAATGCCATCCGCGCGATGAGCTGATCCAGCAGCGAACCGACCTGTGCCAGGGTGATCAGGGCACCGAGCCGATCGGCCTCGGCGCCGTCGAGCTCTCGGTCACCGATCACGGCGAGCAGATGCTCCATGCCCTTGTCCAGTGCCCCGCCGGTGGCGATGGCGATGCGCTCGTTGGCCAGCGTGGTGCGGGCCAACGGCCAGCCACCGTCCACCTCGCCGACCACGCAGTCGTCGGGAACGAACAGGTCGTCGAAGAAGACCTCGTTGAACAGCGCCTCACCGGTGATCTCACGCAGCGGCCGGATATCGATACCCGGGGAGTTCATCTCGACCAGGAAGTAGGTGATGCCCTTGTGTTTCGGAGCGTCCGCGTTGGTCCGGGCCAGGCAGATGCCCCAGTTCGCGCGGTGTGCATTGGAGGTCCACACCTTCTGACCGGTCAACGACCAACCGGGCACTCCGTCCTTCTCGGTCCGCACCGCTTTGGTCCGCAGCGCCGCCAAATCCGATCCCGCGCCGGGCTCGGAGAACAGCTGGCACCAGAAGATGTCGCCGTTGAGGGTGCCGGGGATGAACCGATCGATCTGTTCGGGCGTCCCGGCGGCAAGGATCGTCGGAGCGGCCCACCAACCGATCGAGATATCGGGGCGCGCCACCTCGGCGGCTGCCAGTTCCTCGTCGATCACCAACTGTTCGGCCGGGGACGCATTGCGCCCGTAGGGCGTCGGCCAGTGCGGGGCCAGCAGCCCGGATTCGGCAAGTGCCCGCCCCCGTTGATCCTCGGGCAGCGCGGCGATACGGGCTGCGGCCGCCGCGATCTCGGGACGGATGGCATCGGCATCGGCGGTGTCGACATGCAGTTCGCGACGCACGCCGGCACGGGTCAGTTCGACGATGCGCCGCAACCATCGCGACCGACCACCGAGGAACTGCGCGTTCGCATATGCCCGGCGCAGGTACAGGTGCGCGTCATGCTCCCAGGTGATGCCGATCCCGCCGAGCACCTGGATGCAGTCGCGGGCGTTCAGCTTCGCGGCGTCGATACCGATGGCCGCCGCCACCGCCGCGGCGATGGACAGTTGGTCGGCATCATCACCGGCGGCGGCCGCGATCGCGTCGGCAGCGGCGACGGTGACCTGCTGGCTGCGCAGCAACATCTCGGCGCACATGTGTTTGACGGCCTGGAAGCTGCCGATCGGCTTGCCGAACTGTTCACGCACCTTGGCGTACTCGTTGGCGGTGTTGAGCAGCCAGCGGGCCAACCCGGCCGTCTCGGCGGCCAGCACGGTGGCCATGAGGTCGGTGATCCGCTGCGCCGAGGCATTCAGCTGCTGCGCCGGTGCCGACGTCAGGGTCACCCGGGCGAGCGGCCGGGAAAAGTCGGTGGCCTCCAGCGGATCGATGGTCACGCCGTCGGCACTCGCGTCCACCAGGATCCAATGCTGCCCGGCAGGCAGGATGAGCACCCCGCCGGGATCGGCACCCAGCACGTACGGTGCCGTGCCGGTGGCGGTACCCGAATCGGCCGTGATGTCCGACGTCATGGCGATGCCGGCGCTGCGTTCCCCGCCGGCCAACGCCTCCAGGACGGCCGGATCATCGGCGACCAGGGTGGCAAGTGCGGTCCCCGCAACCGGTCCCGGGATCAGGCCGGCGGCCGCCTCGTCGATCATCGCGAGCAGATCGGCCACGGTGCTGCCGGCCCCGCCGTACTCCTCGGGCACCGCGACACCGAAGACCCCTAGTTCGGCGAAGCCGGCAAAAGGCGTGCGCCAAGCCTGCGGATCGCCGAGTTCGACGTTGCGGACCGCGGTGATCGATCCGGAGCTCGGAGCCCAGTCCCTGACCAGCTCACGGGCCGCGGCCTCATCCGATGTATCGGTCGGGACGGACAGCACAGACACCGGCTACTCCTCGCATAGGGTGAGAAGGCCGCGCTTCCCACTAGAACGTGTTCTAATAGTGCCAGCGTCCCAGCGTCAAGTCGACTGCCGTTGCAGCAGGACACGCCGCTGTGATCTCTGCCGGGGAGGTGGTGGATCCGCATGCCGCTTGCGTATCGTTTTCCTGGCACACGCATCACGAAGGAGCCCGGCAGATGTCATCGCCAGCACAACCCGGATCGGGTTCTGATTCACCTCGACAGGTGATGGCCGTGGCCGTGCTGTCCGAATCCGAACTCGGATCCGAGGCCCAGCGCGAACGCCGCAAGCGGATCCTGGATGCCACCCTGGCCATCGCCTCGAAGGGCGGTTACGAGGCGGTCCAGATGCGCGCAGTGGCCGAACGCGCCGATGTCGCGGTGGGCACCCTGTACCGCTACTTCCCGTCGAAGGTGCACCTGCTGGTGTCTGCCCTCGGCCGGGAGTTCGAGCGCATCGACGCCAAATCCGACCGCGCCACGCTCACCGGCGGAACACCCTACGAGCGGCTCAACGTGATGGTGGGCAGGCTGAACCGTTCCATGCAGCGCAACCCGCTGCTCACCGAGGCCATGACCCGCGCCTTCGTCTTCGCCGATGCCTCCGCCGCCGGCGAGGTCGACCATGTCGGCAAACTCATGGACTCGATGTTCGCCCGCGCGATGAGCGAGGGCGAACCCACCGAGGACCAGTACCACATCGCCAGGGTGATCTCCGATGTCTGGCTGTCCAATCTGCTGGCCTGGCTGACCCGCCGCGCCTCGGCCACCGATGTCGCCAAACGCCTCGATCTCGCGGTCCGGCTCCTGATCGGGGACGGCGAACAACCTAAGGTGTGAGGGGTGTTCGACACCGGTCTGCAGCGCGCCCTCATCGAGACCGCCGGTACCTCCCGCCTGCTGGTCACCTCCGACTTCGACGGCACACTCGCGCCGATCGTCGCCGATCCCGCCGATGCCCGACCGCTCCCCGAGGCGGCCGCCGCGCTGGAGACGCTGGCGGCACTTCCCGATACCGCCGCGGCCCTGATCTCCGGACGCGAGCTCGCCGTCTTGCGTGAGCTGTCCGCGGCGTCACCCGCCGTGCACGCGGTCGGCAGTCACGGCGCCGAGTTCGACACCGGATTCGTCCACGATATCGACACCGCACTGCTGGCCGAGATCATTACGACGCTGCGATCCATCGCCGAGAACCGGCCGGGGGTCGCGGTGGAGACCAAACCGGCCAGCGTCGCGCTTCACGTACGCAACGCATCCGGCGCCGACGGCGAGGCGGCCCTTGCGGCGGCCCACGAGGCGGCCGCGTCGTGGGATGCGCAGCTGACCGAAGGCAAGGCCGTCCTGGAGTTCGCGGTGATCGTCACCGACAAGGGTGAGGCGCTCGATGTGCTGCGTGACCGTTGTGCCGCAACGGCTGTGGTCTTCCTCGGCGATGACGTCACCGACGAGAAGGCGTTCCGGCGGATGCGCGCGGGCGATATCGGCGTCAAGGTCGGCCCCGGCGAGACCCTGGCCGAATTCCGGGTCGACTCCCCCGCCGAGGTCGCTGCGGTGCTGCGCGCGCTCGCCGCGGAGCGCTCCCGCCAGCTTGCCTGATCGGCAATACTGTTTGCGCTACCGAGGTTCGGTGGCCAGCCTGGTTGGATGACCGAAACACGAAACTCTGCACAGGTTTTCGACGAATGGGATGAGCGTTACACCGCCTTCCTCGACCGGCTGCCCGCGCATCGACCCAATCCCGTCATAGTCGCCGAGACGGCCGGGCTCCCGGCGGGTTCGGCATTGGACATCGGTTGCGGACTCGGCGCCGATGCCGTCTGGCTGGCCGGCCAGGGCTGGCAAGTGACCGCACTGGACGTATCCCGGGTGGCACTCGAGCAGGCAGCCACTGCTGCCGCGACGGCCGGCGTCCAGGTGCGGTGGTTACGCAGTCGGCTGGAGGACATGGAGATCCCCAGCGGCGGTTTCGACCTGGTGACCGCGCATTATCCGGCGCTGTTGCGCACACCGGACGGCGCAGCCGGTAGGGCCTTGCTCTCGGCCGTGGCCCCTGGCGGGACGCTGCTGGTGGTCCACCACGCCGATATCGACGTCGAGTTGGCCAAATCGCACGGGTTCGATCCAGCGATGTATCTGCTCCACGACGATGTCCGCGCACTGTTCGACGACCGCTGGGAGGTGACCGTCGAGCGCGGCAGGCGTCGTGACGTTCCGGCAGGCGCGGACGGCCAACACACCCGTGACGACATCATCGTGGCGCGACCGGTCAGCCCGGCGGACCCGACGTCCGGCCGCGGATGACCTCGGTATCGAGCATCTCGACGACCGGCAGACCGGAACGCGGCGGGTGATGCAGCAGTTCCCCGGCGCGGCGGCCCTTCTCCACACCCGGCTGCGAGACCGTCGTCAGCCCGCGAGCCAGCGCCTCGGGGACGCCGTCGAAACCGGTCACGGTCAACTGCCCCGGCACGAAGATCCCCCGCGCACGGAGGTGATCCATCGCCGAGAGGGCCAGCACGTCCGCGGTGCACATCAGCGCGGTGATGCGCGAATTCGCGGCCAGCGCCACTTCGGCGGCCGCTCCGCCCGAACCGGGAAGGTGCTCGTAGCTCTCGACGACGGTGAGGGAAGCCGGATCCAGACCGGCGGCCGTCATCGCGTCGTACACCCCGTGCACGCGCTCGCACTGCACATGGAAATGCGGTGAGTTCAGCCGTTCCGGGTCGGCGACCATCGGCGCGGTGGTTTCCAGCGGCCATTCCCGACCGAGTCGCATTGTCAGCAGGCCGATCTCCCGATGCCCCAGCCCGATCACATACTCGGCCAGTTGCCGCATCGCGGCGCGGTCGTCGATGCCCACCCGCGATGCGCCCGGGATGTCGATCGGCTGGTCGACGATGACGATGGGCAGCTGACGTTGCAGCAGTACCGGAAGGTAGGGGTCGTCATCGGAGGCCGAATACACCACGAACCCGTCCACCCCGGCCGATAGCACCGCCGCGGTTCCGTCCTCGACGCTGCGGTTCGGGCCGACTGCGATCAGCAGCAGGCCCTGGCCGGCCACCTCACACGATTCGGCAAGACCGGCAACGAAATCCAGCGCAGCCGGATCACTGAACGAGTAGTTCAACGGCTCGGTGATCATCAGGCCGACCGCCCCTGCGCGCCGGGTCCGCAACGAGCGCGCCACCGGGTCGGGGCCCGGGTAGCCGAGTTCCTTCGCGGCGGCCAGGACGCGCTCGCGCAGATCGGCCGACAGTTGGTCGGGCCGGTTGTAGGCGTTGGAGACGGTGGTGCGCGAGACGTTGAGTTCGGCGGCCAGCGAAGCCAGCGTCGCCCGCCTCCGCGGACCCGGACTTCGGGACATGCCTCATGAGGCTAGCGGATGGTCCGCGCCGTGACCGCCGAGAGTTGGGCCGGCGCCCCATACGTCAGCGAAGCGTGGGTTCTTTATTCGTCATCCGGCTACCGGTCCAGACCGCGAACCAGATCAGACAGGCGACGGTCACGATGACGAAACTGGGCGGCAGGTTGAACACCGCCGAGACGCCGAGGCCCAGCCACACCGAGGCCAGACTGATGCCCGTCGAGATCGCCATGGCCGCCAACGGCTGTGCGGTCAACATGATCGCGGTGGCCGCCGGTGTCACGATGAGCGCGAAGAGCAGCAGCGTGCCGACGGCCTGCACCGCCATCGTCACCGCCACCCCCAACAACGCCATGAAGAGCACCGACAGCATCCGCACCGGCACCCCCTTGGCCTCGGCCACCTGCGGATTGACCGAGGCGAACAACAGCGGCCGGTAGATCACGACCACCGCCGCGGCGATCGCGGCCAGCAGGGCTGCGAAGGTGAGCAGTTGTTCGTGGGTGATGGCCAGCAGATTGCCGAACAGCACATTGGTCAGCGTCGAGGAGTTCTTGGTCGCCAGCGAGTTGAAGAACAACCCGAAGGCGGTGGCCAGTGCCAGCACGGTGCCGGTGGTCACCTCGCGGTCCCCCGCGCGTTTACCCATCGCGCCGATGACCAGTGCTCCGCCGACACAGAAGACACCGAGCCCGAGCCCCGCCGGAAGCCCGATCAGGACGGCACCGGTGGCACCGGGCAGACCGATATGGGCCAGGGCGTGCGCGGCGAAGGCGGTGTTGCGCACGATGATGAAGTACCCGATCAGGCCCGCCGCCAGCGCGACGAGCGTGCCACCGATCAACGCGTTGCGCATGAACGACGAAGACAGGATGTCCCACCAGTTCTGCTGATAGCCCAGCGCGAGGATGCTCGTCGTCATTCCCCGCTCCTCATGTACATCCGGCCCTGCAGCGTATTGGCCACCTGAATCCGGGTGCCGTAGAGATGGGTCAGCAGGTCGGCGTCGATGACATCGTCGATCGGGGCATGATGGGCGTGCCCGTCGAGCAGGTAGATCGCGCTGCTGAGCACCGACAGCAGCGGGTTCAGATCGTGGGCGACAACGAGAATCGTGACCGCGAAGTCTGCGTTGAGCCGGGCCAGCAGCGCAACGATCTCATGCTGATTGCGCAGGTCGAGCGCGGCCAAGGGCTCGTCGAGGATCAGTAGCCGCGGCCGGGATACCAGAGCGTTGGCCAGGGCGATGCGCTGGCGCTGCCCGCCGGAGAGCTGTGACACCCGGCGGTCCGCGAAATCGTCGGCCTCGACGGCGGTGAGGGCCTCTGCGACCGCGGCCCGGTCGGCCCGCGTGGTGCGGTGCACACCCCAGCGCCGGCCGGTCAGGCCCAGCGTCACGGCGTCACGGGCACGGATCGCCTCCCCGGCGCCGGCGACGTAATCCTGCGGCACATAACCGATCACGTCATTGTTGACACCGGGTTTGGCGCCCAGCACTCGGATCGTGCCCGAGGCCACCGGCAGCAATCCGAGGATGGCAGACAGCATGGTCGACTTGCCGGAGCCATTGGGTCCGATGAGGGCGACGATGCCCCCGGCCGGGATGGCGAAGCTGCCCTCCGACCAGATGAGTCGCCCACCGCGGACGACACTCACATCGTCGAAGACGAGCGCGGGTTCGGACACCGTGGGTTCGGACACTAGGTGGCGATGCCGAGAGCCTCGGCGAGGGCGGTGAGCTGGTTCACCTGCCAAGCCTCGAACGTCTCGGCGCCCGGCGCAATCGTTTCGGTGACATCCACGACCGGAACACCGGCAGCCTCTGCGGCGGCGCGCACCTGCTCGGGCACCGAACCCTCGGTCTGGGTGTTGTAGATCAGCACATCGACGCCGCGGTCGCCGAGCAGCCGCAGGAAGGCGTCCAGGTCGGCCGGGGACGGATCGGTCTCGTTCGACGAGGCCACCTGGTAACCCTGCGGGGTGCGATTCTGCAGCCCGAGAGCGGCGGCCATATCGTCGAAGAGGCTTTCGGTGGCCGCGTAACTCTTCCCCGCGGCACCGTCCTTGATCTTGTCGATGAGGGACCGGTAGGGCTGCATCGATTGGGTGAACTCGGTCTGCTTGCCGGCGAAGTATTCACCGGCGGCCGGAGCCAGTTCGGTGAGTTTGGCGGTGACCGCTTCCGCGACATCGGTCACCGCGACGGGGCTGTACCAGGTGTGCGGATTGGCTCCGTCGGCGTGGTCGTGACCCTCGTGTCCGGGCTCATCGTGACCAGGCTCGTCGTGACCAGGCTCGTCGTGATCGTGCCCCTCGTGGTCACCGCTGAGAATCTCCATCGCGTTCACGACAGGCGCGTCGGGCGCCGTGCTCTGCGCGAGTTTGGTGGCCCATTCGTCGTAGTGCCCGCCGTTGACGACGACCAGCTGCGCGCCCTGGAAATCCGCGGCGTCCGAGGGCGCCGGTTCGAAGTCGTGCGGGTCCACCGACGAGCCGGCCAACACCGTGGTCACCTGGGCACACGCGCCGCCGAGGGCCGAGACGATCTGCCCCCACTGATCGACACTGACGACCACCCGAACCGGGGTCGTCGGGCAATCCCCGGTTGCCGCCGGCGATGCCGCCGGGGTCTGGTCACCGGAGCCGCAGGCGGCCAGAGCGAACGGAAGTGCCAGCGCGATGGCGGCAAGCAGGCGGGGCGTGTGCGTCACGGCGATAACGATAACCGTTTGCATTAATCGCCGTCGAATCGGAGGATGTTTTATTGATAATCATTTTCATTAAGGAGTGACATGTCAGCCCCCCTACCCGTCACCGTCCTGTCCGGCTTCCTCGGCGCGGGCAAGACCACACTGCTCAACCACATCCTCGCCAACCGCGACGGACTCCGCGTGGCGGTCATCGTCAACGACATGAGCGAGGTCAACATCGATGCCGCCCTGATCGCCGGACAGGGCCACCTGGAGCGATCCGAGGAGAAGCTCGTCGAACTGACGAACGGCTGCATCTGCTGCACCCTGCGCGAGGACCTGGTGGAGGCCGTCGGCGCGCTCGCCCGGCAGAACCGGTTCGACCACCTGGTCATCGAATCGACCGGGATCTCCGAACCGATGCCGGTCGCGGCCACCTTCGAGTGGGAATTCGAGGACGGCTTCCAGCTCGGCCGGTTGGCCAAGCTCGACACCCTGGTCACCGTGGTGGACGCGTCGACCTTCCTCACCGAGGTGGTGCGCGGCGAGGGGCTGGCCGAGCGTGACCTGGCCGCCGGCGAGGGTGATGCCCGCAGCATTGCCGACCTGCTCACCGACCAGGTCGAGTTCGCCGATGTCATCCTGCTCAACAAGACCGACCTGGTGACCGCGGCGACCCTCGACACCGTCGAGACCCTGCTGCGCAGGCTCAATCCCAGCGCCAAGCTGATCAGGACCGATCACGGTGTCGTGGATGTCTCCGAAGTGCTCGGCACCGGACTGTTCGATCCCGAGGCGGCCGCTGCGACCCCTGGCTGGGATGAGGAGATCGCCGACGGCCATACCCCGGAGACCGAGGAGTACGGCATCAGCTCGATGACCTTCCGCTCCGACCGGCCGTTTCATCCCCAGCGCCTCGGTGACGCGCTGAGCCAAGTGACCCGGGTGTTGCGCAGCAAGGGATTCTGCTGGATCGCGAGCCGGCCCACCATCGCCGCCATCTGGTCACAGGCCGGTCCGAACCTGGTGATCGAACCCGCGCAGTACTGGTCCGGCACCGAGATCGCGGCGGGCCAGGAGATCGTGTTCATCGGCATCAAACTCGACCGGGACAAGGTGACCGAGCTGCTCGATGGTGCGCTGCTCACCGATGCCGAGCTGGCCGCCGGACCGGAAGCCTGGCGCGGTTACCCCGATCCGTTGCCGGCGTGGGCTGTGGCACAACAGCATTCACACTAGAACCGTTCACAGTCATGACGCACAGGACGGCCCGGCGGAGAGATCTCCGCCGGGCCGTCCCATGCATGCTCCAGATCAGTGGTCGTGCCCGACGGCCCCGCTGAGCTCGTTGGGCGCCTGCTCCAGGGTCACCGACTCGGTGATGGTGCCGCTCGCCAGATCCACCAGGTGGATCTGCTTGGTCGCCGGATCCGAGACGTACACGGCGTCTTCCCGGGTGAACACGGCGGGCCCGGGCTGCTGCCAGTCGTCGGGCTCGGTCCAGGGCCCGCTCACCGCAATCGATTTCACCAGGTCACCGGTCACCGGGTCGAAGACGTGCAGCTTGCCGTCGGTACCCATGATCAGCGCCTCGGCTTGCGGGCCGCGCCCGAGGGACCGGAACCAGTAGCTGACCCCGGCCGGCAGCCGGACGATCTTCATCTGATCGGTGACGGTATCGATGAGGGCGAACTGCTCGGGGCGCTCGTGTTCGGCATCGGCGTCGATCTTCATGTCGCCCAGCACCACTGGTGAGTCTTCGTGACCACGGGTGTTGCCGACCCGGCCATAGGGTGTCGGGCTGGCGATCTTGGTGAACCGGCCGTCGGCGAACGTGATCACGCCGTTCTCGCAGCCCAGGACCACCACCTCGTCGGCGGCCACCGCCTCACCGTGCACGCCCGGACAGTCCTGGTTGCCCGCGATCTCCCGATCTCCCTGCAGCGCAACGGCTCCGGTCCTGGTATCCGGGTTGCCCCTGGTCTCCAGAAGTGTTCCGTCCGAGAGGATCACCGCGACGCCGTGGTGCGGCTCCGGAGTCTTGAAGGAGCGCGTGGGCGGCAGGCCGCCCTTCTCCAGATCGTGCGGGTCGAACGCGGTGATCTCACCGGTTCCGTCGTCGAACAGGACGGTGTTCTCCCCGTGCGGGGTGACGTGACCGGCATCGACGGCGGGGAAGGTGTCCTCGGTCAGCCGACCGCCCGCGGCATCGAGAATCCGGAATCCCGCACTCGTGGTGACCAGGACATGCGCGCTGTCGCCGGCGGGGTTGACGCGGAGAAATCCGTCGAGCGGAATGTCCTGTTCGACTTCCAGCGTGCGCCCATCGAGCACATAGAGCCCGCCGTCGTAGGTGGTGACGAGCGGCTCGACGATCGGCGCCCTCGGCGCCGCCGATGGCGAGGTGCCGGTCGACGTGGCGGGACTGCCTGCGTTGTCACCGCCGGTCGAGCACGCAGTGAGCGCAGCCGCGGCACACGTCACGGCTCCGACGCGGTACATCCACCGCGAGTGGGACATTTTTGCTCCTTTTCTGGCTGCTAACGCAGGCCGGTGACGATGGCGTCGGTGTTGGCGCGCATCATGTCGAGATAGGTGGCACCCGGAGTACCTGGTGCAGAGAGGGATTCGCTGTAGAGCGCCACGATGCGCACGTGCACGCCGGCATCCTCGGCCAGCACACGAGCGAGTTTGTCCGGCTGAGACGAGTCGACGAAGATCGCAGGCACCGCGGCGCTGTCGATCGCGCCGACCAGCGATTGCAGATCCGACGGACTGGGGGCGGCCAGGGTGGTCCCGCTGGGTACCACGGCGCCGATGACCTCGAAGCCGAATCGCTGCGCCAGATATCCGAGCACGTGGTGATTGGTGACGAGCTTGCGGCGGTCGGCGGGCAGCGCCGCAAACCCATCCAGCATGTGCCGGTCGAGCACCCGGAGCTGATCCCGATAGGCATCGGCGTTGCGGGATAACGCATCCCGGTCGATACCGGCGACATCGCGGAGCAGGTTCTGCTCGATGACGTCGACGGCGGTGATCATGCGCTGCGGATCGGTCCAGAAGTGTGGGTCCGCCGTACCGGCGCTCTCTCCGTCGGCGTACCGGATCGGGTCGATGCGCTCACCGACGGCCAGTGTCGGTACACCCTGAGCGGCGGCGCTATCCACGTTACGGATGACGTTCTCTTCCAACCCCAGGCCGTTGTAGACGACCAGCGAAGCATCGTTCATCGCGGCGGCGTCCTGGGCGGACATCCCGAAGGAGTGCGGATCGGCTCCCGCCTGCATGAGCACCCGCACCGGTGCGGTGTCACCGACGATATTGCGCACGACATCGCCGAGGATGTTCGTGGTGACCACGATGTCACCGCCGTCAGTGGACCCGCTGCCGCACCCGGCGATGAACACCCCGATGAGCGTCAGCAGCAGCGCATGCAGGCGTCTCACCGACCGGCCTCCACCATCAGGCCCGGGCTCACGTCGGTGCGCAGGGTTCGGGCGATCCGCAACCCGTCGGCGTAGTCGATCTCGTACACCTCACGCGCGTCGGCGTTGTTGACATACGCGCGATCAGAGTCGATGTCGATCACCGGCTGGGGTCCCGATCGCGAGATTCCGTTGGCAAACAGGGGAATCCGAGCAGTCTCTGCGCGGGTCGTCGCGTCGTGCGCACTGAGTGCGCCGTCGCCGTGCAACACCAGGATGGTGCCGTCACCGGCCGTGTTGGCCGCCACCGCGTCGGCGATCCGCAGCACCGTCCACGCCCGTTGCCTGCTGTCGAGCATCCAGACGGCCCCGTCGGCAACACCGGCGACGACATCGGCGCGGGCCCGGTGCTGCATGCGCGTGGGTCGTTGCGCCGGTGCGTCGGCAGGATACGGGGCGGCCGTCACGGTCAGGTTCTTCTCACCACCGGTGATCCGGATGGCCCCGTCGGCACATCCGAACAGCACGGCGCGCCGGGTGGGCACAGCCCACGAGGCTTGCCGGCACTCGCCGGGGACCTCGGCACTGCCTGCCGCATCAGTGACCCAGATCCGGCCGTCGGTGGTGACGGTGACCACCCGACTGCCGTACGGCACCACCGCAGCGGCATCCGCCGGTAGTACCAACGGTGATTGCTGCACCGACCTCTGGCCGAGTTGCTCACGCATGAGCAGCCGTATCGCACCGTTTTCGGGGCGGACGGCCACCGTCGAGTTGCTGGCGGCAACGGAGGCCACCGGCACGTCCAGCGTCGCCACCTGCGCTGGTGTACTGGCGAAGTAGTGGTAGTGGTCGCCGTGATCGAAAGTCCATGCACCGGAATCGATCACCGCGGTCCGGGGCCCGGTGCGTAGATAGGCGAAACGTCCGTCACCGGCCACCGTGTCGACCGGTCCGAAGGCGCCGATGCGCGTCTCGGTCTCGTCGACGGCATCGTAGACCGAGGCGTCCCCGGTCAACGGATCGACGAGGACGAGCTTGGTGAGCGGTCCGTCCGCCTCGCTGGCACCGCCCTCGACGGCCACCCCATCGGACGTGGCGGCCGACGGCACAGGTCCCGAGGGCGCGGTGTCCGTGGCACATCCGGCGACGACACCGCCGACCGCCACCACCGCCGCGGCCGTCACCCACCGGGTGCGCAAACGCGTGAGCAACGCCGAGCCGAAGAACAGCAGGACCGCAACGCCGGCGATGGTGGCCCCGCCCGCGGTACCCGCGTGCCAGGAGATGAGCAGGCCGAGATAGACCGCCGCCGTGCCCAGCGCGGCCGACACCATCATGATGCGCGGGATCGATCTCGCCCACAGCATTGCCGCGGCCGGTGGGGCCACCAGCAATCCGAGCACCAGCAGGGTGCCCACGATGTGGAAGGAGGCGACCATTGCCACCGCCATCAGCACGGTCAGTACCGGAATCGCCAGGTTCGGACGCAGCCCCAGAGTCGCGGCCTTGCGCGGATCGAAGGTGACCGCCACGAAGGCGCGGTGTCCGATGATCACCGCGACGAGTGTCAGCCCCAGCGCTGCGGCCAGAATCAGCAGATCTGCTGCCCGCACGGCGAACACGTCGCCGAAGAGGAACCCGGTGAGGTCGACGGCGAAGCTCTGTGACCGTGACACCACGATGACGCCGAGTGCGAGCATGCCGACCAGCAGCAGTCCGATGCCGGTATCCGAGGACAGCTTGGACGACCGGCCGATCGCGGCCACCCCGACCGCCATCACGAGTGCGGCGACCAAGCCCCCGGCCATCAGGCTGACACCCAACAGCGCCGCGATGGCCACCCCCGGCAGCATGCCGTGTGTCATGGCCTCTCCCAAAAAGACGCTGCGCCGCAACAGGACCCAGCATCCGACCAGCGAACACAGCCATGCGGCGATGACACCGGCGACCAAGGCACGCACTACCACCTCAGCCTGGAAGGGTTCTGTGAGCCAGGACGTCATGCCGTACACTACTATCAGTAATGACTATCATTTTCAATAAGGCGATCGCCATCACCTCGCCCATCACCGTGTCCGCCATGAGCTTCAGCTATTCCGGCACAACGGTTTTCCGCGATGTGACGTTGTCCATCCCGCCGGCAACGGTCACGGCCGTCGTCGGTTCCAACGGGTGTGGGAAATCGACGCTGCTGGCGCTGCTCGCCGGTATCCACGCCCCGGACACCGGCACCGTCGACGTCGGGGCGACCGATATCGCGTTCGCGGTCCAGCGCAGTGCGGTCACCGACTCGTTCCCCTTGACCGCGGCCGAAGCCGTGATGATGGGCCGTTGGCGCCGACTCGGGCTGCTGCGCCGCCCTCGCGCAGCCGACCGGGCGGTCGTCGAACACTATCTGACCGGGTTCGGGCTTTCCGGACTGCGCGATCGCACACTCGGCGAACTGTCCGGCGGGCAGCGGCAGCGCGTCCTGCTCGCCCAGGCCTTCGCCCAGCAGGCGCCCCTGGTGCTACTCGACGAACCGACCACCGGGCTCGACGAGGAATCTGTCATCGCCGTGATCGGACACCTCACGCGGCTCGCCGAGGCGGGCGCAACGATCATCGCGGCAACCCACGACCCGGCGGTCATCGCGGCGGCCCACCACTGCATCGACCTCGACGAACACCGGCGCGCATTAGGCTGAGCGCCGTGACCGTGGCACATGTCGATCTCAACGCCGACCTCGGGGAGGGATTCGGGGTATGGACGCTCGGCGACGACGAGGCCATGCTCGACATCGTCACCTCGGCCAATGTGGCGTGCGGCTTCCACGCCGGTGACCCGGCCGGCCTGTTCCGGGTCTGCCAGGCCGCCGCCGATCGCGGAGTCCGCATCGGCGCCCAGGTCGGTTACCGAGACCTGGCCGGATTCGGGAGACGGTTCATCGACGTGGACCCCGGCGAGCTGACCGCCGAGATCATCTACCAGATCGGCGCGTTATCCGCGCTGGCCACCGCAGCGGGGAGCACGGTGTCCTATGTCAAACCCCATGGCGCGTTGTACAACTCGATCGTCGAGCACGAGGCGCAGGCGGTCGCCGTCGCGCAGGCCGTCCATTCGGTGAACCCCGCGCTTCCGGTACTCGGACTCGCAGGCTCGGTGTTCCTGGAGGCCGCCGGGCAGTTGGGTCTGCGCACCGTGGCCGAGGCGTTCGCCGACCGGGCCTATCAGCCCGACGGCAGGTTGGTCTCCCGACGCCAACCGGGTGCCGTGCTGCACGACGCCGCCATGATCGCCGATCGGGTGCACACCATGGTCGTCGCGGGTACGGTGACCGCGGTCGACGGTACTGATATCCCGGTGACAGCGGAATCGGTCTGCGTCCACGGTGATTCACCCGGCGCGGTACGCACCGCCACCGCGGTGCGGGACCGCCTGATCGCCGCCGGCGTGCGGCCGGCACCGTTCAGCTAGCCGACTCGCGCTCCAGTTCGTAGCGGATCAGCCGAGAGCTGTTGGCCACCACCGCAACCGACGAGGCGTTATGCAGCACGGCGGCCAGCACCGGCGACAGGGCGCCGCCGGCACCGATCAACAGCCCGATGGCATTGACCGCGATCGACATCGCGTAATTCTGTCGGATGACGTCCACGGCACGGCCGCCAAGGTCGCGCACGTCGAGCAGCCGGTTCAGATCGTCGCTGGCCAACGCGACATCGGCCGTCTCGACCGCCACATCGGTACCGCCGAGCCCCATCGCGATGCCGATATCGGCCTCGGCCAACGCCGGAGCATCGTTGACGCCGTCGCCGACCATGGCCACCGTGTACCCCTCGTCGCGCAATGTGCGCACGACGGCGAGCTTGTCCTCGGGCAGCACCTCGGCCTGCCACTCGTCGATCCCCAGTTCCGCAGCCACCACGGCGGCGGTGTCGGGGTGGTCGCCGGTAAGCATGACGATGCGACTGACACCATTGGCGCGCAATCGCCGGAGCACCGCGGCCGACTCCGGTCGGATCTCGTCGCGCAGACTGATCAAACCGACCAACTGCCCGTCGACGGCCAACAGCAGCGGTGTCTCGGACTGCCGACGCAGGGTATCCACCCATTCGGCGGCCTTCGCGCTCACCTCCACCTGCTCGCGGCGCAACAACGACGGGCTGCCGAGCAGCAGTGTGCGGCCGTCGGCGATGGTCCGCATGCCCAGCCCGACGAGCACCTCGCACTCCTCGTGCGGTGGGATCTCGATATGCCGTTCCTGGGTGGACCGGATGACCGCCTCGGCCAGCGGATGCCTGGAGTGGATCTCGGAGCTGGCCGCATAGGCAAGGACCTGTTCGGGTTGCCAATCCTCATGGAAAGCAACCAGGTTGGTGACCACCGGGCGCCCCACCGTGAGCGTTCCGGTCTTGTCGAACACCACCGCGTCGACCCGGCCGGCCTCCTCCAGATGCGAGCCACCCTTGATCAGGATGCCGCGTCGGGCTCCGTTGCCGATGGCCGCGCTGATCGCCGTCGGGGTCGACAGTCCCACCGCACACGGGCAGGCCACCAGCAGCATCGTCATCGCGCGCCGCACATCCCTCGTCACGACCAGGGTGAGTGCGGACAGCAGGAAGGATGCCGGCACGAAACGGCGCGAGAAACTCTCGCCGACGGTCTGGATCGGGGCGCGATGCTGGTGGGCCTCCTCGACCCTGGCGATGATCCGCCCGATGGTGGTCTCGTTGCCCACGGCCTCGGCACGGACCACCAACCGGCCGCGCACCACCACCGACCCGGCAAAGACGCGTGCCGGGGCCGCCACCGCAACCGGCAGGTTCTCCCCCGTGATCGCCGACTGGTCGATGATGGCTTCCCCGTCCACCACCACACCATCGATCGGCAACGCCACCTGATCGTGGATCACCACCTCGTCGCCGATCCGTAGCTCGGCCGTGGCGATCTCGACCTCGGTACCGTCGTCCAGGCGAACCCAGGCGGTGTCCTGGTTTCCCTGCAACAGATTGGCGATCGCGCGGCGCGTCCGGCGTAAGGTCAGGTCCTGCAGGTACTCCCCGATGTTGAGCAGCCACAGCACGGTCAGCGCCACGACGTTCTCTCTCAGCACCAGGCTGGCAAGGGTCGCCGCACTGACCAATACGTCGGTGCCCGCGGTGCGTCCGCCGCGCAGTGTCCGCAGCGCACCGCGTAGGAACGGATAACCGGTGAAGATGGTGACACCGGTGGCGGCCAGCCTGCTGGTCGGACCGAGCAGCGGCGGGCGGGCGAAGACGTAGCGCCGTATCCCCAGTAGCACCAGGGCGGCACCGCCGACCGTCATCCGCAGCACATCGGCATTGGTGACATCGGCCGACCGCGGCATCCTGGCGGGCACGAGATCCGTTGCGACCGTAGCGGCGCCGTCGATGGCGGCGAACACGGACGCCTTGTCGCACCGTTTCGGCGAATACCAGACGACGATCGACGCGGTCCGCGGGTAGGCGTGCACGGCCCGGACACCCGGCACCTGCTCCACCGCATCCTCGATGGCCACCGCACGTCGGATATCACTTCGAAACCAGTCTGCGCGCAACCGGATTCGCCCGGCGGCGTCAGAGACAACGATCAATGCCGCCATATCGGTCAGCAGCTCGCGATCAGTGTTCGTGATCGTGTTGATGGTCGGAGACCGTCGGCGGCGGCACTTCCTCACCGATGCGTTCGCGCGCCTCGGCCACCACATCGGAGACCGTCAGGCGCGCCGACTCGGCACCCTCCTCGGCCTTGCGCACCCCGCGCAGCGCCCACGTGGTGGCCGTCACGGAGGCATCGCGGATCGGCGCCTTGGCGACCGCCTTTTTTACGCCTTCGTAAGCGGCTACGCCCACGGCTCCCGTCACCACTGTGGAGGCTGCCTTGACCAAAAACGCAGAGAAGACCATTCGACGATCTTAACCGTAATTTCGCTGCGATATGCCGTCCAAGTTGTACTGGCACAATGGCCGACCGTGACGGTGGGTACCCCGGCAGGGCACCGGATCGGTTCGATGCCGATCCTGGTGGTGGTCGTTCTCGGTCTGGCGCTGGTGGGGACCACGGCGCGAGACGCCGTTGCCGATCACCCGGCTCTCGCCACCGCCGCGACCGTGTTCTGCGGAATCTTCGTGCAGGCGTTGCCATTTCTGGCGCTGGGCGTCATGGTCAGCGGGGTGATCGCTGCGACGGTGACGCCGGAGAGATTGGCGCGCTGGCTGCCGCGCCGTCCCACCGCGGCGGTGCTGGCCGCGGGTGTGGGCGCCGCGGCGTTGCCCGGTTGTGAATGCGGATCGGTTCCCATCGCCCGGCGCCTGTTCGGCGACGGAACCGCCGGTGCCGCGGCCCTGACGTTCATGCTGGCCGCACCCGCGATCAATCCGGTCGTCCTGGTGGCCACGGCCGTTGCGTTTCCCGGCGAGCCGCTGATTGTGCTGGCGCGGTGTCTGGCTTCGTTGCTGACCGCGGTGGCAATGGGTGTGCTGTGGACACGCTTCGGCAAACCTGGATGGATCACCAGGATGCCGCCGGCGTCTGCACCGGCCGAGGAGTCCCGGTTGACCGTGTTCGCCGAGGCCGCCCGGCACGACTTCCTACAGGCGGCATCGTTTCTGGTGCTCGGCGNCGGTACTGCACGTCGTGGTGCCCGACCGGGTCTACGAGCACCTGGCCGGGCAGCTGATGCTGGGCATCGTGGTGATGGCCGTGCTGGCCGTGGTGCTGTCCCTGTGTTCCGAGGCCGACGCGTTCGTGGCGGCCAGCCTGTCGATGCTGCCCCTGCTGCCACGGCTGGTGTTCCTCGTGGTCGGCCCGGCAATCGACATCAAACTGTTCGCCATGCAGGCCGGAATGTTCGGTCGGGCCTTCGCATTCCGGTTCGCCCCGCTCACCTTCGCCGTGGCTGTGCTTGCCGGCACGGGCGTCGGTCTGCTGGTGCTGGGTGATCGATGAGCCGCGAGACCGAGAACACCCTGCTGCTGCTCGTCGGACTGAGCACCGCAATCATCGCCGCCACCGGTTCCTTCATGCGGTACGTCAAACCCACGCTGCTGCCGTGGTTGTGGATCACCGCCGTGGTGCTGATCGCCCTCGCGCTGACAGCCATCATCGGCGATATCCGCCGCGGGCCGCACCGGCACGCCGATCATGGGCACCGCGCCGGCATCGGATGGCTGCTGATCGTGCCGATTGCGCTGTTGACGTTCGTGGTTCCGCCGGCGCTGGGACCTCAGGCGGCGCGCCCGGTCGCCGGCGACAACGTTCAGACGGCCCCGCGGCGGCCGTTCCCACCGCTACCGGGCGGCGCGGCGCCCGAGCTGTCCCTGCCCTCCCTGCTGATCCGGATAGCGCAGGACTCCGCGCAGACCCTGCGGGATCGTGAGATCGCGGTCACCGGATTCACCATCCGTGAGGGTGAGCGGACCTATCTGGGCCGGATCGTGATCCTGTGCTGTGCCGCCGATGCGCAGCTGGCGCGCGCCAGATTGACCGGGCCCGCGGCACGGTCCGCGGCCGATCTGCCCGACGGTTCCTGGGTCCGGGTGCGCGGGCAGGTGAAGGATCTGTTCCAGCAGGCCGCGGTGCCGGAGTTCAGCGTCGACGGCGTGGAGTCCATCCCGCAGCCGGAGAACACCTACGCGTTTTGATGACCACGCGTTCCGATGACTACGCGTTCCGATGTTCCAGTGCATCACGATTGGCGCCGTTGACGACACTGCTCAACAGGCCCGGCAGTGCGGCGTCCACATCGGACACGCGCAGTCGCTGATAGGTGAGCCCGTCGATCACCAGTCGCTCGGTGACACCGGCCTCGCGCAGGATCTTGAAGTGGTGGGTGGCCGTCGACTTGTTGATGCCGTCGTAGAGGGCACCGCACTGAACAGGGGTGCCTGCGTTGTACAGGCGCCGGACCACTTCGAGGCGTATCGGGTCGTGAATGGCACCAAGTACCTGCTGCACGGTCCCCACCCGGGGCACTTCCGCGGTTCGCTCGGGCATAAATCCGTCCTGATGCGGGTTTGGTATCTATCGAACCGAGCGTACTCTCGACAGGGTTCGATAACCATCATACTCGTCGGACCGGAGGTGTCAGCGCGAATGGTCGCCATCGATCACACAGGACAGTCGCAGCGTTGGGCGTACCCACTGCTTTTGGTCCTCAGCGGTGTCGCGCTCGGGGTGTCCGGTATCCCTGCTCCGCTGTATGGCATCTACGAGGCGAACTGGCATCTGTCACCGCTGGCCACCACCATCGTGTTCGCGGTCTACGCCGTCGCCGCACTGGGGGCGGTGCTGGTGTCCGGCCGGATCTCCGATGTCGTCGGACGCAAACCGGTACTGATCGGTGCCCTGATCGCCCTGCTCGTCGGCCTTGCCGTGTTCCTCGTCGCCGACAACATGGCGATGCTGTTGCTGGCACGCAGCATCCACGGCGCGGCGGTCGGCTCGATCGTGGTGGCCGGCGCGGCCGCCCTGCTGGACCTCAAACCCGACCACGGTGTGCGCTCCGGCCAGCTCAGCGGGGTGGCCTTCAACATCGGGATGACGATCGCCATCCTCGGTTCGGCACTGCTGGCGCAGTATGCGCCTCATCCGCTGCGCACCCCCTACGCCGTCGTCGCGGTGGTCTGCCTGGTCGTCGGGGTCGGCGTGCTGGCACTTCGGGAGCCGCACACCGCCCGAGCCAGCGGGCCCATCCGGATCGCCAAACCGGCGGTGCCCGAACAGATCCGATCGGACTTCTGGTTCTCCGCGCTCGGCGCCATGGCGTCGTGGTCGGTGCTGGGTGTGCTGCTCTCGCTCTACCCGTCGCTGGCTGCCCAGCAGACCCATATCGACAATCTGGTGTTCGGCGGTGCCGTCGTGGGCACCACCGCGTTCGCTGCGGCATCAGCCCAGCTGGCCGCCACCCGACTGCCCGCCAAGTACTCGGCGATCATCGGGGACATCGGTATGGCCGTGTCGCTGCTGCTGACCATCCCGGTGCTGTTGACGCACCGCTGGGAACTGGTGTTCGTCGCCGCGGTGCTGTTGGGCGCAACCTTTGGCCTCGGGTTCGGCGGCTCGTTGCGCCACCTGTCCGACGTGGTGCCCGCAGACCGTAGGGGTGAGACCATGTCGGCGTTCTACCTGCTTGCCTACACCGCCATGGCGGTCCCGACGCTGGTCGCCGGGTGGGCTGCGACCCGCTGGAACCTGGCCGCGGTGTTCCCGTGGTTCGCCGGCGCGGTGGCCTCGGCCTGCCTCGGCGCCGCGGTGGCCGGTCTGCTCTCCGATCGCCGCCGTCGGGCCGCCATCGCCTAGGCTGCCGGTGTGACCGAGCACGCGTTCAGCGCGCAGGAACGTCAGGCCGTCTACCGCGCCATCGCCGAGCGTCGCGATATGCGCCGTTTCGTCGCCGACGCCACCATCGAGCCCGAGGTGCTGGCCCGGCTGCTCCAGGCGGCACACGCCGCGCCCAGCGTCGGACTAATGCAACCCTGGCGCTTCATCCGGATCACCGATGACGCACTGCGCGAGGCGATGCACGCACTGGTCGATCAGGAACGGATGCGCACCGCCGATGCCCTCGGTGCGCGCGGTGACGAGTTCCTGGCCCTCAAAGTCGAGGGAATCCGGGACTGCGCCGAACTGCTCGTCGTCGCCCTCGGCGAGGGCAGGCGCCGGCACATCTTCGGTCGTCGCACCATGCCGCAGATGGACCTGGCATCGGTGTCGTGCGCCATCCAGAACCTGTGGTTGGCCGCCCGCGCCGAGGGTCTTGGCATGGGTTGGGTGTCGATATTCGAACCCGCCGGACTGGCCACCCTGCTCGGCATGCCCGACGACGCCGAGCCGGTGGCCATCCTGTGCCTGGGACCGGTACCCGAGTTCCCGGACCGCCCGGCACTGGAGATCGACCGGTGGACCTACGGCCGGCCGCTGTCGGACTTCGTATCAGAGAACGGCTGGGGCACAACCGCTTCGCGGTAGCCCTAGGGCCCATAGGGCAACAGCGCCATCTCACGCGCATTCTTGATCGCGGTGGCGACCCTGCGCTGCTGCTGTGGTGTCAGGCCGGTGACCCGGCGGGACCGGATCTTGCCACGATCGGAGATGAACGTGCGCAACACCGAGACATCCTTGTAGTCGACCTCGGTGATCCCGAGGGCCTTGAACTTGTTCACCCGGGGCCGCTTGATCTCCACCGGCGCCGGTCGCCGCTTCTTGGCCGAAGTACCCGCCATCACCAACTCGCTTTCCGCACACCGGGCAGCTCGCCACGGTGTGCCAGTTCCCGCACCTTCACCCGCGACAGGCCGAACTTGCGCAGATGCCCGCGGGGCCTACCGTCCACCGAATCCCGATTACGCAACCGCACCGGACTGGAATCCCGCGGCAACCGCTGCAGCGCGGTCTGCGCCGCGGCCCGCTGTTCGGCAGTGCTGGCCGGCCTGCGGATGATCTCCTTGAGCTCGGCCCGTCGCTCGGCATACCGTGCGACGGTCTGCTTGCGCCGTTCGTTGGCGACGATCTTGGATGCCTTGGCCATCAGCGTTCCTCTCGGAAATCGACGTGCTTGCGGATCACCGGGTCGTATTTGCGCAGCACGATGCGGTCGGGATCGTTACGCCGGTTCTTGCGGGTCACGTAGGTGTAGCCGGTGCCCGCAGTGGACTTCAGCCGGATGACCGGCCGGATATCGGTGCTCTTGGCCATCAGAGTTTCTGCCCCGCTGCCCGCAGTCTGCCCACGACGGCCTCGATACCGTCGCGGTCGATGATCTTGATACCTTTCGCGCTGACCCGCAACGTGATTCGCCGGCCTTCCGATGGCAGATAGTAGGTCTTGTTCTGGATGTTCGGATTCCAGCGGCGACGGGTACGGCGGTTCGAGTGCGACACCCGGTTACCGAAACCCGGTGCGCGACCGGTGACCTGGCAGGTCTGGGACATCGGACACCCTTTCATGCACGATCGTTAATGAAAACGATTTTCGACAAGTGGACGTCGACACGGTAGCGTACGGCGAGAGTTAATGACAATCGTTACCAATAAGGGTGTGATGACATGCGGACGCCGGTGTTGCTGGTTGCCGGACAAGGCGCGCGAACCGAACTGGTGGATCTGCTGATCCGGAGGCCGGGAACCCTGGCCGTCGGCTACGCGACCGATGGTCACGTCGTGATCCGGAGTGCCACCGAGATGCGCGGGCAGCGACGGATCATCTCGCAATGGCCGATCGAGTTGGCCGGCGGCTGCGTCACCTGCACCATCCGCAACGATCTACTGATCCTGCTGCGCCGGCTGCACCGCCGCGAGGAAGTCACACGGATCGTCGTCGAACTGATGGATTGGATTGACCCAGAACCGATCTGCACCGCCATCAACGAGGTGCCCGTGGTCGTCGGCCCCGGCTACATCGACGGTCCGGCCAGTCGCGACGTCGTGATCTCGGCCGTACTCACCACCCTCGACTGCTCGTGCTGGCTGACCCAGGCCCTCGGCGACGACGACCTGGACGGCTCCCGCACCGTGGCACAGGTCGTCGTGGGACAGGCCGCCTTCGCCGACGTGCTGGTGCTCACCGAACCGGAGAGCACCACGTGTGCCGTACTGCGCAGGCTCGCGCCGCGCAGCCGCATCACGGTGGGCATGGACCATGTCGAGACCGCACTGGCCAACCTGGACCCACAAGCCCGCCGCGGCTTCGGCGACGACCCGCATGATTCGCTGTTGGCCGGCCAACCGCCGCTCCAGCCCGCCGGTGAGGTCGCACTGTTGGAGTTCAACGCGCGCAGGCCTTTTCATCCCGATCGGCTGCACCAGGCGATCGACGATCTACTCGACGGGGTGATACGGGTGCGCGGCCGCGCCTGGCTGGCCAGCCAGCCCGATGCGGTGGTGTGGATCGAATCCGCGGGCGGCGGACTCGGCGTGGGTGACGCCGGTCGCTGGCTGGCCGCGATGACCGAGAGCGAAAGGGCCTACGTCGACCCCGAGCGGATCGCCCTGGCCGCCCCCGGCTGGGACGAGCAGTTCGGTGACCGCCACATCGCGTTGACCGCGTTGGTGTGCGGCGCCCCACCCGAGGTGATCACCGGCGCGCTGAACCGCGCACTGCTCACCGACGCAGAGATGGCCGACCCCACCTCCTGGGCCGCCTACCCCGACCCGTTCGGCGACTGGCACACCGACCCATGCGCCGAGCTGACCGACGAGGTGTCGGTCACCGACGAACACAGCAGCCGAAAGGGCGAAGCATGAAACCCGATATCCATCCCGACTACCACCCCGTGGTGTTCCAGGACGCCGGCACCGGCAAGCAATTCCTCATCCGATCGACGATCACCAGCGACCGCACCATCGACTACCAGGGCGCCACCTACCCGCTGGTGGTGGTCGACGTGACCGCCGACTCACACCCGTTCTGGACCGGGACCAACCGCCACCTCGACACCGCGGGCCAGGTGGAGAAGTTCCGCCGCCGCTACGGGACCCGATGATTCGGAGCGCTCTAGGCTTTGGGCCATGCGCCTCAAAGTCGGTAGGCCCGATCTCGACGCCTACCACCGGTACGCCGATCTACCGGTCGCGCCGCCCGATGCACCGCTGACCGTCACCTGGGCCGGCGTCACCACATTGTTGGTCGACGACGGCGCGGGGGCGGTGCTGACCGACGGTTTCTTCAGCCGCCCGTCACTGCTGCAGGTGGGACTGGGCAGGATTGCGCCATCACCACCCCGGATCGACGGCTGTCTCGGCCGACTCGGGGTGCGACGACTGGACGCTGTGCTACCCGTGCACACCCATTTCGACCACGCCATGGATTCCGCCGTGGTGGCACAACGCACCGGTGCCCGGCTGATCGGTGGCGCCTCGGCGGCCCATATCGGCCATCAGCTGCCCGCGGCACAGGTCGTCGTGGTCAGCCCCGGCGACCCGGTGCCCGCCGGGCCGTTCGACGTCACCCTCGTCGTCGGGGATCACTGCCCACCCGATCGTTTCCCTGGTGCGATCAGCGCCCCGGTGACCCCGCCGGTGCGGGCCTCGGCATACCGCTGCGGGGAGGCCTGGTCGACGCTGATCGCCCACCGCCCCAGCGGGCGCACCCTGTTGGTGGTGGGCAGCGCAGGTTTCGTCGCGGGCGCGNGAAGTCGTCTACCTGGGTATCGGGCAGTTGGGCCTGCAGCCCGAGCGTTATCTGGTGGAGTACTGGGATGAGACGGTGCGCACCGTCGGCGCTCGCCGCGTGGTGCTGATCCACTTCGACGACTTCTTCCGGCCGCTGGACCGGCCGTTACGCGCACTGCCGTACGCGGCCGACGATCTGGACGTCTCGATGCGGGTGCTGTCCCGGCTGGCCGCCGACGACGGCGTCGACCTGCACCTGCCGACCCTGTGGCAGCCCACGGACCCATGGCGCTGACCCTGGCGATCGCCGCGCTGGCCGCGGTGCTCGGCGTCGCCCTGTTCGCACCGCGCTGGCAGGCGCCCGTGGCGCTGGCCGCCGCCGGCCTGGTGGTCGGCACCGGCGCGGTGTCCTGGGCCGCGGCGACCGAAGAGGTGACCGAACTGGCGCCGGTGGTCGGCTTCCTGGCCGCGGTACTGGTACTGGCCCGGCTCTGCGATGACGTCGGGTTGTTCCACGCGGCCGGCGTGATGATGGCGCGCGCGACCGCGGGTGGCCAGAACCGGCTGCTGGCATCGGTTTTCGGGATATCGGCACTGGTGACCGCGGTACTGAGCCTGGACGCCACCGTGGTGCTGCTGACCCCGGTGGTGCTGGCCACCGCGCGGGCACTCACGGTGCCCGCCCGCCCGCACGCGTATGCCACCGCGCATCTGGCCAACAGTGCGTCGCTGCTGTTACCCGTCTCCAACCTGACGAATCTGTTGGCGTTCAGTGCCGCGGGCCTGACCTTCCTGCACTTCGCGGCCGCGATGACGCTGCCGTGGTTGGCTGCGATCGCCGTCGAGTTCGTGCTCCTTCGTTGGCTTTTCGCCAAGGATCTGCGCGTCGTCCCGCAACACGACGCCCCCGACGAACCGCTGGAGGTGCCGCTCTTCGCCATCGTCGTGGTGGGACTCACCCTCGCCGGTTTCGCGGTCACCTCCCTGGTCGGATTGTCCCCGGCCTGGGCGGCACTCGCCGGTGCCGTCGTCCTCGGCGTGCGGGCGTTGCTGACCCACCGCACCACCGTGCGCAAGATCGCGGCGGCGCTGGACATCCCGTTCCTGGCATTCGTGCTGTGCCTGGGCATCGTGGTGGCCGCCGTCATGCACAACGGGCTCGAAGCGGCGATGCATCGCGTCATGCCGGGCGGCCAGGGACTGCTCGCGCTGCTCACCATCGCGGCGGTGGCCGCGGTGTTGTCCAATGTGGTCAACAACCTGCCCGCCGTGTTGGTGATGCTGCCGCTGGCCACCCCGATCGGACCGGCCGCAGTGCTGGCGGTGCTGATCGGGGTGAACGTCGGGCCCAATCTCACCTATGTCGGCTCGTTGGCGAACCTGTTGTGGCGCAACGTGGTCCGCCGCGATATGCCGGCCGGGTTCGGTGAGTTCAGTCGCATCGGGCTGGTCACCACGCCCGCGGTACTGATCGCCGCGGTGCTGGGCCTGTGGGGGTGGATCCAGCTCTTCGGGCTCTAACCGCGACGCTGGCGGGCGATCTCGGCGAGCACGACCCCGGCGGCCACCGATGCGTTCAGCGATTCGGTGGGTCCGGCCATCGGGATCGAGACGATGGCATCACAGTTTTCCCGCACCAATCGTGACAGCCCCTTGCCCTCCGAACCGACCACCACCACGGTCGGGCCCGAGGCGTCCAGTTCGTCGAGCGTGGTGTCCCCCTCGGCGTCCAGACCGACGATCTGCAGACCGGCGTCGGCCCAGCTCTTGAGGGTGCGATTGAGGTTGGTAGCCCGCGACACCGGAAGTCGGGCCGCCGCACCGGCACTGGTGCGCCAGGCGACCGCCGTCACCGAGGCCGACCGACGCTGTGGGATCACCACACCATGCCCGCCGAAGGCCGCCGTCGACCGCACGATCGCGCCCAGATTGCGGGGGTCGGAGATGTTGTCCAACGCCACCAGCAACGCGGCCTGACTGTCGCGCTGAGCCGACTTCAACAGGTCGTCGGGATGGGTGTAGACATACGGCGGGACCTGCAGCGCCAGCCCCTGGTGCATTCCGTTGCTCGACATCCGGTCGAGGTCGTGCTTCTGGACCTCGAGAATGGCGATACCCGAATCGGCAGCGCGCTGCACCGATTCGGTGATCCGCTCATCGGCGTCGACCCCGAGCATCACGTACAGCGCGGTGGCCGGAACCCCGGCGCGCAGGCACTCCACCACCGGATTGCGCCCGAGGACGTATTCGGTCTCGTCGGTCTTGCGATGGCGGCCCTGCTGCGCACGCGCGGCCTTGGCGGCCCGCTTACCGGCCGGATGGTGTGGCCGGTCCTTGGCCGCGGGAGTGGCCCCCTTGCCCTCCAGCCCGCGCCTGCGCACGCCACCGGAGCCGACGGTCGGGCCCTTCTTGGTGCCCTCTTTGCGCACCGCGCCGCGACGCTGTGAATTACCCGCCATGGGTGGTGTCCCCTTCCAGCAGCGACCACTGTGGACCGTCTGCGGTATCGGTGACCTCGATACCGGCTTCCTTGAGCCGGTCGCGGATGGCGTCTGCGGCCGCCCAGTCACGTTTCTCACGGGCCTCGGCACGCCCGGCCAGTGCCCAGTGCACCAGGACGTCGACGGCGGCCAGCGCCGCCGATGTCTCGTCGCGGGTCTCCCAGCGCTCGTCGAGCGGATCGCAACCGAGGATCGCCATCATCGCCCGGATCGAGCGGGCGGCGGCCATCGCGCCGTCATGATCACCGGAGTCCAACGCCCGGTTGCCCTCGGCGCGGGCACTGTGCACCTCGGCCAGCGCGATCGGCACCGAGAGATCGTCATCGAGTGCCGCCTCGAACTTGGCGGTCCAGGTGCTCGGTTCGATGGCGCCGACGCGGTTGCGCACCCGGTGCAGGAAGTCCTCGATACCGGTGTAGGCCTTGGCCGCATCCTGCAGCGCGTTCTCGGAGAACTCGAGCATCGAGCGGTAGTGCGCACTACCCAGGTAGTAGCGCAGCTCGGCGGCTCGAACACGTTGCAGCACAGCGGGAATCGCCAGCACGTTACCCAGGGACTTGCTCATCTTCTCGCCACCCATGGTGACCCAGCCGTTGTGCAGCCAGAATCGGGCGAACCCGTCGCCGGCCGCTTCGGCCTGGGCGATCTCGTTCTCGTGGTGCGGGAACACCAGATCCATACCGCCGGCATGGATGTCGAACTGCGCACCCAGATACTCCTGGCACATGGCCACGCATTCGGTGTGCCACCCGGGACGTCCGCGACCCCACGGCGTCGGCCACGACGGCTCCCCCGGTTTGGCGCCCTTCCACAGCGTGAAATCACGCTGATCCCGTTTACCGGTGGCGACGCCCTCACCCTGGTGGACGTCGTCGACCTTGTGTCCGGAGAGCTTGCCGTAGTCGGGCAGGCTCGCGACATCGAAGTACACGTCACCATCACCGACATAGGCGTGACCGCGGGCGATCAGGCGCTCGATGAGCTCGACCATCTGGGTGATGTGTCCGGTGGCGCGTGGCTCCGCCGAGGGCGGCAGCACCCCGAGTGCCTCGTAGGCCGCGGTGAAGGCGCGCTCGTAGGTCGCGGCCCACTCCCACCACGGACGGCCGGCATCGGCGGCCTTGTTGAGGATCTTGTCATCGATATCGGTGACGTTGCGGATGAACGCGACGTCGAGGCCCTTGGCCGTCAGCCAACGCCGCAGGACGTCGAAGGCCACACCACTGCGCACATGGCCGATATGGGGCAGACCCTGAACCGTGGCACCGCACAGGTAGATCGACACATGACCCGGACGCAGCGGCTCGAAATCACGAACGGCACCAGCGAGGGTGTCGTATAGCCGTAGACCAGTCATCCCGGCCAACCGTTCGCTTCACTCACGACGGGCCAGCTTACCGGCCTGCCGCGGGCTATCTGACCACAAGGGCTGTGGCGACGGCCGCCAGACCCTCGCCGCGTCCGGTCAGTCCTAGACCGTCGGTGGTGGTGGCCGACACCGACACCGGCGCCCCGACCAGATCGGACAGCACCGCCTGGGCCTCGACCCGGCGCGGGCCGACCTTGGGCCGGTTACCGATGACCTGGACGGCGGCATTGGCCACCCGGAAACCCTCGGCATCGAGGAGCCCCCGGACATGGCGCAGCATGTCGGCGCCGCTGACGCCATGCCACTGGGGTTGATCGGTACCGAAGACGGCACCGAGATCACCGAGGCCGGCGGCGCTGAGCAGCGCATCGCACAGTGCATGCGCCGCGACGTCACCATCGGAATGGCCCGCGCAACCGTCGGCTTCGGTGAACATCAGGCACAGCAACCAGCAGGGTCGCCCGGCCTCGATGGGATGAACGTCGGTACCGAGACCGACGCGCAGATCCGTCACGTTCAGGACGCGGCGGCCAACGCCTCGTCGAGAATGATGGTGGCCTTCTCGTCATCGGTGTTCTCGGCCAGCGCCAATTCGCCGACCAGAATCTGGCGAGCCTTCGCCAGCATGCGCTTCTCGCCCGCGGACAGACCGCGCTCCTGGTCCCGACGCCACAGGTCGCGAACCACCTCGGCGACCTTGTTCACGTCACCGGAAGCCAGCTTCTCCAGATTTGCCTTGTACCGGCGCGACCAGTTGGTCGGCTCCTCGGTGTGCGGCGCGCGCAGCACCTGGAAAACCTTGTCGAGGCCCTCCTGGCCGACGACGTCACGAACCCCCACATACTCGGCGTTGTCCGCCGGAACGCGGACCGTCAGATCCCCCTGCGAAACCTTGAGGACGAGGTATTCCTTCTGCTCACCCTTGATGGTGCGGGTTTCGATAGCCTCGATCAACGCAGCACCGTGGTGTGGATAGACGACGGTGTCTCCGACCTTGAAAATCATCAGTTTCGAGCCCCTTTCACCAGTTGATCTTATCACGGGACCGGCCGGGGCGTAGATCAACAATGCAGGTCAGGGGCACCGCAGCCGAATACTAGGGGTTGACACGGCGCGGGATACATGCAGTTGGACTGCTGTCCAGGTGGGCCGCGGCCGCCATCGGATGCCCTCGGCTACCGCCGCGAATCGCGACCTACTACAGTGCATAGTCGAATCCGTCCGGTTAGCAGGAGGCTCAAGTGGTCGCAGTGAACCGCTCCAACGTGCGTGCGTCCCGCCTGGCCGCCGGTGCCCTGATCGCCGGACTGGCGCTCACCGGCTGCAGTGCGGGCCAGATCTCGCAGAGCGCGAACCAGCAACCCGCCGTCAACGGCACGGTGCACAACGTCGGCACCGTCGCACTGCGCAACGTGTTCCTGCGCGCTCCGCAGACCACCGACTACGTCCGCCCCGGCACCCCGGTGGAGCTGCTCTTCGCCGCCGCCAACAACTCCAGCGATGTGACCGACAAGCTGGTGTCCATCACCTCCGATATCGGCACCGTGACCCTCAGCGGGCCGACCACGGTCCCGGCCGGCGGAATCCTCGTGGCGGGCAAGCCCGACGATCCCATGGAACTGGCCATGGTGGAACGTGCCGACGAGACACAGGCCGAGGTCACCCTGACCGAGCCGATCTCCAACGGACTGACCTACGACTTCACCTTCACCTTCGAGAAGGCCGGCGCCACCACCTTCGCGGTGCCCATCTCGGCCGGTGAGGTGCCGCGCCGCGACGGCGAGCCCAACGAGGGCATGGGACCGATCGGCGGACACGGCGAGGGCCACTGAATCTGACGTTCTGTCAGAGGTGACGGCTACCGTCGTCACGTGGCTTCGAAAGTACGTTCGCAATACCGGTGCTCGGAATGTCATCACGTCACGCCCAAATGGGTGGGGCGCTGCTCTGACTGCGGCACCTGGGGAACGGTCGACGAAGTCGTCGCGCTGAGCGCCATGAGCGGCGGATCAGCCCGGCGTGCGGTCGCGCCGTCCTCACCCGCCGTGCCGATCACCTCGATCGACCCCGGCATCACCCGGCACCTGCCCACCGGCGTCGACGAACTGGATCGCGTCCTCGGCGGCGGCCTGGTGCCCGGGTCGGTATGTCTGCTCGCCGGCGATCCGGGTGTCGGGAAGTCCACGCTGCTGCTGGAGGTCGCCCATCGCTGGGCCCGCGGCGGTAGGCGCGCGCTATACCTGTCCGGGGAGGAATCGGCCGGACAGATCCGGCTGCGTGCCGAGCGCACCGGGTGCACCCACGACGAGATGTACCTGGCCGCCGAGTCCGATCTGCAGACCGCGCTCGGCCATATCGAGCAGGTGCGGCCCACCCTGGTCGTGGTCGACTCGGTGCAGACGATGTCGAGCGCCGAGGCCGACGGCGTCACCGGTGGCGTCACCCAGGTCCGCGCCGTGACGACAGCGCTCACCTCGTACGCCAAGTCGGCGGGACCCGACGGTGTCGCGCTGCTGCTGGTCGGTCACGTCACCAAGGAGGGTGCCATCGCGGGCCCCCGATCGCTGGAACACCTCGTCGACGTGGTGCTGCACTTCGAGGGTGATCGCAGCTCGGCGCTGCGGATGGTGCGCGGGGTGAAGAACCGGTTCGGCGCGGCCGACGAGGTCGGCTGTTTCCTGATGCACGACAACGGGATCGAATGCATCGCCGACCCGTCCGGGTTGTTCCGCGATCAGCGGCCCGCACCGGTGTCGGGCACCGCGGTGACGGTGACCCTGGACGGTAAACGGCCGCTGATCGGTGAGGTGCAGGCGCTGATCGGCGCCGAGAAGACCGGCAGTCCGCGGCGCGCGGTCAGCGGTATCGACTCCGCGCGCGCCGCCATGATCACCGCCGTGCTGGAGAAACGCGCCAAGCTGCCGCTCGGCCAGCACGATATCTACGTGTCCACCGTCGGCGGCATGCGCTTGACCGACCCGTCCTCGGATCTGGCGGTGGCGATGGCCATCGCGTCGGCCTATACCGATATCGCGATGCCGGGCACCGCGATCGCCATCGGCGAGGTCGGATTGGCCGGCGACCTGCGCCGGGTGAACGGGATGGACCGCAGGCTCGCCGAGGCCGCCCGGCTCGGCTTCACCCACGCCGTCGTGCCGCCCGGGGTCAAGGATGTGCCGGCCGGTCTGACGTTGACGGTCGCCGACGACATCGGGACGGCATTGCGGCGGTTGCGCTCGATCGACCACAATGGCTCCCGATCCAAGGAGGAGCGATGGCGGTGACATCCAGGGGCAACCGCAACGTGGTGCATCTGGCCCGTCCGACCATGCGCGAGACACTGGGTCGGCTGGCGCCGGGCACCGCGCTGCGGGACGGCCTGGAACGCATCCTGCGCGGCCGCACGGGCGCACTGATCGTGCTGGGCTACGACGACAGCGTCGAGGCGATCTGCGACGGCGGGTTCTCCCTCGACGTGTTGTACGCGCCGACCAGGCTGCGCGAGCTGTCCAAGATGGACGGCGCGGTGGTGCTGTCCACCGACGGAAGCCGCATCCTGCGGGCCAACGTCCAACTCGTCCCGGATGCCTCCATCCCCACCGACGAGTCGGGCACCCGGCACCGATCGGCCGAGCGCACCGCGGTGCAGACCGGGTTCCCGGTCATCTCGGTCAGCCACTCGATGAGCATCGTGACGGTGTATGCGGCCGGTGAGCGCCACGTCGTACCCGACACCCCGACCATCCTTTCGCGAGCCAACCAGACCATCGCCACCCTGGAGCGGTACAAGTCCCGTCTCGACGAGGTGAACCGGCAGCTGTCCACCGCCGAGATCGAGGATTTCGTCACGCTGCGCGATGTCATGACGGTGGCCCAACGCCTGGAGATGGTGCGCCGGATCAGCCTGGAGATCGACGCCGATGTCGTCGAACTGGGCACCGACGGCCGCCAGCTCAAGCTGCAACTGGAGGAACTCGTCGGCGACAACGACACCGCCCGCGAGCTGATCGTGCGTGACTACCACGCCAATCCGGACCCGCCGAGCGCGGCGCAGGTGAGCGCGACGCTCGAGGAGCTCGATTCACTTTCGGACAACGAGCTGCTCGACTTCACCGCGCTGGCAAGGGTTTTCGGCTATCCGACCACGCTGGAGGCCCAGGACTCGGCGATGAGCTCACGTGGCTACCGGGCGATGGCCGGGATCCCGCGGCTGCAGTTCGCCCACGTCGACCTGCTGGTGCGCTCGTTCGGATCGCTGCAGGGCGTGCTGGCAGCCAGCGCCACCGATCTGCAGTCGGTCGACGGTATCGGGTCGATGTGGGCGCGCCACATACGCGAGGGCCTGTCCCAGCTGGCCGAATCGACGATCGCCGACCAGCTGAGCTGACTCCGTTATCCCGGGGGCTGACCGCTGCCGTCATGCGGGGCATCGGCAGGCGGCGCGGGAGCACCCGGTGGGGCCGCCTCGGCGAGGATGAACGGCACCGTCGCCGAGCGCAGATTGCCCAGCTGCACCACCAGGTTGTAGGTCCCCGGGCCGATCGGTTCGCGCGGCAGCGGGCAGTTGGGCGCGGAGCCCATTCCGGTCCAGGTGACCTCGGTGGTGACCTGCTCGCCGGGAGCGAACTCCTTGACCAGCGTCTCGTTGGACGGCGCGCAATCCAGGTTCGACCACAACCGCTTGTTGTCCAGCGAATACACGTAGGCCGCCAGGACCGCGGCGCCGACATCGCGCTTGCAGGCGACCAGACCGATATTGGTGACCACCATGGTGAACTTCGGCTGATCACCCATCACGTAGTTGGGCGCGCTGGTGATGCCCTTGACCGCCAAGGTCGAGTCCGGGCAGTCCTCGCCGGCCTGCAGCACCGGCGGGGGAACCACGGCGGTGGTCGGCGTCGGCGTCGGCGGTGGGGCCGCCTGGGCCGGTGGGACGACCGGGGTCTTCACGCCCGGCTCCTCCCCCGGCAGCGGGGTCGGTGCGGGGGATTCTGGAGCCTGCTCGGCCGACTGCTCGGCGGCGGTCGGGTCGGTGCTGGTGCTGTTGGAGGCGACGATCGCGATGATGCCGGCGACGATCGCGATGACGACGACCGCAACCCCTATTGCCAGCGCTCTGCGGCGCCGGTAGATCTCCGGTGGCAGCGGGCGGTGCGGTTCGGTGTCTAGCACGACCTCAACGGTAAGCCGGGGTCAGGTCAGCTCGGCCGAGGCGGATCGGCGTGTCTCCTGTGACCTTACAAAGATCGTTTCGTGACAACCGGGCCCGCGTCGAGCGGCCCACTCACTCCTCGCCGATGTCTCCGAGGTGGTTGCGCAGCTGGACGCGGCCGTCGGAGAGGTGATAGGTCAGGCCGACGATGGCCAGGTCGCCGGAGCGCACCCGATCGGCGATCACGGTGGAGCGGGCCAGCAACTGAGCGGCGGTCTCCTCGACATGGCGCGCCTCGAACTCGTCGACGCGGCCCAGACCGTCCCGGCGCCCCGCCAGGATCGAGGGCATCACCCGTTCGACGATGTCGCGGATGTAGCCGCCGGGGATCTCACCGGCGTCCAGCGCGTTGAGGGTGGCTTTCACCGCGCCGCAGCTGTCGTGGCCGAGCACCGCGATCAGCGGCACGTTGAGCACCGCAACGGCGTACTCGATCGAACCCAGCACGGCGGTGTCGATGACGTGGCCCGCGGTGCGCACCACGAACATGTCGCCGAGGCCCTGGTCGAAGATCAGCTCGGCGGCAACCCGGCTGTCACCGCACCCGAACAGCACCGCCGTGGGGGTTTGCGCCTCGGTCAGACGCGCCCGGTCTTCGATCCCCTGGCTGGGATGCTCGGGCCGGCCCGCGACGAAGCGCTCGTTACCCTCCTTGAGTGCCTTCCACGCGGAGATCGGATTCGAGTTCGGCATGAGCAGAAGTATGCCCCAGTCCGAATACGGCATCGACCCCGGCGAGCTTCTGGCGTGGTTCGACACCGCCGAGCGTGATCTGCCGTGGCGGCGGCCGGAGGTCACCGCCTGGCAGATTCTGGTCAGCGAGTTCATGCTCCAGCAGACCCCGGTGAACCGGGTCGAGCCGATCTGGCGGGAGTGGATTGCGCGGTGGCCGACCCCGTCTGCGACCGCTGCCGCATCGGCCGCCGATGTGCTGCGCGCCTGGGGGAAGTTGGGCTATCCGCGCCGGGCCAAGCGGCTGCACGAGTGCGCAGCGGTCGTCGCAGCCGAACACGGTGACGTGGTGCCCGCCGACGTGGAGACCCTGCTCGGCCTACCCGGCGTCGGTGCCTACACCGCGCGGGCGATCGCCTGCTTCGCCTACCGCCAACGGGTTCCCGTCGTCGACACCAATGTGCGCCGGGTGGTGGCCAGGGTGGTGCACGGCGTCGCCGAGACCCCTGCGCGGACCGGCGACCTCGCCGAGGTGGCTGCTCTGCTCCCCGAAGGCCCTGCCGCCCCGCGCTTTTCGGCCGCGCTGATGGAACTCGGCGCGATCGTGTGCACGGCGCGCAACCCACGCTGCGGGATCTGCCCACTGAGCTCGTGTCGATGGAAGTCCGCCGGTTTCCCGCCGGCGAGCACCCCGGCCCGCAGGGTCCAGGGCTACGCCGGGACCGACCGGCAGGTCCGCGGAAAGCTGCTCGACGTGCTGCGGGCCAGCACCGGACCGGTCACCCGGGCCCAGCTCGACGTCGCATGGCTGACCGATACCGCCCAGCGCGACCGGGCTTTGGATTCATTGCTCACCGACGGCTTGGTGGAACAGACCGCGGGCGGGCTGTTCGCGCTGGCCGGCGAAGGTGACTAGGCGCTCTGTTCGCAGGCATCGTCGCAAGAGAACCGGCGCCGGTAGTCCGATGGTGTCACACCGATGATGCGGCGGAAGTGGTGGCGCAACAGGGTCGCGGTGCCGAACCCGCAGCGGTCGGCGACGCGGTCGATGTCGAGGTCGGTCTCCTCCAGCAGGCGCCGGGCGTAGAGCACCCGCTGGTCGGTGATCCACTGCATGGGCGTGCGGCCGGTCTCCTCGACGAACCGGCGGGCGAAGGTCCGCGCCGACATGTTGGCCCGCGCCGCCAGCGCCGCCACCGTGTGCTGCTTGTCCAGGTTGGCCAGCATCCAATCGAGCTGCGGAGCAAAGCCTTCCGAGTAGCGAACCGGGATCGGTTGGTCGATGTACTGGCGTTGCCCGCCATCACGTTGCGGCGGGACGACCATCCGGCGGGCGATCTTGTTGGTCACCTCCGCACCCAACTCCCGACGCACCAGATGCAGGCAGGCGTCGATGCCCGCGGCCGTGCCCGCACTGGTGATCAGGTTGCCGTCATCGACGAACAGCACGTTGCGGTCCACCCGCGCAGTGGGATGAGCCGCCGCCAGGTCGTCGGCGTGCATCCAGTGCGTGGTGCACGGCCTGCCGTCGAGCAGACCCGCGGCGCCGGCCAAGAACGCCCCCGAGCACACCGTCAGGACGGTCGACCCGGATTCGACGGCGCGACGGACCGCCGCCAGGGCCGCGGGCAGGTAATCGGATCCGCTGATGGCGGGAATGGCCACCAGGTCGGCGCCGATCAGATCATCGAGCCCGTGGTCGGGGGTCAGGGTGGCGCCCACCGACGTGCGGACCGGCTCACCGGCCCGGGGCCCGCACACCTTGAAGTCGAAGTTGGGGACGCCGTCGCCGGACCGATCGATGCCGAACACTTCGCAGATCACGCCGAACTCGAAAATCGCTAGACCGTCCAGCACCAGCACCGATACGCTCGATATCGCCATGGCAGCATTTTATCTCAAGGTGTCCTTTCTGCCACTGTTGGCGGAATATCGATCAACGGAACATTACTGCCATGGCCACCGCACTGACCTATCTCGCCCTCACCGCCATCCTGCTCGCACCCTTTGCCCTCACCCTCGCGCTCGGCCGCGCCGCCCGGCGCTCGGGCATCCTGCGCCTGCATCTCGATCAGTTCCGCATCGCCGCGCCCCTGGCGGGCAGCTTCCACGCCGAGGACCGCGACGGGCTGCGCACCCAACACGACATCGACGCCATCCGTAGCCGGTTCTCCGAGCATCCGACCTGGCCCACGTCGAGTTCCTCAGGCGAGCGCCGTTAAGAACCCCTCGACGGCCTCACGGTAGACCTCCGGCGCATCGTCATGGATCAGATGCCCCGCCCCGGGAACCTGGAGATACGTTGTCCGATAACCGGTTTCGTGCATGCGCCGCATCTGTCCGGCCGGCGCGACGGTGCCGTCGGCCTCCAGCAGCAGCACCGGCGCCCGCACCGCCTCCCACTGCTGCCAGTAGTCGCGCATGCCCCACTGGCCGGCGATCTCGATCCAGCGTTCGACATGCCCGTGCAACCGCCACCCCGTCGCCGTGCGGTCGAACGCCTCCAAGAAGTACTGCCCTGCCACCGGTCCGAACTCCCGGTAGACCTGCTCGGCGGTCTCGAACTCCACGGGCAGCGCCTGCACCCACGGTTCCCACGGCCCGGTGGTGCGGCCGCGGAAGTCGGGCGCCATGTCCTCGACCACCACGGCGGCCACCAGGTCCGGGCGTTCGGCGGCCAAGCACCACGAGTGCAGACCACCCATCGAATGCCCGATCAGCGTCACCGGGACGCCCAATCCGGCCACTGCGTCGGCGAGATCCTGCACGAACCGCTCGGTGCTGATCGGGTGCGGATCGTCGATATCGCGGCCGCGGTGCCACGGTGCGTCATAGGTGTAGACCGCGCCCAGGTGGGTCAGCCACGGCAGCTGACGCGACCAGGTGCTGCCCCTGCCCATCAGGCCGTGCACCAGAACCAGCGGGGCCCCGGTGCCTCCGCGCGCAGTCAGAAGTTCGGTCCGCATGCCGACATCCTGCCCGGGCCGGACACGGGTAACCTCATGCCATGCCCGTCGTGAAGATCAACGCCATCGAGGTCCCGGCCGACGCAGGCCCGGAATTGGAGAAGCGGTTCGCCCACCGCGCCCACGCCGTCGACAACCAGCCCGGCTTCCTCGGCTTCCAGCTGCTCCGCCCGGTCAAGGGTGAGGACCGCTACTTCGTGGTGACCCAGTGGGAGTCCGAAGAGGCCTTCCAGGCCTGGGCCAGCGGCCCGGCCGCCGAGGCGCACGCCGGACAGCAGAACAAGCCCGTGGCCACCGGCGCATCACTGCTGGAGTTCGAGGTTGTGTTGGACGTTGCGGGGACCGGTAAGTAACGCGCCGCGGCGCGTACTCGCATTCACCGCGCTGGCCACCGCCGTGGCCGTGATCGTGTCCGGTTGCAGCCACACCGGGCCACCGGTGGCCGAGGCCGCCTACGGCATGCACATCGAGACCAACACCCCACAGGGGTTGCGCGCCAAGCAACTGCTGGACATGGTCAACTCCGACTGGCCGATCGGTGTGGTGCCGGTCGCGACGCTCGCCGCACCGCAACAGGTCGAATTCGTCGCCGGCGCGATGGATCGGCTCTGGGCCGACCGCCCCATCACCGTCACCGCCATGGCCCTCGGCGCCGGAGAAGCCACGCTGCATGTGCGCAACTCCTACAACGTCGAGCAGAAGATCGAGATGCGCACCGGTGACGGTGGCCTGGTCGACCGGTTCGAGGTCACCGTCGAACCGCCCAAGATCACCCAGTGGTCCGATATCGACACCGAGATCCAGAAGTCCGGCGCCACCTACGCCTACCAGGTGTCCAAGGTGTCCGACGGCCGGTGCGTGACGGTGGCGGGAACCGATGTCGACACATCGATGCCGTTGGCCTCGATCTTCAAGCTCTACGTCCTGCTGGCACTGGCCGAGGCCGTCAACGCGGGCACCGTCTCCTGGGATGAGCAGCTGACGATCACCAAAGAAGACAAGGTCGTCGGCTCGGCAGGGTTCAACGATCTGGATCCAGGATCCCGGGTATCTGTCAAAGCTGCTGCGCAGCAGATGATCTCGGCCAGCGACAACATGGCCACCGATATGTTGATGGCACGCCTGGGGCCCGGTGCGGTGGAACGGGCGCTGGTGGCGGCCGGACATCACGACCCCTCGTCGATGACCCCGTTTCCCACGGCGCACCAACTGTTCTCGATCGGCTGGGGCAAACCCGATGTCCGTGAGGAGTGGAAGAGCGCGTCACCGCAACGGCGCGCCGCCATGCTGGCCCGCACCGGAACGTTGCCCTACGAACCGGATCCGATGCTGACCCGGGTCCCGGCGTCGCCGTACGGCATCGAGTGGTACGGCACGCCGATGGACATCTGCCGGGTGCATGCGGCGCTGCAGGCCGCCGCCACCGGGGCGGCGGCACCCGTGCGCGATATCCTCTCGGCCACCCCCGGTATCGAACTGGACAAGGCCCGATGGCGTTATGTCGGAGCCAAGGGCGGAAACCTACCCGGCGATCTGAGCTTCAGCTGGTACGCCGAGGACCGCAGCGGACAGAGTTGGGTGGTCAGCTACCAGCTCAACTGGCCGGAGTACCGCAGCCTGACCGCCGCCACCTGGCTACTGTCGATCGCGACCCAGTCCTTCGCGCTCATCCCCTGACAGACGGGTCAGCCCGCCTTCACAGCGAGTCGATGGCTGCACGCAACTTGGCGGCGGCCTCGTCGGCGATCTCACGCATGCCTGGCTGATCTGAGACCTGGACCATGATCTGCGGGTCCATCGCGTCGACGATCACCGAGTCCCTTTCACCGGAGGTGTCCGCGCGGATGGCCACATTGCAGGGCAACAGCAATCCGATCTGACGGTCGGCATTGACCGCGCGGTGGGCCAGCGGCGGGTTGCACGCACCGAGGATCAGGTAGTCCTCGATGTCCTCGCCGAGCTTGGCCTTCAGCGTCGCCTTCATATCGATCTCGGTGAGCACCCCGAAACCCTGGTCCGCCAGTGCTTTGCGGGTGCGCTCCACCGCATCCTCGAACGTCGTGTGCAGCGTGGTCGACAGTGCGTAGCTCATGTCTCCTCCATTTCGTCGTCAACTACGACGGTGGGCGTGCGTCGTCGATCGGGCGAGCGCCACCCTCAACTTATCCAGCGCGACCCCGGATATCTGCTCGTTCAGCGCAGCCGCAGCGTCCAGGCGCCGCGGTAATGCAGGGTCGTGCGGCCGGCCGGCGCGATATCGATGCGCCAGAAGGATGTCGGTGCCGCGCTCAGGGCGGTCAGGACGGCGGCCCGGATGACTGCGGGATGGGTGACGGCGGTGTGCCGCCCACCACGCGCGGACACCCCGTCGAGCCAGTACCGCACCCGGTCGAACAGCGCCGCGATCGACTCGCCGCCGTGCGGGGTCGCCGTCGGATCCGTCAACCAGCTCGCCAGCCCGGCGGGGTCCACGTCCGGCAGTGCCATCCCCCGCCACCGGCCGCAGTCGAGGTCGGCCAGCGCCGGTTCGATGGTCGCCGGGCCACCCAGTGCCTGCGCCGTCTGCCCGGCCCGCAGCTCTGGGGCGCAGCACAGCATGCCGGGATCGGTGCCGGCCTGGGTCGCCGCCAGCTCGGCGACCTGACGGGCGCCGAGCGCGTTGAGCGGTTCGTCGGCGGGGAATCGTCCGGCTGCCATCGCCTCGGTCATGCCGTGGGAGACGAGGGTCAGCCGGACGACCTCACTCACGCCGCGACGAACTCGCGCTTGTTCTCCAGCAGCCGGGACACCAGTGCGGCGAACACCAGCCCGATCGTCGTCCACATCACCAGTTGTGTGCCCAGCGAGTACAGCCGGAACTGGTAGAGGTCATCGGCGGGGAACGCACCGAAAACGATCGTGCCGGCGTCATCGCGGATCGGGCCCGGTGTCTCGGCGATGGTCGGCATGACCAGGAACACCACGGCGATCGCCACCAGGTACCCGGCACCGCCGAGCAGTGCGGCATTCCAGGCGCCGAGCCTGTCGGCAAGCCGCCGCCCCGCCAGCACCGCGCCCACCAGCAGCGCCGCCGACAGTACGGTCAACAGCAGATACAGCAGGGTGCGCTGCTGGATCGTCTCGTCCAGGCTGACCGCCGGCGGGTTCGGCGGGTACTTCAGCGACGGCACGATCCACAGTGCGATCAGCATTCCGCCGGCGAGCAGGACCGCGGTGGCCCTGGCCGACAACGTGCCGATCCGTCCGTACGCGACGCAGAACAGGACGGCCAGCAGCGCGCCCATCGCCACGCTGAACGCGACCAGCCCGAACCCGAGCCCGATCGTCGACTGGACGGTCCGGGTGATCTCTATCCCGCCATCTGCACCGTGCTCATGGGCGTGGCCGCCGTGTTCGATCGCCTGATGTGCAGCGCTGACGCCGTCCTCGAATTCGATGGCACGGTCGATGACCGGCTCGATGAAGATCCAGGACCAGACGAACGCGAGTACGCCACCGAGGGCGCCGGCCAGGAGGCCGCGCCCGATGATTGCTTTTTCCATCGGTTGTCGTTCTGCTTTCGGCGTCTAGTGGCAGGGGAAGCCGAGCAGATGACGGGCGTCATGCACGAACTCGTGGATGACGGTGTTGGCGCCGAACACCGAGGTGGCGCCCTGATCCATGCCGACGAAGTAGAGCACCAACAGGGCGAAGAACGCCGTCAGCGACAGCCAGACCACCGCGCTCGCGGCGGACAGGTCCACCGCACGTGCACCGGCCCTGGGGGTTTCAGCAGAAGTCATGTTCGATCCTTTCGGGAGTTCGCGTCCCAGATTCACATCGTTGAGACGGACACCGGGTCTGACTTTCACAGTGGCGCGACCGTTCTGGGATTGCACCAGATTCCGTCATCCGTCGAGAGCAGTTCGGATACTACGCCGGTTGTCCACAGGCCGACGTACAACTCCCCCCATGCGCAGAAACCCCCCGGCCGGATCGCTCCGGGCGGGGGGTTTCGTGTGGTTGCGCTTATTCGGCCGCGGTGGCCGCCAGATCAGCATCCTCGGTGGATCCGGCCGACTTGGGCCGACCCGAGAACGTGAACTTCGCGTTCTCGCCGGCGCCCTCGCCGTCCCAGCCCTCGACGTCGACGGTGACGATCTGGCCCGGTCCGACCTCCTCGAACAGGATCTTCTCGGACAGCTGGTCCTCGATCTCGCGCTGGATGGTGCGGCGCAGCGGCCGCGCACCCAGCACCGGATCGAAACCACGCTTGGCCAGCAGGGCCTTGGCCTGGTCGGTCAGCTCCATCTCCATGTCCTTGGCCCGCAGCTGGTTGCCGACCCGGCCGATCATCAGATCGACCATCTGGATGATCTCGTTCTGCGTCAGCTGGTGGAACACGATGATGTCGTCGATCCGGTTCAGGAACTCCGGGCGGAAGTGCTTCTTCAGCTCGTCGTGCACCTTGAGCTTCATCCGCTCGTAGTTGTTCTCGCCGCCTCCCTGGGTGAAGCCGAGACCGACCGCCTTGGAGATGTCCGAGGTGCCCAGGTTGGAAGTGAAGATCAGCACGGTGTTCTTGAAGTCGACCGTGCGGCCCTGACCGTCGGTGAGACGGCCGTCTTCCAGCACCTGCAACAGGGTGTTGTAGATCTCCTGGTGCGCCTTCTCGATCTCGTCGAACAGCACCACCGAGAACGGCTTGCGGCGCACCTTCTCGGTGAGCTGGCCGCCCTCTTCGTAGCCGACGTAGCCCGGAGGGGCACCGAACAGCCGCGACGCGGTGAAGCGGTCGTGGAACTCGCCCATGTCGATCTGGATGAGCGCGTCGTCGTCGCCGAACAGGAAGTTGGCCAGCGCCTTGGACAGCTCGGTCTTACCGACACCGGACGGGCCGGCGAAGATGAACGAACCCGACGGGCGCTTGGGATCCTTCAACCCGGCACGAGTGCGGCGGATCGCCTTGGAAACAGCCTTGACGGCGTCCTCCTGGCCGATGATCCGCTTGTGCAGCTCGTCCTCCATGCGCAGCAGGCGTGTGGTCTCGGCCTCGGTGAGCTTGAACACCGGGATACCGGTCCAGTTACCGAGAACCTCGGCGATCTGCTCGTCGTCGACCTCGGCTACCACGTCGAGATCACCGGAGCGCCACTGCTTCTCACGCTCGGCACGCTGGGCGACCAGCTGCTTCTCCTTGTCGCGCAGGCTGGCGGCCTTCTCGAAGTCCTGCGCGTCGATCGCGGACTCCTTCTCCCGGCGGGCATCGGCGATCTTCTCGTCGAACTCGCGCAGGTCCGGCGGAGCGGTCATCCGGCGGATACGCATCCGGGCTCCGGCCTCGTCGATCAGGTCGATCGCCTTGTCCGGCAGGAAACGGTCGTTGATGTAGCGGTCGGCCAGGGTGGCCGCGGCCACCAGGGCGCCGTCGGTGATGGACACCCGGTGGTGCGCCTCGTAGCGGTCACGCAGACCCTTGAGGATCTCGATCGTGTGCTCCACCGTCGGCTCGCCGACCTGCACCGGCTGGAACCGGCGCTCCAGGGCGGCATCCTTCTCGATGTACTTGCGGTACTCGTCGAGGGTGGTGGCGCCGATGGTCTGCAGCTCGCCGCGGGCCAGCTTCGGCTTGAGGATGCTGGCCGCGTCGATCGCGCCCTCGGCGGCACCGGCACCGACGAGCGTGTGCAGCTCGTCGATGAAAAGGATGATGTCGCCGCGGGTGTTGATCTCCTTGAGCACCTTCTTCAGGCGCTCCTCGAAGTCACCGCGGTAACGGCTGCCGGCGACCAGGGACCCCAAGTCCAGCGTGTAGAGCTGCTTGTCCTTGAGCGTCTCGGGGACCTCACCGTGCACGATGGCCTGGGCCAGACCCTCCACGACGGCGGTCTTACCGACACCGGGCTCGCCGATGAGCACCGGGTTGTTCTTGGTGCGGCGGCTCAGCACCTGCATGACCCGCTCGATTTCCTTCTCACGGCCGATGACCGGATCGAGCTTGCCCTCCATGGCGGCGGCGGTCAGGTTGCGGCCGAACTGATCGAGGACCAGCGAGGTCGACGGGTTGCCGGATTCGCCTCCGCGACCTCCGGTGCCCGCCTCGGCGGCCTCCTTGCCCTGGTAGCCACTCAGCAGCTGGATGACCTGCTGGCGGACCCTGGTCAGTTCGGCGCCGAGCTTGACCAGCACCTGGGCGGCCACGCCCTCGCCCTCACGGATCAGACCGAGCAGAATGTGCTCGGTACCGATGTAGTTGTGACCGAGCTGCAGGGCTTCGCGCAGCGACAGTTCCAGCACCTTCTTGGCGCGGGGGGTGAACGGGATATGCCCCGAGGGCGCCTGCTGGCCCTGGCCGATGATCTCCTCGACCTGGCTGCGCACCCCTTCCAGGGAAATACCCAGCGACTCCAGAGACTTGGCCGCTACGCCTTCACCTTCGTGGATGAGACCCAGCAGGATGTGCTCGGTGCCGATGTAGTTGTGGTTGAGCATCCTGGCCTCTTCTTGGGCCAGGACGACGACCCGACGGGCACGGTCGGTGAATCTTTCGAACATCCGTGGTTACCTGCTCTTCCTCACGTGGGTCGGCAACGTGCGCTGAACTACTCGCCGCTCCTTGCGTCCACTGTAGTGGGCACGCGACACGGGTGCTTTTCTCGGTGCCGCGGTTGAAGACATAACGCGCGGCGAAGCCAGAACGTTTCCCGAAATCGGGTGCGCAGAGTTCGCCGTCAGCGAAGTGGATTACCCGCCCGGTCGGGGCGCAATCACGGCATTCGTCGCGATCAGGTCGCGGCGTGGAATGCGTCGATGACCTCGGCCGGGATACGGCCGCGAGTCGAGACGTTGTGTCCGTTGCGACGGGCCCAATCGCGGATGGCTGCGCTCTGTTCCCGGTCGATTGCCGCCCGGCCACGGCCGGTACCCGCCGAACGCCCACGCCGCCGACCGCCGACTCGCCGGCCCGCCTCGACCCACTGCTTCAGGTCACCGCGGAGTTTTGCGGCGTTCTTGGAAGAAAGGTCGATCTCGTAACTCACACCGTCCAACGCGAATTCCACGGTTTCGTCTGCGGCGGCTTCGCCGTCGAAATCGTCAACCAGCGTAACGGTTACTTTCTTCGCCATTCAGCTCACACTGACCCTTCTGTGGCCACACATAGATTAGTCCCGAAACCCTGCGGCAATGCTTACATATGAAACGAACTCATTCAACAAGCGCGCCGCCAATACACTCAGATTGAGTGTCTGCGCACAATCGGGAACAAAACCGTCTCCCTAATCGTAAGGCCCGTCAAAGCCATCAGCAGCCGGTCGATACCCATTCCGGTGCCGGTGGTCGGCGGCATCGCGTACTCCAGGGCCGCCAGGAAATCCTCGTCGAGGCGCATGGCCTCGTCATCGCCTGCGGCCGCGGCCCTGGCCTGCGCGGCAAAACGCTCACGCTGGACCACGGGATCGATCAATTCGGAGTATCCGGTCGCCAGTTCGAACTTGCGCACGTAGAGATCCCACTTTTCGGTGACCCCCGGAATGCTGCGGTGTGCGCGGGTCAGCGGGCTTGTCTCGACCGGGAAATCCCGCACGAAGGTGGGCTCCCAGAGCGTTTCGCCGACGGTGTGCTCCCACAGTTCCTCGACCAATTTGCCGTGACCGTAACCGCGATCCGACGGGATCTCGACACCGAGGCGGTCGGCAATTGACAACAGGTATGACAGTTCGGTGTCCGGCGTGATCTCTTCGCCCAATGCGGCCGACAGCGACGGATACATTTCCAGCGTCTGCCATTCGCCATCAAGATCATAGATAGTGCCATCGGCGAGTGGCACCTGGCGAGTTCCCAACGCCTCGTCGGCGACTTCCTGAATTAGTTCACGAGTGACGACCGCGGAATCGTCGTATGTGCCGTAAGCCTGATAAGTCTCCAACATCGCGAATTCCGGAGAATGCGTCGAATCGGCACCTTCGTTCCGAAAGTTCCGATTCAGCTCGAAGACCTTCTCGAAACCACCGACGAGGCACCTCTTCAGGAAGAGCTCCGGGGCGATCCGCAGGTAGAGGTCGGTGTCGAGGGCATTCGAGTGCGTGACGAACGGACGTGCCGCGGCACCACCGGGCAGCGTCTGCAGCATCGGCGTCTCGACCTCCAGGAAGCCCCGACGCTCCAATGCCGAGCGGACCGCCCGGACCACCGCAATGCGCTGCCTGGCGATGCTGCGCGCCTCGGGGCGCACGATCAGGTCGACGTAGCGCTGCCGCACCCGTGACTCCTCGCTCATCTCCTTGTGCGCCACCGGCAGCGGTCGCAGCGCCTTGGAGACGATCTGCCACGAATCGGCGAGCACGGACAGCTCACCGCGACGCGAGCTGATGACCTGGCCGTGGGCGAAGACGATATCGCCGAGGTCGACATCGGCCTTCCAGGCATCCAGGGATTCCTGGCCCACCTCCGCCAGGCTGATCATGAGCTGCAGTTGGGTGCCGTCACCGTCTTGCAGGGTGGCGAAGCACAACTTGCCCGAGTTGCGGGCGAAGACGACCCGGGCGGCCACCCCGACCAGGTCCCCGGTCTGGGTGTCGGCGGCAAGCTCCGGGTACGCGGCCCGCAGCTCGCTCAGGCTGTGGGTACGCGCCACCTGCACCGGGTAGGGGTCACGGCCCTCGGCGAGCAGGCGCTCACGCTTGGCCTGCCGGATCCGGTACTGCTCGGGGATGTCGTCTTCATCAGAACTCACGACATGCCAGCTTAATCAGCGCCGACCACGCTGGTTGTCGCGGTTGCGCTCGAACACGAGCCGCAGCCCCTCCAGGGTGAGGTGCTGGTCGTAGTGACCGACGGTGCGCAGGTCCGGCAACACCAGCGGCGCCGAGTTTCCGGTGGCCACCACGGCCACATCGGTGCCGCCGAAACCGGAGACATCGGCCCTGATCCGGTCGACCAGTCCGTCCACCAGCGCCGCGAAACCGAATACCGCACCGGACTGCATGCATTCCACGGTGTTCTTGCCGATCACCGAGCGCGGCCGGGTGAGCTCGACCCGGCGCAACGCCGCCGACCGCGCGGCGGCCGCATCGGAGGACACCTGCACGCCGGGGGCGATGGCGCCGCCGAGGAACTCCCCTTTTGCCGACACGACGTCGACGCAGATCGACGAGCCGAAGTCGACGACGATGGCCGGTGAGTTGTACTTGCTGTAGGCCGCCAGGCAGTTGACGATCCGGTCGGCGCCGACCTCCTTGGGATTGTCGACCAGCAGCGGGATCCCGGTGCGGACACCGGGTTCGATGAGCACCTGCGGAATCGAGGGCCAGTACTGGTCGAGCATCAGCCGGATCTCGTGCAGCACCGAGGGCACCGTCGACAGGGCGGTCGCCCCGGTGAGGCGTTCGGAGTCGTCACCGATCAGACCGTCGATGGTCAGCGCCAGCTCGTCGGCGGTGACCTCGGACTCGGTGCGAATCCGCCAGTGCTGCATCACTTTCCCATGCGTCCCCGGACCGGCGATGAGACCGACCACGGTGTGGGTGTTGCGGACGTCGATGGCGAGCAGCACGGCTAGCGGGGTGACATCAGGCCGGCGGCGTCGGCCGGCACGTGGGCGGGATCGGAACCGAGATCGATCTGCCTGTTCTCGGTGTCGACGAAGACGATCCGGGGCTGATACGTGCGCGCCCGGGAATCCTCGATGGTGGCATAGGCGATGAGGATGACGAGATCGCCGGGATGGATCAGATGTGCTGCCGCACCGTTGATCCCGATCACGCCGGTGCCGCGCTGCCCGGTGATGGCGTAGGTGACCAGTCGGTTGCCGTTGTCGATGTCGACGATGGTCACCTGCTCCCCTTCGAGGATGTCGGCCGCGTCCATCAGGTCGGCGTCGATGGTGACCGAGCCGACATAGTGCAGGTCGGCCTGGGTCACCGTGGCGCGGTGGATCTTCGACTTGAGCATCGTGCGTAACATCAATTCCTCCAAGGAAGTTCGTGCTCGTCAAAGGGGACGTCCGGGCCGGGGCCGGACGGTACCCCGAGATCGATCGCGATGTTGTCCAACAGCCGGGTGCGGCCCAGTCGGACGGCCAGCAGCATGCGTGCCCGCCCGGTAGCCGGCGCAGGCCCCAACCAGGTGTCGCGGACCTCCAGATAGTCGACGCTGATGGCGGGGACCTCCTCCAGGACCGCCCGCGCGGCGTCCAGCGCGGCATCGGCGCCCTCGCCTGCGGCGTATGCCCCGGCCAGCAATGCCGACGGAATGGCCAGTGCCTGTTCACGTTCGAGGTCGTCGAGGTAGCGGTTGCGCGAGGACATCGCCAGCCCGTCGGCCTCCCGCACGGTGGGTACCGCGACGATCCTGGTGTCCAGGTTCAGGTCGTCGGCCATCTGCCGGATCAGGACCAGCTGCTGATAATCCTTCTCGCCGAAGAAGGCCTGGTCCGGTCGCACGATCTGCAACAGCTTCATGACGACGGTCAGCATGCCCGCGAAGTGCGTCGGGCGGACCGCACCCTCCAGCTGGGAACCCAGCTCACCGGCGTGTACCGACGTACGCGGCCCGGCGGGGTACATATCGGCCACGGAAGGGGCGAACGCAATCTGCACGCCCTCGGCGCGCAGCGCGGCCAGATCCTCGTCGAGCGTGCGTGGGTAGGCATCGAGATCCTCACCGGCGCCGAACTGGGTGGGGTTGACGAAGATCGACACCACCACCACCGATCCCGGTACCTGCTGCGCGCGGCGGATCAGGGTGAGATGGCCTTCATGCAGGGCGCCCATCGTCGGCACCAGCATGACGCGCCTACCGGTGCTGCGCAGCGCCCTGGTCACCTCGGCGATATCGGCAGGCCGTCGATAGATGTTGAGTTCCCCGGCCGTGAACGCCGGCGGTCGGCGATCGGTCACGATGTCTCCTTCGCAGCGCCGTTGTCGAGTAGTACGTCGAACACGTCCGCAGGCGCGTGGGCACGCTGGGCCGTCCGCAGTGAATTGGACCGATAGGCCTGGGCCAGGTCCGGGTTCGTCTCGGTGAGCGCACCGAGGTGACGCGCCACAGCAGCCGAGTCACCACGGGCGACCGGCCCGGTCAGCGCGGCCTGCCCGCGCTGCAGCGCGTTCTCCAGTGAGGCGCGCGCCAGCGGTGCGACGATCCGCTCGGCCAGCCCGCCCGGGGCGTCGCCGATGAGTTCCTGCCCGAGCAATTCCTGGCCACGCAACGCATCGCGCAGCGCCTCGATCGCGTCGAGCACCACGGTGATCAGGTGGTTTCCGGCGTGGGCCAGCGCAGCGTGATAGAGCGTGCGGGCGTCCTCGCGGACCCGGAAGGGTTCCCCGCCGATCTCCAGGACGAGCGACTGGCCGATGGCGTAGCCGATCTCATCGGCCGCGGTGACCCCGAAACAGGCGTCGGACAACCGGACGATGTCCTCGTCGGAACCGGTGAATGTCATGGCCGGGTGGATGGCCAGGGGCAGGCAGCCCAGTTCGGTCAGCGGCGCCAGGATGCCGATCCCGTTGGCACCGGAGGTGTGCACCACGATGGTGCCCGGCCGTACCGAGCCCGTGCCGGCCAGACCGCCGATCAGCGCGGCCAACTCGGCATCGGGGACGGCCAGCAACAACAGTTCGGCGCGGGCGGCGACCTCGTGCACCGGCACGATGGCGGTATCGGGTAGGCGGCGAGCAGCACGTTCGCGCGACGGCACCGAGATCGCGCTGCAGGCGACGACCACGTGTTCGGCGCGTTCGAGCGCGACCCCGAGTGCAGTGCCGACCCGGCCCGCCGAGATGATGCCGACGCTGAGCCGGGCCGGACGCAGTCCGTCGACCATGACAGACGACCTCGCAGATTCGCTGGTACTGAAACGTTGCGGTCCTGCCGTCGCAGGTACCGCACGGGCTGCGGTGAGCCTAGCTCACTCCTCGCGGCGCCTGCGTCGGCCGCCTCCGCCGGGGCTGGCCTGCAATCGGGACAACAATTCGGAGACCGGCTGGCCGCCGCTGTGCTGACCGCCGGGCTCTGGCTCGGGCGCGGCGGGCGCGCCGGGCTCGTCCTCGGGTCCGCGATGTCGCGGCGCGGGGGCCGGCGGCGGGACCACCGGCGGTGCGGTCTGAACATCCTCGGCCGGCACCGCGTGGCGGGACCGGCGCGGCGCCTCGGCCAGGTCGGGGTTGGCATGGCGGCCGCGCCGCGCCTCCCGCTCGGCGACGGCATCCGGTGCCGCGACCGGTATGGGCGCCGGCGGCGGGACCGGCGGAGTCTGCGGCGGGCTCCAGTTGCTGCCCGGGGCACCGGCCGGAATCCACTGCCCGTCGGCGGGGGCCGGGTTCCACTGCGCCACCAGCGGTTCGGAGGGTTCGACCGGTTCCACCCGCGGAGGCACCACGGGCGGAGCGGGGGGCGGTGTCGAGGTGCGTCGCTGCCACGGCGGCGCGGACGGCTCGCCGGGCGCATTCTCCGATGCCCGCCGATGGGCACCCCCGGCGGGCTCGTCCGGCGGCGCCCACCCGAACTCGGGGGGCTGGGGTTCGGCCGGGACGTCGATGATCGGGCTCTCCTCGGTGCGCGGTTCCACCTCACTGCGCACGGGGGCGTCGATCCGGCTGGCGATGACCCGACCCGCCGGACGTTCGGTCTCCAGGGCCGGTCGTTCGTCGAGATCGGCGTCGAAGAGGATCTCCAGGTTCGCCCGCAACGCCGCCAATTCGGCCCGCAACGCGGCCACCTCGTCGGAGGACTGGGCGCGCAGCTCAGCGGACAGCTCGCGGCGCAACTGGGTCTCGACGGCCAGTTCGTACTCCCGGCGAGCCGAGATCTCGCGGTCCAGTTGCAGGTCGTACACGTACTTCAGATCGCGCACCTTGGCCTGGTCCAGATCGCTCTGCCTGCGATAGATGAAGGAGGCGAAGGCCGCGGCCACCGCCGCCCACAAGGCCAGCACCACAGCCAGTTTGAGCAACTCGACACGATTGGTGAAGACCAGGACGGTGCTCGAAACGATGGCCAGCACCAACAGGACGGTCAGCAGTACCCACCCCGGCCTGCGGTTGACGCGCCGAGCGCGCATGCCGCGGGAGGGGTCGGTCATGGGCTCCGACTGTACCGGTCGCAGGTCGCATAGCGTGTCGACCGGTGCGGCGATTCGCCCTAGTCGGCCGCACCTGGAAGCGGATCGGCGGTGTCGTTCTGGTCGTCCGGTGATTTGCAGCAGTGCTGCAGCCACAATCCCGCCGCGATCAAGGCGAGCGCGCACACCGCGGCGACCACGGTGCCGCCGGTGTCCTCACCGGCGACCCGCACGGTGTCCCGGCGCGGCAGCAGGTAACCGAGAACGCCGGTCCACCACCCCAGCACCAACGCACCCATCCAGGCGGACGCCTTGGCGATGAGAACCGATCGGGCCACGGCCAGCGGATGCAATCGTCCGGGACCGACGCCGACCTTGCCGTCGGCGATCCGTCGGCGCACGATCTGCCCCCAGCCTGCGATCGCGACGGCGACGGCCAGCAACGAGATGCCGCTCCATGCGGTGATGGGTGGGAACCACCTATACAGCCCGGTGACCAGCAAATAGCCCAGGACCGCCGTCACTGCGGTGGCCGCTGCCAGATCGCGGACGCGGGTCGGCCCCATCAGTCCGCCAGGATCAGATCGGTGCGGCGCACACCGGCACGCTCCTCGGCGGTCAGCTCGGCCAGCAGGTCGGCAACAGGCCTTCCGGACAGTTCGGCGTCCGGGTCGGCGGCCAGCCACGGGATCAGGACGAAGGCCCGTTCGTGGGCGTGGGGGTGCGGAAGCGTCAGATCGGTGTCACTGCACCGTAATTCGACGCCGTCGTCATCGCGGCAACAGATGACGTCGACGTCGAGGGTGCGGGGACCCCAATGCACCTCACGGACGCGGCGGGCCGCGGCCTCCAAGGCCTGCCCGCGCCGCAACCAGCCGTAGCCGTCGAGTTCGGGGTCCTCGGCGATGAGCACGGCGTTGAGGAAGGCGTCCTGTTCGACGCCGCCCCACGCGTCGGTCTCGTAGACCGGTGAGACCGCCGTGACCCGGGCCCCCAGATCGTCGACGACCGATTGCAGGTGGGCCAACCGGTCACCCAGGTTGGAGCCGATCGACAGCACCACCTTCACCGGGCACCGCGCCGGGACCGCCGCGCCACCACGGCAACATCGTCGAAGGCCAGCGGTATGGGTGCCGACGGTTTGTGCACCACGACCTCGACGGCATGGATCCGTTCGTCGGTCATCACGTCCTCGGCGATCTCGGCCGACACCGTCTCGATCAGGTTGCGCGGCGGCCCACCGACGATGTCGGCGGCCCGTTGGGCCAACCCGCCGTAGTCGACGGTATCGGCCAGGTCGTCACTGGCCGCGGCCGCGGCCAGGTCCACCCAAACGGTGATGTCGATGATGAAGTCCTGGCCGTCGCGACGCTCGTGGTCGAACACGCCGTGGTGGCCGCGCACCGTCAGACCCCGCAGTTCGATGCGGTCAGCCATGCTCCTCCTCCTGTGCGCCCGACCAGGCCTCGAGTACCTTGAGCGCGTCGACCGAGGCCTGCACATCGTGAACCCGCACGCCCCAGGCACCGCGCTGGGCGGCCAGTACCGACACCACGGCGGTGGCGGTCTCGCGTCCGGCGGGCGGTCGGGCCGTCCCGTCCGGCCCGGCGAGCAGCGCGCCGAGGAAACGCTTGCGCGAGGCGCCCACCAGCACCGGTATCCCGGTGCCGACGAACTCGGGCAGAGCGCGCAGCAGCTGCCAATTGTGTTGTGCGGTCTTGGCGAATCCGAGGCCCGGATCGATGATGATGTTGACCGGGTCGACCCCCGCGGCCACGGCGGCATCTACGCTGCGCAGCAGTTCCGCACGCACCTCGGCGACGACGTCGGTGTAGCCGGGGACATCGTGGGGGGCATCGGCCCGCACCGACCGCCAGTGCATCAGCATCCAGGGCACCCCGGCCTCGGCCAGCAGCGCGGCCATGTCGGGGTCGGCGCGCCCGCCGGAGACGTCGTTGACGATCTGTGCGCCGTGTTCGAGCGCGGCGCACGCCACCGCCGCGTGCATGGTGTCGATGCTGACGGTGACGCCGGCGGCCGCGAGTTCACGCACGACCGGCACGACACGGGCCGTTTCCACGGCGGGGTCGACGCGCACCGCACCCGGGCGGGTGGACTCACCGCCGACGTCGATGATCGAAGCGCCGGCGGCCACCATGGCGTGCGCGTGCTCCAGGGCGCGGTCTCGGTCGAGGAACAGCCCGCCGTCGGAGAAGGAATCATCGGTGACGTTGAGGACGCCCATCACCCGCATGCGCGTGGAGCTCACCGGCGCAGGATCAGTTCCAGTGCCTCGGCCCGGGACGCCTTGTCGGTCTTGAACTGACCGCGCACCGCTGAAGTGGTCGTCACGGCACCGGGTTTGCGAATGCCCCGCATCGCCATGCAGAGGTGTTCGGCCTCCATCACCACGATGACGCCGCGCGGGTCGAGCTTGCGCATGAGGGCGTCGGCGACCTGGGCGGTCAGCCGTTCCTGCACCTGCGGCCGCTTGGCATACAGGTCGACCAGTCGGGCGATCTTGGACAGCCCGGTGACGCGACCATCCCGGCCGGGGATGTAGCCGACGTGGGCGACACCGTGGAAGGACACCAGGTGATGCTCACAGGTCGAGTACATCGGAATCTGCTTGACCAGCACCAACTCGTCGTGCTGTTCGTCGAACGTGGTGTTGAGCACCGCGTCGGGATCGGTGTAGAGCCCCGCGAAGATCTCCTTGTAAGCCCTGGCCACCCGCGCGGGGGTATCGACCAGGCCGTGCCGGTCGGGATCCTCGCCGACGGCCAACAGGAGCTCACGCACCGCGGCTTCCGCGCGCGGTTGATCGAACTCCGCTTGGACGAACCCGCTGGTGCTCTCGCCGTTCTTGCCCGACGTCGTCATCGACGCTCCGTTTCTGGTCAGCCTTGTGGAGGTGGCGGATTCTCCGGCGGGGGGCCGTATTGGCCTCGCGGCGAACCGTATCGAGGGTCACCGTACTGCCCGTGCTGCGGATCGGGTTGCCCCGGCTGCGGCGGACCGTACTGCTGGTGTGGCGGGGGGCCGTATTGCTGCTGCTGCGGCGGCGGACCGTACTGCGGCGGCGGGGTTCCCTCGCGCGGCGGCCAGCCCGGTGCGTGCCAGCCCGCGGGGGCGCCGTAGTCGGGTTGGGCGTGACCGTTGGGTGCCGCGTGCGCACCGTTGAAACCATTGGATCCGTTGGGACCATTGTTGCCGCCGTCGGCGGGCCTGTTGGATTCGGCCGCGCGGCTAGCCTCCAGGATCGCGGCCTTGTAGGCGGGTTCCTTCACCGGCGGCGGCCACGGTTCCCCGCGCTCGATGGCGATCTCGCCCGGGGTCTTGATGGGCGGCTTATCCGATGGGATCCGGCCACCGAAGTCATTGAAGATGGTGATCCGCGGGCGCTTCTTGACCCCGTCGAAGATCGCCTTGAGCTCCGTGCGGTGCAGGGTTTCCTTCTCCAGCAATTCACCGGCCAGGATGTCGAGCACATCTCGATACTCGGTGAGGATCTCCCACGCCTCGGTGTGCGCGGCCTCGATCAGCTTGCGCACCTCGTCGTCGATGATCTGTGCGACCTCATGGCTGTAGTCCGCCTGGGTGCCCATGGAGCGTCCCAGGAACGGGTCGCCGTGCTCGGTGCCGTAGCGAACAGCGCCGAGCTTGGCGCTCATGCCGTACTCGGTGACCATGGCTCGGGCGATCTTGGTGGCCTGCTCGATATCGGAGACCGCGCCGGTGGTGGGCTCGCGGAAGACCAGTTCCTCGGCGGCTCGGCCACCCATCGCGAACACCAGCCGGGCGACCATTTCCGAGCGGGTCATCAGGCCCTTGTCGTCCTCGGGTACCGCGACGGCGTGGCCGCCGGTGCGGCCGCGGGCCAGAATGGTCACCTTGTAGATCGGCTCGATATCGGGCATCGCCCAGGCCGCCAGCGTGTGCCCGCCCTCGTGGTAGGCGGTGATCTTCTTTTCCTGCTCGCTGATGATGCGGCTCTTTCGGCGCGGTCCGCCGACGACGCGGTCGACGGCCTCCTCCAGCGCGGCTCCGGTGATGACGGTGCCGTTCTCGCGGGCGGTCAGCAGCGCTGCCTCGTTTATGACGTTGGCCAGATCGGCGCCGGACATGCCGACGGTCCGCTTGGCCAGCCCGTCGAGGTCTGCGTCGGGTGCTATCGGCTTGCCCGCCGAATGCACCTTGAGCACGGCGCGGCGGCCGGCCAGATCTGGGTTCGACACCGGGATCTGGCGGTCGAAGCGGCCGGGGCGCAGCAGCGCGGGGTCCAGGATGTCGGGGCGGTTGGTGGCGGCGATCAGGATGACGCCCTGCCGATCGCCGAAACCGTCCATCTCGACGAGCAGCTGGTTCAACGTCTGCTCGCGTTCGTCGTGGCCACCGCCGAGTCCCGCGCCGCGCTGGCGGCCGACGGCGTCGATCTCGTCGACGAAGATGATGCAGGGGCTGTTCTGCTTGGCCTGCTCGAACAGGTCACGCACGCGGGAGGCGCCGACGCCGACGAACATCTCGACGAAGTCCGAACCCGAGATGGTGAAGAAGGGCACCCCGGCCTCACCGGCGACGGCGCGCGCGAGCAGGGTCTTGCCGGTGCCGGGAGGACCGAACAGCAGCACACCGCGCGGGATCTTCGCGCCGAGCGCCTGGTAGCGGCTCGGGTTCTGCAGGAAGTCCTTGATCTCGTAGAGCTCTTCGACGGCCTCGTCGGCTCCGGCCACATCGGCGAATGTGGTCTTGGGCATGTCTTTGGAGAGTTGTTTGGCCTTGGACTTGCCGAAGCCGAAGCCCATCCGGCCGCCGGACTGCATCCGGGAGAACATGACGAACAGCCCGACCAACAGCAGCAGCGGAAGCATGTAGATGAGCAGGGTGCCCAGCACGCTGCCCTGGTTGACGACCGTGTTGATCTTCGCGTTCTTGGCGCTGAGGTTGTCGAACAGCTGCACACCCACCCCGGTGGGGTACTTGGTGAGGATCTTGTCGCTGTTCTCGGTGTCACCGTTTCCGGACTTCAGATCGAGGCGCAGCTGCTGCTCGCGATCGTCGATCTGGGCGCTGTTGACGTTGCCCGCCTCGATCTGGGCCATCGCCACCGAGGTGTCCACCGGCTTATAGCCGCGGGTGTCGTCACTGAAGTAGAAGAAGGACCAACCAAGCAGCAGCACCACGGCGATTGCCGTGAGTGTGCGAACGACATTCTTACGGTTCATACGTCAGTTCGGTTCATCGATATCTGCGGCCGCGCGGGTGCGCCGGCCGACCCGGTCCTTCCGATATACGCAGTTGGGAAACTAAAGGCTACCGCTTGAACAACGATCGGAAGTTCCCGGCGTCACTCTCCGGGCGCGGTGACCTGTGCAACCACGTCGGCATACCAACGAAAAAGCTGCAGTGGTTCGCCGTGGTCGGCTGCCATCAGCCCTGACCAGCACTTTCCAACCACAGCCCGCGCGGCGGACCCGACCCACGGCTGCTGCAGCAGCCGTGGCGGTAGCAACGGATCTGGCTCGACGGCTCGGCTGAATGCCGCAGCCAGTTCGATCGTGATGCGCAACCGGGCGATTCGGTCCGCCTCGGGCAAGGCGTGCAGCGACCGTTCGGCGACCGCCAGCAGCCGCCGGTACCCGTCGGCGATTCGGTCAATGGGCCACAGCTGTTCGGCCAGCACACGCGGATCGGTCATGCCGTTGACGCTCAGGTCGACGGTGCTGAACGTACTTACCCTGTCGACGACCCCGAGTCGCTGCGCCGCCGTCATGATGTGCTCGGTCCACGGGTTGGCCGACACGTACAACCCGCCCTGGATGGCCGCGCCACCTAACCGCAGGACCGCATCGCGCATGGCGTCCCGGGCCGACCGGGCTGATTCCGGGACGGCGAATGCCACCACATGCCAGGTTCCGTCCCAGTCGGCCTGACCGCGGTCCTGCGCATACATGTAGCGGATGAATTCAAGATCCGGCTCGATGATCGCCATCATCGCTTCGGTTGCCCGCAGCACCGCCTTGCGGCCACGACCTTCGGCGACCAACTGTCCTTCGCCGACAAGGCGTTTGACGCACAGCCGCACCTGCTGGTCGGTCATCCCGAGGGTATGGGCGACGTCGTAGAGTTCGGCGGTGTCGATGGTCGCGTCCGCGCGCAGCATGCTTTCGACCAGGGTGCGGGTCGAGACTCCGCGCTCCTTGCTCACCGATACTCCCGTTCCGTGACGAACAACGGGCCGTCACCGGACCGGCCGAGTTCCCGGTCGATGTCGTCGAAGAATCGCGTGGTGTCGATCACCTCGTCGGGCGGAAACACCCCCGCACGCCCAACGCTACCGTCGACAACCTGCGACATGCCCAGCGCCAGAGGTATTCCGGTCGCCCGCGCCATATCGGCCAGCAGCGACCCCGCCCCTGCCGCATGACAGAGGACGGCGGCTTCGCGCCCGGCCAGCTCGCCGAAGGCGGCGGCGAAGAACGGCGGCAGGGTGCCCGGCCCCCGGGTGGTCAGCGCCTTCGGCAGCGATCTGAGCACGTTCGACAACCGTGGCCTGGCAATGCGGCGCACGGCCGCCTCGTTGTCGAGCCGACCTCGGTCCAGATCGCGCCGCAGCACGTCGAGGTAGGCGGCGGTCCCTGGGGTGACGACCATCAGATTGGCCGAGGCACCGCTGGGGTGCACGGTCCGATGCAGAGTCACCGGTTCGGGATGCCCCACGGTGTAAGCGGTACCGCGCCGGCCGCCAGGTAACACCAAGGTGACCGGCTGCAGCGGCGCCGCGCGGGTCAGCACACCTCCTGCCACGACGGTGATCTCGCCGCTACATTGCTGCATCCAGTGCACTGCGGCGGCGGTCGGCGCTCCCCGTGGGCCGATCAACTGGGTTGCCCGGTCGGCACCGGGTACCGCTGGCACGTCGACCGGCCAGGCGGTGTACAGATCCCGCACGGTATCCAGCGCTGCGGCCGCGGCGGCAGCGAGCAGATTGCTGATACCGGGACTCGCGCCCATGCCGATGACGGCGGTGATCCCGGCGCCACGAGCGGAGGCATCGAGGGCGAGCATCTCGACGGTGGGTTCCCAGTCGTCGCAGATGTCCAGATAGTGGGTGCCGGTGTCGATGGCGGCCCGCAGCACGCGCGGGCCGTACCGGTAGTACGGCCCGACGGTGTTGAGCACCAGGTCGGCAGATTCGAGCGCGCCGCGCAGAGCGACGTCATCGTCGACATCGACCGCGCATGCCCGCACCGGTGCCGGTGCCAGTTCGCGGGCCCGTGTGGTTGCCGCACCGAGATCCCGGTCGGCGATCACCAACTCGTCCACACCGGGCATCCGCACCGCGGTCCGCGACGCGACCGCCCCCATCGCCCCAGCGCCACCCAATGCGAGAATCTTCATGAACTGCTGGACTTTTCGACGTTCTGGCGATCGATGAAGTTGCGCATCGCCTCGAGATAACCGGAGGCGTAAAGCGACCTTGGTGCGAACAACGCCACCAGATACGCCTGCACGCTGCCGTCTTGGTCGAACCTGGCCTCGACAAGACTGTGCGATGCCGTCGGGAACACTTCGACGCACAACCGGCCCGGCGGTAACAACTGTTCGTAAACTTGCCGGGTTTCGATGACGTCGACATTGCGGTCTTGCCCGCCCAGTATCAGCAGGACGGGCGCGGCGACCCGGGGCAGCGCCGCGGACGCGTCAGCACGAAAGTTCAAGGCAACGAATCGCCACCTGTCGGCAGACATCGGCGGATCATCGATCCCACTGGCGACGTACTCGTCGTAGGAGGCGTCGGCAAGCAACAACCGGACCGATTCCGCTCGGCGCGCGAGCGCCGCAGCGATCTCGGCGTCGTTGGCGCCGGCGGCTCGCAGCTCGGCCAGCAAGTTGTACTCGCCTTGGCGCAGCCAGTTGACCGCAGGACTAACCAGGATGACGAACTGCAGATCGGACCGGTGCGCAGCTACCTCTGGAACAACCCAGCCACCTTGACTGATTCCCCATAACCCGATCCGACTCGTGTCGATATCGGTCCGAGACCGGGCCCAGTCAAGGACCGCGTCGACCTCCTCTGCCCGGCCATGCATCGTTTGGGAAAGCCAATTACCCGGCGCCCCATCAACTCCGGGCTTGTTCCAGGCGAGCGACGCGTACCCGGCCCGGGCGAAGGTTTCCCACAGCGGCCGGTAGAACGAGTCTCGGGCGGCATCGGCGGGGCCGTCTCCGTGCACCATCACGACCAAGCCATGCTGCGGCCGGCCGTCCTTGGGTGTGGCCAGGACGGCGTCCAAGGGTTCGGCGACGCCGGGTATCGACACACGATGCTCGTCGATGTCGAAGCTGTTGCCGATCAGGACTGCAACTGCCAGAGCACCCGCCACAAGGGAACAGGCGACGGCGACAGACAGCAGCGGGCGGACACGCAAAGCGGCGAACATAAAACTATCGTATACGAAACGGTCGTTTTCAAACTGATCGTTCCTCAAGCTTACCCTCGCAGCGTTTGTGTGCTTGGGTGAGGCCGTGCTCACACCAACCGAACGGTTAGTCGATACCAACGGCGTGACGCTGCGCGTGACGGAGGCAGGTGAGCGCGGCAACCCGGTGGTGGTGCTGGCTCACGGCTTTCCCGAGCTCGCGCATTCCTGGCGCCACCAGATCCCCGCGCTGGCGGCCGCCGGTTATCACGTTTTGGCCCCGGACCAGCGCGGATACGGCGGCTCGTCGCGGCCGGAGGCGGTCGAGGCCTACGACATCATCGAGCTGACCAACGATATCGCCGGACTGCTCGACGATGTGGGCGCCGAGCGCGCAGTGCTGATCGGTCACGACTGGGGCTCGCCCGTGGTGACGAACTTTCCGCTGTTCCATCCCGACCGGGTGCGCGCAATCGCCGCGCTGAGCGTGCCGCCGATCCCGCGGGCGTCGGCCCCACCCACCCAGATCTGGCGCGGGATCTTCGGCGACACCTTCTTCTACATCCTGTACTTCCAGGAACCCGGCGTCGCCGATGCCGCCCTGGGCGCAGACCCGCGGGCCTCGCTGCAGCGGATGGTCGCCCTGGAAGGCTTCGCCGGCCCGGTCGACGAGATGACAGACAATCCGCTGCCCCCGCTGCCCGAGTGGATGAGCGCCGAGGAGTTCGAGGAGTACGCCCGGGCGTTCGAGGCAACCGGTTTCACCGGCCCGCTGAACTGGTACCGCAACTTCGACCGCAACTGGGAGCTCACCGACCCAGCTGCGGGCCGGGTGGTCACCACCACCATCACCGCGCCCGTGCTGTTCCTGGCGGGCAGCGCCGACCCGGTGCTGAGCTTCACACCGCGCGATCATGTCCGGGAGGTGGCCACCGGCGAGTACTACGAGGTACTGCTCGAGGGCGCCGGCCACTGGCTGCAGCAGGAGCGGCCGACCGAGGTCAACGCCGTGCTACTGGAATTCCTCGGGGGACTGGCATGAGCGCGCCGCTGAACTTCGGGGTGTTCCTCACCCCGTTCCATCCGCCCGGCCAATCCCCCACCCTGGCTCTGCAATACGACATGGACCGCGTCGAAGAGCTGGACCGGCTGGGGTATGACGAGGCCTGGTTCGGTGAACACCATTCCGGCGGTTACGAATTGATCTCCTGTCCCGAGGTCTTCATCGCGGCCGCCGCCGAACGTACACGCCACATCCGGCTGGGCACCGGGGTGGTGTCACTGCCATACCACCATCCGCTGATGGTGGCCGATCGCTGGGTGCTGCTGGACCACCTGACCCGTGGCCGGGTGATGTTCGGGACCGGCCCGGGCGCGCTTCCCTCGGACGCCTACATGATGGGCATCGATCCGGTCGACCAACGCCGCATGATGCAGGAGTCCCTCGAGGCGATCCTGGCGTTGTTCCGCGCGGCGCCCGACGAGCGGGTCGATCGCCAGACCGATTGGTTCACGCTGCGCGACGCCGCACTTCAGGTTCGACCGTACACTTGGCCGTATCCCGAAATATCCACCGCGGCAATGGTTTCCCCCACCGGTCCGCGACTGGCCGGCCAGCTGGGAACCTCTCTGTTGTCGCTGTCGATGTCGGTGCCCGGCGGTGCGGCAGCGGTGGAGACCACCTGGGACATCGTCACCGACCAGGCCCGGCAGTCCGGCCGCGACGCCCCCGACCGCAAGGATTGGCGGGTGCTGGGCATCGTGCACGTCGCCGACACCAAGGACCAAGCCATCGAGGACTGCACCTACGGGTTGCAGGACTTCGCGAACTATTTCGGTGCGGCCGGTTTCGTCCCACTGTCCAACGCGACCGACGGCGGCACCGATGATTCCCGCGCGTTCGTCGAAGACTATGCGGCCAAAGGTAATTGCTGCATCGGCACCACCGGCGAGGCCATCGCCTACATCCAGGATCTGCTGGATCGCTCGGGCGGATTCGGGACCTTTCTGATGCTGGGACACGACTGGGCCTCGCCGGCCGCGACCTATCACTCCTACGAACTGATCGCCAGGGAGGTGATCCCGCATTTCAAGGGCCAGCTGACCGCTCCGCACGCCTCACACGAATGGGCGAAGGGCATGCGACATCAGTTGCTCGGCCGTGCGGGACAGGCGATTGTCAACGCGATCACCGAGGCCGCCGACGATCCGACCTCCCCGGCGACGAGCTGATGCGCGCCGCCGTTCTGCGCGATGGCGCGATGGTCGTCCGCGACGATGCCCCCGAGCCAATCCCGGGCCCGGGTCAGGTGCTGGTGGCGGTCAAGGCCTGTGGGATCTGCGGTTCGGACCTGCATTTCGCATCCCATGGCGATGAGATGTTGGCGGCCGGCGCGGAGATGGAGGGCATGCCCGACACGCTGGCAGGTATCGACCTGGCCGCCGATGTCTATATGGGCCACGAGTTCAGCGCCGAGGTACTGGCCGCGGGCCCTGGCACCGATGCGCCCGCCGCCGGCACGATCGTCACCTCGGTCCCGGTGCTGGTGTCACCGTCCGGCCTGGAGATGATCGTCTACAGCAACTCCACCGTAGGCGGTTACGCCGAGCGGATGCTCCTGTCGGCACCGCTGTTGCTGCCGGTGCCCAACGGCCTGGACCCACACCACGCTGCACTGACCGAGCCGATGGCCGTCGGTCTGCACGCGGTGAACACCTCGCAGGTACAGCGCGGGGAGACCGCACTGGTGATCGGGTGCGGGCCGATAGGGATCGCGATCATCGCTGCGCTGCGCTACCGCGGCGTGGAAACCATTGTGGCGTCGGATTTTTCTCCTACCCGACGCGAACTGGCCGCCCGAATGGGTGCGCACGTGACGGTCGATCCGGGTCAGGGATCACCGTTTCACCGATGCGCGCCGGCAGTGGTGTTCGAGGCGGTGGGAGCGCCGGGCATCCTCGACGATGTTCTGCGCCGGGCACCGGCCGGCGCCCGGGTGGTGGTCGCCGGAGTATGCATGCAACCCGATACGGTGCATCCGTTCTTCGCGAGCGCCAAGCAGCTAAGCCTGCATTTCGTCTTCGGCTATGACCCGGCCGAATTCGCCGAGTCGCTGCGAGCCATCGCCGAGGGCGATATCGATGTCGCCCCGATGATCACCGGCGAGGTCGAGCTGGACGGCGTGGCGGGGGCTTTCGCCGATTTGTCCGATCCCGAGCGGCATTGCAAGATCCTAGTCACGCCGTGAACGGTTAGGGTGCGAACATGACCTTCGCGCAACGATTGCCGGTCCGTGTCAGCCTCGCAGCATTCGTCGGTGCCCTCGCCATCGGGATGACCGCCTGTGATTCGAACTCCGGTCCGGTCGCGACGGGGCAGCCCGCCGCGGCGACGGGTCGTCAGGTCACCGTCGTGGGCTCCGGCGAGGTGCAGGGCACCCCGGACACCCTGACGGTATCGGCGGCGATGGAGGCGGTCGCGCCCGACGTCTCCGGCGCGCTGAACCAGACCAGTCAGCGCCAGCGAGCCGTGATCGACGCATTGACCGCGGCCGGCATCGAGGACCGCGATATCAGCACCAGCCAGGTATCGCTGCAGCCGCAGTACAACAACGACGGCTCCCGCATCGACCTCTACCGCGCAAGCAATGGGGTGGACGTCAAGATCCGCGACGCCGCCCGAGCCTCCGACATTCTGGCGCTGATAGTCGACACCGGCGGGGACGCGACACGGATCAACTCGGTGAGCTACTCGATTGCCGACGACTCCCAGCTGGTGCGTGACGCGCGCGCCCGCGCGTTCGAGGATGCCAAGGCCCGCGCCCAGCAATACGCCGAATTGTCGGGCCTGAACCTGGGCGACGTGGTGTCGATCTCGGAGGCTTCCGGGTCGACTCCCCCGCCGCCGATGCCGATGCCGCGCGGTGCGATGGCCGAGGCGGTTCCGCTGTCTCCGGGACAGCAGACCGTCGGGTTCACCGTGACCGCGGTGTGGGAACTGAGCTGACCCCAACCGTCTGACGGCGGGGGCCAACTCAATCCCAGTCGGCGCGTAGTTCTCTGTTCAGTTGTCAAGGTGCGTTGTGGTTTTGGGTTACGCCGCAGTCGGTAGATCGGTCATGGTGCGTCGGGCGTGCGAGCGCAGGGGTGTCGGTTCGGGTTCGCCGGGTGTGTGGGGTGGGATGAACCAGGGGTGGCGGTCGCGGCCGAGGTAGACCTGCCAACCGCCGTGATGGATCAGCGTGTGGTGCAGCCGGCACAGCAGCACCCCGTTGTCGACACTCGTGGCACCGCCGGCGCTCCAGGGTTGGATGTGGTGGGCATCGCACCAGGACACCGGCCGTCCGCACCCCGGGTGGGCACACCCACCATCGCGCACGGCGAGGGCTTTGCGGATGGCCGGGGTGAACAACCGTTCCGCTCGGCCGACATCCAACGGCACCCCGGAGTAGTCGACGACCACCGCGGTCAACGTCGCATCGCAGGCGATCAGCTCCGCTGTCACCGCGGAGACCGGGCCACCGAACCCCAACCGGTCCACCGCGTCCCCACCACCCACCGACGCCTCTGCGGCCACGGGTCGGATCAGGGTGACATGCGGAAGCACCCCACCAGACATCGGACGCCGCGACTGCGACAAATAGGTGCGCAACACCTGCCCCATCGCCTCCGCCCGCCGGGTGTGGATCGGGCGTGGGTCCGGCGAGCCGTCCGGTAGCGGGACCGGTCGGCACAACGGATCCAACGCCGCGCAGAGTTCTTCCCCGGTCCCGACGTCCAGGTTGAGGGTGGCCTCGAACCGGCCCTCCGCGTTCTGAGCCAGGGTCATCTCGTTGAGGCCGGTGTCCTCGGCGACCGGCACCACCCGTTCTTCCACTGGCTGCGCCGCGGTCTTCTCGATGCCGATCGCCCGGGCCTTGACGGCCACCTCGGCCGGGGTGGTCTGCACCATCAGTTTGGTCACCACCGCGGCCCGGTCTTCCTCGGACAACGGCACCCGAGACTCCACGTGCGTGACACCTTTGCCCACCGCATCGGCGAACTCAATACCCACCCCACCCAACCGCTGCGCGATCGTCAACGCCGACAAAGACGGTGCCATCCGCCCCACCCGCACCGCCCGGGCCGCCGCCCCCGGGGCCATACCCAACAACCTCAGCAGATCAGTGCCCGTGCGCAGGTGCCGCCGACCCGGCACACCGGCCCGTTCAGCCGCCCCCACCGCCGAAGCGATCACGAAATCCAGCAGATTGCGCGCCGCCACCGCCGCCGCCAACACACCCAGCAACGCCTCGTCATCGACCACCGGCCGCGGACAATCCACCCACCGACCCAGACTCGGCCCGACATCAACCTCCGAGGACACCGGAGCGAGCTCATCGATCAGCGCATCAACAAACGCATCAAGACAGGTGGCGTCCATAACGGATACCGACTTCCCCCACAGCACCCACCAAGGGGCACCATCAAACACACACACAGCCCGCACGGTCCCTGGACAGGGACCGTCGAACCTCGCGGCGACCGAAGTCGCGGTCTGCGGCTCACCAGATCCGAGGATCGGGAACCGCGGCGCATTCGAACTTATGTTCGAATGTACGCCGAAAGGCCGATCCCTGCAAGGAGAATTCTCGCAGCGGCACCGCTACTCCGACTGGTACACCTTCGGCTCCAGCGTGCCGATATAGGGCAGATCGCGGTAGCGCTCGGCATAGTCGAGGCCGTAACCGACGACGAACTCATTGGGAATATCGAACCCGATATAGGTGACATCGACATCCGCGCGCACCGCATCGGGCTTACGGAGCAGCGTGCAGACGCGCAGCGACCGGGGATTGCGTGTCGCCAGGTTGCGCAACAACCAGGACAGCGTCAAACCCGAATCGATGATGTCCTCGACGATCAGCACATCACGGTCGTGGATATCGCGATCCAGGTCCTTGAGGATGCGCACCACGCCCGATGAGGACGTCGAGGATCCGTAGGAGCTGACCGCCATGAACTCCAGCTGGGTCGGCACCCCGATGGCACGCGCCAGGTCGGTCACGAACATGACGGCGCCCTTCAACACCGTGATCAGGAGCAGATCCTGGTCACCGTCGCCGGCACGATAATCGGCGGCGATCTGGGCGGCGAGTTCGGCAGTCTTGGCCTTGATCTCGTCTTCGGATAGCAAGACCGACTTGATGTCGCCGGGATACAACTCCGCAGTCACGCCCACAGCGTAGCGGTGCTCACCCGACGGGTTCACGGTAGAGCGTCAGCAGCCCGTCCCGGCGGGCCACGAACAACCGCTCCGCGGGCACCTGATTGGGCACCGCGACCCCGCCCTGACCGCGCCATTGCGTGATCAGGGCCTCCACGGCACGCAGCTGACCGTCGTTGAGATCACAGGCACCGCGTCCCAGCAGCCAGGCGCGGATCACCCGGCGGCGGACCGCACCGGGCAGAACCGCCAGAGCGGAGACGTCCAGGTTGTCGCCATCGGTGGCGTGGGTATCGGCCAACGCGTCCAACGCCTCGGTGTCCTCGCGCAATGCCGAGGCGGTGCGGGCCAGTGCCGCCGCGACGCCACCGCCGAGCACCTCCTCCAACAGCGGGAGCACCTCGGTACGCAACCGGACCCTGGTGAAGCGGGGGTCGTTGTTGTGTGGGTCCGCCCACGGCGTCACACCCAGCTCAGCACAGGCCGCCACCGTGGTGGCGCGGCGCTGCCCCAGCAGCGGCCGACACCACGGATCATCGAGAGGACGCATCCCGGAGATAGAACGAGCACCCGAACCGCGCCCGAGGCCGAGTAGCACCGTCTCGGCCTGATCATCGAGCGTGTGCCCGAGCAGCACCGGCATACCGTCGCGGCCACCATCGAGGGCGCGATAACGCGCTGTCCGCGCGGCCGCCTCGGGCCCACCGGCGGTGCCGACCTCGACCCGAAGGATCTGTGCAGCAACACATCCGAGCCGCAACGCGGCCTCACCGGCGGTGGCGGCAACCCGATCCGAACCCGCCTGCAGTCCATGGTCGACGATCAGCGCGGTGGTCGGTCGCAACGTCGCGGCCACCGCCGCGAGCGCCAGAGAATCGGCACCGCCGGACAACGCCACCGCCCACGGCCCGGCGGAGCGCAGATGCGTCGCAGCGAAAGCCGCTACAGCGGAGCGCAATTGCGCTACAGGACCCGATCGATCCACCGCTGCGGTTCCTCGATCTCCTCCGGCCTGGGCAGTGTCTGCGCATCGGTCCAGATGGCGTTGAAGCGATGCATTCCCACCCGTGACACCACCTCGTCGACGAAAGACTTGCCGCGGGTGTACTGACTGAGCTTGGCATCGAAACCCAGCAGGGTTCGGATAAGTCGTTGCAGCGGGGGCTGTTTGCGCTGGCGCCGTTCATCGAAGCGGTGCCGGATGGTGGCCACCGTCGGCACCACCGCCGGCCCGACTGCATCCATGACATGCTCGGCGTGCCCCTCCAACAACGTGCCGAGCACCAGCAACCGGTCCAGCGCCTCGCGCTGCGGTTCGGCCTGAACAGCCCGCAGCAACCCAAGCACACCGGTCGAATTCGGCTCGTCGGCGGTGCCGCTGCGTTGATTGCGTACGTATTCGGCGAGTCGGCCCACCAGATCGCCGATCTGGTCGGCACCATCACCGGTCAGCGTGTCCAGCGATGACGACATGTGCTCGGCAAGCCAAGGATTGGCGCGGAACTGGACCCGATGGGTGACCTCGTGCAAGCACACCCACAACCGGAAATCGGCCGGGTCGACCCGCAGTTGCCGCTCCACGGCAATGACATTGGGATAGACCAGCAGTAACTCGCCGCCGTTTGAGAACGGGTCGTACTGCCCCAAAATCCCGCTGGAGATGAATGCCAGCACCGCACCGGTCTGGGTGCCGGTGACCTTGGCGGCCAACGCTGCCGCCACCCCGCGGGACTGCTCATCCGAACCGCCGGTCATCGCCCGCATGGACTGGGTGGCCGCCTGCACCCACTGCGGACGGTCGACCACCCTGGCTTCGGGGACCTCGGCACCCTCGTTCAGATGGGTGACCTCGCGGACCGGCAGCTCAGCGGTACGGGCGGCCTCGGCCAGCTGAGCGATGGCCTGATCGCGGGTGTAATCGGTGGTCGCCGGCGCGGGCCGGGACAATTTGGCACCGACGGTGGCTGCCACCGCCCAGTCCACGGCGGCGCCGACCGACTGACTCATCCGCCGCACCCGCACAATCGCAACTTGGCGGCCAGGGCGTCGAGTGAGGTGCGGCCGGTGGGACCGGCGTTGTTGGACAACAACGCGAAGGTGAGCACCCGGCCGCTGCTGTCGGTGACGATGCCGGCCAGGCTGTTGGTGCCGGTCAACGATCCGGTCTTGGCACGCAACCAGCCTGCCGAGGCCTTCCCCTCATCGGTGTCGAGATACCGGTTCGACAGCGTGCCGCTGCCACCGGCGATCGGCAGCAGGTCGACCAGCGGGCGTAGTTTCGGTTGGGCGTCTCCGACGGCGACAGCGATCACCTCGTCCAGGGTAAGCGCGGTCAGCCGGTCATCGACCGAAAGGCCACTGGAATCAAGCAGTTTGGCTCCGGTGGTGTCGATACCGGCCGCGCGCAACTGTCCGAGCACCGCTTGTGCCGCACCATCGAAGCTCTGCGGACGGTTCAGCGCGGCCGCCACCTCGCGCCCGATGGATTCGGCCATGACGTTGTCGGATTCGTACATCATCTGGCGCAATCGCTCGATCAGCGGCGGCGACTGCACCGACGCGATCTCGGCGGCGTCGGCACTGGATCGGGTGCTGACCGTCACCGATGCCGGGTCGACGCCCAACGCCACGGCCAGCGCACGGCCGGCGTCCAGACCGGGGGTGCGCGAGCGGCGCGAGTCGTAGGACACCGGTTGGGTACGGCCGCCGTCGAGCATCACCGATTCCATCGGCGCGATATCGCCGCCGTCGATGTCCAGCGGATCCCAGCCGATCGCCATCGTCGGCCCGCTGTAGGCACTCAGGTCGACCTGCACCGCCGTGACCCGCACACCGGCCTTCTTGACCTGGTCGGCCAGATCACTGATCCGCGCCGCACCCTTGTACCAGGTGCGCTTGTCACCGCCGAAGGCCGACAGTGTCGGGTCGCCGCCGCCGCGCAGCACCACCACGCCGGGCCGGTCGCCCTGGCGCACCGTGGTGGTCAGTCGGGCATCCCGGTCCAGGGTGAGCAGTGCCGCCGCGGTGGTCAGCGTCTTGTTCGTCGACGCCGGCTGCATGGGGATGTCCTCGCCTTGGGACCACAGTTCCTGCCCGGTGACCGCATCGGTGACCCGGCCGGTGAGCATTCCCAGATTCGGGTCGGCCAGCGCGGTGGCCAACATCGCCGCCATGCCCTTGGGCGTCGGCTCGGTGATCGCATCGCCCAACGGCGCCACACCCGGAGCCGCTGTCACCGGAGCCGGCTGGGCCGGCAGGTCGTTTTTCGCCGCGGTCCGCGACGAGGTGACGACGGCGGCCACCCCCACCACGACGGCGACGAGCACGAGAACCACCAGACCGATCACCAGGTGGGTTGATCGGCGCCATCGACCGGGCCGCATAACGTGCAGCGTATCGCTCATCTAAGGTGGACCCGCCAGACCAACCGAGGCGAAGGAGCTGTTCGGGTGTCGTTCGACGTCGTCATCGAGATCCCCAAGGGGTCCCGCAACAAGTACGAAGTGGACCATGAGACCGGACGGGTCAAGTTGGACCGCTACCTCTACACCTCGTTCGGCTACCCCGCTGACTACGGGTTCTTCGAGGACACCCTCGGCGAGGACGGCGATCCGCTGGACGCCCTGGTGCTGCTGCCCGAGTCGGTCTTCCCCGGTTGCACGGTCGAGGCCCGGCCGGTCGCGATGTTCAAGATGACCGACGAGGCCGGTGGCGACGACAAGCTGCTCTGCGTGCTCGCCGACGACCCCCGCTGGGAGCACATCCAGGACGTCGGTGACGTCTCCCAGTTCGAGCTGGATGCCATCAAGCACTTCTTCGTGCACTACAAGGACCTGGAGCCGGGCAAGTTCGTCAAGACGGCCGACTGGGTGGGCCGCGAAGAGGCCGAGGCGGAGCTGCAGCGTTCGATCGAACGGTTCAAGGCTCAGGGCCACTGATCGGCTCTGCCGATGGAAGGCCACTGATCGGCTCCTGATTTAGCATCGCCGTAACACGCGGTAACCCGGCCGTGTCCTGGCCCTCTGATGATTGATGCGTGTTGCTGCATCAGGGAATCGGCCTGGACGTGTTCAACGCGTTGCCCGAACGCAAGGCCGTACACGCGCTCTACGAGTGCTGCAACAGCTATGTGCTGGCCCGCGAACTCGTCCGCGGCCGCCCCTATCCCGACCACGACGCGCTGTTCCGTCGAGCCGATGCCGCGCTGTTCGAGCTGCCCGAATCCGCCGTGGATCAGATCCTGGACGCGTGCCCCGATATCGGTCGGCGCCCGCGCAGCGCGAAGTCGCAGGCCGAACCCTGCGCGGTGTGGGATGACGATGCCGAACTGATGGCAGCGCTGAGCGCCGCCTCGCGGCAATACACGCAGCGCTACGGGTTCACCTTCGTGATGTTCGTCGACGGGCACTGCGCCCGCGAGGTGTTGGCCGCCGTCACCGACCGGATGCACCACGACACCGAGACCGAACGCAAGATCCTGCGTAACGAACTGGCCAAGATCGGACGCAGCCGGTTGGAGCGGATGCTCGGCCCCGAGGGCGGTTACCAGAACTGGTAGGTGCCGGACGCCTGGCATGCTGGCAGGCATGGCTGATACTGCCGCGAAAGGGCGCGTGCTGCAGGCCGGTCCGCTCCGGCCGTCCCTGACGGAGATCTTGCGGGAACGGTATGACGCCCTGGTTCTGCCCGATGAGGAACGGGAACGGGACGCCTTCCTGCGCGCGCACGGCGGGGAGGTCATCGTCGTGGTCACCTCCGGCAAGGCGCGGGTCGATGCCGCGCTGCTCAAAGCACTGCCCGAACTGGGTGCGGTGGTGAACTTCGGCGTCGGCTACGACGCCATCGATGTGGATACCGCAGCGGAACTAGGTATCGGGGTGAGCAACACACCCGATGTGCTGACCGACTGTGTCGCCGACGCCGCGGTCGGATTGCTGATCGACGCGATGCGCCGGTTGTCGGCCGCCGATCGATACGTACGTGCCGGGCGGTGGTCCGCCGAGGGTGACTACCCGCTCGCGCACCGGGTTCACGGCAGTCGCGTCGGCATTCTCGGCCTGGGCCGTATCGGCCGCGCCATCGCCAAGCGGCTCAGCGCTTTCGACTGTCACATCAGCTATCACAACCGCCATCAGGTGGACGGCTCTCCCTACCGCTATGTGAGCAGCCCCGCCGACCTGGCGCGTGAGGTGGACGTGTTGGTCGTTGCCGCGGCCGGCGGAGCAGATACCAGAAACCTGGTGGACACAACGGTTCTCGATGCGCTGGGACCGGATGGCTTTCTGGTCAACATCGCCCGCGGCAGTGTGGTCGACCAGCAGGCGCTGATCGAAGCACTGCGTTCCGGTCGACTGGCCGGTGCGGGCCTGGACGTCTACACCGACGAACCGGACGTCCCGGAAGCGTTGCGCGCGTTGGACAATGTGGTCCTGCTGCCGCATGTCGGTAGCGCGACCGAGTACACCCGCGCGGCGATGCAAGATCTCACGCTACGCAACCTGGACCTGTTTCTGTCCGAAGGGGAGTTGGTGACCCCCGTCATCGCCGGGGCGCCGCGGGGCTGACCGGACTTTTCAGACCGGGCCGAAGAGCGTCGTCATCAGCGGGCTGTGTCAAGATTGTGCGATGGCAGTATCTCGGCGCTACGGCGGTCGGAACGCCGCAGACCGGGTCGCCGAACGGCGGGCCAAATTGCTTGCCGCGGGCCTGGAACTGATGGGAACCCGGGGCATCGCCGGTACCACCGTGCGTGGTGTCACCGAGGCGTCCGGGGTTGCCCCACGTTATTTCTACGAGAGCTTCGCCGATATCGAGGCTCTGCAACTGGCCGTCTACACCGACGTCATCGACGAGGCCGCGCGACGATCGGTCACCGCGCTGGAGCACGCACCCGCCGACGCCACGGCCCGCACCCGGGCGGTGATACGAGAATTGGTGGATCTCATTCTCGGAGATCCTCGCAAGGGCCGGATCCTTGTGGTGGAGGCCACCGCATCGCCGGCGCTGGGCCGGCGCAGCCTTGCCGAGTCCAGCCGCTTCGCCGGCATGCTGGCTGCCACCGCCGCCAGTGGCGACCCGGGCCGAGGAGCCGCGGACCTACCGGCCGATCTTCGACTGGTCGCCCAGTTCTTGGTCGGCGGGGTCAGCGCCACCATCGGTGCGGTCCTGCTCGGTGATGTCGACGTCGACCGCGAACACGTCGTCGAGGTGCTGGTATCCCTTTTCGATGCGATCCGGGTCAGGTCAGTCTGATCACGGCGAGCTTCAAATCCCTTGCCGCCATTTCCCATTCCGCCACCGACGGCGGCCGGTCGCCGTCGAATGACAAACCCATCAGTCGCTGCGCCCTCTTCGGTCCGTACGACGCGGCAATCCGCTGCGCCAACGCGGCCACGGTGGCGGGATCGCTGATCAACTCACCCCGCATGGTGGTGGTTCTGCCGGCGTGGGATACCTGCGCATCGGCACCGTCGCGAAAGTTGTGCTTCCACTGCGCGTCGAGCAGAACACACAGCGCGCCGTCGACCCGATGAGCGCTGACCGGTGTCGCATAGCGCTTGCCGGTCTTGCGACCGGTGAACGCCACCAACATGAAGTCGTCGATCAGCCGTCCGAGCGGTGTCCGCAGGGCCAGTGCGAGTGTCGGATTGACGACCCGCAGCAGGATTTCGGACGGATGGGCGGGTGTGACCGCACGTGACTCTCGGGTCATCCGTCCGCTCAGTCCTGCGTGAGCCGACCATCGACGCGCCGCCACAGGTGATCGGGATTGTCGTCGGCAACAGCACTGGGCAGCAGCGATTTCGGGACGTTCTGGTAAGCCACGGGACGCAGGAACCGTTCGATCGCGCGGGCACCGACCGATGTGGTGCGCGAGTCCGAGGTGGCCGGGAACGGGCCGCCGTGCACCATCGCGTGGCACACCTCGACACCGGTGGGCCAGCCGTTGAACAGGATTCGGCCCGCCTTGAGTTCCAGCAGCGGGAGCAGTTCACCGGCCGCGGCTTCGTCGGAGGTGTCGGCATGTACGGTCGCGGTGAGCTGCCCTTCGACCCCGGCTGCGACGGTGTGCATCTCGACGGCGTCGGCGCACCGCACGATCAGGCTGGCCGAACCGAAGACCTCGGCCTGCAGATCCGCACTGGCCAGGAAGCTCCGTGCATCCGTACTGAACAGTGCCGCCTGCCCGCAGGTATCGATAGCTCCGACCTGACCGCGTGCGACCAGTTCGGCTGTACCGCTGAGCATCTCGACACCGGATGCGTAGTTGCCGGCGATGGTCGGCGTCAGCATCGGGGTCGCGGGTGCTGCGGAGATGGCCGCACCGGCGGCGGCGACGAAAGCATCAAGCCCCGGGCCGTCGACGGCGATGATCAGACCCGGATTGGTGCAGAACTGCCCCGATCCCATGGTGAGCGAGCCGACGAAGGCCCTGCCCAGCTCCGTTCCGCGGGTGGCCAGCGCACCCTCCAGCAGGAACACCGGATTGATGGAGCTCATCTCGGCGTAAACGGGGATGGGCTCGGGGCGTGCGGCGGCGGCCGACATCAACGCCATTCCCCCGGAACGGGATCCGGTGAAGCCGACGGCCTTGATATGCCGGTTGGTGACCAACGCGACGCCCAGGCCCGGCCCGCTCCCGAACAACAGCGAGAACACGCCTGCGGGTAGGCCCGACTCGGCGACGGCCGCGGTGACCGCACGCGCCACGATCTCCGAGGTTCCCGGATGGGCGTCATGGCCCTTGACCACGACCGGGCACCCGGCGGCCAGCGCCGAGGCGGTGTCACCGCCGGCGACGGAGAAGGCCAGCGGGAAGTTGGAGGCGCTGAACACCGCGACCGGGCCCAGCGGCACGAAACGCTGACGGATGTCCGGACGCGGTAGCGGAGTGCGATCGGGCTGGGCGGTGTCGATGCGGGCACCGTTCCAACTGCCTTCGCGCAGCACCTCGGCGAACAAGCGCAGCTGGCCGGTGGTACGGCCCACCTCGCCGGTGATGCGCGCGGTCGGCAGACCACTCTCGGCGACGGCACGGGCGATCAGCGACTCGGCGACCGCCTCGATATGGGCCGCGATCGATTCCAGGAACCGGGCACGCTGTTCGGCGGTGGTGGCGCGGTAGGCCGGGAACGCCTCGGCGGCGGCCGCCGCGGCAGCCTCGACATCGGCGGAATCACCGTGGCGATAGCTCGGTTCCAGCGGCTGCCCCGCCGCCGGATCAAACGCCCGGATCTCCTGGCCGGTGCCCGTGACGGGCGATCCGGCGATGATCATCTGGCCGGTCAGCTGGGTGGGAAGAGTCGCAGTCACACCAGCAACGGTATGGAGAGAATCCATACATGTCCAAGACCATTTCGGTGGCTAATTATGCAGAACGTGCATGGGTCTGCGACCCGCGGTGTCAGGCGACGGCGCGGTTGCGTTGCGACAGCAGACTCAGCACCGTGCGGCCCAGTTCGGTGAGATCGGGATCTGCCCCCGAGGCGTCGACCAGGGTCACCCCGTCGGCAACCCCCGCGGTCTCGATATCGGCGATCAGCCCGGCCAGGCCGTGCACCGTTCCGGCATAGCGCACGCCGTCGGCCGCGCCGAGCGAGGCGAAGGCGGAGCGGACGTCCGGCGCCACCGCGACCTGTACGTCGAGAATCACCGCAACGTCGCCGTCGGCGTGCCGCAATCGGGTGCGCGCCCGCTGCGCCTGTTGCAGGTCACGGGCCGATACCCGGACCACGGGATCAGCCCCGGAGGTCAGCTCACTCCACGTCTCATCTGCCACGAATACCCGCACACGGCCACGTTAGGAGCGACGCATACCCCGGGCCAATGGTTGCGATCAGCACGACCGGAAGGGAACGAAGCGGCAGCAGCGCGCCGCGCGCGAACGGGTCGACGGGCTTCAGTAGTTTTATAGCCGTGACAGCAGCGGAAGCCGGGCAGGCCATCCCTTCCCAGTACCTACTCGCAGAAGCCGCTGCTCCCCCGCGGACCCTGGTGGACATCCTTTACGAGACGGCGCGCCGGTTCCCGGACGCGCCGGCGATCGACGACGGCGAGGTCCAGCTGACCTACGCCGAACTGATCGGCGATATCGAGGAAAGCGTGCAGTGGCTCGCCGCGCGCGGTATCGGCCGCGGCGACCGGATCGGCATCAGGATGCCGTCGGGCAGCTACGCCCTCTACACGGCCATCCTGGCCACCCTGGCCACCGGCGCCGCCTACGTGCCGGTCGATGCCGACGACCCCGAGGAGCGCGCCGCGCTGGTCTTCGGCGAGGCCCAGGTGGTCGCGATCATCACCGAGGCGGGTCTGGCGCGTGGCCCCGGATCCTCGCGCGGCTGGCGCGCGGCCGCCCCGCTGACCCGCGACGACGCCTGGATCATCTTCACTTCCGGATCCACCGGAACCCCCAAGGGCGTGGCGGTCACGCATCGCAATGCGGCCGCCTTCGTCGACGCCGAGGCGCAGATGTTCCTGCGGTCGGCACCGATCGGCCCCGGCGACCGGGTGCTGGCCGGGCTCTCGGTCGCGTTCGACGCCTCCTGCGAGGAGATGTGGCTGGCCTGGCGCAACGGCGCCTGCCTGGTGCCCGCCCCGCGGTCGCTGGTGCGCAGCGGGATGGACCTGGGTCCGTGGCTGGTCAGCCGCGATGTGACGGTGGTCTCGACGGTACCCACACTGGCCGCGCTGTGGCCCGCCGAGGCGCTGGAGGCGGTCCGGCTGCTGATCTTCGGCGGCGAGGCCTGCCCACCCGAACTGGCCGAGCGCCTGGCCGTGGACGGCCGTGAGGTGTGGAACACCTACGGTCCCACCGAGGCCACCGTCGTGGCATGCGCCGCCCCCCTCGACGGCCGCTCCGCGGTCAGCATCGGATTGCCGTTGCCGGGTTGGGACCTGGCGGTCGTCGACAAACAGGGCTGCCCGGTCGGCCTCGGGGAGGTCGGCGAGCTGGTGATCGGCGGTGTCGGCCTGGCCCGCTACCTCGATCCCGAGAAGGACGCCGAGAAGTACGCCCCGATGGACACGCTCGGCTGGCCCAGGGCCTACCGCAGCGGTGACCTGGTGCGGCTGGAGGCCGACGGACTGTACTTCCAGGGCCGCGCCGACGACCAGGTCAAGGTCGGTGGGCGCCGGATCGAGCTCGGCGAGGTCGACGCCGCGCTGGTCAACCTGCCCGGTGTCAGCGGCGGCGCGGCCGCGGTCCGCAAGACGACCAGCGGCACACCGCTGCTGGTGGGCTACATCGCCAGCGCGGACCCCGCCTTCGATCTGGTCGCCGCGCGCGCGGCACTGTCCGAGGCGCTGCCCGCCGCCCTGGTACCCCGGCTGGTACTGCTCGAGGAATTGCCGACCCGCACATCGGGCAAGGTCGACCGCAACGCGTTGCCCTGGCCGCCGCCGGGCGCGGCGCCGGAGGACGAGCCCGATCTCGGCGGCACCATGGGTTGGTTGGCCGGGTTGTGGCGCGATGTCCTCGCCGCGCCCGTCGACGGGCCGGAAGCGGACTTCTTCGCACTCGGCGGCGGATCGCTGTCGGCGGCCCAGCTGGTCACGGCGGTGCGCGGACGATATCCGCAGGTCACCGTCGCCGATCTGTACGACCACCCGCGGCTCGGGTCGCTGGCCGGTTACCTCGACGAGCTGGCCCCGCCACCGGAGGTGGTGCGCCGCGATGTGCGGCCCACCCCGCTGCTGACCCAGATAGCCCAGGTCGCGCTGTCGGTCCCGTTGGCCACGTTGACCGGGTTGCAGTGGGTCATCTGGCTGGCCGTCCTGAACAACATCGCCGCCGCGACCGACCTGGTGCCGTGGGTGAACACGCTGAACTGGTGGTGGGTGCTGGCCGGCTTCCTCATCTTCATCACCCCGCCGGGGCGGATGGGTATCGCGGTGCTCGGCGCGCGGACCCTGTTGTCGAATCTGCAGCCGGGCAGCTACCGCCGCGGCGGATCGGAGCACCTGCGGGTGTGGTTCGCCGAACGGCTCGCCGAGGCCAGCGGCGCGGAGAACCAGGCAGGCGCGCCGTGGCTGGTGTATTACGGTCGTGCCCTTGGCAACTCGATCGGCAAGGGAGTCGACCTGCATTCGGCACCGCCGGTGACCGGCATGCTGACCATCGGGCACCGCGCGTCCGTCGAGCCCGAGGTCGACCTCACCGGACATTGGATCGACGGGGACATCTTCCACGTCGGGCCGATCAGTATCGGCACCGATGCGACCATCGGCGCCCGGACCACGCTGTTCCCCGGGGCGACGGTCGGCAAGAACGCCGATGTGGCTCCCGGCTCCGGTGTCGTGGGGAAGGTCAAGAACGGGCAGTACTGGAAGGGTTCACCGGCCGCCAAATCCGGTAAGGCCCGCCACCCCTGGCCCGATGAGCGCCCTGGCCGCGCGCCGCTGTGGGTGGGCATCTACAGCATCACATCGATGTTGCTGGGCGCCCTGCCGCTGACGGCGCTGGCCGTCGGCCTCGCGGTGCTGGCGTGGGCGGTGCGCGGCACCGCGAGCCCCACCGACGCGTTGTTGCCGGCGCTGGCATGGACCCCGGTGGCCGCACTGGTGGCCTTCGGTACCTACGCGGCGCTGACGGTGGTGGGCGTCCGACTCCTGTCGCTCGGGCTCACCGAGGGATATCACCCGGTGCGCAGCCGCGTCGGCTGGCAGCTGTGGGCCACCGAGCGTCTGATGGATGCGGCGCGCAACTATCTGTTCCCGGTGTACGCCAGCCTGCTGACGCCCTGGTGGCTGCGTCTGCTCGGCGCGAAGGTCGGCAAGGGGACCGAGATCTCCACCGCATTGTTGACCCCGAAGTTCACCGAAGTGCAAGACGGGGCATTCCTGGCCGATGACACCATGGTGGCCTCCTATGAACTGGGCGGCGGCTGGATCCACGTCGCCAAGGCGACCATCGGCAAGCGCGCCTTCCTCGGCAACTCCGGGATCACCCAGCCCGGCCGGCGGGTTCCCGACGACGGCCTGGTGGCGGTCCTCTCGGCCGCGCCGTACAAGGCCAAGGCCGGCTCGTCCTGGCTGGGCAGCCCACCGATCCGGCTGCGTCGCCAACCGACCGCGGCCGACGCGCTGCGTACCTTCAACCCGTCGACCGAGTTGAAGGTCATGCGTTCACTGGTCGAAACCTGCAGGCTGATACCGGTCATCGTGACCTTCCTCATCGGCGTCGCGGTGCTGGGCGCCTTACATGCCCTGGCAAGCGAGATCGGCTACGGATGGACGGCGGTGGCGGGCGGACTGGTCCTGCTGGTCGCCGGGGCCATCGCCGGGGCGATCGCGGTGGCGGCCAAGTGGATCGTCATCGGCCGGATCACCGCCATCGAGCACCCCCTGTGGTCGTCGTTCGTCTGGCGCAACGAGGTGTCCGACACGTTCGTCGAGACGGTCGCCGCGCCCTGGTTCGCCAGGGCCGCCACCGGAACCCCGATCATGAACATCTGGCTACGTGGACTCGGCGCGAAGATCGGCCGCGGCGTCTGGTGCGAAACCTACTGGCTGCCCGAGGCCGACCTGATCTCGCTGGGCGCGGGCAGCACCGTCAACCGCGGTTGTGTGGTGCAGACCCACCTGTTCCACGACCGGATCATGCGGATGGACACCGTGATCCTCGACGAGGGCGCCACGCTGGGCCCGCACTGTGTGGCGCTGCCCGCCTCCCGCATCGGGGCGGGGGCCACCATCGGGCCCGCCTCTCTGGTGATGCGCGGTGACGAGGTCCCACCGTGGACCCGCTGGCAGGGCAATCCCATTGCCCCCTGGACGAAGTCGAAGAAGAAGCGAGCCGAATGAGCAGTGCCAAGAAGGTCGCGAAGAAGACGGCACACACTCCCCCGGTGATCGACCCGTACCTGCCTCGCAACGGCAACTTCGGCTACCGGGTGTCGCGCTACGAACTCGACATCGAGTACAAGGTCGCGATCAACCGTCTCGGTGGCACGGTCACCGTCACCGCCGTGACCCTTGCCGCGCTGCGTGCCTTCACCCTCGATCTCTCCGATGCACTGGGGGCCTCGAAGGTGACGGTGAACGGCAGGCGCCCCAACAACTTCCGATGTCACGGCGGGAAGCTGCACATAACTCTCGGCGAGGCGCTGCCCGCCGGTGCGGCGATGACGATCGTGGTGCGTTACGGCGGAACACCGAGACCGCTGCGCACCGTCTGGGGTGAGGTCGGTTTCGAGGAACTGTCCAATGGCGCGCTGGTCGCCGGGCAGCCCAACGGTGCCGCCTCGTGGTTCCCGTGTGACGACCATCCCTCCGCCAAGGCCAGTTTCCGCATCCGGATCAGCACCGACAGCCCCTACTACGCGCTGGCCAACGGGGAACTGTTGTCCAAGCAGACCCGGGCGAGCCACACGACGTGGACCTACGAGCAGGCCGAGCCCACCTCGACCTACCTGATCACACTGCAGATCGGCGAGTACACCCGGCACCGGTTGCACAAGAGTCCGGTCCCGATGCACGCGGTCCTGCCGGATCGGTTGCGGCGCAACTTCGACCACGACTTCGGCCGGCAGCTCCAGATGATGAAGTTGTTCATCCGCCAGTTCGGCCCCTACCCGTTGAGTACCGGCTACACCGTCGTGGTCACCGATGACGATCTGGAAATTCCTCTTGAGGCACAGGGGCTTTCGATCTTCGGCGCCAATCACTGCGACGGCCGTCGCAGTTCCGAGCGGTTGATCGCCCATGAGCTGGCCCACCAGTGGTTCGGCAATTCGGTGACCGCGCGCCGGTGGCGCGACATCTGGTTGCACGAGGGATTCGCCTGTTACGCGGAATGGCTGTGGTCCGAGGAATCCGGCGGACCGAGCGCCGACGAACGGGCCCGCACCTACCACCGCAGGTTGGCCGACTCGCCGCAGGATCTGCTGCTGACAGATCCTGGGCCTGCCGACATGTTCGACGACCGGGTGTACAAGCGCGGCGCACTCACCCTGCACGCCGTGCGCAGAACCATCGGCGATGACAATTTCTTTGCGCTGCTGCAGGATTGGACCGCTCGATACCGGCACAGCACCGCGGTCACCGATGATTTCACCGGTCTGGCCGCCAACCATGCCGAAGTCTCGCTGCGCGGACTCTGGGACCGCTGGCTGTACTCCACCGACCTCCCGGACCTGTGACCGACGGCGGCTCCGCACTGCCGGCGCGCGGGCCGGTCACGCGGGCCAGCGTCATCACGGTCGGGATCGCCACGGCCTGCACCGCGTTGTGCGGCTACGCGGTGCTGTATCTGGCCGCCCGCAGCCTGGAGCCCGCCGGCTTCTCCCTCTTCGGGGTGTTCTGGGGGGCCTTCGGTCTGGTCAGCGGCGCGGCCAACGGGTTGTTGCAAGAGGCCACCCGGGAGGTCCGGGCGGCTCGGATGCAGACCCGGCCCGAACAACCCCGAACTCGTCCGATGTGGTTGGCCGCAGGCGTGGGAATCGGCGCGGCCGCCCTGATCCCCGTGACCGCACCATTGTGGTCGGCCCGGGTGTTCACCGAGTACCAGTGGCTCAGTGTGGCACTGCTCAGCATCGGGCTCGGCGGATTCTGCCTGCACGCAACGCTTCTGGGCATGCTGGCCGGCACCGATCGGTGGACCCAGTACGGCTCGTTGATGGTGACCGATGCGGTGACCCGCGTGGCGGTCGCGGTGGCGGCCTTCGTCTTCGGATGGGGCCTCGGCGGGTTCCTGTGGGCCACCGTCGCCGGGTGCATGGCGTGGCTGGTCATGCTGGTGTGTTCCCGGGATGCCCGGGCGGCGGCCGCGCTGACCTGCGCGGGTAGCGCGCGTACCTTTCTGGCAGGCGCCTCGCATTCGGTGGCGGCGGCCGGCGCCAGCGCGATCCTGGTGATGGGATTCCCGGTGCTGTTGCAGGCCACCAGTACCGAACTCGGCGCCGCGGGTGGGGTGGTGATTCTCGCAGTCACCCTCACCAGGGCTCCGTTGCTGGTGCCGCTGACGGCCATGCAGGGCAACCTGATAGCGCATTTCGTCGATCAGCGGACCCGCCGACTGCGGGCACTGCTCACGCCCGCGCTGGTGGTCATCGCGATCGGAGCGATCGGTGTCGCGGCCGCGGCGGTCGCCGGACCCTGGCTGCTGCACACCGCATTCGGGCCCGAGTATCAGGCGAGCGGGACGCTGCTGGCCTGGCTGACCGCCGCGGCCACCGCGATCGCGCTGCTCACCCTCACCGGCGCCGCGACCGTCGCGGCCGCACTGCACCGCGCCTATGCCGCCGGATGGATCGGCGCCACCATGGCCGCCGCCGCGCTGTTACTGCTCCCGACGGCGCTGGAGACCCGGACCGTGGTCGCGCTGCTGTGCGGCCCCGCGGTCGGCATGGCGGTGCACCTGTACGCGCTCGCCCGATCCTGATCCATGGCAGCATGAACCCGGCTTCGGGTCCCCACATGAGGAGAGATATGTCCTGGCTAGTGACCGGCGGCGCCGGGTACATCGGAGCGCATGTGGTGCGCGCGCTGAAGGCCTCGGGCTCCGATGTCGTCGTGATCGACGATCTGTCCACCGGGATCGCCGGATTTGTCCCCGACGGTGTCGAACTCGTCACCGCCAATCTGCTCGATCTGCAGACCGTCACCGCGACCCTGGCCGATCACGATGTCACCGGGGTGATCCATATCGCCGGGTACAAGTACGCGGGCGAATCGGTGAAGTACCCGCTGCACACCTACCGCCAGAACGTCACCGCGATGGCCACCTTGCTGGAGGCGATGGCCGCCACCGATGTCGACCAGATCGTGTTCTCCAGTAGCGCCGCCACCTACGGCACCCCCGATGTCGAGATCGTCGACGAGCAGACGCCGACGGCGCCCGAGTCACCGTACGGCGAGAGCAAACTCATCGGCGAGTGGCTGCTGCGCGATGTCGCGCGGGCGCGCCCGCTGCGGCACACCAGCCTGCGCTATTTCAACGTCGTCGGTTCCGGCGCGGTGGACCTGTACGACCGCAGCCCGCACAACCTGTTCCCCAAGGTGCTCGACATGCTCTACGGCGGGCGCACCCCGCAGATCAACGGCGGTGATTACGCCACCCCGGACGGCACCTGTGTCCGCGACTACGTCCACGTGTCAGATCTGGCGGACGCCCATGTCGCGGCGGCGCGCAGGCTGGCCACCGGTGAGCCCGTCGAGCCGGTGTACAACCTCGGCAGTGGATCGGGAACATCGGTGCGCGAGATCATGACAACGATCCGGGAGGTCACCGGTATCGACTTCGAGCCCGCCGTCACCCCGCGCCGGCCGGGCGATCCGGCCCGGATCGTGGCCGCGGGCGATCTGGCGACGCGCGATCTGGGCTGGCAGATGCGGCATTCGCTGACGGATATGGTCGCCTCGGCGTGGGCGGCCCGCCAGGCCGTCGGAGGGGACTACCCGACCGCGGGCTGAGCGCCTCGGCGGGCATCCGTACAGTCGGCTGCGATGAAATGGGTCCCCAGGGTTGCCGCCGCGCTCATCGCGGCACAGCTGGCGATCCGGACGGTGCTCGCCTTCGGCGGCTACTTCTACTGGGATGACCTGATCCTGATCGGCCGGGCCGGCACGCAGGGGCTGTTGTCCGGCGAATACCTGTTCGACGATCACGACGGGCACGTGATGCCGGGGGCGTTCCTGGTCGCCGGTGCCATCACCCGATTGGCTCCACTGGAATGGTTCTGGCCCGCGCTGAGCCTGGTGGTGCTGCAGCTGCTGGCCTCGCTGGCCCTGCTGCGCGTGCTGCACCTGATCCTCGGATGGCGTCCGGTGCTGCTGATCCCGCTGGTGTTCGCCCTGTTCACGCCGCTGACGGTGCCCGCCTTCGCCTGGTGGGCCGCCGGGCTGAACTCGCTGCCGATGCTGGCCGCGCTGGCCTGGGTGTGCGGGGACGCCCTCCAGCTGGTGCGCACCGGGAACCGGCGTTACGCGGTGACCGGGGTGCTGGTCTATTGCGGGGGCCTGTTGTTCTTCGAGAAATCGGCGGTGATCCCGTTCGTCGCGTTCACGGTGACCGCCCTGCTGGCGTGGGTGAGCCGGGAACCGCTTGCCGCCGTGTGGCATCGGGGCATTCGCCTGTGGGTCGGGCTGCTGGCGGCGACCGCGGCCTGGATCGGGGTGTACCTGCTGGTGGTCGACCAGAAGCGGTGGACGCTGGACCTCGGCATGACCGCCGAACTGTGGTGGCGCTCGGTGACGCACGGGATCGTGCCGGGTCTGGCCGGTGGGCCGTGGGACTGGCAGCGCTGGGCGCCCGCTTCGCCATGGGCCACCCCGCCGGTGACCGTGATGGTGCTCGGCTGGATCGTGCTGGCCGCCGTCCTGGCGCTGTCGCTGGCCCGCAAACAACGCATCGGACCGGTATGGGTGGCCACGCTGGGTTACGCGCTGGCCTGCCAGGTGCCGATCTATCTGATGCGGTCCTCACAGTTCACCGCGCTGGAACTGGCGCAGGCGCTGCGCTACCTGCCCGACCTGGTGGTGGTGGCGGCCATCCTGGCCGCCGTTGCGCTGAGCGCACCCAACCGGCCGGGATCGGCCTGGCTGGACGCCTCCCGGGGGCGCACCGCGGTGGTCTGCGCCCTGGCCGCCGCCTTCGTCGGCAGCAGCCTGTACTCGACGTCGACATTCCTGCGGGTGTGGCGCGACAGCCCGGTCCCGCAGTACCTGCACAATGCCGAGGCCGGCCTGGCCGGCGCGCCGCGCGGGACGCCGCTGCTGGACCAGGAGGTCGATCCGCTGATCATGCAGCGGGTGGCCGCGCCGGAGAATCTGGCCAGCCACATGTTCGCGCTGTTACCGCAGCGCCCCGAGTTCAGCGGCACCACCACGGACCTCAGGGTGCTCGACAGCACCGGCAATCTGCGCGAGGCGCTGGTCACCTGGGTGCGGTCCATCGTCGGTGGCCCGATCCCCAACTGCGGGTATCTGGTGCAGACCGATGCGGACGTCACAATGCCGCTGGACGGCCCGCTGCTGCCCGCCGACTGGACCGCCGAGATCAACTACCTGGCCAACAGCGAAGGCTCGCTGACGATGTCGCTGGCCGAGGGCGCACCGGTGAAGGTGCCCACCCATCCCGGGCTGAACCGGGTGTTCGTGCGGTTGTCCGGCGCCGGTGACTCGATCACGGTCAGTGCGAACACCGCGGCGCTTTCGGTGTGCATCGCCTCGGGACCGGTGGGATTCGTCGCTCCCCGCTAGCCACGGCGTGTGCTGCCCCCGACTTGTCGGTGCCCGCGCCTACGGTTGGCTGATGATCTCCTCGGACTCGCGGCCCTCGACGGTGGCGCCGTGCAAGCACTGCGGCATCGAGACCGTGTGGTTGCAGACCGTGTACGGCGGCTGGCAGCTGTTCGACGCCGCCGAGTTCCCCACCGAGGACAGCGCGGCCGGTAACCGCTTCGCCATCCGTCGGTTGTCCCGGCAGGTGGTGGATCTCGACGATGTGTACGAGGGCAGGTGGCCGGCCACTTGCCTGCACCTGCACCGATTCGAATGCCCCACCAGCCATGACGACGCGCGCTTCCATCAACGCAGGCCCCGGCAGGCCAACGAGATCGACCTCGACGATCTGTTCGGCCGGCTGGCCGAGCGGAGGGAGGCCCGGCGCCGGGCGGGTTAGCCGCGCGGTGCGATCAACCGCATCGCGGCGTCCACGGCGACCGCACGCCGCCGCGCGATCTCAGCGGCGTCTTCGGTAACGGCGTCCGGATGCGGCAGGTGCGCCCAGGCCAGCCCCGCCGAGAACAGCAACACCAGTAGATCCGAGGGATGCCAGCTCGGATCGACGCGGCCGTCGGCCTGCGCCCTGCCTATTGCGGCGAGAGCCGCCTCCATCGGCGGCGCGCCCTCGAACTCCGGTGCGCCCTCGAACTCCGGTGCGCCCAGGTCGAATCCCTCCAGCCGCGCCCAGGTGAGCATGCGCAGATGTTCGGGCCGACGGCAGGCAAGGTCATAGACCTCGCCGACGAACTCAGCGACATCGTCCGGACGCAGCGTCGCCGACCGGAAGAATTCGGCACCGTCGGTGACGAACACCTCGCGGAACAACGCCTCCTTGTTGCCGAAATGCGCATAGAGGCGCTCCTTGCTGGCATGAGCAGCGGCAGCGATGCGATCGATCCGGGCGCCGGCCAGACCGTACTGCGCAAACTCCACTCTCGCCGCCGTCAGGATGTCGTCGCGGAGCTCCGTTGTGCGTCTCACCGCACGAGCATATCCAGACGAACCAGTTCGTTCGGTACCGTGGGGACATGTCCGTCATGACCGACACCGCCAATCTGATGAACCAGCCCGGCCGCATCCGCGCGATCCGGCGGGCCGTCGAGACGATTGCCGACACCGCCGCACCCCTGATCGACCTGTGCCGCCCCTTTGTGGACGGACTCGAACATCTCCCCCGCGATGGCCGATTCCTGTTGGTGGGCAACCACACTCAGTCCGGCACCGAGACATTCCTCGTTCCATTTGTCGTGCGTCGCGAACTCGACGCACTGGTCCGGCCACTCACCGACCGCGGCTTCGGCAGGATGCCCGGACCGGCGGCCGACCTGCTCGCCGCCTGCGGGGCAACCGTCGGCGCGCCCGAATCCGCGCGCGAACTGATGCGCCATGACCAGCCGATCCTGGTATTCCCGGGCGGCGGCCGCGAGATCGCCAAGTTCAAGGGTGAGGAGAACACCCTGAACTGGCGGGGCCGCGCAGGGTTCGCCCGGATTGCCGCCGAGCACGACTACCCGATCGTCCCGGCCGGATTGATCGGTGGCGACGACGTCTACCAAAGCTTCACCACCCGCGATGGGGCATGGGGCCGGTTCAGTGCGAGCCTGTCGAATCGCCTGGCCGGTAAACCCGATATGGCCATGCCGCTGATGCGCGGCATCGGCCTGACCATGATTCCGCGGCCACAACGGATGTATCTGCGCTTTGCCCAGCCCATCGATTCGACCCGACCCGCCGGCGTCGCCGCCGAGGAGTGGGCCGAGACGGTCAAGACCCGTACCCAGGAATCCTTGGAGGCGGTGCTGGCCGAGCTTCTTCAGATCCGCGCAACCGATCCATACCGGCACCTGAACCCGCTGGCCTGGCGGGATGCCGCGCAGCCATGACGACGTGCAGTCATCAAGATGTGGAGCCACCCAGGGGAATCGAACCCCTGACCTATTCATTACGAGTGAATTGCTCTACCGACTGAGCTAGGGTGGCGCGCCTGCCTGGGCAGGCCCGACGAGTCTACGACAGCCCCTGCCCGCGGCACGAATCAGTTGGCCTTCAGACCCGTAGCGCCTGCCCGACCGTCGCGACCATGGCGTCGACGGCGAACTTGGGTTTGACGTTCACCGCGAGCGCCTCCCGACACTCCAAGACCGCCTCGATGCAGCGCAGCAGCCGGTCCGGTGGCACATGGGCGGCCATCGCGCCGACCCGTTCAGCCATGTCGGGGTGGTTGGCCGTCACCGTCCCGGCGCCCGCCGACACGACCAGCGCATCGCGGAAGTAGGTGGCCAGATCCATCAACGCCCGGTCGAGCGCGTCCCGGGAGGCGCGGGTCTGACGCGATTTCTGCCGCTGCTCCAGTAGCTTCATCGCCCCTGCTGCACCTCGGATCGCCCCCGCGGTGCCCTTGCCGGTGCCCCCGGCGCCCAGCGCGGTGCGTAGTTCCTCGGTCTCGACCTCGTTGCGGTCCACTGTCAGGGCCTTGGCCTCGGCATCGGCGGTGGTCACCAACTCCTCGGCGGCGGCGTACGCGCGAGTCGGCGTCGCCGCGTCACGCGCCAACCCGAGCGCCCGCTCGCGGCGCTGCCGGGACTCCGGATCGGTGGCCAACCGACGGGCCCGGCCGACGTGTCCACCGCTGACCGAGGCCGCCCAGGCCGCGATATCGGCAGCGATCCCATCCCGCTCGGTGAGCACATCGGCGATCGCATCGGTCGGCGGCGTCACCAATGCGACGTGTCGGCACCGCGACCGCAGGGTCACCGCAATGTCCTCGGGATCCACCGACGGCGCACACAGCAGGAAGACCGTGGACTGTGGCGGTTCCTCGACTACCTTCAACAGCGCGTTGGCCGCCCCCTCGGTCAGGCGATCGGCGTCCTCGACGACCACGATCTGCCACCGTCCGGTACCCGGCCGGCGCGAGGCGATCTGCACGATCTCCCGCATCTCCTTGACCGCGATCGACAGCCCCTCAGGGATGATGCGACGGACATCGGCGTGCGTACCCGCCATCGTCGTGGTGCACGCCCGGCATTCGCCGCAGCCCGGCACACCCTCGGAGGTGCACTGCAGAGCGGCAGCGAAACACACCGCGGCCACCGAACGCCCCGATCCTGGCGGGCCGGTGATCAACCAGGCGTGGGTCATCCCGCCCGCGGTCAGCGCACTGTGCGAACCGGCCGCACGGGCCGCCGAAGCGGCCGCGACCAGCTCTTCCTCGACGTGGTGTTGGCCCACCAGAGACGAAAAAACACCGCTTCCCACACCTGCACCCTAGTGCCACCGGAGAACACGACACGGCGACAGCGGCGCCAGAGGTCGCACCCGACCGATACGGTAAACGGGTGAGTGCGGAGGCCATACCGATCGGGCGCATCAGCGCGTTCATCCGATGGGTGGCCCGTACCCCCTGGCCGGTGTTCCTGCTGGGCATGGTCCAGGCCGACATCATCGGCGCACTGATGGTTCTGGGGTTCCTGCGTTATGCGCTGCCCCCGGAGGATCGCATCCAGCTCCAGGAGCTGCCAACCTTCAACCTCGCCGTCTTCCTCGGCTTCCTGTTCGTCTCGTTCAGCATCGCGGCCTATGTGACGTTGCGCCTCCTGCTGCCGGTGATCCGCTGGCAACGCCGGGACACCCTGATGGGCGATGCGGCTCCCATCAGCGAGGTTGCCCGCGCACGCGCGCTGAAGATGCCGTTCTACCGCTCGGTCATCAACGTCACCAACTGGCTGCTGGGCTCGGTGGTGTTCATCGTCGCGAGCTGGCCGGTGGCCAGCCGGTCCGCGCCGGTGGTCGCGGTGGCCTCCGCGCTGGGCGCCACGACGGTGGCCATCATCGGCTACCTGCAATCCGAGCGGGTGCTGCGCCCGGTCGCGGTGGCCGCGCTGCGCACCGGGGTACCGGAGAACTTCCGCGCACCGGGGGTGATCCTGCGCCAGGTGCTCACCTGGGTGCTGTCCACCGGCGTGCCCATCCTGACGATCGTGCTGGCGGTCGTCGCCAGCAAGTTCGAGGTGCTCAAGGCGCCCGCGGACAAACTGGCCACCCCGATCCTCCTGCTGGCCATCGCCGCACTGCTCATCGGTCTGGTCGGCACCGTGCTGGTGTCCATGTCGATCGCCGACCCGCTGCGCCAACTGCGCTGGGCGCTCGGTGAGGTACAGCGCGGAAACTACAACGCGCACATGCAGATCTACGATGCCAGCGAACTGGGCCTGCTGCAGGCCGGCTTCAACGACATGGTCCGCGACCTCGCCGAACGGCAGCGCCTGCGCGACCTGTTCGGTCGTTACGTCGGCGAGGACGTGGCCCGCCGGGCGCTGGAGCGCGGTACCGAACTGGGCGGCCAGGAACGCGATGTGGCCGTGCTTTTCGTCGATCTGGTCGGTTCGACACGACTGGCGTCGACGATCCCGGCCGCCGAGGTCGTCAACCTGCTCAACGAGTTCTTCCGGGTGATCGTGGACACCGTGAACAAACACGGCGGCTTCGTCAACAAGTTCCAGGGTGATGCCGCCCTGGCGATCTTCGGTGCACCCATCGAGCACCCGGACGCCTCGGGCGCGGCGCTGGCGGCATCCCGGGAACTGCACGACGAGCTGATCAACGTGTTGGGCCAGACCGAATTCGGTATCGGGGTGTCGGCGGGCCGGGCGATCGCCGGGCATATCGGTGCGCAGGCCCGATTCGAGTACACCGTGATCGGCGACCCGGTCAACGAGGCCGCCCGGCTCACCGAGCTCGCCAAGCTCGAGGAGGGCCACGTGCTGGCCTCGGCCAATGCGGTCAGCAGTGCCGTCGACGCCGAAGCGCTGGCCTGGGACGTCGGCGAGATCGTCGAACTGCGGGGCAGGTCGGCGCCCACCCAGCTGGCCCGGCCCGCGGTGCGCGCCATCGCCCATGCGCCGCAGCCCGAGCCGAGCGCCTGAGCTTTCCGGCTAAGCCTTCTTCGCGGCCTTCTTGGCCGGGGCCTTCTTCGCGGTCGTTTTCTTGGCCGCCGTCTTCTTGGCAGCGGCCTTCTTGGTGGCCTTCTTCACCGGACCGCGAGCACGCCGGTCGGCCAGCAACTCCGAGGCGCGCTCGTCGGTGATCGAGAGGACATCGTCACCCTTGCGCAGGCTGGCGTTGGTCTCCCCATCGGTGACGTACGGTCCGAACCGGCCATCCTTGATGACCATCGGCTTACCCGAGGCGGCGTCGTTGCCCAGCTCCCGCAGCGGCGGGGTGGCCGCGCCCTGACGGCCGCGCCGCTTGGGTTCGGCATAGATCTTGAGCGCCTCGTCGAGAGTGATGGTGAACATCTGCTCTTCGGTGGCCAGCGAACGAGAATCGGTGCCGCGCTTGAGGTATGGCCCGTAACGGCCGTTCTGCGCGGTGATCTCCTCACCATTGGCGGGGTCGACGCCGACCACGCGCGGCAGTGAGAGCAGTTTGAGCGCGTCATCGAGGGTCACCGTCTCCAGATCCATGGAGCGCAGCAGCGAGCCGGTGCGCGGCTTGGGTCCGGTCGGCTTCTTACCCTTCTTCGCCGGTGAGCCCGCGCTGCCGTCGTCGGGATCCTCGGGCTCGGGCAACACCTCGGTGACATAGGGACCGAAACGTCCGTCCTTGGCCACGATCTCGTGTCCGGTTTCCGGATCGACACCCAGCGAGCGACCCTCTTGCGGTGTCGCGAACGCCTTTTCGGCGAGCTCGAGGGTGAGTTCGTCGGGCGTCAGCTCGTCCTTGAGGTTGGCGCGCTGCGGCTTGAGTTCGCCCGGGTTGTCCGGATCCTCGATCATCCGCTCCAGGTAGGGCCCGTTGCGACCGACCCGCACGTTGATGGGGGTTCCCTGGGCGTCGTCGAACAAGTATATGGAGTTGACCAGTCGGGCATCGATTTCCTCGAGATTGCCGCCGACCAACTGCTTGAGTCCGCCGGCCCGGGCGATCGAGCCGTCCACACCATGCTCGCCACCGAAGTAGAAGTTGTTGAGCCAGTTGGTGCGTCGCTCGTTGCCCGAGGCGATCGCGTCGAGTTCGTCCTCCATCGCGGCGGTGAAGTCGTAGTCCACCAGCCTGCCGAAATGCTGTTCCAGCAGGCCGATCACGGCGAAGGCGACCCAGGAGGGCACCAGGGCGCTGCCCTTCTTGTGCACGTAACCGCGGTCCTGGATGGTCTTGATGATCGACGAGTACGTCGACGGGCGACCGATGCCGAGTTCTTCGAGCGCCTTGATCAACGAGGCCTCGGTGTAGCGCGCGGGGGGGCTGGTGGTGTGCCCGTCGGCGGTCAGGTCCGCGGCATCCACCCGCTGGCCCTGGGTCAGGTTGGGCAACCTGCTCTCGGCGTCATCGGATTCACCGCCGGCCTGATCGTCGATGCTCTCGACATAGGCCTTGAGGAAGCCGGGAAAGGTCAGGGTGCGACCGGAGGCGTTGAAGACGACCTGCTCACCCGAACTGGCCGCGCCGGCGATACGCAGGCTCAGCGTGGTCCCGCGGGCATCGGCCATCTGCGAGGCCACGGTGCGCTGCCAGATCAGCTCGTAGAGCCGGAACTCGTCGGCCTCCAGCGCGCTGTGCAGCTGGCCCGGGGTCTGGAAGACATCCCCGGACGGGCGGATGGCCTCGTGCGCCTCCTGCGCGTTCTTCACCTTGCGGGTGTACTGACGCGGTGTGGGATGCACATACTCCGCGCCGTAGAGATCCCGAGCCTGGTTGCGCGCGGCGTTGATCGCCGACTCCGACAGCGTCGTGGAGTCGGTACGCATATAGGTGATGTAGCCGTTCTCGTACAACCGCTGCGCGATGCTCATGGTGCGCTCGGAGGAGAACCGCAGTTTCCGGCCGGCCTCCTGCTGCAACGTCGACGTCATGAACGGCGCATAGGGCTTACGGGTGTAGGGCTTCTGCTCCACCGAGGACACCGAAAGCTGCGCGCCACGCAGGCCGTTGGCCAGGCTGTTCGCGCCCGCCTCGTCCAGGACGAGGACTTCGTCGGGCTTCTTGACCGCACCGAGGGAGTCGAAATCACGGCCGGCGGCGACCCGGCGGCCGTCGACGGTGTTGAGCCGGGCGGTGAATCGCGGCGGTGAGGCGGACGGATCGGAGACCGAGGCGTCCAGCTCGGCGCTGACATCCCAGTATCCGGCGCTGCGGAACGCCATGCGTTCGCGCTCACGCTGCACGATGATGCGGGTCGCCACCGACTGCACCCGGCCCGCCGAGAGCTTGGGCGCCACCTTCTTCCACAGCACCGGTGAGACTTCGTAGCCGTAGAGGCGGTCGAGGATGCGGCGGGTCTCCTGGGCGTCGACCAGGTCGATGTCGAGGTCGCGTGGGCTTTCGGCGGCGGCCCGGATGGCGGGCTCGGTGATCTCGTGGAACACCATCCGCTTGACGGGGACGCGCGGTTTCAGCGTCTCCAACAGGTGCCAGGCGATGGCCTCACCCTCGCGGTCACCGTCGGTGGCGAGGTAGAGCTCGTCGACATCCTTGAGCAGTTCTTTGAGCTCGGTGACCGTGCTCTTCTTGTCGGGGCTGACGATGTAGAGGGGTTCGAAGTCGGCGTCGACGTTCACCCCGAGCCGCGCCCACGGCTCCGACTTGTACTTGGCCGGCACGTCGGCGGCTGCGCGCGGCAGGTCCCGGATGTGACCACGGGAGGATTCGACTATGTAGTTGGAGCCCAGATAGCCGGCGATCTTGCGCGCTTTGGTCGGCGACTCGACAATCACGAGCCGCCGAACGGTACCGGTGCCTGCCCGGCTCCGGTCGTCGTCAGCCACCTTCTTCTACTCTCCACTTCTGTGTTGCCCGGCGGTATCTGTCACCGCAGGCAACTGACAATTTCGCATCCGGGACGGGCATGTGCAAACTGGCTCGCCCGCCGGACGGCCTCATATTCGCGGCCAATGTGCAAACGCTTCGGTATCGCCGGGGGGTTCCCCGACGTTCTCGACCAGGCGCGACAGCCGTCGTCGACCGCTCACCCGCAACGCCGGACGCGATCCGCGGGTACCGATCAGCGTGGGCGCGATTCCCACCCGCATCAGCGCCGATGCCAGCGTGGCGTGCGTATCCGGTGCATGCGGATCCAATCCCAGCAAGTACCGGTCGTCGGCCTCGGGTACCCCAGCGGCCAGTGTCCAGGCACGCAACGCACGCGGGCCGGGCAGCCAACTACCCGGCACCGTCTTGACCGCGCCGCGCGTCCAAGCGCCGGCGATATCGACGACGCGGGGGTCCAGCGCCGTACGCACCAGCGGGTTGTCCTCGTCGGTGCGGGTCAGCTCCGGGGTCAGCCCGGCCTCGGCGATCATCTCGGCAAGACCGTCGGCCCGCCACGGCCGGTCGACCACCACCGACAACCGCGCCTGCCCGCCAACGGACACCACCTGCCCCTGGGCGGCCAGCAGGCCGGTCAGGTCGGCGATCGTCGGGGGCACCGACTCCGCCGAGAAGAAGGACAGTTGGCTCACATGTTCGACACTATCCGTGGTGGCCGAGGCGACGGGGCAATGGCGCGGCCCCGGATACGAAAACACCCCCGGCCGGGCCGGGGGTGTCTTCGCTGTTGCGTTGGCTCAGACGGCGCGGACGCCGGTGGCCTGGGGGCCCTTGGGGCTCTGGCCGACCTCGAACTCAACCTTCTGGTTCTCCTCCAGGGTGCGGAAGCCCGACCCCTGGATCTCCGTGTAGTGGACAAAAACGTCAGCGGAGCCGTCCTCGGGGGCGATGAAGCCGAAGCCCTTCTCCGCGTTGAACCACTTCACAGTTCCCTGTGGCATCTTTCGTACTTTCCTTCTCTTACCGGGTGCGGTCCACCGACGTCCGGTGTACCGGGCCCGTTCCGACCGCTTACCAACGCGTGTGTCGTCGGAACTCGACCCGACCTACAACTCTCGCAGGAACCGCGATCGCAACGACGATCCTGCGGGTGCAAAAACACGAACACAGAAGCTGCGACCACCTTCAGTCAACCACGTTCAACGCGCCAGCAACAGTCTCGGCACGATCAAGTAGTCAACAATTCACCTGGGGATACATGCTGGTGAACACCGAAGGGAGCGTCGTGTCAGGGTCAGCGCGCAATACCGGGTCCGATTTCGGTCGTGACCTGCTGTCCTGCGCGGTGCGGGGCACGCCCGCCGACGAACATCCGATCCGCCATGTCGAAGACATCCCGGCCCGGCGCGGCGCGACCCGGCCCTGGCCGGCGTGGGCAGATCTCGATGTGGTGGCCGCCTTCACCGCCCGCGGCGTACAGACCCCGTGGTCTCATCAGGTGGCCGCCGCCGAACTGGCGCGCACCGGACGGCACGTGGTGCTGTCCACCGGCACGGCCTCGGGCAAATCCTTGGCCTACCAACTGCCGATCCTGACCACACTGGCCGCCGACCCGTTGGCTCGCGCGCTGTACCTGTCGCCCACCAAGGCGCTCGGGCACGATCAGCTGCGTGCCGCGCACGGTCTGTGCGAGGAGGTGCCCGGTCTGCGCGATGTCGCGCCGTGTGCGTACGACGGTGACGCCGGTACCGATCTGCGCCGCTTCGCCAGGGAACGATCCCGGTGGATCTTCTCCAACCCGGACATGATCCACCTGTCGCTGTTGCGCAACCACGCCCGCTGGGCGGTGTTCCTGCGCCACCTGAAGTACATCGTCGTCGACGAATGCCATTACTACCGGGGCATTTTCGGTTCGAATGTGGCGCTGGTGCTGCGCAGGCTGCTGCGGCTGTGTGCGCGCTACTCCGGGTCTCCCACAGTCATCTTCGCCAGCGCCACCACCGCGGCACCCGCGGAGACGGCGGCCCAGCTGATCGGTGAGACCGTGACGGCGGTGACCGAGGACGGCTCCCCACACGGGGGCCGGACAGTGGCGCTGTGGGAGCCCGCGCTGCTCGAGGACCTGGTCGGGGAGAACGGCGCGCCGGTGCGGCGGTCGGCAGGGGCGGAATCCGCCCGGGTGATGGCCGACCTGATCGCCGAGGGCGCCCGCACCCTGACCTTCGTGCGGTCGCGGCGCGGGGCCGAACTGACCGCGCTGGCGGCGTCGGCCCGGCTGGAGGAGATAGCCCCCGATCTCGCCGACCGGGTCGCCTCCTACCGGGCCGGCTATCTCGCCGAGGACCGCCGCGCGCTGGAACACGCGCTCAGCGAGGGCGAACTGCGCGGGGTGGCCACCACCAACGCCCTCGAACTCGGGGTGGACATCGCCGGGTTGGATGCGGTCGTGTTGGCCGGTTTCCCCGGCACCGTCACCTCGTTCTGGCAGCAGGCGGGTCGGTCCGGCCGGCGCGGCCAGAGCGCACTGATCGTGCTGATCGCCCGCGACGACCCGCTGGATACCTACCTGGTGCACCATCCGCGCGCACTGCTGGCCAGACCGATCGAGAAGGTGGTGATCGACCCGGGCAACCCGTATGTACTGGGTCCGCAGCTGTTGTGCGCGGCGACCGAACTCCCGCTGACCGACGCCGAGGTGCGAACCTGGGATGCCGAGGAGGTCGCCCGTACCTTGGTCGACGACGGATTGCTGCGCCGGCGTCCCAACGGCTGGTTTCCCGCGCCCGAGATCGATCCGCATCCGGCGGTCGATATCCGCGGCGCCTCCGGCGGACAGATCGCGATCCTGGAATCCGGCACCGGCCGGGTTCTCGGCACCGCCGGAACCGGCCAGGCTCCGGCCTCGGTACACCCGGGTGCGGTGTACCTGCACCAGGGTGAGAGTTATGTCGTGGACAGCCTGGACTTCGAGGACGGCATCGCGATCGTGCACGCCGAAGACCCCGGGTACACCACGGCCGCAAGGGAAGTCACCGATATCGCGGTCACCGGGACCGGTGAGCGGCGCACCGTGGGCGCGGTCACCGTCGGTGTCGTACCGGTCTCGGTGTCCAACACGGTCACCGGATATCTGCGCCGCCGACTGGACGGGGAGGTCATCGACTTCATCGAGCTGGACATGCCGACCAGGACACTGGACACCGTCGCGGTGATGTGCACGATCACACCGGAAGCGCTGTACGCCAACGGGATCGATCCATTGTCCGTACCGGGTTCACTGCACGCCGCCGAGCACGCCGCGATCGGACTGCTGCCCTTGGTGGCCAGCTGCGATCGCGGCGATATCGGCGGGGTGTCCACGGCATCCGGGCCGGAGGACGGCCTGCCGACGATCTTCGTCTACGACGGATACCCGGGCGGCGCGGGATTCGCCGACCGCGGCTACCGCCAGATGCACCTTTGGTGGGAGGCGACGGCCGCGGCCATCGAGGCGTGCGAATGTCCTGCGGGCTGCCCGTCCTGCGTGCAATCGCCGAAGTGCGGCAACGGTAACGATCCGCTGGACAAGGCCGGTGCGGTACACGTTCTGCGGCTGGTGCTCGGCGAGCTGGCGGGACACTGACACCGCGTCACCCCCGGCAGGAAGGCCCACCCCTCGTCGGCCATCTCGCCCTCGCCCGCGGCGCCTTACCAGCAACGCCGATCACACTTCCAGCATGGTCAAAACGGTCGGACAACGCGATCCGTCTTCAGGCCCGGCGAGCCGGGTGCAGTCGGAAATTACCTCGTCAGCAGGCCCCCTGCAACTCCTTTTGACGCCAGCGACAGACGCGAAGGCCATCCAGATCGGCACCCAACAGGAAGTTTCGACGGATTCCGCAGCACGAGCAAACGCCCGGTGCGGGGGTGGTTGCCGGTTAAACTCATGGGCATGGACCACGACTGGCTGCTCGTGGAGACACTGGGTGACGAGCCCGCCATCGTCGCCCAGGGGCCGAGGACCAAGAACCTGGTCCCGATCAGCTCTTTTCTCCGCCGCAACCCGCACCTGATGGCCATCCAATCGGCCATCGGTGAGACGGTGCGCGCCGGCCAAGCACTGACCAGCATCACCCCCAAGAACGACCGCGTGATCCGCACCGAGGTGGTGCACATGTCCGACGGGGTGATCCACGGCGTGCACCTCTGGATCGGCGAGCCCGGCGCCGACCCACCGGACCGTCCGATGCCGGGACCGCTCAAATGGGATCTGACGGCCGGAATCGCTACGGACACAGTGGAATCCCTGTACAATGCGGGCCGCGATGCCAGGGTCGAGGCCACCCAGGGCCGCGCCTTCGCCGAGGACATGCCCGCCAGGGCGCTCAATCCCCAGGAATCGAAGGTGCTGTCCATGGTGATCCGGGCCAAGCCGGGCCATGTGCTGTGCAGCACCTGGAACGTCACCGATTTCCGGGGTCAGCCGATCACCGTGGGCTTCGTCGCAAGGGCGATCGCCGAGGAGCAGGATGACGGCAGCGAACGGTTGATATGCCGAGCCATGAACTGGCGCAGCGTCGCCGAGGGGCCGGTGGTACGTCCCGACGATCTGGCGCAACGGATTCTCAATGGTCTTGCCGCACCCGGTGTGCACCGGGCGATCGTCGACCTCAACCATTGGCGCCTGCTCAAATGGCTGGACAAGCCCTGCCCGTTCTTCGACTGGCGGGCCGGTGAACAGGGCGAAACCGTCCTGCACCCCGGCGACGAACGCCACGTCCTGGCCATGGCACAGGAGTTCCTCGACGGCCCGACCGCCCGGGTGCTGCGGCTGCCCGCCCACGGCGGCGGGTTCACCCCCATCCACGTCACGGTGAACCGGATCGAACTCGACGATGACACCTATGCGGCGCTGATGTCGATGCGATTGCCCACCGATGAGGAGATTGCTGCCGCCGAGCAGGAGGCCACCGCGGTCGAGGGTGCGCAGTCCGGCACCCGCGCGGCGCTGAAATCGCTTCTGCGCCTCAAAAAGGTCACCGGCCAAACCAACTGACCGCGGCGTCAGCCGGACCCGCCCGCGCCTCCGCTCGGGCACTGCGCCCGGGTAGCACGGTGGCGGCCATGACACCGACCACGACGTCCAGCCCGTCGACGGTGCACTCGGCCAACGTGATCCGATTCGACTCGGCAACGGCTTGTGCTGCCGCACAGGCACTCTGCTGACCAGCAGGCACCGATGCGGCAGCCGCGAGCGCAGCGAGATCGGCCCCGGATTGCGCACGGTGCCGTGCCACCACCACCGAGCCGAGCACCAGCACCCCGCCGGTCACCGTCAGCAGCACCACCAACAGGGCGGTAGCGATCAAGGTCGCCGATCCATCATCCTCAGCGGACCTGCTCGGCCATCGCCACCGCGTCCCCGGAGATGACGATCCCGGGCAACAGCGCCGTCGCCGTGCTGACGCGGACCACCACGAAGGACCCTTCGTGCTGCGCCGAGATCGTCGAGCCGGTCGGCCCGACCCGGCGCGCGGCCGCCACCCCATCGTCACCGCGCGCGAGCAGCCGGGCCGCTTCCCGTGCGGCGTCCACGCACCGGATGTGCAGGATGGTTGCGTTGATACCGGCCAGACACACCACCAACACCGCGACCAACGCGGCGATCGCAAACGCCGCCTCGACCGTGACACCGCCGGCATCACCGCTCAGATGTTGGTGTTCAGCGCGCGGGCGATGATGTTGGAGAGCGCGGTCACGATCGAGTCGCCCGTCACCACGGTGTAGAGGATGGCGCCGAAAGCGGCCGCGGCGATGGTGCCGATCGCGTACTCCACGGTGCTCATCCCGGACTCGTCGGTGGCGACCACCATCACGCGGGCCTGCATCCTCCGGATCATGTTCTGCAACATGCTTTCTCCTTCTCATAGTCAGAGGCCTGACATCAGGTCGCCGGCCAGTCCGGCGACCACCGGGACGATCCCCAGGCAGACGAAGGCGGGCAGATAGCACAGGCCCAGCGGCCCTGCGATCAACACCGAGGCACGCTCGGCGGCGGCATCGGCAGCCGAGCCCGCATCGACGCGTACCTGGTCTGCCAGCTCGGCGATGCCGTCGGCCAGTGCCGCACCCGACACCGCCGAGCGGCGGGCCAGCCTGGCCAGCACCGCACCGTGCGGATCGGCGGTACCACCGGGGTCGGCCCAGGCCTGTTCGGAGCCCGCACCGAGGGCAAGCAGATCCGCCGCACGTATCAGCTGAGCACGCAGCAATGCCGGTGCCAGCGGTGCGGCCGCGGCCGCGGCGGTCGCGGTCGCCATGCCCGCGGACAGGCAGGCCGCGAGGACATCCAGACACGATGCCGCGGCCAGCGGATCGTCGGGCAGCGCCGGTGCGGAGGGCCTCGTTGGCCGCACGCTGCGAACGGGACCGGCTCCGATCAGCACCGCGGCCGCGAGCAGCACCGCGGCCACGCTCACGACGCCACCGCGGTGACGATGCGGTCAGACCAGTACAGGCCCAGGCAGGACAGTGTCACGCCGATGAGCAGGATGACGCCACCGACCCCACCGGCGACCAGGAACCGCACCGGTTCGGCGCCGATGAGCTGTCCCAGCAGGATCCCCAGTACCGGCATCCCCGCCAGCACCGCGGCGGTGGTGCGCGGCCCGGCGAGTCCGGCGTCCAACCGCAGCCGGAACCGGTCGCGCTCGACGATGTCGTGCTGCGCGGTGCGCAGCAGCGTGGCGATCGCAAGACCGTGATGCTGCGCCAACCGCCAGCAGAGCGCCAACCGCCGCCAGTGCGCCGGGATGGCGGAGGTTTCGGCCACCGAATGCAAACCGATCGAGATATCGGCGCCGAGGAGCCCATGCGCCGAGACGGTCCTCAGGTGGTCCCCGGCTCGACCGCCGACCTCACCGGCCGCGGCGGAGAGCGCCGCGACGGGGTGGGCGCCGACCCGGAGCTCACCGACCAGGATGTCCAGCGCGTCGCGCAGTTGCCATGCCTCCGCCACAGCCGACCGTCGGCGTGCCGCACGCNGACGCCGGTGGATGACGGTGGCCGCCACCAGGAGGAAGGCCACCACGACGGTCGGCTCCCACACCAGCATCGCGACCACGGTTGCGGGCGCGCCGGCCCACAGCAGGGGGACCCGTCGTCGGTGCGGCCGTGTCCGCAGACCGAGGCGGTGACGGGACGGTGCCGGAAAGACCAGCAGCGCACCCGCCAACAGGATCGCCGCGGCGGTCATCGGATGCCCGCATCATCGAACAGTCGCCGCAGCGCGTCGATCCCGTCGCCGAGTCCGTGCCGCAACCGCCAGGCGCTGCGTGTACCCACCCAACCGTCATGATCCCGTTCGACGACCGCGATCTCGCGCACCCGCCGGACCCCGTCGCGGTCGCGACCGACGTGCACGACGACCTGGATCGCGGCGGCCAACTGGCTGTGCAGCGCGGTGCGGTCCAGACCGCCGAGCCCGGCCAGCGCCTCCAACCGGGCAGGCACCTCCGCAGCACTGTTGGCGTGCACGGTGCCAGCACCGCCGTCGTGACCGGTGTTCAGTGCGGTCAGCAGATCCACCACCTCGGCCCCGCGCACCTCCCCGACCACGATCCGGTCGGGTCGCATCCGCAGCGCCTGGCGGACAAGGTCACGTACGGTCACCGCACCGACGCCTTCGACGTTGGGGCCGCGGGCAACCAGTTTCACCACATGCGGGTGTCGGGGCGCCAGTTCGGCGGCGTCCTCCACACAGACCAGACGTTCGGTGTCTGCCACCGTTCCCAGCAGTGCCGACAGCAGCGTGGTCTTCCCGGCACCGGTGCCCCCGCAGACCAGAAACGCCAGCCGCGCCGCAATGATCCCGGCCAACAGCTCCGCAGCGGGTTCGGCGATCGCTCCGGCGGCGATCAGCCCGGCCATATCCTGGCGGGCCGGTCGAAGCACCCGTAGCGATATGCAGGTCCCCGCGGCCGCGACGGGTGGCAGCACCGCGTGCAACCGGACGGGATCGGCTGCCACACCGCTCAGGTGACCATCGACCCAGGGCTGGCTGTCGTCGAGCCTGCGTCCGGCCACCAGGGCGAGACGCTGCGCGAGCCTGCGCACCGCGTCTTCGTCCGGAAAGCACACTCCGCTGCGCCGCAACCCGTTGCCGTCGTCGACCCAGACCGCGTCGGGTGCGGTCACCAGGACATCGGTGGTGCCCGCGGCGCGCAACAACGGATCGAGCAGGCCTGCACCGGTGAGTTCGGTGGCCACACTGCGCATGCTGCTGAGCACTTCGGTGTCACCGAGCAGGCCACCGGACTCGGCCCGGATGGCCTCGGCGACCACCGCCGGCCGCAGCGCGGCACCGTCATGGGCGAGGCGTTCCCGCACCCGTTCGATCAGGTCACTCATGCGGTGTCCTCGCAGGCTCGGATCCCGCACGCAACCCATCGATTCGCTCCGCAAGCGTCACTCATGCGGCGTCCTCGCAGGCTCGGATCCCGCACGCAACCCATCGATTCGCTCCGCAAGCGTCACTCATGTTGCCGCCCCCACCGGTTGTCTGCGCAACACCTGCAACACCCGTGCGGCGGCGACGGCCAACGGCGATCGGGCGGACAGCCGGAGTCCGCCGCGTTCCAGCGCCCCGGCCAGTCCGGGTTGGGGACGCATGGCAGCCAGCAGCGGCAGCCCGATACCGTCGGCAAGGTCCGCCGCCCGAAGTCCCCCGGGCGCCGGCCCCCGCACCACCAGACCGATATTCGGATTGACCGCCCGCACCCACCGAGTCAGCGCGCCGGTGGCCGCCGCCGCGCGCACATCGGCGGGCGCGATCACCACGACCAGATCCGCTGTGCAGAGCGCTGTTTCGGTCACCGTCGTCGCTTGCCGCGGGACGTCACAGACCACCGTGACTCCCGCGCGGCGGCCGGCATCGACGACCGCCGACACCGGAGCCGACCCGATCTCACCACCGTTGCGTCCGCCGGACAACACCGTCACCGTCCGAGACGTCGGCAGCGCCCCGCGAAGCGCGTCGAAACTGAGCCTGCCCGCTCGCACCGCGAGATCCGGCCAGCGCAGACCGGGCACACCCTCGGTGCCCATCGCCAGATCTATCCCCCCGCCCCACGGATCGGTGTCGACCAGCAGGGCCGACTCCGCCGATTGCGCCACGGCAGCGGCGAACAGCGAGGCACCGGCGCCGCCGCACCCGCCGATGACAGCGAGGACACCGCCGTCACGACCACCCGGTCCAGGATCGGCGGCCGCGGCGCCGAAGGCGCCGACGAGATCCTCATCCTGGTCGGGCAGCTTGAAAAAGTGTTGCGCGCCGACGGCTGCCGCGCCGCGCCACTCCCACACCCCGGCGTCCTGCTCCCCGACCAGCAGCACGCGATCCCGTCGGGGTAGGTCCAACTCCGCAAGCCGGTGGGCCGAGTCGGCGTCCAGAACCACCGCGCGGGCGCCCAGCCAGGCCGCACGCCCCGAAGGACGTTCGGCATGCACCACCGGCAGACCGGCGGCAGCGGCGACCCGATCGATCTCCTCACGCAGGGAGTGGCGCTCGATCACGGCCAGCAGGGTTGCGTTCGACGTCACCTCACCAGCCTGCGAGGACCCCGCCGCACCGCGCCAGAGCCCTGGGCACATCTGTGGATGAACGGCCGATTGTGGATAGACCAAAAGACTGAAAACGGCGTTCCGCAACCTCGCAGAAGATTTTGACGCCGAGCGGAGGACGAAAAAAGTCCGGAAAAAGGGACGACCCCCGCCAGGGGGGGAGGAGGCGGAGGTCGTCGTGTATCAGCCCCGGGGGGTCGGGCTGATCCACACTCGGCTAAGGCCGAGTGATTGCCACTATACACACGGATTCGCCGCGCAGCGCAAGTAGCCGACGACTGAATTCGCAGGTTGTGTCGAAAATCCTGCAGTTTGCGACAGGTGTCGTGAGCTGCCACTTTCCCAGCGTTGGGAAACTGTTGCCGCACCGCGCCGCCTATGCTTGAACCCGTGACGGTACCCGATGGTTCTGCCGATTTTGCCACCGCGCCCGATCCCGCAGTACAGGACGGTCAGCCAGTTCGCACTGCAGCGTTCTTCGATCTCGACAAGACGGTCATCGCGAAGTCCAGCACGTTGGCATTCAGCAAACCTTTCTTCGACCAGGGACTATTGAACCGGCGGGCCGTACTGAAATCCTCGTACGCCCAATTCCTGTTCCTGATGTCCGGCGCGGACCACGATCAGATGGATCGGATGCGCACATACCTCACAGATATGTGCACCGGCTGGGACGTGGAGCAGGTGCGATCCGTCGTCGGCGAGACCCTGCACGAGATCGTCGACCCACTGGTCTTCGACGAGGCCGCCAACCTGATCGCCGACCACAAGCTGTGCGGACGCGATGTGGTCGTGGTGTCGGCATCCGGTGAGGAGATCGTCGCCCCGATCGCCGCAGCCCTGGGCGCGACACACGCCATGGCCACCCGCATGGTCGTACAGGACGGCAAATACACCGGAGAGGTGGCCTTCTACTGCTACGGGGAGGGCAAGGTCGAGGCCATCAGGGAGTTGGCCGCCCGCGAGGGCTACGCGCTGGAACACTGCTACGCCTATTCGGACTCGATCACCGACCTGCCGATGCTCGAGGCGGTCGGGCACCCCTCGGTCGTCAACCCCGATCGCGCACTGCGCAAGGAAGCCGGCCAGCGCGACTGGCCGGTGCTGGCGTTCACCCGTCCGGTATCCCTGCGCGACCGATTACCGGCACCCTCCGGCGCAGCCGTGGCGACCACCGTCGCGGTCGGGCTGAGCGCGCTCGCGGGCGGCGCCCTCACCTATTCGCTGCTTCGGAAGCTGTTGCCGCCCACCGCTACTCGCCGGTAGCTGAGAGCCCTCTCATAACGATCGGGATTCACCCCCATTTGGTACTTGATGTGACCGCGGTCACGGAGTACAAAGGAGTGCACGGAGCTCGACAAGGCCAAGGCCACACCGGAAGAGAAGGTGTGATCTCCCGAGTCGACACTCCTAGCACGGATCACCGGAACCCACGCGGAGCTCAAGCCGCGATACAGGCAGAAGCGTTGTGGGCCTGCGGAATTACGAAAAGCGAATGATGTGACAACCCCTTGGGTGGGGTTGCGCCCATAGCGCAGCGTGAGAACGCCGAGGCCACCCACACAACCCAACTCAGCACGCTTGGTAACCGGAATCCGTGCTAGCGGGCGACGAGCCGTGACCGACGCAAGTGGGCCACGGACCGTCGCCCGCTTCATTTGCTGGACTGGTCGCGCGCGGCCTCCGCTATCGACAGTGCCTCCCGCGCTCCGGCATGCAGCGCCTGACTGCTCAAGACCAGCCAGGCACCCAGTCCGTTCGGCGTACCCGAGGCGAACCCCCGCGCAGCGGCCCGGTAGTTCCCGGACTGCTTCATCCAGAACATCTCCGGCACACCGAGTCCGTGCGGATCCAGCCCACTGGACATCGTGATCAGTCGCGACACCGCCCGCGCCACCACACCGTCGGCCGAACCGAAGGGCTCCAGGGTCAACAGCTCACCATGCGCGACGGCGGCCAACACGACGGCCGGCACCGAGGTGCCACCGGTGACCAGTTCGGCGAGCATCTCCAGCCGCGGACCGATCTCCGGCTCCGAACGCGGCCTTCCCAACCTGTCATCGTCGACCAGATCCGCCGCCGCCAGCGAGTGCAACCGCGCCAGCGCCTGCAGCGGGGCCCGCTGCCACACCTGTGTCAGCGCGGTGGCGCCACCTTCCAGTGCCTCGGACACCCGCAACGCCCCGGCCAGCACCGGATCGGGTTCACCGGACTCGGACAGATTCAATGAGCCACCGTCGAGCACCGAGCTCGCGCGTGCCGCGCGCAGGGCCGCCTCCGCTGCGGTCTGAGGCCACCCCCGCAGATTGGTGCGGTGTCGATGCGCCCTTCCGAGCGCCTCGCGCGCCTCGTCACCGGCGGCGGCCACACCTTCCAGCGCCACCAGCGGGGCGAGCGGATCGGTATTCGTCGGCTCCTTGCGCGAGCGCTCGTCGGTCATCCGGACAACGCTAGCCGACCGCTGAACCTGCAATCCCCGACGTTCGGCGCAGTTCGACAGCCGTCCGCAGCGCATCTTGTGACGCTCCAACGCCGGTGCAACCTTCGGTGACTACGCTCACATCCATGAGCGAGACCACAGCGACGCAGACCGGCGTGCCCTCAGCCTATCCCCCGCCCGCCGAGTTCGCGGCCAACGCCAACGCCACGAGTGATCTCTACGACCAGGCCGAGGCCGACCGGCTGGCGTTCTGGGCCGCCCAGGCCGACCGACTGTCCTGGGGCACCCCCTTCACCGAGGTACTGGACTGGTCGAACGCGCCGTTCGCCAAATGGTTCGTCGGAGGCAAGCTCAACGTCGCCTACAACTGTGTGGACCGCCACGTCGAAGCGGGCAACGGTGACCGGGTCGCCATCCACTGGGAGGGCGAACCGGTCGGCGACGCGCGCACCATCACCTACGCCCAGCTCCAGGACGAGGTCAACCAGGCCGCCAACACGCTGGCCGAGCTCGGCCTGACCGCCGGCGACCGGGTGGCCATCTACATGCCGATGGTGCCCGAGGCGATCATCGCGATGCTCGCCTGCGCACGGCTCGGCGCGATGCACTCGGTCGTGTTCGCCGGATTCTCCGCCGCGGCGCTCAAAGCCCGCATCGAGGACGCCCAGGCCAAGATCGTCATCACCTCCGACGGGCAGTACCGCCGCGGCAAGGCCGCACCGCTCAAGGCCGGTGTCGACGAGGCACTGGAGGGCCTGGGCTCCGACAGCCCGGTCGAGCACGTTCTGGTGGTGCGCCGCACCGGAATCGACACGCCGTGGACCCAGGGTCGCGACCTGTGGTGGGACGAGACGGTGCCCAAGGCATCGGTCGAACACACCCCCGAGTTCTTCGACTCCGAGCACCCGTTGTTCCTGCTGTACACCTCCGGGACCACCGGCAAGCCCAAGGGCATCGTGCACACCTCGGGCGGTTACCTGACCCAGGCGTCCTACACCCACTCGGTCGTCTTCGACCTCAAGCCCGAGACCGATGTCTATTGGTGCACAGCCGATATCGGCTGGGTGACCGGCCACACCTACATCGTGTACGGACCGCTGTCCAACGGCGCCACCCAGGTGGTCTACGAGGGCACCCCGGCATCCCCGGATGAGCACCGCCACTTCCAGGTCATCGAAAAGTACGGCGTATCCATCTATTACACCGCCCCGACGGTGGTCCGCACCTTCATGAAGTGGGGCCGCGAACTCGCCTTCTCCCACGACCTGTCCAGCATCCGGTTGCTGGGCTCGGTGGGCGAACCGATCAACCCCGAGGCGTGGCGGTGGTACCGGCTGGTGTTCGGCGCCGACAAGACCCCGATCGTGGACACCTGGTGGCAGACCGAGACCGGCGCCATCATGATCTCCCCGCTACCCGGGGTCACCCACTGCAAGCCCGGATCGGCGATGACACCGCTGCCCGGCATCTCGGCCAAGATCGTCGACGATGACGGCAACGATCTGAGCCCCGCGGTCGAGGGCGCCGAACAGACCACCGGATACCTGGTGCTGGACAAGCCGTGGCCGTCGATGCTGCGCGGTATCTGGGGCGACGACGAACGCTTCAAGGAGACCTACTGGTCGCGTTTCGCCGAGCAGGGTTGGTACTTCGCCGGCGACGGCGCACGCTACGGCACCGACGGTGAGATCTGGGTGCTCGGCCGCATCGACGATGTGATGAACGTGTCCGGACACCGCATCTCGACCGCCGAGGTCGAGTCCGCACTCGTCGGGCACGCCGGGGTGGCCGAGGCCGCCGTCGTCGGGGCCACCGATGAGCACACCGGCCAGGGCATCTGCGCATTCGTCATCCTCAAGAGCCATGCCGCCGAGCTGTCCCACGAGCAGATGGTCGACGAACTGCGCGCCGAGGTCTCCAAGGAGATCTCCCCGATCGCCAAGCCGCGCGAGATCCACGTCGTCCCTGAACTGCCGAAGACCCGCAGCGGCAAGATCATGCGCCGACTGCTGCGTGATGTGGCCGAGGGCCGCGAACTCGGTGACACCTCGACCCTGGTGGACCCCAGCGTCTTCGAGGCCATCCGCGCCAGCAAGTAGCCGCCGGCAATCGGTCAGGCGATCGGCACGAAGCCGGCGCCTGGCCGATTCTTGGTGGTGATATCGGTGAGCACCGAGGACATCGACATGGTGACCGCCGGGGTGTGCAGCGGGATGTACTGCGTCACGCACGTCGGCAGTTCCTCGGTGAACGCACCGTGGATCATGCCGACGAGTCTGTTGTGGACCGTCACCGGCGCCCCGGAATCCCCGGGCTGGCCGCAGACCTGGTTGAGGATGGTGCCGGGATCCTGGCCGGGTCCCCACGTCACGCCGCAGGAGTAGCCGGTGGTGCGGCCCAGCTTGCAGGCCACCTCACCGAACGACGGGTCCGGCCCGAGCCCGTCGATGCGGAAACCCTTGACCGTGTTCACCGGTTGCACCCGCTGCGGATCGAATTCGATGACGGCATAGTCCAGATTGTCGTTACCGGCCACCATGACGCCGAGCGTTCCGGCCGTCGGTACGCCCTCGGCGGCCACCACCGCACCCGGCCCGCCGCAGTGCGCCGAGGTGAACCCGATCAATTTGCCCGCGGAATCATGGCCGATGGCGGTGAGAGTGCAGTAGGCGTGCCCGTCGATGACGATGCCCGATCCGCCACCCAGCGGAACCGGGCCGTCGGCGTGGGCCACCGGGCTCAGCGCTACCGCGAGGGGCGCCAGGACCGCGACCGAAACCATGCGCGCAATGGACTGCCAGCGGTGTCTCAACATCTCCCCGTTCCTCGGCTGGCCGCCATTCTAGGTGGCGAAGCGGCCACCTTCTCGGACCGGAGCCCTACTCCCCGTCGCTTCGCGACGCCGAGAACATGGCAACATAGCCTCCTATGAGCACCAGCGACCGCAAGAACGGCGTGCCTGCCACTGTGACGTCGATTCCGCTCGTCGACCCGCACGCACCCAAGGCCGACCCGTCCATCGGAGATCTGGTCAAGGATGCGACCGCACAGGTTTCCACCCTGGTGCGCGCCGAGGTGGAGCTCGCCAAGGCCGAGATCACTCGCGATGTGAAGAAGGGGCTCACCGGCAGCCTGTTCTTCATCGCGGCTCTGGTCGTGCTGTTCTACTCGACCTTCTTCCTATTCTTCTTCATCGCCGAGCTGCTCGACACCTGGTTGTGGCGCTGGGCTGCCTTCCTGATCGTGTTCGGCGTCATGGTGCTGTTCACGATCGCATTGGCGCTGCTCGGCTATCTGAAGGTCCGGCGCATCCGCGGGCCGCGCGAAACCATCGCCTCGGTCAAGGAGACCAAGGAGGCGCTGACCCCGGGCGCGGACAAGCCCGCCGAGGCCGCCAAACCGGCCATCACCACCGACCCGTCCGGCTGGTAGCCGCTTCGCCATGCAGGCGCGGCCGGACCCGTCGGTGGTGCGCATCGATGGGCCCTGGCGTCATTTTCAGGTCCACGCCAACGGTATTCGCTTCCACGTCGTGGAGGCCGAGGATGCTGGGCGCGCCGATCGCCACCTCGTCATCCTGTTGCACGGCTTCGGCTCGTTCTGGTGGTCGTGGCGTCACCAGCTGTCCGCGCTGACCGATCACCGGGTCGTCGCAGTCGACCTGCGCGGTTACGGGGACAGCGACAAACCGCCGCGCGGTTACGACGGCTGGACACTGGCCGGGGACACCGCGGGCCTGGTCCGCGCACTCGGCCACAACTCGGCCACCCTGGTCGGACATGCCGACGGTGGTCTGGTCTGCTGGGCGACGGCCCTGTTGCACCCGCGGATGGTCGACGCCGTCGCCCTGATCAGCTCGCCGCACCCCGTCGCGCTGCGCTCGTCGGTGTTGGCCGACGCCGCCCAGCGCCGCGCACTGCTGCCCTGGCTGCTGCGCTACCAGCTGCCGCGCTGGCCCGAACACACACTCACCCGGCACAACGCGGTCGAGCTGGAACGGATCGTCCGCGAACGGGCCGGCCACGACTGGGTCGCCACCGAGGACTTCGCCGTGACCATGCGCCATCTGCGGCAGGCGATTCAGATCCCAGGAGCGGTGCATTCGACGCTGGAGTATCAACGGTGGGCGATGCGCAGCCAGATCCGCGCCGAGGGACGCCGGTTCATGCGCTCGATGGCCCGACCGATCGACGTCCCGCTGTTGCATCTACGCGGCACGGACGACCCCTACGTGCTCGCTGATCCGGTACGCCGGTCGCGACCGTATGCACCCGCCGGCCGATTCGAACCCATCGACGGCGCAGGGCATTTCGCGCATGAGGAGGGCCCGCGGGCGGTCAACACCGCGCTCGCCGACTTCCTGCGCGCGGTCTATCCGGCCTGACCGATGCAGACGCCGGTCGGTACCGGCGCGGTGTTACCCACCTGCATGCGCTGGGGCAGCACCTGCTCGGCGGTCAGCACGAAGCCGGTATCGGCGTCGTCGACGGCGGCACCGAAGACGACGCCGAGGACCTTGCCATCCTTGTCGACCATCGGGCCGCCCGAATTACCCTGCTTGACCGTGCCGCGGATGGTGTACACCGTGCGGTTCACCGTCGTCGAGTTGTAGATGTCGGGACCGTTGAGTTCGATCGTCTCGCGCACCCGCGCCGGGGTCGCCGTGAAATCGCCGCCACCGGGATACCCCATGACGATGGCATCGGTGCTCGGCGCCGCCTCGGAATCGTCGAAGACCAGCGGCACCGATGGCAGCTCCGGCACCGCCAGGATCGAGATGTCCTGGTTCGGGTCATAGGAGACCACGGTGGCGTCATAGGTTTCGCCGTTGACCTCGACGGTGACCGTCTCGGCGCCGGCGACCACGTGGGCATTGGACATCACCCGGTTGGGCGCGATGACGAATCCGCTGCCCTCCAACACCTTCTGGCAGCTGGGCGCGACACCGCGGATCTTGACCACGCTGCCGCGGACGGACTGCACCACCGGCGAGGTCGCCAGCGCAGCATCGGGTGCGTCGACGGCGACGACCGGGGTTCGGCTGAACGGCTCCAGCACCGCAGGAAGACCCGAGGTGTCCAGCAGTCCGGCCAACCGGGCGGGCACCTTCTGCAGCCATTCCGGCGCCAGGTTGTTGACCTCGGTGAGCACCTTGGAACCGCGCACCGCGCCGGCCAGGGTCGGCTGGCTGGTCAGCGGCGAGGCCAACAGCCAGGCCGCGATCAGCACCGTCACCAACTGCAACGCCGACCCGATGATCGAGTCGACGAAGCGCAGCACCGGGTTGCGCAGCGCACCGCGCACGGCCCGCCCCAGCACCACACCGGCGATCTCGCCGATCACGACCAGCGCCAGGATCAAGAAGAGGGTGGCGAACAGCTTGGTGCGGGGGCCGTCGATGTTGCCGACCAGATGGGGTGCCAACAGCACGCCGGCGACCGCGCCCAGCACGACACCGATGAAGGACAACAGCGATCCGAGCGCGCCGGAGCGCCAGCCGGACACCGCGGCCACGAAGGCGACGGCAAGGATTGCGAGGTCAAGCCACTGTGCGGGAGTCATCGTTGGGCTTCACCGTACTGGCTGGGCGACGACACCTTGGCCATTGCCTCCTCCAGTTCGCGCACGTCGTCGGTATTCCACGGCTGCGCCCACCCCGCGACGTCCAGCAGGGCCGAGATCACCTGGCCGGTGAAGCCCCACACCAGCATCTGGTTGAGCAGGAAGGCCGGCCCGGCGAAACGGCTGGTGTTGGCCCGGCGGTACACCATCAATCGGTTCTCCGGATTGATGAACGCCCGCAGCGGCACCCGCGTCACGATCGCGGCCTCGGCAGGATCGACCACGCCGACGGGACCGGGGTCCGGTGAGTACGCCAGTACCGGCACCACATGAAAGCCCGTCGGGGGGATGAACATCCGATCCAGGACGGCCAGCGGCGTCAGCCGGGCGGTGTCCACCCCGGTCTCCTCGCGGGCCTCGCGCAGCGCGGTCGCCACCGGGCCGTCGTCCTCGGGGTCGGACACGCCGCCGGGGAAAGCGGCCTGTCCGGAGTGGTTACGCAGCGAGGATGCGCGGACGGTGACCAAAAGGTCGGTCTCCGGCGGCGGGCCGCCGAAATCACCACGCGGCGGGTCGGCGGGGCCGGAGAACAGCACGAGCACCGCGGCATCGCGTTTGGTGCCGGCCCGCGTCGCCGCGGCATTGGCGGTGTTGATCGCGGCCAGTACGTCCGCGGGTGTGCGGTTTCGGTAGGCGTCGGGCACTGCGGCGACGTTGTCGAGCAACGGGCGCAGCCAGCCCGGCGCGGCGTCCGGGGAGAGCTCAACCAACGGGCACCCCTATCAACGGATTCACCGCCGCGGCGATCTCATCGGCATCGGCGAACGGTCGCGGCAGAATTTCGGCCACGCTACCGTCCGCGCGCAGTACGACGGTGGCAGGCATCACGTTGGGCACCTTGAGCGCCGCGGCGACCAGCCGGCGACCGTCCTGCAGCGTCGGCAACCGCACCCCGAGCTCGGCCAACCGCAGCAGACCCGCCGATTCGTTCTCGTCCTGGTGCACCGTCACCACCCTCACCCGCTCGCCCATCCGGCGCTGATATTCCTGCAGGGCGGGCAGTTCGTCGGCACACGGGCCGCACCAGTAGGCCCACAGGTTGACCACCACCGGCCGGCCGGCCAGCGCCACCGCGATATCGACGGAGGTGCCGTCACCCGCGCACTCCAGGGTGATCCCGCGCAGCGGCTCGGGTCCGTTCCCGGTGCCGACCGGACAGGGCGGCAGATCCGCCCGCTGTCGGGGGCCGGCCAGCGCTTCGGGAGTGTCGGCGGCCCGATGATCACGCGCAGCCGGGGCCGGGGATGCGACGGATCCGGTGGGAACGGATTCGGTGACGCCCAGCTCCCGCCACAGCGCATAACCGAGGGCGACGAAGACGATCAGGACCGCGACGGTCCACCGTGCCGACCGGCTCACAACCCGGCCAGCGCCAGCAGGTGGTCGGTCTCGGGTCCCTTCACCAAGGCCGCCGCGGTCGCCTTGTCGGTGGGGCCCGCGCCGTAGGAAGGGCAGTCCTTGGCCAGCACGCATACCCCGCAAGCCGGTCGTCTCGCGTGGCAGACGCGGCGACCGTGGAAGATCACCCGGTGGCTGAGCAGGGTCCACTCGCGCCGTTCGATCAGCTCGCCGACGGCATGCTCGACCTTCACCGGATCTTCCTCGGCAGTCCAGCGCCAGCGCCGCACCAACCGCCCGAAGTGGGTGTCGACCGTGATCCCGGGGATATCGAACGCGTTGCCGAGCACCACATTGGCGGTCTTACGCCCGATACCCGGCAAGGTGACCAGCTCTTCGAGGGTGTGCGGTACCTCGCCGTCGAACCGTGCCTCCAACTCGGTACCCAGATTGATCAGCGAGGTGGCCTTGTTCCGGTAGAAGCCGGTGGGCCGGATCAGTTCTTCGAGCTCCGTGCGATCGGCCTGCGCGTAGTCCAGGGCGCTGCGGTAGCGGGCGAACAACGCCGGAGTGGTCAGGTTGACCCGCTTGTCGGTGCACTGCGCGGACAGGATGGTGGCGACCGTCAGTTCCAGCGGGTTGGTGAAGTCCAGTTCGCAATAAACGTGCGGGAAGGCCACCGCCAGCGTTCGGTTCATCCGGCGCGCGCGGCGCACCAAGCCCAGGTGGGTCTCACGATCCCAGGCGGCCTGCGATTTGCTCCGGGCGGTGCTGGCGGTCACCTCGACAAGGGTACTGACGGTGCCTCTGACGAGCCCTGACGGGCCGGTGCCGACCGGTGACAAAACGTGATCCCACCGAGATGTTCAGCGTGTTTACTCTTCGATGTGTCGTGGTTGCTGGTGTGCTTCATCCCGGGGTTGCTCATGCTGGCGACCTTCGGGCTCGAGCGGCTGGAATCCGGCCTCGAGCGGGAGACGGCGGCAACTCCGCGCGGCGACGTCCGCGAGCGCACCCAACCGATCCGGCAGGTGCCGCTGGAATACGCAGGATTGCCCACTCGCCCCGCACCCGCGCGGCGGGCCAATCCGCAGTTTCCGGCGACCCGCCAGGCCAATCGTGTGTAGCGTTGGCACGTCGCCGACATGCCAACCACTAGACTGAATTCGCTAACCAGCTAGGCGGTTGGCCTGTGCATGTCATATCACTGGATGAGCTTAAGAGGGGCAACGTGGACGAGATCCTGGCCAGGGCCGGAATCTTCCAAGGGGTAGAACCCACCGCGGTCGCTGCGCTGACCAAACAGCTGCAGCCCGTCGACTTTCCGCGCGGACATACCGTGTTCGCCGAGGGCGAGCCCGGTGACCGGCTTTACATCATCACCTCCGGCAAGGTGAAGATCGGCCGACGTTCCCCCGATGGCCGGGAGAATCTGCTGACGATCATGGGCCCGTCGGACATGTTCGGCGAGCTGTCGATCTTCGATCCGGGCCCCCGGACCTCCAGCGCCACCACCATCACCGAGGTGCGTGCGGTCTCGATGGACCGGGAGGCGCTGCGCGCCTGGATCGCCGACCGCCCGGAGATCGCCGAGCAGCTGTTGCGCGTGTTGGCCCGCCGCCTGCGGCGCACCAACAACAACCTCGCGGATCTGATCTTCACCGACGTGCCCGGCCGGGTGGCCAAGCAGCTGCTTCAGCTGGCCCAGCGCTTCGGCACCCAGGAAGGTGGCGCGCTGCGCGTCACCCACGACCTCACCCAGGAGGAGATCGCCCAGTTGGTCGGTGCCTCCCGCGAGACCGTGAACAAGGCCCTTGCCGATTTCGCCCACCGCGGGTGGATCCGGTTGGAGGGCAAGAGCGTGCTGATCAGCGACTCTGAGCGGTTGGCTCGACGCGCACGATAGTTCTTCACCCGATTTCGGCGCGGTTTCGTTCGCTCAGCGAACGTTTCCGCGCCGAAATCAGTTTCTGAGGTAGTCCAGCTGCGCCTGCGTCGATTTCTCCGCGGCCGGCCACAGCTTCTCGTCCACATCGGTGTAGACATGCGCGACGATCTGCTTGGCAGTCGCGTCCTCGCCGAGCTCGCGCAGCGCCGCCCGGACCTGATCGAGTCGATCGTGGCGGTGGGCCAGATACTGCGCCGACACCTCGGCCACGTCCGGCAGGTCGGGCCCGTGCCCGGGCAGTACCCGCAGCTGACCCAACCCCTGCAGCCGGCGCAGCGACTCCAGATACTCCCCCAGGCTGCCGTCCTCGTCGTCGATGACGGTGGTGCCGCGGCCCAGCACGGTGTCGGCGGTCAGCACCGCACCCTCGACGAGGAAGGACAGCGAATCGCTGGTGTGTCCCGGTGTCGCCAGCACGGTGATCCGGGTCCCCGCGGCATCGATGACCTCGCCGTCGGTCAGCGGCCCGCCGAGTCCACGCAGGAAACCGCTGCCGATGGCGCGGACCACCGCGCCGGTGCGGTCGACCAGCTTGTCGATGCCATCGGTGTGGTCACCGTGCTTGTGACTGATCAGCACCAGCGAGATCGTGCCGAGTGCGGCGATCCGGTCGATGTGCTCGTCGTCATCGGGTCCCGGGTCGACGATCACCAGCTCATCGCTGCCCGGCCCGCGCAACACCCAGGTGTTGGTGCCCTCCAGCGTCATCATCCCGGGGTTGTTGCACAGCAGTACCGAGGCCGACACGGTGTCGGTCTGCCAGACCGGCCTCAGCTCGCCGTACGCGGGATGCTGCAACTACGCGACCTCTCGGTCATGCTCGGCCGCTTACGCGACCTCTCGGTCATGCTCGGCCGCTTACGCGACCTCGACGATGATCTCGACCTCGACCGGTGAATTCCGCGGCAGTTCGGACACCCCGACCGCGGAGCGCGCATGTGCACCGCTGTCGCCGAACACCTCACCGAACAGTTCGGAGGCGCCGTTGATGACACCGGGCTGTCCGTCGAAATCCTTGGCCGACGCCACGAATCCGACCACCTTGACCACCCGCACCACCGCGTCGATACCCACCAGGGCGTGCACCGCGGCCAACGCGTTCAAGCCGCACAACCGGGCCAGTTCCTTGGCGTCCTCGGCGCTGACCTCCGCGCCCACCTTGCCGGTGGCCAGCAGGGCACCGGCACGGATGGGCAGCTGTCCGGAGGTGTACACCAGATCGCCGGTCCGCACCGCGGGCACGTAGGCCGCCAGCGGTGCCACGACCTCGGGCAGCTCGATACCGAGCTCGGCGAGCCGCTGCGAGTGGCTCACTTCGGCCGCTTGAGGTACGCGACGTGCTGCTCACCGGTCGGGCCGGGGAGCACCGACACCAGCTCCCAGCCGTCAGAGCCCCACTGGTCGAGGATCTGTTTGGTGGCGTGCGTCAGCAACGGCACGGTGGCGTACTCCCAACGGCTCACTTCAGTCATGACGCAGAGCTTATCCGCCGAGGCTTCCGCGATGGATAGCATGCAGGCGTGGAACATGCATCCGACGACCGCAGGCCGGTCGGCTGGCCGTCCCGCCTGACGAAGGCCCGTCTGCACTTCGTCACCGGTAAAGGGGGCACGGGCAAGTCGACGATCGCTGCGGCGTTGGCGTTATCCCTTGCCGCCGGGGGCCGCAAGGTGTTGCTGGTCGAGGTCGAGGGACGCCAGGGCATCGCGCAGCTCTTCGACGTGCCGCCGCTGCCCTATGAAGAGGTCAAGATCGCGACCGCCGAGGGCGGCGGCCAGGTCAATGCCCTGGCCATCGACACCGAGGCCGCGTTCCTGGAGTACCTCGACATGTTCTACAACCTGGGCATCGCCGGGCGCGCGATGCGCCGTATCGGTGCCGTCGAGTTCGCCACGACGATCGCACCGGGCCTGCGCGATGTGCTGCTGACCGGAAAGATCAAGGAGCTCGTGGTCCGCTCCGATAATCCGGCCAGGGCGGCCAAATCCGGCCAGAGCGCCTACGACGCGATCGTCGTCGACGCTCCCCCGACCGGACGCATCTCCCGATTCCTCGACGTCACCAAGGCGGTGTCCGAACTGGCCAAGGGCGGACCGGTGCACTCCCAAGCCGAGGGCGTGGTCAAGATCCTGCACTCGGAGCTGACCGCGATTCACCTGGTGACCCTGCTGGAGGCGCTGCCCGTCCAGGAGACCATCGAGGCGATCGCCGAACTGCGCGACCTCGAGCTGCCCATCGGCAGTGTCATCGTCAACCGCAACATCCCGTCGTATCTGTCCCAGGACGACCTCACCCGCGCGGCCGACGGCGATCTCGACGCCGAGACCATCCGCGCGGATCTGGGCTCTGCCGGAATCACTTTGGGCGATGACGATTTCGCGGGTCTGCTGACCGAGTCGATCCAGCATGCCACCCGGATCGCGGCCCGCGCCGAGAGTGCCGAGCTGCTCGAGGAGCTCGACGTCGCCCGACTGCAGCTGCCGGCCATCGCCGACGGTGTCGATCTGGGCAGCCTCTACGAACTGGCCGAAGCACTTGCCGCCCAAGGAGTGCGATGAGCGTTCGCGCGAAGAGCCTAAGGAACAGCTGATATGAGCACTTCTCCTGCCGCCCTCGACCTGGGCGCCGTCCTCGCCGATACCAGCAACCGGGTCATCGTGTGCTGCGGTGCCGGTGGTGTCGGCAAGACCACCACGGCCGCCGCGATGGCGCTGCGCGCAGCAGAACTGGGACGCACGGTCGTCGTGCTGACCATCGACCCGGCCAAGCGACTGGCCCAGGCGTTGGGTATCGAGAGCCTGGGCAACAACCCGCAGCGGGTTCCGCTCGCCCCCGAGGTGACCGGCGAGCTGCACGCGATGATGCTCGATATGCGGCGCACCTTCGACGAGATGGTGGTGCAGTACTCGGGTCCCGGGGTCGCCGATTCGATCCTGGAGAACCAGTTCTACCAAACCGTGGCAACGTCTCTGGCCGGCACGCAGGAGTACATGGCCATGGAGAAACTCGGCCAGCTGTTGGCCGAGGACAAATGGGACCTGGTGGTGGTGGACACGCCGCCGTCGCGCAACGCGCTGGACTTCCTGGACGCCCCGAAGCGGCTGGGCAGCTTCATGGACAGCCGGCTGTGGCGGATGCTGCTGGCGCCGGGCCGCGGTATCGGGCGCATCGTCACCGGCGCGGTGGGCCTGGCCATGAAGGGCATGTCGACGGTGTTGGGCTCCCAGATGCTTTCCGACGCCGCGGGATTCGTGCAGTCGCTGGATGCGACGTTCGGCGGTTTCCGGGAGAAGGCCGACCGCACCTACGAGTTGTTGAAGCGACGCGGCACCCAGTTCGTCGTCGTATCGGCCGCCGAGCCCGATGCCCTGCGCGAGGCGTCATTCTTCGTCGACCGGCTCTCCAGCGAGAACATGCCGCTGGCGGGTTTGATCCTCAACCGCACCCATCCGACGCTGTGCAACCTCGCGGCCGACAAGGCCACCGAGGCCGCCGAGGCGATCGACGCGACCAAGGGTGGGGACAACGTGAGCTCGGCGGTGCTGCGGATTCACGCGGCGCGGGCCGCGACGGCCAAACGGGAAGTGCGACTGCTGTCGCGGTTCACCGGGGCCAACCCACACGTCGCGATCGTCGGCGTGCCGTCGCTACCGTTCGACGTGTCCGACCTGGAGGCGCTACGCGCCATCGGTGATCAGCTGACCGGCAGCTGATCGCACCGACGGCGCGCAGGCGCCCGAACCGCTCAGACCGCGCTGCGGTGTTTGCGCTGAGCGGCGAAGAAGTCGGCCCACGAGACGACCTCGGGGTGCTGCTTGAGCAACGCGCGACGCTGACGCTCGGTCATCCCGCCCCAGACGCCGAATTCGACGCGATTGTCCAGTGCGTCGGCGCCGCATTCGGCGATCACCGGGCAGTGCCGGCAGATGACCGCCGCTTTTCGCTGAGCGGCGCCACGGACGAACAGTTCGTCGGGATCGGCCTGACGGCAGCGGGCCTGCGAGACCCACGCGATGCGGGCTTCGGCCTCGGCTCCCGGAGTGGGCGTCGGGGTGTGCGTTGCGGCACTCCTATACGTGGCAGACGATGTAACCGACACCTGCATTCCCCTTTACTCCGGCCCCTGTTAAGCGTGTGTAATCTGCGCCACATTGCGTCAGGAGTGTTACCTGAATCGCATTGTGTGTTCAAGCTAGGTGGTAGAGGGGCTTTTACGCAACAGTCAGATCACACTTTTTTGGGACGACCGTGCAGTCCGCCGCTCAGAACGCCGGAAATGGCGGCCCGAGGGCTCCGATTGGACCCGCTGGCTACGCTGTAACCCATGTCCGACCAGCCCCAGCGCCGACCGCCGGTACCGGTGACGGTCATCAAGCTGATGTGGTGCTGCCTGCTGGCCGCCGTGATCGCCGCCGGGTTGATGTTCCCTGTCGTCGGCGGTATCGGCTTGATGTCCAACCGCGCCTCCGATGTGGTTGCCAACGGCTCGGCCCAACTGGTCGAGGGTGACATCCCCGCGGTGTCGACGATGACCGACTCCCAGGGCAACCCGATCGCCTGGCTCTACACCCAGCGCCGGTTCGAGGTGCCCAGCGAGCAGATCGCCAACACCATGAAGCTGGCCATCGTGTCCATCGAGGACAAACGCTTCGCCGAACACAACGGGGTGGACTGGCAGGGCACCCTGACGGGCCTGTCGGGTTACCTGTCCGGCAACCTCGACACGCGCGGTGGTTCGACCATCGAGCAGCAGTACGTGAAGAATTACCAGCTGCTGGTGGTCGCCCAGACCGATGCCGAGAAGCGGGCGGCCATCGAGACGACGCCGGCCCGCAAGCTGCGCGAGATCCGGATGGCCCTGACGCTGGACAAGACGCTGACCAAACCGGAGATCCTCACCCGGTATCTGAACCTGGTGTCCTTCGGAAACGGTGCGTTCGGCGTGCAGGACGCCGCCCAGACCTATTTCGGCATCAACGCCAGCGAGCTGAACTGGCAGCAGGCCGCGCTGCTGGCCGGCATGGTGCAGTCCACCAGCGTGCTCAACCCGTACACCAATCCCGAGGGCGCGCTGGCTCGCCGCAACATCGTGCTGGACACCATGATCGAGAACGTCCCGCAGGAGGCCGAGGCGCTGCGGGCCGCCCGTGAGCAGCCGCTCGGGGTGCTCCCACAACCCAAGGAACTGCCCCGCGGCTGCATCGCCGCCGGGGACCGCGCCTTCTTCTGTGACTACGCGCTGGACTATCTGGCGCGCGCCGGGTTGAGCAAGGATCAGGTCGCCAAGGGCGGTTACCTGATCAAGACCACCCTGGACCCCAACGTGCAGGCCACGGTCAAGAGCGCGGTCAACCAGTTCGCCCCCGCCGACGCGGCCGGGGTGGCCAGCGTCATGAGCGTCATCCGGCCGGGCAAGGAAGCGCACCCGGTGCTCGCCATGGCCAGCAATCGCACCTACGGGCTCAACACCGAGGCCGGCGAAACCATGCAGCCGCAACCCTTCTCGCTGGCAGGCAACGGCGCCGGGTCGGTGTTCAAGATCTTCACCGTCGCCGCAGCGATGGAGATGGGCATGGGCATCAACAGCCAGTTGCCCGTGCCCGCCGCGTTCCAGGCCAAGGGTCTGGGCAGCAGCAGCTCGCCGGGGTGCCCGCCGGCCACCTGGTGCGTCCGTAACGCCGGTGGTTACCGCGACTCGATGAGCGTCACCGACGCGTTGGCCACCTCGCCGAATACCGCCTTCGCCAAGCTAATCTCCCAGATCGGCGTGCAGCGGGCCGTCGACATGGCGGTCCGGTTGGGCCTGCGTTCCTACGCGCTTCCCGGCACCGCCCGCGACTACGACCCGGAGAGCAACGAGAGCCTCGCCGATTTCGTGAAGCGGCAGAACATCGGATCGTTCACCCTCGGACCGATCGAGGTCAACGGCCTCGAGCTGTCCAACGTGGCCGCGACGCTGGCCTCCGGCGGGGTGTGGTGCCCGCCGAACCCCATCGCCGCGGTCTTCGACCGGCACGGCAACGAGGTCGCGGTGACCACCGAGACGTGTGAGCAGGTCGTCCCCGAGGGCTTGGCCAACACCTTGGCCAACGCGATGAGCGAGGACGACCGGGGCTCCGGTACCGCGGCCGGGGCCGCCGGGTCGGCGGGATGGAGCCTGCCGATGTCGGGCAAGACCGGCACCACCGAATCCAACCGCTCCTCGGCCTTCCTGGGGTTCACCAGCGAGTTCGCCGCCGCGAACTACATCTACGACGACTCGACCCAGCCGAGCGAGTTGTGCTCGTTCCCGCTGCGACAGTGTGGCTCCGGAAACCTCTTCGGCGGTAACGAGCCCGCCCGCACCTGGTTCACCGCGATGAAACCGTTGACACCCGACACCGTGGTACTGCCGCCGACCGATCCGCGCTATGTCGACGGCGGTCCGGGATCACGGGTACCCAGCGTTGCCGGGATGGATCTGAGCATGGCGCGGGACCGGTTGCGCGCCGCCGGTTTCCAGGTCGCCGATCAGCCGACCGAGGTGAATTCCGGGTCACCGCGCGGCGCGGTGGTGGGCACCTCGCCGACCGGGCAGACCATCCCCGGCTCGATCATCACCATCCTCACCAGCAATGGCATCCCTCCTGCGCCTCCGCCGCCCCCGGTGGGCATCCCTGGCGTGCCACCGATGGTGGGCTCCACGGTGGTCCAGATCCCGGGTCTGCCGCCGATCACCGTGCCGGTGCTCGGACCACCGCCGCCACCGGCACCACCGCCACCACCGTGATCTGGTGAGTAAACTGCTGCCATGTCGCACCTGAAGAACACCGCCGCTATCGCCGCAGGCAGCCTGGCCGCCGGCATCGGTTACGCGTCGTTGATCGAGCGCAACGCGTTCGCTCTTCGGGAACTGACCATGCCGGTGCTCACCCCGGGGTCGACGCCGCTGCGGGTACTGCACCTGTCGGATCTGCACATGCTGCCGCGGCAGCGACGTAAGCAGGAGTGGCTGCGTGAGCTGGTGTCACTTCAGCCGGACCTGGTGGTCAACACCGGCGACAATCTGTCCCACCAGAAGGCCGTCCCGGCCGTGGTACAGGCGCTCGGGGATCTGCTGTCGGTGCCAGGGGTCTTCGTCTTCGGCAGCAACGACTACTTCGCGCCCAAGCCGAAGAACCCGACCAACTACCTGTTCAACAAGAAACGGCGCATCCACGGGGACCCGCTGCCGTGGCAGGACCTGCGCGCGGCGTTCACCGAGCGCGGATGGCTGGACATGACCCACGTCCGCCGCGAGTTCGAGGTCGCCGGCCTGCAGATCGCCGCCGCGGGCGTCGACGATCCCCATCTGAAACGGGATCGCTACGACACCATCGCCGGGCCTGCCAGCGCGAAGGCCAATCTGACGCTGGGGGTCACACACTCGCCCGAGCCGTGGGTGCTGGACCGTTTCGCCGCCGACGGGTATCAGTTGGTGCTCGCCGGACACACCCACGGCGGGCAGCTGTGCCTGCCCTTCTACGGTGCCGTGGCCACCAACTGCGATCTGGACCGCTCGCGCGCCAAGGGCGCGTCGCAGTGGGGTGCGAACATGAAGCTGCACGTGTCGGCCGGGCTGGGGACGTCGCCGTACGCGCCGGTGCGGTTCTGCTGCCGTCCGGAGGCCACCCTGCTCACCCTGGTCGCCGCGCCGGCCACCGGACCCGCCATGGGAAGCCATGCCGGACAGGCACATCCGACCGCATCGGTACGGTGAGCTCCCGCGCCTGGGTCGACAATGCGGTCCGGCTGATCGAGGCCGATGCCCATCGCAGTGCGGACACCCACCTGTTGCGCTATCCCCTGCCATCGGCGTGGGCGGACCGTTTCGATGTGTCGTTGTATCTCAAGGACGAGACGACCCATATCACCGGCAGCCTGAAGCACCGGCTGGCGCGTTCGCTGTTCCTGTACGCGCTGTGTAATGGCTGGATAGGCCCCGGCACCACCGTCATCGAGGCCTCGTCGGGCTCCACCGCGGTCTCGGAGGCGTACTTCGCGGCGATGCTCGGATTGCCCTTCATCGCCGTCATGCCGAGTTCGACGAGCGCAGCCAAGGTGGCGCTGATCGAATCACAGGGCGGACGTTGCCATTTCGTGGAGCGCTCGGCCCAGGTCTACGACGAGGCCGAGCGGCTGGCACGTGAGACCGGCGGCCACTATCTGGACCAGTTCACCAACGCCGAACGGGCCACCGACTGGCGCGGGAACAACAACATCGCCGAATCGATTTTCGAGCAGATGGCCCGGGAGACACATCCCGTACCGGACTGGATCGTCGTCGGTGCCGGGACCGGGGGCACCAGCGCCACCATCGGGCGCTATCTGAGGTACCGGCGCCACCGCACGGAGCTGTGTGTCGTCGACCCGGAGAATTCGGCCTTCGCCCCGGCCTATGAGCAGGGCCGCCTCGACGTCGAGACCGGGGTGTCATCGCGGATCGAGGGAATCGGCCGGCCCCGGGTGGAGCCGTCCTTCATGCCGGGTGTGGTGGATCGGATGATGACCGTCGCGGACTGTGCGTCGGTGGCCGCCGCTCATCACGTCAGCCGGGTGTTGGGCCGGCGGGTGGGTCCATCGACCGGCACCAATGTGTGGGGCGCGTTCGCACTGCTGGCCGAGATGATGGCGGCCGGACGCAGCGGTTCGGTGGTGACATTGCTCGCCGACAGCGGTGACCGCTACAGCGATACCTACTTCGACGCCGAGTGGCTGAGCAGCCAGGGGTTGGACTCGTCGACATCGGCGGCGAAACTGGCCGAATTCGAGTCCTCGGGGCTCTGGAACTGATCCTCGGCCGCATCGGATCCGCGGATCGGTCCGCGGCCGGACAGGTACAGCCACAATGCCGCGACGCCGAAGAACGTGATGTAGACGAACGCTCCCAGGTCGGTCATATCGGCCTCGTTTCTTGAGTCGCGGACGCCCCCGACGGTGTCCTTCGGGCAATACAACGCCGGTCGCCCCGCAATTACTTCCCGGCACCGGCTCTGGCATGTGAATGCCCCGTTCGGCACGCATCCGAAACCCCGCTTCGCCGTCCCGGGAGGCCGTTTGGCTTTCCGCCCGTCCGGTGCGATACGCTGTCGTGGCTTCACGCGGGGTGTGGCGCAGCTTGGTAGCGTGCTTCGTTCGGGACGAAGAGGTCGTGGGTTCGAATCCCGCCACCCCGACTCGCTGAAGTGGGCCCTGACCGGGAAATCGGTCAGGGCCTTTTTCGTGCCGCCCTGCTCTCAAGCACCCTGCGAAGGCATCCGGACGCGCATACTCTTGGCCTGTGTTGCGCACCGGTGACATCATCGCCGGCGCCGAGCGCGAGGACGGGGTGCGTCGGCGCTATACCGTCGACACGCTGCTGGGTCGGGGCTCCAGCGCCGATGTCTATCGCGCGTTCGGGCCGGCCGGGCCAGTCGCACTGAAGGTGTTGCGCGCCGACCCTGTCGCTGCCGATCGTGCCCGGCAGCGATTCGCCAGGGAGTTCACGCTGGCCGCCATGCTCACCCACCCGCATATCGTCGCCATGTACGAGATGGGCCGCCTGCCCACCGAAGCCGCCACGCCCTGGATGGCGATGCAGTACATCGACGGACCGGACTCCTCGGCACTGATACCCGCCCGCAACTCCACCTCGGATACCGCCATCGCGTTGCGCACCTGCAGCCAGATCGCCGCAGCACTGGACTATGCCCATTCGATGGACGTGTTGCACCGTGATGTCAAACCCACGAACGTCCTGCTCACCGCAGATCTCCGCGATGCCTATCTCAGTGACTTCGGCATCGCCCAGATCATCGACGAGGTGTCTGCGCTACCCCGCAACGGCCGCGTCAGCGGATCCATCGCATACGCCGCCCCCGAGCTGCTCACCGGTGAGCAGCTCTCGCCCGCAACGGACTTGTACGCGTTCTCCGCCACGGTGCTCGAGTGGCTCACCGGATTGCCGCCGTACCCGCGGTCTACAGCCTTCGCCATAACCTATGCGCACCTGCATGATTCACCACCGCGGTTGAGCGCTCGCCGGCATTGGTTGCCCCGTAGCCTCGATTCGGTTTTCGCCAAGGCTTTGGCCAAAAGTCCTGCAGCGCGCTATGAGTCGTGCGCCGAGTTCGCCGCAATCGTCGTCCGCACCCTGCGCGACATCCCGGCGGGTGATGTCAGTTAGCACGATGTTTACACGCTGAAAGTTTCAGTGCCCGTTGACCGGGCATACGCTCTGGCCAGAAGACCCCGCGCCCAACGGTGAGCCTCGAGACCCGATACACCAGGGAGCGCCATGTCGACCGATGCCACATATGACAATTCGGCACTCGACCACGAGGAGGAGGGGTATCACAAATCCCTCAAACCACGCCAGATCCAGATGATCGCGATCGGCGGGGCCATCGGTACCGGTCTGTTCATGGGGGCGGGTAGCCGATTACACGATGCCGGACCCGGGCTGTTCTTGGTCTACGCGTTCTGCGGCGTCTTCGTCTTCTTCATCATGCGAGCGCTCGGGGAACTGGTGTTACATCGCCCCTCCTCGGGATCCTTCGTTTCCTACGCACGCGAGTTCTTCGGCGAGAAGACGGCGTATGTGACCGGGTGGTTGTACTTCTTCAACTGGGCTGCCACCGCGATTGTCGACGTCACCGCGGTGGCGCTCTACGTGCACTTCTGGGGCATGTTCGAGGCGATACCGCAGTGGCTCATCGCGCTGATTGCGCTGGGGATCGTGCTGACCATGAACATCATCTCGGTGAAGCTGTTCGGCGAGATGGAGTTCTGGGCATCGATCATCAAGGTCGCGGCGCTGGTGACGTTCCTCGTCGTCGGTATCGTTTTCCTGGCCGGCCGCTTCGAAATCGACGGCTCGTCAACCGGTTTCAGTGTCATCAGCGACAACGGCGGGTTGCTGCCCACCGGCATGTTCTCCCTGGTGATCGTCACATCCGGCGTCATCTTCGCCTACGCCGCAGTCGAATTGGTCGGTATCGCGGCCGGCGAGACCGCAGAACCGGCCAAGGTGATGCCACGTGCCATCAATTCGGTGATCCTGCGTATCGCCGTGTTCTACGTCGGTTCACTGATACTGCTGGCATTGCTGCTGCCGTACAGCACCTACCGGGCCGGGGAAAGCCCCTTTGTCACCTTCTTTTCCAGGATCGGGGTGCCTGCCGCCGGCGGCATCATGAACCTTGTCGTGCTGACAGCGGCGATGTCCAGCCTCAACGCCGGCCTGTACTCGACCGGGCGGATCCTGCGCTCGATGGCCATGAACGGGTCGGCGCCGTCGTTCACCGGTGTGATGAATCGAAACGGGGTGCCCTTCGGCGGTATCGCATTGACCGGTGCACTCACCTTGCTCGGAGTGGTGCTCAACCTGTTCGTCCCCGAGGAGGCGTTCAACATCGCCCTCGATCTCTCGGCTCTGGGCATCATCTCGACATGGGCGATGATCATGGCCTGTCAGATCCAACTGTGGCGGTGGGAGCGCAAAGGGATCCTGACGCGACCGAAGTTCCGGCTCCCCGGCACGCCGTACACCAGCTACGCGACCCTGATCTTTCTCGCCGCCGTGACGGCGCTGATGTGCTACGAGAACATCTGGAACCTGATCGCGATCCTGGTGATCGGGCCGATGCTGGTAGCGGGCTGGTATGCGGTGCGCAGCAAGGTCATGACCATGGCCCAGCAGCGTCTCGGCTACACCGGTGATTACCCGGTCATTCCCCAGCCGCCGATACCCGAGCACGGCGGGCACGGGGATCGCTAGCCGTTCGCGGTAGCCCCGGGCACACCCGGCGCCCGACCAAGCGGTTGGTATGGTTCGATGATGACCGAACCGAGTTGGATGGCGACCCTCCTCGATTTCGATCGCGACGGCGAGGTCTTCCTGGCTCCGCAGCTGGGTGTGCCCGGTATGCGCCTGTTCGGCGGTCTCATCGCCGCCCAGGCACTCGGCGCGGCCGGAGCCACCGTCGATCCGGGCAAACATCCTCAGTCGCTGCACGCGTACTTCGTCCGTGGCGGTGAGTTCGGCGTCGATGTCGAACTGGAGGTCGAACGCACCCGCGACGGCCGGTCCTTCGACACCCGCCGCGTGACCGCCCGCCAGCGCGGCAAGGTCATCCTGGAGATGATCGCGTCCTTCCAGATCCCCGAGGACGGCGCCGACTGGCACCCGGCCAGAGAGCCGAGCGTGTCATTGGAAGCCGCCGTGCCCAAGACACCGGACCTGGAGTTTGCCACCTGGTTGGAGCTGCGCTGCGACCCCGCCGATGTCACCCCGTTTGCGGTGCCCCCCTTCTGGATTCGCAGCAGCGAGCCCATCGAGGACGATCCGCTGGTCAGGGCGTGCACCCTGACCTTCATCTCCGATATCGGCCCGGTCCCGGCCGCCCGACCGCCGGGGACACCGTTCGCACCGGGCTCGGGCGCGGCTTTCGCGACCAGCCTGGACCACTCGGTCTGGTTTCACCGGCCCTACGACCCCGACCGGTGGCACTGCTACGAGGTGGACTCACTGGGCAACAGTCACTCCCGCGGACTGGTCGCCGGCGGTTTCTACGACGCCACCGGTGCGCTCATCGCCAACACCAGCCAACAGGCGTTGTGGCGGTTGTGAGCAACGCCTCGGCCCTACCCGAGTCCGACGCCTTGACCCCGCACTCGACCATCCAGAAAAATGATCGCCGTGCTGAAGTTGCCGGAAAGTGAACAAATCGCCGCGGTTGAGGATCGCCTGGTCAAACAGTTCACCGATGTTCCCGCCGACACGATTCGCACCACGGTTGCCGCGGCCCATCAGCACTTCCTCGAGAGCGCCGTGCGCGACTACATCGCCCTGCTCGTCGAGCGCCGCGCCTTTGCCGCACTGAAGTCCGCCGCACCCGCTTCCTGACACCGGCCGCCTGCCCAGGCAGGATGGTTCCCATGACCGGCACCGCGGGCGGACACCAGCCGTACTACCCTGCGCCACCACCGTTGCATGCATTTCAGCCCGGCATCATCCCGCTGCGGCCGCTGAACCTCTCGGACATCCTCAACGGCGCGTTCGGCTATATCCGGTCGAATCCGAAAGCAACACTCGGTCTCACCACGATCGTGGTGCTGGGATCCCAGCTGCTGTCGTTCGCACTACAGGTGTGGCCGCTGGCGTCCGGCGGAGCGCTCGACCCGGCCGGCATCACCGGTCAATACGATGACGCCGCGTTGCTGGCCGAGTCCGTGATCGGCAGTCTCGCCGGCGCACTCGCGACCTGGATCGCCGCCATCCTGCTCAGCGGAATGCTCACGGTGATCATCGGTCGAGCCATCTTCGGTGCGGGCATCACCGCCGGCGAGGCATGGCAACGGCTGCGCCCCCGGCTCCTTGCACTCCTCGGTGTCGCGGCGCTGGAAACCCTCGGTGTCGCTTTGGTGGTCGCCGCGGTGGCCGGCATCATCGCCGTCGTCGCGATCGCACTGAACGGCTGGATCGCGTTCTTCGTCGGCATCCCGCTGGTGCTCGGCATGATCGTCGCGCTGGCCTTCGTGTTCACCAAACTGAGTTTCACGCCCACACTGGTGGTGCTGGAGCGGTTACCGGTCATCGCCGCGATCGAGCGATCGTTCGTCCTGGTGCGCCACGACTTCTGGCGGGTCTTCGGCATCCGACTGCTCGCCATGCTGCTGGCCGGGATCATCGCCGGCGCGGTGGCCGTGCCGTTCACCATCGGCGGTCAGGTCCTCATCGGCATGGCCGGTCCGGATGGCTCCGGGGCCATCTTCACCGGGCTGGTGCTGACGACTGTCGGTGCTGCCATCGGGCAGATCCTGACCGCGCCGTTCACCGCCGGCGTGGTGGTACTGCAGTACACCGACCGGCGCATCCGCGCCGAGGCCTTCGACCTGGTGCTCCAGACCGGGGCCAATTACGCCCCGGCCGCACCGGACAACTCGACCGATCACCTCTGGCTGACCCGACACCCCTGACACCGTGACCGGCCTGAACATCGACGGCGACGCCGCACACGACGCCGCACAGCACGAGCTCCTCAAACCGATCTATCCGAGACCGTCGCTGACCGACCGTCTGACGGGCTGGATCGACGAGTTGCTCTACAAGGCCTTCGCCAGCAGTGAATGGTTGCCCGGCGGCTGGATCACCGTGGCACTGTTCGTGATCCTCTCGATCGCCGCCATCGTCGTCATCGTCCGGGTGGCCCGGCGCACCATGCGGTCGGCCAGGGGTGGCAACGACGCCGTGCTCGATGACCACACCCGCAGCGCCGCCCACCATCGCTCGGCCGCCGATACCGCTGCCGCGCAGGGTGACTGGACATCGGCGATACGTCACCGACTGCGTGCGGTGGCACGTGAACTCGAAGAGAGCGGCGCCCTCGACCCCATTCCGGGCCGCACCGCCACCGAACTGGCCGTCGCCGCCGGCGCCGCGCATCCCGAACTTCGGGTCGGATTCTCTTCGGCGGCCGAGATATTCAACGGAGTCAGTTACGGCGACCGGCCGGGCAGCGCCGAGGAGTACCACCGGATCGTCGAGCTCGACGAGCGCCTGCGCGGGGCTCGAACCCGATGACCGGCCGACGTTGGCGCACCGCGCGGACCATCGGGCTGGTCATCCTGCTGATCGTGGCGGTGTCCACGCTGGGCGCCTACCTCACCGCGCCGCGCCAGGGCGGACTGCTGCAGGCCGACTCGACCGCGCCCGACGGCGCACACGCGCTGCTGACCCTGCTGCGCGATCAGGGTATCGACGTGGTGGTGGCCGACGATATCGACGATGTCGCCGCGGCCGCCCGCCCCGACACCTTGATCACCGTGGCCCAGACGTTCTTCCTGCTCGACGGCACCGTCCTGGACCGGTTGGCCGCCCTCCCCGGCGATCGGCTGCTCATCGCACCGTCCGGCGTCACCCGCGAACGCCTGGCACCGGGTGTCGATCTGGACGGCACGGTGCAGTTCGGGGGCCGGCCGGACTGCGATCTGCGCGAGGCGGTCACCGCCGGTGACGTCCAACTCGGATTCAGCGATACCTTCGCCAGGGCCGACGACGGTGCGGCCACCCGCTGTTACGGCGGTGCCTTGTTGCGCTACCAGGACGGGGTTCACACCGTGACCCTCGTCGGCAGCGGCGCCTTCATGACCAACGCCGGGCTTCTCGGGCAGGGCAGTGCCGCACTGGCGATGAACCTGTCCGGCACCCACCAGCGCGTCATCTGGTATGCGCCACAACGGATCGAGGGCGAGACGACCGGTGCGACGTCGCTGGTCGATCTGATACCACCCCAGGTCGGCTGGGCCGTGCTGCAGATCGGCGTCGCGGTGCTGCTGGTCGCCTGGTGGCGCGCCCGCCGGCTCGGCCCGCTGGTCGCCGAGCGACTGCCCGTGGTGGTGCGGGCGTCGGAGACCGTCGAGGGCAGGGCACGGTTGTATCGCTCCCGGCGGGCCCGTGACCGCGCCGCCACGGCACTGCGCACCGCCGCATTGTCCCGATTGCGTCCGCGGCTGGGTCTGGGCCTGCGCTCCTCGCCGGCGGCGATCATCGACGCGGTGGCCGGTCGCCTCGGCACAGATGCACATGTGCTGTGGCACACCTTGTTCGGACCCTCGCCCAGCACCGACGAGCAACTGCTCGCACTGGCTCGGCAGCTCGACGATATCGAAAGGCAGGTCGCTCAGTCGTGACACAACCCGAGGCCGCGCGCGAGGCGCTACTGGCCCTGCGCGCAGAAATCTCCAAGGCCGTCGTCGGCCAGGACGCGGTGGTCAGCGGGCTGGTGATCGCCCTGCTCTGCCGCGGGCACGTCCTACTGGAGGGCGTACCCGGGGTGGCCAAGACACTACTGGTGCGCAGCCTCGCCGCGACCTTGCGGCTGGACTTCACGCGCGTGCAGTTCACCCCGGACCTGATGCCCGGTGATGTGACCGGTTCGTTGATCTACGACGCCCGGACCGCCGAGTTCGCGTTCCGGGCCGGCCCGGTGTTCACCAACCTGCTGCTGGCAGACGAGATCAACCGCACTCCGCCCAAGACCCAGGCAGCGCTGTTGGAGGCCATGGAGGAACGGCAGGTGACCGTCGACGGTGCGGCGCGGGCGTTGCCCGACCCGTTCATCGTCGCCGCCACCCAGAATCCGATCGAGTACGAGGGCACCTATCAGCTGCCCGAGGCACAACTGGACAGATTCCTGCTGAAGCTCAATGTGCCGCTGCCGCCCCGCGATCAGGAGATCGCGATATTGCACCGCCACGCAACGGGTTTCGATCCCCGCAATCTCTCCGCGCTGACCGCTGTGGCCGGGCCGGAAGATCTTGCCGCCGGCCGTGCGGCCGTGCGCCAGGTGATGGCGGCCCCGGAGGTCCTCGGTTACATCGTCGACATCGCCGGTGCCACCAGGACGTCGCCGGCGCTGCAGCTCGGAGTGTCACCGCGCGGTGCGACGGCGCTGTTGGCCACCGCACGATCCTGGGCATGGCTGTCGGGTCGCAACTTCGTGACCCCCGACGACGTCAAGGCGATGGCGCGGCCGACGCTGCGGCACCGGATCGCGCTGCGGCCGGAGGCCGAATTGGAGGGCGCCGATGCCGACGGCGTGCTGGACGGAATCCTGGCGTCGGTGCCGGTGCCGCGGTAATGGTGCTCACCGGGCGGGCCGGGCTGCTGGCAGTGCTTGGCGTCCTGCCGGTGGTCATCTCGCCATGGCCGGCAACGATGTTCGTGGTCGTGGCCGTGGTGATCGGCGCACTGCTGATCGCCGATGCGCTGCTGGCCGCGAGCCTCGACCGGCTGGAGCTGCGGCGCAGCGGGGACACCACCGCGCGGCTGGGCCAGCCGGTGCACACCGAGCTCGAGGTCGAGCACGGCGGAAAGCGGCACCTGCGTGGGCAGATCCGCGATGCCTGGGCGCCCAGCGCGCGGGCACGGCCCCGGGTCCAGCGGCTCGATATCACCGCCGGCGGGCGGGCCAGGATCGGCACCGATCTCGCGCCGGTGCGCCGTGGCGATCAGCATGCCGCCCATGTCACCGTGCGGGCGATCGGCCCGTTGGGATTGGCCGGGCGGCAGCGCACGATGCACGCCGACTGGCAGATACGTGTCCTACCGCCGTTCCTGTCCCGCAAGCATCTTCCATCGCGGCTGGCCAAACTGCGCGAGCTCGACGGGATGGTCCCGGTCTTGATCCGGGGGCAGGGCACCGAATTCGACACACTTCGCGAGTACGTCGACGGCGACGACGTGCGGTCCATCGACTGGCGAGCCACCGCGCGGCGCGGTGATGTCGTGGTGCGGACCTGGCGCCCGGAGCGGGACCGGCGGGTGGTCATCGTGCTCGACACCGGCCGTACCTCGGCGGGCCGGATCGGGGTGGACCCGCTGTCGTCGGATCCGGCGGGATGGCCTCGACTGGATTGGTCGATGGATGCCGCGCTGTTGTTGGCCGCGTTGGCGTCGCGGGCCGGTGACCACGTCGATTTCCTGGCACACGACCGGGTCGCCCGGGCGGGGGTGTTCGGTGTGTCCCGGCGGGAACTGTTGGCGCAGTTGGTCTCGGCGATGGCACCCCTGGAACCGGCGCTGCTCGAATCCGATGCGACCGCCATGGTGGCTGCCGTACAACGCCGCGTTCGCCGGCGCGCCCTGGTGGTACTGCTGACCGATCTGAATGCCTCGGCGCTGGACGAGGGTCTGTTGCCGGTGCTGCCACAGCTGTCGGTGCGCCACCACGTCATGGTCGCCGCCGTGACCGATCCGCGGGTCGATGCGCTGGCGTCGGGGCGCTCCGATGCCGCGCAGATCTACGACGCGGCGGCCGCCGAGCACGCCCGCAACGATCGCCGGGATATCGCGGACCGGTTACGTGCCCACGGTGTCGACGTCATCGACGCCGCACCGCAGGATCTGGCACCCGCGCTGGCCGACCGCTATCTGGCGATGAAGGCCACCGGTCGGCTCTAACCCATGGGGACGACGTCCGGGGCGTCCTCGACATCGCCGGACAGTCCGGCTCGGCGGACGGCTCGCCCGAAGTGCACGACATAGCCGAGGAACCCGATCTCGGCGGCCACCCCGATGCCGACGCGGGCCCAGGTGGGCAGCGGCGAAGGGGTGACCAGCGCCTCGATCAACCCCGAGATCAGCAGCACCACCACCAGCCCGCCGGCCACCGCAACCACCGCGCGGCCGCGCTCGGCGAGAACCTGCGATCGCGGTCGGTCCCCGGGCGAGACCACCGACCAACCCAGCCGCATCCCCGCCGCGGCCGCCAGGAACACCGCGGTCAACTCGAGCAGGCCGTGCGGGGTGATCAGACCGAGGAACAGGTCACCCTTGCCCGCGCCGAACATCAGACCGCCGGACACTCCGACGTTGGCGGCGTTCTGGAACAGCACCCACGGAATGGGCAGGCCGAGCAGGACCGCGAACGCGATGCACTGGGCGGCGACCCAGGCGTTGTTGACCCAGACCCGCAGCCCGAACGAGCCGGCCGGGTTCTCGCTGTAGTACGCCTCGAAGTCGTGGTTGATCAACTGCTGCAAATCGGCGGGTGTGCCCAACGTCGCGCGCACCTCGGGATTGCCGGCCACCCAGAAGCCGATGACGATCGCGACCAGAAGGAAGCCGAGCGCCGAACCGAGCCACCACCGTCGGCAGTCATAGGCCACCAGCGGGAAGGACACCGTCCAGAACCGGATGAACTCTCGCCACAATGGCGCCCGCGCCCCGGTGACGGCCGATCGGGCACGCGCCACCAACCCGGACAACCTCGCGACCAGCACCGCATCCCCGGCCGAACTGCGCACCACCGACAGATGGGTGGACACCCGCTGGTACAGGTCGACCAGTTCGTCGATCTCGGCCCCGGTCAGGTTGCGTCGCCGCTTGAGCAACTGCTCCAGTCGATTCCACGCCGGGGTGTGGGCGAGCACGAACGCGTCGACATCCACGCTGGCGATCCTAGTAGCGTTCCGTACATGGTCATGCAGCCAGAACCCGTGGTGACCGGCGACGCCGTGCAACTGGAGGTGTCGATCGCCCAGCTGCCGGTGCGCGCGGCCGCCGCATTGATCGACGTCATGGTGATGGGCTTCGGATACCTGATCCTGTCGATGCTGTGGGCCCTGACCCTCGCCGATTTCGATCCGGCGCTCTCGGCAGCGGTGCTGATCATCTTCCTGGTGCTGGTGCTGGTCGGCTATCCGGTGACCTTCGAGATGGCTTCCGGCGGTCGCTCACTGGGCAAGATGGCCCTGGGTTTACGGGTCGTCTCCGACGACGGCGGTCCGGAACGGCTGCGACAGGCGATATTTCGGGCGCTGTCCAGTGTCGTCGAGATCTGGATGCTGACCGGCGGACCCGCGGTGATCTGCAGCATGCTCTCCGCGAAGGGCAAGCGCATCGGCGACGTGTTCGCCGGCACCATCGTGATCAGCGAGCGCGCACCCAGGCTGAACCCGCCACCGCCCATGCCGCCCGGGCTGGCGTGGTGGGCCGCGACACTGCAGCTGTCCGGGCTGGGTGTCGAGCAGGCGAACATGGCACGGCAATTCCTGTCCCGGTCGGCGCAGCTGCAGCCGCAGGTGCGCGCCGAGATGGGTCAGCGCATCGCCGGTCAGGTCGTCGCGAGGATCTCTCCCCCGCCGCCGCCCGGCGCCCCCGCCGAGGAGGTGCTGGCGGCGGTCCTGGCCGAGCGACACCGCCGCGAGCTGGTCCGTCTGCAGGTGCCGCAGCCCCCGGGCGTTCCGCCGGGGCCGGTCCTGCCACCGGCGCCATCGTGGACTCCACCACCGCCGCCGACCTCGGGGTTCTCAGCCCCTCGCTGATACCGCACACCCAAAGTGGTACATCTCTGTCTCATTATGGGATGTTTGTGATAGCTTTAGCGTCATGAGTGTCCACGACATCGGTGAAACCGGCGCGCGCAATCGCACCCGGCGCGCCATCGTCGAGGCAGCCATCGGTGTCATGACCGACAACCCGACCGCGCCGCTGTCCGAGATCGCCGACGCCGCCGGCGTCGGGCGCAGCACGCTGCACCGCTACTTCCCCGAACGCATGGATCTGCTGCGTGCGGTCGCCCTGCAGGTGCACGCCGCCAGCAATGCGGCCATCGAAGCGGCCGACCCGGAGTGCGGTCCGATGCTGCCGGCCCTGCGCAGGGTCGTGGAGAGTCAGCTCGACCTCGGCCCGATCATGCAGTACGTCTACACCGAACCGTTGATCCAGTCCGACCGCGAGCTGGCGGCATTCCTGGACACCGGCGATGAGGTCATCAGCGAAATCCTCTCGCGTGCAACGGCGGAAGGGCCCGCATATCCCCCAGGGTGGTCGCGGCGGGTCTTCTGGTCACTACTTCTGACCGGTTACTCCGCCGTCCGCGATGACGGCATCCCCCGCCAACAGGTCGTCGACGCCATCATGAACAGCCTCACCCAGGGCACCATCACTTCCCCATAAGGACCACCCCATGACCACCCATTCCGATGCGACCGCATCGGTGACACCACCGGCGGCCACTCCCCGACGCGCCTGGCTCGCGCTGGCAGTTCTCACCCTCCCGGTGATGCTGATCGCCATCGACAACACCGTGCTGGCCTTCGCGCTGCCCGCCATCGCCGAGGATTTCCGACCACCGGCGGCCACCCAGCTCTGGATCGTCGACGTGTACTCCCTGGTGCTCGCCGCCCTGCTGGTCGCCATGGGCAGTATCGGCGACCGGATCGGCCGGCGCCGCCTGCTGCTGATCGGTGGTGCCGGGTTCGCTGTCGTGTCGGCCGCGGCCGCGTTCGCGCCCAGTGCCGAGATGCTGGTGCTTGCCCGCGCGGTACTCGGCTTCTTCGGCGCCATGCTGATGCCTTCCACGCTTTCACTGATCCGCAACATCTTCACCGAGGCCTCCGCTCGCCGGCTCGCGATCGCCATCTGGGCCTCGTGCTTCACCGCCGGGTCCACCCTGGGCCCGATCGTCGGTGGCGCATTGCTGGAGCATTTCCATTGGGGCGCAGTGTTCCTGATCGCGGTGCCGATCCTGTTGCCGCTGCTGATCCTGGCGCCCAAGCTCGTCCCCGAGTCCAAGGACCCCCACCCGGGCCCGCTGGACCCGATCAGCGTCGTGTTGTCGTTCGTCGCGATGCTGCCCTTCGTCTGGGCCATCAAGACCGCTGCCCACGACGGCCCCTCACCGGTCGTGGTGGCCGCCTTCGCGCTCGGCATCGGCGCGGGCGTTTTGTTCGTCCGGCGTCAGACACGCAGCGCCACACCGATGCTCGACATGGCGCTGTTCCGCTCCGGCCCGTTCACCTCGTCGATCCTCGCCAACTTCCTGTCCATCGTCGGATTGATCGGGTTCATCTTCTTCGTGTCCCAGCACCTGCAGCTGGTGCTCGGACTGAGCCCGCTGATGGCCGGACTGGTGACCTTGCCCGGTGCGGTGCTGTCGATGATCGCGGGCATCTCGGTGGTCAAGGCCGCCAAGCACTTCTCACCGCAGGCGTTGATCGTGTTCGGCCTGGTGTTCGTGGCCGCGGGCTTCATCATGATCCTGCTGTTCCGCCACGACCTTTCGGTGGCGGCGGTGATCGTGTCGTTCCTGGTCCTGGAGCTGGGTGTCGGCGTGTCGCAGACCATCTCCAACGACACCATCGTGGCCTCGGTGCCCGCGGCGAAAGCCGGTGCGGCGTCGGCGGTCTCCGAGACCGCTTACGAGCTCGGCGCGGTGGTCGGCGCGGCCACCCTGGGCACCATCTTCACCGCGTTCTACCGGGCCAACGTCGAAGTGCCCGCGGGATTGACGCCTGCCCAGACCGGCGATGCCGCCGAGAGCATCGGCGGGGCCACCTCGGTGGCGCGTGACCTACCGCCCGAAACGGCTGAGCGGCTGCTGAACTCGGCGCACACGGCGTTCGACTCGGGTATCGCACCGACGGCGTCCATCGCGGCCGCGCTGGCCCTGACCGCTGCGGTCGTCGTCATCGTCGCGTTCCGGCGGACACCGGACGCGCCGCACCCAGCGGAACGGTGACCGGCGTCAGGCGTCGATCCAGTTCCCGTGGAAGCCGAAAGGCACCCGCTGCGGCAGCGTGATGGTCGCGACCGGGTCACCGGCGAAGTCGGAGGCGTCCAGGATCACCAGTTCACTGCCGTCTCGGGTCGGGTCGTATACGTAGCTGATGTACCAGCCGTTGCTCTCGTCGGCAGGCCCGGGACCGGGGACGAAAACGGCCTCACCGGACACCGATGCTCCGAAGGAGTGCGTCACGGCCGCACCGGTGTTGAGGTCATGGCGCACCAGCTCGGCTTGCCCCACCGACACGGCGTAGCGGGCAGGCAGCCCGGCCAACCTGTCGTCGATCCGCGGGAACTCGACGGCCCGGTCGTCGATCTGGCGCTCCGAGACGACCGCCCGGTCCAGATCGACACGCCACTCCCACATCACCGCCTGTTCGGCGAAACCTCCGTCGGTACGCCACAACTCGGGATACCGGACTGCCTGCAGCACAACACCGTTCGCGTCGTCGAAGGCGTTCGCGACGTGGAATACGTAGCACGGGTCGATCTCGAACCAGCGGATCTCGCCGAACGGGTCGTCGCGGCGCAGCACCCCGAGGCGCGCACCGTACTCGTCACTCCAGCGGTAGGGCATGTCACCCTCGCCCTTGGCGGCGATGTCGATATCGAACACGACCGGCAGATCCATGAAGATGACATGCTCGGCGGTCATCGCGAAGTCGTGCATCATCGTGAGTGCGCCGACGTCGACGGGACGGTCGATGATCAGCTCGCCGTCCGCGGCGACCCGGTGGTAGGTGACGTACGGGGCTACGAGGCTGCCGTATCCGAAGAAATGCATCTCCCCCGTCGTCGGACAGATCTTCGGATGGGCGGTCATCGAATCGACGAGCTTTCCGCCGAAATCGTAGGCGCCCAACGTCTCCAGCTCCTTGCCGATCTCATAGGGGAACGACGACTCCACCAGGGCGAGGGTGCGGCCGGCGTGATTGACCACGTGGGTGTTGGCGACGGCGGACCGTAGATTCCGGGTGCCGTCGGGGTTGTAGACCGGGATGTCGACGTCGAAGCTGTCGGTGCGAACCCAGCGGTTGCGGTACCACTTTGCCGCGCCGCCCTCGATGCGCACACCGTGGATCATGCCTTCCCCGGTGAACCAGTGCCCGGTGGCTTCCCGCGGGTTGGGCCCGTTGCGCAGATACCAGCCGTCCAGCTCCGGCGGGATCGCGCCCCGGACCGGCAGGTCGTAGGCGGTCAGCTCATCGGCGACGGGTGCGTAGTTGCCGCGCCGGAAGAAGTCGCCGGTTTCGGGTAGAGCGGAACCTGAGGACATGAACACACCATCACATTCCACTAGTGACATGTCAATAGTGGAATGACTGGAGCTAAGCTCCACCCATGAGTTTGCGAATGGCCGCCCTCGGCATGCTGGCCCAACAACCGGGAAGCGGATACGACCTGCTCAAGAGATTCGAGATGTCGATGGCCAACGTCTGGCCCGCGACCCAGAGCCAGCTCTACGCAGAGCTGAACCGACTGGCCGATCACGGATTGACCGAGGTGGCCGAGATCGGCCCGCGGGGCCGCAAGCTCTATCGCGTCACGACGGCCGGGCGATCCGAACTTCTGCGCTGGCTGGCCAGCCCCCAGGACGATCCGCCGTATCGCAGTCCCGAACTGTTGCGCATCTTCCTGCTGGGTGAACTGCCCCGCGCCGAGGCGGCCGAGCATGTGCGCGGCCTCGCCGAGCATGCCGAGTCCGAACTGGCCAGGCTGACCGCGTTGCGCGACAGCCCGGAATGCGCCGACATGCCCACCAAGGACTTCTACGGATTCGCGGCCTTGCAGTACGGCCTGCGCTCCCAGGCGATGCAGGCCGAGTGGGCCCGATGGCTGGAATCCGCCGTCCTCGAATCGGACGACCTCGAAGAGAACGTCCTCGAATCCAACGTTGCATCCCGATAGTTTTCGATATATCGTCAACGTATCGAAGTACATCGAGTACTTCCCTATCGAAACGGAAAACCACATGAACACGCCTTTCCACTCGCACTCCGAGAACACCCCCTTCGGCGCAGCTGCGTTCGGTGCAGCACCCTTCGGTGCCGCCCCCGGTCGCTTCGGCTTCGACCGCCGACATGCCCGCCGCGAGTTCCGCGACCAGGTCCGCGCCCAGGCCGGCGGCCCGCAGGGGCCATTCGGTCCCGGCTTCGGCTTCGGCCCCTCGTTCGGTCCGGGCTTCGGCTTCGGCCCCGGACCACGCGGCGGACACCGCGGTCGTGGCGGTCGCGGTCGCGGCAGGCGCGGTGACGTCCGCGCGGCGATCCTCGCCCTGCTCACCGACCGGCCGATGCACGGCTACGAGATGACCCAGGAGATCGCCTCCCGCAGCAACGATCTGTGGAAGCCCAGCCCCGGCTCGGTCTACCCGACCCTGCAACTGCTCGTCGACGAGGGCCTGATCGTCCCGACCGAGAGTGCGGGCAGCAAGAAGACCTTCGAACTGACCGACGAGGGCCGGGCCGCGGCCGAGAAGATCGAAACCCCGCCGTGGGAGGAGATCGCCGGCGACGCCGACCCGAACGAGATGAATCTGCGAGCGGCCCTCGGTCAGCTCTTCGGGGCTGTCGCGCAGGCGAATCACGCCGCCAGCGACGACCAACAGCAGCGCATCCTGGACATCGTCAACAACGCCCGCCGCGAGGTCTACCAGATCCTCGGCGAGGAGTGACTCGCTAGCATCGGGTCACGATGAACACCGACACTCTCGTCAACTACCTGGTGCCCGTCGCGGCGGCGATCCTCACCGCAGCCGGAGGTGTCCTCGGGGTCAGCTTCCGCGACGCCGATGCCTACGAGCGCCGCCGCGCCATGTGGTTGTTCATGTTGGTGGTCGCCACCGGCATCGTGACCATGGCCGCCATGGACTCGGCGGCCGGTGTCGGGAAGCCGATCCCCGCGGCCGGGCTGACCGTCTCAGCCTGCGCCGCGGCGATCGGCACCCACTTCCTGTGGCGGCGCGTCGTTCCCGAGGCCGAACCCAAAACCGTGCGCCTCGCCCGCATTGCGATCGGTCTGGCCGTCGCCGTCATCATCTCCTCGGTGGCGCTGACCTACGTGGCGGGCAAGGGTTGTCGGCAGGCCGAACCGCTGATGACGACGGCGTGGGTGGAGTCGGGATACGCACAGCCGGGAATCCCCGGCCGGGGACCGACGTCGGGGGAGGTCGCCGATTGGGCCAAGCGGATCCACGCCGACGCCGACAAGGTCACCGCGGACGGTATCCGCGACCGGGCCCAACGGCTGGCCGGTATCTCCGACGAGATCGCCGCCGCGGCCGCCGACGGCGACTGGGCCCGCCAGGCTTTGATCAGCACCGAATACTTCGACGTGCTGGGAACCCTGTTGAAGGAATGCAAGCCCCAGTGACCGGGATCGACGGGATGCCGCGAGGGGGACCCGACGCGTCGTGTCTGGACCGCCTGCTGCGGACCGACCGATCCGAATACCTGGACCGCAGCGATGTCGATCCCGCCGTCAAACGCAGCGTCGTCGATGCGCTGAACTGGACCGGTCGTGTCTTCGGCAGCCACGACCAGTTCGCGGCCATCGCGCTGGAGGAGATCGCCGACGTTCCCGATCCGCGCATCCTGGAACTCGGCGCCGGGCACGGTGCACTCGCGGCGAAGCTGCTCGAGTTCCATCCCAGCGCCCATGTCACCGTCACCGATGTCGCCGACGACGCCGTGGCGGCCATCGCCGCCGGTCCACTCGGCGCGCATCCGCGGGCGACGGTGCGGGTCGTGGACGCAACGTCGATCGACGCGCCGGACCGACAGTTCGCGCTCGCGGTGTTCGCCTTGTCCCTCCATCATCTGCCCCCGGCCGCTGCGGCCGCCATGCTGGCCGAGGGCACCCGAGTTGCCGACAAACTGCTGATCATCGACCTGCCGCGGCCGCCGGCCCCGGTGCATGTGCTGCGGTTGGCGAGCATGCTGCCGCTGGCCCCGCTCGTCCCGTTCGTGCACGACGGTGTCATCAGTTCGCTGCGCAGCTACAGCCCGTCGGCATTGCGCGCGCTGGCCGATCATGCGGGTGTCGACATCGAGTTGCGCAACAGTCTGTTCGGACCGCAGATCGCGGTGGTCACCCGGCGCTAGTCTCGACCTGTGGGCGAGGAGATCTCAGGCACAGAGTTCAGCCGGGAACAACGCCGGGAGTACCGGCGCAAGGTACAGCTGTGCCTGGACGTGTTCGAAACGATGCTGGCGCAATCCAGTTTCGAGTTCGACCGGCCGCTCACCGGCATGGAGATCGAATGCAATCTGGTCGACGACGAGTATCAGCCCACGTTGCGTAACCGCGAGGTGCTCGCGGCCATCGCCGATCCTGCCTACCAGACCGAACTCGGCGCCTACAACATCGAATTCAACGTGCCGCCACGGCCGCTGCCCGGTCAGTCCGCGCTCGACCTGGAAACTGAGGTACGCGCCAGTCTCAACGCCGCCGAGGCCAAGGCCAATGCCCACGGCGCGCACATCGTGATGATCGGTATCCTGCCGACGTTGTTGTCGGAGCATCTGCAATCCGGATGGATGAGTGACTCCACGCGGTATCAGGCGCTCAACGACTCGATCTTCACCGCCCGCGGTGAGGATATCGACATCGACATCGCCGGTCCCGAGCGGCTGTGCCTGCAATCGGCCGATATCGCACCCGAATCCGCCTGCACGAGCATGCAATTGCACTTGCAGGTGTCGCCGGCCGACTTCGCCGAGAACTGGAATGCCGCGCAGGTCATCGCCGGGCCACAGCTTGCGCTCGGTGCCAACTCCCCGTACTTCTTCGGCCACGAGCTGTGGGCCGAGACCCGCATCGAACTGTTCGGTCAGGCCACCGACACCCGCCCCGACGAGCTCAAAACCCAGGGCGTGCGGCCCAGGGTGTGGTTCGGCGAACGATGGATCACCTCGATATTCGACCTCTTCGAGGAGAACGTCCGGTACTTCCCGTCGCTGCTGCCAGAGCTCTCCGATGAGGATCCGGTGGCCACCTTGGCCGCGGGCGGCACCCCGCAACTCGCCGAGCTGCGATTGCACAACGGGACCATCTACCGGTGGAACCGGCCGGTGTACGACATCGTCGGCGAAGGAGCCGACGCCAAACCGCACCTGCGGGTGGAGAACCGGGTCCTGCCGGCGGGCCCGACCGTGATCGACATGCTGGCCAACTCGGCCTTCTATTACGGCACGTTGCGCGCACTCACCGATGACGAACGCCCACTGTGGACCAAGATGAGTTTCGCTGCCGCCGAACACAACTTCACCGCTGCGGCACGCCACGGTATGGACGCCAGGCTGTACTGGCCAGGGTTGGGCGAGGTGACACCGGACGAGCTCGTCCTGCGTGAGTTGCTGCCCCTGGCCCACGAGGGCTTACGGCGGTGGGGCGTGTCAGCAGAGGTGCGTGACCGCTATCTCGGCGTCATCGAAGGCCGGGCCAAGAGCGGACGCAACGGCGCAACCTGGCAGACGCGCACCGTGCACGCGCTGCAGGAGCGCGGTCTTGCGCGCCCGGCAGCGCTGGCGGAAATGTTGCGGCTGTACTGCGAATCCATGCACTCCAACACCCCGGTCCACACCTGGGAGATACCGGCACCCTAGATTCGAGCAGGTACCTGGCCGATCGGGCAGGTAAGTCCGTCCACTCGGGGCGTGTGCCGGGATCACATCGTCAATAGCGTTGTCCACCATGACGGTTACGCTGCTCGGACCGGCGCGGGTCGATCCGCTGGCCCCCACCCCGGCCGGTTCGTGGAGCACCAATGGGATACGGGTGGTCCGTGGTCGGCGGCCACACCGGGCCGGCGATCCGACGCTGTGCACACCGCGGTTCTGCGCGTACCGCAACGGGGACCAGCTCACGGTCGAACACGACCTGACGCCGGCGCAACTGTCCGACGAGCTCACGCTGTGGCTGACCGAGGAACTCGGCCCCAGCGGAATACTGCACTCGCAAGCCGATTTCGAAGCGGTGTTCACCGGGATCGTCAGGTCGACCGTGCCCGGCGGTCTGGCCGCCTGGGTTCGCTTCTACCGCAACTCGCTGTACGCACTGGAATCCGGTGCCGCCACCTTCTCCCCGATCCATGCGCGCGCCGCCGAACTGGTCGTCGGCGGGCGATTACTCGATCTCGGTTCGTGCTTCGGGTTCTTTCCGCTACGGATGCGTCGGTGCGGACATCAGGTGATGGCCACCGATCTGAGCGCCCCGACCATGGGCCTGCTGGACAGCGTCGCCACCGCGCTGGAACGCCCCCTGCAGACGCTGGTGTGCGATGCGGCACGAGTTCCGCTGCCCGCAGGCACCGCCGACACCGTGACCGTCCTACATCTGCTCGAGCACCTCGACGCAGATGCCGGTGCGCACGTGCTCGACGAGGCATTGCGGTTGGCCCGCCGGCGGGTCGTGATCGCCGTGCCCTTCGAGGACGAACCGCAGGCCTGCTACGGCCATGTCCGGCGCTTCGATGTGGGCGCGCTGCACGCGCTGGCCGCCCGCCACCGAGATCTGCACGCCACGGTATCCGAGCACCACGGCGGATGGTTGGTGCTCGATCGCCCACCGAGTTGACGACGTCAGATCAACCCGCGCTTGCTGGCGGCATAGACCGCCTCGGCACGGCGGCTGACGCCGAGCTTGCGCATGATGTTGCTGACGTGGAACTTGGCGGTGGTGGCCGAGATGAACAGCTGCTCACCGATCTTCGCGTTGGACAGTCCCGCGGCGAGCAACCTGAGCACCTCCACCTCGCGGTCGGTCAGGTGTTCGCGCGCCTCGGCCCGGCCGTTGAGTGAGCGCACCACCGCTGCGGCGCTACGCGCATCGAAGGCGCTTTCACCCGCGGATATGGCCCTGATGGCGCGGACCAGCTCGGTGGTGTCCACATCTTTGACGACGTACCCGCGGGCACCGGCGTGCACCGCACGCACCACCAGGTCCTCGTCGAGGAAGGTGGTGAGCACCAGCAGACCGAGGTCGGGGTGGGTGGCGGATAGCTTGGCGCACAACGCCAGTCCCTCGAAATCGGAACCGGCGGACAACTTGAGGTCCAGCAGCACCACGTCGGGTTGAACCGCGTCCACCATGGCGGCGGCCTCGGGTTCCGAGGATGCCTCCCCGACCACCACCAGATCGTCCTCGCGTTCCAGCAGCGAGCGCAGACCTTGGCGCAGGATGGCGTGGTCGTCGACCAACGCCAGCCTGATCACGCGCGTGAGCGTCATCGGGGATGTCCTTCCCTCGGAATGGTGGCGACGACGCGGACCCCACCGATGCGGGACCGCTGCACCGCGAAGGAGCCGCCGTGTTCCCGGCAGCGGGCCAGCATGTTGGCCAGTCCGCGGTGGTGTCCGTCGACATCGGCGGCATCGGCGAGTCGCAACATCAGCCGCAGCTTGTCCGGGTCACCGGTGCCGTCGTCGGAGATCGACAGCTGCACCGTGTCCGTTCGGTACCGCAACCGCACGATGGCCCTGGTGGCCGCGCCGTGCATGGCGGTGTTGAACAGCGCCTCACCCGCCACCCGCAGCAGCGCATGCTCGACGTCACTGGGCAATTCGGCGACCGCGCCTTCGACCCTGAGGGTCACCCGAAGATCTTCGGGCATGTGCACCGTGGCCAACTGCTCCAACATCTCCGGCAGCGTGGATCGGCCGGCATCCTCGGGGTGATTGAGCGCATAGATCGCCGATCGCAGTTGCTCGGTGGCAGAACGGGTCAGCGTCTTGGCGATATCGAGCCGCTCGACCAGCTCACCGTCGCCCCCGCGCGCACCGATCTCGCTGCGGCACACCTCGATCTGCATCCCGGCCGACAACACCGTCTGGGTGACGCTGTCGTGCAACTCGCGCGCGATGCGGTGACGTTCGTTGTCGAGCACCTGATGCCGTTGCACGGCACCGAGTTCGCGCTGGGTCGCCAGCAGTTCGGCGTTGCGTGCCTCCGACTGGGCCAACAGTGCCTGGGATCGCTGGAACAGCTCGCAATTGTGCAGTGCCACCGCGGTCTGGCTGGACAGGATGCGCATGACGGTTTCGTCGGTGCCGTCCAGTGTCCGGCTGGTCGGTGTCCATGCCGCGAAGGCTCCGATGACGCCGCCGTCCAACTCGATCGGAACGTGCGCGTGGTGCAACTCGATGACCGGCAACCGGAACTGGGCCAACTGGCCGCGCAGAATATCGTTGAGCCGGTTGAGCACCGCGTCGGGCAGGTGCGGCACGGGATGCTTGGCCCCGGGAATACCCTCGAACGAGTAGGCGTTTCCGTCCGCGTCCAGGATGAGATGCCGTGGCCGGGCTTCGGGCAGTGCGCCGTCGGCCAGGGCGAGCAGCACCCATTCCGCGCCCAGGTGTACGCGGGCGGCGTCGGCGGCGGCGCGGACGAGTTTCTCCGGCCCGTTGACGGTCTGCACCAGCGCCCGCGAGATGGTGTCCAGGGCGGCGATGACCCGTTCGGTGCGTTGGGCGGCGACCCGGAACTCCGGGTAGAAGGTGGGTTTCCCGGACCGGACCCCGGTGAGCCGTTCCAGGTCCGGGGCGCGTGCGGTCATAGTGCGGCCCGGAACAACGCCCGCAGCTGATCCTCGTCCGCCGCACGCGGATTGGTGGTGATACAGGCGTCGGCCATGGCGTTGCGGGCGAGCACCGCCACATCCTCCTCGCGCACACCGAGGTCGGCCAGTCCGCGCGGGACCCCGACCTGGCGGGCCAAATCCTGCAGCCGATCGGCAAGTGCCAGTGCCGATTCCAGCGCCGGCGCCCTGTTGTCGGCGATTCCGAGACAGCCGGCGATGGTGGCGAACGGTGCCGGGTCGGCCTCGGCGTTGAACCGCACCACATGCGGGAGCAGCACGCCGTTGATGACCCCGTGCGGCAGGTCGAGCAATCCGCCGACCTGATGGCTCATCGCATGCGCCGCACCCAGGATCGCGTTGGTGAACGCCAATCCGGCTTCCAGGGACGCCTGCGCCATCAGCACGCGTGCGCTCATATCGTCGGGCCTGTCGATGGTGGTGACCAGGTTTTCGGTCACCATCACCACCGAGCGCAGCGCATGGTGGTCGGTCAGTTGGTTGTGGCCCAGGGAGACGAAGGCCTCGATACCGTGCGTCAACGCATCCAGACCCGTTGCCGCGTTGAGCCATTCGGGCATCGTGGTCAGCAGCCGGGGATCGATGATGGTGACATCGGGCACCAGCGCCCGGCCCAGGATGGTGATCTTGGTGTTGCGGGTGGTGTCGGTGACGATGCAGAACTGCGACACGTCGGCGCCGGTTCCCGACGTCGACGGCAACACCACCAGCGGCGGAATCGGCATCGTGGCCTTGTCGACACCCGCATAGTCCAGGATGTCCCCGCCGTTGGCCGACAGGATCGCGATGCCCTTGGCGGCGTCGATCACCGAGCCGCCACCCAGGGCGATCAGCACATCGCAGCCCTGGGAGCGGTAGAACTCGTGGCCCGCGGTGATCTCGTGGTCCTTGGGATTGGGGGTCAGCGCACTCCACACCTGCGGCTGCACACCCTGCGCGCGCAGTTGCGCGACGAGTTCGTCGACCCAGCCTGCCTCGATCAGTCCGGGGTCGGTGACCAACAGCGGCCGCACGCCGCCGAGGCGCAGCGCGGAGTGCGCGGCCTCGGCCATGGAGTCGATCCCGAAGACGATCTCGGGTGCGTGGAACTTGAGCAGCCGGGTGGGCACCCGGTCTGCCACCGTCGCACTGGCCTGTTGTGTGATCCACATAACAGGACCAGCCTACGTCGCCGTTGCGGCACAACCAATGTGCAGGTGGACAGGTGGCCACCTACCCGATCGGGTAGGTACCGGGGCGAGCGAAGCGACGGGATCAAGTACCGGGGCGAGCGCAGCGACGGGATCAAGACCCGGGGCGAGCGATCACGACAGCGCGTGGGCGAGTTCACCGGCCTTGGCGACGAGCTGTTCGGCGTCGCTGGCCACCACGACCTGGTCACATACCTGTGCGTAGTCGGGCATCGCGCAGGTCGCCTGACGCCAGTAGCGCTGTGGTTCCGGCGTGACCCAGGCCAGCCGATGCACCCGTCGGCGCAGTGCCCGCAGTTGATCCAGCCCCGGCGCCAGTCCCCCGCTGCGGCCGTCGCCGACGATCAACACCGCGGTCCGCGCATCGAGGGCGTCGGCCTGGCCGGTGAGCATCTCGTCGAAGACCTGCCCGTAGTCGCTGCTGGCCTGCAGGTCCAGCCTGCCGTCGGCCAATACGGTCGCCAGCGCGTCGTCCCCACCGGCCCGCAACAGGATGTCGGTGACGTCGACGGGTCGGTCGACGAACGCCATCACCCGGCACCGGTGTGCGCGCCGGTGCATGGCCTGGGCCAGTCGCAGGGTGAACCCGGTGACCGGGCGCACCGAGAGCGAGACGTCGGCGATCACCAGCAGCCTGATCCGATCCGGTAGGGGCGTCTTCGTCATCAGGCGGAACGGAACGCCCGCGGTGCGCATGCTGGCTCGCACGGTGCGGCGCATGTCCAGGCGGCCGCGGCCGCGTTCGCGCGGACGAGGCCGTGGCGCCCCGCGCATGCGGCGCAGCACCTCGTGGCAGGCGAGGTCGATATCGGCGGCCAGGCCGACCTCGGCTCCGTGATCGGGCTCGGCCGGCTCGGCGACCAGTCCGGCCCGCTGCGCCAATGCCTCGACGAACCCTTCGACGGCCTTGGTGAGTTGCGCTAACTGCTCGGCGGTCAGCGGTTCGCCGGCCTCACCGCCGTAGATGGCGGCGGGGTCGTAGGCGTCCAGCCACGCCAGGATCGCATCGGGATCATCGAAGCTCAGGGTGCCCGCGACGATGGGCGCCACCGAGTCGGCCAGATCGCCCGCCATCGCCGCGGCGGCCCGGTCGACCTCGACGGTGTAGCGCATCCCGCGGCGGCCGCCGTCGGATTCGGCGGACACGGTCAACTGATCGTCGGCACCGGTCACGCTGAAGTCGTCGTCGTCCTTGTGCGGATTGAATCCCTTGGTGGCCTCGGGCGTATCGAAGTGCTCACCCACCTCGGCGGCGCGTTCGTTGTACTCGGCGTATCTACCGATCGAGGTGTCGTCATCGATTTCCAGCTGGTCGGGCAGGCCCGAACCGGTGTGTGCACGGCTCGGGCCCGCCACCGCCTCGCGGGATTCGACCGGGTGGGTGCCGAACATCGCGGTGAAGGCGCGCTCGAATCCGTGTTGTTCCCGATCGTATTTGGCGCACGTTGCCCGCAACCCGGCGCGCAGCGCTGTCGTGTCGGCGGCACCGAGCAGCGCCAGCACCCTGCGCACCTCGATCACCTCGGCCGGGGAGGTCGCGACCCCGGCGCGGCGCAGCAGTTGCCCGAATGCCGCGGCGACACAGTCCAGGAGCTGTGCCGGTGTCACCGTCGCCCGCCCCTGCCCCGGAACGCCGAGGTGGTGGTGTTGGCGGGTCTGCCGGCCACAGTCGCCCGCCCGGCCGGCGTCGGAGCCGGTGTTATGCCCGGTGCCGGTTCACTGGTGAAGTGCCGCAATGCGATATCGCGATCACTGGTGAACTTGACCAGTGCCGAGAGCAGCACCTTGCGGTCGACGTCGGAGCCGAGCAGGGCCGCTGCCCTGGCACCGTCGATCACCTCGGAGATCGACGGACTCTTGCGCAACGGGAGTTCGCGCAGGGTCCTCGCCAGTTCGACGACGTCGGCGACCACCGCGGGTTCGACCTGCGGGGCCCGTACCCCGACGATCTCCCGTTCCCGTTGCGGCGCGGGGAAACCCAGGTGGTAGTGCAGGCACCGGCGTTTCAGCGCCGCCGACAGCTCGCGGGTGTCGTTGGAGGTGAGCACCACCCAGGGCACCGACCGTGCGGTGAAGGTACCGATCTCGGGGATGGTGACCTGACGTTCGGCGAGCACCTCCAGCAGCAGCGCCTCCATCGCCTCCTCGGTGCGGTCCACCTCGTCGATCAACAGCACCACCGGCTGTTCGGAGAGCACCGCCTCCAGCAGCGGCCGACGCAACAGGAAATCCTCGGTGTAGACGTCCCCACCGTTGCCCATCTGCACGTGCAGCAGCTGTTTGGCGTAATCCCATTCGTAGAGCACCCGGTTGTCGTCGAGCCCCTCGTAACACTGCAGGCGGATCAACCGTCTGCCGCCGGCCGCGGCAAGTGCCTTGGCGAGTTCGGTCTTGCCGACCCCGGCGGGGCCCTCCAACAGCAGCGGCCGGTCCAGTGCGGTGGCCAGGTGTACGACGGTGGCCAGGTCGTCGTCGATGACGTAATCCTGGCGGCGCAGCGCCTCGGCCAGTTCGGCCGCACCGGTGAATGTCGACGGATCGGCACGCACGGGTTCTTCGGGGCGGGAAAGGGATGCGGTGGTCACGGCAACCTCCGGGTGAGGTGCGCGGCAGGGGCGGACCGAGGTGGACGGATCGGCCCCCGCCGCGGCACCGGGTCAGTAGGACGAGTTGATGGCGTGTCCGACAACAGGAACCATCGACTCGACGGTGACCTCGCGCGGATTGCCCGGCGTGCACCAGTCGTCCTGGATGTGCTCGGAGATGGCCAGCACGGTCTTGTCGTCGCCCTTGATGACCTCGCCGCGACCCGCGTACTTACCGGTGTTCATCCGGTTCTTGTCATAGGAGTCGGTGCGGACGGCGGAGAAGTTGTCCGGGATGCCGACGTCTTGGGAGAGCCGGATCGCAGCCTCCACGGCGGCATCGGCGGCCTGCACGGTGGTCATGTTCCGGGTGTCGACGCCCATCGCCGTGGCCAGCTGCGCGTAGCGCTCGTAGCGCGAGGGCAGGTTGTACTCCCACACCCGGGGCAGGGCGATGGCGTTGTTGAGGCCGTGGTGGCTGTCGAAGAACGCGCTGACGGCGTGGCTGATCGAGTGCACGATGCCGAGGCCACCGGAGTTGAATGCCTGCCCGGCGATGTACTGCGCGTTCATCATGCCTTCGCGCGCCTTGAGGTTGCGCGGCTCGAAGACGGCCTCGCGCAGGTGCTTGGCGACGAGTTCCACCGAGTACAGTGCGTTTCCGAGCGACGGGGCGAAGTCCAGCCGGGACACGAACGGCTCACTGCCGTGGGCGAGCACGTCGAATCCGCAGTAGGCGGTGAAGTGCTGCGGGCAGGTGTAGTAGAGCAGCGGGTCGTCGATGGCCAGGGTGACGATGGTGGCCTCGTCGAAGCCGACCCACTTGTGCGGGTGTTCCATATCGGAGGTATCGGTGATGACGTAGGCCCAGGAGGTCTCCGAACCCGTCCCCGCCGTGGTGGATACCGCGATGTGCGGCGGATTCTCCTTGTTGGTGGACTTGGCGAAGCCCTCGAACTCGTTGATGTTGCGGCCGTCGTGCGCGATGACGACGCGGGCGCCCTTGGCGGCGTCATGGCTGGAACCGCCACCGATGGAGATGATGCTGTCGCACTTCTCCTGCTGGTAGAGGGCGGCGGCCTCCATGACATTGTAGTCCTTGGGGTTGGACTCCACCTTGTCGTAGAGCACGACCTCGACGCCCTGGTACTCGATCTTGCCGGTCAGTTCCTCGATGATGCCCGAGCCGCGCAGGCCGGTGGTCATCAGCAGGGTGCGCTTGAAGCCGAGGTTCTTGGCCTCCACACCGATGATGTCGTGTGCGCCCACACCGAGCAGGGCGCGGGGGAAGGGGTGGAACTCCTTGATCGGAAAGTCCCAAATCTGGTTCAGCTCAATGGCCATCGGACGACTCCTCGCGGTATCGGACGGGTGGTTCACCCGGTAGATCCCACCGTGGACCCGCGTGGTCCGCGTCACAATGGCTTCGGCGCAGGACCCGCCGTCCGGAACGCCGAAACCGTCCGATCGGGTAGGTCGTGGCCCGCCTGTCAGAAGAGTCACTCTAGGGGCGTGCGGACCACCCTCGCACCGCGGCGACGAATTCCTCGGGCGCGTCGGACTCCACGTAGAGTCCGGCACCCTCGACGATCACGGTTTCATGATCGGGGAATTCGCGTTCCAGCCGTTCGCGCTCCTGGGGCCGGAAGGCGATATCGCCATCGCCCCAGATGATCAGCGTGGGCAGGTGTGCGATGGCCGGCAGCCCGGCCTCGACCGCCGCGAAGAACGGACGGCCGGACAGCACCTGGCCCGGGAGTACCGCGCTCGCCTGCCGACGGGCCGGGGTGTCCAGAGCTCGCCGGTAGTGCTCCATCTCGGAATCGGAGGGTTTGCGGCGCTTGTGCCCCACCGGGATGAAGGCGCTGACCAGCAGGTTGAACCGGCGGACCAGCAGACGGGTCAGCGGTCCGCCCATGATGTGCCCGAATGCCTCGAAGTGCAGGATGCCGTTGACCGGCCAGGCCCAGGTGTTGGCCAGGACCAGACGCCGGAAAACCTCGGGGCGGCGCTGCGCGACGGCCAGCCCGATCAGTCCACCCCAGTCCTGCCCGACCAGCGTCACATCGTCCAGATCGAGCTCGTCGACGAAGGCAGTCACCACCTCCGCGTGTTCCTCCGGTGTGAACCGGTAACCCGGCCGGGCCGTCGACAGCCCGAAGCCCGGATAGTCCAGCGCTATACAGCGGTAGTCGCGCCGCAGTTCCCGCACGACATCACGCCAGAGGAACGACCAGGTCGGATTGCCGTGCAGCAGCATCAAGGTGGGGCCGGAGCCCTCGTCGATGTAGTGCACACAGTGCCCGTCGATGTCGACGAATCGACTCTCGAAGGGGAACAGTTCGTCGTCGACCCAATCCGGCCGGACGCGCTTCGCAGCATCGGTCATGCACTTGACGGTCTCATATACACTTTATTTTCTCAAGCGATTGGAGAATGTGCGATGCGCCGTTACGGCCAATACTGCGGGCTGGCCCGCTCACTGGAGATCGTGGGCGATCGATGGAATTTGCTCATCGTGCGTCAACTGCTGATCGCGCCGGCCCGCTACCGTGACCTGGTCGCCGGGCTACCGGGTATCGCCACCAACCTGCTCGCCGACCGCCTCCGCGAATTGGAATCGGCGGGTGTCGTCGAGCGCCGGCTCGGCGACGGCAGCACCGTCGAGTACGCCCTGACCCCATGGGGCGCCGAATTGCGCGAGCCCATCGAGGGGTTGATCCGGTGGTCCACCCCGCTGATGGTGCGCGGACCAGAGGGCGACACGTTCCGTTACGAGTGGCTGGCCCTCGCGATCCCGACCCTGCTGGCCGCCCGCGTGAAGGTCCGCGCCGCCGTGTCGATCGGTCTTACCGGCGACGATATGGCCCTGCAGCTCAACGCTTCCCGCGCGGGCTTCACGGTCGGGCCACCCGACGATCGCGAACTGGCCGCCACCCTGCACGCCGCCCCCGAATACATCCTCGGCCTGGCCGCGGGGGCCTTGGCCATCGACGATGCCAAAGCCCTCGGATTGATCGAGATCGACGGTGACGAGGCGGCCGTCCGCTCGATCCTCGACGCTACGAGCTGACCGCCACCAACGCCGCCGCGAATCGCTCCAGATCCGCCGCCGAGCCGTCGACGTGCGGGGACACCCGCAGCACGGGCCCGTCCATCTCGTGAGGCGCCCGACCCACCTCGCACGCGGTGGTGATGATCCCGTGCTCGGTGATCAGCCGCGCCCGCACCGCCGCCGGTTCGACCCCGTCGCGCGGACGCAACGTGGTGATCGCGCTGGGCTCGGCGATCGGCTCGACGACCTGCCAGCCCGCGATATCGGCCAGCACGCCGCGGGTCAGCGCCCCCATCTCGGCCAGCCGGGCTTGGGTATCGGCGGGCCCGGCGGCCAGGTGCTCCCCCAGCGCCAGCGAAAATCCCAGTCGCGAACCGATATTGGCTTCGTGCAGCTCCATCGGCGCCCACCTCGGCACCAACTGCGCATACAGTTCGGACCGCACCGCCAGGGCACCGACACCACGGGGCCCGGCCAGCCATTTACGCGACGACGTGTAGAGCGCGTCGGGACCCACCGCACAGTCGACGTGTCCCAGTCCCTGCGCCGCATCAACCACCAACGGCAACCCGAGATCGCGGCATACCTGCGCGAGTTCGGCCAGCGGCTGGACGATCCCACGGTGGCTGCCGAGCACCGTCAGATGCACCAATGCCGGCGGGTCGGCACGCAGCACCGCCGCCGCAGCGTCGACGCGCAAGCGGCCCGACTCATCGACCGGCAGCAGCCGCGCCTCGAACCCGTTGGCGGCCATGATCGTCAGGTTCGGGCCGTACTCACCGTGCAGGCAGGCCAGCGTCCGGGGTCCCTGCCAGCTGCTCAGCAGGAGGTCCAGAGCATGGTTCGAGCCGGTGGTGAAAACGACCTCGGCCTCGGCCATGCCGGCCAGCGCCCGGACCGCGGACCGCCCCGCGTCGAGGGCGGGCCCCGCGGCCTCACCGGCGACGTAGCCACCGACCTCGGCCTCGTGCCGCGCATGTGCCGCGGCCACCGCGATCACGGCGTTGCTCTGCCGCGAGCACGCCGCACTGTCCAGATGCACGCCGGCCACCGGCACCCGGGCGGCACGCCACTGCTCGGCCAGGCTCATTTGACGGCCAGGGACAGACCGAAATCGCCTGCGGGATCGGTCCACCAATGGGTGCGGGTCAGCCCGGCCGCCGCCAGCTCGTCGGCGATACCGGCGGGCCGGAACTTGCACGAGACCTCGGTCAGCATCTCCTCGCCGGCCTCGAAGTCGACCGTCATATCCAGTTCGCGGACGTGAACCCGTTGCGCCAGGGTCGATCTCAACCACATCTCGATACGCTCTTCGGTGTCGTTCCACTTCGCCACATGGGCGAACGTGGACGGGTCGAAGTCGGCACCGAGTTCACGGTTCACCACGGCGAGCACATTGCGATTGAATGCCGCGGTCACCCCGGCGGCATCATCGTAGGCGCGCACCAGCCGATCGACATCCTTGACCAGATCGGTGCCCAGCAGCAGTGAGTCACCCGGTTGCATCGTATCAGCCACGGCGGCAAGGAAATCGGCACGTGGTCCCGCGGTCAGGTTGCCGATGGTCGAGCCGAGGAACACCACCATCCGCCTGCCGACCTTCGGGATGGTCGGCAGATCCTGCTCGAAATCGCCGCACACGGTGTCGATGTCCAGATCGGGATACTCGGCGTGCAGGGCGGTGGCGGCCGCGCCGAGCACCGACGGGTCGACATCGAAGGGGATGAACCGGCGCAGCGCACCGCGCGCGCGGAATGCGTCCAGCAGCAACCGGGTCTTCTCCGAGGTGCCACTGCCCAATTCGACGAGGGTGTCCGCACCGGACACCTCGGCGATGTCCGCGGCGTGCTCACCGAGGATCTTCGCCTCGGTGCGGGTCGGGTAGTACTCCGGCAGTCTGGTGATCTGATCGAACAGATCACTTCCGATACTGTCGTAGAACCACTTGGGCGGCAGCGACTTCGGGTTTCGACGCAGGCCTTCGGACACATCGCGACGCAGCGAGCTTTCCAGGCGGGTGGTCATCGGGATCCTTCCAGAGGGGTGAGCGTCAGGCCCGTCGCCGAGACCTCGACGAGGTGCCGGTCGGGGATGTCGAGCCAGTCCGGGTCGTCGTCATAGGGTTCGCTGGCCAACACCATGCCATCGGCCCGGTCCAGCGCGAACAGGGTGTCGCCCCACGTCGTGGCGAGAAGCCGGGAACCGTCACCGGCCAGGATGTTCAGCCGCGCGCCGGGGTCGCGGGCACCGATCTCGGCGATGGTCTCCCCGAGCGACGGGAGGCCACGATCGAAGATGTGCGCCGCCAAGACCGCACTGTCGACGGTCGATTCCGCGTCCCGGCCGACAGGGAGCACAGCGCGGTCGACGACACCGTTGTGCGACAGCAACCAGCTGCCGTCGGTGAACGGTGCCGAAGCCGATGGTTCGATCGGCATGCCGACGGTGGCCGATCGCACCGCGGCGACAACGCATCCGCTGCGCAGCGTCGGGGCCACCGACGCGAACGAGGCGTCGCCCCACAGCGGTTTGTCACTGCGCCACCGCCGCGGGCCCTCATCGAAGAATCCGACACCCCATCCGTCGGCGTTGATGGTGCCGTGCTTCTGCCGCCGCGGCGCATAGGACTGCACCAGCAATCCGCTGGGCGGATCGAGCACCACCGACGCCACCGACACCGGCGCTCCGAGCCAGCCCAGATGTCTACACATCCCAGGCCAACCGCAGGCCGGAGAAGATCTGCCGCCGGATCGGGTGGTCCCAATTGCGAAAGCTGGGCCGCAGGATGTCCCCGGCCACCGCCCACGCGCCGCCACGCAGCACCCGGTAATCCCCTGACGACGCAGCGCCGTCGAAGAAGGGGACGCTGTAGCGGTCATAGATCATCGGGGTGAATCCCGGCCACGGCCGCAGCGGCGAGGAGGTCCATTCCCACACGTCACCGAGCATCTGCTCCACCCCGTAGGCGGACGCGCCGCCGGGATAGGCCCCGACCGGGGCGGGCCGCAGAGACCGCCCGCCCAGGTTGGCCCGCTCGGTATCGGGTTCCGCTGCGCCCCAGGGGTATCGACGCCGCATCCCGGCGGCGGGATCCCAGGCGCAGGCCTTCTCCCATTCGATCTCGGTGGGCAGCCGAGCACCGGCCCACGCGGCATACGCCTCGGCCTCGTAATAGGTGATGTGCTGCACCGGCTCGTCGCCCGGGATGTCCTCGCGATAGCCGAAGCGGGTGCGGCTGCCATCGCTGTTCCAGAACCCCGGCGCCATCAGGTCGGCCCGCTCCCGGTGCGCCCAACCTGCATCCGACCACCACCGCCGCGTCCGGTAACCACCGTCGGCCATGAACGTGCGCCACTCGGCATTGGTGACCGGAACCCGGCCGATGCGGAACGCCTCGACCTCGACGGGGTGGGCGGGGCGCTCGTTGTCCAACGAGTACGGTTCCTCGGCGGCGTCGACCCCCAGCATGAACGGGCCGCCGGGGATCAGCACCGATGTGCCCGCCACGCCCGCCCTGCCGATCGGTAGCGGTGATCCCGCGGGGAGGATCGGCGGCCCGGAGCGCAGATTCAGTGCCTGCAACATGGTCTCGTCGTGTTGGTTCTCGTGGGAGATGACGAGGCCGAAGGGGAACAACTCGGTGCTGTGTTGCAAGGTGTCGAGCACGCGGTTGCGCACATCGCGGCAATAGGCCCTGGCGTCGGTGGGCGGCAGCAACGGCAGGTCCACCCGGCTGGCCCGGGAGTGCACGAAGGCGTCGTAGAGCTTCTCGACAGCCGGCGCGAGCATGCCGGGTGCGGCGGGGTTCCCGCCACGCAACAACCAGAATTCCTCCTGCTGACCGATATGGGCCAGGTCCCACACCAGGGGGCTCATCAGCGGGTCGTACTGGCGCAACAGTTCGGCGTCATCGAAGTCGACAAGTGCCAGGGTGCGATCACGCGCCCTGGTGAGCTCGGCGGCCAGCAGGTCAGGTGTGCTCACTCATCGCCTTCCACATATTCGGTGATCGCCGACGCCAGACCCCGGTGGTGCACCCGGTCGGTGAAATCGTCGGCGGGGCTCCTGCCCTCGTGCACGGTGGTCAGTAGCCGGTTCATCGCCGCGGCCAATTCGGCGGGCGCGTGCTCGGCCGCCGCACCCACGCAACGGCGGGCCGCGGTGTGCAGCTGCGGGTCGGCGAGTCCGAACCGGGCCGCCCTGTCCCACGCCGAGGCCACCGGTTCGGTTGCCGCCCTGGCGATCTCGGCCGCTTCCGGATTGTCCAGCAGGGTCGCCAGGGTGAAGGCCACCGCGGGCCAGACTGCGTCGGGGACGCTGTCCAGATAGCGGATCTCCAGCCACCGGCGCGGGCGCACCGGCGGGAACAAGGTGGTCAGGTGATAAGCGAGATCCTCGGCCGTCGGCGATCGCCCACCCAGCGCCACGCGTCCGTCGGCCCAGTCGGCGAACGAGACGAACTCCGTCATCGGAACCGCCTCGGGGCTGCGCACCAGCATCACCGGTGCCCGCAGCGCATAGTTCGCCCAGTCGGCCGCCGGATCATCACCGCTGTCGCCGAGCACCGGCCCGCACCGTGCCGCGTCGAGCTGTCCCCAGACGCGCTGCCGGGTACTGCGCCACCCGGTGAACTCGCCGTTCAACAGCGGCGAGTTGGCCGACAGCGCGATCATGGTGGGCCCCAGCGCATGCGCCAGCCGAACCCGGTCCGCCCACCCCGCGCGCGGGCCCGCCTCGACATTGAGCTGCATCGACGCCGTGGACGTCATCATCGCCGCGCCGGCCGCGCCGGTACCCGTCGCGACGAAGAACTGCTCCATCGCCCGGTAGCGGGCTCCGGGGTTCACCCGCTGCGTCGGCCGCAGCGGGTCGGTGCCCAGTAACACCAGTCCCAGTCCGTGTTCGGCGAAGTAGGTGTTCAGCACGCGACGGTCGGCCGTCATGGCGTTGATCGCGGTGGCCACATCGGCACATGGCTGGCCGGAGAGCTCGACGGCACCGCCCGGCTCGACGGTGATGGCGCTGCCCCCGGGTAGCGCCGGTGCTGCCCCGATGAGTGCGCTCAGTTCATCCCAGCCCGGCCTGCGCATCGGATCGGCCAGATCGAAGCAGTGCGCCTCGACCTCCAAGCCGACCGTGCCGACCGGACCATCGTGCAGACATGTTGCGGCGATCGCTGCCGCGGTCTGTCCGGACGGACAATCCACATCCCACACAGTGGTGGCCGACATCGGAACCACCCCTCCCCGGTCTGGACCCTGTCTCACTCAATCTTCCAGAAGGGTCTGACATATTCCCAGGGATTTGATCGCCGCTACTGGCCCAGGGTGTTCTGCATGGCTCCGGCCAGCACGTTCACCGCCGGTCCGCCGTTCCCGGGTTGGCAGACCTTCGCCTGCAGCAGAACGTTTTCCCGCAATCGGGTCTGGGTGAAGCACCGACGGTCAATACCCGCCTCCTGTTTCACCCAAACCGATTCGGTCGGCGTGGTCGTCCCCGCCGAGAAGGTCCAGACCTGCGTCACGAAATCCTGCAAGTGCATGGCCGTGGTCTGGCCCGCGCATCCGGTCGTGCGATCGGTCACGCGCTGATAGGCCCGCGTCGCGGCATCGGTGGTCGCGAACACCCCGACGGCCTGCTTGACGAGGTGGGTGGTATCCGTCGCCGAAGTCTGGGCGAGCGCACTCTTGAACGATGCCAGGTCGGGGTCGGCGTACACATCGGGCAGGCCGATATCGGCCCAGTTGTTACAGGCCGGGTTGTCGACGTAGAAGGCCTGGCCCGGCGCGGTGAACTCGGCCTCCCAGGCCAGCGGTGCGCCGACGATATTGCTCACCGACCCCTTCGGGAGAACGGCATAGCCGACGACGCCCGGATCCGATGGTCTGGCCGAGGCCACCGGTACCGCGGCCAGGCTTGTCAGCGCCGCTCCCACGGCGACCACTCCCACGACCGCAACGACGTACGTCAGGCGCATGCCACCGATCATGCCAGCGGATCAGAACAGCGTCTGCGTGCAGTATGTGCGAGCCGGCTGCGGGTAGGGCCAGGCATACGTGCCTGCGGTCGACGGACATGCCGACTGGTCGCGGACGTCCAGCCGCTGGGTTACCTGCACCAGCACACCCTGCCCGCGGTCGCGGCAGTCGGCCTTCTCGACCAGCCCGATCGGCATCTCCATCAGGTAGCACTGATTGGCCACCAGGTTGGGCACCAGGCACAACCGCGCGGTCGACGGTTCGGCGTAGCCGCTGGGCAGATGTTGATACTCGGCGGTCGGGCACTGGCCGCCGGCATCGGTGGTGGCCCCGACGGTGTAGCTGGGATCGGCCGCGCAGGACGCCTCGGTGGCGCGCGCGGGGTCGGGCGCGGGCGCCTGACCCGCATCGATCTGCACGCAGTCACCGACGGCGAAGACGGTGGCGGCCGCGATATCGGGGTCGCGACCGCCACACGCCACCAGCGTCGTCGCTACCACGAAAACTCCGATCAGCGCGGCAAGGCGCGAAGTTCGGCGTGTCATGGTTAGCGACACTCTCACGACTGGGCCGCGAGTGCCAAGAGTTACAGATGTTTCTTAAGGTTTCAGCGCGGCACCGTCGTCGGCCCTGGCATCGGCCCCTGGCCCTGCCCCGCACCCGGCGCGGGCCCGATCTCGAAGTCCGGACCCCCCTGGAAACGCGGGCCCCCCGGGAACAACACATGCGGCGGCCCCATCGGCGGCGGTCCGCCGCGGTGGAGCATCTCGATATCGTCGCGCGGCGGGCCGTGGTGCCGGTCGCCGTCTGAGCTCTTACCGAGGATGAAACCGGAGAAGAAGATGACCGCCACCACGAACACCGTGCCCGCGACGATGCCCACCCAGGCCGCCACCTGGACCAGCCGGTTTGGGCGCTCCCGATCCGGGTGCGGCGGCGGGGGCTGGACCGGCGGCGGTGGCGGTGGCGGTGACGCGGGCACCGCGGTCGGCGCGGTCGGCGCGGTCGGGTTCTCGGCGTGCTCACTTTCGGTCATGAGTTCATGATGCCGAGACGATCCGATGACCCGGCTGGTTGCCGCTTATGAATCCGCTGTGAGCGGCACCTCCACGAGCAGGCTCATACCGTGGTGCGGGGGCATCTCGACGGGGAAGCTGTGCAGATCGTCGACGTGGGCCAGCGTCTTACCGCTGAACATGTCCGTCACCACCGCCTGCGGCGGCAGGAACTCCGACCGCACGGTGCCCGCGATCTCCTCGTTGGCGAAGTTGAGCACCGTCAGTTGCAGCTGGTGCGGATCGTCGAGCTGGTGCACCATCACCAGCATCCCGCGGTGGGACACCTCCGGAATGTCGATCTGCCTACTGGTCGCGATGCCGAAGTGCGTCCGCACCCGCAGGATCGCCTGCAGCTGGCGCAGGAAGCTGGTCTCGTCGGCCAGCTGTTCGGGGATCGATCCGTACAGGCTGGTGCCACGCGGCATGCCCTCACTGGAGTGGGTGGCGCCGGGATTGACACCCATCAGATCGTGCGCGGCGCGGTGGATCCAACGGGTGTCACCCCCGCGCAGCAGCTCGCTGACCTGATCTGCGGGCAGGGTCAACATGCCACACAGATCCCACCCCGACAGCGCGAAAACGCCGGGCTGCAGGGCGTTGAACATGGCCAACAACAAGTGTGCCCGCCGGATCCGGTCGATATCGCCGATACCGGCGAGGTCGGTGAAACCCAGCGTGGCGGCGATCACCGTCGCGGTCGTGCAGGCGATGCCGTTGGTGGTGAACACCAGGTTGTACGGGGCGTCCGGCCCGGTGAGGGTCTTGGTGAGATCATCGCGGATCGCCTGTCCCAGTTGTTCACCGGTGACGTCCTGTCCCTTGTAGGTGTAGTGGTCGTCGCGGTGGCCCGCAGACCAGTGCACCAGCTCGTAGGTCAGCTCGTCGTGGTTCTGCAGTGCGTGCACCAGTGACGCCGGGTCGACATCGGTGGCCAGCGTGGTGCGCAGCGTCAGCCGCAGGAACTCGGTGTCCGCGGTCGCCAGCGCGTGGTGATAAGCGGGCCGGTTGATGAAGTCGTAGGACAGATCCGAACCGGCCAGGCTGTTGTCGCGGATGTCATCGATGGTGAGATTGAGCTCTTGGAAGGTGAATCCACCGAGCTTGCGCACCATGCTGCCGATGAACTGGTTGGCTGCCTGGGACAGCGGATGCCCCTCCGACCAGCCGACATCGTCCTCGGCCGACTTCTCCGCACCCAGGAAACCGTTGGCGTCCAATCGCAGCCCGCCCGAACCGAGATCGCTGAGCGAGTGCAACGCGTCCCCGATCACCAGTCGCATGCCGGCGAAACTGGGGTCCAGCCAGTTGATCGAGGGCTGCCCGTCCTTGAAGTAGTGCAGGTACACCCAGCGCCGCTCGATACCGTCGACGCCGACGATCGGTCGGGTCACGCTCCAGTTGGTCTCCTTGATGCCCTCGGCGTAGAAGATGACGCGCTGCAGCTTGCCGATGATGTACCCGGCCTTGTCCAGCCAATCCTCGGTGACCGAGTCGACGTTCACCGAGTCCGCGCCCGCGGGCACCGGGGGTAGGTGCTCCCAGTCCTGTTCGTCGATCTCGACCATGTGATAGATGCCGGGATAGTCGGCGTACTTCATCTCGGCGAGCCGGAAGTCCGCACCCTTGCCGGTGTGCCCGGGAACGATGTCATCGATGATGGTGCCGCCATACCAGTTGGCGGTGCCGCACATCTGCCTGAACTCGTCCTCGGTGCCGAAGGCCGGGTCGATCTGGGTGCTGATCCGGTCGAAGTGCCCGTCCACGCTCGGGGTCTGCTGCCAGCCGGAGATCCCACCGGCGCGCTTGACCGGCCCGGTGTGCACGGCCTGAATACCGATCTCCGCGAACGCCTTCCACATCTCCTCATCGGCCATCGCCTTGAGGAAGGACTCGTCCGGCCGGGTGATCAGCGAGAGCGGATAGGCGGTGAACCACACCGAAGCGGTGTCCACCGCCCCGCGCGGGTTGGGCCTGGCGAACGGGTTCTGCCACATCGAGCCCTGCCCGGAGAACTGCTGACTGATCTCGTTGGCGTCCGACAGCATCGACTGGGAGAGCAACCACGACACATAGGCAGGGTTGTCACCGGTGGGCGAACCGTCCTGGGCCGGCGACCGGCGCACGAACGGGGTGCGGACCCGCGGCCGGGACCGCAGTGTTCGGGGGCGGGCCGGATGCAGGTGCTCGTCGAAGGTGATCTCGGCAGGCTCGTTGACCTGTCCTTCGGCCGCAGAATCTGTCGGCTCGGCTGCCTGCGATGACATCTGTCTCCTCCCGGGCGCCCACACGCCGCTCGCCCCAGTATTGCCATACCTACCCGGCGCTGAAACGTTCTGCAGGTTGACGCGGATTGACCGCGTACTGGAGCACCCGGTACGGAGTTCCACCACGCGGTGTGGTGTTCCACTGGCTGACAAACACCCGGAGCTCGTCGAGCGTCGATGCCGGCGAGATGTATCCACCGTACGGCTGGGCCAACCGGTTGTCGTCCGGGGCGGGCAGATCGTCGGGCCGCTCGGGCCATGGTGCCGCGAAGACGACGGTGGTCACCGGCGCCGAGCCCAGTTGGGTCGGGTCGTTGGCCACCCGCACCTCCATGTTGCCGGTGCTGGCGTTGAAATAGGACAACACCGTCCTGCCGTCGATCTGCCGAATGCTCATCTCACCGACCCGGTCGGCCCACAACGGGGTGGGTTCCCCGCCCCAGCCGCTCTTTGCGGACCACCCCTGCCATGCCGCACGATCCGGGAAGTCTTGGGGAGCAACGCGATACAGGGTGACCGGCGCGGTCCTGTCGAAGCTGTCGGCAACGATGTACACCCAGCCGCGTTCGGATTCCGGTGTCGGGATCGGATCGTAGTAGCCACTGATCTGCGACTGGCCTCCGCCGGCAAAACCGGCGGGACGTTGCGAATCGGCGACGGTAACCCAGTTACCTTGTGCTGCATCGGCTTTCACCAGCCGCGAGGACGCGGGCCGCAGCGCTTCGGTGGTGGTCACCAGCAGATAGTTCTCCCGGTTGATCGCCACCACGCCGGCGGGCAACTGCGAGGCGCCGGGCGGGGTCGGATCCGCCAGCAACGGCGTGGCAACGCCGGACACGCCGGTGACGCGCAGGATGCCGGTGATGGAGTCCGGGTCGACGTGCAATGCCACCGGCGAGTACCAGCCCCCGTAGCCCACGCCCTGGCCGGCGAAGCTGTCACCGCAGACCTGTAGCAGCCTGCTGGGGAATTCCATGAACTCACACAGGTCGGTGGCACCGATACCGTAATCACCTGTTGCCGTGCCCGTTCCGGCCACCGGCCCGAGCATCACCACCTGCCCGGGCTGCAACCTGAGGTCGGCGTGCGCCGGGGAGGCGAGCACCACGGCAGCCACCAGGACCGCCGCCGTGCCGCGGATCACAACTGAGCGGCCAGCAGTTCGGCGATCTGGATGGTGTTCAGCGCGGCACCTTTTCGCAGGTTGTCACCGGAGACGAACAAGGCGAGACCGCGCCCGTCGGGCACCCCGTGGTCCTGGCGGATCCGGCCGACCAGCGAGTCGTCGGCACCGGCCGCGGCCAGCGGCGTCGGCACGTCCACCAGCGACACACCGGGGGCGCCGGCCAGCAGTTCCTGGGCCCGGGCCACCGACAGCGGCTCGGCGAACTCGGCGTTGATCGACAGCGAGTGTCCGGTGAACACCGGCACCCGCACGCAGGTGCCGCTGACGGCGAGCTCGGGAATACCGAGGATCTTGCGGCTCTCGTTGCGCAGCTTCTGGTCCTCGTCGGTCTCACCTGAGCCGTCGTCGACCAGTGAGCCGGCCAGCGGAACCACGTTGAAGGCAATGGGCGCAACGTATTTGACCGGGGCCGGGTAATCCAGCGCCGAACCGTCGTGCACCAGCTGCTCGACGCCGTCGATGACGGCCCGGGCCTGGGTGGCCAATTCCTCGACACCGGCCAGACCCGTACCGGAGACGGCCTGATAACTCGACACGATCAGCCGGGTCAGGCCGGCCTCGTCGTGCAGCGGCTTGAGCACCGGCATGGCGGCCATGGTGGTGCAGTTCGGATTGGCGATGATGCCCTTCTTCAGCTGGACACCGCGCACGTCCCGGTCGAAGTTGACCTCGCTGACCACCAGCGGGACATCCGCGTCCTTGCGCCAGGCCGAGGAGTTGTCCACCACGACGGCACCGGCGGCGGCGAACCTCGGGGCCTGCACACGCGACATGGTCGCGCCTGCCGAGAACAGCGCGATGTCCAGACCGGACGGGTCGGCGGTCTCGGCGTTCTCGACCTCGATCTCCTGGCCGCGGAAGGTCAGCTTCTTACCCTCCGAGCGCGGCGAGGCGAAGAACCGCACCGAGCTCGCCGGGAAGTCGCGCTCCTCCAGCAGCTTGCGCATCACCTGGCCGACCTGGCCGGTCGCGCCCACCACACCGATGTTCACCATGATTACTAGATCCCCGATCCTGCGTACACGATCGCTTCCTCGTCACCACCGAGACCGAATGCCTCATGCAGCACGGCCACGGCCTTGTCCAGGTCGGTGTCGCGGACCAACACCGAGATCCGGATCTCGGAGGTGGAGATCAGCTCGATGTTGATACCGGCCTCGGCCAGGGTCTCGCAGAACGTGGCGGTGACGCCCGGGTGGGTGCGCATCCCCGCACCGACCAGGGACACCTTGCCGATGTGATCGTCGTAGAGCACCTGGGTGAAGCCGATCTCGCTCTGCAGCGAGGCCAGCTTCTGCACCGCCGACGGGCCGTTCTCGCGGGAGCAGGTGAAGGTGATGTCGGTCTTGCCGTCCTCGATCTTGCTGATGTTCTGCAGCACCATGTCGATGTTGACGTCGGCGTCGGCGACCGCGCGGAACACCTTGGCGGCGTAACCGGGCACATCGGGCAGGCCGACGACGGTGACCTTGGCCTCGCTGCGGTCGTGGGCGACTCCGGTCAGGATGGCGTCTTCCATGGGGATGTCCTCGATCGATCCGTTGACGATGGTTCCGGGCTTATCCGAGTACGACGAGCGGACGTGTATCGGAACGTTGTAGCGGCGCGCGTATTCCACGCAGCGCAGCATCAGCACCTTGGCCCCGCAGGCGGCCATCTCCAGCATCTCCTCGAACGAGACGTGGTCCAGGTGGCGGGCGTTGGGCACGATGCGGGGATCGGCGGTGAAGATGCCGTCGACATCGGTGTAGATCTCGCAGACGTCGGCGTTCAGCGCGGCGGCCAGCGCGACGGCGGTGGTATCCGAGCCGCCGCGGCCCATGGTGGTGACGTCCTTGCTGTCCTGGCTGACCCCCTGGAAGCCGGCGACCAGCACGATGACGCCGTCGTCCAGCGCATCGCGCAGCCGGCCCGGGGTGACGTCGATGATCTTGGCGTTGCCGTGGGTGCCGGTGGTGACGATGCCGGCCTGCGAACCGGTGAAGGACCGCGCCTGGGCGCCCATCGACTCGATGGCCATCGCGACGAGCGCATTGGAGATGCGTTCGCCGGCGGTGAGCAGCATGTCCATCTCGCGCGCGGGCGGCGCCGGGGATACCTGACGGGCCAGATCCAGCAGGTCGTCGGTGGTGTCGCCCATCGCCGAGCAGACCACCACGACGTCGTTGCCGGCCTTCTTGGTCTCGACGATGCGCTCGGCGACGCGCCGGATCCGGTCGGCATCTGCAACCGATGATCCGCCGTATTTCTGCACGACGAGCGCCACTGTGTACCTCTCGACCAGCCGGGGATGTCCTGACAAGGATAAGGGGTCGGCGCATCCCTTTTTCACCTCCACCGTCCTGGCCGCAGCACCGGGGCCCGGAACCGTTTACCGGCGCGCAACGTGGCGATGCTGTTGACGTAACAGAAACGGAGGTTACTGCCAGTGGTCGGCCCGCTCGGGCCGCGCATTCCAGGAGATGTAGATGGATACAGGAACCACGGCCTTCATTCTGTGTTGCATCATCGGCCTGACGCTGATGATCCCCGGCCTCGCGTTGTTCTACGGCGGCATGGTCTCGGTCAAGAGCTCGACCAACATGATGATGATGACGTTCGGCGCCGTCGCGGTGGTCGGCTTGCTCTGGGTGCTGTTCGGATTCTCGATGGTGTTCGGCACGTCCATGGGGGGCTTCGTCGGCAACATCACCGAATTCGCGGGCATGACGAACCTGCTCGAGCCCATGACCACCCTGTCCGGGCTGCCGATCAGTTTGTTCGCGCTGTTTCAGGCGCTCTTCGCGGCCATCACGGTCGCCCTCATCTCCGGCGCGGTGGCCGACCGGATGAAGTTCGGCGCCTGGATGATCTTCGCAGCGGTCTGGGCGGTGCTGGTCTACTTCCCGGTCGCGCACTGGGTCTTCGCATTCGACGGCGTCGTCACCGAGAACTCGGTGGGTGGCTGGATCGCGAACACCCTCGGCGCGGTCGACTTCGCCGGCGGCACCGCGGTGCACATCAACGCGGGCGCCGCGGCCCTGGCGCTGGCCATCGTGCTCGGCAAGTCCGCCATGTTCGGCCGGCTGCGCAAGCCGCACAACGTCCCGCTGACCCTGCTGGGCGCCGGGATGCTGTGGGCCGGGTGGTACGCCTTCAACGGCGGTTCGGCACTGGCGGCGGGTAATTCGGCCGCCATCGTCATGGTGACGACGTTCGTGGCAACCTGTGCGGCCGTGCTGGCCTGGCTGGCGGTCGAGAAGATCAAGACCGGACACGTCACCGGCGTCGGCGCGGCATCGGGCGCCATCACCGGCCTGGTCGCCATCACTCCGGCATGCGGCGCGGTCACCCCGATCGGCGCCATCTTCGTCGGCGGTATCGCAGGGGCCATCTGCGTCTACGCGGTCGGACTGAAGGAGAAGTTCGGCTACGACGATTCCCTGGACGTGGTCGGCGTGCACCTCGTCGGCGGTGTCATCGGCACACTGCTGATCGGCCTGTTCGCCAGCGAGGGGATGCCCAACGGCGTCAACGGGTTGTTCTACGGCGGCGGTATCGACCTGCTCTGGAAGCAGGCCGTGGCGGCGGGCGCGGTGATGGCCTACTCCTTCGGCATCGCCTTCGTCATCGCCTTCGCCATCAAGAAGACCATGGGCATCCGCATCTCCCCCGACGAGGAGGAGAAGGGTATCGACGCCACGTTCCACCGCGATTCGGCCTACGAGTTCGAATTGGCCTGAGGTTTCCGATGATTCCCCGGCGACCTCGGGTCGTCGGGGTTTCCTCGGCTTGCATGTGTTTCCCACAGTGATACTCTGTTTCTTAAAAAGAGACGAGTCATAACAAGATGACGAAAGTTCTGGTAACCATGACCACCGATCTCGCCACCCTCGCCGAGAAACACGGCACCCGATTCATTCTTGCGCTGTTCGTAGACCTGCGCGGAAAGCCCTGCGCCAAACTGGTTCCCGTCGAGGCCGTGGACCAGCTGGCGACCGAGGGCGTCGGCTTCGCGGGCTACGCCGTCGGCGCCATGGGCCAGGAGCCCAAGGACCCCGACCTGATCGCCATCCCGGACCCGTCGTCGTTCACGCCGATCCCCTTCATCAAAGAAGGGCTGGCCCTGGTGCACTGCGACCCCCATGTCAACGGCGCTCCGTGGCCGTACGCGCCGCGGGTGATCCTGAAGAACCTGGTGGCCCAGGCCGCCGACGCCGGCTTCGAACCCTGGGTCGGCGCCGAGGTCGAGTACTTTCTGCTGCGCCGCACCCCCGAGGGAGGCCTGGTCACCGCCGACGCCGATGACACTGCCGCGCAACCCTGTTACGACGCGCGCGGGGTCACCCGGATGTACGAGCACCTGACCGATATCTCCGCGGCGATGAACAGCCTCGGGTGGTCCAACTACGCCAACGACCACGAGGACGGTAACGGGCAGTTCGAGCAGAACTTCGCCTTCGCCGAGGCGATGGTGACCGCCGACCGCGTCGTCACGCTGCGCTACCTGCTGTCGATGATTGCCGCCCAACGCGACATGATCGCCACCTTCATGCCCAAGCCGTTCGGCGACCGCACCGGATCGGGCCTGCACTTCCACCTGTCGCTCACCAGTGGGGGCACACCGGTGTTCCCTTGTGACACCGACGATAAGGGCTTGGGCCTGTCGGCGACGGCCTACGGGTTCATCGCGGGCATCCTGGATCACGCCTGCGCGTTGCAGTCGGTCATCGCACCGACGGTCAACTCCTACAAGCGAACCGGAGCCACCAGCACCACCTCGGGTGCTTCCTGGGCACCCCGTAAACCCAGTTACGGCGGCAATGACCGCACCCATTACATCCGAGTGCCGGACAACCAGCGCATCGAACTGCGCGGCGGGGACGGTTCGGCCAACCCATATCTGGCGATCGCCGCGGCGCTGGGTGCCGGACTCGACGGCATCAAACGCAGCCTCGACCCGGGCACCGTGGGCGCACAGGGGCCGGCCACCCTGCCGCCCACACTGCTACACGCCATCGACGAACTCGACGCCGACCCGGTGGTCGCCGGCGTGCTCGACGCCGCAGGCGAGGGCGTGTCCGGCTACTTCGCCAACATCAAGCGCGAGGAATTCTTCACCTACCACGGCACCGTCACGCCGTGGGAGATCGACTCCTATCTGACGGCATTCTGAGAAGACAAGGAAGACAACATATGTGCGGGATAGTCGGGTTACACCTGCGCACTCCGCAGCTCTACCCACGGTTGGGGGAACTGCTCGCGGAGATGCTGGGCGAAATGGCCGATCGGGGCGCCGATTCGGCCGGAGTGGCGGTCTACGGCAATCCCGCGTGGTCCCCACCGGGGCGCGGGTGTGTGTCGGTGACCGACCTTGACCACGCGCCCGACCTCGGACCCGATGTCGAGGTCGTCCAGGTCGATTCGAGCTACCTACTCTCGGCGGACACGCCATCGGAGGATCTGCTGGACCGGGTGCGCGCGGCATATCCGACGGCGCTGATCGCCGGCTTCGGTGCGGATCTGGCGGTCCTCAAGGGCGTCGGGCATCCGCGCAAGCTCACCACGGCCTGGGGACTGTCCACGGCGCAAGGGTGGCAGGGAGTCGGGCATACCCGGATGGCCACGGAATCGGCGGTGACCCCCTCGGGTTGCCACCCCTACACCGTCGGACCCCAACAATGCCTGGTGCACAACGGATCCTTCGCCAATCACGCCACGATCCGGCGCGATCTCCGGCGCGCGGGGGTGGTGTTCGACAGCGAGAACGACACCGAGGTGGGCGCCCGTTTCGTCGCACAACAGCTGGCCGACGGCCGGGATGTCGAGACCGCGTTGAAGGAACTGTGCGCCACCTTCGACGGTTTCTACACACTTCTTGTGTCCAACCATGATTCGTTCGCGGTGGTGCGCGACGCCATCGCCTGTAAGCCGGCGGTGATCGCCGAGACGCCCGACTGGGTGGCCATGGCCAGCGAGTACCGAGCGCTGTCCGGGCTGCCCGGAGTCGGGGCGGCCAAGATCTGGGAACCGGAGCCGGAGGTGGTCTACGCATGGACGAGATGACAACCCAGTCAGTGCATTACGACCTGCGCACGACACCGTTGCGCGAGGTCAACAAGGCACTGCACGACGCAGGGGCAGGTAGCGCCTACGTCATCGACAATCCCGACGGCGCGCACAATGTGGCCGTCGGTCTGGACGCCCCGGTGCAGGTGACCGTCAACGGACACGTCGGTTACTACGCGGCCGGGATGAACCAACACGCCGAGATCGTCATCAACGGAAACGCCGGCACCGGTGTGGCCGAGAACATGATGAGCGGCCGCGTCCGGGTGACCGGCAACGCCTCGCAGTCGGCCGGGGCCACCGCACATGGCGGTCTGCTCGTCATCGACGGTGATGCCGCCGCGCGCTGCGGCATCTCGATGAAGGGCGTCGATATCGTGGTGGGCGGCAGCATCGGTCACATGAGCGCGTTCATGGCCCAGGCCGGCAGGCTCGTCGTGCGCGGTGATGCCGGTGAGGCCCTGGGCGACTCGATCTACGAGGCGCACATCTACGTCCGCGGCGCGGTCGCCTCCCTCGGTGCGGACTGCATCAAGAAGGACATGCGTCCCGAGCACCACAGCGAGCTGGCCGAATTGCTCTCCGCAGCCGGATTCTCCGATGACACTTCCGAGTACAGCCGGTACGGCTCGGCCCGAAATCTGTATCACTTCCACGTCGACAATGCGAGTGCCTACTGATGCGTGAATCCGCCACTTTCGATCGCAACACCATCGCCGATATCCAGCGTGCCGCCGAGACCGGCATCTACGACATCCGCGGCTGGGGCGCCAAACGCCCGCTCCCGCATTTCGACGACCTGCTGTTCCTGGGTGCGTCGATGTCGCGCTACCCCCTGGAGGGTTACCGCGAACGCTGCGGCACCGATGTGGTGCTCGGTTCGCGCCACGCCAAACACCCTCTGCACCTCGATATCCCGGTCACCATCGCCGGCATGAGCTTCGGCGCACTGTCCGGACCCGCCAAGGAGGCGCTCGGCCGCGGGGCCAGCGAGGCAGGCACCTCGACGACCACCGGTGACGGTGGGATGACACCCGAGGAACGCGGTCAGAGCAAGAACCTGGTCTACCAGTACCTGCCGTCGCGGTACGGGATGAATCCCGACGATCTGCGCAAGGCCGATGCCATCGAGATCGTGCTCGGCCAGGGCGCCAAACCCGGGGGCGGCGGAATGCTGCTGGGACAGAAGATCTCCGAGCGGGTCGCAGGCATGCGGACCCTGCCCGAAGGAATCGATCAGCGCAGCGCGTGCCGGCATCCCGACTGGACCGGCCCTGACGATCTGACCATCAAGATCAACGAGCTGCGGGAGATCACCGACTGGGAAAAGCCCATCTATGTCAAGGTCGGCGCCACCCGCACCTATTACGACGTGAAGCTGGCTGTCCACGCCGGTGCCGATGTGGTCGTGGTCGACGGCATGCAGGGCGGTACCGCGGCGACCCAGGACGTGTTCATCGAACACGTCGGCATCCCGACGTTGGCCGCCGTGCCCCAGGCCGTGCAGGCGCTACAGGAACTCGACGTGCATCGACATGGCGTGCAGTTGATCGTCTCCGGCGGTATCCGCACCGGCGCGGATGTCGCCAAGGCACTGGCGCTCGGTGCCGATGCNGTCGCCATCGGCACCGCGGCGCTGATCGCCCTGGGCGACAACCACCCCCGGTACGAGGAGGAGTACCGCAAGCTGGGTAGCGCGGCCGGTTTCTACGACGATTTCCAGGACGGACGTGACCCCGCGGGGATCACCACCCAGGATCCCGAACTGGCCGCCCGGTTCGACCCGATCGAGGGTGGACGGCGGCTGGCCAACTACCTGCGGGTGCTCACCATGGAGGCCCAGACCATCGCCAGGGCGTGCGGTAAGGCCCACGTCACCCATCTGGAACCCGAGGACCTGGTTGCCATCACCATCGAGGCCGCCGCCATGGCCCGGGTACCGCTGGCCGGAACGAATTGGATACCGGGCCAGTGAGTGAGACCGCAGACGTCGTCATCGTCGGCGGCGGATTGGAGGGCACCGCGGCGGCGTGGGCGCTGAGCCAGCGCGGGGTCACCGATGTGTTCGTGGCCGAGCGCAGCACCGTCAGCTCGGGGATGACCGGCAAGTCCAGCGGGATCGTGCGTTGTCACTACGGAGTCAGCTCGTTGGCGGCGATGGCGACCTCCAGTCTCGACGTCTTCGAGAAGCCCGAACAGTTCCTCGGAGAGCACGCGACCGATATCGGTTTCCGGCAGACCGGGTACGTCGTCGGCGTCGGCGAACCCAATGTCCAGGCGCTGCGCAGCAGCCTGGCCGCCCAGCGCGCGGTCGGTGTACAGACCGAGGAGATCGACGCAGACGAGGTGGCCGCGATGTGGCCGTCGGCGAACCTCGAGCCGTTCGCCGCGTTCGGGTGGGAGGCCCGCGGCGGATACGGTGACGCCTACCAAACGGCGCAGGCCTTCGCCGTGTCCGCTCGCGCCGCCGGTGTGCGAATCAAGCAGGGCGCCAACGTGACCGAGCTATTGCTCGACGGCGACCGGGTCACCGGCATCCGATTGGCCGACGGGACGGAGGTGTCTGCGGGCACCGTCGTGGTCGCGACCGGCGCATGGACGCGACCGTTCCTGGCCCGCGTCGGTGTCGAGGTGCCGATCCGCGTGGTGCGGGAGCAGATCGTCACGATCTCCCCCGGACTGGACCTGGGGCCGGTGCCGGTGTTCTCGGATCTGGTTTCCCTGCAGTATGTGCGGCCCGAGCTGGGCGGAGAGATCCTGTTCGGAAACAGCGACCTCGCACACTGCGAGGATGCCGATCCCGACGATTACCTGAACAGGGCGACGGACAGCTTCGTCGAGATGACCGTGCAGAAGGTCGGTGACCGCTTCCCCGGCCTTGTCGACGCTTCGATCTCCGGGAGCTACGCCGGCTGTTATGACGTCACGCCGGACTGGAACCCGGTGATCTCCGCCGGCGGGTTGGACGGACTGATCGTCGCGGCCGGGTTCAGCGGGCACGGGTTCAAGATTGCCCCCGCGGTGGGGCGGCTGGTGGCCGACCTGGTGACCGAGGGTGCCAGCTCCGACCCGCGCATTCCGGAGACCGACTTTGCACTGTCCCGGTTCGCCGATGGCACACTGCTCAGGAGCCCGTATCCATACGTCGGAGCCGGGGAGATGCGCTAGAGCACAGGGGGCCCACCGTGAGCGACGTTCCGCTCCTTCGCAACCAGTCGGGGACCGCCCGCGAGCGGGACCCGCAGGAACCGGTCGAGGAGCTGGAATTCGAGGCCGCGATCGGCCGCAATGTGCGCCAGCTGCGCCAGCAGCACGGGCTGACCGTCGCCGAGATGGCGGCCCGGGTCGGCATCTCCAAGGCGATGATGTCCAAGATCGAGAACGCACAGACCTCGTGCAGCCTGTCCACCCTGGCACTGCTGGCGCGCGGCCTGGACGTGCCGGTGACGAGTCTGTTCCGCGGTGCGGACGTGGAACGCCCGGCCGCGTTCGTCAAGGCCGGGACCGGGGCGGCGATCGTCCGCAACGGCACCAAGCAGGGCCACGAGTACCAACTGCTGAGCTCGCTGCGCGGGGAGCACAAGCGACTGGAATGCCTGCACGTCACGCTGACCGAGAAGAGCCAGACCTACCCGCTGTTCCAGCATCCCGGCACCGAGTTCATCTACATGCTCGAAGGCGTCATGGACTACAGCCACAGCCGCTCGGTGTACACGCTGCACCCCGGCGACTCGCTGCAGATCGACGGCGAGGGTGCGCATGGCCCGGTGGACCTGGTGGAGCTACCGATCCGCTTCCTGTCGGTCATCGCGTTCCCGGATTCGCAGGTGTAGATCTGCGGCTGCCGGTCCTAATGTTCCGCTGACAGCGCCGTCGTGGATATATAGGCGCGACGCCGCTCTCAGCGGAACATTGTGTGGCTAGTGAGCCTCGGGGGCACCGTTCTGCGGTAGCTCCGGCAGGTCGTCGATGGTGCCCTGACCCACGTACTCGCACTTGTCGAATGACAGCCGCTCATCGCCATACAGCGTGTTGTCGACGACCACGGCCACCCTTACGGGGAAGTCGCGCATCCCCGAATGCACCTGTGTTCCGGTGAACAGACTGCAGATGATGAGCCCGCGGATGACGAGGAACTGGCCGGCCTCGTCCACCCCGATGTAGTCACGCTGTGCGCGTGTCCAGTCGAATCCTGGCTGCGGGTGGAACCTCAACTCACGCTCGGTGATTCCGAAGAAGTAGTCATCGCGGTCCGACCCGGACATCTGTCGCGTGACATTGGCGTTCAGCGGGAGTTGGCTCTGGAGTTCAGGAATTGCGTACGCCAGGCCGCCGCCGGACTGGTCGTAGTCGATACTCGTGAGGGTGAAGTAGGCCACGGTAATTCTCCCATCGGATGCCCGTTCTTTCGCAGATCTGAGGGTTCAGCGCCAGCGCTCAATGGTTGGCACCCGCAGCAACCCTTAGCAATTCGATGACTCACGACGACTGATATCCGTCCGCAGTCAGCGGATCAGTACGGCATCAAGGTCGCTAACCGCCGCACCTCTCCTTCATGCCTGCCAGCGCCACGTCGTAAAAGCGGTCGATTCGATCTCCGACCCACTCGAGCGGGTTCGCAAAGCTCTCGAGCTCCAACCGCGCCTGTTCGGCAATCTCAACCTGCGGAAGATCAGGCTTCTTTACGAATCTCGTCAAGTACTGCCACTTCTTGGACTTGCTCAGGAGGCCGAACTCGTTCGGCGCGTCAAGCAGGCCAATCATGCAATTCGTTTCAGCATCGCGCGCCCAGTATTAGGTCTGAATCTTGCACTCAGAATTCGCAAAGTAAGCGACTTTCAACTTGCGTCCGCCACTATCAGATCCATCGAAGGTTCCGATAAGCACGAGTTCTCGATCGGACAGTACCCGACCGATTGTTGCCTCGATCTCATCCACAAAGTCCGTCATCACTTTTCGTATTCCTGCGACCGTCAGTGGCTTCGGAAGGTCTCGTCAGCCATTGTCAAGCACAAGCAGATTGTCGACGCCCCGCAGATTCACCAAGCGGTCAGAACTGACCTCCAGTTCATAAACCGCTGACTCGACCAGTCCGGCCCCCACACTTTCGGCCACGTCCGGTTCGTCGGTGAGAAGCAGCACATCGGCACGGCCTCTGGTGCTTTGGAGCAACCGAACAGGCACTCCGTCAAGTTCCGCTGTAATCACTCGCTCGAAAACCTCACAGTCGGCTAGCGGAACAGTTGCTGACCAAACTCCGGGGTGAACAAGGTCGAAACCATCGGGGGCTTCCTGGCCGAGACTCGTCAATAGAACCGAATCCGCGACAACGTCGGCGAAGAACTCGGCGTTCTGCCATTTGGCAAGAGTTCCCACTATGGGACTCGGCGGCCGCCACCGCTGGGCGCCTATCCACCCGCGCGCCGCACCTTCGTAGCGCGAAAGGACCTTCTGCTCCCCATCGTGACGAATCCTCCAGTACTCAGCGCCGTACGAATAGCGCGTCCGACTCATGAGCCACACCGGGGCGAACGAGTCTCCGCGCAGAAATCCGGTCGGAAAGGTCGGCCATGGCCGTTCCCCCACTGGCGGCACGGTGAAGTTCGTCAGGCGCGGTTGCTCGAATCGCACCACATCAACGAACTCCGGAGAGGCGTCGATACCGTGAGCCGCTAAGAGGTCAGCCGGAGTCCGCAATCCGACCACCGCCGACGCTGCGCTCACGTATCCGCCGACCTGGTCTGCCCCGGCCTGGACGATGGATGTGGCCTGAGTGGTGTTAAGGAGCTTTTGCAGAACCAATGATTCAGCCACGGCGCGTTTCTTCCACCTGGATATCACTGAATTCATCAGGATCGAAAAACCCGATCCAGCCCATATGTTGGTCACCCTCCAAGCCGAGCTTCTCTGCCGCCGCCGGCGAGCCGACGAAACCCACTTGAATGCGCCCATCAGACAGCTGACTCTGGAGCGAGACTTTCTCGCCCCGGACGATGCCCTTGACGCGGATGTCCACCACTCCGTCAATCGCACTGATGGGGACTTTCGCCCACTGCTCGGTGCCCGCCGGCGGCAAACGTCGCTCACCACGTGCAATCGCGTCCGGTATCTCGACATCGCGATCGACGCGCAGCGCATACCACTCGGAGTTTCCGAACAGCACGCGGTACCGCGAGCCACGGTACTCAGCTACGGCACCGGTCACAGGCATACTCATCATTTGGGTTCAGCGAATCGTAACCAACTCGCGTTACCGTTTGCGTCCCGCTGCAGCACGGCTACGAGGCGCTGAGTTCCGTCATCGAGAATCTCCCACATTTCTGCACCTTCTCGCATTCTGATGTCGTTCGCACCGTACTCCGGTATTACGTCATCACCGGCTTTGGTGAACCCGTTGCCGGTGAACGGGTCACCCCATCCGTCATAATCTCCGCTGCCGCCCATGCTGGAGTGCCTTGGCACGTCGTACGAACCGGAAGAGGCGGGGTCTGTCTGGAATCGAATGACGTGGGCGTTGGCGTCATTCGGCGTGAACGCCGATTTGTCGTAATCAAGGCGCAGACCGTCGTGAATCATGCCCGGAGTGCCCAAGTGCGCGGTGTCGTCCGCAATCGTGACTGCGCCACGCATACCGTCTGGAGCGTACGCACCTCCGAGGTAGTTGTCGGCTCCCCCTGGCTTGAAGATGCCGTCGGCATCGAATTCACCTGGTGGTATCACTTTCTGCATCACAGTGTCGATTCCCGGCGCGGGCAGATCATCGCGCACCGCGGTGACGAGATCCCGCTCTTGTGGTGACAGTGAGTCGATGGGTCGGTTGACGAGATCGATGAAGTCGTTCCGACTGACGCCGTTGCGCTCCAGAGCGTCACTCACACGTTGGTTGTCTCCGAGTTGTTCTGGAGCGAAGGATGTTTGGTGGGAGCTCCCGTCGGACATCGTATAGGTGCGTCCGTCGTCACCCGGACCGGACGGACCATGCTCACCGTGGGTGGGCGGCTGACCCTCCGAGCTATCTGGACTCTGCGACATGCCCGGATCAGCACTCGACCCATCCCCGTTCGGACCCGATCCCACCCCGTTCGATGAATCGCCACCGGACTCCGACCCACCCGACGAATCCCCCGACCTGCCACCGCCACCCGACGAGTCACCGCCCGGCCCGTCGCTGCTGCCCGAGTTCGACCCGCCGCCACCAGTCGCCGGATCGGGCCCGCCGTCATTACCCGGCTTGCTCGGACCGTCCGAACCCGGGGAGCTGACCGGCGGCGACGGCTGTGTGCCATTCGACGGCCCCTCGCCGCCACCGTGGGTTGGCGACCCGCCTGTCGGTACAGGGCCACTCGATGCTGAACCGCCAGACCCCTCACCGCCACCGTGTGTCGGACTACCACCCGTGGGAGCCGGACCACCCGAGGACGGGCTGCCCGGGCCGGCACCGTTCGGATTCCCCCCAGACCCGTTGAGCGAGGGCGTATTCTGATTACCGGACCCGCCGGCCGTCGAGGACGGCCCACCCGGTTCACCGGCCTGCGGTCGCACCGGTGGGCTGCCGTTGGGCGACCCCGGACCTCCCCCGGGCGGGTTCACGACAGACGGCGGGACTCCAGGCGACGGGGTGAATTCCGGAACATGCGGCGCACCAGGGTTGTCCGGCAGATCGGGAAGATCCGGAGTGCCTCGACCGCCCAATCCCGGTAGCCGGCCGAGCCGCCCGAGCTCGCCCTTCTCCAATAGGTTGCGGGTAGCGGCCAGGCCCTTCGCCACCGCACCGCCCTTGGCGAGCGCACCGCCCGGTATGAACAGGGTGGCGATGTTCCCGACGGCTTCACCGAAGCCCCGGCCGGGATTCTCGCCCTTCCACTCGTCGAGCGCGATGAACTCGCTGCCAGACTGCAGGAGGACATCGTCGATCTTGCTCGGGTCCTTGGCGATCATGATCGCGGTGTCCGCCAGGTTCTTCCACGTGTCGAGATCGGCGAGCGCCACTGTGCCGGACACCAGTCCGATGACCGCAACCGCGCCGCCGACCTGGATATCGGTGTAGAGGTCCATGACGTTGGCTATCGCATTGCCCGCGCCTTCGCCGAACGTCTCGACCAGAATCGGTCGCGCCCATCTGTTCAGTGCATCGGAGGCTTCTCCCAGCAGCGTTCCCAGCTCATCGAGGAGGCCGAGCACCCCCTTGACCTGACTCTGGAAGTTCTCCAGCACAGTACTGACGTCGTCGGCGATCTCGCGCAGCACCTTGTCACCGTCTCCGGACAACAGGCCAGTGACGGTGTCCCACAGCCCGTCCAGCGAGATCCGGTTCAGCAGGTCACGGATCGCATCCTGCGCCTCCTGCACACCACTGGCGAAATCGCCGACCGAGGTTGCAATTTCATCGGCAGCGCTCGCCAAGTTGGTGGCCGAGCTACCGATCTGCGACAACGCCTTCGTGATGTCCGCGCCCTCGGGAATGTCCTGGGCACCGACGCTTGCCTTCGCCGCATTGAGAGCCGGCTCGAAAACTCTCAACCCCCGCGCAATGTTGCGCCATTGTGCAGCAGTAACATTCATCATTCCGGAGTTACCGGACGGCCAGGTTAGTGCAACCCCCGCCGCGATGCCGATCACTGGAATCATCCGAATGAACGGCTGAATCACGTACCACTTCCCCGGTGGCGTGACCAGACTTCCGTTGGGGCCGTATGGCGCGTCGGGAACCGGAGTCTTCTCGGGTTGTCCGCTGACATTCCCGGTCGGGCCCGCGCCACCTGCGACCGACGCCTGATCGGCATGTTGGTAGTTGAACCCCGTCGCCTCCAACATGACGCCGACATTGTTGAATGCATCGGTGATCTGGGCAAGAAGCTTGCCGAAGTCGTCTGCTTGGCGGCTGTACTTGATGCCGAAACTCAGTCCCGCCGGGTCGCCGCCCGATGCAATGCCACCAGACAGTGCCTGACCGAGCGCCCCCGAGAGCGCGCCGAGTTGTGTCCCCAGTGCACCGACATTCTTGCCGGCGTCGATCAGGGCCTGTGGCTCTACCTCGATCCGCACCGAATCAGCCCGCCCACATCTTTCCGTTCTTGTCGACGGCGTCGGAGTAGTTCTTGCGCGCATTGTCGGCGACCTGGCGCAGCGACTCCAGCGACTTGTTCATCTGCTCGGCACCGTCTTCCCACTGCTGCTGCGTCTTCGCCTGGGTATCCGACGCCTGCCCCTCCCAGTTGGCGCGCAGCGCGGCGACCGCCTGGTCGATCTCTTCGAGGACCTCGGCCACCTCACGACCGAACTGCGCCATATGGTCGATGGCGCCCTGCAACTGCGGAAAGTCCACCACCAGCTTCGTCATCACAACCTCCTACCGGGCGCGGGCTCCGGACCCGACGTGCCAAGATCCGAGAGCTCGGGCGCCGCCGGACCGGGCTCGGCACCGGCCGACGCTCCCTCGGGTGCCTGCGCCTCGGGCTTTTCTTCCTCGTCAGGGGCTTCTTCCCCAGCGGCCTTTTCCGCAGCGTCGGCCGCCTCGGCTTGCTGGGCCATCTCGATACCCGCCTGCACCGCCTGCTGGGCCGCGCCCGCCGCGATCTGTCCGGCCTGGACCAGGCCGGCGGTCAACTGGCCGGCCATCTGCGCCGGAATCGCTCCCAGCTGCGACAACGGCTGTATGACCTGGCCGAGGTTCATCGAATCGGCCAGGCTTGGGGCACTCACACCAGCGCCGCCGGCCTGACCGCTCCCCGCACCGGCCGCGGCCGTCGAACCACCGGTCGAGGACGCAGCAGCAGGCGCAGCGCCACCAGCCGGACTGCCACCCCCGCCTCCACTGCCGGTGCCACCGCCCTGCATGGCCGACCCCAGCGCTCTGCCTGCCTCTTCGTCTTGGGCCGCGTAGACCCGGCCCGCCTCATCCAACGCATCCGACATGGTCTGCAGTGCGCGGACCACCTGCCCCGCCCCGTTGTGCCACTGGTCCCAGTACTTCCCGAAAGCGCTGGCCGCCTCGCCCTTCCAACCCGACGAGAGCAGGTTGCTGGTCTCCAGGTCGACCGACGACAAACCGTCCTGGAGACGCTGAGCGGATGCGCGCAATCGATCAGCCGCGACGTGCAGTTCCGAGGTGATCACCTCGACCGACCCGCTCATCTCACCCCCACCTGGTTCGCCTCCCTTAGCACCCTAAGCCGGGATCCCGACCCCGGACCGCACCAATTCGCGGGCGCCGTTTTGGCTGACGCGACACCCGGAGTACAGTTGCCGACGTGCAGCGTGTGCTCCTTCTCGGACGCCGCGACGGGGTCTGATCCAGACTGGCTTCCCGTCGCGGGTTTTCGCGATGCGCCGGTCTGACAGCAACCACAAGACCCCGGAGCCACCACAATGACCAGCTTCAGCAAGTCCTCAGCGGATTCCCCCGACGCCTTCTCGTCGGTGCGCACCATCAACACCCCGGCGGGCGCCCCCAATCCCGGCCAGCCGGCCTGGAACACCCAGCGCGGCTCGTCCATGCCGGTGAACCGGTACCGATCCTTCGCCGAAGAGGTCGAGCCGATCCGCCTGACCGACCGGACCTGGCCGGACAAGGTGATCGACACCGCGCCGTCCTGGTGTGCGGTGGATCTGCGTGACGGCAACCAGGCGCTGATCGATCCGATGAGCCCGGCCCGCAAACGACGGATGTTCGACCTGCTGGTGCGCATGGGCTACAAGGAGATCGAGGTCGGCTTCCCGTCGGCCAGTCAGACCGATTTCGACTTCGTCCGCGAGATCATCGAGCAGGGTGCCATCCCCGACGACGTCACCATCCAGGTGCTGACCCAGTGCCGGCCGGAACTGATCACCCGCACCTTCGAGGCGTGCTCCGGCGCGCCGAAGGTGATCGTGCACTTCTACAACTCGACGTCGATCCTGCAGCGGCGGGTCGTGTTCCGCGCCGATCGTGAGACGGTCAAGGCGATCGCCACCGATGGCGCCCGGATGTGCGTCGAGGAGGCCAAGAAGTACCCGGACACCCAGTGGCGCTTCGAATATTCGCCGGAGTCCTACACCGGTACCGAACTGGAGTATGCCGTCGACGTCTGCAATGCCGTCGCCGAGATCGTCAAGCCCACCCCCGATGTCCCGCTGATCATCAACCTGCCCGCCACCGTCGAGATGGCCACGCCCAACGTGTACGCCGATTCGATCGAGTGGATGAACCGGCACCTGTCCCCGCGCGACTCCATCATCCTGAGCCTGCACCCGCACAACGATCGCGGAACCGCCGTTGCCGCAGCCGAATTGGGCTACCAGGCCGGAGCGGACCGGATCGAGGGATGCCTGTTCGGCAACGGTGAGCGCACCGGCAACGTCTGCCTGGTGACGCTGGGCCTGAACATGTTCAGCCGCGGCGTGGATCCCCAGATCGACTTCTCCAACATCGACGAGATCCGCCGCACGGTCGAGTACTGCAACCAGCTGCCGGTGCACGAGCGTCATCCCTACGGTGGCGATCTGGTCTACACCGCCTTCTCCGGCAGCCACCAGGACGCGATCAACAAGGGCCTGGATGCGATGAAAGTATCTGCCGACGAACAAGATTCGGATGTCGATGACATCCTGTGGCAGGTTCCCTACCTGCCGATCGACCCCAAGGATGTCGGGCGCACCTACGAGGCCGTGATCCGGGTCAACTCGCAGTCCGGCAAGGGCGGCGTCGCCTACATCATGAAGGCCGACCACGGGCTGGCGCTGCCGCGACGGCTGCAGATCGAGTTCAGCCAGGCCATCCAGCAGATCACCGACGGTGAAGGCGGCGAGGTTTCACCCAAGGAGATCTGGGACGCGTTCTCCGAGGAGTACCTGCAGCCGATCGTTCCGCTGGAACGCATCCGACAGAAGGTGGACGCCGCCGAGGTCGACGGCGGCACCGACACCATCACCGCGACGGTGTTGGTCAACGGCGAGGAACGCGAGATCGTCGGTGCCGGCAACGGACCGCTGGCGGCGTTCGTGGACGCCGTGGGAGCCATCGGGTTCAACGTCAACGTGCTGGACTACTCCGAGCATGCGATGTCCTCCGGCGAGGAGGCCCAAGCCGCCGCCTACGTCGAGGCATCCATCGACGGCCGCACGGTATGGGGTGTCGGTATCGCCACCTCGATCACCACCGCGTCGCTGCGGGCGGTGGTCTCGGCGGTGAACCGAGCGGCGCGTCAGAACAACGCGAACTGATCGCCGTCGGCGGTGGCATCGACGAATGGCTCGACATCGGTGCCGCCGGCGACACGGTCGATCATCGCCATGAACTCGGCATCGCCGACCAACGGAATGCCCAGATCGGCTGCCTGGAAGCCCTTACCCTGCTCCGGCTCCGTGGCGTTGCAGACCACCAGCGACGTCTGCTGGTCGACGTTCTCGGCGTACGCCAGCCCCGCATCGAGGATCCGCTCGATCACTTCTTCGTGGGTGCGGGTCATCTCGGCGGACAACGCCACGCGCATGCCCTGCACCAACGGCCGGCCGGCGACATAGGGGCCCGGGTTCTGGAAGGCGCAGGGCATCCTGGCGGCAAGCACCTTCAGCGGGCGCAGCTCATCGTGGGTGACCCTGCCGTTGGGCCAGATCCGTCGGCTCACGGGACGGATCGGCAACCACGATCGACGTTCGCGCGCCTGCACCAGCGCCGGTTTGAGGATCTGGGCGAGCACCAGGGCGTCATCGAGGGCGTCGTGTGGGCGCATTTGGGTGGCACCCCAATGCCTGGCCAACGTTTCCAACCGCAGATTCTCGGTGCCCAGATTCAGCCTGCGGGCCAGCTCAACCGTGCACATCACGGTGTCGGTGGGCAGCTGCGCCCCGACCAGTTCGGCCTCGGCAGCCAGGAAGGCGTAGTCGAAGGCCACGTTGTGCGCGACCATCGTGCGTCCGTGCAGGACCTCGACCAACTGCGGGACGATCTCGGCGAAGGTCGGTTGACCCGCCAACATGTCCGAGGTCAGGCCGTGTACGTGGGTGGGTCCGGGATCGACCCCGGGATTGAGCAGCGAGGACATGCTGTGCTCGACGCTGCCGTCGTCACCGACCGCCAGCGCAGCGACGCTGACCACCCGAGCCTGGCCCGGCCGGAAACCCGTCGTCTCGACATCCACGACGGCCCATCCGGCGCCCGCGTCGGCCGCCGGCCGGCCCCAGCACTGGCTCATGACCCCAGGGTTGCACGGTGGTCCGACAACACCGGATCGCACTGCCGCGTGTCGGGCACCTAAAATCCGCTTCATGGTCTCGACCGGCGAGCAAGAGCGCAGCGACCGGGCAATCAGCCCCAGGGGTCGGTTGGCGCTGGGCGCCGGTGCGGCCGCCCGCTGGGCATCGCGGGTGACCGGCCGCGGCGCGGGCGCCATGATCGGCGGCCTGGTGGCCATGTCGATCGACAAGTCCATCCTCGGCCAGCTCGGGACCGGTCGCCGCACCGTCGTCGTGACCGGCACCAACGGCAAGTCCACCACCACCAGGATGACCGCCGCGGCGCTGGCCACCATGGGCCCGGTGGCCACCAATGCCGAGGGCGCCAACATGGATGCCGGACTCGTCGCGGCGCTCGCCGGTAGCCGCAAGGCGGAGCTGGCCGCTCTGGAAGTCGACGAGATGCACGTCCCGCACGTGAGCGATGCGGTCCACCCCGCGGTGATCATCCTGTTGAATCTGTCGCGAGACCAGCTCGACCGGGTCGGTGAAATCAATCACATCGAGCGGACCCTGCGCGCCGGGCTGGCCCGACATCCCGATGCGGTCGTCATCGCCAATTGCGACGACGTGCTGATGACCTCGGCGGCCTACGACTGCCCAAACGTGGTGTGGGTGGCCGCCGGCGGATCGTGGGCCGGCGATTCGGTGAGCTGCCCGCGCAGCGGTGAGATCATCGTCCGCGACGGTAACCACTGGTACTCCACCGGAACGGATTTCAAGCGGCCCACCCCGCAGTGGTCCTTCGACGACACCGAAATCCATGGCCCCCAGGGCTTCACCGCGCCGATGGCCTTGGCCCTTCCCGGTGCCGCCAATCGGGGCAACGCCACCCAGGCCGTCGCGGCGGCGGTCGCCCTTGGCGCCGACCCGGACGCCGCCGTCACCGCCGTCGCCGCGGTGGACGAGGTCGCCGGGCGCTACCGCACCGTGCAGATCGGTAACCACACCGCGCGGCTGCTGCTGGCCAAGAACCCTGCCGGTTGGCAGGAGGCGCTGTCGATGATCGACAAAGATGCTGCAGGCGTTGTCATCTCGGTCAACGGGCAGGTGCCCGACGGGGAGGACCTGTCCTGGTTGTGGGATGTGCGGTTCGAGCATTTCGAGCAGACGCAGGTGGTCGCGGCGGGCGAACGTGGCACGGATCTGGCGGTACGACTCGGCTACGCCGGCGTCGAACACACGTTGGTGCACGACACGGTGGCGGCCATCGATTCCTGTCCCCCTGGGCATGTCGAGGTGATCGCGAACTACACCGCCTTCCTTCAGCTGAATCGGCGGGTGTCATGATCCGGATCGGCCTGGTACTACCCGATGTGATGGGCACCTACGGCGACAGCGGCAATGCCGTGGTGCTGCGGCAGCGCCTGGCGATGCGCGGTATCGACGCCGAGATCATCGAGATCACGCTGGCCGACCCGGTGCCCGATTCGCTGGACATCTACACCCTCGGCGGTGCCGAGGACTATGCCCAGCGGCTGGCCACCAAGCACCTGATCCGCTATCCGGGTCTGCAGCGCGCCGCCGTGCGGGGCGCGCCGGTGCTGGCGATCTGCGCGGCCATCCAGGTGCTCGGACATTGGTATGAGACCTCGGCGGGCGAACGTGTCGACGGCGTCGGACTACTCGACGTGACGACCTCGCCGCAGGAGGCCCGCACCATCGGCGAGGTCTCGTCGACACCGCTGCTACCGGGACTGAGCCAACCGCTGACCGGTTTCGAAAACCACCGCGGTGGAACGGTTCTCGGCACCGATGCCGAGCCGTTGGCCGCGGTGACCAAGGGTGCGGGCAACCGCGCCGGTGACGGATACGACGGTGCCGTGCAGGGCAGTGTCATCGCGACCTACCTGCACGGACCCTGCCTCGCGCGCAATCCGGAACTGGCCGATCATCTGCTGTCCCAGGTGGTCGGCGAGCTGCCGCCGCTGCAGCTGCCCGAGGTCGACCTGCTGCGCAAGGAGCGGCTGGCCGCTCCGCGCCGCGTCTGACCGTCAGACCATCGCGCGCCGGCCGGCGAGCGCACGCCCCAGCGTCAGCTCGTCGGCGAACTCCAGATCCCCGCCCATCGGCAGGCCCGAGGCGATCCGACTGACCGTCAGCCCGGGGATGTCGCGCAGCATGCGCATGAGGTAGGTGGCGGTGGCCTCGCCCTCGGTGTTGGGGTCGGTGGCGATGATCACTTCGGCGACATCGACGCCGTCGACCCGCTCACCAATGCGGTTGAGCAGCTCCCGGATGCGCAGCTGGTCCGGCCCGATCCCCGACAGCGGATCCAGCGCCCCACCCAGCACGTGATAGCGGCCGCGGAATTCCCGGGTGCGCTCGACGGCCTGGATGTCCTTGGGCTCCTCGACGACGCACACCAGCGACGCATCGCGGCGCGGGTCGTTACAGATGCGGCAGCGCTCGGCATCGGAGACGTTGCCGCACACCGCGCAGAAGGTCACACCGTCGCGGATACGGCCCAGCACGGCGGTCAGCCGGTCGATATCGGGTGGTTCGACCGACAGCAGATGGAAGGCGATGCGCTGTGCGCTCTTGGGCCCGATTCCGGGTAGCTTGCCGAGCTCATCGATCAGGTCCTGAACAGGTCCCTCAAACATGGCGGTACAAGTTACGTTCCAGGGATCCCGAAGCCGCCCAGCCCACCGGCCAGCGGGCCGAGCCGGGTTTGGGCCAAGATGGTGACCTGCTTGGACGCATCGGCGAGGGCACCGACGATGAGGTCCTGGAGCGTCTCCGGATCGGCGGGGTCGATCACCTTCGGATCGATCGCGACGCCGATCACCTCACCGCTGCCCTTCATGGTGACCTGCACCAGACCGCCGCCGCCCTGACCGTGCACCTCGGCATTGGCCAGCGCCTCCTGCGCCTCCATCAGCTGCTGCTGCACCTGCTGGGCCTGTGCGAGCAGTGCCGACATATCGGGCTGACCACCACCGGGTTGCATCGGGGATCCCTTCTCGAAGCGGGCACTGCGGGTAGGTTGCGGCTCGGTCTCGACTTCGTTGCGCTACGAGCCCAAGGCGATGTGCACCTCAACACTAGCCGCCACCGCGACTACCGTGGCGGCGTGCACGTCCCCAAGAGCATGCGTGTCGGTGCCCTGGCGGCCACCCTCGTCGTCGTCGCAGCGTTGGGCGCTGCCCCGACATCCGTGGCCGCCCCCAACAGCATCGCGGGCAAGATCGTCTTCCTCGACCCCGGCCACAACGGGGCCAACGACGCCTCGATCAGCAGGCAGGTTCCCAACGGACGCGGCGGCACCAAGGACTGCCAGGCCAGCGGCACGACCAGCGACTCCGGTTATCCCGAACACACCTTCAACTGGGATGTGACCCTGCGAGTCCGGGCGATCCTGAACGCCAACGGCGTGCGTACCGCGATGTCCCGCGGCAATGACGACGCCCTCGGTCCGTGCATCGACGAGCGCGCCGCGATGGCCAACTCGCTGCGCCCCGACGCGGTGGTGAGCGTGCACGCCGACGGCGGCCCCGCGACCGGACGCGGATTCCACGTGCTCTACTCCTCGCCACCGCTGAACACGGTGCAGGCCGGTCCGTCGGTGCAATTCGCGACGATCATGCGTGACCAACTGCAGGGCTCCGGCATCCCGCCGTCGAACTACATCGGGTCCGGCGGGCTGAACCCGCGCTCGGATATCGCCGGGCTGAACCTGGCCCAGTTCCCGTCGATCCTGGTCGAGCTCGGCAACATGAAGAATCCCGCCGACTCGGCGCTCATGGAATCCGAGGCAGGCCGCCAGAAGTTGGCCGAAGCCGTGGCCCGCGGGATCGCGACCTGGCTGGCCAACAAGCCGAGCTAGGCCTCGAGCTCCTTCTTCAGGTTCTCCAGCACCTCGGCCTGGATCTTGCGCAGACCCAGCGGCGCGAAGGTCTTCTCGAAGAAGCCCTTGATACCGCCGGCCCCGGTCCACGAGGTCTTGACGGTGACCGTCGATCCGGTACCCGCCGGCGCCACCGTCCAGTTGGTGATCAGTGAGGAGTTGGCATCCTTCTCGATCACGGTCTTGCCCGCCACATCGATGCTGGCCTTCACATCGCGCGAACGCGACTCGGTGGCCTGCAACTTCCAGGTCACCACCGTGCCCGCACCCTGGCCACCCTCGAGCACCGCGTAATTGCTGTAGTGCGAGGAGAGAATCTTCGGCCGCACCGTCTGATAGTCGGCGACCGCGGCGAGCACAGCGTCCGGCTCGGCGTTGATCAACACAGTGCTGGAGGCGCTGACCTGTCCCATGAGTGCAAAACTCCCGTCATCACGTAGCTGTCCGGTCGCAAGGTCCGCGACCGAGGACTAGCGTATATGTGTGTCTGTCGGTGCGGCGGGCGCACAAGCTGTGTACGAGGCGGGCGTGCAGCGACTCCTGGCGAGTTACCACGCCATCCCCGCGACAGCGACTGTGCGGCTGAACAAACCCACGTCCAACTTGTTCCGGACGCGGGAGACCTCCGCTGCTCCAGGACTGGACGTCACCGGCCTCACCGGCGTCATCGCCGTGGACCCGCAGGCGCGCACTGCCGACGTGTCGGGCATGTGCACCTACGAGGACCTGGTCGCGGCAACCCTGCCCCACGGCTTGTCCCCGCTGGTGGTTCCCCAGCTCAAGACCATCACCCTCGGCGGAGCCGTCACGGGACTGGGTATCGAGTCGGCATCCTTCCGCAACGGGTTGCCGCACGAGTCGGTGCTCGAGCTCGACATCCTCACCGGCGCCGGGGAGATCGTGACCGCACGCCGCGACCAGCACCCCGATCTGTTTCACGCTTTCCCCAACTCCTATGGCACGCTGGGCTACTCGGTGAGGCTGAAGATCGAACTGGAACCCGTGCACCCGTTCGTCGCACTGCGCCACCTGCGTTTCGACTCGTTGTCGGAGTTGGTGTCCGCGATGGAACGCATCATCGACACCCGCGGTTACGACGGCTCTCCCGTTGATTACCTGGACGGCGTGGTGTTCAGCGCGACCGAAAGCTACCTGTGTCTCGGCACGCAGACCGCAACGCCCGGCCCGGTCAGCGATTACACCGGTCGCGACGTCTACTACCGATCCATCCAGGAGGTCGATCACGACCGGCTTACCATCGCCGATTATCTGTGGCGCTGGGATACCGACTGGTTCTGGTGTTCACGGGCTTTCGGCGCCCAGCATCCGTTGGTGCGTCGACTGTGGCCGCGGCGGTACCGGCGTAGCAGCTTCTACTGGAAGCTGATCGGCTACGACCAGCGCTTCCACATCGCCGACCGCATCGAGAAACACCATGGCCGCCCGCCGCGGGAACGCGTGGTCCAGGACGTCGAGGTACCCGTCGAACAATGCCTGCCGTTCCTGGGCTGGTTCCTCGACAACGTGCCGATCGAACCGATCTGGTTGTGCCCGCTACGACTACGCGCCGACGAGCACTGGCCGCTGTACCCGCTGCGCCCCCAGCACACCTACGTCAACATCGGGTTCTGGTCATCGGTACCGGCCGGGCCCACGCCGGGATTCACCAACCGGCGCATCGAGGAGAAGGTCGCCGAACTCGACGGACACAAATCGCTGTACTCGGAATCGTTCTTCAGCCCTGAGGAATTCGACCAGCTGTACGGCGGAGAGGCGTATCGGACCGTGAAGAAGACCTATGACCCGCAGTCCCGATTGCTCGACCTGTACGCGAAAGCGGTGCAACGACGATGACCACCTACGAGGACCACGCCCCCGATCAGAATCGGCTCAGCCTCGCCGAGATCCTGGAGATCTTCGCGGCGGGACAGCTACCGTTGAAATTCACCGCCTACGACGGCAGTTCGACCGGTCCCGAGGACGCCGTCGTCGGGCTGGACCTACGGCACCCACGCGGCACGACCTACCTGGCCACCGCCCCGGGTGAGCTCGGTCTGGCCCGGGCCTACGTCGCCGGCGATATCGAGCCGGTGGGCGTGCATCCCGGTGATCCATACGAACTGCTACGCGCCCTGGCAGCCTCGTCGGCGTTCAAACGCCCGCCTGCCCGGGTGCTGGCCACCATCATCTCCTCGATCGGACTGGAACACCTGCTGCCGGTGGCGCCACCGCCACAGGAGGCGTTACCGCGTTGGCGCCGCATCGTCGAAGGGTTACGGCACAGCAAGTCTCGGGACGCGGGCGCGATCCATCACCACTACGACGTGTCCAATGCGTTCTACGAATGGGTCCTCGGCCCGTCGATGACCTACACCTGTGCGTGCTACCCCGACCAGGACGCCACGCTGGAACAGGCTCAGGACAACAAGTATCGCTTGGTGTTCGACAAGCTCCGGCTGCGGCCCGGTGATCGCCTGCTCGACGTGGGCTGCGGCTGGGGCGGCATGGTCCGATACGCCGCGCGGCATGGTGTGCACGCGCTCGGAGTGACGCTGTCGGCCGAGCAGGCCCGCTGGGCCCAGCGCACCATCGCCGCCGAGGGGCTCTCCGAATTCGCCGAGGTACGCCACGGGGACTATCGCGATATCACCGAATCGGGTTTCGACGCGGTGTCCTCCATCGGGCTGACCGAGCACATCGGGGTGGCCAACTATCCGGCGTACTTCGCCTTCCTACAGGCCCGCCTGCGCATCGGTGGACTGCTGCTCAACCACTGCATCACCCGGCCCGACAACCGCGCCGATGCCTCGGCCGGCTTCTTCATCGACCGCTACGTCTTCCCCGACGGGGAGCTGACCGGCGCCGGACGCATCATCACCGAGGCACAGAACGTCGGGCTGGAAGTCATCCACGAGGAGAACCTGCGCCACCACTATGCGATGACATTGCGCGATTGGTGCCGCAACCTGGTCGAGCACTGGGATGAGGCGGTGGCCGAGGTCGGACTGGCCACCGCGCGGGTGTGGGGGCTCTACATGGCCGGATCGCGTCTGGGCTTCGAATCCAATGTCGTCCAGCTACATCAGGTTCTGGCCGTCAAAACCGACGACCACGGCAGTGACGGCGGCCTGCCGCTGCGCCCGTGGTGGACGGCCTGACGTTTCTCGATCTAACCCTTCTCGATCCGACGGGCCCCGAGTTCGTTCTGGAGCAGCTCGATGGCCACTTCCTCGGGATCACGACGGACGACGTCGGAGGTGTCGGCACTCGCCTCGGCAAGCATCCGCTCCTCCTCGGCGGCCGGGTCCGGCCGCGCCGCCGTCTCGGTGTCCGAGGGCACCGGCTCACCGGTGTCGGGCACACACCGGATCAGCCAATTGACGCCCAGCGCATCCTTGAGCGCCTCGCGGATCACGTCGACGTTGCGCTGCTCGTTGAGCCGCTTGGCCAGCGGCGGGGCGCGGTGGCTCAGCACCAGGGTGTCGCCGTCGACCGCACGGACGATCGCGTCGGCCAACATCGCGTTGACCGGCTTGCTGCGAGCATTGACCTTCTCGCGCACCGTATCCCACAACGCGCGCACCGCGGCGGCATCGGGTTCGGCGACCGCGGCGGCGGCCGGTGTCGGCACCGGGGCAGGCGGCGGTGGGGTCGGTTCGGGAACCGGTTGCGGCCTCGGCACCGGCGGCGGTTGCGGCACCGGCGGCGGTGTCGGCGCGGGCTCCGGGGCCGGCTGCGGCTCGGGCTGCGGCTCCGGTTCGGGTACGGGTGCGGGAGCCGGCTCGGGAACGGGCGCTGGTTCCGGGGTGGGCACGGGCCGCGGCGGTGGGACGGGAGCCGGCGCCGCCTGCGCCTTGGACTCGGCCTCGGCCTGAGCCTGGGCACGGCTGGCGCGCACGAACTGGCGGGCCGGGGCCGGCGGTGTCTCGGCGGGTGCCGCATTCGGCATGGCACCGGGGATGGCCATGTCCAGTCGCGTCTCGATGCGCTCGATGCGTTGCAGCAGAGCTGATTCGGTGTCATGTGCCGACGGGAGCAACAACCGGGCGCAGACCACCTCCAGCAGCAGCCTTGGCGCGGTGGCCCCGCGCATCTCACCCAGTCCCGCGTGCACCACCTCCGCGTAGCGGGCGAGAGTCGCCGCACCCAGCCGAGTGGCCTGATCGCGCATCCGCTCGAGGACACCGTCGGGCGCGTCGACCACGCCACGGTCGGCGGCGTCCGGAACCGCCTGCATCACAATGAGGTCGCGGAACCGCTCCAGCAGGTCGGTGGCGAAACGGCGCGGATCGTGGCCGGCATCGATCACCGATTCGACGGCGCCGAACAGCGCGGCGGCATCGCCTGCGGCCAACGCGTCGACCGCCTCGTCGATCAGGGCGACATCGGTGGCGCCCAGCAGGGACAACGCCCGCTGGTACACCACCCGGTTGCCCTCGGCACCGGCGACCAACTGGTCGAGCACCGAGAGACTGTCACGTGGCGAGCCTCCGCCGGCGCGGATCACCAAGGGGTAGACGGCGTCATCCACCGTCACACCCTCGTCGGCGCAGATCCGTTCCAGCAGCCCGCGCATCGTCTTGGGAGCCAACAGGCGGAACGGGTAATGGTGGGTGCGCGACCGGATCGTCGGCAGCACCTTTTCCGGCTCGGTGGTGGCGAAGACGAAGATCAGGTGGTCCGGTGGCTCCTCGACGATCTTGAGCAGCGCGTTGAATCCGGCCGTGGTGACCATGTGCGCCTCGTCGACGATGAAGATGCGGTACCGCGACTGGGCGGGCGCGTAGAACGCCCGATCGCGCAGTTCCCGGGTGTCGTCGACACCGCCGTGGCTGGCGGCGTCCAGCTCGACCACGTCGACGTTGCCCGGGCCGTTCGGGGCCAGCGCGACACACGAATCGCACACCCCGCACGGCGTCGGCGTCGGGCCCTGCTCACAGTTCAGCGAGCGCGCCAGGATGCGGGCCGAGGACGTCTTACCGCAGCCGCGCGGGCCGGAGAACAGGTAGGCGTGATTGATCCGGCCTGCTGAGAGCGCCGTCGACAACGGGTCGGTGACATGCTCCTGGCCGACCACCTCGGCGAAGCTTGCGGGTCGGTACTTGCGGTAGAGCGCCACGGTCGCCCAGGTTACCCAGCGCGGCCGACTAGTCGCGCGCCAGCAGCGCTTCGGTGGCCGACAGCAGCGCGCAGGTCGACAGACCGTCGATCGCCGAACGCAGGTCGGACTCCGAGGGGAAGCTCGGTGCGATACGAATGTTCTTGTCCTCGGGGTCTTTTCCGTACGGGAATGCCGCACCGGCGGCGGTGACGGCGATACCGGCATCCTTGGCCAGCGAGATGGTCCGCTTCGCGGTCCCCGGGAGCACGTCGAGGCTGACGAAATAGCCGCCCTTGGGATCGGTCCAGCTCGCGATCTTCGACTCCCCGAGCCGGTCTTCGAGGATCTCGGCGACCAGCGCGAACTTCGGTGCCAGCAGCTCGCGGTGCTTCTGCATGTGCGCGCGGGCACCGTCGGCATCGCCGAAGAAGCGCAGATGGCGCAGCTGGTTGACCTTGTCCGGACCGATCGACTTCTTGGCGGCGTGCTGCAGGTACCAGGCGATCGTGGCGTCGGAGCCGCCGAAAAAGCTCACCCCGGCCCCGGCGAAGGTCATCTTCGAGGTGGAGGCGAACACCAGCGGCCGGTTCTCGTTGCCCGCCTCGGTCGCCAGTCCGAGCACGTCGACCTGCTCGGCGAAGTCGGGCGTGATGGTGTGCACGGCATAGGCGTTGTCCCAGAACAACCGGAAGTCCGGGGCGGCCGTCGGCATCTGCACGAGTCGGCGCACGACCTCCGGCGAGTAGGTGGTGCCGGTCGGGTTCGAGTAGACCGGCACGCACCACATGCCCTTCACGGCGGGGTCGTGGGCGACGAGTTCCTCGATGAGGTCGACATCGGGTCCGTCCTCACGCAGCGGAACCGGGATCATCTCGATGCCGTAGCTCTCGGTGATGGCGAAGTGCCGGTCGTATCCCGGGGCCGGGCAGAGGAACTTGACTCCCGGTTCCTGCGACCACGGTCGGGGCGAATCCACACCGCCGCGCAGCAGGGAGAACACGACCGAGTCGTGCATGAACTCCAGGCTGGCATTGTTCCCGGCGATCAGATTGGACGCCGGGATGCCGAGCAGCTCACCGAAGATCGCACGCAGTTCGGGCAGCCCGTGCAGGCCGCCGTAGTTACGGGTGTCGGTGCCGTCGGCGTCCCGATAGGCGTCGCGGCCGCTCCCGGGCAGCTCCAGCAGCCGGTTGGAAAGGTCGAGCTGCTCGGGCGACGGTTTACCGCGCGTGAGATCGAGCTTCAGGCCTTGGGCCTTGAGCGCCGCATAGTTGCGCTGCTGCAGGTCATGCTGCGCAGACAGTTCGTCACGGCCGAGGGACTCGTACGACACTGAGGGCCTTTCAACAACGGGCGCTATCAACCAAGCCGTGAACGCGAGCTGGTCAAACATAAGGGGACCCCGCGCACCCGCCAGAGCCCATTGACCCTTGCTGCCTTCCGGCCCTGGGGGAGTTCACAGGATGGACGCCGCGCGGGGTCCGAGTGACGAGTGTAGTACCCCGCGGAGATCGCCAAGACCGGTGGCTGGTCGGAGGCGGCCCGGCGGTCGGCTACCATGGCCGACGGAGGATTCGCCTAGTGGCCTATGGCGCTCGCCTGGAACGCGGGTTGGGTTAATAGCCCTCAGGGGTTCAAATCCCCTATCCTCCGCCGTTGGTCCGGGGCGTGATCGAGAACATCGCGGTCACGCCCCGGGACCACAAGCATCGTCCAGGGGGACGGCAAGGGAGGAATATGCGGCGCGGTATCGCATCGCTGTGGCACGCGTCGTCGCTGGTGATCGCCGGGGCTCTCTATTTCCTCTTCGTCCTGCCGCGTTGGTTCGAATTGACCGGTCAGTGGCCCGCGACGCTGGGCACCGTGATGCGCATCGTGTGCGGCGTGCTGGTGATTCTCACCGCGTTGCCGGTGCTGCTGACGCTGCGACGGACCCGTAAGCCCGAACTCGGGACCCCGACCCTGGCCCTGCAGCTGCGGGTGTGGTCGATCGTGGGACATGTCGCGGCCGGTGCGTTGATCCTCGGCGCGGGGATCAGCGAGATCTGGCTTGATCTGGACAATGTCGGCCAGTGGTTGTTCGGCATCTACGGCGCTGCGGCGGCTCTCGCATTGCTCGGCGCGTTCGCGTTCTACCTGGCATTTGTCGCCGAACTGCCGCCTCCCCCGCCCAAACCGCTGGCCCCCAAGCGCGAGAAGCGCGGTCGCGGTCGCAAGGCGGAGGCCGAGACCGTCGAGCAGACCGTCGAGGAAACCGTGGCGGTCGAACCGGACGCAGCTGCCGACGAGTCGGACAGCACCGAGTCCGCCGGCACTGAGGCCGAAAAGACCGAGGCCGAAAAACCCGGGGCCGACGCCACCGAGCCGGAAGAGACCGAAGAATTGGCCGGCAAGCTGCGCAACCGCCGACCCACCGGCAAGACCCGCCGGACCCGCACCCGCGGCGGCGTCGCGACCGAGAACTGACTGGCTCTGCGCCTGCTGACGTCGACAGTTCGCACTGGTGCAGTCAGTATTGAGCTAGAACCTGCAGATTGGGCGGCACATGGGCATAGTCCACGTAACACGTTGGATCACGGCGTCGGTGGCTGCTTTGTCGCTCGGCCTGCTGGTGGCCCCGGGCTCCGCCACCGCCGAACCGCTTGACGTCGCGGCAGCAGCCGATCGCGTCGAACCGTCGGTGGTCCGCATCGACACCATCGTCGATTACCAGCACATCCTGGGCACCGGCACCGGCATCGTGCTCGATCCCGGCGGCCAGGTCCTCACCAACTATCACGTCGTCCAAGGCGCGGACGTCATCAGCGCTGTCGTCGGCGGCGCCACCTATGGTGCCGACATCCTGGGCTATGACCGCGGCCGCGATATCGCCGTTCTTCAGCTCCGCGGCGCAGGCGGATTGCCGGCGGCGCCGGTGGGAGATTCCGCGCGTCTCGTCGTCGGCGAGCCGGTGGTGGCGATCGGCAACGCCCAAGGCAGCGCCAATCCGCTGACCCGCGAGTTCGGCTCCATCTCCGCCCTTGGTCGCACGATCAGCGCCGAGGACGAGCTGTCCGGCACCGCAACCGAGATGAAGGGCCTGTTCGAGTTCGCCGCACCGGTGCGTGCGGGCGACTCCGGCGGGCCCGTGGTCAACGGCGCCGGGGAAATCGTCGGGGTGACCACCGCGGCGTCGGTCAACTTCCGGATGGGCCCCGGCGGCGAGGGTTACGCCATCCCGATCAACGACGCGATGAGCATCGCCAACCAGATCCGCGCCGGAACTCCGTCCGACACAGTGCACATCGGTCCACCCACCCTGCTCGGCGTCGGTGTCAGCAGCGCTGAGCAGCACGAGTCGTTCCCCGGCGTGCTCGTCCACGATGTGATGCCCGGCGGGCCGGCAGCGGGCGCGGGTCTGGCCAACGGGGACGTGATCCTGACCATCGACGGGGTGCGGATCGAATCCGCGGCCGATCTGACCCGTGTCCTCGATCGGCACTATCCGGGCGACGTCTTGGACCTCACCTGGGTCGACCGCGCCGGCCAACACCGACTCGGCAAGGCCGCCCTGCTCGCAGGCGCCTGACCTCGACGGGTCCGCATCGACCCGCGACACGCGGCAAACAGATGTCGCATGTGGAAATCCACCAATCTTTCCCGCCGGTTCAGCGGGTGCCGGGGTGCCGTTGCTGTCGAAGCCCCGGCGATGAAAGGTGAGTCAGGCAACATCGACCGGGCAGGGTGTCGACGCGCACAGCAATCGGTCCGATAACTGGACCGATCGCCCACCGTCGTGGGGTAGCCGCGGAAGACAACCCGAGCGGGACCACGGGCACACCGTTCAGGCCGACGACGCGATACCGCACCGTGCCCCATCGACACTCCCCACGCCGCGCCCAAAGGGGATGTGAACAGCAGTTATGGGTGCCGGATCCGAGATCGCTGCCGGGTCCGGAACCACCGGCGATGTTCGCACCACCACCGTTCACACGGTCCACGCCCGAATATGCATCATCTGGCAGGCCCGACACCCCATTACGCGGCCGCCCCAGAATCGATACGAGGCGCTGAATTCCGTCGGCGGCAGGGCGCGCTCTGGCAACGAACTGAGAGGTTGCTGGAGCGTATTTCAGCTCGTTGACCTGGCAAATGTCGGCAAACACAGCACTTGCACAGGCCTTCCCCCAAGATCAGCCGAGGGTTACATTTAGCTGAACATCGCCGGCCGGCATTGTGGCCGGCACGATCCGCTTCGCCGGTGAGAGGGGAGACACCGTGGTCGAAACGGCAGTCGTCGCGTACCTGATCGGTTGGGCGGTCAGTACCGCCATCATCTTCATGGCAAGCCGACGCCTCAACGACCCCGCCAATCCCGTCCCGCACGGGCTGCTGCTCAGCGCCGTGGCGGGCACCATGTGGCCACTGCTCTTGCTCGGTGCGGCCGAGTTCAGCTCGGTCGCGGTCGCCTCCAGCGCCGCCTCGCATCTGAAGACCGAGACCCAGGAACTCGTCGGCGCCGGAGTCGTCCCGCTCCGCTAATCGGCGACCCGGTTCCCGTCGGCATCCCAATGCTCGGCGACCTTCTTGCTCGGCTGCACACGCGGCGGTTCGCCCGGCATCTTCGGATAGCTGGGCGGGTAGGGCAGGTCGCCGAGACCCCGCTCCTGCTCATCGGCGGACACCATCTCCAACAACCCGTCCAGCGAATGCGCGATGTCGTCGATACCGGCCCACGGATCTTCGCGCCGAGCAACGATCTCGGGCACGGTCGCGATGGTGTAGTCATCGGGATCGGCGTCGGCCAGATCGTCCCAACTCAGCGGCATCGACACCGTCGCGATCGGTGTCTTACGCAGTGAGTACGCCGACGCGAAGGTCCGGTCCCTGGCGTTCTGGTTGTAGTCGATGAACAACCGCTGGCCACGTTCCTCCTTCCACCAGCTTGTGGTCACCGCATCGGGGGCCCGGCGCTCGACCTCGCGGGCCAGCGCGATGCCGGCCCGTCGCACCGCGATGAAGTCCCAGTCCGTTCGGATTCGCACGAATACGTGCACACCGCGGCCACCGGAAGTCTTGGGGTATCCGACCAGACCGAGCGAGTCCAGCACGGGTTTGAGTACGTCCACGGCGATCTCACGCGCTTGCGCGAATCCGGTGCCGGGCTGGGGGTCCAGATCGATGCGCAGCTCGTCGGGATGCTCGGTGTCGGGGCACCGCACCTGCCACGGATGCAACGTGATGGTCCCCATCTGGGCTGCCCACGCGATCGCCGACGGGTGGGTGATCTTCAACGCGTCGGCCGTTCGCCCGGAGGGAAAGGTGACCACGCACGTCTGGAGATAGTCGGGGTGTTTCTGCGGCACCCGCTTCTGGTAGATCTCCTCGCCGTCGATCCCGTCGGGAAACCGTTGCAGGTGCACCGGGCGGTCGCGCAGCAGGGCCACCATCGGCTCGGCCACCGCCAGGTAGTAGTCGACGACCTTGCCTTTCGAACCCTCGGCACCCAGCGCGGGAAAGTAGATCTTGTCCGGGTTGGTCAGCCGTACCGCGACTCCATCGACGTCGAGTTCTGTCGCCGGGGTTGCCATCATCGGGTCTCCAATACGTCGCGCAGATCGTAATTCGTCGGGACGTCGAGCTGATCGAAGGTGCAGCTGGATGGGTCGCGGTCGGGACGCCAGCGCACGAACTTCACCGCATGCCGGAACCGGCGGTCGCCGGTGTTGCCCTCCATCTGGTCGTAGGCGACCTCACACACCTTCTCCGGGCGCACCGGGATCCACCGCTTGTCGGCCGCCGAGTTCCACCTGCTCGGTTCACCGTCGCGGATGTCGTCACCGATGCGCAGCGGTTCAAGCTCGGCCAACAACGACAACCGCGCCTTGGCGGTGAACGAGGCAGCCCCGCCAACCATCTGGAGGTCACCATCATCGCGATACAGACCCAGGAGGATGGATCCGATGCCCTCGCCGCTCTTGTGGATGCGGTAGCCGATGGCCACACAGTCAGCATCACGACGATGCTTGACCTTCACCATCTCCCGCTTACCCGGCAGATAGGGCCCCTCACATCGTTTGGCGATCACCCCGTCCAAACCGGCACCCTCGAACTCCTGCAGCCACTGTGCCCCGAGGTTCGGGTCCTCGGTGGTGCGGGTGACGTGGCACCAATCCCGCTCGTCGACGGCGTCGATCAGTGCCTCCCGGCGCCGCCGGAACGATTCCTTCATCAGCGATGTATCACCCACGGCGAGCGCGTCGAAGCCGATGAAATGAGCAGGGGTCTCTTTCGAGAGCTTGGCGATACGACTCTCGGCGGGATGGATGCGCTGGCTGAGCGACTCCCAGTCCAGCCGGGTCCGACCGGCGAAGTCCCGTGGCACCACGATCTCACCGTCCAGTACGCATCGGGGCGCGATCTCGGCGCGGACGGCATCTACGACCTCCGGGAAGTACCGGCCCAGGTCCTTGCCACTGCGCGACAGCAGCACCACCGCAGCACCGTCACGGAAGACCAGCGCCCGGAAGCCGTCCCACTTGGGCTCGTAGGACCACGCTCCCGCATCGGTGGGCACCGTGGTTTGCGCCTTCGCCAGCATCGGCTCCAGCGGCGGCATGACCGGGAGATCCACAACATCCATGTTCACGTAGACCCGGGTACCCCGACAATCTCATCGCGGCACCGATTGGAACAAACCGTCGTGATCGATCAGGCTCACAGGCTCAGCCCACCGCGCCTGACGAGTTGCTTTGCGATGACACCCTTCTGGATCTCGTTGGTGCCCTCCCCCACGATCATCAGCGGAGCGTCCCGAAAATAGCGCTCGATGTCGTACTCGGTCGAGTATCCGTAACCACCGTGGACTCGCACGGCGTCCAGTGCGATCTGCATGGCCGTCTCCGAGCAGAACAGTTTCGCCATGCCGGCCTCCATGTCCACCCGCTGTCCCGAGTCGAATTTCTCTGCCGCCGAGAGCAACAGCGCCCGCGCAGCGGCCAGTTTGGTCCCCATCTCGGCGAGCATGTTGCCGACGGCTTGATGCTCCCAGATGGGCTTGCCGAAGCTCTCCCGATCCTGGGCGTAGGCCAGGGCATCGTCGAAGGCCGCCCGTGCGACGCCGGTGGCCCGTGCGGCAACCTGAAGTCGTCCCACCTCAAGACCTTTCATCATCTGCGCGAAGCCCTTACCTTCATCGGCTCCCAACAACGCGGTACCGGGCACCCGCGCATCGGTGAAGTTCAGCTCGCAGGCCTCGACACCCTTATAGCCGAGCTTGGGTAGGTCCTTGGAGATGCTGAATCCCGGTACCTTCTCGACCAGCAGGATGGACACGCCCGTGTGCGCCGGATCGGCGTCCGGATCCGTCTTGCACATCAGCGCGATCAGATCCGAGCGCCGCGCATTCGAGATCCAGGTCTTGGACCCGTTGATCAGATAGCCCTCGCCGTCACGGCGGGCCACCGTGCGCATGGCCTGCAAATCCGAGCCGCCGCCAGGCTCGGTGAGCGCCATCGTGGCGCGCAGCTCGCCGGTGGCCATCCGCGGCAGATACAGCTGCTTCTGTTCCTCGGTGCCGAACAGGATAATCAGCTTGGACACCACGGTGTGGCCGCCCATCGCACCGGCGAGGCTCATCCAGCCCCGGGCCAGTTCTTCGGCGACCCGCACGTAACAGGGCATGGATACCGCGCCGAACCCGTAGGGCTCCGGGATGGCGAGCCCGAAGATCCCGATCTCCTTCATCGTCTCGATGAGGTCCTCGGGGTAGGTGTTCGCGTGCTCGAGTTCACGCACCACCGGCCTGACCTGCTTGTCGACGAACTCTCGGACAGTGCCGACGATCGCCTCTTCTTCAGCCGAGAGCGCCATGGAAGCAATGTATCGGCTACGCGGCGGGCCGACTGCGACCGCTGGGAGTATGGCACCCGTGCCCATCACCACACTTCACGATCCCAATCGGCGCGGTTTCGCCAGCGACAACTATGCGGGCGTGCATCCCGAGGTCGTCGCGGCGATCACCGCGGCCAACGGCGGACACGAGATCGCCTACGGCCAGGATGCCTACACCGCCCGACTGCAGGAGGTCATCTGCCACCACTTCGGTGCAGCCGCCGAGACCTTCCCCGTGTTCAACGGCACCGGCGCCAATGTGGTGGCGCTGACCGGCCTGCTGCCGCGCTGGGGCGCGGTGATCACCGCGGAGACCGCCCACATCAACACCGATGAGGGCGGGGCCCCGGAACGGGTGATGGGCCACAAGCTTCTGACGGTGCCGACGCCGGACGGCAAGCTGACCCCCGACCTGATCGCCCGGCAGGCCTACGGCTGGGGCGATGAGCACCGGGCCCAGCCCCTGGCCGTCAGCATCACCCAGTCCACCGAGATGGGCACGCTGTACACCCCGGACGAGGTGCGCGCCATCGCCGATTTCGCTCACTCCCACGGGATGTCGGTGCATGCGGACGGGGCGCGGCTGTGGAATGCCGCCGCCGCCCTCGACGTCCCTTTCCGGGAGTTCACCACCGATGCCGGCGTCGACGTGGTCAGTCTGGGCGGTACCAAGAACGGGCTGTTGGCCGCCGAGGCAGTGGTGGTGCTGGACCCCGATCGCGTCGCTGGGTTGGTCTACCTGCGCAAACTGACGATGCAGCTGTCGAGCAAGATGCGCTTCGCCTCGGCACAGCTGCTGAGCCTGTTCGACGACGATCTGGGCCTGCGCAGCGCCCGGCATGCCAACGCGATGGCAGCCCGACTGCGGACCGCCCTGGAGGCCCACCCGCCTCCAGGACTCACCTTCACCCAGGCCACCGAGGCCAACGCACTCTTCGCCTCGATCCCGAACGACGCCGCCGACCGCATTCGCGAGAGAGTGCGTTTCTATGACTGGGACAGGGCCCGCGGCGAGGTGCGCTGGATGACCGCCTGGGACACCACCACCGATGATGTCGACAACTTTGTAGACATCATCCGTGCGGAATTGCAGCGGGGCTAGGTTCCACCGGCCAGGACGCGGCTTCTCTGTTCAGTTGTCAAGGTGCGCTGCGGCTTTGGCGTTAGGCCGCAGTCGGTAGGTCGGTCATGGTGCGGCGGGCATGCGACCGCAGATGCTCCGGCTCGGGTGCATCGGGTGTGTGGGGTGGGATGAACCAGGGGTGGCGGTCGCGGCCGAGGTAGACCTGCCAGCCGCCGTGATGGATCAACCCGTGATGCAGCCGACACAGCAGCACCCCGTTGTCCACACTCGTGGCGCTGCCGGCGCTCCAGGGTTGGATGTGGTGGGCATCGCACCACGACACCGGCCGCCCACACCCTGGATGGGCACACCCACCATCACGCACGGCCAGGGCCTTGCGGATCGCCGGGGTGAACAACCGTTCCGCGCGCCCGACATCCAGCGGCACGCCGGAGTAATCGACGATCACCGAAGTCAGCGTGGCATCGCAGGCGATCAGGTCCGCGGTCGCGGCGCTGACCGGACCGGCGAACCCCAGCCGATCCACGCCAGCGTCACTACTCACCCCCGGGGCCACGGGTCGGATGAGGGTGACGTGCGGGAGCACCCCACCGGACATCGGACGCTGTGACTGCGCCAGATAGGTGCGCAGCACCTGCCCGAGCGCCTCTGCCCGCCGGGTGCTGATCGGGCGCGAATCCGGGGAGCCGTCCGGTAGCGGGACCGGTCGGCACAACGGATCCAACGCCGCACACAGCTCTTCCCCGGTCTCGACATCCAGGTTGAGGGTGGCCTCAAACCGGCCCTCCGCGTTCTGCGCCAAGGCCATCTCATTCAGCGTGGAGTCCTCGGCGACCGGCACCACCCGCCCCTCGACCGGCAGCGCCGCGACACGGTCGATGCCGATCGCCCGGGCTTTGGCGGCCACTTCGGCCGGGGTGGTCTGCATCATCAGTTTGGTCACCACCGCGGCCCGGTCTTCCTCGGACAACGGCACCCGAGACTCCACGTGCGTGACGCCTTTGCCCACGGCGTCGGCGAACTCGATACCGATCCCACCCAACCGCTGCGCGGTCGTCAACGCCGACAACACCGGTGCCATCCGCCCGACCCGCACCGCCCGGGCCGCCGCACCCGGGGACATACCCAACAGCCTCAACACGTCGGTGCCGGTGCGTAGGTGCCGCCGGCCCGGCACACCGGCCCGCTCAGCCGCCGCCACCGCCGAGGCGATCACAAAATCCAGCAGATTCCGCGCCGACACCGCCGCCGCCAACACACCCAGCAACGCCTCGTCATCGACCACCGGCCGCGCACACCGCACCAACCGACCCAACACCGCGCCGACATCAACCTCCGAGGGCACCGCAGCAAGCTCATCGATCAGCACATCAACAAACGCATCCAGACAGGTGGCGTCCACAACGGATACCGGCCTTCCCCCACCGTGCCCACCAAAGGCACGACCCCCCACACACAGCCCGCACGATCCCCCGGACACGGACCGTCGAACCTCGCGGCGACCGAAGTCGCGGTCTGCGGCTCACCAGAAACCAGATCGGGAACCGCGTCGCATTCGAACTTGTGTTCGATAGTACATCGAATGCGGCTGCCGCGCAACCGCTGTCCCGCACGAGGGTTATCGTCGATGACGATGAGACTGCCCGTCATGCCACCCGTGTCGCCGATGCTGGCCAAACCCGTGCGCGAGATACCGCACGGCGCATCGTATGAACCAAAGTGGGACGGCTTCCGGTCCATCCTGTTCCGCGACGGCGACGAGGTGGAGCTGGGCAGCCGCAACGAACGGCCGTTGACGCGCTACTTCCCCGAACTCGTTGCCGCGGCTCGCGCGGAGTTGCCGCCGCGGTGTGTTGTCGACGGTGAGATCGTCATCGCCGGCGACGCCGGGCTCGACTTCGAGGCGCTGCAGTTGCGGTTGCATCCCGCAGCGTCGCGGGTGACCAAGCTGGCAGGCGAGACCCCGGCCGCGTTCATCGTGTTCGACCTGCTCGCGCTCGGTGACGACGACCTCACCGGGCAACCCTTCAGCGGGCGACGATCGGCGCTCACCTCGGCGTTGGCCGAGTGCGGACGCACCTTCCACCTCACCCCGGCGACCACCGATGAAGGCACCGCGGCACGCTGGTTCACCGACTTCGAGGGTGCCGGGCTGGACGGGTTGATCGCCAAACCGCTCGACGGCACTTACCAGCCAGACAAGCGAGTCATGTTCAAGGTCAAGCACGCTCGCACGGCAGACTGTGTGGTGGCCGGATATCGATTGCACAAGTCGGGCGACGGCGCCATCGGTTCACTGATGCTGGGCCTCTACGATGAGGCCGGCTCGCTGGCATCCGTCGGCGTCATCGGGGCGTTCACGATGGCGCGCCGCCGCGAGTTGTTCCACGAGTTGCAGCCACTGGTGACCACGTTCGACGAGCACCCGTGGAATTGGGCGGCGCATGTCCCGGTCGAGCCGACGGTCCGACGCACCGCGAACTCGCGCTGGAACCCGGACAAGAGCCTGTCGTTCACCCCGCTGCGACCCGAGCGGGTGGTCGAGGTCAAATACGACCACATGGAGGGATCGCGCTTCCGGCACACCGCCCAGTTCGGCCGGTGGCGACCGGACCGGGATCCGCGGTCATGTACCTTCGAGCAACTGGAGGTTCCGACAGACTTCCGGCTGGCAGAGATCCTGCCCGGGTTGGGCTGAGCATGCGCAAGATCGTCTGGGCCATAGCGCTTCTCGTGGCGGCGCTGACGGTGTCCCTCGGCACGTACGCGTTGGTCAATGCCCGCACGTTCCAGCTCGCGGGTGATCTGGTCAGCAGGGTCGACACCGATGCCAGGGTGGTCGCGCTGACATTCGACGATGGCCCCACCGACCACACACCCGAGGTGCTGGAACAACTTTCGTCCATGAAGGTGCCGGCGACGTTCTATCTGAACGGGTCGGACGCACACCGTCATCGCGAACAGGTCGCGGCTATCGCGAACGCCGGGCACGAGATCGGCAACCACTCCTATTCGCATCGGCGGATGGTGTTCGTATCCGAGAACACGGTATCCGACGAGATCGAACGCACCGACGAAGCGATTCTGCAGGCGGGTTACGACGGTCCGTTGACCTTCCGGCCGCCCTACGGAAAGAAGCTCTGGACGCTGCCTCGTTATCTTGCCTCGCGGGACCGCGTCACGGTGATGTGGGACGTGGCCCCCGACTCGGCGGGTAACCCGGACGCCGATGAGATCGTCGAACAGACCGTACGAACGGTGCGGCCGGGGTCCATCGTCCTGCTCCACGTCATGGTCGACAGCCGATCGGAGTCCAGGGCGGCGCTACCGCGGATCATCGAGGCCTGAGCAGTTCCGGCTACCGCTTCGTGACGGTTTCTCAGCTGCTGGCCATGCGCGGCAACAGATGACGGGTTGACCTCAACCATAGTTCAGATTGCAGGCTGGTGTCAGCGTCACGACGAATCACCAGGAGAATCCATCATGCGCCAGATCCGCAGCGACCTTTGGGAAACCCGGGTCGACAACCCATTCCCCGGATTGACCACGCACGCCTATCTGTGGACCGGAGCCGCGGCCGGCAACGTGCTGTTCTACAGCACCGCGACCGACGCCGATTTCGACGAGATCGCCGCGCTCGGCGGCGTTGCGCACCAGTACCTGTCCCACCGGGACGAGGCCGGCCCACAACTGGCCCGGATCAAATCTCGCTTCGGCGCTGTCCTACACGCCCCGGCCGTGGAACACGCCGATATCGGCAAGCACACGACCATCGACATCGCACTGACCGACCGGCACGTCGATGAAAACGGGATCGAGGTGATCCCGACCCCCGGGCACACCCCTGGCAGCACCTGCTACCTGGTGCCCGGCGCCAACGGGCAGAGCTACCTGTTCACCGGAGACACCATCTTCCTCGGGGCCGACGGTGCCTGGGCAGCCGGGTACTTCCCCGGGTTCAGCGACGCGAAGACGCTGCGGGACAGCCTGCGATTGCTCGCCCACGAGCAGCCCGATCTGGTGATCTCGAGTGCCTTCGCGGCCGACTCGGCGGTGCAGGTGCCGGGGCGACGATGGGCGGCGTGTGTGGAACAGGCCCGGACAGGCGTTACATTGCTGGCGTGACCCGCCCACCCGGCGCGGGCCGGTTCGCGCCGAGCCCGTCGGCTGACCTGCACATCGGCAACCTGCGCACTGCGGTGCTCGCATGGTTGTTCGCCCGCAGCACCGGGCGCAGGTTCCTGATCAGGGTCGAAGACCTCGATGATCGAACATTCACCGAGGTGGCCACCCGCCAGCTCGCCGACTTGGCCGCCGTCGGTGTCACCGCCGATGAACCGATCGAGTTCCAGAGCGCGCACGCCGACCGCTACGACGCCGTGATCGACGATCTGCGCCACCGCGGACTGGTCTACGAATGCTATTGCAGCAGAAAAGACATCCTGGCCGCGCCCCGTGCCCCGCACGCACCCGAGGGGGCCTACCCGGGAACCTGTCGTGATCGCCTGAATCCGCCCGATCACGATCGCCCGCCGGCGCTGCGCCTGCGCAGCGATAACGCCCCGTTCACCGTCACCGACCTAGTGCACGGTGAGTTCACCGGATTGGTGGACGATTTCGTGTTGCGCCGCGGGGACGGCGTGACCGCCTACAACCTGGCGGTCGTGGTCGACGATGCTGCCGGGGGCATCGATCAGGTGGTGCGCGGGGATGACCTGTTGTCCTCGTCACCGCGGCAGGCATACCTGGCGAATCTGCTCGGATATCCACCGTTGCGCTACGCCCATGTGCCACTGGTGCTCAACACCGAGAGAAAGCGGCTCGCCAAGCGCGACGGTGCCGTGACGCTGGCCGAGCTCGGCGTCGACCGCGCGCTGTCGCTGATCGCCGATTCGCTGGGCTATCACGGCCACACCGTCTCCGAGATGCTCACCGAGTTCGATCCCGCGGGGTTACCCCGACATCCCTGGGTATACCGCCCGATGTGAGCGAAACCCTGTACCCGACGGGAGAGCGTTGCTACCGTCCGGCCGTGTTCGGAATTCTCCGGCGGGTCGTGCTCGCCGTTCTCCTCGGCGGGCTGGTCCTCGTCGGCGCCGTCGGCTGCGGCTCCTCCGGCGATGCCGGCGACGACCCGATCAAGTCCGCCGGTGTGCTAAGGGTCGGTACCGAGGGCGTGTATTCACCGTTCAGCTATCACGACCCCAAGACCGGCGAGCTCGTCGGCTATGACGTCGACGTCGCCAAGGCAGTCGGCGAAAAGCTCGGCGTGCCGGTTGAATTCGTCGAGACGCCATGGGACTCGATCTTCGCCGCGCTCGAGGCCAACCGCTTCGACATCGTCGCCAACCAGGTCACCATCAACCCCGAACGACAGGCCAAGTACGACCTGTCCCAGCCCTACACCGTCGGCGAGGGGGTGATCGTCACCCGCGCCGACGATGACACCATCACGACCCTGGCCGACGTGCGCGGCAAGACGGCCGCCGAGAACGCGACCAGCAACTGGTCGCAGGTGGCCCGCGACGCCGGGGCGAACGTCGAGTCCGTGGAGGGGTTCACCCAGGCCATCACCCTGCTGAACCAGGGCAGAGTCGACGTCGTCATCAACGACAGCATCGCCGTCTACGCCTACCTCGCCGAGACCGGTGACAAGAGCGTCAAGATCGCGGGCACCGTCGGTGCGAAGAGTGAGCAGGGATTCGCCGCCCGTAAGGGCAGCGGTTATCTGCCCGAGCTGGATCGCGCCCTCAACGAGCTCCGCGCCGACGGCACGCTGGCCGAGATATCCCAGCGCTACCTCAAGGCCGATGCCACGGGAGCACCGGCGTCCACACCGATCCGCGATGCGGGCGTGCTGCGGGTCGGCACCGAAGGGACGTACGCCCCGTTCAGCTATCACGACCCGGCGACCAACCAGCTGACCGGTTACGACGTGGATGTCGCGCGCGCGGTCGGCGAGAAGCTTGGCGTACCGGTCGAATTCGTCGAGACGCCATGGGATTCCATCTTCGCCGCACTGGAGGCCAACCGGTTCGACGTGGTGGCCAACCAGGTGACCATCAACCCTGAGCGGCAGGCCAAATACGATCTTTCCCAGCCCTACACCGTCGGCGAGGGGGTGATCGTCACCAGAGCCGATGACGATTCGATCAATTCGCTCGCCGACCTGCGGGGAAAGAGCACGGCACAGTCGATCACGAGCAACTGGGCGCAGGTGGCCCGTGACGCCGGAGCCGATGTGCAGGCGGTGGAGGGTTTCGCTCAGGCCATCACCCTGCTCAATCAGGGCAGGGTCGACGCCACGGTCAACGACAGTGTGGCCGTGTACGCCTACCTTGCCGAGACCGGCGACACCTCGGTGAAGATCGCCGCACAGACCGGTGAAACCAGCGACCAGGGGTTCGCCGCGCGCAAGGACAGCGGACTGCTACCCGAACTCAACGGTGCGCTCGACGAGTTGCGCGCCGACGGGACGCTCACCGAGATCTCCCAGAAGTATCTGAAGGCCGACGCGACCGGCAGTCCGCAGGCAACACAACAGGCCACCGAACAACCTGCGCCCCAAGTCCGTTCGGCCTGGGAGTTGATCGCCGACAACCTCTGGCCGCTGGCAAAGGCCGCGCTGACCATGACGATCCCGCTGACCATCATCAGCTTCGTGATCGGTTTGGTGATCGCGCTGGCCGTGGCGTTGGCACGTTTGTCGTCGAATGTGGTGCTGAGCAATATCGCTCGTTTCTACATCTCGATCATCCGCGGCACTCCGCTGCTGGTGCAGCTGTTCATCGTGTTCTACGCGCTACCCGAATTCGGGGTGAAGATCGACCCGTTCCCGGCGGCGGTGATCGCCTTCAGCCTCAACGTCGGCGGCTATGCGGCCGAGATCATCCGGTCGGCCATCCTCAGCGTGCCGAAAGGCCAGTGGGAGGCAGCCGAGACCATCGGCTACAACTATGCGGGTGCGCTGCGGCGGATCATCCTGCCCCAGGCCGCCCGGGTTGCGGTCCCGCCGCTGTCGAACACGTTGATATCGCTGGTGAAGGACACGTCGCTGGCCTCGACCATCCTGGTGACCGAACTGCTGCGGCAGGCCCAGATAGTGGCGGCGCCGACGTTCGAGTTCTTCGCGCTCTACGGCACCGCGGCCATCTACTACTGGGTGATCTGCCTGGTGCTGTCCTTCGGCCAGGCCAGAGTGGAGCATCGACTGGAAAGGTACGTGGCGCGATGACCGAGCGCAGCGCCGACGCCGGAGGCGTCGAACACGGCACCGACGCCGGAGGCGTCGAACACACCCCCGACGCCGCAGGCGTCGAATACACGATCGATGCGACCGGTGTCGAGAAGGCGTTCGGCGACAACAAGGTGCTGCGCGGGGTGTCATTCAAGGTGGCCACCGGCACGGCCACCGCGATCATCGGCCCCTCGGGTTCGGGCAAGACCACGTTGTTGCGGACCCTGAACGCCCTGGACCGGGCCGACGCCGGGGTGATCCGCGTCGATGATGTCGAGATCGATTTCGCCACGCCCACACCGAAACCCGAGGTGCGCCGGTTCCAATCACGCAGCGGCTTCGTCTTCCAAGGCCACAACCTGTTCCCGCACAAGACGGTCCTGCAGAACGTGATCGAGGGGCCGGTGATCGTGCAGAAGCGGCCGAAGGAGGAGGTCGTCGCCGAGGCCATCACCCTGTTGGAGCAGGTCGGGCTGGCGGCCAAGGCCGACCAGTACCCCTTCCAGCTCTCCGGCGGCCAGCAGCAGCGCGTCGGGATCGCGCGGGCATTGGCGCTCAAGCCGAAGGTCGTACTGTTCGACGAGCCGACCTCGGCGCTGGACCCCGAACTGGTCGGCGAAGTGCTCTCGGTGATCAAGGATCTGGCCGATCACGGTTGGACGCTGGTCATCGTGACCCATGAGATCCAGTTCGCCAAACAGGTTTCCGATCAGGTGTTGTTCACCGATCAGGGCATCATCCTGGAGCAGGGGCCGCCCGCCGCGGTGATCGGCGATCCGAAAGAGGAACGCACCCGCCAGTTCCTCAACCGGATCCTCAACCCGCTGTAGGCCGACTCAGGTTCGGTCGCGAGCCGGGAGCCTGGGGACTCCCGGACCTCAGACGAATCTGACGACCGGTGAACGTCCGCCCGACGTGCGTTCGGCGGCCCGCAGCAGATCCTCGCGGAAGTCCGGATGCGCGATCGCCGCCAGGGCCGCACCGCGCTCCCGCACCGTCAGTCCCTCCAACTCGGCGGTGCCGTACTCGGTGACGATGACGTCGACGTGGTGACGGGGGGTGGTGATGACCGCGCCCGCCCCGAACCACGGCACGATCCGCGATTGCAGTCGGCCGTCCTTCTCGTAGGTGGCGGGCAGGCAGATCAGCGAGCGGTCCGAGAGTTCCAGCCCGGCGCCGGCGACGAAGTCCTCGGCGCCGCCGATCCCGCTGAACTGTGTGCCGTTGATGGTGTCGGCAACCACCTGGCCTTGGATGTCGATCGCCAGCGCGCCGTTGATGGTGACCATCCGGTTGTTCTGCGCGATCACCTCGGGCGAGTTCACGATCTCGACCGGCAGGAATGCGATATCGCGGTTGTCGTCGAGCCAGGCATAGAGTTCCGGCGACCCGAAGGCGAACGTCGTCACACTCACCCCGTTGTACTGGCCCTTGCGGTTGTTGGCGATCTTTCCGGCACGATGCAGCTTCATGCAGCCGTCGGTGAACATCTCACTGTGCAGGCCGTACTGGTCGCCGTCGCCCTCGGCGAGCAGCGTCGCGATCTGGTTGGGGATGGTGCCGATACCGGTCTGCAACGTCACCCCGGACGGCATGTAGGCGACGGCGTTCTCGGCGATCGCCCGGTCCACGTCGGTGGGTGCGGTGTCGCCGCCGGGCAGGGCGAGGGGTTCGGCGTCGGAGGAGATCAGGATATCGATCTCGTCGACGTGCAGCGCGTGCCGATGCTCTCCGAGTCCGTGGGTCCGCGGGAACTTCGGCGACACCTCGACGACCAACAACCGGTCGGGATCGGCTCCGGCGCGGTGCAATTCGTCGACGGTCCCGCCGGCGTGCAATGACAGCGAGCACCAGCCGTCGTTGTCCGGCGGCGCGCAGACGGTCGCCATCACCCGTGGTGACTGTCGTTGCAACAGCGGGCCGAAGCGACGGAAGTCGGCAGGCACGAACTCCACGCCGGCCCCGCTGTCACGCAGCGCACGTTCCAGCGGGCCGAAAAACCCCGACAGGTAGTGCACGCCGTCACGGGAGAACAGTTCGGTCAGCACCGCGAGCAGTGCGCCGGACACCCGTAGATCGGTCCAGTCCTCGCGTCGGCCCAACGCCTGCAGGAAGGCCGGCGGTTGGCCGGGCCCGAGCGGGATCCCGAGGGTGTCGGCGGACTTCAGCCGCGTGGCGGCCTGCTCGGCGGTGAGCTCTTCTGGCATGTCCCCGACGCTACGTTCCCTTCCCGGCGACCGTGCGTGTCTGCACCCGACACGCCGCGTCTGCAGACGAGTTCACGCACGCTCGCGGGGAACGGGAGGCTAGAGCTCCTTCTGGCCCCAGGGAGAGCCATAGGCGGTCAGCAGTTCCAGGAACGGCACCGCATCGAAGGCCTCGGGACCCAGCACACCGCTCCCACTCCAGATGCCGTTGGCCAGCAGCTCAAGGGCGACAACGGGATTGACAGCCGTCTGCCACACCACGCATTGATGTCCGTACTCGGCCATCGACCACTCGTTGTCGACGACGTGGTAGAGGTACGTCGACCGCGGCCGGCCGTCCTTACCGGTGCCGGTGACCCACAGACCGGCACAGGTCTTACCCGTCATCTTCGGCCCCAGGTCGGCCGGATTGGGTAGGCAGGCGGCGACCGCATCACGCGGACTGACCTGCACAGGACCATTCTGCGAGCCGACAGTCACCTTCTCGGTGCGGTCCAGACCCAGCTTGTGCAGTGTCTTGAGAACGTCGATGAACTCTTCGCCGAGGCCGTACTTGAAGGTGGCGCGCTTGCAGTCCACCCAACGTGGCATCAGCAGCACCTCCTCGTGCTCGACATTGACACATTCCACGGGTCCGATACCGTCCGGGAAGTCGAAAACCTCAGGCTCACTGAAGGGTTCGGTGACGAACCAACCCCTGTCGGCCTCCCAGATGACCGGTGGGTTCAGGCATTCCTCGATGGTGGTCCAGATCGAGAACGACGGCGCGAAGTCGTAACCGTCGACGGTCAGGTTGGATCCATCGCGGGTGCCCAGTTCGTCGATATCGGAGAACAGGTGGTCGGCGGCGTAGCGCGCGAACACGTCCGACAGGCCTGGTTCGACGCCGATGCCCACCAGCGCCAACCGGCCGGCGTCGCGCCATTGTTGTTCGGCCTCGAACTGCTCGTCGCCGAGCTTGACCCCCGTCAGCTCGTAGGGCTTGTCGGGGTGGCGCACCGACAAGCTCATGGCCATGTCCAGGTAATCCGCCCCGCCGGCGTGTGCGCCGTTGAAGATCGGCATGACGAACCGGGGGTCGACGGCGTTCATCACATGGGTGATGCCGCGTGATCGCACCAGCTCGGACACCGCATCGGCCGAGGTCGCGTCGACCCGTGCCGCGCTGAATCGCGGGTCGCCGACCGCCTCCGCGGCCTGCTCGGCACGAGCGAGGTCGTAGTCTGCGACCACGATCTGCTCGAAGAAGTCCCGCCGCGCGGCGATGGCACAGAACGCCGAACCGACACCGCCGGCACCCACCAGGAGAATTCGCATCGCCCCAGCCTACGGGGCCATGACCGACGAAATAGTGAAACTCTTCCGCAGTTTTACACCGATTTGATCGTGAGGGCGCGATCTGGCGACGGAAAACGCAGTCCGCCGTTGGTCACCGCGAGCCGTAATAGCGGCCCAACACCTCGGCACGCAGCTCGTCGAACTCCCCGGCAATGATCGCCGCCCGGATCCGGTCGACCAGGCGGATGATGAAGCGCTCGTTGTGGATGGTGCACAACGTCGATGCCAGGATCTCCTTGGCCTTGAACAGGTGGTGGATGTACGCACGGGTGTAATTCGCGCACGTGTAGCAGTCACACTCGGCGTCGATCGGGGTGAAGTCGCGCTTGTACCGGGCACCGGTGATGTTGTAGCGGCCGTGCACCGAGTAGACCGCCGCATTGCGCGCCACCCGCGACGGCGACACGCAGTCGAAGGTGTCCGCGCCGGCGGCCACCGCCGCGAACAGATCATCGGGCTCGCTGATACCAAGCAGATGCCTGGGCTTGTCGGCGGGCAGCTCGCTGGTCACCCATTCGACGATGGTGGCCAGATTCTGCTTCTCCAGCGCTCCGCCGATGCCGTACCCGTCGAAGCTCAGTCCCTCCGCCGGACCCGTGGCCTCACCGATCCGGACCAGATCGCGGGTCGCCTGGCGCCGCAGATCCTCGTACTGCGCTCCCTGCACCACCCCGAACAGTGCCTGACGGGGCTTGTCATGGCGCACCTCGGTCAGTCGGTGATGTTCGGCCAGGCACCGCTCGGCCCATTGGTGGGTGCGCAGTACCGACTGCTCCTGATAGCTGCGGGTGTTGACCAGCGTGGTCAGCTCGTCGAAGGCGAAGATGATGTCGGCACCGAGTTGGTGTTGGATGCCGATGGAGAATTCAGGGGTGAAGCGATGCGTCGACCCGTCGAGGTGGGAGCGGAACGTCACGCCGTCATCGTCGACGTGGGCGAGCCGCTCCTTGCCTTCGGCGATGACGTCGTCGGCCTGCACCCGGGAGGCGTCCATGGACAACACCTTCTTGAATCCCACGCCGAGTGAGAGCACCTGGAACCCGCCGCTGTCGGTGAACGTCGGGCCCGGCCAGTTCATGAAGGCACCCAACCCGCCGGCCTCGTCGACCACATCAGGGCCCGGTTGCAGGTAGAGGTGGTAGGCGTTCGCCAGAACCGCCTGAGCACCAATCTCTTTCATCGTTTCGGGCAACACCGCCTTGACGGTTGCCTGGGTACCCACCGCGATGAAGGCCGGTGTCTGGATATCGCCGTGCGGCGTGTGGATGGTGCCGACGCGTCCGAGACGCCCAGGCAGCTCGGCCTGCACTTCGAAGAACATCCGGACATTCAATCAAGCGGCTGTGTCCGGTCCCGCGCCGCCGCTAGATTCACTCCCATGAGGAAACCCTGGCTCGTCCTTGCCGTGGCATCCGCGGCGGCTGCCGCCTGCGCCTCCTGCTCCTCCGAGAGCCCGGCCGCCCCGGTGCCCGAGGGCGGGCTTCCGGCGGGCACCGCTCACATCACGATCGACGGACGCGACGGGGGCACCACCCATCAGGTGCGGTGCGCATCGCAGGGGTTCTCGACCGATATCCAGACCGGTGACCCCGACGCGGGGGTGAGCGCCCTGGTCTCCGGCGGTGACGAGCTCTCGGCTCAGTCGGTGGCGATCCGCAACCTTGCCGGATTCACCGGCAATTACAACTCCGGGCTCGGCGAACCGGACGCCGAGGTCAGCATGATCGGCCCCACCTTCGTCATCACCGGTACCGCGACCGGTTTCCGCACCGACGCCGCCAGCTTCACCACGGACGGAAAGTTCACGCTCCGCGTCGCGTGCTGAGCGGGCCAGAACTGCGGAGATTTTCGCCCAATCGGGTTTCATCGGCCGTTTCGCGTCTCATACTGCACGTGGATCATCGGGCGATCTTGATCGATCGCACAACCTCAAGGAGATTCGTGGTGAAGCGTGGGTTCGTAGTGGCCGTCGGGGGCGCAGCGCTCGTCATCGCCGGTCTGTCCGGTTGTTCCTCGGACAACAAGTCATCATCGGAGTCGACCGCCTCGGAGACGAGCGCGGCGGCAAGCACCTCGGCGGCGGCCACCAGCGCCCCGCCCGAATCATCGGCGGCAGCGGAGTCCGGTGCCACCAAGGTCACCATCGACGGTCAGGACCAGGCCGTGCAGGGTTCGGTGGTCTGCGCGACCAGCGGTGGCAATGTGAACATCGCCATCGGGGAGGGCCTGACCGGTATCGCCGCGGTTGTCAGCGAGGACGGCACCAGCGTCAGCTCGGTCGCGCTGGGCAACGTCAACGGCGTCACCCTCGGATTCACGCAGGGCGCGGGCGGTGAGGCCACGGCCACCAAGGCCGACAAGACCTACACCATCAACGGCACCGCCACCGGAATCGACATGGCCAACCCCATGAACCCGGTCAGCAAGCCGTTCGAGATCACGGTCACCTGCCCCTGAGCGGAACCGACACAGACGACGGTGGCGTCCCGAAATGGGGCGCCACCGTTCTTTTTATTGCCCGGTGTAGCCCGCCGCGGACTGGCGCAGCTGCCAGATCTGCGCCGGGCACAGTTCGTTCACGGCCTGGTTGATCAGGTACCCGGCCTGGTAGTAATCGGTGGTGTGGAAATCGGCCTTGAGCTGGTTGACCAGTTCGGCGTACGGCATCTTGGCGGCGACCCGATCACAGACGGTGTTGCCGTAACCGATGGCGGCCTCGGCATTGGGGAAGTTGTAGCCCGGCCGCACATGCACGTTGACCAGATAGGCCACCGTATCCGCCGAGGCCGGTGCCGCCGACAGAACACCGAGACCCATCGCTGCGGCCGCAGCGGTCGCCAGAATCGCCTTCATACCCGCTGACTCTAATCGGGTTTAAAGAAGTTCGGCAGAATTCCGTCCACACATGCCCGCCACGAGTAACGTCCCCCGCACATCGTTTTGTGGATGATGCGTCGGGGGATGCATGAGCAGATTTTTTCGCACACCGCTGGCGTTGCTCACCGTCATCCTGATCTCATCGTGGCTGTTCAGCACCATGATCGCCGCGAGCGCATCGGTGCGGTGCGCCGTTGCACCGAGCGCCACGGTCATCGGTGTCGGCGGTCGCGACGACCCCACGGGTGCGCGCATCCCGGATAAGCTGCGCGGGAGAATCGGTCCGCCGGGATACACCTACCTACCGTCCTATTACCCCGCGTCGTTGAACATGGTCCACAGCGTGGGGGTGGGCATGCCGATCCTGGCCGACCATCTCACCGCCACGACGGGTCCGGTGATCATCGTCGGGTACTCCGAGGGAACGCTGCTCGCCGAGCAGATCAAACGCGATCTCAACGTGGCCGCGGTGGCACCGACACCCGACGACCTGAGTTTTCTGGAGATCGCCGCCCCGTTCGTCCCCAACGGCGGCATCATGGCCCGCTTTCCCGTCTTCGGGATCCCCGGGATGATCCCGGCGATGGGTGTCGCGGCCCCCTCGGCGTACGGGACGACCTACGTGACCTTGGAGTACGACCCGTACGCCGACTTCCCCGCGTACTTCAACCCGGTGGCGCTGCTGAACACGCTGCTGGCCGCCGGTTACGCCCATCCCGACCCGTTCTACGACCCGATCGACCTGGATTCGACGACGCTATTCACCAAGAACATCACCAAGCCCGGCGGTGTCGTGGACCGCTACATCCTGGTGCCCAACGAACACCTCCCGTTGTTCGGACCCCTACGCGACATCGCGCGCTTCCTCGGGCAGTCCCCGCTCGCCGAACGGCTGATCGGTGCCGTCGAACCGCTGCTGAAAGTGCTCGTCGACATGGCCTACACGGATCGCGAGAACCTCAATCCGGAAGTCCATCAACCCTTTTCACTGGTCACACCGATGTCGAGAATAATCGATGCACTGCACGCCGTTCCCGGCGCGCTGCGCGAGGGGCTGGACAATCTGGCCGGTGCCCGGCCGCCGGTCACGAACCGGACCGAGGTCGCACCGTCGTCAGCGCCGTCGGAATCCCGGCCGGAATCACCCGAGGTTCGAACGATCGACCCGGCCGTCGAGGCCAGCCGGACTCCGGACGAAAACGGCAGGCGCGCCGCGTTACTCGACGACGCCGATCATCGTGGCGATCACCGCCGCGACGCCGAGAGCGACACCAGCGAACCTGCCGAGACCGTCGACCGGGTCACCGTCGTTCCGCCTCCCTCGGCAACCGAATCCGATGACGTGCGGGCCACCGAGAGCGACGAATCCGTCGCCGATCAGGACCAGCGCGACGCCGGCGCGGAGGCGGCCTGACGACGGTGCCGACGGTTCAGTCTGGCCAGCAACACTCGTCGATGCATTTCGAAGGATATCGACAGCGGGTCACCCAACCGGAGACGCTTTCGCCTGGTGTCACGCATGATGAGGTCACTGTGACACACCCGCGGCAACGCACCAGCCCGACCCGGACCAACTGCGCGTGAACAGCTTTGGACCATCCGACTAACCGGGTTCGACGACCGAACTGGCGGGGTCGATGAGAATCTTGGCATGCGATTCCGGATCGCCCAACGCACCGAAGGCCGCCTCGACCCCGTCGAGGCCGACGGTCCCGGTCACCAGCGCGGATGCATCGACCTTGCCCTCGGCCAAGAGGTTGAGGGTGTCGTGGAACTCCAGCGGCGTGTAGCCGAAGACGAAGCGCGCGTCGATCTCTTTGCCGATCGCCAGCGTCGGGCGAAAACGGTCCTCCCCCATGCACACACCGACAACGACCACTCTGGACTGCACCGGCGCGGCCGCCAGCACACCATCGATCATCCCCGGCACACCCACGCACTCGAAGATCACCGGACGCTTCGGGCCGGCGGCGCCGAACGACTCGGCGAGTCGGTACAGATGTGACCAGCCCGGCACCTTGCGCAGCTTCTCCATCGAGCCGACACCCAGTTCATACAGCTGCGGCGCCGCGGTGATGACGCCCTTCTGCCGGTCGAAACGTTCGTACGGCGACTCGACGGCCGGGTCCACCACCACGTGGGCCCCACATCGGGTGGCCAGGGCCCGCCGGCCCGGGGAGAAGTCACTGGCGATGATCGTGCCCACCCCCTTGGCCTTCAGGTGACAGATCACGGCCAGGCCGACCGGGCCGCAGCCGATGACGACGGCGGTATCGCGCCGGTTGATCTCACTGCGCCGCACGGCGTGCAATGCCACGGCCATCGGCTCGGTGAGGGCTGCGGTGTCGACATCCAGGCCATTGGGTACGACAAACGTCATCGAAGCCTCGGCGAGCACCTGTTCGGCATAGCCACCGGGGGCCAGTGGGGACAGGCCGGTGAGGTGCACCCCGCCCGCGGCGCGCAGCAGGGGAAAAGACACGACCGTGGCGCCGGACTTGAATTCCTTGGCAACTCCACGACCCTTTTCCACAATGGTCCCGCAGAATTCGTGCCCGAGCACGACCGGCGTGGAACTGTTCATGAAGTCCGGATATCCGACGGCCGCCATGACCTCCGTCAGCTCATCGGCGTGATCCTTCGCATGGATGTCGGACCCGCAGATTCCGCAACGACGCACGTCGAGCAGCAACTGGCCGGCGGCGGGGCGCGGTGCCGGCATCTCGATCACCGACAATTCGCCGGCCTTACAACTGACAGCCCTCATGGGGTGATTCCCTTCGTCGATCCTCGAGTATGGCCGTTGCTCGAAACTGCTCCGTTACGCTGTCGTCAGTGTCAATATTCGAAACGATTCGGTGAGCACAGGGTCAGGGGTCTTCATGGAGCGGCTTTCGGCGTGGGTGAGTGCCGGTCTGTTGTCTGCCGGCGTATCGGCCGCGGTGCTGGCCGGTGCGGGTGTCGCGGTGGCCGACGATACGTCCGGCGGCGCGGGCCCCGGGTCGGCATCGAGCACGGCCACCGACAGTACGCCGCGCACCAAGCCCGACACGACGCCGGAGTCGCCGGCCACAACGCCCTCCAACGGCAAGACCGATACCAAAACTGACAGCAAGACCGATACCAAGACCGACAGCTCGACATCGGGCGCCGAAACAGAGCACGAGACCGGTTCCGAGATCGGCACCGAACCGGAGCTGCAGCCCAAACCCGAGCCCAAGCCCGAGCCGGAAGTCACCGCACCGACTCCCGAACAGACACCGACCGACGACGCCGGCGAGACCGAGACCGTCCTCGGTAAGAAGAACCGGCCGGCCGCCGCGATACCGACCGTCACCGGTCCTGTCGTTGTGGGTGCGGACAACAGCACCCCCGCCGAGGCCGAGAACGCCGCCACCTCGACGACCGAGCCCTCCGCTCCGCTGGTGACCGAGTCCGCCGTGACAGCCGACCGCAGCCTCGACCGCGACGGCACGACGGCACGGGTGACGGAGACCCCGGCTGTGTCCATGGCGGTCGTGGTCGAGCAGCCGCCCGCCGAACGCGCCTTCGCCCCCTCGGCGCCCAACCTGCTGCGCTGGCTACAGGGCCTGACCGAGAATCTCATCAAGGGCGTCGGATCCTTGGTGTTCAACACCATCCAGGCGCTCGAGGCACTGCTGACCGGCCCGCCTGCGGTTCCGGTCAACAGTCCCGTCACGGTGCGTACATCTACCATCCTGCTCGCCAATGGCCAACGAGTGCAGGCGAACTGGTACTTCCCGGATGTGCCCGAGGGCGCCCAACAGCCCGACCGGTTGATCCTGTTGCAGCACGGATTCTTCGCTCTGGCACCGATGTACAGCTACACGGCCGCGGAGTTGGCGGTCCGCACCAACAGCATCGTCGTCACGCCCACGCTCTCGTCGAACTTCTTCGCCGACGACGACGCATGGCTCAACGGCGCGGGCATGTGGAACAACATCGCCGAGCTGTTCGTCGGAGACCGGACCGCCCTCAACGACAGTGCCCGCGACGCCGGTTACGTCGGCGTCCTGCCCCAGAAGTTCGGCCTGGCCGGGCATTCCGCCGGCGGTCAGCTGGTCGGCGCCGTCGCCGGATACCTGGTGGACAAGGGCGCCGCGGATGATCTCGTCGGCGTGATCACCCTGGACGGTGTGCCCACCGGCTCGGTCATGCCGGACGCGTTGGCCAAGTTGCAGGCCTACGAGGACGCCACCGGACGCTACATCCCGGTCCGCGAGATCGGCGCTCCGCCCAATCTCTTCAACTTCATCAGCAATATCAACGAATCGCTGAACGAGGCACGGCCCGGGCGGTTCAACGGTGTCGTACTGGCGGGCGGGGTCCACATGGACTCGATGCGCGGCGGCAACCCGATCGTGCAATTCCTCGCCTCGGTGCTGGCCGGATTCCCGCAACCGCAGAACCCGCCCGCGGTCTGGCAGCTGAGCGCCGAGTGGTTCAACGATTGGTTCGACGGGGACACCGACAACGGTGACGACCTGGTGCCCGGATCGACCCTGCCGATCAGCACGCCCGAGGGCACCGCCTACGGCGTGGTGCTCGGACGGGCGGTACCCGCCCCCGCGACCGTCGCCGTCGCCGTCTGAGGGCAACAGCGGCCGTCGCACGCTGGACAGGATCCGCGCCGACTTCGGGGCTTGAGCATAAAAGCAGCCCCTCACCTGCGTCAGCAGGCTCGGGGCTATGGCGGTGGCGGAGGGATTTGAACCCTCGGACGGGGGTTACCCGTCACACGCTTTCGAGGCGTGCTCCTTAGGCCGCTCGGACACGCCACCGGCGGGAAGCTTACCGGGCTGTCGCCGTGAGCCCTAATCGCGTGTCGAGAGCAGCTCAGCGATGCCGCGCGAAGAAGTCCTCCAGCGGCGCCGCGCATTCGCGTTCCAGCACCCCGCCCCGCACCTGCGGACGGTGCGTCAGCCGTCGATCGCGCACCACATCCCACAGCGACCCCACCGCCCCGGTCTTGGGCTCCCACGCCCCGAACACCAGCCGGCCGACCCGCGCCATCACCAGCGCACCCGCGCACATCGTGCACGGCTCGACGGTGACGGCCAGGGTGCAGTCGGTCAGCCGCCAGCCGTCGCCCAATACCTGCGTCGCCGCCCGCATCGCCAGGATCTCGGCATGCGCGGTGGGATCGCCGAGGACCTCGCGCGCATTGCCGGCGCGGGCCAACTCCGTCCCGTCGGGGCCGAACACCACCGCCCCGATCGGGATATCGTCGGGGCCCGCCAGCCGGGCCGCCTCCAGCGCCTGCCGGATCAGCTCGCTGTCGGAGCTCACCGACCCAGTTTGTCCAGCACCGCGGACAGTTCGTCGGCGAAGCCCATCCGCTCGGCGATCGCCGTGATCTGCTCCTCGATCTCGGATTCCTCGTCGGCGATGATCACCCCGAGCACCCCCTCGGGCAGGCCGATATCGGCGAGCAGCCCGAGGTCGCCCTCCTCGAACGGGTCGGTGTCTTCCAGGTCCTCGTCGTCGAAATCGGAATCGAGCGTGTCGAGGACCTCGGCGGCGATGTCGTAGTCCAGCGCAGCGGTCGCATCGGAGAGCAACAGCCGGGTACCTGCCGGGGCCGGACGCAGGATGATCAGGAACTCCTCGTCGACGTCCAGCAGCCCGAACACCGCACCGGCACTGCGCAGCTCACGCAACTCCGTCTCGGCTGCCGACAAGCTGTTCAGCGCTGCCCTGCGCAGGGGTGTACACCGCCACTTGCCGTCCTCCCGGACGACCGCGACGCCGAACCCACCGGGCAGGTCGGTAGCCTGCTGTGCTGTGGCCCGCTGTGCTCCCATGGCCGCTTACGCTAGTCGTCCGCCAAGTGCTTGACCAGCGGTCACAGCCAGTCCCCATCAACTGTGTGCCAACCTAGAGCGGTGACCGACACACCGGTATGCGTGCTGGGCCTTGGACTGATCGGCGGCTCGGTGATGCGGGCCGCCACGGCAGCGGGTCGCACCGTGTTCGGCTACAACCGGTCGGTCGATGGGGTGCGCGCCGCGAACGCCGACGGGTTCGACGCCACCACCGCCCTGGACGAGGCACTGACGCGTGCCGCGGACAGCGACGCGCTGATCGTGCTGGCGGTGCCGATGCCGGCCCTGGCCGGCATGCTCGAGCACATCTGCGCCATCGCCCCGCACTGCGCGCTGACCGATGTGATCAGCGTCAAGGGCGCGGTGCTCGCCGCAGTGGAAAAGGCCGGTCTGCGATCACGCTTCGTGGGTGGGCATCCGATGACCGGTACCGCCCACTCGGGCTGGTCCGCGGGTGATGCGGACCTGTTCGTCGACGCCCCATGGGTGATCAGCGTCGACGATGATGTCGACGCGACCGTCTTCGCTCAGGTGATGCAACTGGCCCTGGACTGCGGTGCTGTGGTGGTGCCGGCCCGGTCCGACGAGCACGACTCCGCCGCGGCCGCCATATCCCACCTGCCGCATCTGCTGGCCGAGACGCTGGCGGTGGCGGCGGCCGATGTTCCACTGGCGTTCGCCCTGGCCGCCGGATCATTCCGGGACGGGACCCGGGTCGCGGCGACCGCACCCGATCTGGTGCGCGCCATGTGCGAGGCCAACGCCGACCACCTGTCGACCGGCCTGGACCGGGCCATCGAACTACTCACCGATGCCCGTGACCATCTGCGCACCCACACCTCGGTGGCCGCGCTGGTCGAGGCCGGACATGCCGCTCGGGTTCGCTATGACAGCTTCGGCAGGCCCGACATCCTGCATGTCACGATCGGCGCCCCGCAGTGGCGGGACGAACTGGCCGCCGCCGGACGGGCCGGCGGGGTGATCAGATCCGCGCTGCCAGTCCTGGGTAGTCGAGAATGAACCCGTCCTCGTCGACCGTGACGACGGTCTCGGCGACCGGCGACTTCAGCCCGAACCCGCCCGGCTCGCGCGTGTAGGTGATGTTCTCCAACTCCACGCTGAGCTCGGGCAGGCGCACATAGACCACCGGCAGGGTCAGCGACTTGGGGCCGCCTCCCTTGTGCAGTTCGTTGCGCCGGATCGGCAGTGCGTTGAAGAACGGGCTGAACACCACATCCACATCGAGCGCCCCGTCGAACGCGGCGCGGCTGGTCTGGTTCTGGTGATCGCGGACCAGCCACATGCCCTCTTCGTCACGGGCGATGGACAGCTGGCGTTCGCGCTCGGCCAGCGTCATCGTCAGCGACAGCCGCTTGGTCGCGCCCACTTCGTCGGTCACCAGGTCATAGGAGGCGCTGAAGGCAGGATCGGTGGCGGTGGCGGCCGACACGATGCGGCCGTAGGCCTTGATCCGATTACCGGAAAGCTGTATCCGCACCGACTCCATCCGCGGCACATCGTGTGCTCGCCAGGTCAGGATCGCCGGCCACGCTTCAGCTGGTTCAGTCACCCTCCTACCGTATGCGACGGCCCCCGGGCTCTGTAGCCACGTTGGAGGATTCCAACGCCACCTCGTCGTCGAGCAGCGGTTGGGGCAGATCATTGGACCCGGCGAATCGATCGGCGCCCGGTTGGGACAACCACACCGCGGTGGCCAGCAGGGCATCGAGCAACAGGGCCAGCAGGGTGACCATCAGCGCGCCCACCAAGGCGAGATAGAACTCTCGTACCTTGATCCCGTCGATCAGGTACCGCCCGAGGCCGCCGAGGCTGGCGTAGGCGGCCACCGTGGCGGTCGCCACGATCTGCAGCGTCGCGGTGCGTAGACCGCCGACGATGAGCGGTAGCGCGTTGGGCACCTCGACCCGGAACAGCACCTGGCGTTCTGTCATCCCCATCGCCCGCGCGGCGTCGACCACCGACGGTTCGACGGCCGCGATCCCCGAGTAGGTGCCGGCCAGCAGCGGCGGGATGCCCAACAGCATCAGCGCGACCGTCGGCGGGATGAGCCCGAGCCCCCACAGCAGCACACCGAGCAGCAGCACACCGAGGGTCGGCAGGGCACGCAGCGCGTTGACTCCGGTGACCACCAGAAAGGTCCCGCGTCCGGTGTGCCCGATGATCAGACCGATCGGCACCGCGATCAACGCCGAGAACACCACCGCGATGCCGGTGTACTGCAGGTGCTCGACGATCCTGATTCCGAGACCGGCCGGCCCCGTCCAGTTCTGCGCCGTGAAGATGAACGCGAGCGCCTCGTGCAGGAAGTTCATACCGCACCGGCCTTCGCTCGGGTCCATGGGGTGACCGCCTTGCCGGCCAACAGGATCAGGCTGTCGACCACCACCGCCAGGACGAAGATTGCGATGATGCCCGCGATGATCTGACCGCTCTTGTTGGCCTGGTAACCCTCGGTGAACCAGGTGCCCAGCCCGCCGATGCCGATCACCGAACCCACCGACACCATCGAGATGTTGGTCACCGCGACGACACGCAGACTGGCCACCAAGATCGGAATAGACAGCGGCAGTTCGACTTTCACAACCCGCGTGAAGGGACGGTAGCCGACGGCGGTGGCCGCGTCGCGCACCGCGGGCGGGACGGCGTCCAGCGCCTCGGGCACCGCCCGCACCAGCAGCGCGGTCGTGTAGAGGGTGAGCGCCACGATGACGTTGGCCTCGTCGAGGATGCGGGTCGGGATGATCAGCGGCAACACGACGAACAGCGCCAGCGAGGGGATGGTGAAGATGATGCTGGCGGTGACCGTGCTGATCCGGCGCATCACCGTGGTGCGCTGCACCAACGCACCCAGGGGCACCGCGATCAGCAGACCGAGCACGATGGGCACCAGGGACAGCCGCAGATGGATGAGCGTCAGCGTCCACGCGCTGTCGAGGTGGGTGAGCAGATACTGCATCTACCCGGTCCGCCGCGTGCGTTCATCATCGATGGCGGTCAACACGTCCGCGGCGCGGATACCGCCGAGCACCTGATCGTTCTCGTCCACGGCGACACCGAGACCGGCAGGTGAGGACAGCGCCGCGTCCAGCGCCAGCCGCAGCGTGCCGTCCGGCCGGAACAGCGAGCCGCCTGCGATGGTGCTGTCGTAGAGCGAACTTCCGCCGCGGTGCAGGGCCACGCCTTCGGCGTTGATCCAGCCATACGGCTCGCCACCGGGTTTGGTGACCAGCACCCATTGACCCGGCGCGAGCTGCAGTGCATCGATACCCGGTTCACCCACGTGCTGGATATCGTGCAGCGGCAGGCCACTGTGGCGCAGGAACTGCAGACCGCGGTAGCCGCGGTCGGCACCGACGAACCCGGCGACGAAATCGTTTGCCGGATTGGACAACAGGCGTTGCGGCGGGTCGAACTGCTGCAACACCCCGCCGCGGCCGAACACCGCAACCTTGTCCCCCAGCTTGAGCGCCTCGTCGATATCGTGGGTGACGAAGACGATGGTCTTGCGCAACTCGTTCTGCAGCCGCAGGATCTCGGTCTGCAACTCTTCACGCACGACGGGGTCCACCGCGCTGAATGGTTCGTCCATCAGCAGGATGGGCGGGTCGGCGGCCAGCGCGCGGGCCACCCCGACGCGCTGTTGCTGACCACCGGAGAGCTGCGCCGGATAGCGTTGCGCCAGTTTGGGATCCAGACCGACGCGTTCCAGTACGCCGAGCGCGGCCTTTCGCGCCTCCCGTCGCGACTGACCTTTGAGCACCGGGACCGTCGCGACGTTGTCCACCACCCGCTGATGCGGCATCAGCCCGGCGCTCTGGATGACGTAGCCGATGCCCAACCGCAACTTGACCGGATCGACCTTGGTGACGTCTTCCCCGTCGACCGTGAGCGTGCCCGATGTGGGATCGATCATCCGGTTGATCATCCGCATGGAGGTGGTCTTGCCGCACCCGGAGGGCCCGACGAAGGCGGCGAGCGTGCCCTCGGGAATGTCGAGGGTCAGATCATCGACCGCGACGGTGCCATCGGCGTAGGTCTTGGTGACCGAGGTGAAGGTGATCATCGGCTCACTCACTTCCCCGGTAGGGGCTGGTCGAATCCGTTGTCGGCGATCCACTTCTGCGCGGCCTCGTCGGGGTCCACACCCGAATTGCCCTCCACCGATCCGTTCAGCTCGATCAGGGCCTCGGTGGTGAGCTTGGCGCTGACGGCATCGAGCACCGTCTTGAGTTCGTTCGACATCTTCTGCGAGGCCACCAGCGGCACCACGTTCGCGGCCAGGAAGACGTTCTCAGGATCCTCGAGCACCACGAGGTTGTTCTTCTCGATCGCCGGGGAGGTGCTGAAGATGTTGGCCGCGGTGACGGTTCCGTTGGTCAGCGCCTGCACCGTCGCCGGGCCGCCGCCGTCGCTGATGGCGATGAAGTTGGCGGGCGCGATATCGAGTCCGTACTTCTGCTGCAATCCCACCAATCCGGTCTGGCGGGTCTGAAATTCCGACGGTCCACCGACTTTCACCTCGGGCGAGCGGGCCGCCAGGTCGGCGATCGTCTTGAGATTCCATTCCCTGGCGATGGCCTCGGACACCGCGAGGGTGTCCTTGTCCTCGGCCGGTGAGGGATACAGGATCGACAGATCACCGGGAAGTGCGCGAAGTAATCCCAACAGCACCTCATCGGAGGTGGTTGCGGTCGCCTCCTTGTCGAAGTACTGCAGCAGATTGCCGGTGTACTCCGGGATGAGGTCGATCGAATGGTCCTGCACGGCCGGGATGTAGGTCTCCCTACTGCCGATGCCGAACTGTCGGCTGATGCTGAAGCCGTTGGCCTCCAGCGCCTGTGCATATATCTCGGCGATGATCTTCGATTCGGTGAAATCGGCCGAACCGACCGCGATGGTCTTCAGATCCCCCGATATCTGTCCGCCGCCGAGCGGATTGGAACTCCCGCAGCCCGCACTCACGAGGGCGAGCAATGCTGCGGTGAAGACAGCGAACCGTTTCCTGCAGCGCATACCGTCCCCTCAGGTGGCTGTGTGACGCCTGGCAATTCCTTCGACATTAACGGGCATCGTCACGACATGCCGCGCTTTGATTCACCGTGAGGTGGTTTGCCGACGCGATGTAGGGGGCAAGATAAGACCATGACGACCGACCCGAACGCGCTGCCGTACGACGCGGAGCAGCCGAACCCACCCATCGGCACGTCGGAGCCGGTTCCCCCGCCCGAGGACAACGTGAAATTCACCAGGGCGGCGGCCCTGTGGACCTCCCTGATCATCGGATTCCTGGTGCTGATCGTGCTGCTGATCTTCATCGCCCAGAACACCGATCAGGGCACGTTCCACTTCCTCGGTTGGAACTGGACGCTGCCGCTGGGCGTGGCGCTGCTGCTCGCCGCGGTCGGCGGCGGGTTGCTCGCGGTGCTGGTCGGGGCGGCCCGCATCGTGCAGTTGCGTATCGCGGCGCGCAAGAACCTCAAGGCCGCCCGGCGCGTGACCTAGATCCGTTCTAGATCAGTTTCAAACCCTCGGCGAGCAGCGGTGCCACCGCTGCACCGACGCCGCCTTGGGTATCGCCACCCTCCCTGGCGCGGAAATCGATGCCTGCGGCGATGATGGCGATCTTGAAGTACGCCAGCGCCATGTAGAAATCCCAGTTCTGCAGCTCCTGGCCGCTGGCCACCGCATAGCGTTGCGCCAGTTCGTCTGCCGACGGCAGCAACGGCGAGGTCCACGCCGCGCGCATCCCCAGGACATCGTCGAAATTGGGGTTGCGGTACACACACATCAGGGCCGCGTCCGACAGCGGGTCGCCGAGTGTGGACAACTCCCAGTCGAGCACCGCCCGGACAACCGTGGGGTCAGAGGCGTCGAGGATGGTGTTGTCGATGCGGTAGTCACCATGCACGATCGACGCCCGCGGGCTGGCGGGAATACGTTCCGCCAGAGCCGAATGCAGCCGGGTGACATCACCGTCACGGCTGTCATCGGCCAGTCGCACATGCTCCCACTGCGATCCCCAGCGCCGCACCTGGCGTTCCAGGTACCCCTCGGCACGGCCGAAATCACCGAGCCCGACGGCCGCGGGATCGACGGCATGCAGATCGGCCAGCGCCGTGATCAACGACGTCACGCAGCCGTCGATCACGCCCGGACCGCCGGCCTGCTGCATCGCCTCCAGTTCCGCTGCGCTGCGGACCACATTGCCCTCGACGTTCTCGACCATCTGGAACGGCGCCCCCAGCACGGAGTCGTCATTGCGCATGGTGACCGCCCTGGCCACCGGCACCGCGGTCCCGGCCAGCGCGGCGACCACCTTGTACTCGCGGGCCATATCGTGGGCGGACGGGGTCAGTCCATGCAGTGGCGGCCGGCGCAACACCCACGCGGACCCGTCATCCCAGACCCGGAAGGTCAGGTTCGACCGTCCGCCGGAGAGCAGTTCGGCGCGCAGGTCACCGGTGCGGGCGATGCCCTCGGCGCGAAGATGGCGATCGAGGGCGTCGAGGTCCAGGCCGTCAAGATTGGTCACGCGAAATGTTTACCACTGCGCATTTCGCGGCAGCAGATCCCATACATGTTCGGTGCTGTTGATCGCCGCCACCGACAGTCGGCCGCTGCGCGAGGACAGCACCCGGGTGACACCCGCGTAGTCCACCTGGACCGACAACAACCGCTCGGTCTTCATGACGCGGTGCACCACCGCGTTGATGACGCCACCGTGGCTGAAAAGCGCGACCGTGTCGTCGTGACCCGACTCGGCGATGACGTCCTCGATCCCCGCCCAGATCCGGTTCTGGAACGCGACGGGGTCGACGTCACCGGGTAGCCGGCCGTCGATCAACCGCTGCAGATCCTCCTTGGAGGCCTGTTCGATCGGCGTGTAGTGCGACAACCCGTAGTCGTACTCGGCGAGTCGCTCGTCGATGTCCACACCCAGCCCGAGCGCATCGGCCACCGGTTGGGCGGTCTGCTGCGCGCGCCGCTGTGGGCTGCTGACCAGCCGGGTGATCGGGAAGCGGTTGAGCGCGGCGGGCAGTCGCGCCGCTTGGGCGATACCGTCGTCGGACAGGTCGGGATCGGAACCTTCGCCGGGCGCGCTGCGTAACGGCAGCGCGTGCCGGACCAGAAGCAGTTGCACCGTGCCACCATATGGTGGGCGACGGGGCACGAGCTGACCGACCGGCGCCCGACCCCGGCTACGGGGTGACGATGTCGAAGTTCGGGTCGGGCCGGTCGAGAACCCCGAGCAGGGTGCCCAGCGCCGTGGCGTCGCCGGTGAACTCCACCCCCGGTGAGTCGCGGTCGCCGGCGGCGAAGGCCAGCAGCCTGGCCTTGGTCGCGAAGGTGACGGTAGCCGTCGCGGTCGCCGGATCGGCGGCGACGCGGCGGTGCACCAGTACACCGTTGCGCAATGTCAGCCGATAGTCGGCACCCAGGTCGACGAACGTCACGTCCAGGGTCAGGTCCAGATCCCAGGCCCGCGGTCCGTCGATGCTGATGGCCAGGGTGTCGAAGATCTGCTCGGGACTCAGCTGGGCGATCATGGTAGGCGCCGTCGTCGTGGTCGGGGTACCGAAGTTGCCCTCCCGCAGCTCGGTTGCCCCGGAGAGGAAGAAGTTCCGCCACACCGCGTTCTCGGCGCCATAGGCCAGCTGCTCGAGGGTGTCGGCATACAGCTCGCGCGCCGCCGGGTGGTGTTGGTCGGTGAAGATGGCATGATCCAACAGGGTTGCCGCCCAACGGTAATCACCTGAATCGAAGGCGGCGCGGGCGATCTCGACCACCCGGTCGAGCCCGCCCATCGCCTCGACATAGCGCGGGCCGGCCGCCTCGGGCGGGTGCTGCCAGAGCCGGGCGGGGTTGCCGTCGAACCAGCCCATGTAGCGCTGGTAAACCGCCTTGACGTTGTGGCTGACCGAACCGTAGTACCCGTGGGTGTGCCAGGCCTTCTCCAACGCAGGCGGCATCCGGAACGTCTCGGCGATCTCGATACCGGTGAATCCCTGGTTCAGCTGCCGCAACGTCTGGTCGTGCAGATAGGCGTACAGATCCCTTTGCAGCGACAGGTATTCGACGATGTTCTCGCGCCCCCAGGTGGGCCAGTGGTGGGAGGCGAAGACGACGTCGGTGCGGTCTGCGAACGAGTCGATGGCTTCGGTCAGGTACCCGGCCCAGCCGTGCGGATCGCGTACCAGGGCACCGCGAAGGGTGAGCAGGTTGTGCAGGTTGTGGGTGGCGTTCTCGGCCATGCACAGCGCGCGGAATTGCGGGAAATAGAAGTGCATCTCGGCGGGGGCCTCGGTACCCGGGGCCATCTGGAACTCGATCTGCACACCGTCGACGGTGTGGGTCTCACCGGTGCTGCGCACATCGATGGTGGGGACGATCATGGCCACCTCGCCCAGCGACGGTGCCTGCCCGAGACCACAACCCACCTGCCCCTGGGGTCCACGCGCCAGCACCGCACCGTACATATAGGCCGCCCGGCGCGTCATCGCCGTGCCGGCGTAGACGTTCTCCTGCACAGCGTGTTCGACGAACCCCTCGGGCGCCAGCACCTGCACGCGCCCGGCGTCGACATCGGCCTGGTTGGTCACCCCGAGTACGCCGCCGAAATGGTCGACGTGGCTGTGGGTGTAGATGACCGCGGTGACGACGCGCTCGCCGCGGTGGGCCCGGTAGAGGCCCAGCGCGGCCGCCGCGGTCTCGGTGGACACCAGCGGATCGATGACGATCACTCCGGTGTCGCCTTCGATGAAGCTGATGTTGGACAGATCGAGGCCGCGCACCTGATAGATGCCCTCGACCACTTCGTAGAGCCCCTGTTTGATGCAGAGCTGCGACTGCCGCCACAGACTCGGGTGCACGCTGTCGGGCGCGTCGGCCGCCAGGAATGCATAACTGTCGTTGTCCCACACGACCTTCCCGCCGGCTCCCGTGACCACACCGGGCTCCAGCGCCCCGATGAAGCCGCGGTCGGCGTCCACGAAATCGCGACTGTCCTCGAAAGGCAGGGTGTCCCGGTGCGCGCGGTTGGCGGCGGCGATCACATCGCTGGGTGGCTTGGCGTTCATATGCGTGAGACTGCCACGCGGGCGCGCCGCGCGAGCGCTAACGGACCAGTTTGTGCAGTGCCACCGGGCCCAGCTCACCGTCGGACAGTTCGGCCGTCATATAGGTGCAATGCGGCTGCCGACGGCGGTCGGTCGGTGAGCCTGGGTTGAGCAGTCGAAGTGCCCCGCCGCCGGGCTTGTCGACGGTCGAGTCCCACGGGATGTGGCTGTGCCCGAACACCAGGACGTCGGTATCGGGATAGGTGCGCGCCATGCGATTGTCCCGCCCGGCCGCCGCTCCGGTCTCGTGCGTCACGGTGAAGCGCAGTCCGTCCAGGACGACGTCGGCACGTTCGGGCAGCCGCGCCCGCAACTCGTCGCCGTCGTTGTTGCCCCAGCACGCGACCAGCCGCCGGGCCCGGTCGGCCAACCGGTCCAGAAGACCGGCCTCGGTCCAATCCCCGGCGTGGAACACCACATCTGCCGCCGCCACGGCGGCCCACACCTCGGCCGGCATATCGCGGGCACGGGCGGGCAGGTGGGTGTCGGAGATCAGCAGCAGCCGCACCGGTCCGAGGGTAGCCCAACCCACGTGAAGCGAGTTGCTGGAGGGACTGCCACGAAATGCCGCCTCAACTGCGAAAACTCGCTCTAAACTGCATGTAATGCCCACTTCCAGAACGAACTTCGGTTACGCCACAGGTGTGGCGGTTTACCTGGTGTTCGTTTGCTGGTTGATTCTCGGTTGGGGCGGACCGCAGGTGACGGCGACCGTCGGGTCGCTGGGCTTCGTTGCGTTCTGTGCAGCGACGTGCGCATGCACGGTTGCCGCCGCGATCACCGGCCGCGGGAGCATCCGCCTGGCGTGGTCGGCGATGACCGTCGGGTTCCTCGGTTGGGTCCTCGGAAGCACTGTCGATGCCTACTACGAGGTGTTCCTCCACCAGGAGCCGCCGTTCCCGTCGGTGGCCGATATCGGCTTCCTGGCGCTGCCACTTGCCGTCGTGGTGGTGTGGCTGCTGCGCACGACCACGGACCCGCTGTCGATGTTCCGTCAGCTGATGGACGGTCTGGTGATCGCCTCGGCGCTGTTCGTCGTGGTGTGGGTGGCAGTGCTCGATCGTCTCTTCACCGTCGGCGAGCGCAGCGCCGTGGACGCCGTGCTGACCGCCGTCTACCCGATCTCGGCGCTCACCATGGTGACGTTGTCGATGTTGGTGCTGACGGTGGTCCGACCTGGGCGGCGTCAGGTACTCGGTCTGTTCACCACGGGGCTGGCCGCCATCGCCCTCGGTGAAGTCGCCGAGCTGTACGTCCAGATACACGACGTCGTCGACTCCGCCGGCGTCTTCCCGGTCATCAGCAAGGTGACCGGATTGCTGATGGTCTCGGCGGGGGCCTACATGTCGTCCCAGGACATCCGGACACCCCGCCACGACGACCCCCGCCCGTCTCCGATGACCATCATCTGGCTGCCCTACGCGCCCATGCCGTTCGCGGTCATCGCGGCGGTGGCGCACATGTGGCCCGACCCGAACATCAGACCGGTGCTGCTCGGCTCGACGATCCTGGTGATATCGGCCCTGGTTCGGCAACTGACGGTGCTGGTGGAGAATCGCCGCCTGCTCGACGAGGTCGCCGCCCACGCCTTCCAGGACCCGCTGACCGGGCTGGCCAACCGGCTGCTGTTCACCGACCGGCTCGAGCAGGCCGTTGCCCGCCAACGCCGCGGGGGCCGACCCACTGCGGTGCTCTCACTGGACCTCGACGACTTCAAGCTCGTCAACGACAACCTGGGGCACCACTGCGGGGACGAGCTGCTGCGCGATATCGCCGGACGGTTGGTGGCCTGTCTGCCTTCCGGCCAGACCGTGGCACGGCTGGGCGGCGACGAGTTCGCGGTGATCATCGAGGGCGGTCCGCGATCCGCCGAAGAGATTGCCGCAGCCGTTGCCCGGGCCTTCGACGACGTCTTCGATCTCGGCGGGCACGAGGTGTACATCCGCCCCAGCATCGGCCTGGCCGTGGCGAGCGGGACCGACGATGTTGCCCTCGGCACCGAGGAACTACTGCGGCAGGCCGATGTCGCGATGTATGTGGCGAAGCGCTCCGGGGTCGGCGGCGTGCAGGTGTATTCGGTGGAGATGGAACTGACCGACACCGGCACGGTCTGGGAGGAGGACACCGCACCGACACCCATGGTGCCCGAGATCACGCTGCTCGGACAGTTGCGCCGGGTCGTCGACGGCGGGGCGCTGCGACTGGCCTACCAACCCCAGATATCGCTGGCCACGGGCGAGATGATCGGCGTCGAGGCCATGGTGCGCTGGCCGCATCCCGAACTCGGGGTGCTCACCCCGAACCAGTTTCTGCCGCTGATACGCCGCAGCGGATTGATGGGAGCGATGACCGATCTGGTGGTGGAGCAGGCTGCGCGCGACGCCGCGGCCTGGCATCGACTCGGCGGGCGGGAGATCCCGGTGTCGGTCAACCTGTTCGCACCGTCGTTCGACGATGCCACGCTGCCCGAACGCATCGGCGCGGTGCTGGCCCGGCACGGGCTGACCCCGACGTCGATGACCATCGAGATCACCGAGCACTACCTGCTGGCCAACGTGCGCCAGGCGCGGCACATCATCGAACAACTGCGGGCGGCCGGATTCCGGGTGTCCATCGACGATTTCGGCAGCGGCTACGCGACGATGAGCTATCTGCGCGACCTCCCGGTCGACGAGCTGAAGCTGGACCGGCATTTCGTCTCGCCGATGCTGGACAACACCAGGGCGGCGGCCATCGTGCACTCGATCGTCACACTCGCCCACACCCTCGGCATCACCAGCGTCGCCGAGGGGGTTGCCGACGCCGATACCGCCGAGCTGCTGCGCGGGTACGGCTGCGCGGTGGCCCAGGGCACGTACTTCGGGGAGGCGGTCTACGCCGACGCTCTACCGGTGCCCGAACGCGGTATCACCGGCCCTGCCCAAGAAGCGCCGCCATCCGCGGTATGACGGCCTGCAGACCCTTCAACGGCCGGATCATCACCTTGAAGGACGCGATCTTGCCCTCGTCGTTCCAGTGGATCATGTCGATGCCGTCGACCGTCACACCGTCGACGGTAGCCTGGAACGCGAGGATCGCCGAACGGTCGCCCTCCCACTGTTCGACATAGCGGAAGTCGGCGTCACCGAAGAGCTCCGCAGCGGCGTTCAGATACTTGGCGGTCAGCGCCTTGCCCTGTTGCGGGGTGAACACCGCCGGGGAGTAGAAGACGGCGTCGTCGGCAAGCTGATGGTCGAGGACCGCCGGGTCGTGATCGGTCATGAACTCGATCCAACGTTGCAGATGCGGAGAACTCATGCCTGCATACTGCCTGAGTGCGCCCGAAGGGATTCGAACCCCTAACCTTCTGATCCGTAGTCAGATGCTCTATCCGTTGAGCTACGGGCGCTTGGTCGTGCTATTCAATTCGGTACTGCTGGTCAAACTCGGCGGAGGCGAGAGGATTTGAACCTCCGGTCCCCTGTAAGGGGGACAACTCATTAGCAGTGAGTCCCATTCGGCCGCTCTGGCACGCCTCCTGAACGATCTGAGGGTACCGGACCCCCGGAACCGCCGAGCGCACAGATTACACAGGCTGCACGGCGGAAGGCAAAGCGCGAGTACGCGCACCCCTAGAATGGCTGGGTGACCGCCCGTCTGCGACCCGAGTTGGCCGACCTTCCCGCGTACACCCCCGGCCGCACGGTGCCCGGCGCGATCAAGATCGCCAGCAACGAAACCGTCGACGGTCCACTGCCCGGTGTGCTGGCTGCGATCAGCTCCGCGGCGGCCGGGATCAATCGCTATCCCGACAACGGCTACCTGGATCTGCGCGAGCGGTTGGCCAAGCATGTCGACGACGGGGCGTTCGCCCCGGAGAACATCGCGGTGGGCGCCGGGTCGGTGAGCCTGTGCCAGCAGCTCGTCCAGATCACGTCGACCGTCGGCGACGAGGTGATCTTCGGGTGGCGCAGCTTCGAGATCTACCCGCTGCAGATCCGCACCGCCGGCGCCACGCCGGTGCCGGTGCCGTTGAAGGACCAGACCCACGATCTGGACGCCATGCTGGCCGCCATCACCGACCGCACCCGGTTGATCTTCGTGTGCAATCCGAACAACCCGACCTCGACCGTCGTCGACCCCGCCGCGCTGGAGGCCTTCGTGGCCGCCGTCCGCTCGGACATCCTGGTCGTCATCGACGAGGCCTACGTCGAGTACATCCGCGACGGTCTGCTTCCCGACAGCCTCGGCCTGGTCCGGCGTTACCCGAATGTGGTTGTGCTGCGCACCTTCTCAAAGGCCTACGGACTGGCCGGTCTACGCATCGGCTACGCCGTCGCCGACCCGGATATCGTCACCGCACTCGGCAAGGTGTACGTGCCGTTCACCGCGACGACCATCTCGCAGGCCGCGGCCATCGCCTCATTGGACGCCGCCGACGAACTACTGGCCCGCACCGATGTGGTGGTGGCCGAACGAGCGCGGGTGAGCGCGGCACTGCAGGAGATGGGCTACGAACTGCCGCCGTCGCAGGCCAACTTCGTCTGGTTGGTCATCCCGGGACGCACCGACGATTTCACCAACGCCGCCGCCGACAATCGGCTCCTGGTCCGGCCCTACGGTCAGGACGGTGTCCGGGTGACGGTCGCCGCACCGCACGAGAACGACGCGTTCCTCGCCTTCGCGCAGGAGTGGATCCGAGGTGAGCGGTCGTGATGCGGGCGAGCACGCGGGCGACGATGGTGGCGGGCGGTGCGCTGATCGCGCTGGGGCTGCTGGCCGGCTGCGGGCGCACCACCGAGGGCACCGTCGCGATGACCACCGAGCCAGGTCCGCCGCTGACCACCACGACCACCGCCCGCCCCCCGGTCATCCCGGGTCTGCCGGAGATCCCGGGCCTGCCCGATATCACCATTCCGGGATTCCCGACCCGGGGCTCGAACGTCCCCGATGTCCCGCCGCCACCCGATGCGCTGACGATGACGTGCGCGGACTACAACCAGCTCGACGAGGCGACCCAGAAGGCGGTCGTCAACGCGATCCTCAAGGGCGAGCAGTCGATCCTCGGACCGAACAACATCGAGATCGCCACCTCGCTCGCCGACGCGGTGTGCCAGTTCCTGACCGGCAGCACGGTGCGCGAGGTACTGCTGGGTGGGCCGGTCCCCTAGGCATCCGCACACCGGTTAGCCTGCACCCATGGCTTACGAATCCGTGACCGTGGACATCGCCGATCACGTCGCCCGAGTGACACTGATCGGCCCCGGCAAGGGCAACGCGATGGGACCCGCCTTCTGGGCCGAGATGCCCGAGGTGTTCGCCACCCTCGACGCCGACCCCGCCGTGCGGGCCATCGTGCTGACCGGGTCCGGCAAGAACTTCAGCTACGGGCTGGACCTGGCCGCGATGGGCGCCACCCTGCCCGGGCTGGATGCCGGCGCCAAAGCCCGGCACGACTTCCACAAGACGATCCTGACGATGCAGCAGGCCATCAGCGCGGTCGCCGACTGCCGCACCCCCACCATCGCCTCGGTGCACGGCTGGTGCATCGGCGGCGGGGTCGATCTGATCAGTGCGGTCGACATCCGTTATGCCAGCGCCGATGCCAAGTTCTCGGTCCGTGAGGTCAAGCTCGCGATCGTCGCCGACGTCGGCTCGCTGGCCCGGCTTCCGTTGATCGTCTCCGACGGACATCTGCGCGAACTCGCGTTGACAGGCAAGGACATCGACGCGGCGCGCGCCGAGAAGATCGGACTGGTCAACGATGTGCACGCCGACGCCGACGCGTCGCTGGCCGCCGCGCACGCCACCGCCGCAGAGATCGCCGCCAACCCCCCGCTGACGGTGCACGGCGTCAAGGACGTCCTGGACCAGCAGCGCATCGCCCGGGTATCGGAGAGCCTGCGCTATGTGGCGGCCTGGAATTCGGCGTTCCTACCCTCCAAGGATCTCGGCGAGGCGGTCACCGCGATGTTCGGCAAGCGCCCCCCTGCGTTCACCGGGGAGTAGCCGAGCCCTTCAGCTGGTCCAGCAGTTGCATGGACAGGAACGTCATCGGGCCCTTGTCCTCGAACCTGTGCGAGACGTTGCCCGCGATGCCACCCTGCACCGCGAGTTCACCGATCAGGTCGAGCTTGAGCTGTGGGCTGCCTGTACTGAAGTCGAGATCGGCCAGATCCACCCAGACGATGTTGGGCCGGGTGGTGGACTCGTAGACGTAGCGCTTCCTGGTCAGGTCCAGCACCACCTGCCAGATCGTCTGTGAGGCATCGGGTTTACCGGGATCCGGGACTCGGAAGGGTTGGGCGGCGTTGCGGATCACCGACAGCATGGCCGCGATGGCCTCGACCTGTCCGGCGGGTTGCGGCAGCCGGCTCGCGTAGTAGCTGGCCCTGGCGAAGCGGGCGGCGGCCTCGGTGGAGCCGGGCAGCGGCTCGGTCCCGCCCAGTCCGCTGAACGCCTTGACCAGTTCGAGCTGTTGGTCGAAGGTCGGCGAGTTCGTCATCACGCGGTAGGACCGGTCGTGATAGACCTGCGCCTTGCCGTCGATGTACTCGATGATCGCCGAATCGCCGGTGGCGTCGTCGAGCGCCAGATGGATGGCCGGCGGTTTGCCACCGGTGGGGTCGTCCATCTGCACGACCTGCACATCGGTCTCGGCGATCCAGGCCACCGCATCGGCGACCGTGGCGAAGTTGTCCAGGAAGTACTGCAACCAGATCGCCTGGCTGAGCTGGGTGCGCCCGGAATCGGGTTGTCCGTAGGTGGATTCCGCCAGCCACAGCACGTGGCCGGCCAGACCGGCCTCGTTCAGACCGTCGACGGAGATGATGTCGAAGGCCGTGGCGATGACGCTGCCGTACGTCGAGGTCCAGGTGAGCTTGCCGGTCACACCGTCGTCACGGGTGACCCCGCGCGGCTGCTTCCAGAGGTTGGTCATCAGGTCCTTGTGGAAGTCCATGTTCCGTCCCACCAGGACAGCGCCGTCGGCGTCCGGCCAGATCACTCGGGTACACATGCGCGACAGCCTAGCCAGGAGCGGGCTGCGAGAGTTCAGTCTTGGGCGAGCGTGCCGCGCCCCGGTGTCACAGCGACCACCGCGCCGGGCATGAGGAGCACTCGCCTCGGGTGCACGGGCAGGCGCGCGGAGGCCGGGAGCCGGTGCGCCGGGGCGCAGCGCCGACGGCTCCGAACAGCACGGTTGCCGCCATGAACCACAGCAATCCGCTGGCTATAGCTGACTGCATCGTCAATGCCCCCGGTAAGCGACTGAACTGGACATCTGATGATCACATCGGCGCATCAGGCATTGCCCAGCACACATCAAGATCATTCCCGAAGACCATGACATGCGCCCTGCGCCCGCGTCAATATGGTCCGGCACACAGGAGCCGCACCTCTCCCGAGACAAAACGTGTCTCGGGACGAACCCGCCAGAATGGCGTATGGCCTCGACCCCGTACATCAAAGCCTGTATCAATGGCGCCCGCACTCCCGACGAGCACGCCGGGCTCCCTGTCTCGCCGACGCAGCTGGCCGCCGCCGCCGTCGCCGCGCAGAGTGCCGGCGCCATGGCTGTGCACCTTCATCCCAAGACTGCCGACGGCGTGGATTCGCTGGAACCGGCGACTGTCGCCGCCGCTGTGAGTGCCGTGCGCCAGGCGGCACCGGGCCTGCCGCTGGGCGTGACGACCGGGTTCTGGGCGCTTCCGGATCCGGATCGGCGATTGCGCGCCGTGGAGGGGTGGACAGTGTTGCCCGACTTTGCCTCGGTCAACTGGGACGAACCCGGCTCCGAAGAACTGGCGCTGTTGCTACTGAGCCGGGGTATCGGGGTGGAGGCCGGGATCTTCCACGCCGCAGCAGCGGAGTCCTGGGCGGATTCTCCCCTGGCCGCCCACTGCATGCGGGTCATGGTCGAGCTGGGGCCTGACGGCGATATCGCGACCGCCGACGATGTGTTGGCGCGCGTGAGTCGGGCAGGGTCTCCCGCGCCGGTGCTGCTGCACGGTCTCGACGCCAGCTGCTGGCCGCTGCTCGCGCACGCCGGCGCGCGGGGAGTTCAAACCCGCGTCGGGCTGGAGGACACCCTGCTGCTACCCGATGGGTCGACGGCCCCGGGCAACGCCGAACTCGTTGCGGCCGCGCATACAATCCTCACTCGTTAGTTGCTTCCTGACGATAATTTGACGAAACCAGCGGCAGCAGAAATGATTTCGACCAGCTAGGGAAGCTCTGCCGTTCGAAGACATCCGCCGCGGCGGCCTTTGCAGCGATACATCCCGCCCATTCATGCCGCGCGTTCGATGATGGGCGGCGTTGCATCGATCGGGTCTCACGTCGACATCGATTGCGCCAACGGTGATGTGACAGAAACCCGCTGGGGAGATCCTGAGATCTCGCGATTCGACATCCACATGCCGCAGGCGAAAGGTCAGCAGGCCGCTGTTGTTCTCGAATCTGGATTCACCCTGGGGAGGGAGCTTCACATGAGGGTTACCAAGCGGCTACGCCAAACCGCCTCGATCGCAATGTCCGTGGCGTTCGGCATATGTCTGGTATCGCCTATATCGGCGCGAGCGGAACCCACTGGAGCCACGGTCCTGACGTTGGCGCCGGCATTCTTCCCGCTGCCGAACGACTGGCTGCGCGGTGAGCTCTTCGCTGCGCCCAACACCACAGTCAAAGTGCCGTACAACAACTTTCCCGCAGCTGCCAACGTTCACAAGGGTGCGGACCTTCTCGACGACCTGCTGCACTCGACCGCCGGCCCCAAGATCGTCCTGGGCCACAGCGAGGGAGCACAAGTCCAAGACGATTGGCTACGCCGCTACGGTCCGACAAGCGATATCGATCCCGCCACAGTGCAATTCATCCTCACCGGTGACCCAGAGCACAGATTCAACGGATGCACGCGCGTCCCCGCACCCACTCCCACCGAGCCCGACAAGAAGGTATGCAAGTTCATCTACCACAGCTATGACGCCCCCGGTGGCTTCACTGGCCCGGGCTTTCCCGACGACACCCGATACAACGTGACCGTCATCTCCCGCCAATACGACTACTGGTCAGACTGCCCCAACCCCCTCATCAACGGCTCTCCGGCTGACAAGAACCGGAACGCGGCCAACTCCGTCGGCGGAAAGGGAGAGCTCAAAGCTGTACACCTGGACTACAGCATGATCGGGCTCAACGACCCGAACAATCAGGTGTACGTCGATCGAAACGTCAAGTACGTCCTGGGCTCACCAGCCACCTACTACCTGCCCATGGTGACCCAGAAATGGATCTCGCAAGCGCAGAAGCAAGCCCAAGACCTGGAGCTGCGCCCACAAGTCGAACTCAACTACGGTCGCCCAATGGCATCGCCTACGCCGCCGACCTCATAACCATTTGGCGGTGGCGGAGGGATTTGAACCCCCGGACGGTGTTAGCCGTCTCTCGCTTTCAAGGCGAGTGCATTAGGCCGCTCTGCCACGCCACCGCCCGACAGCTTAAGCGGTCTACACCCGCCCGAGCCTCGCGGGCCGCCCATCGGCCTGCAGACCGGCGCTGATCCGCCGGCAGTTCTCGCCCATCGCCGTGATCTGCGAGCGCGACAAGCGGTTCAGGTAGTGGCTGCGCACCTCGGAACCGTAGGTCTGCATGGCATCGGCCAACAGAGCACGGCCCTCATCGGTGATGGTCGCCAGCACACCGCGCCGGTCATCCGGACTGGCGACCCGGTTGACCAGGTTCAGCTTCTCCAACCGGTGGATCTGTCTGGTGACCCGACTGGGCAGTGACATCAGTCCGTCGGCGAGATCCCCCATCCGCGCCGAACCGCTGTCGGAACTGTCCAGAATGTCGAGCAATCGCACGTCGTTGAGCGTCAGTCCATGACTGTCGGCCAACGACCGGTTCAATGTTGCGTACAGCCGCAGTGCCGAGTCCAGAAAGTTTTGCCACGATTTCTGCTCGGCGATATCCAGGCCCGGCATCGAGCTCGCCGTACGTCCCCCCATCAACGCTTCCATCGCCCAATCCTACGTTCACGCGGCAGCGTAGCCTAGCTGCAATGAAGGCCATCATTGCTGGTTCAACCGAACGTATGACATGGCAAGAAGTTCCTGATGTCGCAGCTCAAGCAGGTGAAGTGGTCATCCGGGTGGCCGCGGCCGGTGTCAACCGAGCAGACCTGCTCCAGGCCGCGGGCAACTACCCGCCACCGCCGGGTGCCAGCGACATCCTCGGCCTCGAGGTTTCCGGCACGATCACCGAGATCGGTGACGGGGTACACGGGTGGACCGTCGATCAACCGATCTGCGCTTTGCTGGCAGGTGGCGGATACGCCGAGTACGTCGCGGTGCCCGCTGCCCAGCTGTTGCCGGTGCCCGCCGGCATCGGCCTGCACGAGGCGGCCGCGCTGCCCGAGGTCGCCTGCACGGTCTGGTCCAACCTGATGATGACCGCGCGATTGACCGAGGGGGCGCTGCTGCTCATGCACGGCGGCGCCAGCGGGATCGGGACGCACGCCATCCAGGTCGCGCGCGAGCTCGGCGTTCGGGTCACCGTCACGGCAGGATCGGCCGAGAAGCTGGCGCTGTGCGCCGAACTCGGCGCCGAGATCACCATCAACTACCGCGACGAGGACTTCGTCGAGCGGGTTTCGGCGGCCGGCGGCGCCGACGTCATCTTCGACATCATGGGCGCCAAGTACCTGGACCGGAACATCGACGCACTGGCGTCCGGCGGACGCCTGGTCATCATCGGCATGCAGGGTGGCATCAAGGCGGAACTGAACATCGCCAAACTGCTCGGCAAGCGCGCCGGCGTCCTGGCCACCGCGCTGCGTTCACGTCCCGTCGAGGGCCCGGACGGAAAGGGCGCCATCGTCGCGCAGGTCACCGAGAACGTCTGGCCGATGATCGCCGCCGGCCGGGTCCGGCCCCTGATCGGTGCGGAGCTGCCGATTCAGGACGCCGCCGCGGCGCATGCGCTGCTGGACTCCGGCGATGTCGCCGGGAAGGTGCTGCTGAAGGTGTCCGACGACAGTTAGCCGAGCGAGGCCAGCACCCGAACCAGCTGGTCGACCTCGGCCGCGGTGGTGTAGTGCGACAACCCGACGCTGATCGCGCCGCCGATGTCGTTGACACCGAACGCTTCGAGAACCCGCGAGTGCTTACTCCTGCTGACCAGCACGCCGTTGTCGGCCAGCCGCTGCATCACCCGCTCGGCGGGCACCCCGTCGACCGCCAGGCTGAGCACCGGAACCCGCTCGACCGGATTTCCCAGCACCATCACCAACGGCAACGACCGCAGTGATGACAGCAGGTAGCCGAACAGCCGGTCCAGGTAGGCGGCCGAGGACTCCATCGACACCGCGAGCCGTTCCCGGCGCGACCCGGTCGCCCCCTCGTCCAGGTTCGCCAGGTACTCGATGCTGGCCACCACGCCGCCGAGCAGCCCGAACTGGTGGATTCCGGTCTCCAACCGGGCCGGCCCGGTGGCATCCGGATCGAGGGACACCGAGCTGAACTGGTCGATGACGGCCGGGTCGCGGAAAACCAGCGCGCCGATCGGCGGGCCGCCCCAAGCGACGGCGTTCAGCGCGACCACATCGGCGTCGATGTCATCGATGTCGATCAGCCGGTAGGGTGCGGCCGCCGAATGGTCGACGATCACCAGTCCGCTGTTCTCGTGGACGAGTTTGGTGACCGGAGTGAGATCGGTGACGGTACCCAGCGTCGCCGACGCCGAGGTGATGGCGACCAGCCGGGTAGGCGCCGTGATCAGGCTCTCCCACTGATAGGTGGGCAGCTCACCGGTCTCGATGTCGACCTCGGCCCATTTGACCTTGGCGCCGTACCGGTTGGCCGCACGCAGCCACGGCGCGATATTGGCCTCGTCATCGAGCCGGGAAAGAACGATCTCGTAGCCCAGCCCGACCTTCACCGATGCGGCGTCGGCCAGGGTTGTCAGCAGGACGGCCCGGTCGGCGCCGAGCACCACACCGTCCGGATCGGCACCGACGAAATCGGCGATGGCCTGCCGGGCGGCGGCCAAGACCGTCGCGCTGCGACGGGCCGACGGGTGCGGACCGGTGGCGATGGGCTTGGAACCTCGGAACGCCGTCGACACGGTGGTGGCCACCGAATCCGGTAGCAGCATCCCGTTCTGGGCGTCCAGATGTACCCAGCCGTCGCCCAACGACGGGTGCAACCCACGCACCCGGGCAACGTCATACACCATGTCAGCCACCTTAGAACGTCCGTGAATCGCACAGACGGACACGCATCGGGTTACGGAGCCTGCCGCGTTGCAGGGACCCGGCCCGGATCACTTCGGCAGCCATACTAATGCAGGCCGTGCGCGGCCCGTGGCCCCAATCGCTCCCATTGTTGCTGGTATGCGCGGGAGCAACACCGGTACAGCCAGGCCGATTCGCCGGGACCGTAAAGGACTAGTGTCGGACACCATGACGATCCACTCCGACGATGACGACAACGTCGAGATCCTCACCGGCGGTGATGCCCCGTCGGGCGCGGACGAGGACAAGGCCCTGACCGATCTGATCGAGCAACCGGCCAAGGTCATGCGCATCGGCACCATGATCAAGCAGCTACTCGAAGAGGTGCGGGCGGCTCCGCTGGATGAAGCCAGCCGCAGCAAGCTCGCCCGGATCCACAGCAGCAGCATCCGCGAGCTCGAGGAGGGCCTGGCGCCGGAGCTGCGCGAGGAACTCGAGCGCCTGACCCTGCCGTTCAGCGACGACACGGTGCCCTCCGATGCCGAGCTGCGCATCGCCCAGGCTCAGCTGGTCGGTTGGCTGGAGGGCCTGTTCCACGGAATCCAGACAGCCTTGTTCGCCCAGCAGATGGCCGCCCGCGCGCAGCTGGAACAGATGCGTCAGCTGCCGCCGGGGATGGCGCCACAGGGACAACGCGGGCCGACACACCCGGGCACCGGGCAGTACCTGTAGCCGCCCGTGACCGACAGTCCTTCCATCTCCACCCAGAACGCGTGGGTGGAGTTCCCGATCTTCGATGCCAAATCCCGGTCGCTGAAAAAGGCCTTCCTGGGTAAGGCCGGCGGCACCATCGGCCGCAACGATGCCAATGTCGTGGTCATCGAGGCGTTGCGCGATATCACCATGTCCCTGCAGATGGGTGACCGCGTCGGCCTCGTCGGGCACAACGGCGCCGGAAAGTCGACGCTGCTGCGGTTGCTTTCGGGCATCTACGAACCCACCCGCGGGTCGGCGACGGTGCGCGGCCGGGTGGCCCCGGTGTTCGATCTCGGCGTCGGCATGGACCCGGAGATCTCCGGTTTCGAGAACATCATCATCCGCGGCCTGTTCCTCGGCCAGACCCGCAAGCAGATGCTGGCCAAGGTCGACGAGATCGCCGACTTCACCGAGCTGGGCGACTACCTGTCGATGCCGCTGCGCACCTACTCCACCGGTATGCGCGTGCGGCTGGCGATGGGGGTGGTCACCAGCATCGACCCGGAGATCCTGCTGCTCGACGAGGGCATCGGGGCGGTCGACGCGGAGTTCATGAAGAAGGCCCGCACCCGGCTGCAGAGCCTGGTCGCCCGGTCCGGAATCCTGGTGTTCGCCAGCCACTCCAACGAATTCCTCGCCCAGTTGTGCAAGACCGCGATGTGGGTCGACCACGGGACCATCCGGATGACCGGCGGGATCGAGGAGGTCGTCGGCGCGTACGAGGGCCCGGACGCGGCCCGACACGTGCGTGAGGTGCTCGAGGAGAACGAACGACATGGCTGACACCGCGGGCCATGAGCGTGTTGTCGCGGTCATCGTCACCCATCGCCGTGTCGAGGCCCTGACTGTCTCGCTGGCGGCGGTGTCCGGCCAGAGCCGCAGGCCCGACCACCTGATCGTCGTCGACAACGATCACGACCCGGCGGTCGCCGAGCTGGTGGCCGCCCAACCGATTCCGACGACCTATCTCGGCTCCCGCCGAAACCTGGGTGGTGCGGGCGGTTTCGCGCTCGGCATGTTGCACGCGTTGGCGCTCGGCGCCGACTGGGTCTGGCTGGCCGATGACGACGGCCGGCCCGCCGACGACTCGGTGCTGGGCACCCTGCTCGCCTGTGCCGACAAGCACGCGCTGGCCGCGGTATCGCCGATGGTGTGCGACCTCGACGATCCTTCTCGGCTGGCCTTCCCGCTGCGTCGGGGCGTGGCATGGCGCAGGCATGTGGCGGAACTGAAGGTCGACACGTCGGACGACCTGCTGCCGGGCATCGCTTCGCTGTTCAACGGCGCCCTGTTCGCCGCGACCACTCTGGAATCGGTCGGGGTGCCCGATCTGAGACTGTTCATCCGCGGCGACGAGACCGATGTGCACCGCCGACTGGTGCTGTCCGGCCTGCCGTTCGGCACCTGTCTGGACGCGTCGTATCTACATCCGGACGGCGCCGACGAATTCAAGCCGATCCTGGGCGGTCGCATGCACACGCAGTATCCCGACGATGCCGTCAAGCGGTTCTTCACCTACCGCAACCGCGGTTATCTGCAGGCGCAGCGGGGATTACGCCGACTGATACCCCAGGAATGGGTGCGTTTCGGCTGGTTCTTCCTGGTGACCCGGCGCGATCCGGCGGGTCTGCGGGAGTGGCTGCGTCTGCGCAAACTGGGCAGGCACGAGAGGTTTTCGAGATATCAGGCCGAGGCGGAGAGGCGGGGCGCATGACGATCGTCGACGCGGCGGCCCAATCCAAGACGATGGCCCGCGCCTGGGGTGATCTGCGAGGCGGGTTCGGCAAGCGCGAACTGTGGCTGCATCTCGGGTGGCAGGACATCAAGCAGCGTTACCGCCGTTCGGTGCTCGGCCCGTTCTGGATCACCATCGCCACCGGGACCATGGCGCTGGCCCTTGGCGGCCTGTACTCCAAGCTGTTCAATCTCGAACTGTCCGAGCACCTGCCGTATGTCACGCTCGGCCTGATCATCTGGAACCTGATCAATGCCGCGATCATCGAGGGTGCCGACGTGTTCGTCGCCAACGAGGGTCTGATCAAACAGCTTCCGACACCGCTGAGCGTGCACGTCTACCGGTTGGTGTGGCGGCAGGTGCTGCTGTTCGCGCACAACATCATCATCTTCGTGATCATCGCGATCATCTTCCCGCAACCGTGGAAGTGGACGGACCTGACGTTCATTCCGGCGCTGCTGTTGATCGTGCTGAACTGTGTATGGGTGGCAATCGTTTTCGGCATCCTCGCCACCCGGTACCGCGACATCAGCCCGTTGCTCTTCAGCCTCGCGCAGCTGCTGTTCTATATGACACCGATCATCTGGAACGACGAGACGCTGCGCAGGCAAGGTGCCGGCGGCTGGGCCAAGATCATCGAGTTCAATCCGTTGCTGCACTATGTGGACATCGTCCGCGCACCGCTGCTCGGCGCCGATCAGGAGCTGCGGCACTGGATCGTGGTGCTGGTGTGCACGGCGGTGGGTTGGCTCTGCGCGGCGTTCGCGATGCGTCAGTACCGAGCGCGTGTTCCGTACTGGGTGTAGCCGATTCGGCTGACCGATCCGTCCGCGTCATCCGACGGTCATCCCGACGCCACCGCGCCGTCTGCTGCGCGGCGTTGAATGGCCTCCCATGACCGACACCGTCACCCCCGAGAACACCGAGTCCACCGCCGACACGTTCATCGACGCCGAGATCGTGCCGGTGGTCGAATCCGACACCCGTCGCCACGTCCACGATGTGCTCGAACGACAACTGGATGCGGGCCAGGACCTGAGCACCCACCTGATCGAGGCCACCACCGACGCCGCCGTCGCGGTGGTCGAGTCGCCCGTCAACGTGATCGCGGCGATCCGTAGCGGCGCCACGCTGCCCGCCGCATTCGGTGAGACCAACGAGGCCGTCCAGGAGGCGGTGCTGCTGGCGGGCAGCCGAATCCGCACCGCGATCGGCGCGTACGTCAACCAGCAGGCACCGCTGCCGAACGCGGTGATCATCGGGGCCGCCGAGGTCGCCGCGGCCACGGTGCGCGGGCAGGGCGAACTGGTGTCCTCGGCGGTGGACGGCGTATTCGAGCTGGCCGTCACGGTCGGCCGGCGCGGTGACGTGCGTGACGTGATCGACCGGGAGTGGAGCGAGTTCAACGCCACCGCCGTGTCGGTCCGCGAAGCCATCGAGGCCCGCGTCGCGGTGGCCCGCCGGTCGATTCGGGACGCCGTTTCCTGAACAATCGGTGCCTGTGAGCACCGCACTGACAGGACCGGACGGCACCGAGATCGTCACCGAGGTGACGGGGTCGGGGCCGCCGGTCGTCTTCGTCCACGGATCCAACGGCGATCTGACTTCGTGGGCCGGTATCGCCGGACGCCTCAGCGGCTATCAACTGATCCGCTACGCCCGGCGCAACCATCCCCCCAGCGGGGTGGGCCCGGCGCCGAACAGTTTCGACGCTGAGGCCGGGGACCTGCACGCGGTGCTCGAATCCGTCGGGCGGGCTCACGTCGTCGGGGCGTCCTATGGGGCGACGGTGGCGTTGCATGCGGCGCTGGCAGACAGCAGCCGTATCACCTCGCTGGCGTTGTTCGAGCCGCCGCTGCTACAGACGGGTCCGCATCTGGGGCCGGTGATCGACAGCTACCACAAGCTTTTCACCACGGTGCGGTACGCCGATGCGTTGGAACTGTTCCTGCGTGAGGCCGCCCAGATCCCCGCCGACGTGCTGGCTGCGGGACCGCCCATTCCGGACGATCCCGTCGCGGCGATGAGCGCGCTCGCCGATCTGGAGGCGATGGCCGGTGACGACTCGCGTGTCGATCGGTGGGCGGCGATCGATGTTCCGGTGCTGCTGATGCAGGGCGGTCAGAGCTGGGCTCCGCTGCCCGAAGGGATGGAGGCGTTGGCCGCGGCGCTGCCCGCTGCGCGGCGCGTGGTGTGGGCCGAGCACTCGCACTTCGCCATGATGACGGCGCCCGAACTGATGGCCGCGGCGGTGCAGGAGTTCTTGGACGGGTTGGCGTAGGCGTCGCTTTTGGCGAGCCAATGTGTCACACCCTCGTGGCATGATCGAACGTATGAGCGAGCGGCGGGGTGTGGGGGTTCACCTCGATGCCGCGCGGTCAGCTGCACGCCGAACGCGCCGCGGTGGCGGCCAAGATTTTGGCGGCGGGCCGGTTCGCGTTGACCCGGATGGCCGAGTTGGGCCACCGGTGCGAAGACCTGATCGTCGATGACTGGGAACTGGTGGCCGCCGAACTCGGCGCGGAACTCGGGATCAGCCGCGGCCGGGCCTGCACGTTGATCACCCAGGGCCGCGACCTGCTCACCCGGCTCCCCGCGTTCGCTGAAGTGTTCGCCGGCGGCGGGGTCGACCTGCGGATACTGCGGATCATCCTGCACCGCTGCGCACTGCTCACCGACCCCGACATCACCACCGTCATCGACACCCAACTCGCTACGGCCGCACCGTCGTGGAATGCCCTCTCCGATGAACGGGTCTCCGAGCTGATCGACTGGATGATCGTCGACGTCGACCCCGACGCGGTGCGGCGGGCACGCGAAACCCGGCGCCGCCGCCACCTCAGTCTCACCCCGGTCGGGGACGGGATGGTCGAAATCCACGGCGTGGTCGACGCCGCCAAAGGCGCGGTCTTCGACCAGAGCGTGGACGCACTGGCCCGCACGGTGTGCCCGCACGATCCGCGCACCCACGCCCA
>JBQEMX010000002.1:0-44498 GCA_052044345.1 Mycolicibacterium sp. 22603
TCCGCCCGACCCGCACCGCCCGGGCCGCCGCACCCGGGGACATACCCAACAGCCTCAACACGTCGGTGCCGGTGCGTAGGTGACGCCGGCCCGGCACACCGGCCCGCTCAGCCGCCACCACCGCCGAGGCGATCACAAAATCCAGCAGATTCCGCGCCGACACCGCCGCCGCCAACACACCCAGCAGCGCCTCGTCATCGACCACCGGCCGCGCACACCGCACCAACCGACCCAACGCCGCGCCGACATCAACCTCCGGCGACACCGGAACAAGCTCATCGATCAGCACATCAACAAACGAATCCAGACAGGTGGCGTCCATAACGGAAACCGGCCTTCCCCCACCGTGCCCACCAAAGGCACGACCCCACAAGCACAGCCCGCACGATCCCCCTGGGACCGTCGAACCTCGCGGCGACCGAAGTCGCGGTCTGCGGCTCACCAGAAACCAGATCGGGAACCGCGTCGCATTCGAACGTGTGTTCGAGACTACGTCGAGTTCGGCACTTGCGCAAGGGTTCTGCCCAGGACTGCGTTGCCACGCCCACCTCGCGGCGCGCCACTGCGCCGACGACCCCGATTCGCATAAGCAGTTCTTAACCGAAGTAAGAATCATTAGCTGTACTGGATGGTCACACAAGCCTAGCGTCGTCACCATGGCATCACCGCTGTTCATCGGCTTCCTGACCACGATGGCGCTCATCGCCGCCATCGGCGCACAGAATGCGTTCGTGCTGCGTCAAGGTATTCGCGGCGAGCACATCGTGCCGGTCATCGCACTGTGCACGGTCTCGGATCTGATCCTGATCGCCGCCGGCATCGCCGGTGTGGGCGCGATCATCACCGCCCATCCCACCGCCGTCACCGTCGTCAAACTGGGCGGAGCGGCCTTCCTCATCGGATACGGACTCATGGCCGCGCGCCGCGCACTGCGGCCAGACGGGCTGGCACCGGCCGAGCAGACCCCAACCCGGCTCGTCGAAGTGCTGCTCACCGCGGCAGCTCTGACGTGGCTCAATCCGCACGTCTACCTGGACACCGTCGTGCTACTGGGATCGCTTGCCAACGAGCACCGCGAGCAGCGCTGGCTTTTCGGCGCGGGTGCCATCGCCGCCAGTGCCTTCTGGTTCACGAGCCTGGGCCTGGGGGCTCGCAAGCTGGCCGGGCTGTTCGCCAAACCAGCGACCTGGCGCGCACTCGACATCGTCATCGCGGTGGTGATGATCGGCCTCGGAGCATGGATGGCGCTGTCGTGAAACGCCTTTCGCCGAATGACGACATGTCAGGCGATACAACGGAAGCCGATATGGGTGGTCGCGGTGTCTTGGGACTGAGCGGAACGCGCCGCAGGCCGATAACGGTGGCAATACTCCGGTGCGCACAGATGCGAGCCGCCTTTGAGCGCTTGGCTTACTCCCGGGTCACCCGCCGGTAGTGGCGGGCAGCAACCGTTGTCAGCACTCCTGTCGACCCGGTGGTGGCGGCTGAACCGTGTCGCGGTCCACTCCCAGACGTTGCCGATCATGTCGACGAGACCGAACCCGTTCGGCGGGAAGGCACCCACCGGGGAGGTGCCCGACCAGCCCATTGCCCCATCGTTGCGATACGGGAATCGCCCCTGCCAGGTGTTCGCCATCAACCGACCCTCGGGGCGCACCTCCTCCCCCCAGGCATAGGTGCTGGTGGAACCGGCTCGGGCCGCATACTCCCACTGCGCTTCGCTGGGCAGTCGTCGGCCCGCCCAGGTGGCGTAGGCGACAGCGTCCGGATACGCGACCTGCACCACGGGGTGGTCCGGGCGGTCACGGTGGGACGAGTCGCCACCGAACGGCCGCCGCCAGCACGCTCCTGGCTCCCAGACCCACCACTGCCGCCAATCCCCGAGGTTCACCGGCCCGGCCGTCGGCCGGAAAACGAGCGCACCGGGAACCAGCTCGGACGCCGGGACACCGGGGAAGTCAGCCGGCTCCAACGGCCGCTCGGCGACGGTGAGATATCCGGTGTCGGAGACGAATTCGGCGAACTGCTCGTTGGTCACCGGATGACGCTCGATCTGGAACGCGTCGACGGTCACGGTGTGGACCGGAGCCTCCTCGGGGTAGAACGCCGTCGACCCCATCCTGTAGGTGCCACCCGGGAGGGAGACCAGTTCGGTCAGCATTGTGTCAGGGTAGACATCAAAGCAGCGGCGGCGCCATCAATCCTGTTTCTGCACAGCACCTTCGGCACCACACGATGCCATCGAGAGTCCCGCCGCCGCTGGAGGCGGGTGGCGAGACCGAAGCGGATGGTGCAGGGTTGAGCCACGACACCGCGACGTGCGGATGGGTCAGCATCGGTCGTGATGGAACTCGCAGAATAGACACGGCCGTCAACGGGTACTCCAGAGCTCCGGAGCCACGCGCCGGTTCGTCAGCGAAGCCGAACCGGCGCGATGTGTCCGACAGTGTTCGACAGAGAAGGAACCCCATGCCGGAAACGCTCGATCCGACACCGTCCGCACCCACGCAGGAGGTCTGGCCCGGGAAGGCCTATCCGCTCGGGGCCACATATGACGGCTCTGGGACCAACTTCGCCCTGTTCAGCGAGGTCGCCGAAAAGGTCGAGCTCTGCCTGTTCGACGCCGATGGAAACGAGACCCGCTACCGCCTCCCAGAGGTCGACGGGTTCATCTGGCACGGATTCCTGCCTGCGATCGAGCCTGGTCAGCGCTACGGGTATCGGGTACACGGACCGCACGACCCCGCCGCCGGGCACCGATGCAACCCGAACAAACTTCTGCTCGACCCCTACGCCAAGGCCATCGACGGCACCTTCCAGTGGGACCAATCGCTGTTCGGGTACAACTTCGGTGAACCCGACAGCCGCAATGACGAGGACTCCGCCGCCAGCATGCCCAAGTCGGTGGTCGTCAATCCGTACTTCGACTGGGGTGTGGACCGCCCACCGCAGCGCGAGTACGCCGACAGCTTCATCTACGAAGCCCATGTCAAAGGACTGACCCAGACCCATCCGGACATCCCCGACGCCATTCGGGGCACCTACGCCGCGATCGGGCATCCGGCGATCATCGCCCACCTGCAGACGCTGGGAGTGACCGCCATCGAGCTGATGCCGGTGCACCATTTCGCCAACGACTCCACGCTGATCGACAAGGGCCTGTCCAACTACTGGGGCTACAACACGATCGGGTTCTTCGCTCCCGATGCCAAATACTCCTCGAGCTCGACCCCAGGGGGGCAGGTCCAGGAGTTCAAGGCGATGGTGCGCACCCTGCACGAGGCCGGTATCGAGGTGATCCTGGACGTGGTCTACAACCACACCGCCGAGGGCAACCATCTGGGCCCGACCCTGTCGATGCGCGGCATCGACAACTGCGCCTATTACCGGCTCGTCGACGATGACAAGCGCTACTACATGGACTACACCGGCACCGGCAACAGCCTCAATGTCGGCCATCCGCACTCCCTGCAGCTGATCATGGACTCGCTGCGGTACTGGGTGACCGAGATGCACGTCGACGGGTTCCGCTTCGACCTGGCCTCGACGCTGGCGCGTGAGTTCTACGACGTGGACAAATTGTCGACCTTCTTCGAGCTGGTCCAGCAGGATCCCACGGTCAGCCAGGTCAAACTGATCGCCGAGCCGTGGGATGTGGGCCCGGGCGGCTACCAGGTGGGCAACTTCCCCCCGCAATGGACAGAATGGAACGGTAAGTACCGGGATACGGTGCGCGATTTCTGGCGCGGTGAGGCGGCCAGCCTGGGCGAGTTCGCGTCCCGGCTCACCGGGTCGGCGGATCTGTACGAACACACCGCGCGCCGACCGGTCGCGTCGATCAACTTCGTGATCGCCCACGACGGCTTCACGCTGCGCGATTTGGTGTCCTACAACGACAAGCACAACGAGGCCAATGGCGAGGACAACAACGACGGCGAGAGTCACAACAGGTCCTGGAACTGCGGCGTCGAGGGTCCCACGGATGACCCCGAGGTCCTGTCGCTGCGTGCTCAGCAGGAACGCAATTTCCTGACCACCCTGCTGCTGTCGCAGGGGGTGCCGATGATCTGCCATGGCGACGAACTCGGCCGCACCCAGGGTGGCAACAACAACGGGTATTGCCAGGACAACGAGATCACATGGGTGAACTGGGCCGATGCCGATCAGGGCCTGCTGGACTTCACCGCGAAACTGGCCCAGCTGCGCGCCGAACACCCGGTGTTCCGCCGCCGTCGGTTCTTCAATGGGCGTCCGGTTCGCCAGCGCGGGTCCGAGTCGGTTCCGGACATCTCCTGGTTCCGTCCCGACGGGTCGGAGATGAGCGACGAGGACTGGGACACCGGCTTCGGCAAGTCCATCGCGATCTTCCTCAACGGGAACGGCATACCCGACCTGGACGTTCGTGGCCAGCGGGTGACCGACGATTCGTTCGTGGTGTGCTTCAACGGGCACCACGAGCCGATCGAGTTCACGCTTCCGCCGACCGAGTTCGGGCAGGCCTGGGCGCCGGTGGTGGACACCGCGGCCATGCCGGACGTCGCCGAGGAGGCGGTATCCGCCGGTGCGGCGCGCAAGGTCGGCGCGCGGTCGGTAACGGTATTCCAACAGGTGACCGGCTGATTCCGGGCGCGCCCTATGCTGAGCGATCATGGGGGCGCGCGTGCGGAACAACATCACCGAGGTCGGCTGTGCCGATGCACCGGTACTGCTGCTCTCGCACGGGTTCGGGTGCGACCAGAACCTGTGGCGACCGGTCGTGGAGAGTTTGCGTTCGCGGTTTCGGATCGTGCTGTTCGATCACGTCGGTGCCGGAGCCTCGGACCCCGCGGCCTGGGATGCAGACCGGTACGCGCAGTTGTCCGGCTACGCCGACGATGTGCTCGACATCGTCGAGGAGCTCGACCTGACCGGAGTGATCTTCGTCGGGCATTCGGTGGCCGCCATGATCGGGGCGCTGGCGATCATCGATCGGCCCGATCGGTTCGCCAAGCTCGTCATGGTGACACCGTCTCCGCGTTATATCGACGACGGCGCCTATCGGGGCGGCTTCTCCCCCGATGACATCGACGAGCTGCTGGAATCGATGGACGCGAACTACCTGGGCTGGTCCCATTCGATGGCTCCCGTCATCATGGGCAATCCCGACCGCCCGGATCTGCACCACCAACTGGAGGCGGCCTTCTGCCGGACGGACCCGGACCGGGCCCGGGTGTTCGCGCGGGCGACCTTCCTCTCGGACAATCGCTCCGACCTGGCGAAGATCCCGGTGCCGACGCTGGTGATCGAATGCTCGCAGGATGCCATCGCGCCGCGTGAGGTGGGTGCGTACGTGCACCGGCACGTGCCGGACAGCACGCTGGTCACCCTCGACGCGATCGGTCACTGTCCGCATGTCAGCGCTCCCGAGGCCACGGCGGCCGCCATAGCGGATTTCGCCATCCGGACATGACCGAGCCGGACCGCGCGGACTTCTGGGACGATTCGCCATCCGGGCATGTGTTGCTGACGTCGGAGGGCCGCATCATCGCGGCCAATGCCACCTTCGCCGCCTGGTTGGGTTATCCGCGGGAATCGCTCCGCGATCGGTTCTTTGCCGAACTGCTCACCGTCGGTGGCCGGATTCACTACGAAACGCACTTCGTTCCGATGCTGCGGATGACGGGAGCCCTGGACGGGGTGACCGTCGATCTGCGCGCAGCCGACGATTCCCGGCTGCCGATGTTCCTGACCGCGAACGTCAAATCGGCCACCGACGCCGACCCCGAGCGATGGCGCGTCACCGCCGTCGATGCCAGCGACCGGCGTGCTTACGAACGCGAGCTGCTCGAGCAACGACGCTGCGCCGAACGGGAACGTGAACGGGCGCGCTCCTTCGCCGATACCCTTCGCCGCTCGCTACGGCCACCGCTGCTGTCGCCGCCGTCGGGTCTCGAGGCCGCCGACCACTTCCATGCCGCCGCCGACGAAGACGTCGGCGGCGACTTCTACGACCTGTTCCCGCTGTCCGCCGACACCTGGGGGGTCTTCCTCGGGGATGTGTCGGGCAAGGGCGTCGACGCCGCCGTGATCACCGGGCTGACCCGCTACGTGCTGCGCTCGGCCGCGGTCTTCGACGCCGATCCTCGCCATGTCCTGCACAACCTCAACAGCGTGCTCCGGCAGCGGCTCGAGGTGGCGGCCCACCGGATGTGCACGGTGGTGTACGGCAACCTCACCCGCCGCGGATCCGGCTTCGACATCGACCTCGCCAGTGCCGGGCACCCACCACCGCTACTACTCGGCGCGGACGGTCAGGCCTACTTTGTCGACACCGTCGGCGGCCAGGCGGTCGGGCTGATCGAAGACCCGCACTTTCTCAGTGTGAGAATGCATCTCGGCCCCGGGGACACCCTGGTCCTCTACACCGACGGACTACCGGACGCGCGCGTCGGGCCTGGACCCGAACGCTTCGACGACGACGGCAAGGCCTTGCTCCGTTTCGCCGCCACCCATACGCCGGCCCGTCCCGCGGAGATCGTCACCGCCATCCGAGACCTGCTGGCCGAACTGGGATCCGGGGTCGACGACGATGTCGCAGTACTGGCGTTGGGTGTGCCTGGCCTGCAGGCATGAGCCCAATCAGGCTGCGGTGGTGCGGAACCGGATCGCGAGTAGGCCGTGCCGGGGGCCGAACAGGTAGGCCAGCGCGAAGGCGACGCCGTTGACGAGCACCACCATGGGCCCGGAGGCGGTGTCGAGGTAGTAGCTGGCATACAGGCCGACCAGCGCACTGACGGACGCCACGGCCGGCGCAATCACCAGCATCCGACCGAACCGATCGGTCAACAGGTACGCGGTCGCCCCCGGAGTGATGAGCAGGGCCACCACCAGCACGACACCGACCGCCTGCAAGGCGACGACCGATGTCAGCGCGAGCAATCCGAGCAGGGCAGCGCTGAGCACCCTGGGACTGATACCGACCGCGTGCGCGTGGCTCGGATCGAAGGCGTAGAGCGTGAAATCGCGGCGCTTGACGACCAGGACTCCCAGCACGATCGCACCCAGCACCGCGACCTGCAGGAGATCGGATCGGGAAACCCCCAGCAGGTTGCCGAAGATGATGTGGTTCAAGTCGATCTGGCTCGGGGTGATCGAGATGAGGACCAGCCCCAACGCGAACAGCGTCGTGAACACCACGCCGATGGCCGCATCTTCCTTGGTGCGGCTGGTATCCCGGACCACACCGATGAGCGCCACCGCGGCGAACCCGAAGACTATGGCGCCGAGGGCGAACGGGGCACCGACGATGTAGGCGAGCACCACTCCGGGCAACACCGCGTGTGACACGGCGTCACCCATCAGCGACCAGCCGATCAACACCAGCCAGCACGAGAGGGTGGCGCAGACGACCGACGCGATCAGCGTCGTCGCGATAGCACGAACCATGAACTCCAGGTGCAACGGCTCGGCCAGAAAATCAAGGACGCTCATCGCTCATCCGTATCGTTCGCGCCGAGCCCGAACGCGCGAGCCAGGTTCTGCGGCTGCAACACCACGTCGGGACGATCGTGCAGGAGCACGGTGTTCATCAACAGCACGGCCTCATCGGCAAGATCGGGCAGCGCCCGCAGATCGTGGGTGGACACCAGGATGGTCACGCCGCTGTCGGCCAGGCCGCGCAACAGGGCACTGATGGTCGCTTCGCTGCGGGTATCCACACCGGCGAAAGGTTCGTCGAGCAAGAGCAATTCGGCCTCCTGGGCGATACACCGCGCAAGGAAGGCCCGTTTGCGTTGACCGCCGGACAACTGCCCGATCTGGCGATCGCGGTACTCGGCCAGTTCGACACGTTCCAATGCCTGCTCCACCGCCCGTTTGTCCGCGGCGCGCGCTCGCCTGGTCAGCCCCAGCCGCCCGTAGCGGCCGGTCATGACGACATCGTGGACCGATAGCGGGAAGGCCCAGTCGATGGCCTCGCTCTGCGGCATGTACCCGACCATGCCGGTCTTACGGGCACGCGCCGGATCCTGTCCGAAGATCCGCACCGCGCCGCTGTCCGGGCGTGCCAGACCCATGATCGCCTTGAACAGCGTGGACTTACCCGAGCCGTTCATCCCGACCAGACCGCATACGCGCCCGGGTTCGATGGCCAGTGTGGCGTTCTTCAGGGCAAGGACGATGCCGTAACGCACCGTGATCGAATCCACCTCCAGCGCGGCAGCCATCACGAGCCTCGTTTGGCGGTCAGCGCGGTCGCGATGGTGTCGGCATCGTGGCGGATCAGATCGAGATAGGTCGGGACCGGCCCGTCGGCCGCCGAGAGCGAGTCGACATAGAGCACGCCGCCGAAGGTCGTGCCGGTGGCCTCCACTACCCGTTGCATCGCGGCATCGGACACTGTGGACTCGCAGAACACGGCGGGCACGTCGTTGGTCCTGACAAAGTCGATGGCCGAGGCGATCTGTTGCGGGGTGGCCTGCTGCTCGGCGTTGACCGCCCAGATGTACTTCTCTGTCAGGCCCGCGTCGCGGGCCAGGTAGGAGAAGGCACCCTCGCATGTCACCAGCGCGCGCTCGCCGGCGGGCAGCGACTCGAGTTGGGTGACCAGCTCGTCGTGTACCTGCTGGAGTTGCCCGCGATAGGCGACGGCGTTGGCGCGGTAGTCCTCGGCGTGCGCGGGATCGAGTGTGGCAAAAGCCTCCGCCATGTTGTCCGCATAGATCTGCACGTTCAGCGGTGACATCCAGGCATGCGGATTCGGCATTCCCGCATACGCGTCGTCGGCGATGTCGACCGGCGCCACCCCCTCACTGACCACCACATGCGGGACATCCAGACCGTCGACGAACTGAGCGAACCACGCCTCCAGGTTCAGTCCGTTGTCCAGGATCAGATCTGCCCCAGCTGCCTTCTTGATGTCACCCGGAGTCGGTTCATAGCCATGAATCTCCGCACCCGGTTTGGTGATCGATTCCACGGCCAGGTGCTCACCGGCGATATTGGCCGCGATATCGGCCAGCACCGTGAAGGTCGTGAGCACGGTCAACCGATCCCCCGACCTGGAGTCCGCACCGGCCTCGCAGCCGGTCGCCACGAACACGACGACCGCGGCCGCCACGCATCGGCTGACCCACGATCGCCGCATGTTCATTTCGCTCGCTCCACTCAGAGATTTCGGATGGCCGAAACCTTAATGTGGAGCTGCCGCATCGGCAAGATGCCGTCTGAGCTGCGAGCGTTTGGCGACGAGCATTTGCGGCTACCGCTGCAGAATGACCGACACCCCCACTGACGGCATCATCGACGACGTCGCCCCCGGTGACATCGTCTCCGTACCGAACCGCGCCGGCGACCACAAGGTGGTGCACAAGGAAGAACGCGAAGCCGGCCATCTGGTCACCTTCGAGACCGACGACGGTGAGACCTTCCAGCTCGAACTGGCCGCCGGTACGCCCGCGCGCAGGGCCCTTGAGTCGAAGTGGGAGTCCACCCAGAGCCCGACGCCTCACTCGTGAGCGGGCCGATGGACACCGCGGAATATGCCCCTGGCCGGTCGGCCGACATCTACGGACCTGTGGACGGACCCACCGCGTTGTTGTGGCACGGCACCCAGACCGATTCCCGTTCGGCCGTCCGTCCGCTGGCCGAAGAGCTTGCCGAACGCGGCCTGACCGTCATCGCCCCCGACTGGGACTCCCACGCCCCCGATGCCGGACGGTCCGATCTGTTGAGTTCAGCACGGTTCGCCGCCCAGCAGACCGCGGGAAGGGCCCTGACACTGATCGGCTGGTCGCTGGGTGGTGTTGCCGCCGCCGGCCTGACATTGCGGGCATCGGAACTCGATATCCCCGTGGCACATACGGTGTGTCTGGGTGGTGCGTTCTGGGCAGATGACCCGATTTCCGGCGGTGTGGTCCAGTCCGGCGCCCCGGCGGGCGCGGCACCGACGCCGTTCACCCTGTTGACCGGAGATGCCGATGCCGTGGTGCCGGCCTCGGCCTCCATCGAGTTCGCCGCCGAGTTACGGGTCATCGGCTGGCCCGCCGAAGTCATCGAGTTGTCCGCCGACCACGGCTCGATCGCCGGGGCCCGCTATGTTGCCGACGATGACCGATACGAGGCCGCCGACGACCCGCAGACCCGGGCCATCGTCGGTACCGTCGCCGAGACCATCATGACCAGGGTCGGGGCTTAGTCCGGCAGGCATGGTCGGTGCCTCAATGCACCGGAGGACCGCCCGCCGGATTCGGCTGTGCAGCGGTGAAGAACGCCCCCACCACCGCGACCGCACCGATGACGGCCGCCGCCACGAACGCCGCATGCACTCCTGGCATGTCGGGGGCGCCGCCCGACGTGGATGCCTTGGCCATGACCGTCACGAACAGCGCGGTACCGGCGGCGCCCGCGACCTGCTGCAGGGTGGTCATGATTGCGCTGCCATGCGAATAGAGGCGGTCCGGTAACACACCGAGCGCGTCGGTCATGAGCGGTGTGAACATCATGGCAAGTCCGACCATCATGATCGTCTGCAGCACGACGAGTTCCCACATCGGCGTCGAGGCCGACATCGCGGCGAACCCACACAGCGCCAGGAACAACATGATCGAGCCGGGCACCACCAGCCTGCGTGCCCCGTGCCGGTCGTATACCCGCCCGACCAGCGGACCTGCCATACCCATCAACAATCCGCCCGGCAGGCTCGTCAGTCCGGCAACCAGGGCGCTGCGTCCCAGCACATCCTGCACATAAAGCGGGATCATGATGATGGCGCCGAACAGGCCCATGAAGCCGATCACCACCAGACCCACCGATACCGCAAATCGCCGGTATGTGAAGGGCGTCAGGTCCAGGAATGCGCGCTGCACACGTTGCAGTTGCAGCTGACGCGCGCCGAAGGCGACCATCGCAACCGTTCCCACCACCAACGGGATCCATGCCGGCACGCCCTGTCCACCATGGGCACCGAGTTCGGAGAGTCCGAACACCAAGCCGGCGAACGCTATTGCCGACAGCGGTACCGATAGCGCGTCGATCGGGGTGTGCTGTTCTCGATCGTCGGCAACGCGCAACCAGGTCAGACCTGCCGCGAACGCGAGCAGCGCGATGGGAAGCACGATCCAGAACGTCCACCGCCAGTTCAGCGATCCGAGGATGATGCCGGACAGTGTCGGCCCGACCGCGGGGGCGACCGCGATGACGATCGAGATGGTGCCCATCGTCTGACCGCGGCGCTCGGCGGGGATCAGTTTCATGACCGTCGTCATCAGCAGCGGCACCATCACGGCGGTGCCGCAGGCTTGAACGATCCGTCCGGCCAGCAGCGCCGGAAAGCCCGGCGCCATCGCCGCGATCAGGGTGCCTCCGCTGAACAGTGACATCGCGGAGGTGAAGATCGTGCGTACCGAGAAGCGTTGCAGCAGTGAGCCGGACATGGGAATGACCACCGCCATGGTCAACAGGAAGCCGCTGGTCAGCCATTGGGCTGTGCGTGCGGCGATGTCCAGGTCGACGATCAGCACCGGCAACGCGACGCTCATGATCGTCTCGTTGAGGATCATGACGAACGCGGAGAGCACCAGCAACCCGATGATCACCGTCGCGCTCGGCGCGGCTTTCGGCAGCCCTGCGGTACGCACGGTCGGTCCGGTACTCAATTAATACTCCCTGGATTTCCGCACGCGGAGGTGGTGCGACCTTCCAGGGTAGGCGCGCGGGCATCGGTCGGGAAATCGATTTTCAGGCCCAGGCGAGTGCACGCGAATTCGATGACGACCTCAGCTCGTGAGGGCGCGGTATCGGTGCCGCGCGGCGATCGCCAGCTCCATATCCGCCAGCACCGGGTCGAGGAACTCCCGACGGTACTCGCCGTCACCGACCGCCCGAGCGCTGACATACATGAACGTCAGCGCCATCAGCAGTGCAGTGACGTGCACGTGTGCCACCGACACCGGGAGCGCGACGTCGAACCAGACGCTCTGCGTGACGGCACCGCCGGCCAGCTTCTCCGACACCGCGGGATTCAGCACGATCAGGCCCATGGCGAAGAACACCGCACCGGTGACGGCAGCGAGGATCGCCATCTGGGTCACCTGGGAGATGGTCGCCACCAGAACGAGATTGGCGCGCTCGGTACGCCGGAGCGGGCCGCCGTCCGCTGGCGGTGGCAGCGTCGCGAACGGGGTCTCGGCCAAGCCCTGGTGCCCTGCCGAAGCGCCCGCGGTGGGCAGGTGGTCACTGATGCCGGAGACCACAAAGGCGACCGCGATCAGTGTCAGGAATCCGACGAGCAGCAGCATCCGCGACGCGCTCAGATGTGACGCGATGCTCCAGACGACGGAGTTGAAGAATACGAGCACCGTGAGCAGCACCACCGGCAACGTGCGGATCACGAGTCGTCCCGCCGAGCGCAACTGGCCCACCGCCACGCGGGCCGACCAGCCCAGAATCGATCCCACGCCGCTTCCGGTGGCAAGAACGATGCCCGCGACAACCGAGGAGTCGACGGCGACATCGCGCAGTACATCGGCGACATCGTCGCCGGGCCAGTCGGAGCAGACACCGACCACCACAGCGGCTGCTGACGCTACCCACCGGCCACCCGTGCTGCGGATCCGCCCGACACCGTATCCGGCCAGCGCCATGGCGACCGGAATACCCAGGAGCACAACCAAAGCCACCCACTGCGATGCCGTCGGTGCACCGTCGATGTCGATATCGCGATCCCCCGAGGCGATGGTCACGACGAGGCTCAGCAGCATCAGCACGGCCCATGCGGTCAACGCGGGCGCCGACCGTGGCAGGACACCGCGCCACCGAGCCCGCGCCGGCACCGCCGACGGGAGACCCCGATACAGGAACCACGCGTCGGCTGCCCGCGTGGCGTCGGCGCTCGGACTCGTCCCGGATGTCGGCATGGGTGCAAAGCTATCCGCCCGGACACGCACAATGGGATCGAAGCATCCACGAGAGGACGGCACGGTATGGGCAAGGGACTCCGACTGGCATCGTGCACCGCCGTCGCGCTGCTCGGCATCGTGACCGCACCGCCCGCCTCGGCGCAGCCGACGCAAACACAGCTGATCACGGTGCAGGCGCCGAGTGCGGATTCGCCGGTCGGCACGCTCACCGCCTACGAGATGGTCGGCCGCGATTGGCAGCAGGTGATCGGGCCCATCCCGGCCGATCTCGGGGAGCTGGGCGTGGGTGAGCCGCACGATGACGTCTTCCGCACACCGCTGGGCACCTTCCCGCTCGGGACGGCATTCGGGCGCGAGCCAGATCCGGGGACCGCACTGCCCTACACCCGCGTCGACGACCAGGACTGGTGGGACGAGGATGTCGACTCCCCCACCTACAACACCCTCGTGCGCTCATCCACCAAGCCGTCCGAGGATGCGGAGAACCTGGGCTCTTCAGGCACTATCTACGACTACGCCGTACTGATCGACCACAATCCAGCCCGGATTCCCGGCCGCTCGGCCGGCATCTTTCTGCATGTGACCGACGGCGAACCCACCTGGGGCTGTATCGCCGTCGCCCGTGACGATATGCGCGCCCTGGTGCAGTGGCTCGACCCGGCGGCATCACCGCGCATCACCATCGGCATCGGCGATCAGTCGCTACCCGCCGGCTGATCCGAGCTCCGCAGCGCCTCGAGACCCGAGTCCTCAGCACGTCTTGCCTGGTGAGCGGGTTCTTTGGGGTGAACTGCTTACTGCAGACCAAGTACCCGATCTTTGCCATGGCTAAGGACTACCCCGCCGCACGCGTTTACGCGCCGCCCACCTCCGGGTAACCCGCGGTCAGCCGGAGGAGGTCAACAGATATGCGACAGGGAAAGCACGCGCGCCGGACGTCGCGGAGCACGACCATCAGCCTGACGATCTCCTTCGCCGTGGCATTCGCGGCGGTGGCTACCGCGCTGGTGATGCACGCGGCAGGTACTCCGACGCCGGTCTCGCCCGAACCTGCTCCCAGCCCGGTCGCGCACGCCGTCCAACCCGTGATCCAGGAGGGTCGGTTGATCGCGGTATCGCCGACCTCGCTGACCGCGATGGGCTCCGACGGGGTCGCACGCACCTTCACGGTCGACGACCAAACCCACGGCATCACCGCGCGCGGCAGCCAGCTCGGCGACACGTCGACGGCGTTCGCGGTCAATGACGAGGTGTCGATCGTGGGAATTGCGCGCGGGGAGCAGAAGATCGCCACCACTGTCGTCCACCGCGAAGCGACGAACCTCAACGGTCCGCCGATGGACTACGCGCTGCCCTGATCGGCGCGCGCGTCCGCAGAATCCTGACGCTGGACGAACCACCACAGCACCACGCCGGCAGCCAGGATCGACAACGCGATGGCCAACTCCAGTACGCCCCCATAACCGGTGATGGAGAATCCGGTGGCACCCACCACCAGCAGCACCGCTAGCAGTCCGGAAAGTGCCACCGACAGCGGCACGAACACCCGCGGTAACCGGATGGGCCGGACGGCATCTGGGCGGTCCTTGCGCAGCAGTGCGAAGCCGGCCAACGCGAGCACGTGAGCCAGGATGTAGCCGAGATTGCCGGTCACGATGATGGCCAAGGGCTGCTGAAGCACCACCAGCAGAACGATATTGAGCACCAACATCACGTTCAGCGCCCGCACCGGCACGCCCCGGCTGTTGAGCTTGCCCATCGCCCGGACGGTGATGCCCTCCTTGCCCATGTTGAAAAGCACCCGGGAAGCGTCGGCGACCGAGGTCAACATCACCAGCACCAGGGATGCGATGAGGCACAACACCATCACGTCCGCACCGGCGCCGGTCAGTTGCGAGAAGCTGGCGACGAAGAATGTCGAGGGGTCCTCACTGATCGCCTGCTCTCCGGCGAATCCGCCGAGCGTCAGCGGGACGAGAAAGAACACCCCGAGACAGAACAGCGCAGAGGCGCGGATCGCGCGCGCGGTGTCCCGCACGGGATCTCGGTACTCCGAGGCGAACGTCGCGCAGACTTCGATACCCAATGTCGTCCAAGCCATCACGTACAGCCAGACGATGGCCGTATGCAGGCCCTCCCAGCCGTGCAGATTCCAGGTCAGATCCATCGGTGCCCAGTCGGCGCTGAAGAGCGGGAGTATGACGAATACCGCCAGTGGCACCATCAAGATTGCGGCGGTCACATAGACGAATGCCATCGTGACCCGTACTCCGACGATGTTGATCCCATACAGCACGAAGATGACGATCAGTCCGACGACGATCGGGAAGCTCAGATGCAGCGGTCCGAAGTCCATCGCCCACTGCTGTTCCGGGAACCACTGCGATTGTACGAGCAGGCCGGTGAACGAACCGTACGTGGCCAGATTCGACCCCCACGGCAGCCAGTAACCCACCCCCGCCAACGGGGCGAACCACGGGACCCGCTTCTTCCATGCCTCGGCCGCGTATCCCGAGATACCGCCGGAGGCGTCCGGGAACATCGCAGCCAGTTCGATGTAGATCCAGTTCACTGCCATAGAAATCGCCATCGAGATCGCCCACAACACCGCCGCACCCCAGCCGCCCAGGCCGGCTATCGACGCACCCAAGGTGGCCACCAGTGCCGCCGGCATCGTCATGGCCATCGCGAAACCGTCGAACCAGCGCATCTTCCGAGGCAGCACTTCGTCGATCGAATGCAGTGCAGCGGGATCATCCCTGGTCGCCATGCGATCCTCCAGTGTTCTCAGAAGCGAATCCCCGACATCCATGTCCGGGCGTATCAAGCAGGTGCGGCCCCCGAATGGGCCATTGTCGCGTATCCCTCTGTTCCGGAAGTGTTCTCACGGATCTTCGGCGCGTTTCACACGCTAGCCCCACACGTGCGTCACCGCATCAGATAGACGAAAATTGTTCGAGGTCAATACTTTCTAGCCAGATCAGCAGGCATGAAGAGCTCCGGACCGACCGTAGGATCGCCCCGGATCTGCACTTCACGCATATTCAGGCTTGTGGCACAGCGCTTTTCACGATGGACGGAACGAATCATGCGCAGCGCGGGGCGCGTGCTTGACCATGATGTGCCTGGCCACCGTGTACTCGGCAACCGCGGCCTGGCTCATGTCCTTGCCGAATCCGCTCGCCTTCACGCCGCCGTGCGGCGCTTCCGAGGCGATCGGGAGGTGGTCGTTGACCCAGGTGACGCCGGCGTCGACGGAGTGCGCGACCCGTAATGCCCGAGCCACATCGGTCGTCCACACCGACGAGGCCAGACCGTACCGACAGTCGTTGGCCAACCGAATCGCGTCCGCCTCGTCGACGAACGGCAGCCCGACCAGCACCGGACCGAACACCTCGTTCTGCACGATCTCGGCAGACTGCTGTACCCCCGTGATCAACGTCGGCGGATAGTAGGCACCGGCACCTTCGGGGATGACGCCTCCCACCCGGACCGTGGCGCCCGCGGCGACGGCCCGTTCCACGAAATCATGTACGCCGCAGCGATGTTCGACACTGATCAAAGGTCCGATATCGGTGCGCGGATCACGTGGATCGCCGACCCGGATCTCACCGAAGACACGCACGAGGCGATCCATCAGTTCGTCGAAGACCGATGTGTGGGCGTAGACACGCGTGGCGGCCGTGCAATCCTGGCCCGAGTTGTATGTCGCACCCATGGTAATACCGTGTGCGGCGGCATCCAGATCCGCGTCCTCGAACACCAAGCAGGGAGCTTTTCCGCCGAGCTCAAGGTGGACCCGCGCACCGCGGACTGCGGCCGACGACATCACCTGCCGACCGGCGCGCGTGGAGCCGGTGATCGAGATCAGTTGGATACGCTCGTCGGCCACCAATGCCTGTCCGATATCGTCACCACCGGTCACCACCTCGAGCACGCCGGGCGGGATACCGGCTGTCACGGCGAATTCGGCGATGTAGAGCGTGCTCGTCGGGGTCGTCGGCGCCGGTTTGATGACGATGGTGTTCCCGGCAGCCAGCGCGGGGCCGATCTTCCACAGCCCCATGATCATCGGGAAGTTCCACGGGGCTATGCCCACCACCGGTCCCACGGGTCGGCGCACGATCATCGACGTGTAACCGGCGCTGAGAACCCCGGCGCCCGTCTCTTCGAGTGACCGACCGGCACCGGCGAAGAACCGCAGATTGTCCGTCGCAAAAGGCAGTTCGCCATCGCGAAACACCGCTTCCGGCTTACCCGTTTCGGCCACCTCGATAGCGGTCAACTCGTCGGCGTGAGCATCGATCAGATCGGCCCACTTCAACAGCACGCGCGCACGTTCGGCGGCGGTACGTTGCGACCAGTCGCCGAAAGCCTCGGTCGCCGCCGTCACCGCGGCGGCCGCTTCGGCAACCGTGGCTTCGGTGACGGTGGCGGTGGGCTTTGCGCTGGCGGGGTCGATGAGCACCCGCCGATGCCCGGATCCGTCCGCCCTGCGGCCGCGATGAAAACGTCCAGTGGTCATGGGTCTCTCCTCAGCTGTTGAAGCCGACACCGAATCGGTCGAGGGTGCGCAAGAGCGTTCCCCTCGTGCCGGTTTCGTCCTCGCGCGCAAGTGCGGCGCGGGTGAGCTGCACGGCAGGCCAGCGCAGCGGCTCAGGCGGGAATGGCACCGCGGTGCCGGTTACCGCCTTCAGTCTTGTTCGTTCGGTCAGGCGTCCATCCAAGAGGTCGAGCGCGACCCGGGCACCGAATCGGGTGGACGCCACGCCCAGGCCGGTGAAGCCGACCGCGTATGCCAGGCGGCCACGGTAGGCGGTCCCGAAGATCGGGGTGAACCGGGTCGTGGTGTCGATGACCCCGCCCCACCGGTGGGTGAACGGCAGCGTGCGCAGCTGGGGGAATGTCTCTCGGAAGTGCTGTGCCAGAACACGATGGGAGGTGTCTCGTTGTTCGAGCTTGCTGTGCACGGCATTGCCGAAGTGATAGATCGCGTCGTATCCGCCCCAGACGATCCGGTTGTCACGGGTCCGCCGGAAGTAGTGGAACTGATTTCCCGCGTCGGTCAGTCCCTGATTCTCCGCCCAACCGATCGATTCCAACTGTTCGCCGGTCAACGGTGCCGTGGCGAGTACATAGTCGTAGACCGGCAGAATCCAGGCTCGTAGCCGCCTCAGCAGCGGCGGATAGGCGTTGGAGGCGAGCAAGACCTGTGCCGTGTCGACGCGCCCGTGGGCGCAATGCACCGTCAGTCCGGCGCCCGACCGTTCGATACCGGTCGCTGCGGATCGCTCGAAGACCGCCGCTCCGAGCGTCTCCGCGATCGAACGCAGACCCTGGGTCAGCGCCATCGGATCGACGAGTCCGCCGCCGGATATCCGTAGTCCCCCGACGAAGGCCGGGGAATGGATGTCGGCGCGTACCGCGTCGCGGTCGAGGAAGCGCACCTCCTCGCCGCGGCGGGTGTACGTCGCCACCGCCGCCTGAAGGGCATCGGCGTCGTGAGGGGTCCTGGCCAGCGTGGTCTTGCCGACCATGCGCAGATCGACGTCGACATCGTGGCGCACGAGCAGATCCACGATCTGCTCGACGTTCTCCCGGCCGAGACGCTGCAACTCGTCGAGTTCATCGGGCCACATCGCCTCACCGTGGGCGATGCCGTGGGTCAGGGATTCGGAGACGAAACCGCCATTGCGGCCGGAGGCACCCGAGCCGACCCAGTCCTGTTCGAGCACGATGACGCGGCGGTCCGAGCACTCGGTCAAAGCTTCGATGGCCGCCCAGAGCCCGGTGTATCCACCACCGACGATCACCAGGTCGGCGCGCTGCCGGCCGGTCAACGGTTCGCTGCGCGGCCCCGACTCGATACCGTCCCACCAGACGGGCCGCGGCAGGGCATCGCGCAACTCGTCGGCGTCGGGTTTCATGGTGCGCTCCGGTATCTCTGCTGCATGATCGCGAACATAGTTGCACTGAACTTCAATGGCATCAATTCATAACATCGCACGTGAGACCGGTTCGCGATGTAAAACCTGAGTAACTGTTCAAATTTTGTTCCCGTACTCGTCGGTTATCTGGCACAGTGATGTCGACAACGACTGAGGAGAACCGCCGTGCCGGTCAGCCGCACAGAACGACGGGCGAAGCTGCTCGACGCGGCGCAGCGTGCCGTGATGAAACACGGCGCCGACGTGCAGCTCAACCAGGTCGCCGCCGAGGCCGGATTGACCTCCGGGGCGGTCCTCTATCACTTTCCCGACGTGCAGACCCTGCTGGTCGAGGCCAACCGCGCCGGGATGGAACGGTTCTACGACGACCGGTTGCGGGCCATCGAAGGTATTGCCGAACCCGACCGGCGATTGGTCGTCACCATCGAATCCGGCCTCCCGGTGGATTCCGACGATCCGGCGGTCAAGCTCTTGTGCGAACTCGGCGGCGCTGCCGGCCGCTACCCCACCTACGGGGTGTTGCTCACCGCGTTGTTCGATCGGCAGGTCGCGATGTACCAGGTCATCCTCGAATACGGTGCGGCACAGGGCACCTTCACCCTGGCCTCCCCGTCGCTGACCATCGCTCGCAACATCGTCGCGCTCGAGGACGCCTACGGCTATCGGATGGTGGCCCGCCATCCCAGCCTCGACGCCGACGCCTCGACCGAACTCGTCCTCGATTACGCGCGGGTGACGACCGGCCACCCACTGCCCCGCACAGAACATGGTGAAAGGAAGAAACGATGAGCACACCACTGACCATCATGTTCTGGCCGGAGTCCGCCTACGGACCCACCAACCAGTGCATCGGTGTCGCGGCGAAGCTGCAGGAACGCGGCCACCGCATCATCTTCGCCGCCGAGTCGTCGTGGGCAGGCAAGATCGAAAAATATGGTTTCGTCGAAGAATTGGTCGATCTTGCCGAGCCGAGCCCGCAGGATGCCGACGCCGATGCCGGACAGTTCTGGACTGATTTCATCGCCGGCACCGCACCCGAGTTCGCCAAGCCGACCATCGAGCAGATCGAGACCTTCGTCGCGCCGACGTTCCAGGCGCTGATCGACGGCGCGAAGTACAGCGAGTCCCGGCTGCGTGACATCATCGCCACGCATCGGCCCGACGTGATCGTCGAAGACAATGTCATCCTCTTCCCCGCATTGGCGACCGCGGGTAAACCCTTCGTCCGGTTCATCTCATGTAGCCCACTGGAAGTACCGGGACCCGATGTGCCTCCACCATTTTCCGGTCTTCCCAGCGCCGATCCTTCCGCCTGGGAAAGCTACCGTGCCGAGTTCGACCGCGTCCTGCGCCCGATGTGGGCGGACTTCGATGCCTGGGTCCGCGCGCAGGGCGGACCGAAGCTTCCCGAGCTTGAGTTCATGCCTCGCGACAACGCGGCAACCATATACATCTATCCGGCCGAGGCCGATTACGTCGACCGCCGTGCACTCGACGATTCCTGGGTGCGCGTGGATTCCAGTATCCGAGAGACCGACGAGGCCTACGAGCTCCCACCGAGCATGGCCGAACGTCCGGCGGGCAGCGCGCTGGTCTATCTGTCACTCGGCTCGCTGGGTGCCGCCGACGTCTCCCTGATGCAGCGACTGGTCGATGTGCTGGGCCGTACGCCACACCGCTTCATCGTCAGCAAGGGCCCCCAGGCTGACCAGATCACCCTGGCCGACAACATGGTCGGCGCACAGATGTTGCCCCAGACCAGGATCATCCCGCTGGTCGACGCGGTGATATCGCACGGCGGGAACAACACCACCACCGAGTCGCTGCACTTCGGCAAGCCGTTGATCGTCCTGCCGTTGTTCTGGGATCAGTACGAGAACGCCCAGCGTATCGACGAGTTGAATCTCGGCGTGCGGCTGGACACCTACCACTTCGCCGACCACGATCTGATCGATGCCCTGGAACGCATCTTGGCCGACCACGAACTACGCGAACGGGTTTCACAGATCGGGAAAAGGATCCGCGAACGGGACGGGCTCCGACTGGCGGCCGATGTGATCGAACGTGTCGGCCTCGGACACCGCGACTGACCCGTGATCTCGGATTCGGACGATCCGCTTGCCGCCCCGCTCGATCTGCTGCCACTGGGGGATCGGCATGCGCTCGCGATCATCAGCAGCGGCGGAGCGCTCTCGGCGGTCCCGGTGGTCCGCGATGGCGCGCTGCGCCGCGCCGGCCCCGGTGACGGCGTGTCCGAAGCCCTGCTCGAGCTGATCGTGGGCACCGCGGGCCGCACCTCGACCGGCCGTTTCGGGGTGGTGTCGTGGGCTACCGGACGGGTACCGAAAGGCGAGCGCGCGGTGGGGGTCGACCAGACCAACGAGTCCGTGATCGTCGGTGACACCGCGGTGGTGAAGTGGGCGACGCATCTGGAGCGCGGGCCGCACCCCGCCCCCGGACGGCTGACCAGTCTGACGGCTTCGGGCTTCACCGCGATGCCCACACCGTGGGGGATCATCACCTGGGCACCCGATGATGGCCCGGAAACACTCGTCGCGACGGTGACCGGATTCCTCCCGGCTGCCGTCGACGGCTGGACATGGGCCGTGGAGCTGTTTCAGGTCGCCGCACGAACGGGTGATCACACCGCCGTGACGCGCACCTGCGCATCCCTGGGAGAGGTGATCGCCGACCTGCATGCGGCGTTGGCCGCGACGGTCACCATCGCCACCGAGACCGATGCCCGCCGTTGGCGTGACAATGCGTTCGCGACCTTCGATACCGCGCGCCGACTGGCCGATCCGGACCTGGCAGACCGCCTCACCCGACACGCCGACGTCATCGCGACCACTCTGCAGCGATTGGCCACTCTGGCCGGTGTGCCGATACTGGATGTGCACGGGGATCTGCACGTCGGTCAAATCCTCAGATCGACAAACGCGTTGCTGGTCAATGATTTCGACGGTAATCCGATTCTCCCGGCGGCCGAACGCATCCTGCCCGCACCGGCAGCAGTGGACCTTGCCGGCATCATCCAGTCGTTGGCACATGTTGCCATCGTCGCGGCCCGCCGCGGCGAACTCTCACCCGACCGGCTGCAACCGGTCGACCTGGCAGCCCGCACAGCGCTGTACGACGCCTACCTGAGCAGGCTCACCGAGAATGGTCAGGCTGCGGTGCATGCCGAGGCTGCGCTCACCGCCCTGAGGTTGCAGCAGGTGCTACGTGAGATCATCTACGCCGCTCGCCACCTGCCCCGCTGGATGTATGTTCCCGATTCCGCCTTACCCGCCCTACTCGACGAGATGAGCCGATGAACCCCGATGCTTTTGCCGCCGACCTCGCCCGCAAGCCGGAGGTGTTGTCCGAACTGGCCACGGCTCTGGCACAGGCGAATCCGTGGACATCGGTGATCGCGGACGACATATCGCGCGTCGTGTTCCTCGGCATGGGATCCTCCGCCTACGCAGCCGGCGTGGCCGCCGCACGATTGCGCGCGCGTGGCATCTGTGCAGTCTCGGAGATCGCGTCGTCGGAACTGCTACCGGACTGGGGTCCCGGCACTTTGGTCGTGGCGACGTCCGCATCGGGCGGATCGGTGGAGACACTCGACGCACTGGACCGCCTGGACCCGGCCGCCACGACGGTGGCGCTGACCAACACCGCCGGATCGGCCATCACCGAACGCTGTTCGGCCAGCGTCGATCTCCTGGCCGAACCGGAGCTCGGCGGTGTGGCCTGCCGCAGCTTCCAGCACACCGTGGCACTGTTGTTGGCGCTCGAATGCCACCTGACCGGAAAGCCCACCGAGGAACTGGCATCGACGGTGAGCACGGCCGCACGGGCCAGTGAGCACCTACTTTCTTCCGAAGTCGACTGGCTTCCAAAAGTTTCCGAATGCCTACTGGGTCCGGTCGAGACACATCTCTGCGCGCCCGCGCACCGGCTGTCGTCCGCCCAGCAGGGCGCACTGATGTTTCGCGAGGGGCCGCGCCGATCGGCCATCGGCTGTGAAACCGGTGACTGGAGCCACGTCGACGTGTACCGCACCAAGAACACCGATATGCGGATGCTGGTCTTCGCAGGCTCGGCGTGGGAGGCTCAGCTCGCCGAGTGGACGGGTCCGCGCCGGACCACCGTGGTTTCGGTGGGCGGTGAAGTTCCCACCGCGACCACCTCCGTCCGCTATCCCGGCGACGAGGTCGATGATGTCCGCCTACTCACCGAGACGCTGATACCCGAACTCGTCGCAGCCCGTGCATGGCAGGCCCAGTGCTGATCAGCCGTTGAGTGACCAGATCGAATAGTTCAGCGCCGTCGCGAACAGCGCCCAGCCGAGATACGGGATCAGCATCACCGCGGCGATGCGGTTGACCTTCCAGAACAAGCTGATGCTGGCAGCCACGGCGATATCGAGCAGCAGGATGTCGACGAGTGCCACTCCGCGCAGACCGAGGCCGAAGAACAGCGGCGACCACAGTAGGTTCAGGACCAGCTGGACGGCGTAGATGATGATGGCCGGGCTGGACCACCGCGGAGTCTCCCGCCAGACCAGCCAGGCCGCGACGCCCATCAACACATACAGGACAGCCCACACCGGACCGAACAGGTTCGGCGGCGGAGCCCAAGCCGGCTGGGCGAGATTGCCGTAATCGCTTGCGGCGTCGACCGATGCCAGTCCCCCCAGCGCTGCCACGAGGGCCACGGAAACCAACGAGACGATCAGTGCCGGAATATGCCGTTGCCGCCCCTCGGTGGTGGTGTCAGATGTCATCTGCGTCCATTTCTGCTCGCTACTCGGCGCCACGGTGGTGCTGACACAATGGCTCGGATACCCACCATATTGTTCAGCCTGCTGAATAATTGCAAGTTGACGACGAAGGAAGATCGCGATGGACGACCTGGACGGCTGGCCGACCGGTCGGCTCCTCTCGATGGCAGCCCGCCTCGTCGAACAGTCCTGGGAGCACATTCTCGGCGAATACGACCTGTCCAGTGCGGGATTGGTGGTGCTGCACGTGGTGGCGAGCGGACCTGCGACGCAACGCGAGATCGCAAGAGCCTGCCGGGTCACCGACCAGACGGCCAGTCGCACCGTCGAAAGACTGGAACGCCTCGGCTATGTCAGCCGCCAGGTCGATCCGCGAGACGAGCGGCGCAGAACGGTGACGAGCACACCGATGGGCCGCAGGGTGTACGCCACGTTGGTGGAGCGGGAGAAGAAGGATCCGGGATTGCTCGCCGCGATCGGTGACGATGGGGCCGAGCTACGACGAATGCTGCTGAAACTGGTGCGCAGCCGACGAACAGCAGATGACGGCTCGGCGCCGTCCCCCTAGTAAGTTCCGAGGAAAAACGTTGGGGTGCAACGGAACTGTCTGGCGAATCGAGAAGATCAGCCCGTCTGGCTTTGTAGTGTGATGGTGGCCGGCCCGGTCTTTGCCCCCGTCAGGCCCCGCCCCTGCGCAGTCACCGCCAGCGCGGTGCGATCCCCGCGGAACAGATCTCGCGAGAACTCGTAGGGGGTGCCGTGCTGATCATGTGTCACGCGGGTGATGAGCAGCAACGCGCTCTGCGGTTCGATGCCCAGCAGGCTCGCCTCCTCGTCGGTGGCGTTGACGGCCTCGATACGCTCCATCGCCTGGCCGTTGACCAGGCCGTAATGCGACTCCAGGAGTTCGTAGAGCGAGCCGCCGAGCTGCTGTTCGAGCAGGCCCGGGAATCTGTCCGCCGGCAACTGGGCATGCTCCAGCGAGATCGGCGAACCGTCCGCCAGCCGCACCCTGGTGATATCGACGACGTAATCGCCGACGCCTATCTGGAGCGCATGCCGCGTCGTCTGGTCGGCTACGCCGATCTTGGTGGACAGTACCCGCGAACCGGCGGAATAGCCCTGGCTGGCCAGGAAGGCTGGGACCCCCACCACGTCGGACAGATTGCGCTGGACCTGGCCGTGGCTGATGAATATCCCACCGGCACGCCCGATGACCCGGTGCACCAGCCCGGCTTCCTCCAGCGCGGCCAACACCTGCCGCAGACTGGTGCGGCTGGTTCCGTACCGCTCGGCCAGTTCACGCTCGCTGCCCAGCTTTGCCCCGGGATTCCCGGCGTTCACGTCCGCGACGATGCGGCGGCGCAACTGCTCACTGTGACTCGCCACCGCTCCCCCTGCATCATGTGATTGGTACACCCAATTCTAGCCGGACGCGGGAGCGGTCATTTCCGAGATGGCCATGTGGGACTCCGGCAGGATCTGGCCGCCGTCGACGACCAGGGACTGTCCGGTGACGAAGGCCGCCTCGTCGGTGGCGAAGAACAGCGCCGCATTCCCGATATCGGCCACTGAACCCAGCCGGCCGACGGGCACCGCCGAGGTCATCTGGTCGATGTAATCCTGACCCATGTCCGCCAGGCCCTCGGTGGTGATGTTGCCCGGAAGCACCGCGTTGATGGTGATCTTTCGGGGCGCGAGTTCGATTGCGGCAGTGCGCAGAAAGCCCAGTTGGGCAGCCTTGCTGGCGCCGTAGTGCGACCATCCCGGATAACCCGTGACAGGACCGGTGATGGACGAGGTGACGATGACCCTGCCGTGTCCGCTGGCGGTCAGCGCGGCCAGTGCGGCCTGGACCATGAACACGGTCCCCTTGAAGTTGACCGCGAGCACCTGGTCGATATCGTCGGGGGTCAGTTCTTCGAGCCGACCGGACGGAAAGATCCCGGCATTCGCACATACGATGTCGAGACCGCCGTGACGGTCGATGGCGGCATCGACCACTCGCTGCGCCTGCTCCGGATCCGCGACATCCGCGCTGATCGCGCTGATCCTGCCCGAAGAACCGGCCGATGATGCCACGGTGCGGTCCAGATCCTCCGTGTTGCGCCCGGTGATGATGACGTTGACCCCGGCGTTGGCGAATACCTCGGCGATACCGCGGCCGATTCCTCTGCTGCCACCGGTCACGATCGCGGTGCGACCTGCTAGCGAATGAAACATCCTTGTCCTCACTGTGTGTCAGAGATTCTGCCCGTTGGACGACAGATAACGTTCGGCCAATGCGCAGCTACCTTCGACATAGCTGATGGCCTTGGTCGCGGATTCCTTGGAATGACTGTGCGAGCCCATCCACGCGACGAGCAGCAGCCGTCGCAAGAACACGAACGAGGCCAGCATGTCCTCGTCTTCGGTAGCCAGTTCACGGCGGCTCCGGTACCCGGCGACCCAGGATTCCTGCCACTCGGGTAGCGCCGGGTCATCCTCGATGAACGATACAGCTGTACCGAAATCGTAGAGATACCAACCGAAACCGCAATCGTCGAAGTCGATGACCGTGATGCTGTCGGTTGCCGGGTCGACCAACAGATTCGCCAGCCGCAGATCGGCATGCACCAGTCCGAAGCGATTCGGTCCGTTGCCGTAGGCATGCAACCTGCCCTTCAGCAGTTCCTCCGCCCGGCCGAGCAGCTGCAGTTCGCTCCCCCCTATGCCCGCGACGTCCCGCCATCGTCCCCAGCGGCCGCGATCGCCGAGACTGTGCTCCCAGTCCCAGCAGAAGCGCTGGAAGTGTGCCGGTCGTTGCCATCGTTGGGCGTGATCGTGCAGCGCGGCAGTGATCCGGCCCAACGACTGAAAATCGTGGTTGGTCAACGCTGTTTCGTCGGGTTCGGCACCGGCGACCATCTCGAATCGGACGACGTGCCGTTCGACGCCGGCCGTGTCGACCGTGACGACCCGCCGACCGTCCACCGCCGGCAGGACACGAGGAACCGTGACATCGCCGTCGGCACTCAACGCCGAGAGCCAGTCGAGCTCCGATTCGATCTCGTGTGCCCGGTGATAGTTCTCTCGGTGGACCCGCAGGATGGACTGTTCGCCGCGATCGGTCACCAGATACGTGGCGTTCTCGGAGAGATTGAGCAGCCGCAGGTCGGCATCGGCCGAGACCTCGTAATGGCCGAGCGCGCGTCTGGCGAGATCAACATCGTCGGTGATCACCGCTGCCACGAATATCGCCTCCTTTCCACCTTCGTCCTCATCAGTGCTCCCGACCTTCGATACCCGCCAACACGTCGGTGATCCGATCCCTGGCCACGGTGACGTCTTCGGCGCTGCCGCCGATGTACAGCCGTCCGGCCGCACCGATCATCTGGACATCGACGATCGTCAGGCCCGGCGCCGCTCGCTCGGCCTCGTTCNGGCGAACAACGCCGGTGTCATCTCGTAGACCAGCAGTGACTCACCGGGCAGGATCATCGAAGCCTGCCGGTTGCGATTCAGGATGACGGCGTGCTGGTCGGTGATATCAGCGATGATGTCGTGATAGAGCACCCGCGGCCGCAACTGATCCTCGGCCTTGTTCCCGGTACCCGCCAGGATCGCCGCACCTGCCCGACGTACCTCTTCAAGGTCGGCCGAATGGATCTCGAGCACGCCGAATTGGCGTTCCACATAGAGGATTCCCGGTGAGATGCCGGGCACCTCCCGCAGCGCCAGGTCGATCACCCGCTCGATTGCCAGTGCCGGCGAGACCTCCACGATCAGGGCATGTTCACCCGCGTACGGTGGATAGCCGCGCGCCCGGGTCGGAGTCCCGAGATACGCCGCGAACTGCCGCTGCAGATCCTCGACCAGGAGGTAGACCCGTATCTGGGTGTGGATGGAGCCCGACATGGCTACTTGCTGGACACCGCGAAGTGGGCGCCCAGTTCATTGTGCGGACGCGGGATGACGTGAACGCTCACCAGTTCACCGACCTGCGAGGCGGTTTCGGCTCCGGCCTCGGTGGCGGCCTTGACGGCTCCGACCTCACCGGTCACGATGACCGCCACGAGCCCGTCGCCGACCTCCTTGCGGTCGGTGATGGTGACATTTGCGGCCTTGACCATCGCGTCGGCGGCCGCCAGTGCCGCGACGTAACCCTTGGTTTCGATGAGGCCGATTGCGTTGCTGGACATGGGTTTCTCCTTATTTGTTGGGTGTTGCGTCTATGGAACCGATGATGAGCGCATCGACCGGCGGCGGCGGGCCGGTGAACCACCCCGAGGCCACCGATCCCTGCGCTATGAGCACACGCTCGCCGACACCGGTGCCCAGGACGTCGAAGGCGACCAACCGGGAATCCGTGCCGTCGATCTGTACCTCCAGGAAGGCACCCGGCGGAATCCCTTCCACGTGCCGTGTCGACCAGACATTGCCGGTGACGGTTGCTGCAATCATGTCCGCTCCTTGGTGATGGTGATGCCGAGGCTGCGTGCCTTTTCCCTGGCCAGTGGTGTCAGCACCGCACGACGGCCGAGGATCAACGTCCCGCCCGCCAGATCCGCCAGATAGCGTTCGGTGACCGCACCGCTGTCCACGCGGTGAACCGGGCCGCCCGACGCTACGCCTGCCGCCCTCGTGGCGAGCCGGAAACGGAGCCTGCCGGCCTTGAGGTCCGCCCGATTCTTCGGGTTTTCGAACAACCGCAGAAGCTTTCGCACAAAACCGTCGAGTTCGGCGTCGTCGGACAGTCGTACCGTCTCGATCCGCTTCCTGCCGTCGGACGCGCACGGACCGGTGGGTTCCACGCCCATCTGCTCGGCCACCGTGACCGGCGGCGCAGGAGCCAACGCTGCCGGTGCAGACGGGCTGGGGTCCGGTGCCTTCAGGCTTGCGACGGCGTCCCGCACCACCTCCCGGACCAAGGCGCGCAGTTCATCGCGGTCGACGCTCATGGCTGCGCCAGGGCCTGTCGGGCCGCATCGGCGGCCTGCCGGACATCAGCCTCGGCGCCGGCGAGATACACCCGGCCGGTGGCCCCGATCATCCGGAAGTCGACGACCTTGATGTCGGCGGCCTTCTCGGCCTCGTTGGTGGCCAGGATCGCGTAGGAGGCCGGCTGCACCTCCAGAACGAACAGCGACTCACCCGCCAGCACCATGGAACCGATCTTGTTCCGATTGATCAGGAATGCATGCTGGTGATCGATGCTGGAGATGATCCGGGACGCCAGGATCGTCGGGGGCACCGCTGCACCGCCGTCACCGCCCAGGGAGTCCAACGCAGCATCTGCCGCGGCTTTGACCGCACCGGTCTCACCGTGGAACTCCAGGTAGCCGAATTGACGTTCGACCACCAGGATTCCGGCCTTGACCTCGGCGTGTTTGAGCGCGACATCGGTGACACCTTCGATGTCGAGGCCGGGAGCGACCTCGATGATCTGGGCGGCCTGATTCGCCCGCGGCAGGGCACCTTTGATCCAGGTACCGAGGTAGGACATCGTCTGGGGTTGGAGCCGGTCGATGAAGATGAAGGAACGCAGTTCGGCCACAGGGTCACCTCTTGATCAGTTGAGCGAGTTCCTCGACGACCAGGGCGCGCAGCTCGGCGCGCAGGACATCGAGATTCGGATCGGACGAACGGGGCTGCGGCGCAGTCCTTGTCGGCGCTGGTGGTGCACCGTCGCCGCGATCGTTGGAGGCTCGCGGGTAAGCAGGCACACTGCCTGTCGGCGCATGCCACGGCTGGATACCGGCGAACTCGGCCATCCGGACAGCCGCCTCGGAGTTGTAGGCGATCCGCGTCCAGTTGACGAGGTTGTCCGGTTGCAGGTTCTCCCCGATGGAACTGCGACCCACAAAACCGGTACCGATGGTCATCGACGGTGCCAGGTTGGTCTCCAATCCCGAGCTTCCGGTGGAGTTACCCACGTTGACCGATACCCGCAGAACCGGGACCTGAGTGGCGAAGTCGGTGATCACCGCGGGATTCTCGCTGTGGATGGCGGCCGAATGGCCGGCACCGGCGATCCGCACCACCGCCCGCGCCGCCCGGATACCGCGACTCGCATCGGTGGCCGTGGTCATTCCGAGTACCGGGGACAACTTCTCGTGTGCCAACACCTCCTCGGAGATCACCTGATCGAACGGCGCCACCAGCACCCGCGTCTTCGGGGTGACCCGCAGTCCGGCCTGTCCGGCGATCCAGGAGGCGTCGCGTCCGACCACGTCGGTGTTGAGATGTCCACCGGGAAACATGAAGGCGCGCAGTCTGCGTGCGGCGTCCTCGTCGAGGACATAGGCGCCGGCCCGCATCAACGCCGACTGGAGCTTGTCCGCGATGCTCGCCTCTGCGATCAGGACGGACTCGTTGGTGCACAGCACCGAGTTGTCGAAGGCCTTGCTGTCCACGATGCGTCGGGCGGCCGCGGCGATATCTGCGCTCGCGTCGACGAGCACCGGGACGTTACCGGGCCCGACGCCGAGCGCGGGATTGCCCGAGGAGTATGCGGCGCGGACCACCGCCGAGCCACCGGTCGCCACGATCACATCGGTGCGTTCGTCGGCCATCAGGGCCTCGGCCAGCGGGATGGTCGGCTCGTCGACGACCTGGATGATGCCGTCGGGTGCCCCGGCCGCCTCTGCCGCCTCGGCCAACATCCGTGCGGCATCGGCCGAGCACCGGGCGGCACGCGGGTGCGGCGCGATGACGATGGCGTTACGTGTCATCAACGCCAGAATGGTCTTGAAGTACACGGTGGCGACCGGATTGGTCGTCGGAGTGAGTGCCAGCAGGACGCCTGCCGGACGTGGCAGTTCGACGATCTTACGGTCGTTGTCGATGCGCGGTGAGACGAAGTCGTGGCCGCGATAGTGGTCGACGATGCCGCGGGAGCAGGCCCGGTTCTTGATCACCTTGTCGGCAACCACCCCCATTCCGGTTTCGTTGACCGCGTCGGCAGCGAACCGTTCGGCCTCCCGGTATCCCGCCTCGGCCACCGCGTTGACGATCGCCGATACCGTGGCCGCGTCGTATCCGGCGTAGGCCGCGGCTGCCCAGCGGGCACGTTCGAGCATGTGGCCGGCCTGTGCGGTGTTCATGATGCCCTTCTTCCGGTGGCAGCTGTCTTGGCCCGGCCCACCGCGACATCGAGGCGGTCCAGGACGTCCTCACACAGTTCACGGGACAGCAGTAGGCCCGGTTTGAACTGCAGCACACGAGGATCCAGTGTCGAGAAGATCGCCCAGACCCCGTTGTCATACAGCTCGCGCATGACGTACTTGGCCCCTTCGGGGTGAGCGAATTCCAACCCGATGACCACACCGTTCTGGCGGATACCGATGAGCCAGTGCGGATAATCGGCCTGGATGCGTCGCAGGCCGTGATCGAACAGATCCGAGATGTAGTGGACCATCGACCGCACCTCGGGTCGGGTGCAGATCTCCAGTGTCTTGATCGCGGCGACACAGCCGAGTTCGGCACCACCGAAGGTCGAGATGTGCCCGAAGCCATCCTGATCCAGCCATTGCGCGGCCCGCTCCCCGAGCAGTGCCGCGGTGATCGGATACATCCCGCCGGACAAGCCTTTTCCGGTCACGATGATGTCCGGTTCGATACCGTGCTTGGTGATCGCCCACAACTCACCGGTGCGCATCAGTCCGGTCTGGACCTCGTCGGCGATGTACAGCGTTCCGTACCGTTCGGTGGCGGCCTTCACTGCTTCGAGGTAACCCACTGGCGGGAGCGGGAATCCGTATGTCGCCGGGATCGTCTCCATGATCACCGCCGCCACATCACCGGGGGCGAGGGCTCGTTCGATCGCCTCGATGTCCCCGAAGGGCACCTGCAGGAACTCGTCGGGCCGGTCGGCGAGGAACAGCTTGGCGAAGCGATCATCACCGGTGGCCACGGCCAGGCCCGTGTGCCCGTGATAGGCCTTGATGACCGAGACGATCTTGCGCCGCTGGGTGCCATGGCGTGCGCTCTTGAGCGCGATATCGATCGCCTCGCCACCGCCCGATCCGAAGGCCACCTTCTTGATCGACGCCGGCGCCGTCTGTACGAGACGCTGAGCGAGAGCGGTCCGCGCGACCGAGGGGAAGTGATGGTTTCCCACGTCGAAGTGCGCCATGCCCTCCGAAATAGCTTGCATCACTTCGGGATTACGATGCCCGAGGTTGTAGGTTCCGCCGTTGAGGTGCATGTCGATCAAGCGGCGACCGCCCATGTCCCACAGGAAATAGCCCTCCCGGCGGTCGATGACCAGATCGACACCGGAATCCGTCCAGAACTGTGTCTTGTCCGGGTTCCAGAAGGCCGTCGCCTGCTCAAGGACTTGTTCCTTGGATTCGAACGAGAACGTGCCGTAGTCGTACATGCGACTCCTCTACTGCCACGGGGAAGCTGTGACGCCGCCCACCCTAAAACGAGTAGACCAATTAAGTCAATGGTCTTGTTGTGGGTATTGCCAAGCGCATTTGGTAGTGCCAATATCGACTGGTTCGTATGTGGTCTACGCCACACCGACTCCCAACCCTCAGCGTGGAAGGTGCGCTATCGATGTCCACAAACTCTCTGCCGACTGGAGAAACACCAGTTCACGACGTCCAACGGCTCAAACGCAACGCTGTAGGCACGGTGGGCGTGATCTTCATGGCCGTCGCCACGGCGGCGCCGATCACGGCCATGGTGGGTAACGTGCCGATCGCCGTGGGCTCCGGAAATGGTTCACACGCGCCCGCCGGTTACATCGTCGCCACCGTCGTCCTCGGCCTGTTCGCCATCGGCTACGCGACGATGGCCAAACACATCACCACGACCGGCGCGTTCTACGGGTACATCTCCCACGGCCTTGGCCGCGTGGTCGGGATGGCCAGCGGCGGGCTCATCACGATGGCCTACGTGGTGTTCGAGGCATCGCTGATCGGCATCTTCTCCTTCTTCGCCCAGAACATGCTGTTATCCCAGCTCGGTGTGCACGTGCACTGGATCATTCCGGCGCTGCTCATGCTCACGGCGAATGCGATACTGACCTACTTCGACGTCAACCTGACCGCCAAGGTGCTCGGCGTCTTCCTGGTCACCGAGATCGTGATGCTGGCACTGGGCGCGGTCGCGGTGCTCTTCCGCGGTGGTGGACCGCAGGGCTTCGCGGTGGCAGAGACCCTCAATCCCCTCGGCGCGTTCAGCCCTGCTGCCGGAATCGCCGGCGCAAGTGCCGGACTGGGATTGTTCTTCGCATTCTGGTCGTGGGTCGGGTTCGAATCGACCGCCATGTACGGCGAGGAATCGCGCGACCCCAAGCGGATCATCCCCCGTGCCACCATGATCAGCGTCCTCGGAGTCGGCGCGTTCTACGTCTTCGTGTCGTGGATGGCGATCGCCGGCACCGGCCCCGAACGGGCGATCGAACTCGCCCAGGACGCCGACACCGCCTCGGAGATCTTCTTCGGACCCGTCCGTAGCACCTACGGCGAGTGGGCGATCATGGTCTTCAACGTTCTCCTGGTGTCGGGTTCATTTGCCTGCGGTATGGCCTTCCACAACTGCGCATCGCGGTATCTGTACGCGCTGGGGCGCGAGGGCCTGTCATCTCGTCTGCAAAAAACCATCGGTGCGACCCATCCGACACACGGATCCCCCCATATCGCATCGTTCGTCCAGAGCGGTATCACCCTGGTGATCATCCTGTCCTTCCTGTTCGCCGGCATGGATCCCTACGTGCACATGTACACGCTGCTGGCGATCCTGGGCACGATGGCCATCCTGATCGTCCAGTCGCTGTGCGCGTTCTCGGTGATCAGCTACTTCCACATCCGCAAGAACCACCCGGTATCCAAGCACTGGTTCAAGACACTGGTCGCTCCCGGCCTCGGCGGCATCGGCATGCTCTACGTGGTGTACCTGCTATGGCAGCACAAGGACACCGCCGCAGGCACCGCCTCCGGCACGCTGTTGTTCACGTTGACACCGTGGATTGTCGTCGGTCTGTTCGTATTGGGTGCAACGCTGGCCACCTACTTCAAACTGCGCGATCCGCGACGCTACGAGCTGATCGGACGAATCGTTTACGAGGACAGCGAGATCAGGGACTGACGTCATCTCGGCTTCCGGCCGGCAGGGGTCACAGCTGTCCGTCAACAACGGCCTGATGAACGGTGNAAGCCGAGACGTCGCTCGTGACGGCGAGCGGAAAATCAGGTGCGCCGCGGCGGACGGTCGTGATACCTCTATGCCGTCGAGAACTCCGACGGAAGAGGCAAGCATGAGTGGCATCGTCGACGTCGCGCCCCAACGGACCGTGTACGGTCCCGCGGCGATCCGACGAGTTGTCCGCGTCCTCGCAGAAGCACTGGGTGTGGCACCGGGTAGCTAGCCCGTGACCGTTGAAACCGCGCTCAGTTTCGCGGGCCTGTGCTTGTTGCTGTCCATCTCCCCAGGTCCAGATTCGCTGTTGGTGCTCCGGCTCGCCCTGAATCGGCCGCGGGAGGGCATTTTCGTCGCGGCAGGCTCGGCGACAGGCTCGCTGCTGTGGGCCGGTGCCGTCGCAGTCGGATTGGCGCGCCTGCTGGCCGCCCACCCCGGGTTGGTCGATGTGCTGCACTTCGTCGGCGGGGCCTACCTGATCTATCTCGGCATTCGCGAGGTGTTCGACACCGACGAGTTGCTCGATGACTCCGGCCTTCGGAGGCGCGCCGGGGCAGCCGGCTTCACCAAGGGACTTGTTTCGTGTCTGCTCAATCCCAAAGTGGGACTGTTCTTTCTGCTGCTGGCGCCGCAGTACGCACCCGACCTCACGGTCGGCTCGATCCTGGCGTTGGGCGCCATCGACGCGGCGATGGCCTTCCTGTATCTCACCGTGCTGGCCATCGCCGCGGCACGCATTTTCACGCGCATCACCAATCCACGCGCACAACGCCGCCTTCGGCTGGGGTCCGGAGCGGCGATCGCCATCGTCGGCGTCCTCATCCTGGTGGAGGTGCTCACCTGACGAAGCTGTGCAAATAATGCGTGTTGCGCAACTTTGCGTGATACGCAATATTCGGGCACGATGGTGGCATGACGATCCCGCGCATCCTGATCGCCGGCGCCAGCATTGCCGGGCCCGCGACCGCGTTCTGGCTGGCCCGTGCCGGTTTCGAGGTCACCATCGTCGAACAATCACCGGTACTCCGACGTGGCGGTAACGGCGTCGATATTCGCTCCGAGGCGCTGACCGTCATCGATCGCATGGGCCTCTCCGAGGACGTGAGGGATCGCGCCATGGTGAACCACGGCATGCGATTCCTCGATCGGTCCGGTCGGCAACGCGTGCGCTTCCCGACCACCGAAGTCGAGAACATGGTGGGTTCCGAAGATATCGAGATCACCCGCGGCGATCTCGCCCACCTGCTCTACGCCGCAACCGAATCCGACGTCGAATACATCTTCGGCGATACCGTCACCGAACTGACCCACGACGATGCCGGTGTGGATGTCACCTTCGCCCGCACACCCGGCCGGCGATTCGACGCGGTGATCGGTGCCGACGGAATCCATTCGAAGGTTCGGCGCGCTGCGTTCGGCCCCGAGCACGACTTCCGCGTCTTCAAGCAGCACTACTATGCCGTGGCGAGTATCGATTCGACAATGGGAGAAGCCTTTTGGACGACGTTCTACAACGAGCCGGGTAGGTCGGTGGCTCTCTACCGCGACAGCGCCGGGCACGGACTGGTGACCTTCACCTTCCACAGTCGCACACCGTTGAGCTACGACTACCGCGATATCACCGCTCAGCGCCGCCTGCTCCGCGATGCTTTCGCCGACTCGGGATGGCACATTCCAGCACTTCTCGACGCGGCGGAGGCCGCGGGCGACTTCTATTTCGACGCACTCGACCAGGTCTCGATGCCGTCGTGGTCAACCGGCCGCGTCGCACTGGTCGGCGATGCCGCCTACTGCGCATCACCGGCGTCCGGGGCCGGCGCGCTGCTGGCGCTCACCGGGGCCTATCGTCTCGCAGGCGAGTTGAGCCGCAGCGATTCTCCGCACGCCGCCTTCCTCCGGTATGAGACCGCGCAGCGACCATTGGTGGCCGCCAAGCATGCCCACTTGTTCACCTACATCACCGTCCCCCGGACCCGACTCGGCATCGTGGCGCGAAACATCATGCTGTCCAGTCCGCTCCCTCGCATGCTCGGACGACGATCGTCGCACAGCACGAACAACCTTCCCGACTACTATTCTCGACCGATCAGGTGACGAGAGGGACACATGCTGTGAGTGCCGGTTCGTCCTCCCCTGCACCAGGAGAGGGCCTGCGCGAGCGCAAGAAGCGCGAGATGCGCGCCCGCCTCAGCGCGGTGGCGCTCGACCTCGCGGTGGAGCACGGTGTCGCAGGGGTTCGCATCGAAGAGATCGCCTCCGCGGCCGAAGTATCACCGAGGACGTTCAACAACTACTTCACCAGTAAGGAGGCGGCGATCGTCGGTGTCGCCGCGATCCGCGCCGACGTCTTCCGCGCGACATTGCGTGCCCGCCCCGCCGACGAACCACTTCCCGAGGCACTGCGCGCCGCCGCAGCCGCGCTGTTCACCGACGAACCCGACCGCACCTGGATGGCCCGGGCTCGCCTCATTCGATCCGAACCATCGTTGTTCGCCGAGGAACGCAAGTCCGATATCGAGGTCGAACGGGTCCTCGCCGCCGAGATCGGACACCGAACCGGCACCGACCCGGCGGTCGATCTGGCTCCACGGTTGGCTGCCGCGAGCGTCATCGCCGCCATCCACACCGCCGTCCAGTACTGGTTGGACGTCCCCGACGCCGGGACGCTACGGGCGGTCGTCGAACGGGCCATCGTGGATTGCCCGTTGGGTGCGGCGGGCCCATAGCCAGCACCCCCCGTCCGACACCCTTGCCTCATTCCGCAACCCGCCGTAGCGTAACCAGCTGTGACGCGCAGCTTCCACGCCGGCCGGCCCTTCGATACCTCCGAGGCAGCTATCGCCGCTGCATTGGAGCAGGTCAGCATCCCCACGCTGCTGCTGTCGCTCGTTCATATCACCGGCGACCCGCGCTTCATCCGCGACTACAAGCAGGCCGGACTCTTCCTCAACGAGGTGCAGGGTTTCATGTCCGAGGAGGACAAGGCCCGTGCACGCACCGAGGCCCTCCCCATCATCACTGCATACCGCGACGCCGGTTGCCCTGTGCCCAAATCGCTTTCGCCGGAACTGGTCCGAGAGATGCTCGACTGGGCAGCCTGTGAACACGTCGGTGAGGACAATCTGCCGCTGGTACTGGAGGAGCTCGATCTCGACGCGATCGACCCGCGGCGACCGCGTGCACTAGAGGACACCGGCGACTTCCACGTCATCGTCATCGGCTGCGGCGAGTCCGGCATCCTGGCCGGCATCCGGCTCAAGCAGGCGGGTATCGGCTTCACCATCCTGGAGAAGAACAGCGGACCGGGCGGAACCTGGTGGGAGAACAGCTATCCCGGCGCCCGCGTAGATGTCGCCAACCACTTCTACTGCTACAGCTTCGAACCCAGCAATCACTGGGAACATTTCTTCGCCGAACAACCAGAGCTCCGGCGGTACTTTGCCGATGTGGTGGACCGCCACGGACTCGGCCCGCACATCCGTTTCGACTCCGAGGTCTGCCAGGTGAGCTGGGATGGCGATCGGTGGAACGTCACCACCGACGACGGGCAGGCTTTGAGCGCCAACGCCGTCATCACCGCCGTCGGACAGCTCAACCGCCCCAACATCCCCGACTTCCCTGGCGCCGACACATTCACCGGCCCGTCCTTCCATTCCGCTGCCTGGGATCACGGCGTCGACGTCACCGGACAACGCGTCGCCCTGATCGGCGCCGGGGCCAGCGGATTCCAGATCGCACCCGCGATCGCCGACAAGGTCGCAAGCCTCAACATCTTTCAGCGGACCGCCCAGTGGATGTTCCCCAATCCCATGTACCACGAAGCCGTGGCCGATGGCGTGCGTTGGGCAATGGAGCACCTACCCTTCTACGGCCGCTGGTATCGATTCCTGCTGCTGTGGCCAGGTGCGGACAAGGGATTGGACGCCGCGCTGGTCGACCCCGATTACCACGACCAGAACAATGCGGTCAGCGAGATCAATGCCATCGCGCGCATCATGTTCACCGACTGGATCACCACCCAGGTCGGCGATGATCCCGACCTGCTGGCAAAGGTGTTACCCGACTACCCCGCCACCGGCAAGCGCACCCTGCAGGACAACGGCAGCTGGCTGAGCACCCTCAAACGAGACAATGTCGAGCTCATCCGCACCCAAATCGAGCGCATCACCGAGACAGGCGTCGTCACCGCCGACGGCATCGTTCACGATGCCGACATCATCGTGTACGCAACGGGTTTCCGTGCCACCGATGTCTTGTTCCCGATCACCGTCACCGGTCGCGACGGCCTCGACCTGCGCGAGGTATGGGGCACCAGGCCGTATGCCTATCGCAGCATCACTGTCCCGGGCTTCCCCAACTTCTTCATGACCTATGGACCTGGCGCCCACTTGGCGCACGGCGGCAGCCTGATCCTGAACTCCGAACTGCAGATGCGCTATATCGATCACTGCTTGGAGCGCCTGATCACCGCAAACCTGCGGTCCATCGAACCACTCCCCGAGCCGACCGCCGAATGGCATCAGCGGTCCCAAGAAGAGATCCGCAAGACCGTCTGGGCACATCCGTCGATCACCCACTCGTACTTCAAGAATGACGACGGTGAGATCCACACCGTCAGCCCCTGGCGGCTGAGCACATATCACGCTGCCGTGCGCGAACCCATCTGGTCGGACTTCCGGGAGGAATGAGCATGCGTTCAGTGGTGGTCGACGCCGAAGGCACCGTCAGCGTCCAGAGCCGACCCGACCCGACCCTGCCCGGCGCCGATGGTGCCATCATCGCAGTCGAGGCGGCGGCGATCTGCGGGTCAGACCTGCACTTCCTGGAAGGCCACTACCCGCTGGTCGACCCCGTCGCGCTCGGCCATGAGGCGGTCGGGACCGTTGTCGAAACCGGCTCGGAAGTAGCGGGTTTCACCGTGGGTGATCGGGTCCTGGTTTCCTCGGTGGCGGGCTGCGGGCAATGCTCGGGCTGCGCCACCCACGACCCCATCCGCTGCGTACTCGGGCCCCAGATTTTCGGATCCGGTGCGCTCGGCGGTGCACAGTCCGACTTGCTCGCGGTACCCGCGGCCGACTTCCAGCTGCTCAAGATGCCGGAGGGCATCAGTACCGAGCAGGCCTTGTTGCTGACCGACAACCTGGCCACCGGATGGGCGGCAGCACTGCGCGCCGATATCCCGGTCGGCGGCACCGTCGCGGTGATCGGCCTCGGCGCGGTCGGTATGTGTGCGCTGCGCAGCGCACTGGCCCTCGGCGCAGCCACCGTATACGCGTTCGATCCGGTGCAGACCCGCCGCACCCGCGCCGCCGCATGGGGTGCTGTACCCATCGATCCGCCTGCCGTGCAATCCATTCGGGAAGCCACCGGTGGACTGGGAGTCGATGCCGTGATCGACGCCGTCGGCACCGACACCACCATCAGCGATGCCATCGAGAGTGTGCGCACCGGTGGCACGGTGTCGATCGTTGGCGTGCACGATCTGCAGCCCTACCCGCTGCCGGCACTGGCCTGCCTGATCCGCAGCCTCACCATCCGGTTGACCACCGCTCCGGTGCAACAGACCTGGCCCACACTGATCCCGCTGCTACAGGCCGGCCGGCTCGACGTCGACGGCATCTTCACCACCACATTGCCGTTGGACGATGCGCCGGCCGGATACGCCGTGGCGATGGCGCGGTCGGAGGACCATCTGAAGGTGCAGCTGATCCCCTGAGTTCACCGCGTCCGTCCACAGCCCGCAGATTCTTCTTGCGCGCCGGAAAACCGCGGAGTAACGTCGAACACAAGTTCGAAGCGAATGTGGCTCCCACGAGATATCCGGCGAGCCCGTGTCGGTGATCCCGTCACCGAGAGGTTCGACAGCTCCGACGGGGGCCTGTGAGAACCACCGTGCCTGAATGGCATTGTGCTGGCCTTTGACGAAAGGTTGGGTTCGGTATGTAGCCACCCATCACGATTCTCTCATCGCCGTTATGATCTGCGATCCCACTCCGAACACAGCGCCGCGTTGACGCTGCGGCAGGGCGAAAGTTGCTGCGCACCTTGACAACTACACAGTGAAAGGCGTGCTTGGCGGGATCCGGTGAAAGCCGCATCCCCGGTCCCGCCACGTCGAACACCCCGGCTCGCGCATGTTGACGGCAGTTCACCGCCGATCGACGGCCATGGACGCTAGACGAACGTCCGATTCAGGTACCGCACGAGCGCGTCGGCGTCCACCGCGCCGGTGTAGCCCAGATGACCGTCGGGACGCACCACGACGGCAGCGGGTCCGTCGACACCGTAAGCCGCGGCGAACTCGCCCATTTCGTCGCGCACCAACGGCAGGGCGGTGGCTTCGACATCCGCATCCGGGTGTGCGATGACGTACACGTCGAGCAGCCCGTGCGCGGCACGCTCGGCGGCCTCCGCTACAGTCTCGAAATCCTCGAAACCTGTTGCGGGGTCGGCATACAGCAGCAGAGTGTGGCGGGTACTCGCCAACAGGGTGAACAGTCGCACCCGATCGGTCTCGGCCGCTCGGACGAGCCCGCGTGCATCCGGTGCCCGGCCGCCGGCACCCGGGGCCACGATGGGACTGCCGACGTAGCTCACCAGCAGTTGCGCCTCCCTGCGGATGACGTAGTCGGGATCGATGGAGTCCGCGCCGATCCCATCCCGGGCGCTGCGCACGGTGCGTCCGACCACCTCCTCACCGATGGGTCGACGCTCCGCGTCGTAGCTGTCGAGTAGCCCGGGAGCCGCATCGCGGGTCACGGCCAACGCCAGTTTCCACGCCAGGTTGTAGGCGTCCTGAATCCCGGTGTTCATACCCTGCGCACCGGTGGGCGGGTGGATGTGTGCAGCGTCGCCGNCGGCGACGAAGACGCGGCCGCGACCATAGGCGTCCACGATGCGGTGGCTGATCCGAAACACCGACGACCACCGCATGTTCCGAGCCGTCGTCGGCTCGGGCGACAGCCGATCCAACACTGCTTGGATGTGGTGTAGCTCCGGTGTGCCTTCACCGAACCCGTGCTGCACGCCACCCTGGGTGGACAGCTCGGGCGGTACCAGCATCGACATCCGATAGCGTCCGCGCCCGGGCAGCGGAATGCACATCAGAAGGTCGTCGACCTTGCCCTCGGAGTTGTGCATGGATCGCACGGCGTAACCGTGCGGCAGCGTCCAATCCACCTCGACGTCGGCCAGCATGTACTGCTCTTCGAAGGCGGCGCCGTCGAAACTGAGGCCAAGGGTCTTACGGACGATCGAGTGCGCACCGTCGGCGCCGATCAGATATTGCGCCCGAACGGGTGTCGCGTTGTCGAGCATGGCGGTGACACCGTCGGAGTCCTGCTCGAAACCGGTCAACCGGACGCCACGTTCGATGCGCACGCCGCGGGCCGTGAGCTCCCGGCGCAACACCCGCTCTGTGCTGTACTGGGGTATGCCGATGAAGCGGAACGGCACATCGTCGGGAAGCGTCAGCTCGATGTCACCGACCCGTTCACCGTTGAGGTAGGCGATCTGCCCACGAAAGTGCACCGCCGCATCGAGGATCTGGCGCACGATCCCCATCCGCTCGAACACTTCGAGGGTTCGGGGTTGCACACCAACAGCTTTGGCGTACTGGGGCGGTTCGAGCAACGGATCGATGATCCGCACGGCCACACCGCGGCGGGCCAGTTCGATGGCGGCGGTCAATCCGATGGGGCCGGCGCCCGCAATCAGTACGTCGGTCACGCCCGAGATTATGCCTGAGCGTCAGTTTTCGCGGACACGCGATCGCAGATTGTCACGCAACTTCACCATGCCCTTCTGCATGACTCGAAGGCCACCCGCGGCAACATCCCGGTGACCATCAACCTGGTCTGACCCTGGCCCGCAGCCACCGGCCTGAGGCGCTCACGGTGCCCCGGGCCGGTCGGGTTTCAACGCAGGGACGGCTGTTGTTGGGTGATGCAGTGGATCCCTCCGCCGCGGGCGAACAGCGGCCGGGCGTCCACCGAGACCACCCGGCGGCCCGGGTACTGCTCGGCGAGAATGGCGGCGGCATCGCGGTCGCGAGGATCACCGAACGCGCAGGCGATCACGCCGCCGTTGACCACGAGGTGGTTGATATAGCTGTAGTCGACGAAGCCTTCGTCATCGGTGAGGACCGTCGGAGCAGGCATGTCGACGATCTCGAAGCGTTCGCCAAGTGAGCGCCGAATCTTGTTACACACCGTTGCATCCGGGTGGCTCTCGTCAGACTGGCTGTGCAGCAGTAGGCGGCCGGGCTCGGTGAACGTCGCGACGATATCGACATGCCCACGCGTGCCGAAACGCTGCGAGTCCCTGGTGAGGCCCATCGGCAGCCAGACCACGTCGGTGGCGCCGATGGTGCGCGAGAGTTCGGTCTCGACATCGGTCTTGGTGAGCCCGGGATTACGACCGGGATCGAGCTGTACCGTCTCGGTGACCAGCACGGTCCCGCAGCCGTCGACATGGATGCCGCCGCCCTCGTTGACCAGCGGGGATGAGACCAGCGGCACCCCCGCCAGTTCGGCCACCACCGCGCCGACCTTGCTGTCGTGGCCCCAGCGCGCCCAGTCCTGGCCGCCCCAACCGTTGAACACCCAATCCACCGCGGCGACCGAACCGTCGTCGGCATGCACGAAGGTCGGCCCGATATCGCGCATCCAGGCGTCGTCGAGTGGAACTTCGACGGTCTGGATATCCTGCGACAGATAGCGTTTCGCGACGTCGATCTCGTCGGGGTCGACCAGCATGGTGACCGGTTCGAACTCCGCGATGGCGTGCGCGACGGCCGCCCAGGTCGACCGCGCCTCGTGCTGTTCGTCGGCTGTGTCACCCAGGGAATAGCCGGCCGACGGGAAGGCCATCCATACCCGGTCCTGGGGTGCACCCTCGGCAGGCATCAGGTAACTCGGCTGACCGCTCATTTGACCACCGCGGTGGCTTCGTGTCCCGCGCCGTAGGGATGCTCGACATCCACCGTCGCCGTCAGCGCGCCATAGCTGTCCGGTCGGCGCGTCAGCAGGAACGGGAAGAGCTCCAGCCAGTCACGACGCTGATCAAGGTCCAGATCGGCGATCAGCACCGCTTCCTCGTCGCGGGGCGCCGACACCAGCACCCGGCCATACGGGTCGGAGATGAACGAGGACCCGTAGAACGACAGTGCGCCCTCGTTCCCGGTGCGGTTGGGCACCACCATGAACAATCCGTTGCTGATCCCGTGCCCGACAATGACATGCCGCCACAGCGGCTGGGTATCGAACGCGGGGAACACCGGTTCCGATCCGATGGCGGTCGGATAGACGACGATCTCGGCGCCGCCGAGCGCGTAACTCCGCGCCACCTCGGGGAACCATTCGTCCCAGCAGGTCGGCAGGCCCACTCGCGCGCCGAGACCCTCCGGCGCATAGACCGGGTACGCGGCCTCGGGCGGTCCCGGACGGAAGTAGGTGTCCTCGTAGTAGCCCGCCGAGATCGGGATGTGCATCTTGCGGGTGCGCCCGACCAAGTCGCCGTCCGGCGAGACGAGGATCGCGGTGTTGAAGCCGAGACCGTCGGTGTCCGGAGCCTTTTCGTACAGCGAGGCGTGTACGAAGATCCCGTGTCGACGGGCCGCCTCGGCAGCCATGGTGAACGTCGGCCCATCCGAGAGGTTCTCTGCTGCGTCGCCGGGATTGGCACCGGCGCGGGTGTCGGCGGGGTACCGCAGCAGCGTGATCTCGGGCAGGAACACCGCGGTCGCGCCGGCGTCAGCGGCCCGGGCGATGCCGTCGTTGAGCACCCCGATCAGCTCGGCGGCATCGGCGCGCCACCGGTGTTGAACCAGCGCGACGCGCACCGGTGGCCGCCGTGACGCGGTCGTCCGGGACAGGGGTTCAGCGGGCTCGGCGGTCAGAACGAGCATGTCGACGCTCCTAAAACGAATTAGTTTCGTTTATTGTGGGACCCAGTGCGGCCGTTGTAAAGAGTCGAAGGGAAAACGACCAGTGGGACGACCCAGGGTGGCGATCCTGTCCGCCGACCGGATCGCCGATGCGGCAATGGATCTGGTGCAGAGGACCGGCGGTTTCACGATTCCCGAACTGGCCCGCTCGCTGAACGTCAGCCCGTCCTCGCTGTACAACCACGTCACGGGTCGCGAGCAGATCGTCGAACTGCTCCGCGAGAAAGCCATGAGCGCAGTGACACTTCCCGCTACCGACGGACCGTGGATCGACGTCGTTGCCGACATCATGCGCTCCTACCGTCGCAGCTACGCCCGCTACCCGAGACTGATCCCGTTGCTCACCGCCTACCCGGTCGCGAGCACACACGCCGTCGCGATGTACAACGCGCTGGCACAGACGCTGACCGCAGCGGGGTTCAGTGCCGCCGACAACCTGCGCGCCATCACGCTCATCGATTCCTTCGTCCTCGGCTCGGCGCTGGACGCCGCCGCGCCCGAAGCACCCTGGGGGTCCAGTCCGGACGTCGGCCCGGAACTCGCGGCCGCACTGGCGGCCGGATCGGGACCGGACCGCGCGGAGGACGCCTTCGAGTTCGGCCTGGCGGTGCTGCTGCGCGGGCTGGAACCGTAGCCCGCTGACCGGTGGGGAACATCGCGGTGGCGTCGCCGCGACGGTGCGCGAACTCACCACCCACGCAGGCGTGTCATCGTGCAGACACGCACGCTCGCCGGGAAGTACGCTCACGGCGTGCCGACACCCTGGTCCCGGCGAGGTTTCCTGCTGGCGCTTGCCGCCGGATCGG
>JBQEMX010000002.1:44511-392146 GCA_052044345.1 Mycolicibacterium sp. 22603
GCCGCCTGCAGCTCCGAGACACGGCCCGGCGCCGTCGCCGACGACGGCTCCGTCACCGTCCGGCACGCGTTCGGCGAAACCCGAGTGCCCGCGCCGCCGACCCGCGTGGTCAGCGCCGGGCTGACCGGTCAGGATTGCCTGATGGCCGTCGGCGTCATCCCCGTCGGGGTGACCGAATGGTTCGGCGGACAGCCGTTCGCCACCTGGCCGTGGGCGCTCCGGGCACTCGGCACCGCCCAGCCGACGGTGCTCAATCTCGACAACGGTATCGACGTCGCGGCCATCGCGGCGCTGAACCCCGATCTGATCATCGCCACGAACGCCGGCCTGGACCGCGACACCTACGACCGGCTTTCCGACATCGCACCGACCATCGCCCAGAGCGGGACACAGGCCTTTTTCGAACCGTGGAAGGACCAGGCGGCAGCCATCGGCTCCGCGGTGTTCAAACATGACGAGATGAACCGGCTGATCACCGACGTCGACACCCGGTTCACCACGGCGGGCACCGAGAACGCCTCGTTCAAGGGCAAACGAGCGCTGCTGCTGCAGGGCAGCCTGGACGGCGGGAATCTGGTGACGACGCCACCGGGCTGGCGCACCGAGTTCCTGACCCAGCTCGGATTCACCGTGCCCGACACCGACGCCACCGTGCCGCGCGACCGGATGGCAGAGGTGCTCGGCGCGGCCGATGTGCTCATCTGGTGCGCCGACGACCCCGAGATCGCCACCCTGACGGCTGACCCCGTCATCGCCGAACGGGGCACACGCAACGTCTTCACCGGCCGCGACCTGGCCGCCGCGATCGCCTTCAGTTCGCCGTTGTCGCTGCCCGCGGTCGCCGACCAGCTGCCGGCCATGCTCAGGCCCGCGCTGGCCTGACAAGATATCCGGGTGAGCAGCCCGAACGACACCCAGCACGGCCCGTCCTACGCGAAGGTCGGTTCGGCCTACTATCCGATTTTCGTCGCGGTCTTCACCGCCCTGGTGATCATCTCCAACGTCACCGCCACCAAGGGCGTGGAGTTCGGGCCGATCATCACCGACGGCGGGTTCATCGTCTTCCCGCTGACCTACGTGATCGGCGACGTACTCTCCGAGGTCTACGGGTTCAAAGCGGCCCGGCGTGCGATCCTCACCGGCTTCGCGATGAACGCCCTTGCCGCCGCAGCCTTCTGGGCGACCGTGTACCTTCCCGCCGCCGATTTCTACCCGAACCAGGAACACCTGGAGAACATCGTCAGCGCCTACACCGGCCTGATCATCGCCGGCATGGCGGGCTTCCTCGTCGGGCAGACACTGAACGCCTGGTCGCTGGTGCTGATCAAGGAACGGACCAAGGAGAAGCACCTCTGGGCACGCCTCGTCGGGTCGACCTTCGTCGGGCAGCTCGGCGACACCGTGGTCTTCTGCGCCATCGCGGCCAGCGTCATCGGTATCACCTCGTTCAGCGATTTCCTGATCTACACCGCCCAGGGCTGGTTCTACAAGACCATCGTCGAAGTGGTGCTGCTGCCCGTCACCTACCGGGTGATCGCGATGGTCAAGCGCCGCGAACCGACCTATCAGCCCGTTGGGTGAACGGGTGCATGAACCCTTGTTAAGGCTCCTCTGGCAAACCACTCAGACACGTCGAAAACGAACTTACCCGGCGGTAGCTTCGGTAGATGACGGTGACAACGGACGTTCACGTGCCCGGTGAGCTGGGCACCGTACACGATTACGGAGATCAGGCGCTGCTGCTCGAGTTCGACGGCACCGCGGCGGTATTGGCCTGGACCGGCATGCTGCAGGACGTCGGCCTGCCCGGCGTGATCGACATCGTGCCCGCCTCCCGAACGATCCTGGTGAAGCTGGCGGGCCCACGCTATCTGGCACCCACCCGGCAACGGCTCACGGCGCTACGCCTGCAACGGTCCGTCGACGACGTCGGCACGGCCGCCGAGCCCGACGTCGTGATCGAGGTGACCTATGACGGTGCCGACCTGGCCGAGGTCGCCGAGCTGACGGGCCTGAGCGCGGCGGAGGTGGTCACCGCCCACACCGGCACCATGTGGCAGGTCGGGTTCGGCGGCTTCGCACCAGGATTCGCCTACCTTATCGGCGGTGACCCGCGGCTACAGGTCCCCCGCCGCGCCGAGCCACGGACCCGCGTTCCGGCCGGATCAGTCGGTCTGGCAGGCGAATTCAGCGGGGTCTACCCTCGCGAGTCCCCCGGCGGTTGGCAGCTGATCGGGCGCACCTCAGCAATACTGTTCGACGTCACCCGCGACCGGCCCGCCCTGCTCACGCCGGGGATGACCGTCGCGTTCCGGGAGGAGTCATGAGCGACGCTTGCGGAGCGAATCGACAAACACGATGCGAACTCCGAGCCTGCGAGGAGATCGCATGAGCGTCACGCTGGAAGTTCTGCGCACCGGCCCGCTGGCCCTTGTCGAAGATCTGGGCAGGCCCGGTATGGCGCACCTGGGGGTGACCACCTCGGGCGCCGCCGACCGGCGGGCACACACGCTGGCCAACCGACTGGTCGCCAACCCCGGCGAGCACGCCACCGTCGAGGTCACCTTCGGTGGATTCTCCGCGCGCGTGCACGGCGGGGATGTCACCATCGCCGTGACCGGCGCCGACACCGACCCGGCCGTCAACGGAGTTCCGTTCGGGACCAACAGCATCCACTACGCGCGTGATGGTGAGGTGATCTCACTGGGTGCACCGCACTCCGGACTGCGCAGCTACCTGGCGGTCCGCGGCGGGATCGACGTGGCCCCGGTGCTCGGCTCCCGCAGTCATGACGTGATGTCGGCGATCGGTCCGGCACCGCTGCGCGTCGGTGACGTGCTGCCGGTCGGGGAACACGGCGCCGACTTCCCCGAGCTGGACCAGGCTCCCGTCGCCGCCATCGCGCCGGAGATCGTGGAGCTCCAGGTGGTCCCGGGGCCGCGTGACGACTGGTTCGTCGACCCCGACATCCTGGTTCGCACCAACTGGCTGGTGACCAACCGCAGCGACCGGGTCGGTATGCGGCTGGTGGGGATGCCGCTGGAACCACGGTGGCCCGACCGGCAGCTGCCCAGCGAGGGGGCTGCCCGCGGGGCGATCCAGATACCGCCCAACGGTTTTCCGGTGATCCTCGGTCCCGACCATCCGGTGACCGGTGGCTATCCGGTGATCGGTGTGGTCATCGACGAGGACATCGACAAGCTGGGCCAGGTGCGCCCCGGGCAGACGGTCCGACTGCACTGGTCGCGGCCGCGCCACCCGCACGAGAATTGATGGTAGAAACGGCTGTGTGCGCAGTCACACACCCGGGCCCACCGCGGTCCGCGACGTCCATACCGCGCGGCTGATCCACACCGCCGATCTGGATGCCGAAACCCGCACCGATGCCCACCGCATGGTCGTCGACGCCTTCGCCGAGGACAGCGAGGGCACCTTCGACGATTCGGACTGGGAGCACGCGCTCGGCGGCATGCACGCCCTGATCTTTCACCGCGGTGCGATCATCGCCCACGGCGCCGTCGTGCAACGCCGGCTGCTCTACCGCGATATGCCGCTGCGGTGCGGCTACGTCGAGGCCGTCGCGGTCCGCGCGGACTGGCGTGGGCAGGGTCTTGGCACCGCGATCATGGACGCGTTGGAGCAGGTGTTGCGCGGGGCATACCAACTGGGCGCGCTGTCGGCCTCGGAGGCCGGGACGCAGTTGTATCTGCCACGCGGCTGGCAACAGTGGCAGGGGCCCACCTCGGTGCTCGCACCGGCCGGTATCACCCGCACCCCGGACGACGATGGCGGTGTGTACGTTCTTCCCGTCGGCGTCGAACTGGACACCAGCGCGGAGCTGAGCTGTGATTGGCGCGCAGGCGACGTCTGGTAGTACCTGGTCAGCACCTCACAGGCGGCAACGTGGCGCGGTGAGCGGAAGTTCACGGCCGGGTTATCGCCGGCAGCGCCCACGCAACAAAGCGCTCATAGCCTCTCATCGATGTCGTCCGCAGCCACTGCAGTCCGGCCTGCGGCGACACGCGCGCGCAATCATGGAGTAACAGCCCCGAAACACCGACTGAATACACAGGTGACATGACTGGACCTGACTGGGCGCCGCTCACCGGGTTCCGGGTGGCGGTGACCTCGGCGCGACGCAGCGAAGAGCTGGCAGCCCTGCTCACGCGGCGCGGTGCCGATGTGACCAGCGCCGCGGCCATCACGATGGTGCCGCTGCCCGACGACGACGAGCTGCGGGCCAACACCGAGGCGTTGATCGCGACCCCACCCCACATCGTGATCGCGACCACCGGCATCGGGTTTCGTGGCTGGATCGCGGCCGCCGATGGCTGGGGCCTGGCGCACGACCTGACTGCCGCGCTCGGCAACGCCCGTATCGTCTCGCGGGGGCCGAAGGCCACCGGGGCCCTGCGCGCCGCCGGCCTGCCCGAGGAATGGTCACCGGAGTCCGAGTCCTCCCGCGAGCTGCTGCACTACCTGTTGGAGGGTGGCATCGTCGGCATGCGGGTCGCCGTGCAGCTGCACGGCACCAATGACGACTGGGATCCGTTCCCCGAGTTTCTCGATGAGTTGCGCGCCGCCGGCGCCGACGTCGTGCCGATCCGGGTGTATCGATGGAACCCCGCGCCGCGCAACGGTCCCTTCGACCAATTGGTGCTGGGCATCGCCGACCAACGGTTCGACGCCGTCAGCTTCACCTCCGCCCCGGCGGTGGCCGCCCTGCTCTTACGGGCGGCCGATCTCGGTGTGGAGTCCGCGGTCTTGGATGCCATGCGCACCAACGTGCATGCGATGTGCGTCGGCCCGATCACCGCCCGACCGCTGGTCCGCCTGGGAGTGCCCACCTCGGCCCCGGAACGGATGCGGCTGGGTGCTCTGGCCCGCCACATCACCGACGAATTGCCGCTGCTGCAGTCGCGGCGGATGCGGGTGGCCGGGCATCTGCTCGAGATCCGCGGCACCTGTGTGCTGGTCGACGAGGTGGTCAAGGAACTACCGCCCGCTGGGATGGCCACCATCCGCGCCCTGGCTCACCGGCCGGGATCGGTGGTGTCGCGGCAGGACCTGCTCAAGGCGCTGCCGGGTAGCGGCACCGACACCCACGCCGTCGAGACCGCGGTTTTGCGCCTGCGAACTGCGCTGGGCGACAAGAACATCGTGTCGACCGTGGTCAAGCGGGGCTACCGGCTGGCCGTCGACGAATATCCGATGGGAGTGTCATGAATCGCGAGGTCTCCGCGGTGCTGGTGGCCCACGGCACCCGCAAACCCGGTGGTGTCGACATGATCGGACAACTGGCCGATCGTGTCTCGGAACTGCTGGATCGCCGGGTCCACGTGGCATTTGTCGATGTGCTCGGACCGACACCGTCGGAGGTGCTCGACCGGCTACCCGCCGACCGGCCCGCCGTCCTGGTGCCGGCCTTCCTGGCCGGTGGCTACCACGTTCGCGCCGACGTGCCCGCGCACGTCGAGGCCAGCACACACCCGGCGGTGACCGTGACCCCGCCACTGGGACCGTGCCAGGGCACCGTGCGCGTACTTGCCGATAGGCTTCAGGAATCTGGTTGGCGGCCGGGCGATTCGGTGGTCATGGCCGCCGCGGGCACCTCGGATCGCAGCGCTCAGTCCGACCTGCGTCAGACCGCAGCCATGCTGTCGGCCCTGATCGGCGACCGGGTGGAGCTGGGCTACGCCGCCACCGGTGCGCCCACGGTGACCGATGCCGTGCAGGCGGCACGAGCACGTGGCCGGCGGATCGCGGTGGCGTCCTATCTGCTGGCCGATGGGTTGTTCCAGGACCGGTTGCGCAACTCGGGCGCCGACCTGGTTGCCGACCCACTTGGTCTCCACCCTGGGATGGTCCGGCTGATCGCCAGCCGGTTCCGTCGCGCCGCCGCGGTCAGGCTGTCGACCGCAGCCTGACCAGCCGATTCGGGCCAAGCGACCCGCTGGGCTAGGATCGTGCAAATGGGTTCGGTGGGGCAGAGTGAGCGTTTGCGCGCGCAGTTGGTGAGCGCATTACAGCAGGAAGATCGGCCCATGACGACGGCAGAGTTGCGCGATCACGTTCTGCGGCATGGAAATTCGACTGCTGTCATCGAGTCGGTGTATCGCAACCTGACGGTGCTACAGCGCCGCGGTGACGTGGTGCGCCACCCCGGTCCCGGTCGCGACGCCCAGTGGGCGGCGGCCGTCACAGAGCGATCTGCACAAGACCGTCCGGCGTGACCCTGGTCCGGTAGACCGGCAGTGCCACCGCCGGATCATCAAGGCAGACACCATCATCCAGAGCAAAAGCCTGCTTCTTGATCGGTGACTGCACACAGGACCGACCGGCGCGGTCCCCCACGATGCCACGCGACATCACCGCCGCACCCGAGAACGGGTCGATGTTGCCCACCGCGTGCAGCGATCCGTCGTCGAGGCGGAACAGAGCCGCCTGCACACCACCGGGCAGTAGCACCCCGGCACCCCGATTGGCCAGCAAGCGGTCCAGCGGACATGCCGTGGTCCAGTCCGTATCGACTTGGGCATCAATGTCTTTGCGATCATCGGTGATGGTCATTTCGTTTCCCCCTGCGATGTGAACTTCGGCATACCGATGGCGACAGGTACCTTGCGTCCCGATGCCGCGGTGAACTCGATGGTCGGATCGGCCACCTCGGGTGCGTTGACGAACGACACGAAGCGCGACAGCTTCTCCGGATCATCCAGGACGCCCTTCCATTCGCAGGCATAGCCGGCCACGTGCCGGGCCATCGCCTCCTCGAACTCGGCGGCCAGGCCCAGGGAGTCGTTGCACACGACGTCACGGACCTGGTCCAGCCCGCCCTCGAGCGACTCCAGCCACGGTGCGGTCCGCTGCAACCGATCGGCGGTCCGGATGTAATACATCAGGAACCGGTCGATGTAGCGGATCAGCGTCTCGTCGTCGAGATCGCCGGCCAGCAACTGGGCGTGCCGCGGCGACATCCCGCCGTTGCCACACACATAGAGGTTCCAGCCCTGCTCGGTGGCGATGATGCCGACGTCCTTGCTCTGCGCCTCGGCGCATTCGCGAGCACATCCGGACACCGCCATCTTGATCTTGTGCGGTGCGCGCAGACCGCGATAGCGCTTCTCGATCTCCACGGCCATGTCGACCGAATCCTGTTGCCCGTAACGACACCAGGTGCTACCGACGCAACTCTTCACCGTGCGCAGCGATTTGCCGTAGGCGTGGCCGGACTCCATACCACCCTCGACCAGTCGCCGCCAGATCTCGGGCAGCTGATCCACCCGGGCACCGAACATATCGATGCGCTGGCCTCCGGTGATCTTCGTGTAGAGGTCGAAGTCCCTGGCGATCTCCCCGATCAGGATCAGCTGTTCGGGGGTGATCTCACCGCCGGGCGATCGCGGCACCACAGAGTAGCTGCCGTTGCGCTGGATGTTGGCCAGGAAATGGTCGTTGGAGTCCTGCAGCGATGCCTGCTCACCGTCGAGCACATGGTCGGAGCTGGTCGACGCGAGAATCGACGCGACGGTGGGTTTGCAGATATCGCAACCCTTTCCGGTGCCGTACTTGTCGATCAGCCCGGAGAACGTGCGGATCTCGGTGGCCCGGATGAGTTCGAACATCTCGGCGCGGGAATGGCTGAAGTGCTCGCAGAGGGCCTTGGACTGCTCGACGCCCTCTGACTCCAACAGCTGCTTGAGCAACGGCACACAGGAACCGCAGGACGTGCCTGCCAGCGTGCACTTCTTCAGACCGGCGACATCGGTGCAGCCGCCACAGATCGCCTCCTTCAGATCACCCTTGGTGACGTTGTTGCAGGAGCAGATCTGCGCGATATCCGGCAGCGCGCCGACGCCCAGCGCACCCGCACCGCCATCGCCTGCGGGCGCGATCAACGACAGTGGGTCGCCGGGCAGTTCGCTGGCCACCATCGGGCGCAGTACCCCATAGGAGGAGGCGTCGCCGACCAGGATCCCGCCCAGCAGGGTTTTGGCGTCATCGGAGAGCACCAGCTTGGCGTAGGTCTGTTTCACCGGGTCGTTGACGACGACGTCGAGGCTGTTGGGTGTGCGGCCCTGCGCGTCACCGAAGCTGGCGACGTCCACCCCGAGCAGCTTGAGTTTGGTCGACATATCGGCCTTACCGAATTCGGCGGCGCCGCCCAACAATCGGTCGGCGACCACCTCGGCGCTGGTGTAGCCCGGTCCGACCAGGCCGTAGCAGCGACCCTCGATGGCGGCGACCTCGCCGATGGCGTAGATATCGGGATCACTTGTCACACAACCCCGGTCGGTCATCACACCACCACGCTGGGCGATGTCCAGACCGGCGGCACGTGCCAGTTCGTCGCGGGGGCGCACGCCGGCGGCGAAGACGACCACACCAGCGTCGATACTGGTGCCGTCGTTGAGGGTGAGACGCACGGCGTCGTCGTTCTCAGACTTGCGCAATGGCTTGTTGCGCTGCGCCGGCGCGATGGTCTCGGTGCCGACACCGGTGTGCACCTCGATACCGAGGCTACGGATCATCCGGTTCAGCAGAGCACCACCGGCCGGATCGAGCTGCGCGGCCATCAGATGCGGCGACATCTCCAACACGTGGGTCTGCAACCCGAAGGCGCGCAACGCGTTGGCCGCCTCAAGCCCGAGCAACCCACCACCGATGACCACCCCGACGGGGGTCCTCGACGTGGCCGCGGCGAGCGAGCCGGCGCGGATGGCATCCAGATCGTCCAGGGTGCGGTAGACGTGACAGTGCGGCAGGTCATGCCCGGGCACCGGGGGTACGAAGGCATACGAGCCGGTGGCCAGCACCAGCGCGTCATAGCTCAGCCGCTGCCCATCGACGGTGGTCACCGTCTTGACTTCCCGGTCGATGGCCTTTGCCGGCATCGCAAGCCGCAGTGTCACAGAGGCGTCGCCGGCATAGTCATTGCCCGGCAGCGCCAGCTGCCCGCGGTCCCAGTGCTCGGTGTAGCCGGTCAGTCCGACACGGTCATAGGCGGCGTCGGCCTCCTCGGAGAGCACCGTGATGCGCCAAACGCCGTCGGTATCTCGGGCCCGCAAAGCCTCGACGAAGCGGTGTCCGACCATGCCGTGTCCGACCACGATCACATGCTTGGCTGCCTTCATATCAGCGACGGTAGAAAGCCGATATTGCCGCAATGTGCTCCCGTGTGAAGTGGCCGTCACGGCTTCCTCACATGTCCGACGCGGATCGTGTGAGTGCTTCGCTGACGGCGAACACCCAGCTGGAACTTCAGCGTGGTCGACTCAAGTTCTCTCTGTAGAGGACCGGCGCAGGGCTGGTCATCCCGACACCATCAGCACGAGAAAGAGGAGACGATCCCAATGAGCAGCACCCCCGTTCGTACCCGTCCCGCGTCGCCTGTCGACATCTGGCTACGTGACTTCTTCGGTAATCCCGCGCCGGTCTCGGCGGATTTCCATCCGGCCGCCGAGGTGGTCCGCGACGGTGACGACGCCGTCGTCCGCCTCGAACTGCCGGGCGTGGATGCCAACGAGGACGTGCACGTCGAACTCGACCGCGGGCAACTGGTGATCCACGGCGAACGCCGCGACGAGCATGCCGAGGGCCGCACCCTCTCCGAGGTCCGTTACGGCGCGTTCCGCCGGTCGTTCAAGGTGCCCGCGCAGGTCACCGGCGAGGCCGTCACCGCGTCCTACGAGGCCGGGGTACTGACCGTCCGGGTGGCCGGCGTGTATGCCGGTACCGAGCCCCAGCGCATCGCCATCACCACCAAGTAGTCCGGCACGAAGCGAGGNCCTCGCCGTGTTCCTGTTGGGACGGACCTACTTCCAGGGGGTGACGAGCTCGGTGATGCGGCTGGTCAGCGCGCCCTGCAGGAACGGACCGAAGCTGATCCGGCCCACCCCCAGTGGCCCGAACCGCGCCGGGTCGTCCTGTCCCGGCAGCGCGATCGCGTTGACCGGCAGGGGCAACGCCTCGACGAGGCGACGATAGGTGTCGTCATCGTGGCGGCCCACCGGATACAGACTGTCCGCCCCGGCCTCGGCGGCCAGCCGCAGCTTGTGCACCGCGCGGTCGAACCTGTCGGCCTCGTCGCCGACCTGCCGCAGGAACAGATCGGTGCGCGCATTGATGACGACGTGCACTCCGGCGGCGTCGGCAGCCTTGCGCAAGTCCCCGATCAACGCGGCATGGTCTTCATCGGACCGGATGCGCCCACCCTCGGAATGCACGGTGTCCTCGATGTTGAGTCCGACCGCGCCCGCCGAGAGCAGTCCCTCGATCAGCCGCGCAGCCGACTCGCCGTAACCGGATTCGATGTCCACCGAGATCGGGACATCGACCGCTCCGGTGATCTGGGCGACCCGGGTGACCAGATCGTCGTAACTCATCCCCTCGCCGTCGGGCTTGCCGACGGAATCGGCGACCGGGTGACTACCCACGGTCAGCGCCGTGAATCCCGCCTCTACCACGGTCTTCGCCGACCATGCGTCCCAGACCGTGGGGAGGATCGCGGGGTCGCCAGGGCGATGAAGCGCCAGCAGCGCGTCCGCCTTCTGTTTGAGGTCGTCGTTCGACATTTACGAGCCTTTCTGCGATGTAGACGTGATCTGTCTCACTCTCAAGTGCGTGTTGTGGCTAACATCGAATGCGTACTGTGATCCTTGACACCCTTCAGCCCAAGGAGGTCACCCTTGTCCACCACGACCGAGCTTGCCGAACTGCACGAACTCATCGGCAACCTTCGCCGCTGCGTCACATCGCTGCGCGCCCGATATGGCGACGCCCCCGCGATGCGCCGCATCGTCAACGACGCCGAACGCATGCTCAACGATATCGACCGGTTGGACATCGATGCCGCGGAACTGGAGATGCGTGGAGCCCCAGCGCACCCCCGCGCCGCCGAGAAGATCACCATCCCCGATCACGACTACTCCAGGGACTTCTGGAGCGGTGTCGATGACGAGGGTCTCGGCGGCAGCCGCTAGACCGCAGGGGTGAAGAGCCCCGACACAACAGAAGAAGAGGAAATCAGTGAGCGCACCGACCTCGAATCCTCAAGGTACCGGCGTCTTCTCACCAACCAGAGCGCGGATCAAGGAGCGCACACTCCGCACCGATGCGTGGTGGAAATCTCCGCTGATCACCGATCTCGGTTTCGCCGCGTTCGTCATCTACGCGACGGTGCGGGCGTTCATGCAGAACAACTACTACGTCGCCGAGTACGGGTACCTGACCCCGTTCTACTCACCGTGCGTCAGTACCGGATGCGTGCCCGAAGCCAGCCACTTCGGCCAGTTCCTCCCGGATGTCTGGTGGTTGCCCTACGCGGCGGTGTCCCTGCCGTTCCTGCTGTTGTTCCGGCTGACGTGCTACTACTACCGCGGCGCCTACTACCGGTCGGTCTGGCAGTCGCCGACGGCCTGCGCGGTGGCCGAACCGCACGCCAAGTACACCGGTGAGACGCGATTCCCGCTGATCATCCAGAACACCCACCGGTATTTCTTCTATCTGGCGGTGCTGATCTCGGTGATCAACACCTATGACGCGATCATCGCCTTCCACAAGCCCGGCGGTGGATTCGGCTTCGGGCTGGGCAACCTGATCCTCGTCATCAACGTACTGCTGCTGTGGACCTACACGGTGTCCTGCCACTCGTGCCGGCACGTCGCGGGTGGGCGGCTCAAGCATTTCTCCAAGCACCCCGTCAGGTACTGGATGTGGACGCAGATCAGCAAGCTGAACACCCGGCACAAGCTGTACGCGTGGATCACCCTCGGCACCCTGATGTTCACCGACTTCTATGTCATGTCTCTGGCCGCGGGCTGGTTCCCCGACCTGAGATTCGTTGGCTGACAACTCAATTACGGATTAGTGAGGATTTTCAATGGGTGACCTGGAACGGCACACCTACGACGTGGTCGTGATCGGTGCCGGCGGGGCGGGACTACGCGCGGTGATCGAGGCCCGCGAGCGCGGCCTACGTGTGGCCGTGGTGACGAAATCACTGTTCGGCAAGGCGCACACCGTGATGGCCGAGGGCGGTTGTGCCGCGGCCATGCGCAATGTCAACACCAAGGATTCCTGGCAGGTGCACTTCGGTGACACCATGCGCGGCGGCAAGTTCCTGAACAACTGGCGGATGGCCGAACTGCACGCCCAGGAGGCCCCGGACCGGGTCTGGGAGCTGGAAACCTACGGGGCGCTGTTCGACCGCACCAAGGACGGCAAGATCAGCCAGCGCAACTTCGGCGGCCACACCTATCCGCGGCTGGCGCATGTCGGCGACCGCACCGGTCTGGAGATCATCCGCACCCTGCAGCAGAAGATCGTCAGCCTGCAACAGGAGGACAAGCGCGAACTCGGCGATTACGACGCGCGCATCCGGGTGTTCCACGAGTGTTCGATCACCGAGATCGTCAAAGACGGCGATCGAGTCGCAGGTGCCTTCGGCTATTACCGCGAGACGGGCAAGTTCGTGCTGTTCGAGGCGCCGGCCATCGTGCTGGCCACCGGCGGGATCGGCAAGAGCTTCAAGGTGTCGTCGAACTCCTGGGAGTACACCGGCGATGGCCACGCCCTGGCATTGCGCGCCGGTTCGGGCCTGATCAACATGGAGTTCATCCAATTCCACCCGACCGGAATGGTCTGGCCGCTGTCGGTGAAGGGCATCCTGGTCACCGAGGGTGTGCGCGGTGACGGCGGGGTGCTGAAGAACTCCGAGGGCAAGCGCTTCATGTTCGACTACATCCCCGACGTGTTCAAGGGCCAGTACGCCGAGACCGAAGAAGAAGCCGACCAGTGGCTCAAGGACAACGACTCCGCGCGCCGCACGCCTGACCTGCTCCCCCGCGACGAGGTGGCGCGCGCCATCAACGAAGAGGTCAAGGCCGGCCGCGGAACGCCGCACGGCGGGGTGTATCTGGACATCGCCTCGCGCATGCCCGCCGAGGAGATCAAGCGCCGGCTGCCGTCGATGTACCACCAGTTCATCGAGCTCGCCGAGGTCGACATCACCAAGGACGAGATGGAGGTCGGCCCGACCTGTCACTACGTGATGGGCGGGATCGAGGTGGATCCGGACAGCGGCGGCGCCGCCACACCGGGCCTGTTCGCCGCCGGGGAGTGCTCGGGCGGCATGCACGGCTCGAACCGCCTCGGCGGCAACTCCCTCTCGGACCTACTGGTGTTCGGCCGGCGCGCCGGACTGGGCGCGGCCGACTACGTACGGGCGCTGTCCGCCGACACCAGGCCGACGGTCTCCGAAGAGGCGCTCAACCGGGCGACCGAGCTGGCGCTGGATCCCTTCGAGCCCAAGGCGAACCCGGAGAACCCGTACACCCTGCACGCCGAGCTGCAGGAGTCGATGAACGACCTGGCCGGCATCATCCGTAAGGAGGGTGAGCTCCAGGAGGCGCTGGCCAAGATCGACGAGTTGAAGAAACGCTACGCCAACGTCGTCGTCGAGGGCGGGCGCGTCTTCAACCCGGGCTGGCATCTGGCCATCGACCTGCGCAACATGCTGCTGGTCAGCGAGTGCGTCGCCAAGGCCGCCTTGCAGCGCACCGAGAGCCGCGGCGGACATACCCGCGACGACCATCCGCAGATGGACCGCACCTGGCGCAACAAGCTGCTGGTGTGCAAAACCGTCGACGGCGCGGGCGACAAGCCGGGCGACCCGGTGGTCCCCGACGTCATCGTCACCCCCGAGGAGCAACCGGTGATGCGGCCCGACCTCTTGGCCACCTTCGAACTGTCCGAGCTCGAGAAGTACTACACCGATGACCAACTGGCCGCACACCCGGACCGGAAGGGCTGATCATGGCTGCCTACAACGCAAAGCTACGGGTCTGGCGCGGCGACGAGTCCGGCGGCGACCTGCAGGACTACACCGTCGAGGTCAACGACGGCGAGGTGGTGCTCGACATCGTGCACCGGCTTCAGGCCACCCAGGCCGGCGACCTGGCCGTGCGGTGGAACTGCAAGGCAGGCAAGTGCGGGTCGTGTTCGGCGGAGATCAACGGCCGTCCGCGGCTGATGTGCATGACACGCATGTCGACCTTCGACGAGAACGAGACCGTCACCATCACCCCGCTGCGAACCTTCCCGGTGATGCGCGATCTGGTCACCGACGTGTCCTTCAACTACGAGAAGGCGCGCCAGATCCCGTCGTTCACCCCGCCGAAGGATCTGCAGCCCGGTGAGTACCGGATGCAGCAGGAGGATGTGAACCGGAGCCAGGAGTTCCGCAAATGCATCGAGTGCTTCCTGTGCCAGAACGTCTGCCACGTGGTGCGTGACCACGAGGAGAACAAGGAGAACTTCGCCGGTCCGCGATTCCACATGCGCATCGCCGAACTCGACATGCATCCGCTGGACACCGTCGACCGCCAGGAGATGGCCCAGGACGAGTTCGGGCTGGGCTACTGCAACATCACCAAGTGCTGCACCGAGGTATGCCCCGAGCACATCAAGATCACCGACAATGCGCTGATCCCGATGAAAGAGCGTGTGGCCGACCGCAAGTACGACCCCATCGTCTGGCTGGGCAACAAGCTCTTCCGACGTTAGACCCTGCCGTTGACTCTGTGCTCACGGCGCAGAGTCGCTAGTACCCCGCGCCCTGGGCGCAGAGTCAGCGCATACCCCGCGCCGAGCGTGCACTCAGATCGAGTTTCCGGCCCATTCCGCGATCTCCATGCACCGTCGCGGTGTCCGCACCCGCTTACACGCGGCGCGATACCTGGGCGGCGCGCGATATGGAGCGTACGGTTGGTGACACAGACCACAACAGTCCGATCAGCGATGAGAAGGCCGCCTCATGTCACATCGAGAAACGATCAGCGTCAACGATATTCGCACCGCCATCCGCGAGCTCACGGTCCGCGCGCAGCTTGCCCGCAAGGAGGGCCGCCCGGGTGACGCCGCCGAGCTGGATCGGCGGATCAGCGGATACCGCGAGCAGCTGGCCGCCAGGCCCTAGCTACCGAGCTTGCGGAAAGTGCTGCGATGGAACACGATCGGCGGCACGTCGTGGACGACGATATCGCTGACCTGTAGCACGACGATGGTGTGATCCCCAGCGGGCACTTCCTGGGTGATCGTGCTCTCCAGCCACACGCTGGTGCCGTGTACGAACACCGCGCCGGTCTCGCGTGACTGCGTCTCCAGACCGGCAAACCGATCGCCGGTCTTGGCGGCCAACGTGCGCGCTGCCGCGTCATGCGACTCGCCGAGCACGCTGATGCCCAGCGATGGCAGATCCTTCAGCTTGGGCCAGGTCTCCGAGGAGTTCTGCACACAGAACGACACCAGCGGGGGGGCCAGCGACACCGGCACGAACGTGCTGGCCGCCAGGCCGATCCGCACACCGTCGACCTCGGCGGCGATGGCGATGACGCCGGTCGGGAAATGCCCGAATGCCTCACGCAGCGAGGCCGGGCTCAGTTCAGTGTCACTCATAACACTTCCATCTTCACATGTAACGGTGCGCCGCGGCGTGCTCGGGGTGACCGCGGGCGGTGCCGCCGGCGCTTCCGACGACCTCGATCGGCCCGGCCGACAGCGGCCGGACACGCCGCCAGCGGACAGAGCACCCTCTCATCTTGGCCTCGATCGGCGCCCGGTGCCATGGTCACGCTCAGGCTGACCACAACCTTTGAGTAGCCTGACCCCCATGCCCAACGCGTCCATCCTGACCGTGCTGCGGGACCGCGCTGGTGACACACCTGACGGCCTTGCCTTCACCTTCACCGATTACGACCGTGATCCCGACGGTGTGCCCGAAACGCTGACCTGGGGTCAGCTCTACCGCCGCACCCGCAACCTGGCCGAGGAGATCAGCCAGCACGGCGCACCCGGGGACCGCGCGCTCATCATCGCGCCGCAGGGCCTTCCTTATATCGTGGCGTTCCTGGGCGCCATGCAGGCCGGCTTCATCGCCGTCCCGCTCTCGGCGCCGGTTCCCGGATCGCACGATGAGCGCACCAGCGCCGTGGTCGCCGACACCGAACCGGCGGTGGTGCTGACGACGGCCGCGCTGTCGGATATCGCGACCCAGTACGTCGACGACGGCGCCGCGATGACCGCGGTGGTGTCGGTGGACACCCTGGATCTCGACAGCCGTGAGCCCACCGATACCGCGGACATCTCCGACGGCCCGGACATCGCATATCTGCAGTACACCTCGGGATCCACCCGCGCCCCGGCCGGGGTGATGATCAGCCACGCCAATCTGATCGCGAACTTCGACCAGCTGATGCCCGATTACCTGCCCCAGTTCGGCGGCGAATTCCCGCCGGGCTGCGCACTGGTGTCCTGGCTGCCCTTCTATCACGATATGGGCCTCATGCTGGGCGTGGCGGCCCCCATCCTCGGCGGCTGCCAGGCCGACCTGATGAGCCCTATCGCCTTCCTGACACGCCCGGTCCGTTGGCTGCAGGCCATGGCGCGGCATTCCCACGTGGTGACCGGCGGCCCCAACTTCGCGCTGGACCTCACCGCCCGGCGCAGCACCGAAGCCGAGACCGAGGGCCTGAACTTCGGCGGTGTCCTCAGCATCATCTGCGGTGCCGAGCGGGTGCACCCACCGACGGTTGCCCGCTTCACCGATCGGTTCGGCCCGTTGGGTTTCCCGCCGGAAGCACTGATGCCGTCCTACGGTCTGGCCGAGGCGACGGTGTTCGTCGCCAGCGGTAGCCGCGGGCGGGTGCCGGAGGCCGTGGAATTCGACACCGATCAGCTTGCGCAGGGGCACGCGGTCCGCGCACCGGGTGGCACACCGCTGCTGCGCTACGGCCTGCCGGAGTCCTCCCCGCTGGTTCTGATCGTCCACGCCGAGACCGGCACACCATGTCCGGACGGCACCGTCGGCGAGATCTGGACGCACGGTGCGAACGTGTCCGCCGGGTACTGGCGCAAGCCCGACCAGACCGGAACCGGTTTCGGCGCAACGCTTGTCGACGGCCCGGCCGATGCACCGGTGACGAACTGGCTACGCACCGGGGACCGCGGATTCATCTCCGAAGGCGAACTGTTCATCGTCGGTCGCATCAAGGACATGCTCATCGTGCGCGGCCGCAACCACTACTCCGATGATATCGAGGCCACGGTGTCGGACCTGACCCGCGGCCGGGTGGCGGCCATCGCGGTGGCCGACGAACAGGCCGAGAGGCTGGTCACCGTGGTCGAGCTGAAGAATCGCGATCACGACCTCGACGAGCTGAAAAGCACCGTGACCGCGGCGATTTCCCGTGCACACGGCCTGCAGGTCGCCGATATCGTGCTGGTCGATCCGGGCTCGATCCCGACCACCACCAGCGGCAAGATCCGCCGCTCGGCGTGCGTCCAGCTGTACCGACAGGGGCAGTTCGTCCGGTTGGACGCGTAGCGCCACCCGATGTGGATCACCCTCCTGGTCATGGCTGTCGCGGTCAGCCTGGAGCCCTTCCGCGTCGGCATGTCGGTGGTGATGCTGAATCGGCCACGCCCTCAGCTACAGTTGGCCGCCTTCTTGGCAGGCGGCTTCTCCATGGGCCTCGTCGTCGGCGCGGTCGTGCTGCTGGTGCTGGATGCCCATCTGCCGGACTCCGCCCGGTTCACCCTGCCCAAGGTGCAGATCGTCATCGGGGTGGGCGCGCTGCTCGTCGCCGCGATCATCGCCGCCACCAAGGGAAAACCGCGCACCCCACCGGACTGGGTGCGTCGAGCCCTGGACGGACGCTCGCTGTGGGTGGCGGGGGCGGCCGGGCTGGGCATCGCGCTGCCCTCGGTGGACTATCTGGCCGCCCTCGCCGTCATCGGTGCCGCCGGCGTGAGCGTCGGAACCCAACTGGCCGCCCTGCTGGTGTTCAACACGGTGGCTTTCGCACTGGTCGAAATCCCGCTTATCGCTTACGTTCTGGCACCTGAGCGCACCCGGGCCACGCTCGCCGGGTTCAACGACTGGTTGCGCTCGCAGGGCAGGCGCGCGGTGGCCGCACTGGTCGCCGTGGTGGGCCTTGTGCTGCTGGCGGTCGGGTTCGCCGGTCTGTAGCGGGTTGCTAGGGCTTGGGCGGCGGCTGATTGTTCAGCACGTACTGCAGCCCGGCCATCAACTGCGACACCGGATCTGCCCCGCCACCGAACGCGGCCTGGGTGGCCGGCGCGGTGACCTCGGCCGGGTCATATCCGTTCACCGGGTCGACCGTGATCGGCGCCGTCGCCGGATTGTCGTTGCGCGTGTAACCGGCATCGACATAGGGCTGCAGAACCTTGTCCAACTCGATCAGGGTCTTCTGGTCGACGCCGAGATACTTGAACGGCAGCACCAGCGGCAGGTGCTCCTCGGGGATCATGTACGTCGTCGTGCGCGCCCCGCGCGAGTTAACCGTGGTACGGATGTTCTGCGGCGGAACCATTTTCGGGTTTGTGAAGGCGACGGCGGTGTGGCCGGTCGCCAGGCCGACGATGGCGTTGGCCACCGAGATCCAATTGTCCGAGCGCTGCGGCCAGTCGGCGATGCTGTCATATGCCGAGACGAACAGGTGGGTGTCGTACTGGCTCTCCACTTCGGGCGGCATCCGGTAGTCCAGCGACGGCACGACGCTGCCCACCGGGAAGTTCTGGCTCAGGAAGCTCTCGCCGAAGGCGTGCTTGCCGACCGGGTTGCCGTAGGTCGCGAACGCCAGCTGGTCCGGCGGTGGGGCGGTCGGGTCGTTGGCCAACCGGATCTTGACGTCTTCGAGGACAGACGCGCCCTCGGACAGGCCGATCGCCATGCCCGGGCCGCCCTGGCGGATGGCGTTGACGAGGTTGGGTCCGCCGACATCGATGGACTCGCCGTAGCTCGGCCCGTCGATACCCAGGCCGGGGAACTGGTCGTCCAGGCGCCCGATACCGGGGAACAGCCGCTCCAGCGTATGGCCCTGGACCTGGCCGGCCGGGTAGTCGACGATCTGGCGTTTCAGGCCGGGGAACCACTCGGCGCCGGTGCGCATGATGTATTCGTCGTAGGGGATGCCGAGCACGTGGGCACCACCGAGCGCGTAGCCGCGCCCCTCGATGGTGCGGGCGTTACCCGGACCCGCCGGGCCGGGAACCGCCGGGCTCGGGGCCGGCGGTGGCGGGGGTGGCTCGGCGGTCGCGATCGCGGCACCTGACGGACCCGTCGCTGCGATCGTCAGGAGGGCGGTGGTCGCCGCGAGAAGTTTCCTCATGCCCTACTGCTCCCTCGCGCCGTGAGTCGAGATGGCCACCAGTTCGCCCGGCCGACCAACGTGGCCATGGCAGGCACGGTGACGGTCCGGACCAGGAAGGTGTCCAGCAGGATGCCGATGCCGATGACGAACCCGCCCTGCACCACAGTACCGATGCTGGAGAACAGCAGACCCCACATCGACGCGGCGAAGATCAGACCGGCCGCGGTGATGACACCACCGGTCGAGCTGAGGGTGCGGATGATGCCGAATCTGCCCGCCGGAGCCTCGTCCCGCATCCGGGATACCAGCAGCAGGTTGTAGTCGGCGCCGACGGCCACCAAGACCACGAACGCCAGGGGCGGCACCGACCAGTGCAACTGCTGGTCGAGGATGACCTGGAACAGCAGTACCCCGAGGCCGAGCGCGGCGAAGTACGAGATCACCACGGAACCAACCAGATACAGCGGTGCGATGAGCGCCCGCAGGAGCAGCATCAGGATGATCAGCACGACGATCACGGTGACGACCACGATGTAGCGGATGTCGTTCTCGTAGTAGTCACGGGTGTCGGCCAGTGCCACCGGGTAGCCGCCCATCGACACCGTGGCGTCCGACAGTTCGGTGTTGGGCAGGGCGCCGCGCGCGGCGTCCTCGATGTCCTTGACCTGATCCATCGCGGCCGGGCTGAACGGGTCGAGCTTGGTGAACACCAGATAGCGCGCCGAATGCCCGTCCGGGGATACATAGGCCTTGGTGGCCGCCTTGAAATCCTCCAACTGCAGGACCTCCGGCGGGATGTTGAACCCCGACATCGCGGGCGAGTTGGCATTCTCGGCCATGGTCAGCAAGAACGCCGCGGCCTGGTCGAGCCCGGAGCGCATCAGCTGGATCTGGTCGACGACCTGGTCCACCCCGTCGGCCACCTGCCGGCTGCCGCTGGCCGAGCGTTCGGCACCCTGCTGCAACTGCGCCAGCGTCGCCTCGGCACCGGCCGGGCTGTCCAGGCCCATCGCCTGCATGGCCTTGGTCAATCGGGTGAACGCGGTGCCGACCTGCTGTAGTGCGGCGTTGAGCGACTGGCGGTCCTGCAACGACTCCAGCTGGCCTGCCAGATCCTCGATCTCGTCCAGTGTGCCGTCGTTGCGCGCCGCGGCGAGCCGGGACAGGTGGATGCGGGTCTGGCTGCACGAGACGTCCAGATCGCACACCACGTTGCCGTGCAGGGCGGCCAGCACCGGCGGCACCCAGGCGAACATGTCCCTGGTCGCCATCAGGTTCACGCCCATCGAATTGCCCAACTTGTTGATGCTGGCCACCAGCTTGGCCGCCACATCGACGTTCTTGACGAGTTTGTCGCCGCCGTACTGCCCGCGCAGAGCGGCGAACGCGTCCACCATCTGCTTGAGACTGCCGGCGATATCGGTGATCTGCCCACGCACATCGCCGAGGCTGCCCGCCAGGGTGTTCGCGCCGCTGGAGAGCCGGTTCAGATCCTTGGAGCCGTCACTGATCATCTTGGCGCCATCGGCCAGGCGGGTACCGACGATGCCGGCCTGATAGGTGGCCCGGAACTCCGGCGGTACCGACCCCAGCGGCCGGGTGATACCGGTGACCATCTGGATATCGGGCAACTGGGTGATGCGCTCGGCGAGCTGCTCCAGATCTGCCAGTGCGGCCGGGTTGCGTAGGTCCTTGTCCGAGTGGATCAGCACATAGGACGGGATCGACTGGTTGATGTCGAAATGCTTCTCCAGCGCTGCGTAGCCCAGCGAACTCGGCTCCGAGTCGGCCACGGCCTTGCGGTCGTCGTAGTTGAAGGTGGCGAATCCGGACAGCCCGGCCAGCAGGAGCAGCACCAGCAGGCTGCCCACCAGGTGAGTCCACGGTCGCCGCACGATGCGCGTTCCCGAGCGGCGCCACCACCGCGCGGTCAGCTCCTTGCGGGGTGCGATCCAGCCGCGCGGCCCCACGAGCGTGAGCAACGCGGGAAGCAGTGTCATGGCGGCCAGGTAGGCCACGAACACACCGACGGCCGAGGACACCCCGACGGTGGAGAAGATGCCCATCTCGGCGAAGCTGATCGCCAGGAAGGTGAGGCCGACGGTGGCCGCCGATGCCGTGATGACCTTGCCGACCGAACCGAGGGCGGCGCGGACGGCGTCGGTCGAGTCCTCACCCGTGCGCACGAAGTCGTGATATCGACTGATCAGGAAGACCGCGTAATCGGTGCCCGCGCCGAAGATGATGGCGCTGAGCAGGATCATCGCCTGGTTGGACACCCCGAGTCCGGTCAGTTCGGACAGCCCGGCCACCGACGACTGGGCGATCATCAGCGACATGCCGATCCCGGCCAGCGGAAGCAGCATGGTGACCGGGTTGCGGTAGACGATGAGCAGTACCAGCAGCACCAGCACGGCGATGGCGATCTCGATGGGCAACCGGTCGTTCTCGCCGGCAACCGTCAGATCCGCCACGGTCGCGGCCGGGCCGGCCAGGTGTACCTCCAGCGGTCCGCCCGCGGTGGTCTGCTCGATCAGATCGGAGACCTGCTGGAAAGACTGGTAGGACTGCGGGGTGCCCAGCGCTCCGGCCAAACCGACCGGCAGCACCCAGGACTTGTCGTCCTTGCTGGTCAAAGTCGAACGCAGAGCGGGTGTTCCGATGAACTCCTGCAGCATGACGACATTGGCCTGGTCATCGCGCAGCGCGTCGACCAGTTTGCGATACGTCGCCTCGTGCTCGGGGCCCAGTCCGTCCTCGTCGGTCAGCACGACCAGCAGCAGATCGTCGGTGCCCGGCTCCTGGAATGCCTCCTCCATCTGCCGGGCGGCGATATTCGACGGCGCGTCACCCGGCAGCATGGACAGCGGATTGCGCTGCGCCATCTCGTTGAGACTGGGGACGGCCAGTGGCAATGCCACCGCGAGCGCCACCCAGATACCGATGACGGCCAGCGGCCACCGCACCACGAAACCGGCTAACCGACGCACACGTCCCCCACTACTGCCCCTTACCGACCCGGCACACCGGCTCAACCAAAACGACCCCAGTCACCGGTCTCGGCCACCTGCTCGATCACCGATTTCATCGTCGCGATGTACCTGGTGACCGATTTCTGGGCGACCTCGTTGTCCGGGAACATGACCGCCATCGCCGTGCCCTTGTCATAGCGGAACACGTAGACGGTCAACTGATAGGAGAACCGGCCGTCGGAGTAGATGCCGATGTTGTTCGAGTAGCCCATCTCGGCCGCGGCGAGAACGGCGTTCAGGGGCGCGGCACCGCCGTGCAGGAAGTTCGACACCGGGAAGTTCGGGCGCGGGTTGTCCAGCCAGGGCGCCAGTTCCAGCACCCGGTAGTACGGGACACGGGCCAGCTCGAGGCCGGTGTCGAAGGACGTCTGCGCCGACCAGGCGGCCTCGGCGAACGTCGTCGCGGCGATCGGCACGGTCAGCGGCACCAAGCCGGTGAACCAGCCCTGCGTCATGAAATTGTCCGAGGTCCGCCGGGTGTCGCGCGGTGTGAGACCGTAATACGTTGCCGCGCCGGTCAGCTCATGCTCGACCATTGCGGTACAGGCGTACAGGCCGCCGACGAACCGGACACCGGCGGCGACGCAGGCGGCGTCGAAGCGCTCGGTCTGCTCGGCATCGAGCAACATCTCCCCGACCATATCGGCCACCGTCGGCACCGATGGATCGCCCAGCGGCAACGGGAACTCCGGCATGCTGTTGTCGTTGTTCTCGGCGAACTCGATCCAGGCCCGGACTTCCGGGGAATCGACGGTCAAGGCCGCGGTACGCTCGCGTTCCTGGGTGCAGAAATCATCGAAATGGCCGGCCTCGGGCAACGGCATGGGCTGACCGGTGGTGGTCAAAGAGGTGTACATGCCATGCGCCTCGAGCATGGTGATCCCGATCAGGGCGGCATCGCCATGGACATGGTCGATGCTGGCGTAGAAGTCGAAATGATCCTCGCTCTGCACGATCCCGAACGAGAAGCACCCCCACTCCAGCGGTGACGGGATGTCCACGATGTGCTTGCGGGCGTCCTCGGTGGTGATCTCACCGTGAACGACGGGCTCGAACTCGATATCGGCAGGGTCGGCGATGGTGTACCGCACGATTTCGCCGGACCCCGCATAGGAGAACCAGCTGCGGTAGGTGTCGTGCCTGCGCAGGTAGGAGTTCAGGGCGTGGTTCATCGCGTCGATATCGCAGATGCCCGGGACCTCGCAGGTGGCGATGATCTGCCGCGAGTAGTCCAGCCCCTTGGCGGCCTGCTCGTAGACGCCGCGGATGTGCTGGCCCTGCATATAGCTGACAGGGACCGAGCTGACAGGTGCCTGGCGAGCCTTCTCCATCGCCGCGCTGGTCGGATGCCAGGACGTCACGACACCTGGGGCCGGCGTCCAATCATCGATCGTTCCGATCGTGATCTTCCCGATGTGCAACCTGGTCCCTCCGGGGTCTGGGCGTCGACGGTGAGCGGATGGGCAAACCGAAGGCGACTTCACGATAGCGGCTGTCGGCACGCGGGGCCGCCCGGCAAGGGCCCTCGACGGCGATCATGAAACCGCGTGCGATAGCACGGTACATGCAATACTGACGGCCGAGTAAGGTACCGGCGGTGAATGCCGGCAGATGAGCGGCAGTGATAGTTGCACAGGCAACCACGGCCACTGCGAGGGGTCTGGACCCTGGCACCCATATCTCATCATTCACAGTTCATCAGACCGAAGCGGGGAGTACACCTGATGGCCGAGACCGAGCACGCCGAGCCGACCCGATTCGCGATCATCGGCTACGCCGCCCGCCTGCCCGGAGCGACCGATGCGGCCGCGTATTGGGACGTCCTGAGCAGCGGCCGCGACGCCGTATCCGCGATCCCGGAGGACCGCTGGGATATCGACGAATTCTTCGACGCCGACCCGGGGGCGCCGGGCAAGGTCGTCACCCGGCGCGCGGGGTTCGTCGACGACGTGACCGGGTTCGACGCACCGTTCTTCGGTGTGTCGGCCCGTGAGGCACGCCTGATGGACCCGCAACACCGGCTGCTGCTGGAGACCTCGTGGCGCGCGGTCGAACATTCGGGCACCGCCCCAACGGCGTTGGCCAACACCAAGACCGGCGTATTCGTCGGGCTGTCCACGCACGACTACCTGGCCATGGCCTCCTCCGAGCTGAACTATCCGGAGGTCGAGGCGTACCTGGCCATCGGCACCTCCGGCGCCGCAGGCGCCGGCCGGATCAGCTACCGGCTCGGTCTGCACGGCCCGGCCGTCACCGTCGACACCGCCTGCAGTTCCTCCCTGGTCGCCATCCACCAGGCCTGCCAGGCGCTGCAGTTGGGCGAATGCGATATGGCATTGGCAGGTGGCGCGAACGTGCTGCTGAGCCCGGCCACCATGATCACCTTCTCGCAGTCGCGCATGCTCGCTCCCGACGGGCGCTGCAAGACCTTCGATGCCGCCGCCGACGGATACGTCCGAGGCGAGGGCTGCGGTGTCATCGTGATCAAGCGTCTCGAGGATGCGGTGCGCGACGGCGACCGGATCCGCGCCGTGATCCGCGGCAGCGCGGTCAACCAGGACGGCGCCTCGGGCGGCCTGACCGTTCCCAACGGCGTCGCCCAGCAGCGCGTCATCTCCGAGGCGCTGCACCGCGCCGGCGTGGCACCCGCAGATATCGATTACCTGGAAGCGCACGGCACCGGCACGTCCCTCGGTGATCCCATCGAGGTCCAGGCCGCCGCGGCCGCCCTGGGCAAGGACCGCGAGCAGCCGCTGCTCATCGGCTCGGCCAAGACCAACATCGGCCACCTTGAGGCCGCCGCCGGTATCGCCGGGGTACTCAAGGTGGTCTTGGCGCTGGAGAACCAGGAGCTGCCCAAGCACCTCAACTTCCAGCACCCGTCCCCGCACATCCCGTGGGACCGCATCCCGGTCCGCGTCGTCGAGGAGGCGACCGCCTGGCAGCGCTCGGAGCGGCCGCGCCTGGCCGGGGTCAGCTCGTTCGGCTTCTCCGGCACCAATGCCCACGTCATCCTCGAGGAAGCACCACAGCCCGTCCCGGCCGGGATCGCAGCCGGCGACGACCGGCGGTTCATGGTCCTGCCGCTGTCGGCGCGCACACCGGCCGCGCTGGTGCAGGCCGCCGCGGAGTACCGCAGCTGGCTGGGCGAGCACCCCGAGGCCACGCTGGCCGACGTCTGCCTGACCGCCGGCGCCGGCCGGGCCCACCTCGAACACCGGGCCGCGCTGGTGGTCAACTCACTGGAATCGGCGCGTGAACTTCTCGGCGCGCTGGCCGACGACCGCCCCGCACCGGGTCTGGTGCGCGGCGACTGTGTCGACGCGCCCAAGACGGCGTGGTTGTTCCCCGGCCAGGGCAGCCAGTACGCCGGGATGGCGCGGCAACTCTTCGAGACCGAACCGGTCTTCGCCGACACCATGACCCGCTGCGCGGAGGCACTCGACATCCCGCTGCTCGACCTGATCTTCGACGCCCCCGAGGGTGACGCGACGATCCGGTTGACCCAGTACGCCCAGCCCGCGATCTTCGCGGTCGAGATGGGCCTGGCCCGGCTGTGGGAATCCTGGGGCCTGCAACCCGATATCGTGCTCGGCCACAGCGTCGGTCAGTATTCGGCTGCCTGCGTCGCCGGCGTCTTCAGCATGGAGGACGGCATCCGGCTGCTCGCCGAACGTGGCCGACTGTTCGGCGAGCTGCCCGCCGGTGGTCGGATGGCAGCCATCTTCGCCGATCCCGACCGGGTCGAGCGCCTGGTCGATGAGTATCCGAGCCTGTCGGTGGCCGCCTACAACGGCGCCAACACCGTATTATCGGGTCCCGCAACGGATCTGGAGAAGGCAATCGCCGGACTGGCCGAGGCCGGGGTGCGGTGCGACTGGCTGGACACCAGCCACGCGTTCCACTCCGCGCTGCTCGACCCGGCACTGGACGCCTTCGAAACCTTCGCCAGTCAGTTCGAATACGCAGCGCCGCAACGCATTCTGGTGTGCAACCGCACCGGGGCCGCGCTCGGCAGGACCGCCAAGCTCGATGGTGTCTACTGGCGCCGGCATGCCCGGCAGCCGGTCGAGTTCGCCAAGAGCGTGGCCACCTTGGCCGAGCTCGGATGCGCGGTGCTGCTCGAGGTCGGACCACAACCGGTGTTGACCGCCGCCGCCATGCGCGCCTGGCCCGACCCGACCCACACGCCACGGGCGATCGCCTCCATGCGCCAGAACGGCGCCGATCATCGGCAGATCATCGACGCATTGGCCCAGGCTTATGTCGCCGGGCACGTCCCGGATTTCGATGCCGTGGTGCACCGGCCGGCCCACAAGCTCGATCTGCCCACCTATCCGTTCCAGCACCGCCAGTACTGGTTCAAGGACAAGCAGGCCGACAAGGGCCGCACCGGATGGACCGACGAGGCGCCGCGTACCGAAGCCGTTCGGTTGCTCGAGGACGGCCGCATCGCCGAGCTTGCCGCGCTGCTCGATGGATCCGATGCCAATCAGGCAACCATCGATGCCCTGAACAAGCTTGCCGCACAGCACAATAGGCAGCGCGACGCGCAGTCGATCGCCGATGCCCGCTACGAGATCCGTTGGCAGCAGGGGGGCGCAAGCTCCGCGCCGACCGGCGACGCCGCCTGGGTGCTGATCGGCGACGACCCGGCCACCATCGCCGCGCTCGTCGATGCCGTGACGGCCAAGGGCCACCGCCACCGGCTGCTGGCACTTCCGGTCTCCGACGCCGACGAGCAACGCCTGGTGACCGACCTGGCCGCAGCGGTGCAGGACGAACCCGAGGTGCGCATCCTGCACGTCGCCGCCCTGGACTCCCACACCACCCCGTCGATGCAGACCCTGTTGCGGATGCAGCACCGCGTGCTCGACGGCACCCAGCGGTTGTTCCGTGCGGCCGCCACGGCCGGTGTGCGCGCACCCATCTGGACCGTATCCCGGCACGCACAACGGGTCGCCGACGGCGACGCGGTGGCACCCGAGCAGACCATGCTGTGGGGCTTCGGTCGCGCCGTCGCCCTCGAGTATCCCCAGGTGTGGGGTGGCCTCGCCGATGTGAGCGGGGACGCCCAGGAGTGGGCGGAACTGATCCGCCAGATTCCCGGCCTACCCCGCGGCGAGGATCAGATCGTCCTTCGCGGTCGCCAGGTCTGGGTGCCGCGTCTGGTGCGGCGCACCGGTCAGCCCAATCCGAAGCCCCTGGAATTGCGTTCCGAGGCAACCTATCTGATCACCGGCGGGTTGGGCTCGCTCGGCCTGGAGATCGCCGCGCATCTGGCCGCACACGGCGCCAAGCAGCTGGTGCTGACCAGCAGGCGTGCACCGAACGAGGCTGCACAGAAGCGCATCGCCGATATCACCGCCGCGCACGGTTGTGCCGTGCGCGTGATGACCGCCGATGTCGCCAACCCGCATGACATCGCCCACCTGATCGCGACGGTGCGCGCCGAGTTGCCGGTACTGGCCGGCATAGTGCACGCCGCCGGCGAGAACAGCACGACGCCGCTGGCTACCCTGGAGGCCGCCGAGTTGGACCGGGTGTTCGGCGGAAAGGTTTGGGGCGCCTGGTATCTGGGCGAAGCCGTCGAGGGTCTGCCGCTGGACTTCTTCGTCACCACATCGTCGATCTCGTCGGTGTGGGGCAGCTATGGCCAGAGCGCCTACGGCGCGGCCAATGCCTTCCTCGACGGTCTGACCTGGCGGCTGCGCGAGCAGGGCATCGCCGGTTACGGCGTGAACTTCGGACCGTGGGCGGCCGGCATGGCCGATCCGCAGGCGCGCGCGCAGCTGGAACGCCGAGGGGTGCGCACCCTGCCGCCGGCCGATGCGCTGGCCGGTCTGGCCGATGTATTGGTCGGGGCCGGCGTGCAATCCGTGGTAGCCCGCGTCGATTGGTCGAAATTCCTTCCGGTGTACCTGCAGACCGGCGCGCGTGCGCTGCTGGCCGAGGTGGCCGGCGAGGTGCCAGACGCGGTGAGCGCACCGGCCCGTGCGCCGGGTGCCACCCCGCTGGTCGGTCAGCTCAGTAGCGCACCGGTACAACAGCGCAAGAAGATCGTGCTGGAGTATCTGCGCAATGCGGTCGCCGAGGTGACCCAGGTCGATGCCGCCGACATCCGGGAGGAGGCCGGTTTCTTCGACCTCGGCATGGACTCGCTCATGGCGGTCGAACTGCGGCGCCGACTGGAAGGGGCGGTGGGCCAGGAGCTTCCGGCGACACTGGCGATGGACTACCCGCGCCTGTCCGATGTCGCCGACTACCTGCTCGGCGACGTGCTCAAGCTCAACGACCGGTCGGCTGCCCGCACCGAGGCACAGCCGGTCTCGCTGGCATCGGCGGCCACCGACGAACCCATCGCGGTCATCGCGGTCGCCTGCCGGTTCCCGGGCGCACCGGATCCCGACGCGTACTGGCAGCTGCTCTCCGGTGGTGTCGATGCGATCCGGGAGATCCCCGAGGACCGGTTCGACGTCGACGAGTTCTACGACCCCGACCAACAGACACCCGGCAAGATCTACACCCGCAACGGCGGATACCTCGACAGCGTCGATACATTCGACCCCGAGTTCTTCGGCATCTCGCCCCGCGAGGCAATGTGGATCGACCCGCAGCAGCGGTTGATGCTCGAAATCGCCTGGGAGGGACTCGAACGCGCCGGGTACGCCCCGTCGTCCCTGCGCGGCAGCCGAAGCGGCGTGTTCGTCGGCGTGGGCGCCAACGAGTACTCCCATCTGCTCTCGGGCGATTCGGTGGAGAACCTCGAGGCCCACTTCATCACCGGTAACGCGCTGAACGCCATCGCCGGTCGCGTCGCCTTCACCCTGGGCCTGGAGGGCCCGGCCATGGCGGTGGACACCGCCTGCAGTTCGTCGCTGGTCGCCGTCCACCAGGCCGCCCAGGCCCTGCATTCCGGTGACTGCGATCTGGCCCTGGCCGGTGGGGTGAACGTCCTGCTCAGCCCGGCCTCCATCGTCGCGGCATCGCAGGCGCGGATGTTGTCGCCGGACGGCCGCTGCAAGACCTTCGATGCCGCCGCCGACGGGTACGTGCGCAGTGAGGGCTGCGGTGTGCTGGTGCTCAAGCGACTCTCCGATGCCCAGCGCGACGGGGACCGGATCTGCGCGGTGATCCGCAGCAGCGCGGTCAACCAGGACGGTGCATCCAGCGGTCTGACCGTCCCCAATGGCGGTGCCCAGCAACGTCTCATCGCGTCCGCGTTGGACCGCGCCGGGCTCGGCGGCGGTGACGTGGACTACCTGGAGGCGCACGGAACCGGCACTCCGCTCGGCGATCCGATCGAGGTTCAGGCGGCCGCGGCCGCGTACGGACGCGGACGGGACGCACACCGGCCACTGCTGATCGGTACCGCCAAGACCAATATCGGACACCTGGAATCCGCGGCCGGCGTCGCGGGACTGATCAAGGTCGTGCTCTCGATGCAGCACGAGATGCTGCCGAAGACCTTGCATTTCAGCAATCCGTCACCGCACATCCCGTGGGACTCCCTGCCTGTCAAGGTCGTCGACGAGGCGACCCCGTGGCAGACCAACGGTCGTCCGCGCCGCGCCGGGGTCAGCTCGTTCGGCTTCACCGGCACCAACGCCCACGTCCTGCTCGAAGAGGCACCGGTGACGCTGCCCGCCGAGCCGGCAGTCGAGCCCGAGACCCCGGCTCGCGAGGCGCTGTGTGTACTGCCGCTCTCGGCGCGGTCGGCGGCGGGGCTGACCGCGTTGGCACAGCAGTACGGGAGCTGGCTGGCCGCCAACCCCGATGCCGAGCTCACCGATGTGGCCTTCACCGCGGGCGCGGGACGGTCGCACTTCGAGCATCGCGCGGCGGTGGTGGCCGGCTCCACCGCCGAGGCCAAGATGCTGCTGGAAGATCTGGTGGCCAACCGGTTGCGACCGGGAGTGGTGCGCGGTGAGTGCACCGATCCGCCGACGACCGCCTGGTTCTTCCCGGGTCAGGGCAGCCAGTACCCCGGCATGGCGCGCGAACTCTTCGACACCGAACCGGTTTTCGCCGATACGGTGCGTAGTTGCGCGCAGGCCGTCGACGGGATCCTGCCGCAACCGCTCCTTGAGGTGCTGTTCGGATCGGGCCGCGAGGCGGCCGAGACGCTCAAGCACACCTCGTTCGCACAGCCGGCGATCTTCGCCGTCGAAATGGGGCTGGCCCGGCTGTGGCAGTCCTGGGGTATCGAACCGGATGTGGTGCTCGGGCACAGCGTCGGTCAGTACGCGGCGGCCTGTGTCGCCGGGGTGTTCAGCCTCGAAGACGGTGCGCGGTTGATCGCCGAGCGCGGGCGACTGTTCGGCAGCCTGCCCGCAGGCGGGCGGATGGTGGCGGTGTTCGCCGATCCGCAATACGTCGAACGCGCCGCCGAAGCATTCCCGCGGGTGTCGGTCGGGGCCTACAACGGCCGCAACACGGTGCTGTCGGGCCCGGGCGAAGACCTGGATCAGATCGTCGCCACCTGCAGCCAGGAGGGCGCGCGCTGCACCTGGCTGGAGACCAGCCACGCGTTCCACTCCGAGCTGCTGGACCCCGTCCTCGACGAATTCGAGTCGTTCGCCGCGCAGTTCGCCTACGCGGTGCCGTCTCGACCGTTGGTGTGCAACCGCACCGGTGCTGTGCTCAGCGCCGAGACGCCGATCGACGCGTTGTACTGGCGGCGGCATTCCCGCCAGCCGGTGCAGTTCACCGAGAGTGTGCGCACGGTGGCCGCGTTGGGCTGCACGGTGCTCATGGAGATCGGACCGCAACCGATCCTGACCGCGGCCGCCCTGCAGTCCTGGCCCGAGTCGGCAGCCACGCCGCGAACGATCGTGTCGCTGCGCAAGGGTGCCAACGCGCAGCGTCAGGTCGCCGATGCGTTGGCCACCGCCTACATCAGCGGACACCGGCCGGACTTCTCGGCCCGCTTCCACAGCCCGGCACACCGACTCGAGCTGCCGACCTACCCGTTCCAGCGGCGCCGCTACTGGCCCAAGGCATCGGCGATCCTGAGTTCCGGCGGCACCGCCGCCTCGGGAATCCTCGGCAGCCCGAAGGATCTGGCGTCCGGGGACACCGTCTACAGCAATGTGTTCTCGGTGAAGACCCAGCCGTGGTTGGCCCATCACGTCATCTACGGCACCGTCGTGGTTCCCGGTGCCACCTACGCGTCGATGGCGCTGGCCGCCGCCGGTGCGCCGGCGCGGGTCACCGACGTCTACTTCTACGAGCCGATCATCCTGCCGGACAAGGCGGCCCGTGAGGTACAGCTGACCCTGCGCACCGTCGAGGACGGCTGGAAGTTCCAGGTCCACTCCCGGCCGTACGGGGTGCGTGAAGCCGAATGGTCGCTCAACGCCGACGGCACGTTGACCTCCGGTGTCGAGATCGACCAGCCCGACGACACGGTCCCCGCGCCCGACGAGGCCATCGAGCACATGAACAGGACTCGTCCGCAGGAACTGTTCGACATCTTCAACGATCTCGAACTGGCCTGGGGACCGACGTGGTCCAGCTCGCTGCGCTCACTGTGGGTGGGCGACGGCGAAGCCATCGGCGATGTGTCCGTCGGCGACGAGCTCGCCGAACATCTCGGCAGCGAGCCGATCCACCCCGTGTTGCTCGACCTGTGCACGGGTGTGGCGTTCCCGTCGTTCCCGGCCGTACTCGCCGCCGAGCAGGGCATCCACGACCTGTTCCTGCCACTGCGGTACGGGCAGGTCCAACTGGCCGCCAAGATGCCGAACCGGTTCTACTGCCGGGCCCGCTGGCATGAGGGTCCGCTCAACAGCGAAACGTTGGTGTTCGACCTCGATTTCGTCGATCGCGACGGTCGGGTTCTCGGTGGTATCAGTGAGTTCACCGTCAAGCGCGCGCCGCGTGAGGCGCTCTTGCGTGGCCTCGGCGGTGACTCGACCCGGCTGCTCTACACCCTCGGCTGGCATGAGGGTGCGGCGCCGGAATCCGCCGCCGAAGACACTGCGGGAACCTGGCTGATCGCCGGATTCGACGAGCTGGCGGCCCACCGGCCCGGTGCGGTCACCATCGATACGCCCACCGACCCGCAGGCCTGGCAGCAGGCCTTCGGTGCGGCCGCCGAGCATGGGACCGGTGTCGCCGGGATCGTGTGGCGAAGCGGCACGTCCGCGCAATCCGGCGAGACGACCGCGGAGCTGGCCGTCCGACTGGAGGCCGAGGTGAGCGCGCTGCTTGCCGCCGCCCAGACGGCGCTGGCCGAGCAGACCAGCGCTCTGGCGGGCGGTCTGTGGATCCTCACCGACGGCGCGGTGGCCACCGAACCCGGTGAGCCGGTCGATCCGGTGCAGTCCGCGCTGTGGGGATTCGGACGCACGTTGATCGCCGAGCAGCCGATGCTGCGGGTCCGGATGATCGACGGGGATGTCTCGGCGGACGGCTGGTTGCCCGCGGCACTCGGCTCGGCGGTCACCGAGCCGGAAATGGCGCTGCGACAGGGCCGTTTCCTGGTGCCACGGCTGCTGCACTGGGCGCGCAACGGCTACCTGCCGATGCCCCGGTCGGAGGACTTCGTGCTCGCACCGACCGAGCGCGGTGCCATCGACAACCTGCGACTGACCGAGAAGGACGTGACGGCACCGGAGCCCCATGAGGTGCAGGTCCGGATCGAGGCGGCCGGGCTGAACTTCCGCGACGTGCTCAACGTGCTCGGCCTGTACCCGGGAGATCCGGGGCCGATCGGTGGCGACCTGTGCGGTGTGATCACCGAGGTGGGCGAGGACGTCACCGAGTTCGAGGTCGGCCAGCGGGTCTTCGGCTCGATGCAGGGCGCGTTCGCCAGCCGGCTCAACGTGCCTGCCCAGCTCCTGGCAACCGTGCCCGACGGCATCAGCTCGGTCGATGCCGCGACCATTCCCGCGGCGGCATTGACGGTGCGACTGGCCTTCGACTGGGCCCAGATCAAACCGGGTGACAAGGTGCTGATCCATGCCGCCAGCGGTGGCGTGGGCCTTGCGGCGGTGCAGATGGCCCGCCAGCACGGCGCGACGGTCTTCGCTACCGCGAGCACCTACAAGCGGGCAACGCTGCGCGCCATGGGTGTCGAGTACGTGTACGACTCACGCACCGTCGATTTCGCCGACCAGATCCTGGCCGACACCGACGGCGCCGGGGTCGATGTGGTGCTCAACAGCCTGACCAACGACGGGTTCATCGAGGCGACGGTCCGAGCGACGGCCTTGGGCGGTCGTTTCGCCGAGATCGCCAAGCGCGATATCTGGACCGCGGCCCAGATGGCGGCGGTACGTCCGGATATCGACTACGAGATCATCGCGCTGGACGTGACGATGATGAGCGATCCCGACCACATCCAGCGTCTGATGTCCGAGGTGTCCGATGGTCTGGCCGACGGCGTGTGGACCCCGGTACCCGCCGAGGTCTATCCGCTGACCGAAGCCAGGACCGCCTTCCGCCGCATGCAGCAGGCGCGTCATATCGGCAAGATCGTCATCCAGATGCCCAAACCGCTGCAACCGCAGGGTGATCGGACCTATCTGGTGACCGGCGGGCTCGGGGCGCTCGGCGTGCACACGGCCGGCTATCTGGCGCAGCTCGGTGCCGGCCATATCGTGCTGACCAGTCGCCGCAGCCCCGATGCGGAGACCCAGCAGGCGATCGATGCCATCACCGAGCGCTACCACTGCCGGGTGCATGTCTTCTCGGCTGATATCGGCGACGAAGCCGAGGTGGCCGGGGTGCTGGAGCGCATCCGGCGGGAGCTGCCGCCGCTGGCCGGTGTCGCTCATCTGGCCGGCGTGCTCGATGACGCACTACTGCCGGACCAGAGCCTGGATCGGTTCCGGAAGACCCTGGGCCCCAAGGCGTATGGCGCGCATCACCTGCACCGACTGACCTCGGGCGAGGATCTGGACTTCTTCATCCTGTACTCGTCGGCCTCGGCGGTGCTCGGCTCGCCGTCGCAGTCGAACTACGCGACCGCCAACGCGCTGCTCGACGGGCTCGTCGCACAGCGCCGAGCGGCCGGGTTGCCTGCCACCGCAGTGAACTTCGGCCCGTGGGGCCACGGCGGTATGGCCAGTTCACAGGCCGCGGTGGCGAACTTGAGCGCCCAAGGCATGATGCCGCTGGAGCCCTCGGCCGCGCTGGCCGCCCTCGGTGAGGCGATCCGACACGGCGTCGGCCAGTCCACGGTGCTCAAGGCGAACTGGCAGCGGACCGCGAAGATGCTCGGCGGAATCCGACCGCCGCTGCTGGATCAGGTTCTGCCCAGCGGTGATTCGGCCGGCGGCGGCGACAGCGAGTTGCTCCGGCAACTCCAGGAGCTACCGGTGGCCGCGCGTGCGGGATTCGTCACCGAGTTCCTGCAGCGTGAGGTACAGGGCTTCCTGCGCCTGGCACAGCCGCCCGCGGCGACCAGCCGATTCCTGGATCTGGGAACCGACTCGCTGATGGCGGTCGAGCTGCGCAACCGGTTGTTCGGACAGTTCGGCGGCAAGTTCGACATCAGCCCGACGGCGGTCTTCGACTATCCGACGATCGGTGAACTCGGTGAGCATCTGGTTTCGCAGCTGCCCGACGCCGAGCCTCCTGCCGAATCCGAGGCCAAAGCCGGCTGAGGTGCGGGCGCGGCGGGGTGCGGCTCGGGTGGACCGAGCTGGACCTCGCTGCGCGTTGTGACCTACCTGGGTTCAGCCGCGACACCGGATGCGGAGTCCTGGCTGAACCGAGGTTTGAGATCCGGTCAGGCCCAGCGCGCGGCCTCGGCCTCCGGCGCCAGCGCCGAACGCAGTGGTACCTGGAGTCCGTCGTAGATCCCGGGCTTCTGTTCGACCAGCCAGTTCAGCGCGCCCAGCAGTCGGTTGGCGGCGGTGGTGTTGCCGCCGTCGGCGCGGGTTCCGCCGGGCACGTCGGCGCGGGTGGTGATGGTGAGCTGCGGGTCGCCGTCGACGATGACGCGGTGATCACCCACACCCTCGTCGGGCTGCGGCCAGTCCGGCGCACAACTGGGGTGAATCCGGGTGATGTGCTCGATGATGACCCGCTGCCTGCCTTCCGACCACCCGATGACCTTGAGGAAGAAGGCTCCCTGGGTGCCCTTCTCGAACGGTCCCATGACCGTCTCGACGGTCTGTTCCAGCGGCAGCCGTTCGACCTCCTCGGTGATCTCGTCGATCTCGATGCCCAGACCCCGGCCGATCAGGCGCACGTTGCCGCCCCACACCATCGTGGGGATGCTCGGCAGCAGCATCATCGGGGTGTCGTCCATGGCGCCCCCAAAACCACAGCGCAGCCGCACCGCCTCCGGCTGGTTGTAGGTGGAGTAGTCGAAGATCTCCTGGCAGGTGATCGTCTTGATGCGGGTGCACAGGCTGGCCGCGGTGACCGCCAGCGCGTCGTTGCCCCACCCGGGATCGACACCGCTGACCAGCAGGGTGGCCCCACCCTCCTCGGCGGCGTCGGTCAACCGCTGCACCCACTCCGCCGGGGCCGACGCCGGGTCGTAGAGCGAGTACAGCGACGGGGTGACGACGTGTTTCCCGGCGCGCAGGCATTGCTCGATATCGGCGATCGCCTCCTCGGGCCGGATATCGCCGGAGGCCATATAGGCGACCGCGTCGGCGTCGGCGAGCGCGGCGACGACATCGGTGCCGGCTCGGATACCGGTCGGCGCTGGCAGACCGGCGAACTCGGCGGCATCGCGGCCTGCCTTTTCGGCGCTGGAGGTCAGCACACCGGCCAGTTCCAGACCGGGGAAGGCGACCGTCGAGCGGATCGCCGTCGAGCCCATGTTCCCCGTTCCCCACACCACCACACGCCTCATGCGCCTCACCTTAGAGGTTTGTTGGGGCGCTTCGTGGCGAGCATCACATCTGCCCCGAAATCGCAGTTCAGAACGGGTCTTCATGGCCGCCGACCGGCCCAATCAACCACCGGGTTGGTTCGCTGGCGACAATTTGCTCGACACCCCTTTGAGATGCGGTTACCGAGCGGTATAGTTTGTGGCAGTTACTGGTGGGTAACTTAGCGCAGTCCGCACGAGAACCCAACCGAAAGCTTCGATCTCACCGAGGAGAAACCGTGAGCCATTACAAGAGCAACGTCCGTGACCAGGTCTTTACCTTGTTCGATGTGCTCGGTCTCGACAAGGCGCTCGGCGAGGGCTCGTTCGCCGAGCTCGATGCCGACACCGCCCGCGAGATGATCAACGAGATGGCGCGACTGGCCGAGGGCCCGATCGCCGAGTCGTTCGCCGACGGCGACCGCAATCCGCCGGTCTTCGATCCCGCCACCCACACGGTGAAGCTCCCCGAGTCCTTCAAGAAGTCGGTCAACGCGACCATCGAAGGTGGCTGGAACAAGGTCGCCCTCGACGAGGAGCTCGGCGGCATGCCCGCCCCCAAGGCGCTGTTGTGGGCCATCAACGAGCACATCCTCGGCGCCAACCCGGCCGTCTGGATGTACGCCGGCGGGGCCGGATTCGCGCAGATCTTCGCGCACAACGGCACCGATGAGCAGAAGAAGTGGGCCGCGATCGCCGCGGAGAACAACTGGGGCGCCACCATGGTGCTGACCGAGCCCGACGCGGGCTCCGACGTGGGCGCCGGCCGCACCAAGGCCGTCCAGCAGCCCGACGGCACCTGGCACATCGACGGCGTGAAGCGGTTCATCACCTCTGCCGACGCCGATGACCTCTTCCCGAACATCGCGCACCTGGTGCTCGCCCGCCCCGAGGGCGCGGGACCGGGCACCAAGGGTCTGTCGCTGTTCTTCGTACCCAAGTTCCACTTCGACAAGGAGACCGGGGAGCTGGGCGAGCGCAACGGTGTCTTCGTCACCAACGTCGAGCACAAGATGGGCCTGAAGGTCTCGGCCACCTGTGAGCTGACCTTCGGCCAGCATGGCGTCCCAGCCGTGGGCTGGCTCGTCGGTGAGGTGCACAACGGCATCGCGCAGATGTTCGACGTCATCGAGCAGGCCCGGATGATGGTGGGCACAAAGGCCATCGCCACGCTGTCGACCGGTTACCTGAACGCCCTGGAGTACGCCAAGGAGCGTGTGCAGGGTGCCGATCTGACCCAGATGACCGATAAGACCGCCCCGCGCGTCACCATCACCCACCACCCGGATGTGCGTCGCTCGCTGATGACCCAGAAGGCCTACGCCGAGGGCATGCGTGCGCTGTACATGTACACCGCCACGTTCCAGGACGCCGAGGTCGCCAAGGCACTCCACGATGTCGATCCAGACCTCGCGGTGCGCGTCAACGACCTGCTGCTCCCGGTGGTCAAGGGCTTCGGTTCGGAGACCGCGTACCGGTACCTGACCGAGTCGCTGCAGACCCTGGGTGGTTCGGGCTTCCTGCAGGACTACCCGATCGAGCAGTACATCCGCGACGCCAAGATCGACTCGCTGTACGAGGGCACCACCGCCATCCAGGCGCAGGACTTCTTCTTCCGCAAGATCGTCCGCGACAAGGGACAGGCCCTGGCCTACGTTTCCGGGCAGATCGACACCTTCGTCAAGAACGAGACCGGCAACGGCCGTCTGAAGGCCGAGCGTGCGCTGCTGGCGACCGCTCTGGAAGACGTGCAGGGCATGGCCGCCACTCTGACCGGCTACCTGATGGCCTCGCAGGAGGATCAGACCGCCATCTACAAGGTCGGTCTGGGCTCGGTGCGCTTCCTGATGAGCGTCGGCGATCTGATCATCGGCTGGCTGCTGCAGCGTGAGGCTGCCGTCGCGATCGAGAAGCTCGACGAGGGTGCCACCGGTGCGGACAAGGCGTTCTACGAGGGCAAGATCGCTGCCGCGTCGTTCTTCGCCAAGAACTTCCTGCCGCTGCTGACCAGCACCCGCACGGTGCTCGACGCACTCGACAACGAAGTGATGGAGCTGGACGAAGCGTCCTTCTGATTCACCTGACCAAGAGCCCCCGGCGGATTCGCCGGGGGCTCTTGCGTTTCCGACTCGTTGACCCTGCGCTGACGGCGCAAAAGTGCGAGTAACTCGCGCCGTGGACGCATAGTCAACGGACGGGGCGTTCTGCTCAGAGCAGCGTGGGCTGCGAAAAGGGCTCCGCAGCAGGCAGAGTCACCACCATGAGCGAGAAAGCACCCCTGTTCGGCCGGCAACTGCGCGACGACCTTTACCGCAAGCGGGTACTCGTCCTCGACGGCGGTCTCGACGACGACAACGGCGCCGTACTGGTGGCGCAACTGCTGACGCTGGCCGCCGACTCCGATGATGACATCGCCCTGTGGATCCACTCCCCCGGCGGGTCGGTGCCCGCGATGCTGGCCATCCGCGACGTGATGCGGCTGATCCCCGCCGACGTCACCACCCTTGCTCTCGGGCTGGCCTGCAGCGCAGGGCAATTCCTGCTCTCGGCCGGTGCTCCCGGTAAGCGTTTCGCACTGCCGCACGCCCGCATCCTGATGCACCAGGGTTCGGCAGGGATCGCGGGTTCGGCCGTCGAGGTCGAGGTGCAGGCCGACGATCTGCGGCACACCCGCGATACCGTGCTGGGGCTCATCGCCGCCGATACCGGTCAGCCGGTCGATCGCATCTTCACCGACTCGCTGCATGACCGGTGGTTCACCGCCTGCCAAGCGCGCGAATACGGATTCGTCGATCACATCGTCGGTGGGTTCGACCAGATCGCGCCGAACCGCAAGCAGCGCATCGGAATCGGGGCATAGCGATGAGCGAGGCTTGCCGAGCGAATCGACGGACAGCATGCGGGATCCGAGCCTGCGAGGAAACCGCATGAGCACCTACACCATCCCCAACGTCATCGCCCGCACCACCGGTGGTGAGCGCATCATGGACGTCTACAGCCATCTGCTCACCGAACGGATCGTGTATCTGGGCACGGCCATCGATTCCGGTGTCGCCAACGCGTTGATCGCACAGCTGCTGCACCTGGAGGCCGACAACCCCGAACAGGAGATCGCGCTCTACATCAACTCCGAGGGCGGCGACCTGTCGGCGATGCTCGCCGTCTACGACACCATGCGGTTCATCAAGGCTCCGGTGGCCACGACGTGTATCGGCCAGGCCGTCGCGACCGGCGCGGTGCTGCTGGCCGCGGGTGCACAGGGAAGGCGTTCGGTGCTGCCGCACTCCCGGGTGGTGTTGCACCAGCCGGCCGTCCAGGGCCGGGGAACCATCCCCGACCTGATCCTGCAGGCGGACGAGGTGGTGCGTACCCGCAATCAGCTGGAGGTGATCCTGGCCCGGCACACCGGACGCAGCACCGCGCAGCTACGCCACGACACCGATCGCGACCGCGTGTTCGACGCCGACGAGGCGGTGGCCTACGGGCTGGCCGATCTGGTTCTCCAGGAGCGCGCCTAAGCCGCCATCCGGACGGTGCCGTCGCCGGGGCGTCCCTGAGCGCGGGTGAGATCGGCCGAGATGCCGCCGAGCAGACGCCCCAACCCGATACCGAGCGCCCCGCTCACCGCCGAGATCATCTCGCTCGACGGTTCTTTCCGGCCGCGCTCGATCTCGGAGAGGTACTGCGGGGACACCCCGGCGCGGGCGGCGACGTCGACCAGCCGCTCCCCTCTGGCGCGGCGAGTGTCGCGCAGCCGGCGGCCCAGGACCTCGCGCCACAGCGGCTCCGGCTCGCGGTCGGACGCGGCACGGTTCGGCTCGAAGGGGATGACCTGGCCCATGTCAGCATCCTTTCCGCCGACACGTCGTCGCGCGCGGGTGTTCACCACCGGCTGAACGCACGAGGGCGGGTTCGGGAGGACATTCGGTTTCTCAACCTGAGGGCGTCCACTCATACCTTGCGGTATCTCGCGCGGCCGGTATCTCACCTCGTGCCCGGCTCTTTCGGATCAGTCACTCCCGAACCCGTCGTGAGACCAACTGTACCGCTGTGTCCAAGATCACACCAGGGCGAATTTCAGGCGTTGTCCAGCCTGCGCAGCAACGCCCGAGTACGGTCTCTGACCTCCGGGGATCGGTCGAAGACGACGCCGACATACTCGTCGACGCCGGCGGCGGAGAGCTCGGCGATCCGGGCTGTCACCGTGGCTTCGTCGCCGATGAGTGCGGCGTCGGCGGGTCCGGCGTAACCCTCACGATCGAGCATGGCGCGGTACGACGGCAGCTGTCCGTACATGGCGAACTGTTCGGCCGCCTGGGCGCGCGTGCCGTCGACATCGTCGGTGACAGCGACCGGAAGGGCGGCCACCACCCGCACCGGACGCCCGTCGGCGGCTGCCCGCAATCCGGGGCCGACGTGTTCGGACAGCGTTTTGGGTCCGGTCATCCAGGTGACGGTGCCCGCGGTCCGGCGGCCGGCGATCTTCAGCAACTGCGGGCCGAGGGCGGCGATGTACACCGCCGGAGCCGGCGCGCCAGGCACCTGCACCGCGCCCCGGGTCGTGTAGATCTCGCCGGCGGCGTCGGCGGGCGCACCTGCAAGCAGCGGCAGCAGCCCGTCGAGGTACTCGTTGAGCCTGCGCACCGGACGATCCCACGGGATCCCCCACATGCCCTCGGTGACCGCCGCATGGGTCATGCCCAGACCCAGGATGAACCGTCCCCCGGAGATCAGGCTCAGCGTCAGCGCTCGCTGCGCCAGCTGCATGGGGTGCTGATTCTGGATCGGCACCACACCGGTGCCCACCTCGATGGTGTCGACCTCGCGTAACGCCACCGCGAGCACCGTCAGCAGATCCGGCTCGTACGGCATCTGCGTCATCCAGATGCGGCGGAACCCTTCGTCACGCAATTGGGCGAATTCCGACACGACACCGTCGATGAGGGACGTGCCGCTCGATCCGGACAACGACCCGAGGATGCTGATCTCCATGACGCCAATCATGCCGGGTCGGTCGACGGCTGAACCTGGGACTCGGCTGGGGAACTTCGGGCCGAACTGGTTCTCCTCGGTGATGGGCACCGGAATCCTGGTCGTGGCGGGTGCCACGCTGCCGGTGCACGTGCCGGGTCTGCGGGTGTTCACCCAGATTGTCTGGGTGGTCGCCGCGATGCTGCTGGTGGCGCTGATCGTCGCTGTCAGTGTGCAGTGGTTCCGCCATCCCACGGTCGCCCGCGGACACGTGCGCAACCCGCAGATGGCGCACTTCTACGGCGCAGCCCCGATGGCGTTGATGACGGTCGGCAGCGCCACCATGCTGGTCGGCAGCGATCTCATCGGCGAACGACTGGCCGTCGATATCAACTGGGTGCTGTGGTCGGCCGGCACGATCGGCGGCCTCTACACCGCGGTCTCGATTCCCTACCTGATGTTCACCCAGCTCAACGTCGGCCCGGACGCCGCGTTCGGGGGCTGGCTGATGCCGGTGGTCCCGCCGATGGTCTCGGCGGCCGGCGGGGCGATGCTGCTGCAGCACATGGCACCGGGCACCGGCCGGACCACCATGTTCTTCGGCTGTCTGGCCATGTTCGGACTGTCCCTGATCGCGGCGCTGATCATCATCACGATGATCTGGAGCAGGCTGGCGCTCTACGGGACGTCGGGCACGGCCCGGGTGCCCACGCTGTGGATCGTGCTGGGACCGCTCGGACAATCGATCACGGTGGCCGGGTTGCTGGCCACCCATGCCCATCTGGCGGTTGCGCCCGACCTGGCGGAAGGTGTCGGCATCTTCTCGATCCTCTTCGGCGTCCCGGTGTGGGGCTTCTGCATGCTGTGGATCGCACTGGCCACCACACTGACGATCCGCACCCTGCGCCGCGGGATGCCCTTCGCCCTGACCTGGTGGAGCCTGACCTTCCCGGTCGGCACCTTCGTCACCGGCACCACCCAGTTGGCCATCCACACCGGACTTCCGGCCTTCGACGTGGCGGCGGTCCTCGCCTACGCGGGATTGCTGTGCACGTGGGCGCTGGTGGCGGTGCGGACCACCCGCGGCAGTCTGGCCGGAAGCCTGTTCGCCCCGGCCGGCGCCGGCCCGGTCACGGCATCCAAGGATCCCTAGGCGCCGGAAAAGAAAGAGCCCCGTGTTGCCGTCGGGTCGGGGGGTCAGACGGCAACACGGAGCTATCCCATGTATCGACGGTGCTCCGGCGGGCGTTACAGCGATCGAGAAGTTTTTTTCGAAAAACTTTTCCCGGTTACCGATAGGAACGAAAACACCAGTTCAGGCGGTGTAAGTGCGTGCTGGAAGGGCTCACGCCTCCAGGATGGCGGTCACACCCTGGCCACCGGCGGCGCAGACCGAGATCAGACCGCGGACCGGCTGGCCAGTCTGCTTCTTCTTCTCGGCGAGCTGTTTGGCCAGCTGAGCGACGATGCGCCCACCGGTGGCCGCGAACGGGTGTCCCGCCGCCAGCGAGGAACCGTTGACGTTGAGCTTGGCGCGGTCGATGCTGCCCAACGCCTTGTCCAGGCCCAGCCGGTTCTTGCAATAGTCGTCGGACTCCCAGGCGGCGAGGGTGGCCAACACCACCGACGCGAACGCCTCGTGGATCTCGTAGAAGTCGAAATCCTGGAGGGTGAGCCCGTTACGGGCGAGCAGTCGGGGCACCGCGTAGGTCGGTGCCATCAGCAACCCGTCGGAACCGTTGACGTAATCGACCGCGGCGGTCTCCCCGTCCACGAAATACGCCAGCACCGGGATGTCGTGCGCCGCGGCCCACTCCTCGGAGGACAGCAAAGCCACCGACGCGCCGTCGGTCAGCGGGGTGGAGTTTCCGGCCGTCATGGTGGCGTCGCCGTTGCGGACCCCGAAGACGGGCTTGAGCTTCGCGAGCTTCTCGGCCGACGAATCGGGGCGCAGGTTGTTGTCGCGGTAGACACCCAGGAACGGGGTGACCAGATCGTCGAAGAACCCCCGGTCGTAGGCCGCGGCCATGTTGCGGTGGCTGNGCCAGCTCGTCCTGGTCGACGCGCTTGACGCCCATCTGCTTGGCGGTGATCGCGGCGTGCTCACCCATCGACAGCCCGGTCCGGGGCTCGCCATTGGTCGGAATCTCGACGCCCAGTGCGGCAGGCAGTTTGCCGACCAGCTTCAGACGATCGGCGGTCGACTTGGCGCGCCGCAGGCTCAGCAGCACCCCGCGCAGGTCGTCACCGAAGGCGATGGGCGCGTCGGAGGTGGTGTCGACGCCACCGGCGGCGGCCACCTCGTAGCGGCCCATGGCGATGCCATCGGCCGCGGCGATCGCGGACTGCAGGCCGGTGCCACACGCCTGCTGCAGGTCGAAGGCCGGTGTGTACGGCGACAGGGAGCTGCCCAGCACGCTTTCGCGCATCAGGTTGAAGTCGCGGCTGTGCTTGAGCACCGCGCCACCGATGACGGCGTCGAGCTTCTCCCCCTTGAGGTTGAAGCGGTCGGCGAGTCCGTCCAGGACGGCGGTGAACATGTCCTGGTTGGAGGCGTTTGCGTAGGCGCCATCGGAACGAACGAACGGGATCCGGTTTCCGCCGAGGACGGCGACGCGGCGAGAATTCGTGTTAGCCATATCCCAATGTTACCCACAGTTCTTACTCTGGAGTAAGTTAGTCCCCATGGCATCCGACCTGTTCTCCCAAGTGGTCAATTCCGGGCCCGGATCGTTCCTGGCCAAACAACTCGGCGTCCCGCAGCCAGAAGAGCTGCGCCGCTATCGTCCGGGGCAGCCGCCGCTGAACGGCTCGCTGCTCATCGGAGGATCCGGACGCGTCGTCGAACCCCTGCGCGTGGCGCTGGCCGACGACTATGACGTCGTTTCCAACAACATCGGTGGTCGCTGGGCAGACAAGTTCGGCGGCCTGGTGTTCGACGCGACCGGTATCAGCGAACCGTCCGGCCTCAAGGAACTCTACGAATTCTTCACCCCGGTGCTGCGCAACCTCGGCGCCTCCGGTCGGGTGGTCGTGATCGGCACCACGCCGACCGAGACGGCCAGTGCGCACGAGCAGATCGTGCAGCGCGCATTGGAAGGGTTCACCCGCTCACTGGGCAAGGAGCTGCAGCGCGGCGCCACCGTGTCGCTGGTATACCTGGCCGCCGACGCCGCACCAGGTGCGGGCGGCCTGGAATCCACCCTGCGCTTCATCCTGTCCGGCAAGTCCGCCTACGTCGACGGCCAGGTGTTCCGGGTAGGTGCGGCGGACTCGACCGCGCCCGCCGACTGGGACAAGCCGCTGGCGGGCAAGGTCGCCGTGGTGACCGGCGCCGCCCGCGGTATCGGTGCGACCATCGCCGAGGTGTTCGCCCGTGACGGCGCCGCCGTGGTGGCCGTCGACGTGCCCTCGGCCGAGGACGCGCTCAAGCAGACCGCCGAGAAGGTGGGCGGCACCGCGCTCGCGCTCGATGTCACCGCCGCCGACGCGGTCGACCAGATCGTCGCCCATCTCAAGGAACACCACTCGGGCACGCTCGACGTGCTGGTGAACAACGCCGGCATCACCCGCGACAAGCTGTTGGCCAATATGGACGATGCCCGTTGGGATTCGGTGATCGCGGTAAATCTCGTCGCACCACTGACCCTCACCGAGGGTCTGGTGGCCGCAGGCGCGCTCGGCGAGGGTGGTCGGGTCATCGGGCTGTCCTCGATGGCGGGTATCGCGGGCAACCGTGGCCAGACCAACTACGCGGCAACCAAGGCCGGCATGATCGGCATCGTCGACGCCTTGGCGCCGAGCCTGGCCGACAAGGGCATCACCATCAACGCCGTCGCCCCGGGGTTCATCGAGACCAAGATGACCGAGGCGATTCCGCTGGCGACCCGCGAGGTCGGACGCCGGCTCAACTCGCTGTTCCAGGGCGGACAGCCGGTGGATGTCGCCGAGGCGATCGCCTACTTCGCCAGCCCGGCGTCGAATGCCGTGACCGGCAACACGATCCGGGTCTGCGGCCAGGCCCTGCTGGGAGCCTGATGAGCGCTCGCGCGAAGAACCGGGAGCACGTGATGAGCGCTCGCGCGAAGAACCGGGAGCACCGATGAGCGCCTGCGCGAAGAATCGGAGGTACTGACGATGTCCCAGCCCAACGGTCTGTTGAACATGGCCCGCGCGGTCGCCGGGGCGCTGCCGTTCGTCCCGCGCGCCGGCGGGCTGCCCGATCGCACCGTGCATGTGCCGGAGTTGCGCATCGACCCCGCCAATGTGGCCGCCTACGCCGGGGTGACCGGGCTGCGCTTCGGCGATACGGTGCCGTTGACGTACCCGTTCGCGCTCACCTTCCCCAGCGTGATGTCACTGGCAACGGGTTTCGATTTCCCTTTCGCGGCAATGGGTTCGGTGCACACCGAGAATCACATCACCCAGTATCGGCCGATCTCGGTCAGCGACACCCTGGACGTCCGGGTGCACGCGGAGAACCTGCGCGAGCATCGCAAGGGTCTGCTGGTGGACATCATCACCGAGATCAAGGTCGGCTACGACCTGGCGTGGCGGCAGACCACGACATTCCTGCACCAGCAGCGCACCAGCCTGTCCGAGGAGCCGCGTCCCGAGCCACAGAAGCAGCCCAAGCTGCCGCCACCCAACGCGGTGCTGAGCATCACGGCCGGGCAGATCCGAAACTACGCGGCCATCGGTGGTGACCACAACCCGATTCACACCAGCACGCTGGGTGCCAAGCTGTTCGGCTTCCCGACCGCCATCGCGCACGGGATGTTCAGTGCGGCCGCGGTGCTGGCGAACATCGAGGGTCAGCTACCCGACGCGGTGACGTATTCGGTGCGGTTCGGCAAGCCGGTGCTGCTACCGGCGAAGGCCGGACTGTATGTGCAGAGCACTAACGGCGGTTGGGAACTGGCCTTGCGTCACCTCTCGAAGGGCTACCCACACCTGACCGCGACGGTCACCGGGCTCTGAACGGACGTCGCCGAATCTGAGCACGATGGCGCGGGGACACCGAATTCGCGCCATCGTCCTCGGATTCGGTGTCAGCCGGTCGTCGGCCTGCCCTTCAGGCCGCGCCAGAACAGATTGATCATCAGCTCGGTCGCCTCGGCCACATCGGCGTCCCCGGAGCTGACCCGGTCGGCGATCGCCTCACCCGCACCCACCAGCGCCACCGCCATCATGTTGAAATCGGCATCCGGTTCCGGGTTGCGCGTCCCCGATTGCAGCAGCCGGCCGACCAGATCGATGATGCGCTCGCGCCCCTCGCGCACGGTGTGGGCGAACGCCTGGGAGCTGGTCGCCTGGCTGTACAGCACGATCCAGGACGCGCGGTGGGCGTCGATGTAGCCGAGGAAGGCTCGGACAGCGTTGCCCAACATGTCTTTTGGGCTCAGCGTGAAGTCGATCTCGCCGCGCACCTCGTCGACGAACCGGTTCAGTTCGCGGTCCAGGCAGGCCCCGAAAAGTTCTTCCTTGGACCCGTAGTAGAGGTAGAGCATCGGCTTGGAGATCTGCGCCTCGGCCGCGATGGCGTCCATGGACGTCTCGTGATAGCCGTTGATGGAGAACATCTGCACCGCGGCATCGAGCATCTGCTGCTCGCGCACCGCGCGCGGCAATCGCTTCGTTCCTCCGGCCATCGGAACAGATTACGGCCGAATGGGTCTAGCAGTTGGGATTGGGGCCCTTGGATGCCGCCACCCGCCGCAACGAATCCTCCACCTTCGCCTGCGGCAGCTCGCCCGAGGCGACAGCCTGTTCGAGGCGGTCCAGTACCGCGGGCACCTCGGCGGTGGTGATCCACAACGCGATATCCGCGCCGGCCTGCAGCGATCTGAGCACCGCCTCGGCCACTCCGTACTGCTGGTTGATCGCCGCCATGCTCGACAGATCGTCGGTGAACACGACACCACCGAAACCGAAGTCGTTGCGCAACAGGCCATAGGCCGCGGGGCTCAGGCTGGCCTGCTCACCGCCGGTCAGCCCGGGCACCTGCATGTGGCCCACCATCACCGCCACCGGCGGCTGGTTGACCAACGTGCGGTAGGGCACCAGGTCGCTGGTCTGCAATTCGGCCAGCGGCGGGGTCGACACCGCGCCGGTATGGGAATCACCGGCTGCGCGACCGTGCCCGGGGAAATGTTTGAGCACCGGCAGCACACCGGCGTCGCGTAGGCCGCGGGCGTAGGCGCCGGCGTACTGGGTCACCGTCTCGGGATCATCGCCGAAGGACCGGTCGCCGATCGCGGCGCTCTGCTGCGTCAGATCGACCACGGGTGCGAAATCGACGGTGATGCCCAGTCCGCGCATGGCCCGGCCACGTTCCAATGCGATTCCGTACACCTCGTCGGGAGTCTTGGTCTCGGCGAGCACCCGCGCGGGAGGCTGGCTGCCGATCAGACCGGACAATCGCGAGACCCGGCCACCTTCCTCGTCGACGCTGACGCCGAGCGGCAGGGCCGTCGCCGACGCCGCGATCTGTGCCAGCGGTGCACCCAGCATCGACTTGTCGGTCCAGCTGCCGATCATGATCCCGCCGACCTTGTGATCGGTCACCGCGGCCTGCGCGTCGGCGGCGTTGCTCACGCCCACCATCAACAACTGGGCGAGCTTGTCCCGGGTGGACAGCGAGGCGATGTCACCACACACCTGGGTGCCCGGCGCGGCCGGTAGCGGCCGGTCCAGCGAGGCGTTGGTCGGCGCGGCAGCGGTGCTCTGCGGCTCGGGCGCCGTGGCGGTGTCCTCGGTGGTGGCCGGCGCGCAGGCCATCAACAACGCGGACAGTGCGGTCAGGGCACCCAGGGTGCGTGACGTCGACATGGGTCCCCACAGTAACCGGGCGCCCCGATTACGGGGCCCGGGCGGCCGTAACGTCCGTTCGGGCAGCACTGGCCGGCTCGTCCCGGCGTGCTAGGTTGGCCGCATGGATCGGTTTGTCGTGCCCGCTGCTGCCAGCCTGGTGGTCGGCCTTCTGCTCGGCGCGGCCGCCATCTTCGGCGTGACGCTGATGGTCCAGCAGGACACCAAGCCCCCCGTGCAGTCCGGGGATCCGGCGTCGTCGGTGCTCAACCGCGTTGAATACGGCGACCGGGCCTAGCCCGGGCGCGCCTCTCGCCGACACAGCACTATCGCGGCGGTGGCTATGGCTGGTCGGCACGTTCTTTCTGGTACTGACCTTCCTGCAGGCCCCCGGGCGGATCGCACCGGACACCAAACTCGATCTCACCGCCAATCCACTGCGCTTCCTGGCCCGGGCCGGCGACCTGTGGAACAGCGAGCTGCCGTTCGGGCAGGCGCAGAACCAGGCCTACGGCTACCTCTTCCCGCACGGTGCGTTCTTCCTGGCCGGTGACGTCCTCGGTGTCCCCGGCTGGGTGACCCAGCGATTGTGGTGGGCGCTGCTGCTGACGGCCGGGTTCTGGGGTCTGCTGCGTGTCGCGGAGGCGCTCGGTATCGGCACGACCGCTGCGCGCATCGTCGCCGCCGGTGCTTTCGCCCTGTCTCCCCGGGTGCTGACCACGCTCGGCGCGATCTCCTCGGAGACCCTGCCGATGATGCTGGCGCCGTGGGTGCTGCTGCCGGTCATCCACGTCATGCGCGGAGATCCCCGGGTTCGATTGTTGGCGGCACGCTCGGCGGCTGCCGTCGCTTTGATGGGTGCGGTCAACGCCGTGGCGACGCTCACCGGGTGCCTGGCCGCGATCATCTGGTGGGCGGCGCACAAACCCAACCGCCAGTGGTGGAGGTTCACCGGCTGGTGGCTGGGTTGCACCGTGCTGGCCGTCACCTGGTGGGCGGTCGCACTGGTGCTGCTGGGCCGGATCAGCCCGCCCTTCCTGGACTACATCGAATCCTCCGGCGTGACGACGCGGTGGTTGTCGCTGACCGAGATGCTGCGGGGTACCGACAGCTGGACGCCGTTCGTGGCGCCGACGGCAACGGCCGGTTCGCCGCTGGTGACCGGATCGGTCGCGGTGCTCGCCACCACCCTGGTCGCGGCGGCGGGGCTGGCCGGACTGGCGATGCGCGACATGCCCTACCGCGGCCGGTTGATCCTCATTCTCTTCGTCGGTGTCACCGCGCTGGCGGTCGGCTACTCCGGCGGGCTCGGATCACCGATCGCCGCCGGCGTGCAACTGTTCCTCGATGCCGACGGCACCCCGTTGCGCAACGTGCACAAGCTCGAGCCACTGTTGCGGCTGCCGATCGCCCTCGGCCTCGCCCATCTGCTGGGGCGGATCCCACTGCCGGGCAGTGTGTCCCGCCGCTCCTGGATCGATGCCTTCGCCCACCCGGAACGTGATCGGCGGGTCGCGGTGGGCATCGTGATCCTGACCGCGCTGGCGGCGGGGACCTCACTGGCCTGGACCGGGCGGCTCACACCGCCGGGTAGCTTCGAGGCGATCCCGGCGCACTGGCACGACACCGCGGCATGGCTCGACGAGCACAACACCGACGGGGGCCGGGTCCTGGTCGCTCCCGGTGCCCCGTTCGCCACCCAGGTGTGGGGTAACAGCCACGACGAACCTCTGCAGGTGCTCGGCCACAGTCCCTGGGGGGTGCGCGACTCCATACCCCTCACACCGCCGGAGACCATCCGCGCGCTCGATTCGGTACAGCGGCTCTTCGCGGCCGGCCGACCGTCCGCGGGCCTGGCCGATATCCTTGCCCAGCAGAACATTTCCTTCGTGGTTGTCCGCAACGACCTTGATCCGGAGACCTCGCGGTCGGCGCGCCCACTGCTGGTGCACCGGGTGATGGACAACTCCCCCGGGCTGACCAGGGTCGCCGCGTTCGGTGACCCTGTCGGCCCCGGCACGCTGGACGGGTTCGTCAGCGACAGCGGGTTACGGCCACGGTATCCGGCGGTCGAGATCTACCGCGTCGACGACGCACACCCCGGTCCGTACGTGACCGATGTCGATGCGCTCGCCCGCGTCGACGGTGGACCGGAAGCGCTGCTACGCATCGCCGAACGCCGCCGGCTGGCCGGCCGGCAGCCGCTCGGGCCGATGCTGCTGACCGCCGATGCCCAGCGCGCGGGCCTGCCCACCCCGCTGGTCACCGTCACCGATACACCGGTGGCCCGCGAGACCGACTACGGGCGGGTGGACAACCACTCCTCGGAGATGCGCGCGGCCGGCGACCTGCGGCACACCTTCAACCGGGTGATGGACTATCCCGCAGGCACCGATCCGCTGTACACACGCTGGGAGGGCGGTCGCCTCAGCGTCTCCAGTTCCGCCGCGGATTCCACTGCGCTGCCGGATGTCTCGCCCGCCGCCGGCCCGGCCGCCGCAATCGATTCGGACCCCTCGACCAGCTGGGTGTCCAGTTCACTACAGACTGCGGTCGGCCAGTGGATGCAGATCGACTTCGACAACCCGGTCACCAACGCCGCGATCACGATCACCCCGAGCGCGACGGCCGTCGGCGCACAGGTCCGCCGCATCGAGGTCTCCACCGTCAACGGCAGCACCACCCTGCGCTTCGACGAGCCGGGCAAACCGTTGGCCGCCGCGCTGCCGTTCGGTGAGACGCCGTGGGTCCGGATCACCGCCGTGGGCACCGACGACGGCTCGCCCGGCGTCCAGTTCGGCATCACCGATCTGACCGTCACCCAGTACGACGCATCGGGTTTCGCCCATCAGATACCGCTGCGGCGCACCCTCGATGTGCCCGGACCGCCCCCGGGGGCGGCGGTGGCACAATGGGATCTGGGCTCGGAACTCCTGGGCAGGCCTGGTTGCGCGGACGGCCCGGAGGCGGTGCACTGCGCCGCGACCATGGGCCTGTCACCCGAGGAGCCGGTCAGCATCAGCCGCACCCTGACCATTCCGAACGACACCGAAGCCACCCCCACGGTGTGGGTGCGGGCCCGACAGGGACCGCGGCTGGCAGATCTCATCCACCAACCCGGAACGGCCAGGGCCTCCGGCGAATCCGATCTGATCGACGTTCTCGGATCCGCCTATGCCGCCACCGACGGTGATCCGCGCACCTCCTGGACCGCGCCGCAGAACGGTGTCGCACAACGCAAACCGGCGACCCTGACCGTATCGCTGCCCCGGCGCACCGAGGTGGCGGCGTTGACGCTCACCCCGAGCCTGACCGATGTGCCCGCCCACCCCACCCTGGTCGCCGTCGACCTCGGTGCCGGACCCCAACTACGCCGACTGACAGGTGATGGACCCCAGACCATCGACCTGACACCCACGGTCACCGACACCGTGACATTGTCGATTCTGGAATGGCGCGATGTCATCGACCGCACCGCGCTGGGGTTCGATCAGCTCAAACCGCCGGGCCTGGCCGAGGTGCAGGTGCGCGATGCGGCGGGCCGACCGATCGCCGCGGCCGGTCCGGTCGATCGCGACCGGACCATCGAGGTTCCGTGTGGACGGGGACCGATCATCGGTGCGGCAGGGCAATTCGTGCAGACCTCGGTACGCACCACCGTCGGCGCGCTGTTGGACAACGAACCCATAGCCGCCACCCCGTGCCGAACAGCCAGCATCTCGTTGCCCAAGGGTCAGCAGGAAGTCGTGATCAGTGCCGGTGAGACGTTCGTGGTGGACGGCATCGTGCTGAGCACCCCCCTGGCAGCCGAAGTGCTTCCCGCACAGGTGGTTCCGGCCGACGTCGGCAACTGGACGGCAGATCATCGTGAGGTGCGGGTACAGCCCGCGGACCGCGATCGGGTGATCGTGGTCCCCGAGAGCCGCAACCCCGGCTGGGTCGCCCACACCGAGGACGGGACCGCGCTGCGTGCGATCACCGTCAACGGATGGCAGCAGGGCTGGCTCGTCCCGGCAGGCACGCAGGGCACGGTGAACATGACCTTCCCGTCGAACCTCGCCTACCGGATCGGGCTGTTCGGCGGTTTGGCTCTGCTGCCGGTGCTGGCGCTGCTGGCCCTGATACCGGGCCGCCGAGAGGTTGCCGGCCAGCCCGTTTCGACCTGGCGATTGCGACCGGCCATCTTGGTGGCCGCCGCGATCTCGGCAGGCACGCTGATCAGTGGTCTCGCCGGCGCGGTCGTGGTGGCCGCCGCCGTCGGCATTCGGTATCTGCTCGCCCGGCGGACCGAACTGGCCGAGAAGGTGACCGTCGGATTCACCGCCGGTGGCCTGATCGCGGCGGGGGCGGTGCTGTCGCGCAATCCGTGGCGCTCGGTGGACGGTTACGTCGGCCACTCCGCCGGTGTGCAACTACTGGCGCTGATCTCGGTGGCGGCGCTGGCCGCATCCACGGTGACGTTCACGCGGCGGCCCCTGTGAGAGTGAGCACACCGCCGAAGGATGTGGTCGTGTTCTCTGTCAGGGGTTCTTCTGGTGATGAGCGTCGAAAAGAGCGCTCAATCGTGCAGCGAGGGCGAGCCCTGCGTGATCCAGGCCGTCGCAGACGTCTGCGTAAACCTCTGCGCGTGAGCTCCTTTCGAACGCGAAACCCCAGACTGCGGGAGCGACGGCAGCATCGAGGTGCCTGCGCGCGCCGTCCTCGACGATCGCGGTGAGGCCGCCATAGCCACAGTGATACAGAGCGGCGTTGATTTCGTCTCGGACTCTGGAGTAGGTATGTCGGGCAAACACCTCACTGGGAATCTGGTCACCTCGGCAGTCACCGAGATCCCCGCTGGCGGTATCGAACAAGACAGAGGCGAATCGTTCGAAGGTCGCGTAGCCCGCTCCCATGGTGACGGTCGATATCCAGGTAATGAGGCGGGCCCGTTGACTCGCACCCAGATGTGGCCGCACAGTCGGGAAATGTTGCGAGAACTGTGGGGTCATGGCGGCGGCTTTCCAATTCCAGGCGCTACGCTTCGGAAAAAGTTGACGGGGATTGCCAGGTTCACACTGATCTGGACCGGGTTGATCACCAAACCCATACCGAGGCGTCATCGGGTGCGTAGTTCGCGCAGATGTCGGTGGTATGCGCCGCCACACCCTTGTTGTTGAAGAAGATCTTCGCCCAGTTCGGCCAGTTCCAGGACAGCTGTTCGTAGAACGCGTTGGTCGCGGTGTTCTCCGAATAGGCCCGCCGCCCCACGTAATCCATGGAGTAGAACCAATGGATGCGGTCACGCACCGCCCGCTGCACCTCTGGCGATTTGTTGTTGTAGTCGATCATGTACCGCTCGTAGTACACCGGTTCGACATCCCTTGCGGCGGCGAGGATCTGCTCAGCTGTGCACGTCGTGTGCAGCATGCGTCGCGGTATCGGATAATCCTCGGTGGCGTCGGCGCGGGTGAGTGCCGCGACCGCGACCGCGAAGGCCGCGAGCAGAACGACGATGGCCAGGACCACCCCGATTGCACGCAACGCTCGCACCAGCCATGGGCGTTCAGGGTCGCGAGGCGGCATCGAGCCGGCCGACCTGATGCGGGCAGTACGTTCGCATTCCAGCTGCGAGGAACTGCCACGCCTGCTCCGTCGAGGTGCCGCTGTCGAGATTTGTGTGGACGAATGCGGCTGCGTCATGAGCATTTTCATCGACTCCTCGGTCCATTCGTTTACAGGCGATCTTGGCCAGCCAGGCGTTGTGGTCGCGTTGACCGTAGATGCCGTAGGTGTGCAACTCGCGCGCGAAATCGGTGTCGCGGTCCGCCACTGCCGGTGGGGCGAGTGCCACCGCCGCTACGAGGACGCCGGTGATCAACGACGGCCACTTCATGACGTCACCCCTGCCGCTGGATCCGTTTGCAAGCGGGGCGGATTGGGCCACGGAGCAGGTACCGGCCGCACCCGGATACGTTGCGGCCACCAGAACCACCGACCGAGCAGGTTTGCGATCGACGGTGTCATGAACGATCGGACCACCACGGTGTCGAAGAACAGACCGAGGCCGATGGTGGTGCCCACCTGACCGATCACCCTCAGGTCACTCACGGCCATCGCCATCATGGTCAGCGCGAACAGCGCCGCGGCCGCGGTAACCGTGGAACCGCTGCCTCCCAAGGTGCGGATGATCCCGGTCTTGACCCCGGCGCCAACCTCTTCTTTGAGCCGCGAGATGACCAGCAGGTTGTAGTCGGCTCCCACGGCCAACAGGATGATCATGGCCATCGGTAGCACCATCCAGTGCAGCTCAAGTCCGATCAGGTGTTGCCATATGAGCACCGATATGCCGAACGAGGCACAGAGCGACATGCCGACGGCGAACACGATGACCGCCGCGGCCACGATCGCCCTGGTGATGATCAGCATGATCAGGAAGATCAGCCCCAGCGCGGCGATGCCGGCGATCATCAGGTCGTACCTCGTACCGTCGGCCATGTCCTTGAAGGTCGACGCCGTACCACCGAGGTAGATGCGCGCACCCTCCAGCGGCGTGCCCTTCAGCGCCTCCTTGGCAGCCTCCTTGATTGCATCGATCTTCTTGATACCGTCCGCCGACATGGGATCGCCCTCATGGGCGATGATGAACCGCACGGCGTTTCCGTTCGGCGAGATGAATTGTTCGATGCCCCGCTTGAAGTCGGCGTTCTCGAAGGCCTCGGGCGGTAGATAGAACGAGTCGTCGTTCTTTGCGGTGTCGAAGGCCTCCCCCATTGCCCTGGAGTCCTTCTGCATCTCGATCATCTGCTGCTGCATGCCGTTCTGCGTTTGGTACGTGGTCAGCATCATCTGCTTGACCGACTTCATGGTGTCGATCATCGCGGGCATCAGCGCCGTCATCTGCGGCATGAGCGCGTTCAAGCGCTCCATGTCCGGGATCATTCCCTGGATGCCGTCGGTCATCGTGTCGATACCGTCGAGCGCGTCGAAGATCGACCGCATCGCCGAGCATATCGGGATGTTGTAGCAGTGCGGTTCCCAGTAGAAGTAGTTGCGCATCGGTCGGAAGAAATCGTCGAATTCGGCCATCTTGTCGCGTACTTCGCCGATAGAGATGGCCATGTCCTTCATCTTGACGACCATGTCGTTGGTCGTACTCGCCATTTCGACGGTGATCGACTGCATCTTCTCCATGTTGTCGATGTTCTTCTGCATGTCGTCGGCCTGCTTGAGCATGTCGGCCGTGCGGTCGCCCTGGAACTGCTCGTTGAGCTTGTTCAGCGCGCTCTGCTGCGACATGGCATAGGGAATGGTGGTGTGCTCGATGGGTAGCCCGTCGGGGCGGGTGATCGTTTGCACCCGACCGATACCCGGCACTCGGAAGATGTTCTTGGCCACCTTGTCGATGACCAGGAAATCCGCGGGATTACGCAGATCCTTGTCGGTCTCGATCATCAACAGCTCGGGATTGAGTCGGGCCGGGGAGAAATGTCGCTCGGCGGCCGCGTAGCCCTGATTCGAAGGTAGGTCCGCAGGCATGTAGAGCCGGTCGTTGTAGCTGGTTTGATAGCTGGGGATGGCAACCAACCCGATCAACGACACGGCCAGGGTGGCCACCAGGATCGGTCCGGGCCAGCGCACCACCGCCGTGCCGACCTTGCGCCAACGCGAGGCCCGCACGACGCGTTTCGGATCGAGTAATCCGAACCGGCTACCGATGGTCACCATGGCCGGCCCGAATGTCATCGCGTAGCCGATCAGCACCAGCATACCGATGGCCAACGGGATACCGAGGGTCTGGAAGTAGGGCAGCCGGGTGAAACTCAGGCAGAATGTCGCGCCCGCGATCGTCAACCCGGAGCCGACCACCACATGGGCGGTGCCACCGAACATCTTGTAGTAGGCGACTTCTCGATCGGCACCTTTGCCGCGTTCCTCCTGATACCGGCCGATCAGGAAGATGGCGTAGTCCACCGCGATGGCGATCGCGAGGGTGACCACCAGCGACGTCGCAAAGGTGGAGAGTCCGATTATGTGGTGATAGCCGAGGAAGGCAATGACACCGCGCACCGTGGCCAGACCGAGCAGCAGCATGGTCATGATCAGCGCCGTGGTGATGATCGACCGGAAGTAGATGATCAGAAAGGTGAAGATCACGGCCATCGTCAGCGCCTCGATGGTCCGCATGCTGTTGTGCCCGGCCTCCTGCTGATCGGATGCCAGCGCAGCGCCGCCGGTGACATAGGCCTTGACGCCACCCGGAGCCGGGGTGTCGGCGATGATCTGACGGACCGCGGCCACCGACTCGTTCGATTTGGCCTCGCCCTGGTTGCCGGACAGATAGACCTGCACATAGGCGGCCTTGCCGTCACCGCTCTGCGCCCCGGTCGCGGTCAGCGGATCACTCCACAGGTCCTGGATGTGCTCGACATGCTCGGTGTCGGCCCGCAACCGCTTCACCAACTCGGCGTAGTAGTCCCGCGCCGGGGCTTCCAGCTTGTCCTGCCCCTCCAGCACCACCATCACCGAACTGTCGGAGGTGTACTCCTCGAAGACCTCGCCGACTCGCTGGGTGGCGATGGCGGCAGGCGCCCCCTTCGGGCTCATCGAGACCGACCGCAACTCGCCGACCTTTTCCAGCTGGGGGGTGGAGACATTGAGGAAGACCGCCAGTCCCAGCCAGGCGATCATGATCGGCACCGACAGCTTGCGCAGGATGTGGGCGATCCGGCCGAAATGTTCGGTGCGGTAGACGGGCACGGCAACCGGAATCTCTTCGGTCACGGGGTCCGCATGCCTGCCGCTCATGCGGACTTCACGATGCAGTAGGTCTGGGCGTTGTACCCGTCGACGACCCGCTCGGCCATCAACTCGTCGTCGACGAAAACGCGGCAGCCCAGCGAGTTCGCATCACCCTGGGCGACCAGGGTGGTCGCTGTCGACGGATCGGTGGTGGACAGGATCAGCGTCCAAGGCAGCGGAACGCGCTTGGCCTCTTGCGGTACCGCATCGAGGTCGAGGTAGCTGATGTCCACCACCGCACCGGGGTTACCGAAGACCTCCATCCGCACGACCTTCTTGTTGAAGCGTTCGGCATCGCCGGCGAAGTTCTGCGGGACCACGATCACCGGGTCGGCACCGAAGATCCCTCTGATCTGCCATACGGCAACTCCACCGACACAGAGGACCGCGATGATCACCATCGGCAACCAGTTACGCGCCAGCACCTTCATGCCCCAACCCTTCGACTTGGCAGACCTAAGCCACCCGATTGACTGATTGAACTTAACCGTTCGTATGAGTTCAATCAACGAGTGCGACCATGCGTGTGGCCCACCCGACGGGGGGCATGCGTTGTGGTCGGCGTCACACCCGGAGCGGCCGGTAACCTTCCAGGCGAGGAGGTGCCGACCCATGGCAAAGCCCGTCGCCGCCCGAGGCTTCGCGCGAGAACGCGTGGTCGACGCTGCGCTGGAGCTGTTCGTCCAGCACGGCGTCCGCGGCACCTCGATCCAGATGATCGCCTCTCAGTTGGGGGTCACCAAGGCCTCGGTCTACTACCAATTCCAGTCCAAGGACGACATCGTGCTGGCGGTCGCCCAGCCGATCCTCGACGACATCGAGCACGTGCAGCGCATCGCCGCGGCCCTGCCCACCGACGAGGCACGTCGCGATGTCGCATTGAGCGGGCTCATCGACCTGGCGATCCGTCACCGGCAGGTGGCCAACGTCATCTACGGCGATCCGGCGATGCGCGAGTTGATGGTGAACCACGAATCCATGAGGCAGTGCATCGACGGGTTCACCGAACTACTGACGGGCGCCTCCACCAACCGCACCCAGCTGGTCGCGATGACACTACTCACGGCCGGTATCTACTGCAGCACAACCGATCCCAGAATCGCCGAGCTGACCGACGACGAGTTGCGGACCGAACTGGAGACGGTGGTCAAGACCTTCACCAGCGCCATGTGAGCCGACCACTCAGAGGTCGAGGACCAGTCGTCCGTTCGTCGAACGAGATACGCAGGCCAGCATCGAATTCGCCCGCTCCGCGTCGGTGAGCCGCGCATCGCGGTGTTCCGGCGTCCCCGACAGCACGCCCACCCGGCAGGTCCCACAGAATCCCTGCCTGCAGGAGTACGCGACATCGGGCCGCACCCGCACCAGCGCGTCGAGCAGCGACTCGTCGGCGGCAACGGTGGCGACCTCACCGGTACTGGCAATCTCTATCTCGAACGCGGTGCCGTCGGTGACCGGCGGCGCGCTGAACCGTTCGAAATGCAATGCCGAGGCCGGGAATCGATCGAAGTTGCCGCGCACCGTTTCGATCATGGGCGGCGGGCCACAGACATAGACCGCACCGCCGGGTGCCGCGCGGGCCAGTAGGTCCGCCGGTGTAGGTATGCCGTGCTCCTCATCCAGGCGAACGGTCACCCGCTGCGGATCCCATTGCCATATCTCGTCGAGGAACGGGATGGTATCCGCACTACGCCCGCAGTACACGAAATGCCAGTCGGTGCCCAGCCGTTGGGCCGCGCGCACCATCGGCAGGATCGGGGTGATGCCGATACCACCGGCGATGTAGAGCGCCCGCTCGTAGGGGATGAACGGGAAGCCGTTACGTGGCCCGCGAACCGTGACCGTGTCGCCGATGCGCAGATCGTGCATCTCCAGCGATCCCCCACCGCCGGTGGGGATCTTGCGCACGGCGATGCGATAGCGGTCCCGATTTTGCGGATCCCCGCACAGCGAGTATTGCCTGCGACGCCCCGACGGCAGATGGAGGTCGAGATGGCTCCCCGGCTGCCAGCCCGGCAGATCGCCGCCCCCAGGTGCGGAAAAGGTCAGCGCCACAACGTCTTTGTCATGCGCCACGATCTCCCGTCCGCGCAATTCCAACGTCATCGGATCGTGCGGCGTCCGGTCGGCCCGCTCATCGGCATAGTCGGCCTGGACGACCCGGTTCAGCCAGAAACGGTCCAGCAGGGTGACCACGAAATTGGTCGCCCGGTCATCGAGCGGTGAACCCAGCGGTGGAGCGGTGCGCTTCACTTGACGGCGGCGCGCGCGGCGGGCGAGGAGGCCAGGTAGGCCACCGCTTGTGCGGTGTCCCCGACATCACCGGGGTGATATCGGGGCGAGAAGTACTGCAACCCACGCCAGGTGGTGTGCATGATCGACGGAGCCACGCCTCGGCGCCCGGACCGGATCAGCCCGCGCCAGATCGCCTTACGCTTGCGCGCCGACATCGTCAGGTTCGGATCGACCCGCATCAGGTAGCGGGTGGCCTGCCACAACAAGTACAGCAGCATCGGTCCGGCAACCACCTGTGCCCAGGCCCGGCGGGCGTAGTTGTGATCGAAATAGCGCAGCACGTCATGAGACACCATGCGGTGCTCCACTTCCTCGGCGCCGTGCCAGCGCAACAGATCGACGATCGTCGGGTCGGCGGTCTCGGCGTTGAGACGCTTCGCGTTGAGCACCCAGTCCCCGAGGAAGGAGAAGATGTGCTCCAGGGCCGCCATCACGGCCAGCCGCTCGACCATGTAGTTGTGCGCCTTGGCACCCTTGGCCGCGCGCGGCCCCAACAGGCTGCCGAAGACCCAGTTGGCGCGATCGATCACCGGCGACGGGTCGATACCGTGCCGCTCCAGGTATTCGTAGATGCCGGAGTGGGCGGTGGCGTGCATCGCCTCCTGCCCCATGAAGCCGATGACGTCCTCGCGCAGCTTCTCGTCGTGGATCTGTGGCAGCGCTTCCTTGAGCAGCTCGATGAACCATTCCTCGCCGGCGGGCAGCAGCAGGCTCAAACCGTTGTAGAGGTGACTGGCATAGGGGTCGTCGTAGACGCACTGCGCGGGCACATCACTCAGGTCGAACTGCACCGCGCGCGCGTGTAGCGCGATCTGACCGCTGTCCGGGGTATCGGTGTCCAACAGCTCCATTCGCGAAACGGTACCCCGGGTACCGGGTAGATGTCGATACGCGTGATCGGGCCCGAGCATCGCGCCGGCCTCTTAGCATCGGCGAGGTGTCCAAGCTGAATACCGCACGCGGGCCCGTCGAAACCTCTCAGCTGGGTGTGACGCTCATGCATGAGCACGTGTTCATCATGACCACCGAGATCACCGAGAACTATCCGCAGGACTGGGGCGACGAAGCACGGCGCGAGCAGGATGCGATCACCCGACTCAACGAGCTCAAGGCGCGCGGTGTGGACACCGTCGTCGACCTCACCGTCATCGGGCTGGGACGCTATATCCCCAGGATCGCCCGCATCGCAGCCGCCACCGAGATCAACATCGTCGTCGCCACCGGTCTGTACACCTACAACGACGTACCGTTCCGGTTCCACTTCCAGGGACCCGGCACCATGCTCGACGGACCCGAGATCATGACCGAGATGTTCGTCGGCGATATCACCACCGGAATCGCCGATACCGGGGTGAAGGCGGCAATTCTCAAATGCGCCACCGACGAGCCCGGCGTGACTCCCGGTGTGGAACGGGTGTTGCGGGCCGTGGCCGCGGCCCACCGCGAGACCGGTGTCCCGATCTCGACACACACCCATGCCGGTACCCGGCGCGGACTGGAACAGCAACGCATCTTCGCCGAGGAGGGTGTGGACCTGACCCGGGTGATCATCGGGCACTCCGGGGACACCACCGATGTGGCCTATCTGGAGGAACTCATCGCCGACGGCTCCTACCTGGGTATGGACCGGTTCGGGGTGGACTCGATCCTGCCGTTCGAGCAACGCGTCGACACCGTGGCGCAGATGTGCGAACGCGGGCACGCCGAGAAGATGGTGCTCTCCCACGATGCGTCGTGCTACTTCGACGCGCTCCCCGAGGACACCGTGTCCGCGCTGCTACCGAACTGGCACTACCTGCACATCCACAATGACGTGATCCCGGCGCTGAAACAGCGTGGTGTCACCGACGATCAGCTGCACACCATGCTGGTCGACAACCCGCGCCGGATCTTCGACCACGGCGGCGCCTACTGACCGCCTGCGTCGGACACCGCACTGTCCAGCGGGGCGGTCCGACGATGCCGGTTCTCCCACCGTCGCAACGCGTCCCGGCACGGTGACTCCACCAGCGCATAGCTGACCGCCGCGATCGCGAACCCGAAGATCAGCGTCAGCACCAGCACCACCGGCATATGCCCGTTGAACGGGAAGTACCCCATGATCGGGAACACCATCGCCAACGCGGCCAGATGCCAGACGAACAAGCCGTAGGACCATCGGCCCAACGTCACCATCACCGCGCTGCCGAGAATCCGGTGTTCGGCGTCGGGCGCATCGAGCACCAACGGGGCCAGCAGCGCGCCGGCCACGATCGCCCCCATGCTGATCTTGACGACGAACTGGCCCACGGTGCCCGGCGTGAGACCCTCGGGCCCGGCCAGCGGAGACGCGGCCACGACGAACGCCACCGCGGCGATACCCGTCATCAACAACGGCCGGCGGGCCAACCGATGCATCCGGCCCACCGGGCTCACCGACAGTTCGGCCAGCACGATGCCTGCCGCGAACCAGGAGAAGAACGCGGGCGGCCAGTTCAGCGGATTGACACCATAGGGCGGGTCGAACGGGATCAGCCCCCACGCGAGACTCGCGGCGGCGAGCCCGAGCACCGCCGGGATGCGCGCCGACAGCGGGAGCCGTCGGGCCAGCATCGCCAGAAAGGGCAAGACCAGATAGAAACTCACCTCGACCGCCAGGCTCCACATCTGGGTCAGCCCCGAGGTGAGGGTCAGCGGAACGTAGATCTGGGTGAGTGTCAGGTTCGCCAACCAGACCGTCAGGTTGGCGTTCGTATCCGGCATCAGGGTGAGGATGACGATGACGGCCACCAGATAACCGGGCATGATGCGCACCAACCGCGAGCGCAGATAATGCCCGGTCGGGGGGCGGTGCCGCAGCCCGCGGGCCGCGGCGGCGTGCCCGCGCCACAGTAGGAAACCCGACAGCGCAAAGAACACGGCGACCGCCAGATCGAAACGGCCCAGCAGGCGGCCCGACACCCCGCCGGTGTGCCCGGTCTGGAACGCGACATGGGTGATGACGACACCGATGGCCGCACAGGCTCGCATGCCCTCGACGGCGGGCAGGAAGCTGCGCGTGCCACCGGAGGTCGACGGCCGGCCGGCCGGTGGGCGATCACCCTCGATCGCCGAGCCTCGCTGGGCAGTCATGATGTCAGTGTGCCGCCATCGGGCGCCGGACTCACACCCGGCATCGGTGAACGGCATCCGTGAACGTCGTCATGAACATCGCACTTACCCTGTGCTGTTAGGGTCGTCCGTGACCGAAGGGAGCTTGGGTTGAACCGAGCAGTGGCCCTGCGCTTTGCCGCATGTGGACTTCTGGGGCTGGGCGCTGCCCTTCTCATCGCAGCATTGCTGCTGTCCACCTACACCCACGGCAAGATCGCCAAGATTCCGCTGAATCTGGACGCCGACCTCGTCAGCGAGGGCACGGCGACCGCGCTGGATCCGGCCTCGCTGTCCTCGCCGGAACGTTTCGTGATCAACGAAGACGTGCCCGTGGCGCTGCAGCAGCAGTTGTCGGTCGAGGCGCCGGCCAACGCCGATGTGGTGACCCTGCAGGTCGGTAGCTCGCTGCGTCGCACCGATCAGCAGCAGGACAAGGGTCTGCTGCTGGCGATGGTCGACACCGTGACGCTGGATCGCACCACCGCCGAAGCGGTGTCCAGCGACACCAACCCGGGCGGTGCGGTGCAGAAGCCGCGCACCATCGAAGACGATGCGCCGCCCACCAACATCGCGTTGCCGCACGAGGGGTTGTCCTATCGCTTCCCGTTCGGCACCGAGAAGAAGACCTACCCCTACTTCGATCCGATCGCGCAGAAGGCTTTCGACGCCAACTACGACGGCGAAGAAGATGTCAACGGGCTGACCACCTACCGGTTCACCCAGAACATCGGCTATGACGCCGACGGCAAGCTCGCCGATCCACTCAAGTACTCCTCGCTCTACGACAACGACGAGGACTCCGAGGTGACCGCGCGGGCGTCCCTGTGGGGTGTCGAGGCCGAGAATCCCGAAGACCCGATCACCATGAACCGCTACTACGCGGCCAAGCGGACCTTCTGGGTCGACCCGATCACCGGCACGATCGTCCGCGCCGAAGATCACGGCTTCCACTACTACTCGCGCGACGCGCTGCGGCCTGAGGTGACCTTCGCCGAGTTCGACGTGACCTCCACCGAGAAGACCGTGGAGTCTCAGGTCGCGGCGGCCCGCGACGAGGCCGATCACCTGGCGCTGTGGACCCGGATCCTGCCGATCACCTTCACCGCTCTCGGCCTGGTGACCCTGGTGGGCGGGGCGCTGCTGGGATCGTTCGCGCTGCGCGCCGAGTCGACCCTGATCGACCCGGGTCTGGACGGTTCGGACCGCGGGTTCTTCGGCCGCCGCGATGACGAGTCCGGGCCCATGCCCGCGGCCGAAGCGCAGACCGAGAAGATCCCGACCCGCCGGCCCACCGACCTGCCGCCGGACCGACCGGTCTGACGCGGACACTCCGGACATTTCGGACACCGCACCCCACGTCGCCCGTCACCACCGGTGGGTTGCGCCGCTCTATTCGCTGGCGCTGAGTCTGGTTGTCGCCGGCCCGCTGCTGGGTCCGGGTTACCTGCTGCTGCGTGATGCCGTCTCGACCCCGCGGTCATATCTGACCGATGCCGCTCTCGGCCTCACCGATGCCGCGCCGCGCGCCCTACCGCAGGACTTCGCGATCGCGTTGGCATCGCATGTCCTGGACGGCGGAATCGTCGTCAAGGCGCTGCTCGTCCTCGGGTTGACGCTGGCCGGTTGGGGATCGGCACGCCTGGTGGCACAGGTTCTGCCCGATATCCCGTTCGGCGGCAGGCTCGTCGCGGCCACCGTGGCGATCTGGAACCCGTATGTCGCCGAGCGTCTTCTGCAGGGCCACTGGAGCCTGCTCGTCGGCTATGGCTGTCTGCCCTGGGTGGCCGCCGCCGCGCTGGCACACCGACGCTGGGCACTGGTGTTCTGGATCGCGCTCGCGGGACTGACCCCCACCGGGGTGCTGCTGGCCGCGGTCACGGCCCTGGCATGTGCCCGCCGATGGGGCACGGCCGCCGCGGCGATGGCCGCGGCTGTGGCGACCGCCCTGCCGTGGCTGCTGGCCACGGTGGTCTCAGCGTCGTTGAGCTCGACGGCGGGGGCCGGGGTCGACGCGTTCGCCGCCCGCGCCGAGCCGGGGCTGGGTACCCTCGGCAGCCTGGCCGGGCTGGCCGGGATCTGGAATGCCCAGGCCGTGCCCGATTCGCGGACAACGGTCTTCGCGGTCGTCGCAACATTGGTCCTGGTGGCGGTCGTCGTCATCGGGGCGTCGGCGGCGGTCGCATCGCCGCTCGCCCGCCCGCTGCTGGTGCTGGCGGCGGTGGCGGTGCTGGCGCCCGCGGCCTTGGCCACCGGTCCGGGACAGGCGGTGCTCGGGTGGGCGTCCGGTCAGCTGCCCGGCCTCGGTGTGCTGCGCGACGGCCAAAAGTGGGTGGCGTTGGCGCTGCCCGGCTACGCGCTGGCGGCCGCGGGTGTGGCTCGGCTCGGCCGCTCGGTTGCCGTGGTGAGCGGTGTCGCCGTGATCGCGGTGCTACCCGACCTCGCGTGGGGGGTCGGTGGTCAGCTGCGCGCGGTGCACTATCCGCAGGCGTGGCCCGCGGTGGCCGCACTGATCAATGCCGATCCGCGGCCGGTGGCGGTGCTCCCCCCGGACAGCATGCGGCGGTTCGACTGGGCGGGGCCCGCGCCGGTGTTGGATCCCCTGCCGCGCTGGGTGTCCGCCGACGTCCTGGTCAGCGGCGATCTGCTGATCGGCGGCCAGACCATCCCCGGGGAGGGAGCGCGCGGACGCGCGGTCACCCAGTTGGTGCTCGACGGGGCGCCACAGCGTGAGCTCGCCGACGCCGGCGTGGGCTGGGTGGTGGTCGAGGGTGGCGGCGCCCCGCTGGACCTGCCGGTCGCCTACCACGATGCTGATCTGACCCTGTATGACGTGGGCGGCTCGACACCGCCCGCCGACGGGCGCGGTCTGTTGATCGGTGCGCACCTGGTGTGGTTGATGACGCTGTTCGGTGCCGGGGTGGCCGGTTTGTTGGCCGAGGTGCTCAGACGACGCCGCTGACGCGACGGCCGGCGGCGACCTCCTGGAGCACCGTGCGCATGGAATCGGCGCTGAGCGCCCAGGAAAACTCGGCACTGCGGATGCGCGCCTTGGCCCCGAGTTCCTCGCGCAGCACCCGGTCGGACAGCAGCCTGCGCAACCCGTCGGCCAATTCGTCGGGACCGTCGACCAACAAACCGGTCACCCCGTCGACGATCGAGTCGGTGAGCCCACCCGAGGCGCGGTAGCCGATGGTCGGCACCCCGTGCTGGGCAGCTTCGATGACCGCGAGCCCCCAGCCCTCTTTGCGCGAGGGCATCAGATGCACCCAACACTGCTGCACCACAGCATGTTTGGCGGTGTCATCGATATGCCCGTGGAAGGTGACATGGTCGGTGATGCCGAGCGCGGCGGCGTGTTCGACCAACCGTTGCCTCCACCAACCACCACCGACGATGTCCAGGTGCAGATCCGGGATATCGGTGCGCAGCGCGGCGACGGCGTCGAGGGCATCCTCGATCTGCTTGTGCGGCACCAGCCGCGACAGCACCGCGACCCGCGGTGTCGCCGATCGCGGCGCGCTGAGGGTGGCCGCGGGTGCCTCGTCGAGTCCGTTGCGCACCACCGCGATTCGATCCGGCGTGACACCGAGCTCGGTGAGTTCGCGCGCCGAGGGCAGCGATACCGTCACGTACTGATTGCGTCGATGCAGCCGCGGTGACAGCCGCGATTCGACGAACCACCCGAACCGACCGGTCCGCTCACCGGCGACCGGCCACTGCTCCCGGTGACAGTGGTGCACCAGCAGCACCGAACGTTTCCCGTAGGCCAGCCTGGCCAGGAACGGAATACCGTTCTGGGTGTCGATGACCACATCGGGGCGGGCCCGGCGCAACGGTCCGAGACCGATTCTGGCGGCGACCATCGACAGCCCGGCCCACACGTACACCGAATAGGGACCTCCGCCGCGGCTGACGGTGACGCCGTCGATCACGTCGCGGCGCGCCGCCCCGGGGTAGCGCGCGGTGCGCAGGGTCACCTCGATACCGGCGGCGGCCAACTGGCTGCCGATGCGCTGCAGGTAGGCCTCGCTGCCACCGCCCTGCGGGTGGCCGGTATCGCGCCAGCACAGCAGCAGGACGCGCTGCACGGGGGCGTTTGCCGAGCCTGAAGTCATAACCCGGCCAGCCTAGCCTGCGGACCGGGCGGCCGATCCTGCGAAAAGGCCGTGGCCAGGCTCCTGCGAGCGCCGAACACCTAGGGTGGCGGGGTGCGGCCCACCTCCTTATTCGCCCGTCGGGCCACCCTGCGGCGCTCCGTCGGGCTGCTGAGCTCGTTTCGGTTCGAACAGTCCGATCCGGCGCGCTTCTACGGTGCACTGGCCGATGACACGGTGGAGATGGTCAGCGATCTGTGGACGGGCCTGACCACATCCACGGTCGCCGGCCGCACCGTCGTCGACGTCGGTGGGGGCCCTGGCTACTTCGCATCGGCGTTCACCGCGGCCGGGATGGCCTATATCGGGGTCGAACCGGACCCGTCCGAGATGCATGCCGGACCGGCCGGGACGCCGGGCGGCGCGGGAACCTTCGTGCGGGCCTCGGGCACCGCGCTGCCCTTCGCCGACGACAGCGTCGACATCTGCCTGTCCTCCAACGTCGCCGAGCACGTCGCGCAACCGTGGCGGCTGGGCAACGAGATGCTGCGCGTCACCAGACCCGGCGGGTTGGTGGTGCTGTCCTACACGGTGTGGCTGGGGCCGTTCGGCGGGCACGAGATGGGCCTGACGCACTATCTGGGGGGAGCGCGCGCCGCCGACCGGTACGCCCGCAGGCACGGACACCGGCCGAAGAACGACTACGGATCGTCGTTGTTCGCGGTGTCGGCGGCCGACGGGCTGCGCTGGGGCCGATCGACCGGCGCGCTGGTGGCCACATTTCCCCGCTACCACCCACGATGGGCATGGTGGATGACCGAGGTGCCAGGGTTTCGGGAGTTCACGGTGAGCAATCTGGTGCTGGTGCTACAGCCCTGACTGCAACAGGTTCTCGTTTCGGTGATTTCTGGGTAATGTGACGCGTATGACACAGACGGCGTTCAAGACAACGTGGGACAAGCTGTTCATCGGAGGCCAGTGGGTCGAACCGTCGACCGCCGAGGTCATCGAGGTCTACTCCCCCGCCACCGAGCAGAAGGTGGGCCAGGTTCCGATGGCCGCCAAGGCGGACGTGGACGCCGCCTGCGCCGCCGCGCGTACGGCGTTCGACGAGGGACCGTGGCCCCGGATGTCGCCGAAGGAGCGCGAGGCCGTGCTGGCCAAGGCGGTGGAACTGATCGAGGCGCGCGCCGAGGAGTTCAAGCACCTGCTCAAGCTGGAGACCGGTCAGCCGCCGACCATCGTGGACATGATGCAGTTCGGCGCGGCGATGTCCACGCTGCAGTTCTACGCCGCCGGCGCGGACAAGTTCTCGTGGCAGGAGATCCGCGACGGGTTGTACGGCCAGACGCTGGTGCTCAAGGAGCCCGTCGGGGTCGTCGGCGCGGTCGTCGCCTGGAACGTGCCGTTCTTCCTGGCCGCCAACAAGCTGGGCCCGGCCCTGCTGGCCGGCTGCACGATCGTGCTCAAGCCCGCCGCCGAGACCCCGCTGACCACCAACCTGATGGCCGAGGTGTTCGCCGAGGCGGGGCTGCCCGAGGGCGTGCTCTCGGTGGTGCCCGGTGGTGTCGAGACCGGCCGCGCGCTGACCGACAATCCCGCACTGGACAAGTACACCTTCACCGGCTCCAGCGCCGTCGGCAAGGAGATCGGCAAGATCGCCGCCGAGAAGCTCAAGCCGTGCACGCTGGAGCTGGGCGGCAAGTCCGCGGCGATCATCCTCGAAGATGCCGACCTGGACTCGACGCTGCCCATGCTGATCTTCTCCGGGCTGATGAACTCCGGGCAGGCGTGTGTGGGCCAGACCCGCATCCTGGCCCCGCGCTCGCGTTATGACGAGGTCGTCGAGAAGGTGGCCGCCGCGGCGGCAGGCATGCAGGCCGGCCAGCCGGACGACCCGGCCTCCATGGTGGGCCCGCTGATCTCTGAGAAACAGCGTGAACGCGTCGAGGGGTACATCAAGAAGGGTCTCGACGAGGGCGCCCGGCTGGTCACCGGTGGCGGCCGCCCCGAGGGCCTGGACTCCGGCTGGTTCGTCCAGCCCACGGTGTTCGCCGATGTCGACAACTCGATGACCATCGCCCAAGAGGAGATCTTCGGGCCCGTCCTCGTGGTGATCCCCTACGAGGACGAGGCCGACGCGGTGCGTATCGCCAACGACTCGGTGTACGGGCTGGCCGGATCGGTGTACACCACCGACTTCGCCAAGGCCGTCGAGATCGCCAAGCAGATCCGCACCGGCACCTACGGAATCAATATGTATGCCTTCGACGCCGGAGCGCCGTTCGGCGGCTACAAGAACTCCGGTGTCGGACGCGAGTGCGGTCCGGAGGGCATCGCCGGCTACTGCGAGTCCAAGAGCGTACTGCTGCCGTTCGGGTACACCCCGGAGTAGCCACTTCCCTTCGCGAGCAGACACTTCTACCCCCAATTCCGCACGGTTTTGGGGGTAGAAGTGTCTTCTCGGCAGATGCCAATCCGGTGGCATCCGGGCCCAGCTAACCCTCGGTACCACGGGTTAGAACGCCTCTTCGGGCAACTCCATGGTGTCCAGCCGCACCGACTCGATGACGGCGCGGTCCGCACTCAACCGCGGCAGGATATGCCTGGCGAAGAACTCCGCCGCCCCGATCTTGCCCTGGTAGAACGCCCGGTCCTTGTCCGAAGCCGTCTCCAGTGCCGCGACGGCGATCTCGGCATGCTCCAACAGCAGCCAGCCGATCAGCAGGTCACCGATGGCCATCAGGAACGGGACCGAGCCCAAGCCCACGCGGTAGAGCTCACGCGGTTCCTGTTGAGAGGCAACGAGATATCCGATGAGCGCACCCACCATCGCCTGCGCGTCCCCTACCGCGGTGGCCAACGCCGCCCGCCCGTCGGCCAGCTCGGGGCGGGCGTCCTCGCGATCCAGGAAGGACTGCACCTGCCCCAGCAGATGGGTCAGCGCCGCACCCTGATCGCGGGCGATCTTGCGGAAGAAGAAGTCCTGCGCCTGGATGGCGGTGGTGCCCTCGTACAGCGAGTCGATCTTCGCGTCCCGGATGTACTGCTCGATCGGATAATCCTGCAGATAACCCGACCCGCCGAAGGTCTGCAGCGAGTCGGTCAGGTAGCGGTAGGCCGTCTCGGAACCGAAACCCTTGACGACCGGCAACAACAGATCATTGATCCGTGCCGCCATCTCGGGATCGGCGCCGGAGACGATCTCGGCGACCACCGGATCGTGATGTGCCGCGGTGTAGAGATACAGCGCCCGCAGCCCTTCGGCATAGGCCTTCTGCGTCAACAGAGATCGCCGTACGTCGGGGTGATGCAGGATCGTCACCCGCGGTGCGGTCTTGTCGGTCATCTGCGTCAGATCCGCACCCTGAACACGCGTCTTGGCATACTCCAGTGCATTCAGATAGCCGGTCGACAGGGTCGCGATCGCCTTGGTGCCCACCATCATCCGCGCATACTCGATGATCTTGAACATCTGAGCGATCCCGCTGTGTTCGTCGCCGACCAGCCATCCGACGGCCGGGCGACCGTGCTGGCCGAAGGTCAGCTCGCAGGTGGCCGAGGCCTTGAGGCCCATCTTGTGTTCCAGCCCGGTCACGTAGACCCCGTTGCGCTCCCCGATCTCACCGGTCTGCGGGTCGAACAGGAACTTCGGGACGAAGAACAGCGAAAGGCCCTTGGTCCCGGGACCTGCACCCTCCGGTCGCGCCAGCACCGCGTGCACGATGTTCTCGTAGATATCGCCGGTGTCGCCGTTGGTGATGAACCGTTTGACGCCGTCGAGATGCCAGCTGCCGTCGGGCTGCTGGGTCGCCTTGGTGCGGCCGGCGCCGACATCGGAACCGGCATCCGGTTCGGTCAACACCATGGTGCCGCCCCAGTTGCGTTCGGCCATCAGCGTCGCCCAGTGCTTCTGCTGATCGTTACCCAGGCTGTAGACGATGTCGGACAGCACCGGCCCGGAATGGCAGATATAGGCGGCGGGCTGAGCGCCGAGGGCGAACTCGGCGATCGCCCAGGTCAGTGCGGCCGGTGCGGGCATCCCACCGACGGCCTCATGCAGCCCCACCCGGAACCACTCGCCGTCCTGCCAGGCCTTCAAGGCTGCCTTGAACGGTTCCGGATAACTCACCGTGTGTGTCTTGGGATCGAAAGTCGGTGGCTGACGGTCGGTTTCGGCGAATGCCTCGGCCATCGGCCCCTCGCACAGTCGCGCGGCCTCGGCCAGCATCTCCCGAACGGACGCACCGTCGAGGTCGCCGAACTCGCCGGTTGCCAGCACCTTGTCGAGATTGAGCGCCTCGAAGAGGTTGAACTCGACATCGCGAACGTTGGAAAGGTAGTGGCCCATCCGGTGAGAATAAACCCGCGGTCGCGCGCGGTCCCGTCCAACCGCCATGTTCGACGGTGAGCGGATATTCATCAATTGTTCACCGATCACCTGCCGATACGCGAAATAGCCACAACATGCGCCGACGTTGTCTTGCCTAAGCTGGACCTCACAGAAAGGAGGCGCACCGATGTTGCTGATCGAGCTCAACGTGGCAGGCCGTCGATTCACCGGGAAGCTCGGCGTTCGGCGGCCGACGATGCGCCGCCGCAATCCGCTCAGCCGGCCGCCACGGACGGATCGGGCCGCTTGAGCCAGCGGGCGCAGACGAACTCCCCGTTGCGGTCCACCTCGGCGAGTTCCCATTCCGAGCGCACCGGCAACAGCCGTGCGCCACTGCCGAGACTGCATGGCGCGTAGCTGACCACCAACTCGTCGACCAGCCCGGCCGCGACGAATTGCGCGGCCGTCCGGCCGCCGCCCATCACCCAGATGTCCTTGTCGGCGGCAGCCTCGGCCAACACCGAATACAGCTGTGCCACATCACCGTCGAATGTCCGTACCGGATGGCCGGGCACGATGACCCCGTCCCGGGTGGTCAGTACCCAACTGGGCTGGCGATACGGCCAGTCGCCCGGCTGATTCTCGACCATCCATTCATAGGTGCTCGATCCCATCGCCAGCGCGCCGACGCCCTCGGCGAATGCGTCGTAGCCGAATGGGCCCCTTGGATCGAAATCGCGGGTCACCAGCCAATCCAGGCTGTCATGCTCATCGACGACGAATCCGTCCAGGCTCGATGCCGTGAAGTACACACATGCCATCTCAGTTGCCTCTCATCCATTCCAGTGGGTCACCGCGGCGCACCTGGGCCCCGAGGCAGGAAAGCATGGCGCGCACCAATTCCCGGCGGTGCGCGGAGTAGGTCAGGACGTGGGCGATGATCCCGTACAGCTGAAAGGACTCTGGCGGATCGCACAGTGCGTCGATGACGGTGTCGCCCAACCTGCCCCGCTCCCCGTACTCGCGCACCATCGCCGTCCAGCGGGCGGCGATATCGTCGTGGTCGGCGGCCAGCACCCGTGCGCTGCGCTGCCCGGCACGGATCGGCAGATCGCGCCCCTCGATGCTGGCCAGCCAGACTTCCTTGCTCCACACCAGCGCGTCGAGCACCGCACCCACGCTCGGTTCCGGACCATCCCAGTCCAGCACCACCAGACCGGGTGAAACCTCCTGCACCCATTGGTCTTCGGTGAGCCCGGCAGCGATACCGATCAGTTCGGTCGTATCGGCGACATCGTGGGCGATCATCAGCAACGAGACATCGGGCGCGGTGGCATCGCCGGGCGAGTCCAGCCACAGCGACTCCGGCGGGTGGAAGTGCACCCCGTTGGGTGCCGGTAACCGGAACCCGACGGTAGCGGCCTGCGATGGCGGCACCCCGAACGCGCGCCGAAAGGCGCGCGAGAACACCTCCGGCGAGGACCAGCCCTCCGCCACCGCCACCGCCGCCACGCCGGCGCCACGCTGCAACCGCCAGGCCGCACGCTCGAGCATGATGCGGCGGCGCAACGCCGCCGGTGGCTCACCGGTGAGCCGGCTGACCTCGCGGGAGAAGTGGAATTCCGAGGCGAAACTGCTGCGCGCCATGTCGGCGACATCGGTGTTCTGCGCATCGATGACGGCGTCGATCAGCTCGCGCAACCGGTCACGCCGAGGGGCATTCACGTCTCGGAGCGTATTGCGATCGCGCCCGCGGCGACCATGACATTTCCTGCTGGTTCTAGACTTGGCGATCGGTGAGTGAATTCGATGCGCTGTGCGCCAATGACGGTGACCTGGCCGAGCTGCGGGCCACGGTCCGGCAGTTCCTGGTGGCCGACAGAGACACGTTCGGCTGGCAACCCGAGATCGACTCCTGGCTGACCAGTTGGGATGCCGCGTTCAGTGAGCGGCTGGCCCGAGCCGGGTTTGTCGGGTTGACGATTCCGACCGAGTACGGCGGGCACGGCCTGGGTTTCCTGCACCGGTACGTGGTGACCGAGGAACTGCTCGGCGCCGGGGCACCGGTGGCCGCGCACTGGTTCGCCGACCGGCAGGTGGCACCCTCGCTGCTCACCTACGGCAGCGAGGACCAGCGCCGCCGATTGCTACCCGGAATCGCCGCGGGGACGTTGTACTCGGCAATCGGGATGAGCGAGCACGGCGCGGGGTCCGATCTGGCCGCTACCGCCACCAAGGCAACCCGGGTCGACGGCGGCTGGACCATCAGCGGTACCAAGGTGTGGACCAGCGGCGGGCACCGCGCGCATTTCGCGATCGTGCTGGCCCGTACCAGCGCACTGGACCCCGACCACCGGCACGCCGGGTTCAGCCAGTTCATCGTCGCGCTGGACTCCGCCGGCGTGACCATCAGCCCGATCATCACCCTCGACGGACACCATCATTTCAACGAGGTCACCTTCGATGAGGTACGCGTCGATGACGCCGACGTGCTGGGCGAGATCGGCGACGGATGGCACCAGGTGACCGCCGAACTGGGCTTCGAGCGCAGCGGACCGGAACGCATCTTGTCCACCGCCACGCTGATCATCGACGTCATCCGCTCGCTCGGGGCGCAGACCGTCGACGATCGGACCGCCGCCGAGGTCGGCGACCTGCTCGGCCGCGCGATGGCGCTGCGCCAGCTGTCGGTATCGGTGGCCCGAGCGCTGTCCGCCGGTGAGGATGCCGCGACGCGGGCGGCGCTGGTCAAGGATCTCGGTACCCGGTTCGAGCAGCAGTCGGTGGAGCTGTGCGCTGAGTTGATCGACTACGTCACCGATGATGCGGCGGCCGATCGGCTGCGCGCGGTACTGGCCACGGCCAGACAGCATTCGCCCATGTTCACCCTGCGCGGCGGCACCAACGAGGTGCTGCGTGGGGTCATCGCCCGGGGACTGGGGGTTCGGTAGTGGATGAGCTCAAGCAACTGGTCGACGATATCGGCGCCAAGGCGGCACAGGCCCGGTTCGGCAACCGCCGGCTACCGGAAACCTTCGATGCCGACCTGTGGCGCGATCTCGAGGAGACCGGGCTCGCCCGGCTGACCACCGAACAGGACGCCGGACCTGCCGAGGCCGCCGTGGTGCTGGCCGGGCTGGCCCGTCATGCCGCGGCCGTCCCCGTTGCCGAAACCGATCTGCTGGCGGGTTGGCTCGCCGGGCAGGCCGGACTCGATGTGCCCGCCGGGCCGTTGACCATCGCCATCGGTACCGAAGGCGTCGCCAGGGATGTCCCGTGGCCCGCGGATGCGGCCATCCTGCTGGCCGCACGCACCGACGACGGGCTGCATATCGGGTGGGCCGACGATCCCGAGGTCATCGCCGGGCAGAACCTGGGCGGCGAACCGCGTGGCACGCTGCGCTACCCGGCCACCGGGCCGGCTCGGCTCGACGCCGCGGCGCTCGACGAGTTGATGTGCCGCGGCGCCTGGGCCCGCTGCGTGCAGATCGTCGGAGCGCTGGATGCGGCGTTGGCGCTGACGGTGGCGCACACCTCCGAGCGGGTGCAGTTCGGTCGATCGTTGAGTAAGTTCCAGGCCGTCCAGCATTCGTTGGCATCCATGGCGGGTGAGATCGAACAGGCCAGAGCGGCAACGGATCTGGCGACCGCTGCCGTGACCGAGTTCGGTTTCGCCGATACCCGCGCCGACTATGCGGTGACGGTGGCCAAGGTCGCCGTCGGCCGCGCCACCACACCGGTGACCACGATCGCCCACCAGTTGCACGGCGCCATCGGGGTCACCATCGAGCACCCACTGTGGTCGGTGACGATGCGGGCACGCAGTTGGGCCGACGAGTTCGGCAGCACCGCGTCCTACGCGCGCCGACTGGGCCGCTGGGCGCTGGACGCCGCCGACCCCTGGGATGTATTCGTCAGTTCCCCAGCACGCGGCTGATGCCTGCCGCCACATCGCCGAGGCCGGTGAGGTCCAGCCCGAACCGGCGCACCAGCTGATCGACGACCTCGGCGGCGCCGGCAAGTTCGATGCGTTCGGTGCCGCCGTTGCTGTGCACGGCCAGCTGCCTGCCGCGCAGGTTCCAGCGCGCCTCGTCGGTCACCAGCGCCGCCGACAACCCGACGACGAACACCGACGTCGGATAGGTCGAGACATACCAGCTGCCGACCTCCAGATCGATGCGCGGTCGCGGCTCGGTGGTGAACACATACAGGGCCTGCCACGTCTCGCGCACCAGGGCCTCCAGCCGCAAGGCGTTGGGTCCGGTGGCGACCAGTCGGTAGGGCTCATGCCGGGTCTGCTGCACCGTGCCGGCCTCCAGCCGGATCGGTGAGGACAGCGTCTGGCCGCCGAAGCCCACATCACACAGGTAGCGATCATCGTGCCCGGGGATGCTCACGGCGAGCACGTTGTGCGTCTCGGCAGCCAGCGCTGCGCCGGGCTCCTGCATCCACACCACGCGGCCGGTCAACCGCGCCACCCCGAACCCGAGCGCCTCAAGGACATAGCCGAACAGTCCGTTCTGCTCGTAGCAGTACCCGCCGCGCCGGCGGTGGACCAGTTTGGCGAACAGCGCGTCGGCACCGAGATCCACCACGGGTGTGCCCAGCACCGGATCGAGGTTCTCGAACGGGATGCTCCGGTTGTGCGCGGCGTGCAGGACCCGCAGCGTATCGAGGGTGGGCGCGCCCTTGCCGGAGTACCCGACGCGGGCGAAGTAGGCGGGCACATCGATCGTCATGGCTCCATGGTGCCTTTGACCGTTGGCAGAATTCCGTGCAAAATTAGAACACGTTCTATTTTGACCGCCGGAGGCATGGCCATGGGCTCGACCGATATCGAACCGACCGAGATCACTAAGTTCGATCCCGGACTCACCGAGCGGGTGATGGGGCTGTTGCGACCGTTCCTCAAGGCCTACCACCGCTCCGAGGTCCGCGGACTGGAGAACTTCCCCGAGGGTGGTGCGCTGGTGGTGTGCAACCACTCCGGCGGGCTGTTCCCGATGGACGTGCCGATCTTCGCGGCCGACTTCTACGAGCGTTACGGCTACGGCCGACCGGTGTACACGCTCAGCCACGCCATGCTGATGATCGGGCCGACCGGCGATTTCTTCAAGAAGACCGGTTTCATCCTGGCCAGCCACGAGAACGCCGACGAGGCGCTGCGCTCGGGCGGTGTGGTGGTGGTCTTTCCCGGCGGTGACTTCGATGTCTACCGCCCCACCCTGGAGGCCAACAAGATCGACTTCGACGGCCGCCAGGGCTATGTCCGCGCCGCGATCAACGCCGGGGTGCCGATCGTGCCCATGGTCGGCATCGGTGGCCAGGAAACCCAGTTCTACCTCTCCCGGGGTACCTGGTTGGCCAAGCGGCTAGGACCGATCGCCCGATTGGCGCGCACCAAGATCGTGCCGCTGTCCTTCGGATTCCCGTTCGGCCTGTCCGCGGTGGTGCCGCTGAACGTCCCGCTGCCCGCCAAGATCACGATGCAGGTGTTGCCGCCCGTCCGGATCGAGGAGCAGTTCGGCGAGAACCCCGATATCGACGAGGTCGACGCCCACGTCCGCCATGTCATGCAGGGCGCTCTGGACGAGCTGGCCGCCGAACGACGACTCCCGGTGATCGGCTGATGGGTCTGCAGGACATCCCCGGCCGCCTCGCCCGGCCCGTTGTCGACCGCGTCACCGCCACCATCGGTCTGGTCGACACCATGGTCCGGGCCGGCGTCATCGCGCCGCTGCGCCCCGACAAGTACCTGCGGATCGCCGCGGCCATGGCGCGCGAGAACATGGGAATCACATCGGGTTTCGCCAGCGCCGCGCAGCGCTGCGGTGATCGGGTCGGATTGATCGACGAACTCGGCGCACTGACCTGGCGCGAGATCGACCAGCGCGCCGACGCGCTGGCGGCGGGGCTTCAGCATCTCCCGTCGGGTCAGCCACACGTCATCGGCATCATGGCCCGCAACCACCGGGGCTTCGTCGAATCGCTGATCGCGGCCAACCGGCTCGGTGCCGACGTGTTGTTGCTGAACACCGCGTTCGCCGGCCCCGCGCTGGCCGAGGTGTGGCAACGCGAGACCGCGGGCCGGCCCAGTGCGGTCATCTACGACGATGAGTTCACCTCGACGGTCGACCGGGCGATGGAGGATTCACCGCAGACCACGCGTGTGATCGCCTGGACCGACAGCACGACGGCATTGTTCACCGTCGAGAAGCTGATCACCGAGTACGCCGGTCGCGAACCACAGCGCGCCACGGAGAAATCCAAGGTCATCCTGTTGACCTCGGGCACCACCGGAACCCCTAAGGGGGCACGGCATTCCGGTGGTGGACCGGAGGTGCTCAAGGCGATCCTCGATCGCACTCCGTGGCGCGCCGAGGAGCCGGTGGTCGTGGTTGCGCCGATGTTCCACGCCTGGGGCTTCTCCCAACTGGCCTTCGCCGCATCGATGGCCTGCACGATCATCACCAGGCGCAAGTTCGATCCGGAGGCCACCCTGGCCCTCGTCGACACCCACCGCGCCACCGGCCTGTGCGTGGTGCCGGTGATGTTCGATCGGATCGTCGAGTTACCCGACGACGTCCGCAACCGCTACAGCGGACGCACCCTGCGGTTCGCGGCGGCGTCCGGATCGCGGATGCGTCCCGATGTCGTCATCAAATTCATGGACCAGTTCGGTGACGTGATCTACAACAACTACAACGCCACCGAGGCAGGCATGATCGCCACCGCCACCCCGGCGGATCTGCGTGCCGCCCCCGATACCGCCGGAAAACCGGCCGAGGGCACCGAGATCCGCATTCTGGATGCAGATCTACGTCCGCTGCCGAGCGGCGAGGTGGGAACGATCTATGTCCGCAACTCCACCCAGTTCGACGGTTACACCAACGGTAAGAACAAGGACTTCCACGACGGTTTCATGAACTCCGGGGACGTCGGCTACCTGGACGCGGCCGGCCGGCTGTTCGTCGTGGGCCGCGATGACGAGATGATCGTCTCCGGCGGAGAGAATGTCTATCCCATCGAGGTGGAGAAGACCCTGGTCGCCCATGCCGATGTGGCCGAGGCCGCCGTGCTCGGTGTCGATGACGAACAGTACGGTCAGCGACTGTCGGCGTTCGTGGTGCTGCAGGGCCCGGCCACCGTCGACGCACTCAAGGCGCATGTGCGTGACAACCTGGCCAACTACAAGGTGCCCCGGGATATCACGGTCCTCGACGAGCTGCCCCGCAACAGCACCGGGAAGATCGACCGTCGCGCTTTGCAAGACCGCCTCGGTGGGTAATCACAACCGCATGCCCGTGATGAAACCCCGCCCCGTGCTGGGCGCGCTGGCCGAACTCGTCAATGCCGCCAACGCTGTCCGGCCACTGGGACGTCAGGGCTACAGCACCTTGCCGACATTCGCCTTCGGCTGGCCGACATCGGAGAATGCGCCGCTGTTCCTGACCGGCTCCCTGCTCGATGTGCTGCGCCGAACAGTGTTGGGCCACTACCGCACCCGCAGCGGCCGTGTCTCCCTGGTGTTCAAGGCACTCACCTGGGGCCTACTCTTCGTCGTGCAACGCCGCGAGGACACCTCCAAGAAGTACTTCGAGGACCCGCTTCGCGCTGCGCTGGGTCCGGACTATCCGGAGGCCGAGGAGCCCGAACGCAAACCCCGTGGGGTCTTCGGCACCGGATGGACGCGTCGCCGCTACGTGCACGAGACCGCACGATACGGTCCACACGGCCCCAACCTTGCCGACATCTGGATGCGACCGGACCTGCCACGCGACGGTAAAGCTCCGGTGCTGCTGCAGGTTCCGGGTGGGGCGTGGATGATCGGGATGCGCAGGCCGCAGGCCTATCCGATGCTCAGCAGGCTCGCCGAGCACGGCTGGATCTGCGTGTCCATCGGCTACCGGATCAGCCCGAGGCACACCTGGCCGGATCACATAGTCGATGTGAAGAAGGCGATCGCTTGGGTGAAGGAGAACATCGCAGAGTACGGCGGTGATCCCGAATCGGTGTACATCACCGGCGGGTCGGCCGGCGGACACCTGACCGCGCTGGCGGCGCTGACACCCAACGATCCGAAATGGCAGCCCGGCTTCGAGCATGTCGACACCTCGGTGGCGGCTGCGGTGCCGATCTACGGACGCTACGACTGGTTCACCGACACCGGTTCCGGCCGAGGCGAATTCGTGCAGATCTTGCAGAAGTTCATCGTCAAACTACCGTTCGCCACGAACCGGCAGGTATACCTCGACGCTTCTCCGATCACTCTGGTGCACGCGGACGCCCCACCGTTTTTCGTGTTGCACGGCGCCGACGATTCGGTCATCCCCGTGCAGGAGGGGCGCGATTTCGTCGCGGCGCTGCGGGCCGTGTCGAAGGCTCCGGTCGTCTACGCCGAGATCCCGCACGCCCAGCACGCCTTCGACTTCTTCGGTTCGGCGCACGGGCACAACACCGCCGCGGCGGTGGAACGTTTCCTGAACTGGTTGCGCGACTGACCTTTTCGATGATCGCCGGTTCAGCACAGGGGCGTGTTACCGCAGAGGCCGGCAGGCAACGGCGGTAGCTGCGGGGCGGGCAAGACCGGTGGCGGCGGCAGTCTGGGCGGGGGTGGCAGCTGCGGTGGCGGGGGAAGCGCGGGCCCACGGGGGACGGGCGGCGGCAGCGGAGCCCCGCCATCAGCGGACTCGACCGGCGCCGGCGGCGCGCCGGGGTCGGGCGGCGGCTCGGCCGGTGGAGACATCGCGGCCGATGGCGCAGGCAGGGTGGTCGGCATCGCCCAGACCGCGATCGGCGCCGGCGGCATGCCGAAGCCCGCCGCGGCGGCTGTCAATTGCAGCTGTGTCGGCCGCATTCCGGGTTTGAGGAGGAAGAACACCCAGCCGTCGGTATCGGCGCGCACCCGTGCCGCCAACGGCACCGTCTTGCTCTCGACCGGGCGGGATGTCGTGACCTGTTCTCCACCACTGAGATGCAGGCGGAATCCGCCGTCGGCACCGGTGGCGTCGATCGGGGTCGTGACGCCGGTGAAGGACACATCGATTCCGAGTTCGACCTCTTCCCCGGCGGTTCGGACAACCGTCAGATTGTCCGCGCGCGGTGTGATCGTGGCGCCTTTGGCGGTCAGCGGCTGGCCGAGCGCGGCCGTGCCGGGCAGGATCGACACCGCGCCGGAACCTTGCGTGGCGCTCGGCTGGCCGACCGCACCATCTGACGGTGTCGACGACCGTGTCGATGGCCCATACGAGCAACCGGCCATGATCACCGAGACGCTCACCAGGGCCGGGGCGATCCGAGCAATGGCGATCCGTCCCGGTCCCCGCAGCCATCGCATGAGGCCATTGTGGCCCATGACCGGCGCGTGAGCAGTATCGCGGGGAACCGACCTCACGAGTCGACGGTGATCTCACCGGAGAGTCCGGCGGCGATCCGGATGTCGCGCAGCTCCTGCACCATCGCCTCGGTGACTTCGTGCGGGTCCCGAACGGTCGCGGTATCGGACAGCACCGAGATGTTCAGCTGGTCGACATAGCTCCACACCGTGATGTTCAGACCGCTGGCAGCGGTGAGCGGACCCACCGAATAGATCTCCGACACCGTTGCGCCGCCGACCCGCCCGAGCTGGCGCGGACCCGGGACGTTGGAGATGTTCAGATTCAGGATCTTGTTCTGGCCGTCGACATTGGACAACCGACGAAACAGTGCCTCCACACCGGCGGGCGGCATGTAGGAGGCCCAGCGGGCCACCAACTCCGGTCCGATCAGCTGATTGCTCTCCTTGGCCAACGAGGCCGCCGCACTGGCCCGGCGTACGCGGTCCAACGGGCTTTCCAGATCCACCGGCAGCGCCATCAGGACCCCGGTGAACCGGTTACCGGAGATGCGGTCCGGAGAGAAGTCGAAACTCATCGGCACCGATGCGAGCAGCGGGTGGTCGGCCTTGCCCTCGTAGTGCAGTTGGAGCTTGCGCAGGGCGCCAGAAGCCAATGCCAACACCATGTCATTGATGGTGGCGCCCAGGTGTTTTCCGGTCGACTTGACGTCGGCAAGGGACATACTGGCCGTGGCGAACCGGCGCTCGGGAGTCAGCACATGGTTCATGAAACTCGGTGGTGGGGTGAACGGCCGGGTGAGTTCCGGGCCCAGTTTGCGGCTGCTGCGCCGAACGCGACCGATCCCCTCGGCGGTGTACTTCACCAGCCCCGGCACGCGGGCGATATGGCGCATGTGGTCAAGGAACGCCGATCTGACGAGCTCACCTGTCGACGGAGCCGGATCGGTGGCGTAGGAATCGCGGTCGCGCTGCGGTCCGACTTGCAGATCCATTCCGCGGGCCAGCAGGTTGGCCGATGCCACGCCGTCGGCCAGCGCGTGATGGATCTTGCCGACCACCGCGATCCGGTCATCGGCCAGACCCTCGATGAAGTACATCTCCCAAAGCGGGCGGGACCGGTCGAGCGGGGTGCTGGCGATCTCACCGATGGCCTCGTCGAGCTCGCGGCGCCCGCCCGGTGCGGCGACCCGCCATGGCCTGATGTGGTACTCCAGGTCGACATCGCAGTTCTCGCGCCACATCGGGTGGTGGAACTTGAACGGGATGTCGACCAGCTGGTATCGGAACGGTTCCAGCTTGTAGAGCCTGCCGTGCAACACATTCCGGAACTCTTCGACGCCGAATGTGCGGTCGCCGAGTCCGTGCAGGTCGATGACGGCGACCTTCAAGGTGTGCATGTGCACGTTGGGCGCTTCCGAATACAGCAGGAATGCGTCCCAACCGCTGAGCCTCTTCACGGCTAATCCCTCCCTGGGTGGAGGTGTCTATATAACCGCCTTGGCCTGACGTGCCGTCGAGTTTCGGTGGATCTGATCGAGGAACAGTCCGATGGCCTTGGCCATCGCGCCGGTGCGGGCCCCGTCGGTCATGTCGAAACCGTGTCCGGCTCCGGGAAACTCGACATAGCCGACCGGCGCATCGGAAGTCGCCTTCAATCGGTCGACGAAGCTGCGTGCCTGCGCGACCGGGATGACCGTGTCCCCCGAACCGTGGATCACCAGGAACGGCGGAGCGCCACGGTGCACCCGCGCGATCGGCGACGCGGCGCGGAACAACTCCGGATGGCGGGAGATCTTGCGTCCGACGACGACGCGCTCCAAAAAGTCCACGAAGCGGTCGCGCTCCTCGGTGGAGCGATCCTCCCAGTCGTAGCGTCCGTAGATTCCCACGACGGCGTCGACGGAGGTATCGGCCTCGTCGTCCAGCTCTGCTTGCATGGTCGGGTCGTTGGGGGTGAGCCCGGCCAGGGCTGCCAGATGGCCGCCGGCGGAACAACCGGCCAGCGCGACGAAATTACGGTCGCCGCCGAACTTGTCGACGTTGGCGCGCGCCCATGCGATGGCCGCCTTGACATCGGTCAGGTGGCGCGGCCAGCGGTGGTGCGGAGCGACCCGGTAGTCGATGGACAGGCAGACCCAGCCCTGTTGGGCCAGATGGGACATCATCGCGTAACCCTGCAGGACGCGGCTGCCGTGTACCCAGGCACCACCCGGGATGAACAGCAATACCGGGGCGGGCTCGCGCGGGAGCTCGGCGGGACGCCACACGTCGAGCAGCTGCATCGGGTGATCGCCGTAACGCACCGAGGTGCGGAAGACGTCGCGGCGATAGGTCATGGTGTTCCACAGCGGCGGCACCGATTCGGGCGCGGGCCACTGCCCGGCCAGGTCCGCCGGATTGACCACGCCGCGCAGCCCGTCCTTGGCCACCTCGACGGTCTGTTCGCGCTCCGCCCTGCGCACCGGGGCGGCACCGGGGCTGAACCAGGATTTCGCCGAGGCCGCGAAGAGTTCGGGGAACTGACGAAAGCCCCACACCCCCATCGCCGCCAGGCCGCCGAGGGGCTCAAGCTGCTTACCGACGATGGGTAATGACGCCGAAGCGACGGACAGAGCGAGCATGCGATCGGCGTGGTTGGCGTTCATCAACCAACGGGCGCGGCGCATAAGAGAAGGTCCGGGGCTATTTTCCACCGGGTGAGCCGTCATGGCGCGAGCGTACCCGCGCGGGGTCGGTATTAAGCAGACATTTCGGGGGATCTGTCTACCTGTAGCGTTAATGTGATCTGTATCACTCTCATGCACCTCAGTGGCCCCGGTAATTTCAGAAAGTCATGAGCATGTCGGCGCTGGCCATCACCGAAGAACACCGCGATCTGGCGGCCGCGGCGCTCGGCCAGCTGCGCCGGATCGACAGCCGCGCGGGCGCTCGGGCCACACTCGCCGATCCTGGTGGCCTCCCCGAAGCACTCTGGCGGGCCGGTGCCGAACTCGGTTGGCACGGTCTGGCCATCGCAGAAGAGTTCGGTGGTTCCGGCTACGGACTGGCCGAGCTGGCGGTGGTCGTCGAGGTCACCGGCGGTGAGCTCATGCCGGGCCCGTTCCTGCCCACGGTCGCCGCGGCGACCGTGATCGACCGCTGCGCGCCGGATTCGGTGCGCGCGCGTCTACTTCCCGGGTTGGCCGATGGCAGCACCGTGGCCGCCCTCGGCGTGAACATCCGCGTCAACATGCAGACCGATATGACCGCCACCGCCGAGTGGCCCGCGGTCCTGGGCGCCCCGGATGCCGATGTGCTGGTGCTCTCCGCCGGTGAGGATCTGTTGGTGGTGGACGCACGCGCCGACGGCGTCACGGTCACACCGCTGCCGACGTTGGACCCCACCCGGTCCGTCGGCTCGGTGTCCATGCGCGGCGCCAGCATCCCCGCCGACCACGTGTTGCGCGGGGCGTCCCGGAGGGCCCGGACGGTGCTGCGGATCCTGGCCGCCGCCGAGGCCGTCGGGATCGGCTGGGCGACCCTGCAGATGGCGGTGGAGTACGCGAAGGTCCGCGAACAGTTCGGCCGAGCCATCGGCACGTTCCAGGCCGTCAAACATCACGCCGCCGACATGCTCGTCGCCGTCGAGCAGACCGCCGCCGCCACCTGGACAGCCGCCCGCTGTGATGATCTCGACGAGGCCGCGCTGCCCGCCGCCGTCGCCGCGGCCCACGCCATCCGCACACAGGTTTTCAACGCGCAGAACAATATTCAGCTGCACGGCGGCATCGGCTACACCTGGGAACACGACGCGCACCTGTACCTGCGGCGCGCCAGGACGATGTCGGCGCTACTGGCCGACGGCAACGATCCGCTGGCCGAGCTTGTCGACGCCACACGTACCGGCCTGACCGACGCGGTGACGGCGCCCGTCCCGGCTGCCGCCGAACAGCATCGCGCCGCGGCGGCCCAGGCCGCCGCGCAGGCGCGCGCACTGCCCGAGAACGAGCGACGCGCGTTCCTGGTCGATTCGGGGTACCTCGTGCCGCACTGGCCACGGCCATGGGGCCGCGCCGCCGACGTGCTCGAACAGTTGGTGATCGAGGAGGAGTTCCGCGGTATCGATCTGCCCGACCTGGGAATCACCGGTTGGGTGACGCTGACCATCGCCCAGGCCGGTACCGACGACCAACGGGCCCGCTGGGTCGAGCCGGTGCTCCGCGGCGACGTGCTGTGGTGTCAACTCTTCTCCGAACCCGGTGCGGGATCCGACGCCGCCGCGGTGCGTACGTCGGCCAAGAAGGTCGACGGCGGATGGCGGGTCACCGGGCAGAAGGTGTGGACAAGCCTTGCCCAACACTGCCAGTGGGGACTTGCGACGGTCCGGACCGACCCCGACGCACCCAAGCACGCGGGCGTGACCATGATGGCGATCGATATGACGTCCCAGGGAGTCCAGGTCAACCCGCTGCGTGGTCTGACCGGTGATTCGCACTTCAACGAGGTGTTCCTCGATGACGTCTTCGTGCCTGACTCCGACGTGTTGGGGGAGGTGAACAAGGGCTGGCTGGTCGCCCGGGCCACCCTTGGCAATGAGCGGGTGTCGATCGGCGGCGGCTCGGGCGCTCCGACCTCGTTCGCCATCTCCGATCTGGTCGAACTACTAGACAGTGTTCCGACCGAGACCGCCGTCTGCCACCTGCACGACGCCGGGAAGGTCATCGCCGAAACCTTGACCCTGCCGATGCTCAACATGCGGCGGGTCAGTCGCGCCATCGTCGGCGGCGAGCCGGGGCCGGAAGGCAATATCACAAAACTCCTGGTGGCCGAGCAGTCCCAGCGGCTCACCGAACTGGGCATGACGCTGGCCGGGGTATCGGCCGTGACCGGCGGCAACGAGCGGTTGACCGGCGCCTATCTCGGCAACCGCGCAATGACCATCGCCGGCGGCACCTCGGAGATCACCCGCAACACCATCGCCGAGCGCATTCTCGGGCTGCCGCGAGATCCATTGCTCAAGTGAGCCATCGCAATCCGGCGCATCGGCCATACTGCTGAGGTGACCACCGCCGGGACCACCTTCCATCCCGAACTCGCCCGCCTCGCCCGGGTCATCCCCCGCAAGCTCGTCACCAAGGCGAATCTTGTTCTGCTGCAGCGAATGAGCATGCTGATGGAGCGTCGGGTGCCGGACGGCGTGCTGCCACTGACGCTGAGCACAGGGGTGCGAGTGCGGCTGTACCGACCGCGAGAGTCGACCGCGCCCGGCGCAGCACTGCTGTGGATACACGGCGGCGGATATGTGATCGGCAGCGCCGCCCAGGACGATGCCGCCTGCCGCAGATTCGCCGACGCCCTCGGCGCCACGGTCGCGTCGGTGAACTATCGGCTGGCGCCGCAGCATCCCTACCCGGCGGGACTCGAGGACTGCTACACCGCGCTGACGTGGCTGGCTGGTCTGCCCGGTGTCGATGCCGAACGCATCGCGATCGGGGGTGCGAGCGCCGGCGGCGGACTGGCTGCCGCACTGGCGTTGTTGGCCAGGGACCGCGGCGAGGTACACCCGGCCGGACAACTACTGGTCTACCCGATGCTCGACGATCGATCGGTCGGCACCCACCTCGATGATCCCGGCCACCGGTTGTGGACCCACGAGAGCAACCGGTTCGGTTGGTCGGCCTATCTCGGTAGCGCCGATCCGGAGGATGCCGTGCCGGCGCGCAGAGCGGATCTGAGTGGCCTGCCGCCGGCCTGGATCGGGGTCGGCACGCTCGATCTGTTCCACGACGAGGATCTCGACTACGCGAGACGCCTACGCGCTGCCGGGATCGCGTGCGAGGTCGCGATCGTCCACGGCGCCTTTCACGGGTTCGACGGCGTCGCACCGAAGAGCACTGTTGCCCAAGCCTTTCACCAGAAGCAACGGGACTGGTTACGCGATGTGTTCACGAACTCGGCGCCCNCCGAGAACGGTGCCGTCGATCAGCCGGCCATGAATTCCGAGTAGGCCGACGCCAGGTCGGGCGGGAGTACCGAGACGTTGCACTGCCGCTGGGTATCGCCGATCGGCGCCAAGATGCCGCGCAGTTCGTAGTACTCCTGCGAGTTGGCGGTGAAATAGGCGCGGATATTGGCCGCGGCGACATCGCGCGGTTGTGTGCGCGCCGCCTGGACCACCTGGTTGGCACCGGGATGGCTGTTCAGATAGCCGGTTGCGGCACCGGTGACCGAACCGACGGTGCCCGCCACCGCTTCGGGGCTGCAGTTCGGTGCCGCCGACGCCGTCGGTGCCGCGATGAGTGCCGCCGCTGCGGTCCCCAGCAACGCCCCCACAGATGTCCGCCAAATGATCGTGATGGTGTTCTTCATGGTGTGTTGTGTCCTTCGAGAATCGGACTTTCGCGCGCATGCCCCTAGACGCGCCGGATGTCTTCCCAGACCCGAAAACCACGGTACGCGTGCCCTGTTGGTCACCCAGGCCGATATTCCTACCGAACTACCCCGTGCGCACGGGCGTTACACCCACGGCACGTGACATGCCTCGCAATCCGGCTCGATCCGTTCAGGAACCCGGCTGATTCCTTATCCAGCGCGGCAAACTCTTAGGTGATCGTGATCTTTCACCGTGACCGAATTGTTACCCGGCGTACCCGCGGCCCGTTTCACGGAACCGCGTATCGGGTAGCCGGGCCGAGCCCGAAAGGAGGGACATGATGCCAACTGGCAAGGGCGTATACGTCGATGACGAGAACGAGCCGGAGGACGAGTCCTCCAAGAACCGGGCGGCCGAGCGGGCCGAGCGGGGGGACCCGACCCCCGATGTGCCCGACCAGAAAACCGAGCCACCGGACTGATCAGCGACGCCGTTGGCGGCGTCAGGCGTGCGGTGGCTCGCCGGTCACCCGGTGATCGGCATGGTTGAGGCCCTCCCGCACCAGCCTGCCCAGGTGGCCGTCGCGTAGCCGGTAGTAGACGCGGCGGCCATCCTTGCGGGTGTCGACCAGCCGGGCGAACCGGAGCTTGGCCAGATGCTGGCTGATCGAGGTACGCGACCCACCGGTCGCTTCGGCCAGCGCGCTGACATCGGCCTCACCCTGGGTCAGCATCCAGAGCAGGTGCAGCCGGGTCGGGTCGGCCAACATTCGGAAGGTATCGCTGGCAGCATCGAGACGATCACGATCCGGCGCGGCCCGGTGAACCAGACTGGGCGCGTCGGCCGCGGCGTCCGGGGTCGTGTCCATCCAACTGCCCCCTCCCGCGGACGATGATGCACACCGCCGATGCGGCCGCGCCTGTTGCGAGGATAGCCAGCATCGTGGCCGCCGGCGCATGACCCACGCCCGCCCCCACCCAACCGGCGATCGGATAGGTCACCAGAAATCCGACATGGGACAGCGAGAACTGCGCGGTGAAGACCGCGGTGCGGTCCGGCCCGGTGCGCGCCAGCAGCCGACCCGCCGGGGTGGTGACCATGGCGGTGGACGCGCCCAGCATTGCCCACAACACCATCAGCACCGGCGAGCCGGGAATGGCCACACTCAGCACGGCGGCGGTCACCACCAGACCGGCTGCCGCGCCCACCGCGCCGATAGCCATCAGGGTGCGGTCGGCGATGACGGTCAGCAGGTGGGGTGTCAACAGGGCGATGGCCATGGATCCCGCGCCGTAGGCGGCCAAGGTCACCGCGACATCGGCGTCATCGCCGCCCTGCAACCCGCGCACGTAGACGACGGTGTTCACCAGGACCAGCGCGGTGGCCGCGGCGACCGTGATGTTCATCGCGAGCAACGCGCGTAGTTCGTTGCGCGCGAGCATGATCCGCGCACCCGCGAGGACCCGCTCGCGCACGCGTCCACGCTCGGCGCGCCGCGTCGCAGCCGGTACCGCCGTATGTCCGACCAACAGCGCGGACGCCATGAATCCCGCGGCGGTGGCGACGAACAGACCGCCATAGGACAGCACCGTCACCAACGCGGCCGCCAGCAATGGGCTGAGCATCGCCTCCAGGTCATAGGCCAGCCGCGACAACGACAGACCGCGGGTGTAGTCGCGTTCATCGACGAGGACCGCCGGGATGACCGCCTGGAACGCGGGGGTGAAGGTCGCCGACGCGGCCTGAAGGACGAACACCAGCAGGAATATCTGCCAGGTGTGCGCGACCAACGGCAGCGACAGCGCGATCGCGGCGCGTACCGCGTCGGCACCGACCAGCACGGTCCGCGGGCGCAGGCGGTCAGTGAGCGCCGACATCACCGGGGCCACAACGACATAGGCCACCATCTTGATGGCGAGCGCGGTCCCGAGCACGGCGCCGGCGGCACCACCGGCGAGGTCGTAGGCGAGCAGGCCGAGCGCGACGGTCAGCAGTCCGGTCCCGGTCAGCGCGATGACCTGAGCGGTGAACAGCCGGGCGAAGACGGACACCGGCCAAGTATGCACTATATGTGCGCAGATGCGCACATATAGGTCAGATGGTGCGGCTTGCCGCGAGGCTGCCGAGCATCTTCAGCGCATCCGCACTCGGCGAACCGGGTGCAGCCTGATACACGACCAACTCTTGACCGGGCGCCGAGCGCACCGCGAACGTCTGCAGTCGCAGCGTCACGGTGCCGACCTCGGGATGGCGAAAGACCTTGGTGTCCTGGGACTTTCCCCGCACATCGTGGCGGACCCACAACTCGGCGAACTCCGCGCTGGTGGCCAACAGTTCGGCGAGCACCGTGACGACGCGCGGATCGTTGGGCTGCTCGCCATGGTTGCGACGGAAGCCGGCCACCGAATTCGCCGCGATCCGCGGCCAGTCGGCATAGAACTCCCTGGCCCGCGGCTCGGTGAACACCAGCGTCATCAGGTTGCCGTGCGCGCCGAAATCCCCGAACAGTGCTTCGGCGATCGGGTTGGCTGCCAGCACGTCATAGGCCCGGTTGTAGACCAGCGCGGGATTGTCGGGCCACGCCGCCATCAGTTGCAGCAACGCGGAATCCACCCGGTCGGGGGTGGCTGGGGCCGGTACCGGTGCCGCGTGGCCCGCCAACCGGAACAGATGGGCGCGTCCATCCGCCCCGAGGTGCAGCGCGGTGGCCAGCGCCTCCAGCACCTGCGCCGACGGTGACCGTTCCCGGCCCTGTTCGAGGCGGATGTAGTAGTCGACGCTCACCCCGGCCAGCTGCGCAACCTCCTCGCGCCGCAGACCTGGCACCCGCCGTTGCCCCACGCTGATCAGTCCCACGTCGGCAGGCCCGAGCAGCGCCCGTCGACTGCGCAGATGATCACCGAGCTCCGACATACGGCCAGCGTATGCATGTCCGATCGCGGGTGCCTGGGTGTCACACACCCTGGCACGGATCACCGACGGCCACCGACGCTGGAAAGCATGACCGATAAGAAGATCGTCCTCGTCACCGGCGCCACCAGCGGGATCGGCGAAGCCATCGCCCGCCGGCTCGCCGCCAAGGGCCACCGGGTGGTGGCCGGTGCCCGCCGCACCGATCGGCTGGCGGCGCTGGCCACCGACAATCTGGCGGTGCGCAGACTCGATGTCACCGACCGCGCGGATTTCGCCGAGTTCGTCGACTCGGCGGTCACCGAATACGGGCGCGTCGACGTGCTGGTCAACAACGCCGGGGTGATGCCGTTGTCCAGGATGGACGCGTTGCTGGTCGACCAGTGGGACGCCATGATCGACGTGAACATCCGCGGCATTCTGCACGGCGTCGCGGCCACCCTCCCGCACTTCCAACGTGCCGGCAGCGGGCATTTCGTCACCGTTGCCTCCGTCGGTGCACACGAGGTCGTGCCCACCGCGGCGGTGTACTGCGCCACCAAGCACGCGGCGTAGGCGATCACCGAGGGATTACGCCTGGAGCTGGACCCGTCCATCCGCGTCACCACTGTCTCCCCCGGCGTCGTCGAATCCGAACTCGCCGACACCATCACCGACCCGACCGCGGCCGACGCAATGCGGACCTACCGCGCGGCGGCGATCGCGCCGGATGCCATCGCCCGCGCGGTCGGCTACGCCATCGACGAACCTGCGGATGTGGACGTCAACGAAATGGTGGTCAGGCCGGCCCGGCAGCGCTGAGGGTTACGAGTACTTGTCGATGAGACCCTGCTTGTACAGCTTGCCGGTATCGGTGCGGGGCAGCTGCGCCTCGAAGGAGATCGAACGCGGGCACTTGTAGTGCGACAGCTGATCTCGCAACCACGCCAACAGCTCATCGCCGAATTCCGGGGTGGCGTCGGCAGGGTCCACGGTCTGCACCACACCCTTGACGGACTGGCCCATCTCGTCGTCGGGGATACCGAACACCGCGGCGTCCATCACCTTGGGATGGGTGACGAGCATGTTCTCGGCTTCCTGCGGATAGATGTTCACCCCGCCGGAAATGATCATGTGATGGCGGCGGTCGGTGAGGTAGAGGTAGCCGTCTTCGTCGAGATAACCGATATCGCCCACCGTCTTCCAGCCGTGGGAATCCCGCGACGACGCGGTCTTCTCGGCATCGTTGAGATACTCGAAGTCCTGACCGCCCTCGAAGAAGATCTCACCGGGCTGTCCGGGGGGCAGCTCGTTACCGTTCTCGTCGAGGATGTGCACGATGCCGGTCATGGCCTTGCCCACCGAACCGGGGTGCGCCAGCCACTCCTCGGCGCTGATCAGCGTGGCGCCGATGGCCTCGGATGAGGCGTAGTACTCATCGACGATCGGACCCCACCAGTCGATCATCTGCTTCTTGATCTCGACCGGGCACGGGGCGGCGGCGTGCATCACCCGCTGCAGGCTCGACACGTCGTAGGAGTTACGCACCTGCTCGGGGAGCTTCAGAAAGCGGGTGAACATCACCGGAACGAACTGACCGTGCGTCACGCCGTACTTTTCGATCGCCGCGAGGGCGCCCTCGGCATCGAACTTCTCCAGCACCACGGTGGTGATGCCACCGGCAAGAGCCTGCATCGACCACACCGACGGTGCCGTGTGATAGAGCGGCGCCGGGCTGAGGTACACCGCGTCGGGGTTCATCCAGAAGGAGACCAGGGCGGCCATCATGCCGGGGGTCTCCGAGGGCGGAAGGTGCGGCAGCGCGCGCTTGATGCCCTTGGGACGGCCCGTGGTACCCGAGGAGTACTGCAGCAAATCGCCGTCCCACTCGTCGGCGATGGGGGTGGTGGGCAGATCGGCAACCGCCTCGGGGTACTTCGCCCACCCCTCGAGCTCACCGGTGGTCAGCAGCACGGGAGGCAGGCCGCCGGGCAGGTGCTCGGCCAGCTCCTCGAGCAACGGGGTCAGGGCGGCCGACCCGACGATCGCCTTGGCGGCACTGTTGTCGACGATATAGGCCGCTTCGGCCGAGGTCAGGTGGGTGTTGATGGGCACGTAGTACAGACCGGAGCGGCGGGCCGCCCACATGACCACGTGCATGTGCTCGTTGTTCTCGATCAGGATGGCCACCGCATCGCCCTCGACAAGACCGTGCTTGCGGAAGTAATGCGCCAGCTGATTCGCCCGCGCTTCCATCTCTCCGAATGTCACCACAGTGCCGGATGGGTGGATGATGACGGCGGGCTTATCGGGGCTGGCTGTGGCCGTGTCACGGATCTGCATGAGGCGACTTTACGATGCCGCCCTCACCCCTCGGACATGCAGTCGGCAAAAACTTGACATCCGTCAAGTTGTCCGTGGTCGGGGGCTCACCGGGCCCGGAAGGCTTGAAGACCCATCTGAGGGGGCATCTCCTCCGAATGAGCAATGTGGGTGCACTTCGGGTTCTCGTCACGGGAGCCACCGGCTACATCGGCGGACGCCTGGTGCCCCGGCTTCTCGAGGCCGGCCATCACGTGCGGGTTCTGGTGCGCGACCCTGCCAAGATCCGGACCGTGCCCTGGGCCGATGACGTCGAGATCGCCCGCGGGGACCTCACCGACGCCGCCAGTTTGCGGGAACCGTTCCGTGATATCGACGTCGTGTACTACCTGGTGCACTCCATGAACAGCGACGGCGATTTCGAGGAGGCCGAGCGGCGCAGCGCCCAGAACGTGGCCACCGCCGCCCGCGACGCCGCGGTGGGGCGCATCGTCTACCTGGGCGGTCTGCACGAACATTCCGATCGGCTGTCCACCCACCTGCGCTCACGAACCCAGGTGGGCGAGATCCTGATCGATTCCGGCGTGCCCACGATGGTCCTGCAGGCCGGTGTGGTCATCGGGGCCGGGTCGGCCTCCTTCGAGATGATCCGGCATCTGACCAACCGGCTGCCGGTCATGACCACACCGCGCTGGGTCAACAACCACATCCAGCCCATCGCTGTCGGCGACGTCCTGCACTACCTGGCCGCCTCGGCCACCGCGGAGACCCCCGAAAGCCGCACCTACGATATCGGCGGGCCGGATGTGCTGCGCTACGGCGAGATGATGCAGATCTACGCCGAGGTGGCCGGGCTGGCGCGCCGACGCATCCTCGTATTACCGGTTCTCACACCGAAACTCGCCGGCCTGTGGATCGGATTGGTGACACCGGTACCGCTGAGCATCGGCCGGGCACTCATCGAGTCGCTGAGCACCGACGCCGTGGCCTACGAGCACGATATCGACGCCATCATTCCCGCACCGAGCGGTGGCTTGACGCCCTACCGTGATGCCGTGGCGCTGGCGCTACGCAATGCCGAGAACACCGAGGCCGGCTGGGATGGCACCGCCGCCGATCCGTTACCCACCGATCCGGCGTGGACGGGTGAAATCGTCTACACCGAGAGCCACGACGCCGATGTCCGCGCCGACCCGCAACGAGTGTGGGATACCTTGGAGCACTGGGCATCCCGCCACGGGCACTGGACCGTGGAGAACAAGCACGAACCGACGCTGCTGGAGTTGCACGGACCAGGCCGGGCACGGCTGCAATGGCGCGTCGAGCCGGTCGCCCCGGACCGGACCCGACTCCATCAGCACGCCAGCTACATTCCCAAAGGCCTTCCCGGACAACTCTATTGGCTCGGGTTGAAGCCACTGCACCGAATCGGCCTCCGTCGGGCGATGCGGACCGTCATCTCGCAATCCGAGGGCCGACGATGATCGAGGTGCAGCGTGAGGTGATCACCTCGGCCGATCCCCAATCGGTGTTCGACTACCTCGCCGACTTCACCACCACCGAGCAGTGGGACGCCGGGTCGATCCGCACGGTGCGAATCCAGGGAAACGGCGATATCGGAACGCACTACGCCAACAGCGCCAGACTCGCCGGTCGCACCAGAGATGTCGACTACGAGGTGATCGCCCTGACACCGGGCTCGTCGATCGAGCTGCGCGGTCACAACCCCGCTCTGATGGCGCACGATGTCCTCACTGTGGCACCGCATCCGAGCGGGTCCACGGTGACCTACCGCGTCGCGTTCACCTTTCGCGGCTGGCTGCGTTACGCCGAACCGATCCTGCGTCGCATCATGTCGAACCGTGCCGACGACAGCGCGGCAGGCCTGCGCCGGGAGCTGGCCCGGCTGCAGACCTGACCGCGCCGCGCGAGATCAGTCGGATTCGGCCAGTCTGGTCTTGAGGGCGTCGAATTCGTCCTTGATGCCGGTCGGCAGCTTCTCCCCGACGAACTCGAACCACTCCTCGATCAGTGGCAGCTCGGCACGCCACTCCTCGGCATTGACGGCCAGCGCCTCGTCGACATCGGCCGGGTCGACGTCCAGACCCGACAGGTCCAGATCCGCGGCGGTCGGCACGATCCCGATCGGGGTGCTCTTGCCGTCGGCCTTGTGCTCGATGCGCTCGATGGCCCACTTCAGCACGCGGCTGTTCTCACCGAATCCGGGCCACAGGAAGCGGCCGTCGTCGCCACGGCGGAACCAGTTGACGAAGAACACCTTCGGCAGCTTGGACTCGTCGGCCTGCTTACCGATGTTGATCCAGTGCTGGAAGTAATCGCCGACGTTGTAGCCCAGGAACGGCAGCATGGCCATCGGGTCGCGGCGCACGGTGCCGACCTTGCCCTCGGCGGCGGCGGTCTGCTCGGAGCCCAGGGTGGCGCCGATGAACACACCGTGCTGCCAGTCGCGGGCCTCGGTGATCAGCGGCACGGTGGTCTTGCGGCGCCCGCCGAACAGGATCGCCGAGATCGGCACACCCTGCGGGTCGTCCCACTCCGGAGCCAGCGTCGGGCACTGCGAAATCGGGGTGCAGTACCGCGAATTCGGATGTGCGGCCTTAGTTTCGGTCTCGCGCAGGATCCAGTCCTGGCCCTTCCAGTCGATCAGGTGGTCGGGCTCGCCTTCCAGCCCTTCCCACCAGACGTCACCGTCGTCAGTCTTGGCGACGTTGGTGAACACGGTGTTGCCCGCAGCGATCGTCTTCATGGCGTTGGGGTTGGAGTCCCAGTTGGTGCCCGGTGCGACACCGAAGAAACCGAACTCCGGGTTGACCGCGTAGAGCTGACCGTCCTTGCCGAACCGCATCCAGGCGATATCGTCACCGACGGTCTCGGCACGCCAGCCCGGAATGGTCGGCTGCAGCATCGCGAGGTTGGTCTTGCCGCACGCCGACGGGAAGGCGGCGGCGATGAAGTAGGCCTTGTTCTCCGGGGAGATCAGCTTGACGATCAGCATGTGCTCGGCGAGCCAGCCCTCGTCGTGCGCCATCGCCGAGGCGATACGCAGCGAGTAGCACTTCTTGCCCAACAGCGCGTTACCGCCGTAGCCGGATCCGTAGCTCCAGATCTCGCGGGTCTCCGGGAAGTGGGTGATGTACTTGGTGTCGTTGCACGGCCAGGGCACGTCCTTCTGGCCCTCTTCCAGCGGTGCCCCGATCGAATGCAGCGCCTTGACGAAGAAACCGTCCTCGCCGATCTTGTCGAGCGCGGCCTTACCCATCCGGGTCATGGTCCGCATCGAGACGACGACGTACTCCGAATCGGTGATCTCGACGCCCAGCTTCGGATCCTCGGCGTCCAGCGGGCCCATGCAGAACGGGACCACCCAGAGCGTGCGTCCCCGCATCGAGCCGCGATACAGATCGGTCATGAGGCCGCGCATCTCGGCCGGGTCCATCCAGTTGTTGGTCGGGCCGGCATCGATTTCGCGCTCGGAGCAGATGAAGGTGCGGGATTCGACGCGCGCGACATCGGAGGGGTCCGACAGCGCCAGGTAGGAGTTCGGCTGCTTCTCCTGGTTGAGCTTCTGGAAGGTGCCGGCCGCGACGAGCTGCTCGGCGAGCCGCTCGTACTCCTCCTGCGAGCCATCGGCCCAGGCCACCCGGTCGGGTTGGGTCAGCTCGGCGACCTCACGAACCCAGGCCAACAGCCCCTGATGCGTCGTCGGTGCATTGTCGAGACCGGGAATGGTCGCTGAGGTCATCAAAGTCTCCTGCGTTGTTTCCGTGCATGTGCCGTTAACCGGCAGGTCACGATCGTCCCTGAAATAGAGGTTAACGCGGGTGACTTTGGTCCGGAGAATCGGGACGATGTCCGATCACTCACAGGAACGATTCAGATGTTCCTGCTACCCGACGGTAATCGAATCCAGCTCCGCCCGCACCGCCCGCAGGGCATCGCGAAGGGCGGATAACCGCCGCTCAGCGGGTCCGACCGCGGTCGCCGCGGCGATCGCCCGCTCCCGCAGTCGTGCGTCGATGACGGCCAGCCCGGCCTGGGTCCGGGCGGCCACCTTTTCCCGCTCGGCTGCGGATTCCGCAGCCAACGCCGTCTCGGCGGACAACAACCGGGACGCGACCAGCGCCTGAAGGTCCGCGCGCAGGGTGTTGGTCACCGCACCGGTCCAGCGGTCCCATCGGGCGCGGCTGTGCAACAACCCGCGGACGCGGACCACCCACGCGGCCAACAGCAGGCCGACCGCGGCACCGCCGCCCGCCGCGATGGCGGTCGCTTCCGGGGCCAGCCCGGCCAGTAGCCGCGCCGCCGCCAAGGCGACACCCAGCCCGAACCCCGCGCCGAGCACGATCATCAGGCGCGTCTCCAGCTCCTGCCCGGACGGTTCCGGTTCGCCGGGATCGGTCATCACCCGTGGCGGTGGGGCGGGTGGAGCAGACAACCCCAGATCGCCGGCGATCTCCCGCACCTTGGCGGCCACGGCCGCATCCACCTCGGCCGCCACCCGGTCGGCGCGCCCGGCGGCCACCGCCCCGAGATCGACACCTCGGCGCCACCGGGCAGCCTCCTCGGCGAGTGCGGCCCGCAGGTCCACACACCGCCGGTGCACCTGCTGGTGGAGATCGATGCGGGCGTGCCGCACCAGGATGCGCAGGTCACGGACGCGCATCGCGCTCAGGGTTCTGGCGGAGCGCACGGCCTCGTCGCGCCTGCGGTGCAACTCGACGGCCACGGTATCGGGGGCGGTGAGCGCATCGATCTGGTCGGACAACGCGCTTTCGTCGGCGCGCAGCCGGTTCCGCCGTGCCAGCGTGGGGCTGTCGAGTCCGCTCACCAGCAGGTCCACCAGCTCCTTGAGCACCTGGTCACCGGTACCCGGGGCGGCGGCCACACCTGCCCACGGCATCCACCGATATCGCGCGGCATGTTTCTGCACGACCGTCCGGGCATCGCTGGCCACCGTCGGCCAATCCGTGTGGGCGTCGATCTTGGTGACGACACCGATCACCAGGTCGGTACGACGGGCCGCGTCGTCGAGAATCCTCAGATCGGAACCGACCACCGGGGCCGCGGCGGACACCGCGAAAACAACGGCGTCCGGCTGGTCGGCGTGCTCGACGATGCGTTTCCCGGGCAGGGCGGTACGCAGTGCCGACACGAGGGCGGACACACCGGCGAACGGCGGCCCGGTCACCACCACCACGGGCGCGCTCACGTGGCGCGCCTGGCCGCCAGCCGCAGCTGCCCGCGGGCCAGGTCGGCTCCGCAATCTCGGTGGAGCGGAATGACCGGGCCCCGGCTGTAGTGCAGCCACCGCACCGCCGAGCGCACCGGTGCCGTCGACGAGGACGGCCGCAGACCCGCCGCGCGGACCACCTCATCGGCCGCCGCCGCCACGGTGAGCACGGTCGTGTCCGCGGCAAGCAGCTCGGCCAGCACGGTATCGCCTGCGGCGAGGGCATGCAGTCTGGTCAGCGCGGAACGCAACCTGCGGTAGCGCAGTGGTGCCGAGAGTTCGGCGATGGCGTCGAGTACCGGCCCTGGGTCACCGGTGGACAGCGCACACATCGGGACGGTGCGCACCCCGGTCTGTTCGGTGATCGCCGCGGCCCGCGCCGCCGGATCGCAGAGCGCATCGGCCTTGTTGAGCACGATCATCTTCGGCCCGCCTCCACCGAGACGACCGCGATCTTCGGGTTTCACGGTCTCGGCGATCACCAGAGCCACCACGTCGGCGACGGCGCCCTCGGCCACGCAGTCCAGTCCCCGGTCCCGCAACACCGCTGCCACCGATCGACACCCGACACCCGGGCGACCCGTCACCGATACCCGCACGGGGCTGCGCAGCGCGGCGATGATCGGACGCAGCCGGGGCCGGGGACCGTCCTCGGCGAGCGCGGTCAGCTCGGCGATCAAACCCACCCGTTCATCGTGACACCGGTAGCGCACCCCTGAACGCGGCGATTCGGGCGTTGATACGGGTCACAGCGCGGGCCCAGGCAACTGTTGGGTATCAATATGTGCCGCGATGCGGGTACCCCGGCTCCGATGAGCGACGATGGACCGATGTATGCCCAGGGGGAGGAGCCCGGGGGACCCGACCCCGCGCCGGGTGCTCCCGCCCATCATCAACGCCGGGTGACGAGCTTCCGCACCCGCCGATCCCAGCTGACTGCGAGTCAGCAACAAACCTGGGAGCGCCGCTGGCCCGTGTTGGGCTCGGAGGCCCTGGATGCCGAGGGACGGCCGGTCCCGCTCGATCCCGAGCAGTGGTTCGGCAGGCGGGCACCGCTGATCGTGGAGATCGGCTGCGGCACCGGAACCTCGACCGCGGCGATGGCCCAGGAAGAACGCGAGCGCGATGTCATCGCCGTCGAGGTCTACAAGCGCGGACTGGCGCAGTTGCTGTCGGCCATCGACCGCGAGGGCATCACCAACATCCGGCTGATCCGCGGTGACGGGGTCGATGTGCTCGAACACCTCATCCCTGGCGCGTCGCTGACCGGTGTCCGGGTGTTCTTCCCCGATCCGTGGCCCAAGGCGCGCCACCACAAGCGGCGCCTCATCCAGCCCGCATCGGTGGCGTTGATCGCCGATCGCCTTCGCCCCGGTGGGGTGCTCCATGTCGCAACCGACCATCAGGGCTATGCCGAGCACATCGCCGAGGTGGGGGATGCCGAATCGGCGCTGCGCCGAGTCGGCATGGACGACGAGCTCCCGATATCGGTGGCTCGCCCCGAGACGAAGTACGAGCGCAAGGCGCTGGCCGGACCGATCGTGACGGAGTTGCTGTGGGAACGGCGATGAGCGCGTGCGCGAGGACCAGGAGGCCAAGGTGAGTATCGACACCGAGCCAGATCTCCCCGAGACGTCCGACGCCCCGGCAGAGCCGGTCCCGACCGTCCACCGCGTGCTGCTGGTGTGGGATGCGCCCAATCTCGACATGGGCCTGGGCTCGATCCTCGGCGGCCGTCCCACCGCCGCACACCGACCCCGCTTCGACGCGCTGGGCCGCTGGCTGCTGAACCGCACCGCGGAGCTGTCCGGGAACAGCCAGACAGCTGGTGGTGTCGCACCCACCCTGGAGCCCGAGGCGACCGTCTTCACCAACATCGCACCGGGCAGCGCCGACGTCGTGCGGCCCTGGGTGGAAGCCCTGCGCAATGTCGGCTTCGCGGTATTCGCCAAGCCGAAGGTGGACGAGGACAGCGATGTCGACAGCGACATGCTGGAGCACATCGCACTGCGCCGCGGCGAGGGACTGGCCGGCGTGGTGGTCGCTTCGGCCGACGGTCAGGCGTTCCGCGCGCCGCTGGAGGACATTGCTCGCGACGGCGTTCCCGTGCAGGTGCTCGGATTTCGCGAACATGCCAGTTGGGCGTTAGCGTCGGATACCTTGGAGTTCGTCGACCTGGAGGACATCCCTGGTGTCTTCCGGGAACCGCTACCGCGAATCGGCCTTGATTCGCTGCCCGAGCAGGGCGCGTGGTTGCAGCCGTTCCGGCCGTTGTCAGCGCTGCTGACCTCGCGCGTTTGAACAATTGAAGCGACAATTCGCGCGCAACGAGAAACAGACCTGAAGAAGATTTTAAGGAGCTGACGTGTTCGCCTGGTGGGGTCGAACGGTGTACCAGTACCGATACATAGTGATCGGTGTCATGGTCGCACTGTGCCTTGGTGGCGGGCTGTTCGGAGCAAGTCTCGGACAGCACGTCACCCAGAGCGGTTTCTACGCTGATACCAGCGAGTCGGTGCAGGCTTCGCTGATCGGTGACGAGGTGTACGGACGTGACCGCACCAGTCACGTCGTCGCCATCCTCACGCCACCGGATGACAAGAAGGTCACCGACAAGGCGTGGCAGCGCGAGGTGACCGGGGAACTCGACAAGGTGGTCGCCGACCACCCCGATCAGATCGTCGGCTGGGTGGGCTGGTTGAAGGCGCCCGATACCGACAATCCGACGGTCAGCCAGATGAAGACCGAGGATCTCCGCCAGACCTTCATCAGCGTGCCGCTCAAGGGTGACGACGACGACACGATCCTGAAGAACTATCAGGCCGTCGAGTCCGATCTGAAGCAGGTCAACGGCGGTGACATCAAGCTCGCCGGGCTCAACCCGCTGGCCAGCGAACTGACCGGGACTATCGGCACCGATCAGAAACGCGCCGAGATCGCGATCGTGCCGCTGGTCGCGGTCGTGCTGTTCTTCGTTTTCGGCGGCGCCGTCGCCGCCGCGCTGCCCGCCATCGTCGGCGGTCTGACCATCGCCGGGGCGCTCGGCATTCTGCGCTTCATGGCCGAGTTCGGTCCGGTGCACTTCTTCGCCCAGCCCGTGGTGACCATGATGGGCTTCGGTATCGCCATCGACTACGGCCTGTTCATCGTGAGCCGGTTCCGCGAGGAGCTTGCCGAGGGCTACGACGTACCGGCGGCGGTGCGCCGCTCGGTGATGACCTCGGGCCGCACGGTCGCGTTCTCCGCGGTGATCATCGTGGCTTCGTCGCTTCCGCTGCTGTTGATCCCGCTCGGGTTCCTCAAATCGATCACGTACGCGATCATCACGTCGGTGCTGCTGGCGGCGTTCCTGTCGATCACGGTGCTGCCCGCGGTGCTGGGCATCCTCGGGGCGAACGTCGATGCCCTGGGCGTCCGCACCCTGCTGCGCGTGCCCTTCCTGGCCAACTGGCCGTTCTCCCGCAAGATCATCGACTGGTTCATCGAGAAGACCCAGAAGACGATGACGCGCGAGGAGGTCGAAAAGGGCTTCTGGGGCAAGCTGGTCAACGTCGTGATGAAGCGGCCGATCGCATTCGCCGCGCCGATCCTCGTCGTGATGACGCTGCTGGTCATCCCGATCGGTCAGATGGCGCTCGGCGGACTGAGCGAGAAGTACCTGCCGCCGGACAACCCGGTGCGCATGGCGCAGGAGCAGTTCGACCGCGAGTTCTCCGGATTCCGCACCGAACCGTTGACCCTGGTCATCCGCAGCGACAACGGCGAACCGTTGACCGATCAGCAGGTGGCGGCCGTTCGCGCCGACGCCCAGACGATTCCCGGTTTCGCCGGCGCCGACAAACCGTCGGAGATGTGGCAAGAGCGGCCGGCTCAGGAGAGCGGGTCCAAGGATCCGTCGGTCCGGGTGATCCAGAACGGTCTGGTCGACAACAGCACCGCACCGAAGAAGATCGAGGAACTGCGCGCGCTGACGCCGCCGCGCGGAACGACGATCCTGGTCGGTGGCACCCAGGCGCTGGCTCAGGACAGCATCCTGACACTGTTCGACAAGTTGCCGTTGATGGTCGTGATCCTGGTCATCACCACCACGATCCTGATGTTCCTGGCGTTCGGATCGCTGGTGCTGCCGATCAAGGCGGCGTTGATGTCCGCCCTCACATTGGGCTCCACGATGGGCATCCTGACCTGGATGTTCGTCGAGGGCGGGCATGGTTCCGGCTTGTTCAATTACACCCCGCAGCCGCTGTTCGCCCCGATGATCGGCCTGATCATCGCGGTGATCTGGGGTCTGTCGACCGACTACGAGGTGTTCCTGGTGTCTCGCATGGTCGAGGCGCGCGAACGCGGGCTGTCGACGGCCGAGGCCATCCGCATCGGAACGGCCACCACTGGTCGACTGATCACCGGTGCCGCCCTGGTGCTGGCGGTCGTGGTGGCGGCATTCGCCTTCTCCGATCTCGTGGTGATGAAGTACCTGGCCTTCGGCCTGCTGATCGCGCTGCTGCTCGATGCCACCGTGATCCGCATGTTCCTGGTGCCGGCGATCATGAAGCTGCTCGGCGACGACTGCTGGTGGGCGCCCCAGTGGATGAAGCGCGTTCAGGAGAAGATCGGCCTCGGCGAGACCGAACTGCCCGATGAGCGCAAACGTCCCGGCTTCCGCGAACCCGACGAGGAACCGGCCGACGAGGCAGCGCTGGTGGGTGCCGGCGCGCCCGCGCGCCCGCAGCACGACCCGGGGCATCCCACCGCTCCCCCACCCCGCGGTCTTCCGCCGGTGCGTCCGGCGGGCCCGTCCGCGGTCGGGACGAGCCGGATTCCCACTCCTCCGGCGCCGCCCGAGCCCCCGACGACCCGGTTCGCCGCGCAACCGGATTCGGCCGCGACATCGGCGATCAACGCGGTCAACACACCGACCGAACGCCGTCCGCGAACCGAGCAGAATCCCGCACGGGAGAAGCGCGAGATCGAGTCGTGGCTGGGCGAGTTGCGCGGTAGCGCCGCACCCACCACGGCGATCCCGAGTGCAGGTCCGGGCGCCCAGCAGCCCACCGCGCCCGCCGGCGGCGACAGCGACCAGACGACCGCCATTCCGGCGCAACGCGATTCGGGTGATCCGGAACCGACGGAGAAGCTCGACACCCGCGCCACCCGGGAGTCCACGGACGACGCCCCCACCCGACGCGGTGGCGGTGTCAGCGCGGCCGATCTCCTTCGCCGGGAGGGCCGTCTGTAAGGGCTTCGGGCTCCAGCTCGGCGACCACCTGCTCCTGCTCGGCCTCGGGATCGTCGGCCAGCAGGACGCGGATGGCGCTGTTGAGTACCGCCAGGATCGGCACCGCCAACAGCGCCCCCAGAATGCCGGCGAGCACCCCGCCGGTGGCGATGGCGAGCACCACCGCGAGGGGATGCACCGATACCGCACGGCCCATCACCAGCGGTTGGAGCACATGTGATTCGAGCTGCTGCACCGCCAGGATGAGCCCGAAGGTGATCAGCGCATAGACCCAGCCCTTGGCGATCAGCGCGACGATCACCGCGACGCCACCGGTGAGCACCGCGCCGATCAGCGGCACGAAGGCACCGAGGAACACCAGGGATGCCAGCGGCAGTGCCAGAGGAATACCCATGATGGCCAGCCCGGTACCGATACCGACGGCGTCGACGAGCGCCACCAGGCAAGTCGCCCGGACGTAGCCGGTGAGCGATCCGAATCCGGCGCGGCCTGCCTCGCGGACCCGCTCCCGCGCCGTCGTCGGGAAGATCCTGGTGACGTAGGTGAAGATGTCTCGACCACCCAGTAGCAGGAAGATCAGCGTGAACAACACCAGGAGCGCGCCGGTCAGGATCTCGGTGACGGTGGCCGCCGTCGACAACGCACCGCTGGTGACCCGGGCCTGATTCTCCTGCAGGGTGCTGATCACCGCATCGCCCGCGTGGTCGATCTGGTCTCGGCTCAGGTGCAGCGGCCCGTCGATCAGCCACCCCCGTACACCGTCCACGCTGGCGGATACCTGGTCCACCAATGCCGGTGCTCCGCTGATGAATTGGCTGACGACGAAGCTGAGCAAGCCGCCGACGATCGAGATCGAGCTCAGTAGCACCACCGCGACCGCCCAGCCGCGGGGCGCGCGACGCCTGTGCATGAAATCGACCAACGGTGTCAGCAGCGCCGCGAACATCGTGGCCAAGGCCACCGACACGACGATCAGCATCATGTGGCTCAACACCCACAGCAGGGCGACCACCGCCGAGCCGATCACCAACAGGCGCCATGACCAGGCCGCGGCCTTGCGGACCAACGGATGTACCGACTGATCGGCGACCGGATCTATTGCCATGGGCTTACCGTACGCGCGACTCGCCGGGTTATCGCAGGTCATGCGCCACATGACCCGTCTACCCTTGGTCATGTGTCGCACGATGCGCCGATGAGCGACGCCCATGACCGCGACGTCCGTCCCCGCGGCAAATACTGGTGGGTGCGCTGGGTCGTCATCGCGGTCGCGGTGACGGTGCTGGCAGTCGAGTTGACCCTGGTCTGGGATCAGCTGGCCAAGGCCTGGCGCAGCCTGCTCTCGGCGAACTGGTGGTGGGTGCTCGCCGCAGTGGTCGCCGCGATGGCCTCGATGCACAGCTTCGCCCAGATTCAGCGCACCTTGTTGCGCTCGGCCGGCGTGCAGGTCCGCCAGTGGCGCTCGGAAGCCGCGTTCTATGCAGGTAATGCGCTGTCCACGACACTCCCGGGCGGCCCGGTGCTCTCGGCGACGTTCGTCTACCGACAGCAGCGGCTGTGGGGTGCGTCGCCGGTGGTGGCGTCCTGGCAGCTGGTCATGTCGGGAGTTCTGCAAGCCGTCGGTCTCGCGTTGCTCGGACTTGGCGGGGCGTTCCTGTTGGGCGCCAGCCGCAATCCGTTGTCGCTGATCTTCACCCTGGGCGGTTTCTTCCTACTGTTGGTGTTGGCCCAGTCGGTGGCGGCCAATCCGCAACAGATCGACGGCATCGGTGTGCGACTGCTGTCCTGGTTCAATGCGCTGCGCAACAAACCGGCCGACACGTGGCTGGCCAAATGGCGCGAGCTGCTGCGCCAGCTGGAATCGGTGCGGTTGAGCCGCCGGGCGTTGGGAAATGCGTTCAGCTGGTCGTTGTTCAACTGGATCGCGGATGTCGCGTGCCTGGCTTTCGCCGCGTACGCCGCCGGCGGGCGTCCCTCGCTGGCAGCGCTGACGGTGGCCTACGCGGCGGCCCGCGCGGTCGGATCCATCCCGCTGATGCCCGGCGGCCTCCTTGTGGTCGAGGCCGTTCTGGTTCCTGGGCTGGTCTCCAGCGGCATGTCCTTAGCGGCGGCCATCTCTGCGATGCTGATCTATCGATTGGTCAGTTGGATCTTCATCTCCGCAATCGGCTGGGTGGTGTTCTTGTTCTTGTTCCGCACCGAGATCGACATCGACCCGGACGCACCGGCCGAGCCCGAAGACAAGGAGAGCCGTGATATCTAGAAGCGCTTGCGTCGCTGCGCTTTTCGCCGCAACGTTGGCGGTGTCGGCATGTGCGCCGACCACCGAACAGCCCGCCACGAGTACCGACGGTTCGCCGACGAGCTCCTCCACCGAACCGGCTACCGGCACCACGACGGCATCACCCACCTCCACTCCAGTGGCCGAAGCTCCGCTGGCCACCCCGCTGCTGGCCCGCGCCGTGGCCCCGCCCGTCCCGGTCCGCGCCACCGATGGTCGCACCCATCTGGCGTACGAGTTGCTGTTGACCAACGCGCTGGATCAAGACATAACGGTCGACTCCTTGCAGGTCCGCGCAGGCAGCGCCGGTGAACCACTGTTGACCCTCAGCGGCACCGACCTGGCCGAACGCACCCGGATCCTGGGGACCACCGCGCCGACGGGACGCCTCGGCCCTGCACAGTCAGCGTTGGTGTGGCTCGATGTCAGCACCGACAAGAGTTCCGTCCCAGGCGAACTCGAACATCGAGCTCAGGTCACCCTCACCAGACCGATGCCGCCACTGTTGCCGCAACAGCTGACCGAGAACGTCGCCCCGGTCACCGTGCAGACCCGCACACCGGTGGTCATCGCACCACCTCTGCGCGGCCCACAGTGGTGGGATGCCAACGGGTGCTGCGGGATGACGCCCCACCGAATGGCGATCAATCCGATCGACGGCGCGCTCTGGGGTGCCGAGCGCTACGCCATCGATTATGTGCAACTGCTGCCCGACGGTCGGTTGTTCACCGGTGACGTCGGCGATACAGCTTCCTATGCCTACTTCGGCGCCGACGTGCACGCCGTAGCCGACGGACCGGTCGTTGCAGTACTCGACGGACTGCCCGAGCAGGTACCAGGGAAGAGTCCGACCGGGCTGCGCCTGAACCAGTATGGCGGAAACCATGTGGTGCAGGACATCGGCGGCGGGAACTATGCGTTCTACGCTCACTTGAAGACCGGATCGGTGGCCGTGAAACCCGGTGACCGACTCAGCACCGGCCAGGTGCTGGGCTCGCTCGGAAACAGTGGCAACACCGATGCTCCGCATCTGCATTTCCACGTCATGGACTCCGCAGATCCGTTGAAGGCAGACGGGTTGCCGTTCGTGATCGACAGCTTCCGGCTGACCGGACGCACCGACGACCGCCTCGGCCCGGACGGCGACGCCATCGACACGGTGCAAGCGGGTAAGCCGGCACCTATGGTGCCGGACTTCACTACCCGGGACGAAACCCAGGTCACACCACTGGTTTCCGATGTGATGGACTATCCCGGTGAGTGAGCAGATTGCGAAGAAGCCGACCAGACCAGCCATCGCGCTACTCGCTGATGTGGCATGCGTGGTGGTGTTCTGCACCATCGGGCGGCGCAGTCACGCCGAGGGCTTGACCCTCACCGGTATCGCCGAGACCGCGTGGCCCTTCATCACGGGGACTGTGGCCGGCTGGCTCGCGGCCCGCGCCTACCCCGGCAGCTTCAGGCCCTTCGCGATATACCCCACCGGTCTCACCGTCTGGGCGTGCACCGTCATCATCGGGATGCTGTTACGCAAGGCAACGTCGGCGGGCACAGCACCGAGCTTCATCGTCGTCGCCACACTGACGACCGCGGCGCTGCTCATCGGCTGGCGTGCCGTCGCCGCCGCAATCGCGCGCCGGTAGCGCCCGGCGGTACTCGCGAATATCGACTGGCCTCCAACGTCATCGGATCTACCAACGGCTTCACTGTGTAGTTGTCAAGGTGCGGATGAACTGTGCTGCCCCGTATCGCCTGACCACGTCGATGAAGGATGCGGGCATACGACGCTGCCATTGAGTCTCACGAGCCTTGCCCTGCCGGTCGCCGAGCCAACGCGTTGCCGACCCAAGCACTACGGATCACGGGCATTCCACAGGCGGTCACCTCGTGCGACATGAAGCAGCGCCACGCACACATCGACGATCGCCGATGCCAGACCACGGCCCAGAACAGTCCAGCCAGCACCGCCTGCAGGAGTGCGTGGCCCGGATCTTGTTGCCTCCACGTTCTTTTCGACGTTGCGCGCGTCAACGGGCCGTCTTGCCGCACCGTCGCTATGGATATCCAGCAAGTAGCTAGGATTCACCGCGTCCATCCTGGGACCCAACCCTCTCCATCAAGGCCAGCACACTTTGCCCAAAGGGCAAAACGACTCGTGCAACGCCGCCAGGACGAGCCGAGTCACTCTCGACGGCGCAACGGCCATCGAGACGGGCTCACCAGATCGGGACCGGGAGCCGCTTGCGATCGAACTTGTGTTCGACAGTACGCCCGACGCTCGACTAGCGCAATGCTTTCGCAAACCTCTTGCGCAGGTGTCACATTCGAGGTAGACTCGAACACAAGTTCGAATGCGACGCGGTTCCCGATCTGGTTTCTGGTGAGCCGCAGACCGCGACTTCGGTCGCCGCGAGGTTCGACGACCCCCTTGGGGGTCGTGCGGACTGTGTGTTTGTGGGGTCGTGCCCCGTGGTGGGCACGGTGGGGGAAAGCCGGTATCCGTTGTGGACGCCACCTGTCTGGATTCGTTTGTTGATGCGCTGATCGACGAGCTCGCTGCGGTGCCACCGGAGGATGATGTCGGCGCGAGTCTGGGTCGGTTGGTGCGGTGTGCGCGGCCGGTGGTCGATGACCAGGCGCTGCTGGGTGTGCTGGCGGCGGCGGTGACGGCCCGGAATCTGCTGGACTTTGTGATCGCCTCGGCAGTGGCCGCGGCTGAACGGGTCGGTGTGCCGGGGCGACGACACCTGCGCACCGGCACCGATCTGCTCCGACTATTGGGTATGACCCCGGGTGCGGCGGCCCGCGCGGTACGGGTGGGGCGGATGGCACCGGTGTTGCCGGCGTTGGCGATCGCGCAGCGGTTGGGTGGGGTGGGTATCGAGTTCGCCGATGCGGTGGGCAAAGGCGTCACGCACGTGGAGTCTCGGGTGCCGTTGTCCGAAGAAGAACGGGCCGCGGTGGTGCGCAAGCTGATGGTGCAGGCCACTCCGGCCGAGGTGGCCGCCAAAGCCCGGGCGATCGGCATCGAGAAGGCCGCGGCGCGACCAGTGGAAGAACGGGTGGTGCCGGTGGCCGAGGACACCGGCCTCAATGAGATGACCCTGGTGCAGAACGCGGAGGGCCGGTTCGAGGCCACCCTGAACCTGGATGTCGGGACCGGGGAACAGCTGTGTGCGGCGTTGGATCCGTTGTGCCGACCGGTCCCGCTACCGGACGGGTCGGCGGATCCACGGCCGATCAGCGTCCGGCGGGCCGAGGCGCTCGGGCAGGTGCTGCGCACTTATCTGGCGCAGTCGCGGCGTCCGATGTCCGGCGGGGTCCTCCCACATGTCACCCTCATCCGACCCGCTGCCGCAGAAGCGTCGGTGGGTGGTGGGGACGCGGTGGACCGGCTGGGCTTCGGCGGTCCGGTCTCCGCGGCGACCGCGGAGCTGATCGCCTGTGACGCGACGTTGACCAATGTGCTCGTCGACTACTCCGGCGTGCCCTTGGATGTAGGCCGCGCGGAACGGTTGTTCACCCCGGCCATCCGCAAGGCCCTGGCCGTGCGCGATGGTGGGTGTGCGCACCCGGGGTGTGGGCGGCCGGTGTCGTGGTGCGATGCCCACCACATCCAACCCTGGAGCGCCGGCGGTGCCACCAGTATCGACAACGGGGTGCTGCTGTGCCGGTTGCACCACGGCGTGATCCATCACGGCGGCTGGCAGGTCTACCTCGGTAGAGACCGCCACCCCTGGTTCATCCCACCCCACACACCCGGTGAACCCGAGCCGGCACCTCTGCGCTCGCACGCCCGACGCACCATGACCGACCTACCGACCGCGGCGTAACCCAAAACCACAGCGCACCTTGACAACTGAATAGCGAATTCGGTTCAGATCGATGAATAGCCCTGTGTAACAGTTTCTTCGGCGACGGGTGAGCACTACACGCCCGGTTGCGCACAGGTCACTCGTCACTGGAGATCTCGATGCGTCTACACCGTGAAGCTCAGGGACCAACTGGGTAATGGCTGGTGATCGCGATGCGGTTCCAACCGTTCATGACCACCACCAGCCAGGTGACCGCAGCGATCTGCTGAGCGTTCAGGGACGCCTCGACGTCCATTGGAGTGGAAGCGGCAGTGTGCTCATACCTATTCGGGTGACACGCTCGGCCAGCATCAACGCCGCCCGCTCCTGTTCGGTGAAGTACTGCGACTCCCACCACGCCGGTAAGACTGCAAGCCGGTCGGTGGTCTCGCCGACGGCCAGCGCGTCACGGGTATGCATCCGCAGACAAAAGGCGCAGCCGTTGAGTTGCGAGACCCGTATCTTGACCAGTTCGGCCAGCTGGACGGACAGTTCTGCCTGTTCGATAGCGTCCTTCACCTGGGCGTCCAGCGCCGCGAAAGTCTTGTACGGTTCGGCAAACTGCTTGCTGATGTTCACGTGCGGGAGCATCGTGTCCTCTTTCCGATCGGGTCGGTGGTCCTCATCGAGAAGACGAGATGACCAGGCAGTGTGTGACACCGCGAGTCGTCGGCGAGGCTGCCCGATCATCAACAGTCACTTTGTTAACATCGCGCCGTGCAATTCTCCCGGCGGGACGCGCTGCGCTACGCCGCGGCGACGACGGCCCTGGCCGGAATCGGTGCCGCAACCGCAGGGACGCCCACGGCATCTGCCGCGGCGCCCACCCTCATCGACTTCGCCATGCGTCAGATTCCCGCTGCTGACATCCGCGCGGCGGGTCATGCCGGCGTCATCAACTACGTGTCGACCTCGCGGCCGGGCTCGTCATTCGGGGCCAAGCCGATCACGCTGCCCTACGCCCAGTCACTGACCGCCGCCGGGCTGGTCATCGTCAGCAATTTCCAGTACGGGAAGCCCGGCGGGACCGCTCCGTCGGATTTCACGCGCGGGTTTGCCGGCGGAGTCGCAGACGCCCGTACCGCGTGGCAACTCCATACCGCCGCCGGCGGGGGCCAGACCGCGCCCGTGTACTTCAGCGTCGACGACGACATCGATCGCGAGACCTGGGACACGGTGGCACTGCAATGGTTCCGGGGTATCAACTCCGTCATCGGCCCCATGCGCACCGGCATCTATGCCGGTATCCGACCGTGTGAATGGGCCATCTCCAGCGGAGTCGTCGGACGCTCGAGCACACCTGGTAAGGCCTGGGTATGGCAGACCCGGTCCTGGTCGGGCGGTCAGATCCATCCCGCCGCGGTGCTGTACCAACGCGTCATCGACACGGCATCCAATCCCGGGCCGGTGGTCGGCGGCATCCGAGTCGACGTCAACGACGTGCTGGCGTCAGATGTCGGCCAGTGGAATCTGCATCCCTGAAGGGCTCAGACCAAGCCGAGCTTGCCTGCAAGATCCAGCACCGCCTCGGCGCGTGCACGGGTGGGACCGACGCTGCCGTCATACGGCCCGGTGGGTGAGTCCAGCCGTGCCAGGGTTCGGCGCGCCTCATCGATGTCCAGCGGCGACGGGCTGAGCAGACCGTTGATCGTCTCGGCGTGCCCGGGATCCAGACACAGCCGCGCGGTCATACCCGCAGCCTTGGCAACCTCGGTCTCACGAGCCAGGTGACGCGACTGGTCGCGCAGGGTGGGGCCGTCGATGGGCGCCGGCAAACGCGCGGCGCGGCTGGCAATCACCAATCGGGCTCGCGGATAAGCCAGCACCGACGGATCGGCGCTCATACCGGTATCGCGGCGGAAGTCGCCGAGCCCGAAAGCCATCCGATAGCAGCCCGGTGTCCGAGCGATCTCGGATGCCGCCTCGATTCCGAGCGCCGACTCGACCAGAGCCGCCACCGGAGTTCCGGCCGGGAGCCGCGCCGCGGTAGCGGCGATATCGTCGCCGGACTCCACCTTGGCCAGCATCACACCGCCAAGTCCGGGAGCATCGGCCACCGCGTCCAGATCGGCCGCCCACGCTGATGTCGATACGCTGTTGATCCGGACCCAGGCATGCCCCGCGCTCAGCCAGTCGGCCACCGTGGCACGCCCGGCTGCCTTCTGCTGATCGGGGAGACCATCTTCGATGTCGAGCACCACGACATCAGCCAGCCCGGACACCGCAGCGTCGAAGGCCGCGCCGCCGTCTGGGATTCCGGGTTGCAACAGCCACGTCCGGGCCAGCGACCAATGCGGCTTCCGGTGTCGTTCGGTTGTCTGCGCTGAAGCTGTCACGCATTGACCTTCCGCTCGGGGGTATATCCATCGTCTCGCCCCCGAACCGTATCGCCCACATTAAGCACATAATGTTCACTCCCGGTTGCCGGGTCTGCCATCGGCCCCGACGAGCAGCCGGAACAAGCCCGCGGCGTGGGCTGTTGACCCCACGAGATCCACCGACACTTGGAGGCCACATGCACATCGGCATCATCGGAGCGGGGCACATCGGCGGCACGTTGACCCGCAGACTGCGTGAGCTCGGGCACGAGGTGCGCGTATCCAACTCGCGTTCCCCGGAAACACTCGCCGAGCTCGCCGCGGAAACCGGTGCGACCGCGGTATGGGCACACGACGCCGCGACCGATGCGGACCTGGTCATCGTGAGCATTCCGCAGAAGAACGTTCCCGATCTGCCCGACAGCATCGTCGATGCCCGAAAACCAGGCGCCCCGGTGATCGAGACCAACAACTACTACCCGCAGCAACGCGACGGGGAGATCGCTGCAATCGAGGACGGGCAGGTCGAAAGCGACTGGGTCGCTGAGCATATCGGCGCACCGGTCTACAAGGTGTTCAATGGCATCTTCTGGAAGCACCTACTCGAACGGGGAACGCCGAGCGGTGCGGCCACCCGGATCGCCCTGCCGGTCGCCGGCGAGGACGGCCCCGGCCGCGAGCTCGTACACCGGATCGTCGACGAACTCGGATTCGACCCGGTCGATGCCGGCCCGATCGCACAATCATGGCGTCAGCAGCCGGGGACGCCGGTATACGGCAAGGACTTCGACGCCGACGCCACCCGCACGGCCCTCGCGGAGGCGACTCCGGAACGGACCGCCGAATGGAGCGCCCGCACGTCCTAGCACGCCCGGTCGCGGGGCCAGTGTGAGGGGCCGCTCGTCGGCACGATCGGTGTTGCGTTTGCCGGCCTTGCCCGGTCGCTGATGACGTGGTGTGATATAGGCCACGCTGTCAGCAAACTCCCCTCGACGACTGGAGTGCCGTGTCATGACCCCTGTCGGCGCGGCGGCGCATATCGGAAGAATCGGCGTCCTGGCCGCGGCACTCGGAATCGGGGCTGCAGTTTTCTGCGGTGCCGGAAGTGCCGCGGCCGCACCGACCGAAACGGTCGGCAGTTCCGCCGACGCCGCCACGTCCAGCGATCCGGCGCGCTCCCCAGCAAAGGATCTCTCCTCCCCCGCCGGGCAGACCACCTCCACCGCGACGATTGCGGAATCGTTTGCGCCGAGGCAGGCCGGTTCGGCACGGACACGCACGACCGGCGAGGAGGCAGAGGCAAAAGTAGAAGCAAAAGCAGAAGAACCGAACGAGTCGACCGAACTGGTCACGCCGAAACTCGGCGATCGCGACCAACCATTACCAGAATCCGATCCCGAACCAGAACCCGTCATCTCCACGCCGACCCCGGCCACCGACATCCCCACGGCGTCGGCCGGTGAACGCATCGCAGACGACGTCGAGGACAAACCGACTACACCCGTCGACAACCCGGTGTCGTGGACGGTAGCGGCCGCGGCCAGCAGAAACACGCTGGCACCCACACCCACACCCACACCCGCGGCACCACTGGCCGCACCGCCGATCGACCCGATCACGCAGGCGCCGGTGATCGCGACGCCGCGAACCCCGGTGCTGGAACCCCTGCAGTATCTACCGATCGTCGGCCCGCTGTTCGTCACCCCGATCGTCGCGTTCGTCAACCAGATACCGGTGATCAGCGACCTGTTGCACCCGATCCTCGGCTATCCCGTGCAATGGGGCTCACCACCGGGTACCCCGCGACCGCGTGATGTCATGGTCACCTCGTTCGACGGCACGCAGATCTATGTCCACTTCATGCCCGCGGCCGGCCTGAAGAGTGGGGAGAAGGCCGCAACGATCCTGCAGGGGCCCGGCCTACTCCTGCCGGGGGCCACCAATCTCACGCCGACGCTGCTCGACGGCGTCATCGCCGACACCTCGGGCCTGGTGTACACCGGAACATTGCGCACCGCCGGCTACAACGTCGTCACCTGGGATCCGCGCGGTGAACACAACTCCGGCGGGCGGCTCGAACAGGATTCGCCGGACTTCGATGCCAAGGACGTCTCGGCAATCATCAGCTGGATCGCCACCCAACCGGAGGCCCGGCTCGATCCCGGTGTGCTCGACCCGCGCATCGGGATGACCGGGGCCTCCTATGGCGGTGGCATCCAATTGGTCAGCGCCGCAACCGATCCCCGTATCGACGCCATCGTGCCGGCGATCGCCTGGAACACCCTGAACACCGCGCAGTACAAGAACGGCGCCTTCAAGACCAGCTGGGCGGCCATCCTGACCGCCGGAATCACCCTGTTCACCCGGCCCAATCCGGCCATCCTGCCCGCCACCATCTACGGCGTCCTGACCGGCCGCCAGACCGCCGCCGAGCAGGAACGCTTGGCGCAGCTCGGCCCCGGCGGCCCGCGAGACCTGGTCGGCAAGATCACCGCACCCACACTGCTTATCCAGGGCACCGTCGACACGCTGTTCTCGCTGCAGGAAGCCGACACCACCGCGGCCACCCTCATCGCCAATGGTGTTCCCACCAAGGTGATCTGGTTCTGCGGCGGCCACGGCCTGTGCGGCAACCTCTTCGACCCCACCGACGGTGTCCTCATCCAACGCGCCACGCTCGCGTGGCTGGATCGCTATGTCAACGGCAACACCGCCACGGTGACCGGTCCGCAGTTCGAGTTCGTCGACCAGCGTTGGCAGTTCTACGCATCGGACCGCTACCCGATCACCACCGACAGCCCGGTCGTGGCCACCGGATCGGGCGGCCATTTGCCGCTGATCCCCCTCCTCGGCGGCTCGGGACCGCTGTTGGGGGTGCTGCCCTTCGCCGCGTCGAAAGCCCACAACGCGCTCAACCTCACCACCGCGCCGGCCGAGACGACCACCCATGTCGTGGGCGCACCGCAGCTCACCGTGAGCTACAGCGGGACGGGTATCGCCCGGCACGTCTACGCCCAACTCGTCGACGACTCCACCGGGCAGGTGCTGGGCCACCAGATCACACCGATTCCGGTGATCCTGGACGGGCAACCGCACGAGATCACCATCGCGCTGGAACCGGTGGCCCACACCCTTCGGCCGGGACAGACGGTGACACTGCAGCTGGTCGCATCGTCGACGACCTATGCCACCCTCACGTCCTTCGGTTCATTGCAGGTGACCGGCATGCGGTTGAGCCTGCCGACCGCGGACCCGACGACCATCCGGCCGATCGCCATCTGACATCCGCACCGCGATGCGTAGGGTTCGACCCATGACGCGCGCATCCGAATCGTCCCCACCGCACTGATGCGGATGGACGTTCTGATCGTGGGCGCAGGTCCCGCGGGTGTCGCCCTGGCGGGAGCGTGTGCCCGCCTCGGTCTGGAAACCGGCCTGCTGGACCCGGCCCAGGACCGGCCGTGGACCGCCACCTACGGGATGTGGAGTCGGGAGCTCCCCGCCGATCTCCCGACATCCGCCGTCGCGGCCCGCGCCGCCGGCCGAGCCATCGGTCGCACCGAACACCGGTTGGGCTGGGAGTACGCGGTGTTGGATGTGCCTGCGCTGCAGGCACATCTGACCGACCGGCTCGGCGCGGTCCGGCTGCTTCGCGGACGAGCGGTCGGCAGCCCAGCACCCGGGGTGGTCGCCCTCGCCGACGGCTCTGCGTTGCACGCCGCGGTGATCGTCGATGCCGGCGGCCAACGACGTCCGCTCGACCCGGCGACGCCACCCTCGACGGCGGCCGCAGCCCAGACCGCGTACGGCGTGGTCATCGACGCCGACCAGGCGTCAACGCTGACGGCGCCGGGCGAGGCCCTGTTCATGGATTGGCGCGCCGACCATGGTGAGAGCGGCTGGCCCACGTTTCTCTACGCGGTGCCGCTGGGCGCCGGGCGGCTCCTGCTGGAGGAGACCTCGCTGGCACGGCGGCCGGGTCTGCCCCTGACCACGCTACGCCGCCGTCTTCATGCCAGGCTGGCCCGGCACGGCCTCGCGGTACCCGAGGACGCGCCGACGGAGAAGGTGTCGTTTCCTCTCGATCAGCCGCGGCACCGCGTCCCGGGCGTCCTCGGGTTCGGGGCCGCGGCGCCGCTGATCCACCCGGCGACGGGTTTCAGCGTGGCATCCGCGCTGCGGCTCGCCCCGCGGGTGGCGGACGCACTGGCGGTCAACCTTCCGCTGGGTCAGGAAGCCGCACTGACCGCGGCCCACGGGATCGTCTGGTCGCGGTCGGCGCGGGCCATCCACCGTTTCCGGCGGATCGGGCTGGAAGCACTGCTGCGCATGCCCGGCGACGAGGTGCCCGATTTCTTCGACACCTTCTTCGCACTGCCCGCGGCGCATCGCTGGACGTATCTCACATCTCGCGATGACGTCGTGGGTACCGCCGTGGCGATGGGCCACCTGTTCCGCATCGCGAACCCGCGATTACGCGGTCACCTGGTGGGCTCGGCGGTCCGGCGACCGGTCAGCGCCGTGTCACCGTGAGGTGCACGTGGTCGAAGTGGCCGTACCCGGACGCCTGCGGACCCGCGGGCGTGTAGTACGTGCCTCGCCAGATCACATCCTGCAGCCCGAAGCGGCCGGCATTGGCCAGCGCGTAGGCCATGATCTGGTCGCCGAGCGCGATGCCCTCCGGGCTGCCGGCGTTGGGGATCATGATGTCGATGGCCAACCCGCTGGGATGCCAGGGCTTGGAGTCCGGGCGTACCCCACCGATCTCGGCAATCTGCGGGAACTGCTGGCTGACCGCTCGCGCGGCGAGGACCGCATTGGGCTGCAGGCCTGCTTCGTTGGCGACGCCGACCGGTAGTGCGGCGGCCTCGGGGATATCGACCCGCGCGGCGGCCAGCGACGGCTGACCGGGCATCGCCACGATCGCCGGATCGGTGGGCGGCGGCGCGGCGGGCGGGGCGGCCGGCGGCGGCGAGCTGTCGACGATCGCCTGCTGTTGCGGTGTCAGCGCCGCGTACTGGGCTTCCGCGGCGGCGAGCTGTCGCAGCAACTCACTCAGGGCGGTCTGCAGATCGGCCCGAACCGCGGCGGACTGCTCGGCGGCCACGCGGGCCGCGGCGGCGGACGTCTCCGACGTCCGGACTGCCACGGCCGCCTGTTCCCGGACCGCCCGCAGATCCGCCATCCGGTCCGCCGAATGGGACGCGACCGCCTGCTGTAGCGACATGTTGTCGATCAGCTGCTGCGGCGACGATGCGGTCAGCAGCGACTGGAGCTGACCGGTACGTCCACTGGTGTAGGTCATCACCGCCACCCGGTCGGCGGCCGCCTGCACCGGCGCCAACCGGGCGTGAGCGGCAGCAAGAATCTCGGCGTCGGCGCGTTGACGGGCGTCCGCGGCGACCTGTTCGGCCAGCTTGGCGTCGGCATCGCGCTGAGCCACGGTCACGGCTTCGCGGGTCTTCAGAGCCTGGCTGGAGAGATCTTCGAGCTTGGCCAGTGCGTCGTCGGCGGGATCGGCGTTCACGACACCGACCGAGCTCACCGAGAGAGCCGAGACACCCGTGACCAGCGCCGCGGCCACCGACACAGACACGGTTCGCCACAGTTTTCTACGCACCCGGGTAATACGGATTGTCACGGTCCTTCGATTGCGCGGACCGATCCTGGCCCAGCTTGCACGTCCTCCGACAGGCTACGAACTGCCGTTGCCGATGTCCACCCGGCCGCCGGGTTCAGGTCTTGGCGGCGAGCTGCTGGATGGTCTGAATCTCGCTGGTACGGAAGGCACGTCCGTCGGGATGGACCAGATCATGCATCCATTTCTCGGGCACCTTGTCGTAGGGCTTTTCCCAGGAGTCCCACGGGTAGTAGGTCTGGGTCCGGCCGGCGACCAGGCCCCAGTTGTAGGCGCCCACGCCGCGGCGCTTGGCGACCGGCAGGATGCCCTCGACCGTGCAGCCGTCCTCGCGCGCCAGGTACTCGGTACACAGGATCGGCCGGCCGAGCGGTTCCAGCTCGTCGATCTTGTCCTCGAAGGTCGACGGCGCGGCGTAGCTGTGGAACGAGATGATGTCGGAGTTGTCCAACTGGGTGGCCACGATGCCGGACGGCTTACGCCACGACCCTCGCCACACCCCGCTGGTCAGCGGCTGGCTCGGGTTCACCGTCCGCGCCCAGTCGAACACCTGCGGGAGCAGCTCGCCGACCACTTTGAGCTTGTCGCCGCGTTCCACCGCCTTGTACTGGTTTGCCGGGCTGTCGGGTTCGTTCCACAGATCCCAGCCGAGCACCCGGTTGTCGGCACCGAACGCGCCGATGACACCGGTGACGTAATCGCGCAGCACCGGCCGATAGCGCGGGTTGTCGATCAGGTCGGCGCCGGGCCCCTGCACCCACCGCGAGTTGTGCACACCGGGCCTCGGTACGGGCTGCGGGCCGAGCCTGGGGTGCGGATCCCAACACGAGTCGAACAACACGAACAGCGGTTTGAGGCCCTGCCCGGCGGCGATATCGACGAACTGGGAGACCCTGCGCAGGAATCCGGCGCGGTCCTGGGCCCACAGCTGGTCGTGCAGGAACACCCGGACGGTGTTGAATCCGATGGCGCGGGCGAGCTGCAGTTCACCGCTGATGCGGCGCGGATCATAGGTCCCGGCCTGCCACATCTCGATCTGGTTGGTCGCCGTGGCGGGGATGTAGTTCGCGCCCACCAGCCACCCCTGCTGGCGATACCAGGCGTGCGCACGCTCCGGGCTCCACCGCGCGCCCTCGGCCGTTGCGACTGGCGCCCGACCGATCAGCGTGCCCGCCGCCGCCACTGCGGACAATTGCAGCAGGGTTCGGCGGTGCACCTCAAGAATCTAGGGTGCCGCGGACGAGCGCGGCCAGCGCAGAACCACACTGCAACCTCGACGGTGGCAAACCGTTATCTACTCACCCGGCCGCGAGGTGCAACCGCACGAATTGCGGTGGTGAAATGTGGTCGGCACCCGGATGTGTCGTGGGGGTTCTTCGGAGCCGCGGATACGGGCCAGCAGCAGTTCGACTGCCGTGACACCGATCGTCTCGACGTCCTGTGCGGCGGCGGTGAGCCGGGGCTCGAACAGGTCCGACCATTCGAAGTCGTCGTAGCAGACGAAGGCCACGTCCCGGGGTATGGACAGCCCGAGCCCGCGAATCGCCTTCAAGGTGCCGATGGTCATCGCATTGTTCAGCGATACCAGTGCGGTCGGCCGGTCGGCACGGGACATCAGCGTCCGGACTTCACGTTCGGCGACGTCGGTGCTGGATTCCCCGTCCAGCACCAGGGTGGGGTCCACGGCGATACCGCGGGCGGTCAGTGCCGCACAGTGCCCGTCGAATCGTTCGATGGTCGACGAGATCCCGGCCAGCCCGCGCACGACCGCGATCCGGTGGTGCCCGAGGTCGAGCAGATGGTCGGTCAACCCTTTGGCCGAGGAGAAATTTTCCGGGACGATGCGGTCGAACCCGACGTCCTCACCGCGGTCGATGAGCACCATGGGGGTCCGGGAGCGGGTGATCTCGGGCAGGGTGGTCCGCTCGGAACCCGCCGCCGGAGCGACGATCATCCCGTCGACCTGGCGATCCAACAGCGAACCTGTAACGCGCTGTTCGGAGGACACGTCGTCGTGGGAATCTCCGACGATCAACACATAACCGGCATCGGAGAGGGCACGCTCCACCGCATGGACGAGGCTGCCGAAATAGGGATTGGTCAGTGCCGAGATCGACAGTCCGACGGTATGTGTGCGGCCGGCCGCCAACGATCGCGCCACACCGTTGCGGCGATAGCCGACCTCCTCGATGGCGGCCTCCACCCGCAGTCGGGTGGCGGCGTTGACATTGCGGGTGCCGTTGAGCACATGCGACACCGTGGAGGCGGATACCCCGGCCAGTCGGGCGACATCGCCCATGGTGGTCATCGGACCCGCACGATCCGGTCGGCGCGAGCGGCGGTCGATTCGATGAGTCGGGCATTGCGCTCGTCGGAGCCCAGCGCCCAGAATTCGGCTTCCTGCAGGGATTTCCCGTACACCTGGTGTCGTCGCACCAGCCGTTCGTGGCGGATATCGGTGTCTGGGGCCAGGAACCACACCTGATCGATGTGGGACCGCGCGATCGGCCAGGTATCGCATTCCAGCAGAAGGTAATTGCCCTCAGTCACAACCAGCGGGATGGTCGGCGCGACCGGGATGGACGAGCCTATCGACTCTTCGATCTCCCGACGGAACCGTGGCGCGTACACGACGGGATCATCGGTGCGTTGGGTTCGCAACGCGGCAATCAGCCGCGAGTAGCCACCGTCGTCGAAGGTGTCGTGGGCACCCTTGCGGTCCAGGCGTCCCAGCTCGATGAGGACCTCGTTGGCCAGATGGAAACCGTCCATGGGCACCAGCACCGCCACCTCGGGGCCGAGTGCGGTGACGAGCTGTTCGGCGACCGTGGACTTTCCGGCACCGGGGGCGCCGGTCAAACCGAGGATGCGTCGTTCGCCGGCGACGACCAGCGCCGCGGCCGCATCGACCAATTGATCCAGCGTCGCGTCCTGGACGTCCTGCTCGAGGTTCACCGCTCCTGCTTCCGGATGAGATCTTCTGTCAATCGGTACAACCACGTCCGCGGCCCGACTATCGAACACCGTAGTGCCGCCACGCGCGCCGCGTTGTCGAGGTGTTGTTCGAGGTCACCGGACCCGGCCCGGTAGTAGGCGTATGCGCCGTGGAAGGCGTCGCCGGCACCGAGGGTGTCGACGGCGGTGACCGCGGGAACCGCCACCGAGCCGGACCGACCCGCCGACCACCAGCGGATCGGGTCGCCGCCGTGTGTGGTCACCACGGTGTGCACCCCGTGTCTGCGCAGCGCCGTCGCGGTGGATTCCGATGTCTCGGTGCCCGGCACGCGGAAGTCGTTGGAGCACACCATGTCCGTGACGTGCGGGATCAGATCGGCCATCACCGGCTTCCATCTGCCGGCATCGGCGACGAGCGCCGTTCCGCGTGCCGTTGCGTGCGCGGCGGCGGCCATCGCCAGGTGTGGGTGATGGCCGTCGACGAGGACCACGTCGGCGTCGGCGATCAGATCGCCGAGATCCTCGGGGGCCGTGACGTCGGAACGTACGGCGTCGAGGGAGACCACCGATCGCTCCCCGGTGGATTCCAGCACGGAGACCGCCGATATGGGCACCGGCCGATGCGCACCTTCGGCGCTGTCGACGAGTCCGACACCGTGGGCCGTCAGATCGGCGCGCACCAAGTCGGCGACGGGATCGGCTCCCAGCGCGGTCACCAGGACGGCATGTCCGCCGAGCGCGGCGAACGTGACGGCAGCATTGGCCGCCGGTCCGCCCGCAGCGACGAACTGATCACGCGCGGTGATCTTTTCGTTGATTGCGGGTGGCGCGACGATGCGATGGATCACATCCAAGGTGGCCAGACCGACGAAGACCCCTGTCGGGGCCCTCTCAGCGAGCGGCGCGTTCCTCATCGGTCGGCTCCTCCGCACCGGTCATCAGCGCGACCACCTCGGACATGCTGCGCTTCTTCGGGTCCACCACTCCGGCACGCTTCCCGAGGCGGTGGATGTGGATCCGGTCGGCCACCTCGAACACGTGCGGCATGTCGTGGCTGATGAGCACCACAGGGATACCGCGGTCGCGGATCGACCGGATCAGATCGATCACCTGGCCGGATTCCCGGACACCGAGCGCGGCGGTGGGCTCGTCCATGATGATCACGCCGCGACCGAACGCGGCCGCCCGGGCCACCGCGACGCCCTGGCGCTGACCACCGGAGAGCGTCTCGACCGCCTGGTTTACCGACTTGATCCCGATCTTCAGATCCGCCAGATGCTGCGCGGCGTCGCGCCGCATCCCCGGCATGTCGAGCCTGCGGAACACCTTGCCCGCAAGCCCTTTCCGACGCACCTCACGACCCAGGTAGAGGTTGGAGGCGATGTCGAGGGCCGAGACCACCGCGAGGTCCTGGTAGACGGTCTCGATGCCGGCAGCCCTGGCATCCCTGGTGTTCTTGAACGAGACGGGTGTGCCGTTCATCAGGATCTGGCCGGAATCCGGGATGACCGCGCCGGCAAGCGCTTTGATCAGGCTGGACTTGCCCGCCCCGTTGTCACCGATGACGGCCAGGACCTCACCGGCGTGCAGCGCGAAGTCGGCGCCGTTGATGGCGGTCACGCTGCCGTACTTCTTGACGAGGCCGCGTGCCTCGAGCACGGGTGTGTCACTCATTGTGATCTCCTGCGCGCGAACTGATCCACCGCGACCGCGACGATCACCAGGATGCCGGTGGCGATGTTCTGATAGAGGTTGTCCACACCGGCCTGGGTCAGCCCGTTGCGCAGCACACCGACGATCAGCGTGCCGACCAACGTCCCGCCCACACCGCCGCGCCCGCCGAACAGGCTGGTGCCACCGATGACCACCGCGGTGATCGATTCCAGATTGGCGTTCTGATACGCGTTGGGATCGGCATTGGGGATACGGCCGAGTGCGGCCCACGCGGCGATGGCCGCGATCACGCCGGTGGTGATATAGACCGAAACCAGCACGCGTCCGGATTTGATACCGGACAGATCAGCGGCCTGACGGTTGCCTCCGACGGCGTAAACATGCTTACCCCAAGCAGTTTGACTCAGGGCGTACCAGACCACCAGGTACACCGACAGCATGGCCACCACGCCGTAGGTGGTCGAGAACGACCCGAGCCTGAACGAGGTGCCCAAAAAGGTCAGCGGTCCTTGTTCGACGCGGTAGGTTTGCGACCCGGCCAGCAGCCGGGTGGCCGCCTGGATCGCGGTGAAGGTCCCCAGGGTCACGATGAACGGCGGCAGCCGCAGCATCGTGACCAGTCCGCCGTTGATCGCGCCGAACGCGACGCAGACCAACAGCGTCGATCCCAGGGCCACGAAAGGCCCATTGGCACCGGCACTCTGGGCCAGCACGATGCTGCCGAAGACGGCGATCGCCCCGATCGACAGGTCGATACCCGAGGTGAGGATGATCAGCGTCTGCCCGACCGCCAGGATGCCCACGACCACCGACTGCTGCAGGATCAGGGACACGTTCTGCGGATTGAGGAACGAGTCGGTGATCGAGCTGAAGATGACGATGGCCAGGACGAGCGCCACCAGGGGGCCGAGCAGAGGTTCACGCAGGATCTGATCGGAGCTCAACCGTCGCACAGGCGATGACGGTGTGGTTGCCGGAGCGTCGGTGCTCATGGGCTGCGTCAGCCCCAGCAGTTCTGTTCGCCCCAGCCGGTGTCCTTGGAGTCGAGCCCGGGAACCGGCTTGTCGGTGATCAGTTCGGATCCGGTGTCGTTGAATCCGCTCGGCTTGGTGCCGTCCTTGGCGAACTTCACCACGGCCTGCACCCCCTGTTCTGCCATCTTGGCCGGGAATTGCATGACCGTCGCGCCGATCTTGCCGGATTTCACGTCGGCGACACCCGTGCAGCTGCCGTCGATCGAGCCGATGGTGATCTGGTCGGCGCGACCGGCGGACTGGATGGCCTGGTAGGCGCCGGCGGCGGCCGGCTCGTTGATGGTGTAGAGGGCGTTGATACCGGGGGCGCGCTGCAGGATGTTCTCCATCGCGGTCTGCGCCTTGGTCTGATCGCCGTTGGTGTTCTCCTGGCCCACGATCTCCGGGGATCCCTCGGTGATGCCGAAGCCCTCCAGGAACCCGTCGTGACGGAAGGTGTCGACCGTGCCACCCGGTGTGCCGTCGAGCATCACGACCTGGGGCGGTGCGTCACCGAGGGCGGCCCGCACCCATTTGCCCTGGCTCACCCCGGCCGCCAGGTTGTCGGTGGCGAAGGTGGCGTCCACCGCGTCTTCGGGGTCGGTTGCGGTGTCCAGGGCGATGACGACGACACCGGCGTCGCGGGCCTTCTTGATCGCGTCCAGGACACCGGTGGACGAGTTGGGGGTGATCAGGATGCCCTTGACGCCCTGGCCGACCATGTTCTCGATGGCCGCGACCTGGCCTTCGTTATCGCCGTCGAAGGCACCGGCGAGCGCCACCAACTGCGCTCCGTCCTTCTCGGCCTGTGCCTGAGCCGCCTCGCGGAGCTTCACGAAGAACGGGTTGGAGTCGGTCTTGGTGATCAGACCGACCTTGATGCTGTCCGAGTCCGATCCCCCACAGGCCGTCATGCCGAGGACCAGCGAACCGGCCATCAGAATCATGCCGACGGCGTGTGTGCTGCGCTTACCGATCATGTGGACTCCTTTGTCCTGTGTGACGCAGGTCGCGTCGGGCGTGACTGGCAGCGTAAGGTCACGCAAGCGCTTGCGCATGCGCTTTCGCAGGATCGGTTCGAGAATGCCGGGTTCAGCTGTCGACCGCGTCCCGCCGCTCTTCGCTGTCAGCGTGCCAACGGACGCTGGTGACCGACGGCTCCATGCTCAGCCTGCTGACGGCCGATTCCATCTGTCGATCATCGCGCTGGTCGCTGGCCAACTCCGCACGGACCTCGACACCACCACCGTCGATGTTGGTGCTGGCGATCGACTGCAGCCGGAAATCGGTGCGCGTCAGCGCCTGCACGATCAGGGCCCGGATATGCGCCTCGTGCTCGTCGCGTGTGGTCGCCACGAACAGATAGTTGGTCGGATGCTCGTCACCGGTATCGGGACGCCGGTCCACCGCGCGGCCCAGGTAGCGCAGCGCAACGTTCACGGCGACGACGACTCCGGTGCCCGCCGCGGCGACAGTGAACAGGCCGGCGCCGCACAGCGCCCCCACAGCCGCCGAACACCACAGCGTGGCCGCCGTGTTCAGGCCGCGCACGGTCAACCCGTCGCGGAGGATGACACCGGCGCCCAAAAACCCGATGCCCGACACGATCTGGGCCGCAACCCGGGTCGGATCGGGCGTCCCCGAATCGCCGACGAACCCGTGCGCGGACAACAGGACGAACAGCGTGGATCCGACTGCCACCAGGGCGTTGGTCCGTAGGCCCGCCATCCGCGCTCGATATTGACGCTCCAGGCCGATCAACGTGCCCAGTCCCACACCGGCACCCAGCCGCAGCAGCATCTCCACGGTCGTCATCGCCGGACTCCTTTCACGTGGTGTCACCCGCCGCGGCATGGCATGTCCGTGGCCACGACGGGTGACGGGATCAGATGGCGCGCTTCGCGCGCGATTGAACGCGGCGATCCTTGGTGTTTGTTGTGGAGCGCCGCGCGATGATTCCGGCCACCGGGGCCGGGGACATCAGATCAGCGGTGGGTGAACCGGAGGGAAACCGCGAGGGCGGCGTCCGCGCCCGGACGAATACTTCCACTCGGCATCAGGCCACACACCTCGCTTTCCATCTCGACCGGCACCTCGTCATGCCCGGACCATTAGGGCCCCGGTCGTGGGAAAAGTCAATCGATATCCGGGCCCGCTGAGATGAGGATCACGAACCACCCTCACGGCGCGACGAAGCAGTAGACCCGCGCCGGGTCGGTGTAGGAGACCACCCGGGCATCGGCCGGACACCCGACCGCTTCGCTGGCACCGTCCACACGGCGCACCACGCGAATGCTGGCTCCCGGCTCTGTGCAATTGGCAGGGGTGACGGTTCCGCTGACGACATAGCAGTGATCTTCACGCAGGTTCAGCATGAAGCAATGGGTGCGCACCTCATTGGTGAGCGCCGGATAGATGGGACTGCGCCGCAGCCCATCCGGACAGGTCGCCGTGCCGTCACCCTTGGACACCAGCTCCATCGTCGCATCCGACCGTCGGCAGTCGACGGGTTCGGAGTTCATCCGGCCCTGGTCGTAGGCCTGTGCCGTGATGCATTGGCCCACAGCGACATTGCCCGTCGACTGGACACGGCCGGCGGACACCAGGGCCGAGAAGACATGTGCGGCACCGAGTACCAGCAGCACCACGCCCGCAACGATGAGGACGGTGCCCTTGCCCGACGGTTGCGATGAACGCGGAGGCAGGTCTTCGGGCAGTCCGTCGAACTCGTCATAGGGGTCGGTGACCGTGTCATCACCGCCTGCAGCCGTATCCGGGGCCAGCAGTCGATCATCGTCACTGCTGTTCCACCGGTTGAAGGCACGTCGGCGAAACACCCCGACGACCAGTAACAACACCCCGACCGTCGGCAGTATCAGCGCAAAAGCCGTCTGCCCGAGGCGGTATGCCCCCAGTCCGTCCGCCAGCACATTCATCGACACAGATCCCCCCACAGTGCTCTGTCGTGGGACAGCGTAACCGCTGAGAGCACGGATGCGGACAGAGATTTCCGGTGACGGCGAACGGTCAGCTCTGGTCGGTATCGGTGGCCTCGTACTGCTGGTATCGCCGCAACTCGGTGCGTACGGCCCCGTCGAGCGCCCGGTCCAGACTGGCATGTGCCGATCGCCGGGCCACCCGTCGCATGGCATCGACAAGGTCTGCCGCCCAGGCCAATTCAACGTCATTGGATGGGTACCAACCGGCTCCTCGCTGCCGGACCACCTCACTGTGACCCGCTCCCGCCAGCTCGCGGGCAGCGTCGTCGAGGTGGGCGTCGACTGTGGCGGTGGTCTGCAGGATCGTCGCCAACGGCATACCCCGCGCGATCAGGGTCGCGAAATCGTCGATGACGCGTTGATCCCGGACGAGGAACTGATCCGGCTTCTCGGTCTGCTCGATGATCCGGTCGGACAACAACCGGTCGAGCGTGTTCGCCTCGAGGGTGCCGAGTCGGCTCTCCAGTTCGTCGTGGGTGACGGTGACGGTCACCGGACGCGACCACGGCTCGGTGACCAACTCACCGAGATCCGTCAGGTCGAGCACCTGCGCCAGATCCTGGCCCCGTTGCAGGCCGGTGAGGAATCTCAGGATGTGTTTGACGGTGAAACCCTCACCGAGCAAACGGAGGATGGCCTCGAGCTGGCGCAGATGCCGGTCGGTGTAGATGGCCACCCGGCCGCGGCGATGCGGGCGCGGGAGCAGACCGTTTTCTTGGTACACCCGGACGTTGCGAGCGGTCGTGCCTGCGCGGCGCGCCAGGTCGTCTATCCGGTATTCGGTCACCGGCGAATCTTAAGCGCCGACCAGTTCGTCCACGGTGATGCGGTAATCCTGAAGGTCCAGGTTCTTGAGTTGGTTGACGTACTGGGTGGCGAACCCGGGATACATGGTCGCGTTGAAACCGTCCTCGGTCAGATACCAACTCTGGCATCCGGAGTTCCAGGTGGTCGACTGCAGCCGACGCTGGATATCTGCGTTGTAGCGTTCCTGGGCCTCGGGGCGCACGTCGAGGGATTTCCATCCGAAGCGCATCAGGGTTCCGATGGCCTTGGTGATGTAGTCGATCTGCGCCTCCATGTACACCAGCGCCGAGCTGTGCCCCGGGCCGGAATTCGGGCCGAAGGTGAAGTACAGATTGGGGTACCCGGCTACCGCAACGCTGCGGTAGGCGTATGCCCCCGAACTCCACTCCGCGGCCAGCTCACGACCACCCGATCCGATGACCGGGAACGGCGTCCCAGCCTTGGAGACGTCGAAACCGGTGGCGAAGACGATGGCGTCGAACTGATGCTCGATGCCTTCCACGGTGCGGATCCCATGCGGTGACAGCCTTGCGATCGGCCAGGTCACCAGCTTGCAGTTGTCGGCCTGCAACGCCGGGTAGTAGTCGCTGGACATCAGCAGCCGTTTGCAACCGGCCGAGAAGTCTGGCTTGAGCTGTCGGCGCAACCACGAATCCTTCACCTGCATGCGCAGATTCGCCAAGCTGAGCGCCTCCACAATGCGGGTCAACGGGGTATCCCACACGACACCGAGAGCCACCGACTCGTGCCCCCAGAACCAGGCCGACCGGGCCAGTTTCTCGGTCAACGGCACCGAACGATAGAGCCGTCGGGCCCAGTGGCCGGTCTCGGTGTTGACCCGCGGCAGCACCCAGCCGGGTGTGCGCTGAAAGACCTTGACCGAGGCTGCCACCTTGACCAATTCCGGAATGATCTGCACCGCACTGGCCCCGGTACCGACGACGGCGACCTTCTTGCCGGTGAAGTCGTATTCGTGATCCCAACGGGCGCTGTGGATCTTCTTGCCCTCGTAGGTCTCGATACCCGGTATGTCGGGCAGGCTGGCGTTGGCCAACGGTCCGGATGCCATCACGATCGAGCGCGCCCGGGCGGGTTCCCGGTCCCGGAAGCGGATCGTCCATGCACCGTCGACGTCGTCATACTCCAGCGCTGTCACCTCGTGGCCGAACTGGATGCGGGGCCGCAGATCGAAGGTGTCGACCATGTTGTCGATGTACTGCAGGATCTCGGCGCTGCCGGAGTAGGTGTGCGACCAGTCGGGGTTGGGGGCGAAACTGTACGAGTACAGCCGTGACGGGATATCGCAGGCCGCACCGGGATATGTGTTGTCCCGCCATGTTCCGCCGATATCGGTGCCGCGTTCGTAGATGACGACGTCGGTGATGCCCTCATCCCTGAGCCGGATGGCGGCTCCGATTCCGGCGAAACCCGCTCCGATGATCGCGACGTTGCGGACGTCCTCGCTCATGCGACGGGCTCGTAGGTCAGCTCTTCGGACCAGGTCGGGGTGTAGCGCACCAGCGGCATCGGGATCACAGCGGTCACCTTGACCAGCGAGTCGGCCAGCCAGTGATACTTCGAGCTCCGGTCGATCACCTTCTTGCTGTGCCAGCTGATGAACCGGTACATCGGAACCCGGTTGACATACTCGCTACGCTCGCCGACGCTACGGAACCGCCGCATCGCCTGGTACAGCCGCTCCTCGTTGACCCCCATCGCGACGATGTTGTCGCGCATCTTGTTCAGCAACGGGAAGTAGCTCAACGTGCCGATGACCAGGGCTGGGTTCATCCAACTGCCCACGAATTCCACGGCCAGCTTGCGGAAGTTCGCATGACCCAGGATGTCCATCACCTCGAAATCCACGGCCAGATGGCGTGACTCGTCGGAGTTGATGCGCTTGAACACCTCCTGGGCCACCGGATCCTTGACCTCGTCGGTGATGAATTTGATCAGTGCCCCGTCGAGCGCAACTTCGAGCATCGGGATGACGGTGCCCAGGATGGACAGCGACATACCGTCGGAGAACTTGTCCAGCCAGGTGATCACCAGCTGCACGTTCACGCTCGGCGGCGGGATCTCGTCGTTGTCGAGCATGCCCCAGCGACGCATCAGCGCCAATTCGGCGTTGGCGTGCTTCTGCTCCTCGGCGTGAAAATGCTCGTAGATGCTCTTCAGGGTCGGGGTCGGCGCCTTCTTGGCCAGCGCCGCAAATCCGCGTGCGCCGACGTTCTCGATCCACATCAGATCGGTGAGGAAGGGTTTCAGCTTGACCCAGAGCTCTTCGTCGATGAGCTCGGCTCCCGGTGCATCCCAGTCGATATCGACCAAGGACCACTGCTTGTCCTTGATCATCTGCAGCATCTTGTCCAGATCCATTGCCATGGTCGTTCCTTTCAGTTGGACGGGAGCAGCCGGCCGAGCAATCCGGCGCCGTGCGCGTAGAGGGCGGGGACATGGCGCTTCAGGTGCCATACGACCTTGGCGTCCAGTTGGGGCACCACATAGAGGCTGCCGCGATCGTGTGCATCGAGGGTGCGCGTGGCCACGCCATCGGCGGAGACCCCGGTCCAGCGAGCCAGTTGCTGGCTCAGGTTCATCGACCCGGGCGTGATCCGCCCGTCGGTGAAGACGTTGGTCTTGACGAAGGTGGGGCAGAGCACCGTCACCGCGATGTCGGTGCCGCTGAGTTCGGCAGCCAGCGTCTCCGACAGCGACATCACGCCGGCCTTGGAGACGTTGTAGGCCGCCATCGACGGTGCCGCCGCAAAGCCCGCGGCCGAGGCGACATTGATGATGCCGCCTCGTCCGGCGCGACGCAGGATCGGGGTGAACACCTCGCAGCCGTAGATCACGCCCCACAGGTTGATGCCCATGGCCCAATCCCAATCGTCAAAACCGATGTCACCGACCGGTTTTCCACCGATTCCCACGCCCGCGTTGTTGATGACGCAGGTGGGCGCACCGCCGAAGATGTCCTCGGCCTGCTTGGCCAACAGTTCGATGGCACCGCGGTCGGACACGTCGCACTGCACGGCATGTCCGGCGCCGACGCCCAGACCCTCGATGAGGGTGACCGTCTCCGCGGCTCGATCGGCGTCGATATCGGCGCAGATGATCTCGCCGCCCCGCCGCGCGAGCTCCAGTGCGAATGCCCGTCCGATCCCGCTGCCCGCGCCGGTCACCACGGCCTTGGCATCGGCGGTGCGCCGGGGCCCACCGAAGAGATTGCCTATCAAGAGGTCTCCTGGAGTTGCTCGTCGAACTGAACCCCGACCTGTTGGCTGGTTGCCATCGCGGGACCCGTCACACTCCAAAGACCATCACCAAATGTGCCATTTGTCAATGTCGCCTTTTATCAGTGGCACATTTGTGACAGGCGAGGTGGCTACCAGGGCAGCGGGCCCTCTCGGCCGATGAATGTGCCCGCGGTGTATTGCCCGGAGGCGGCCCGCACGATCGGTTCTGCCCCTTGAGCGGCGGTCAACGGGGCCTGATCACGGTTGATGGGCGAGAAATCGGTCTGGACGAAGCCGGGGTCGACCGACACCGCGCGGATTCCGGAGGCGCTCAGCGCCTTGTCCAAGGTGATGGTGATGCTGTTGAGCGCCGCCTTCGACGCCTGGTAGGCCGGGACGACCAGGCTCTCGGGTGGGGCCTGCGACTGCAACGCGAGTGAACCCATGAAGGACGAGACGTTGACGATGCGCGCATCCGCGCTCGCGCGCAGTAGCGGCAGAAACGCCTCGATCATGTAGAGGACGCCCAGAACGTTGGTGTCGAAGGTGATGCGCGCGGCGTCCGGATGGACGAAGCCGGTCGACGAGGGATGCGACCACTCCCCCGCGACGCCGGCGTTGTTCACCAGGACGTCGAGGCGGTCGTGTCGACTCCGTACCCGTTCCAGCAGGTGCCGCACACTCTCCGGTGACACCACGTCGAGGAGTTCCGCCTCCACCCGCACACCGCGTCGCGCCAGTTCCTCGGTGGCCGCCGCCAGCGTCGCCGGCGTGCGACCGGTGATGATGACGGTGGCGCCGAGAAGGCCCAGCGCGGAGGCGGTTTCGAACCCGATTCCTCGGGAGCCGCCGGTGATCAGAACGATGTCGGTCATGATGCCCTTTCTGAGTGCAACCGCCGACGACGCTAGATCCGCCGCCCGTCAGGCGCTGGCGGATTTGCGACCTCGCACTCGGCGTTCCGAAGGCACACTCCCGTCCAACATCGACTTACGGGTAACTGACTACGCTGCAATCACTTTGATGGCTTGGTCAGCCCGCTACGGTTCCGAACCCTTGCATGTCCCGGGTGAACTCGAACGGCTGATCATCGGCAAACGTGTCGGCGGAGAAGTCGCGGTGCGTCATGGCACCCCACGCGCGCCGCCGCTGCATCGCGAGGTTCCCGGCGTCATACAGCGGAAAAACGACAGCCTCGCGATAGAGCTTGGCCAGCGGGAAGCGCGTATCGAGTGCGTTCACGCCGACGATCCGCATGCAGTCGAACACCACACTCTGCATCAGGTCTCCACAGAATGTCTTGTTCATCCCACTGAGCGCGTGCCCCTGCCCGGGATGGCGGTCCAGATAATGCGCTGCCTTCCAACAGAAGTACCGAGCCGCCTCGATTCGGGCCGCGACCTCTGTCAGCAGGTTCCCGACCGCCTGATGGTGGATGATCGGCGACGAACCGCCGCCGGTGTAGGTCTTCGCCCACTTGAGAGCAAATTCAAACGCGCAACGGGCAACTCCGACCGCAGCGATGCCGGCTATGGGAGCCGACCAGGTGAAGTTCCGGTTGATCAACAGATCGCCATCACCGTGCACCAACACATTCTGCTCGGTCACCGCCACATCGCGGAATGTCATGGTCACGTTCTGACAGGTTCGGTGACCGAGCTTGTCGATCACCTCGTACTCGATGCCGGGGGTGCCCCGTTCCACGACGAAGACACTCAGAGCACCGGCACTTCCCTTCGTGCAATCCGTCCGTGCGACACACACATTGAGGTCGGCACCCCGCAGATCCCAGCCGCCGGAGTTGCACGGCCAGTGCTTCTCTCCGTTGAGCACGTATCGCCCTTGGCGCGGCTGGTGCCGGGCCAGCAACTGGATGCCCGCGGACGGGCTCGGGTGGTCGAAATTCGCAGTGCCACCACGTTCGCTGACCACCCAGCCGGCCAGGAAGGAGCCGTCGCGGTCAGATGCGGCGCGGCCGATCCACCTGTCGCGCTGTTCATCGCTGCCGTGCCACAGAATCGGCATCAGGGCCAAACCGTTGACGAGGATCGTCGTCGGGAACCCCGGGTCGACCGCGCAGAGTTCCTCGATGGCGATGAGGAAGTCGACGTTGGACGCACCGCCCCCGCCGTACTCGCGAGGCAAGAACATGGTGGTGAATCCCGCCTCGGCGGCCTGCCGATACACCGGACGCATGGCAAGAAACGCCTGTTGGGGATCGGCCAGAGCGTCGGCGTGTTCGGCTACCGGTCGCAGCACTTCCCTTGCGAACTCCCGTGCCCGGCGCTTGAGTGCGCTCTGTTCGGCGGTCATCGTGAAGTCGATGGACATGCTGGTACTCCTTTACGCCGGGCGGTGATGTGTTGGCCGGCAATAGCCACGACGTACGTCCGAGGGATGCGAAGTGCCGGGGCTCAGCCGCTGGTGAGCCCGAGCGCACCGCGCAGTCCGTAATCATTGCTCGCGATATCTTCGAGGGTCGATCGATCGAGTACCTCGAAATAGGCCTCCAGGGCGTCGGAGAAGACACTGCGCGCACCGCACACCCCGGCGACACGGCAGAAGCGGGCGGGACCGAGGCATTCCACTACGGCGTAGTCGGACTCCATGGTCCGCATCACCTCCCCGATGCGAATCGAGGACGGATCGCGGGCCAATTCGACGCCGCCCGAGCGACCCCTCGTCGTGTGCACCAAACCCGCCGCCGATAGTCGTTGAACCACCTTGTCGAGATGGTGTCGAGAGATCCGGTGGGCCTCGGCGATCTCGGTGACCGAGCCGCGCCGGTCGGGTGCCACGCGCAGGTAGAGCAGCACACGTAGCGCATAGTCGGCGTGGTTGGTGTGCTTCATATGGCGACAGCTCCCCTTGATGATTGCTCCGGTCCACTGTGCCACGGCAGATGCGCCACGGCGCGGCGTGCCGGCGGTCGTCGGCCGGCGCTGCCCGGCCCACCCTGCCGGGCCCGACCATGTGCAGATCGGGCCCGGGCGGGGATCGGAAACTCAGCCGGCCATGGTGCCGATGCCTTCGTGCTGCTTACCGAAGTGGACGTACTCGTCCTCCATGATCGCGCGCGGGTTGAAGTCGGGATCGGCGATGATGCCGTGCACGCGCCGACGCTGCATCCCCATGTTGCCGCCGTCGTAGATCGGGAGCACCGCTGCCTCGCGCAAGATCTTGCCGAAGCCGTTCTTCGTCTCCAGGCTGTTCACGCCGACGATCTGCATGCACTTGTAGACGCAGTCGAACATCATCTCGGTGACCTGGATCTTGTTCATCGCCCCGACCAGTTCCGCGTGCTGATCATGCTTGTCGAGGTAATCCGCCGCCCGCCAGGAGAATGTGCGCGCCATCTCGATCTTGGCGGCCACATCGCCGAGCACATAGCCGACGTTCTGGAATCCGATGATCGGGGTGATTCCTCCCGCCGTGTTGTTCTTGGCCCAGTCGAGAGCCATTTCGTACGCGGCCCTGGCCATGCCGACAGCCGCGATGGCCGCCACCGGCCCCGACCATGCGAAGTTGCGGTTGATCACCAGATCACCGTTGCCCTGTGCGCCCGGCAGGAGATTGGCAGCCGGTATCCGTGCGTTCTCGAACACGATCTCGGCGTTGGAGGCGAGCCGGTGGCCGATCTTGTCGAGGTGGCGGAACGTCACCCCAGGAGTGTCCCGTTCCAGGACCAACGCCGAGAGGCCGTCGGTACCACCCTTTTCGGAGTCGGTCCGAACGATCAGCGTCCCGGCATCGACTCCCCGCTCGTCCCAGCCGGCCGACGACGGCCAGTACTTGCGACCGTTGACGACGTAGTCGTCACCATCGCGCACGGCCGTCAGACCCACGCCCGCCGGCCGTGGGAGGGGGATGTCGAAATTCGCGGTGCCGGCGGGATTCCCCGGCGGCTCGCTGGCGGTCCAGCCGCCGAGGTACTCACCGGTCGGGTCAGACGTGGCCGCCCGAAGGAAGCGCTCCTTCTGTTCGTCACTGCCGTACCAGGCGACCGGCATGAGACCAAGCCCGTTACACAGCACCGTACAGGCGAATCCTGGGTCGACGACACAGATCTCCTCCGCGGCGATCACGAGATCGACACACGAAACACCGCCTCCACCATATGCTTTGGGCAACATGCACATCGCGATGCCGGCATGGTAGGCCTCGACATAGGCCGGCTTGGTCAGTTGGAAACCCTTCAGCGGGTCGGGTTCGGCATCGGCGGCAGCGACCGTGGGCGCGAGCACTTCCTCGGCAAATGCGCGGACCTCGTATTGCAGCTTCCGCTGGTCGTCGGACATGGTGAAGTCGATCGTCATGGCTACTCCAGGTGTGTGGTGAGACGCAGTGTGCGGTGGTCTGCCGCGCCGTAGCGGTAGACCATCAGAGGTTCCTAAATCGGTATTTCGAATACCGTGTTTTTAGGTTTCCGCCTCGTTGCCATGAATTACGCCTGCCTCACGACGCGTGGCGCAGCGCTGTGAGGGCTTGCGCCGTCAGAACCGGAAGCTGTGCCGCAGCGCGGTCCCGACACACCATGCCGCCTTCGAACGCGCGCCCTGCGCCGCAGGCCATCCGAGCATTCCTTCCGGCTCGTTCACCAATGCCACGCGTTGCCACCGACGTTGGTTATGGTGCGCTGCAGCACCTCGATGGTGGTGGCGTAGTCCTCGTCGGATATCCCCTGGCGTCGCTCGTCATTGAGTTCCTTCTGAACCGCGGCGGCGGCGTCAAACTGCTTCACACCCAGTTCCGTCAGGCGGACCAGATCACCCACGCGGCCAAGCCAGCCCTTGTCGATACCGGCCGCGGTCGCGCGCACGATGCTTTCGTCGGACTCGTTGGGGCCGACGATCGCCACGAGATCGGCCTCGGTCATACCGCGCGGATGCATCGACAACTGGTGCAATACCCACCACTCGGGTTGGCTGACGCCCAGGTCTGAAAGCCGGCCGCGGGTGCGCGCCCGGATGGCTTCTCCGGCACGGACCGACCAGAAGCCGAGGGGTTGTAGCGCAGCGGGTTGCATTTCTCTTGGCATGAGCCGACGGTAAAACCTCAACGGTGGTTGACGTCAAGACCTCGGATCGACAAGTCGGCATCTCTCCTCATGGGCTCCAACTTTGCCGTGTTTACGTGGAGTGCGTGCGCGTACCGCCCACCGACCACACCTCGCGGATCAGCCCGCCATCGGTGAAGTCGAACACATCGATCCCACCCGTAGCGTGCTCGCCGGCTCGTACGTTCCACAACAGCCGCCCGTGCAGACCGTCGACTGACCACGACACTTCGGTGAACACGGTTCCCGGGTGCAGTTCGCGATATGACTCCAAGTAGCGGACGAAGCTCTCCGCACCCAGCACCTCGTCCCCAGGGTTCGACCCATCGGTATCAGAGTTGAGAAAGTGAATCCGGAAGTCGTCAGTGCAGATCCGATGTGCGATCTCGCCGTCGGTGTTCCACATCGTCAACCACACCGCGAGCGCGGCATCGGCAGCAGGCACGTCAGTCACCACATCATTCGTGTTGTCGGTCATCGCGCCAGCATCAGACGTCGGGGCGACAACAGTATGTCGGTGTTCGGTACGTCAACGTTGATAGAACCTGGGCCCGGTCCGGTCCCCGGAGCTGTATGACCGAGAGGGATACCTGGCCAGCTTCGCCTTGGGGCTGTACAGAGGTGACGACAACGTGACCGCCATCGGCAACGCGGTCAACAGCACCGCGCAATGGAACAGAAGTTCAATCCCCATTCCGACCGGCCTGTCACGTCCCGGGACACTGTTCGACGCTGACGCGTGCCACCCTTGACACGTGGACACACCAAATCTCTCGCACATCCGCTGCGTGGTGTTCGACGTCGGTGAAACGCTGGTCGACGAAACCCGAATGTGGGGCGCGCGTGCACATCAGGTCGGATTGACGCCCTTTACCCTGTGCGGACTCGTCGGCGCCTTGATCGCAGAGGGCAGGGACCACAAGGAGGTATGGGACATGATCGGCGTGGGTAAACCCGCTGCCGGCGTCAACCCCACTCATGAGGACCTTTACCCTGACGCGCTCGAGGCTGTGGCTGCCGTGCGGGATCTCGGGATCGCCGTCGGTGTCGCCGGAAACCAGCCCGCAGCAGTCGAATCCGCGTTGACCGCGGCTGGGCTGCACCCGGATTTCGTGGCGTCCTCGGAACGCTGGGGCGTGGCCAAGCCCGATCCCGACTTCTTCCTCCGGATCGTCACTCAAGCGGGAGTCGCTGCCGGTGAGAGCTTGTACGTGGGTGATCGCATCGATAACGACGTGTTGCCAGCCCGATCGATTGGCATGCGTACGGCGTTTGTTCGACGTGGGCCCTGGGGTTACTTCCACGCGTCGACAGCCGCAGTGCATCTTGCTGATCTGCGCCTGAATTCGCTACTCGAGCTCACCGCTGCGCTACGCGCTTGAGGCTTTCACCTCTTTCGTGTCGGCCCGACAATTTACTGCCTGCGCGCGTCACGCGGCTCGGGCGTCAATTGTGTCCCATATTGATCCGCCCAACTCTCGAGCTGGACGAACACCCCGACCAGTGAATGGCCGAGCTCGGTCAGCTAATACTCGACCGTCAACGGAACACTGAGTGTGCCGGTCCAGGGACGCAATCCGCCGCGCTCCAGGCTGCGCTCAACATCTTCTGGCGGACGATGAGCGAGCAAGGCACGAGTGCGGCCCGCTTGGTTAGCGATGCCACAACGCGGGGTACTTGTCATCGATCACATCGACGTGTGGAGGAGGGGTGCGATGGGTGCAGGCCTGCGTTCACTGCTCGTGCTCACCGCGATGAGCTTCGCGGCACTGTGCGGGACGGGCACCGCTGCGGCCGGCGAGTTGGATGGCTACCTCTGGAATCACCGCCCCCTGCTGGTGTTCGCGCCCAGTGCCGACGACGCTCGACTCATCGAGACACTGGCTCGCATAGAGTCCAGCCGCTGTGAGTTCACCAATCGCGACATGATCCTCGCTCAGGTACTTGCGGGCGGCACCAGCATGCTCGACGGCCGAGTGCTGGAAGCCGCCAGCGCCCGCCAACTGGCGGAACAGTACGCCGTCGGCGACAACAGCTTCGCCGTGCTGCTGATCGGCAAGGACGGCTCCCAGAAGTTACGCGTCGACGCCGTGCCGAACCTCCAGACGGTGTATGCCGTGATCGACGGGATGCCGATGCGCGGCCAGGAGATGAGTGGGAACAACAGTGAGTGCTGACACCTCGTACCCGTCGCTGAGCGGGAAGATCCATCGAGCTTCCGTCCTGGTGATCGGTGCCTGTACGACGTTCTCGCTCGTCGCATGTGGTGGCGCCGTTCAGGCAGAGGACACGGCGACCTCGTCGCCTCCCGCCACCACGGAGACCGTCATCGTCGATCTCCGTGTCGCCGACCAGGCCGCTGCGTGGACGACCATGAATGACCCCGTCATGGGTGGCAGATCGACCTCCGAAGTCGCGTTCGACGATGGCGGCCTGCGGTTCTCGGGAATCATCTCCTTGGACAACAATGGTGGGTTCGCCTCGACGCGTGGACCAGTCGACCCTGAGATCGGCCGCAAGGCCACGGGCGCACTGTCTTTGGGAGTGCGTGCCGAGGGCGACGGGAAGACCTACCTGTTGAAGGTGCGCGACAGCGACCAGCCATGGTCGTATGTTCAGCGCTTCACCACCGAAGCAGGCGCCGCGCGAACCTACGACCTGCCTGTCGACCGTTTCGAACCCGTAGGCATGCGCATGGATCCAGCGCCCGAAGCACCTGCGGCCCTTGATCCATCGACCATCGATCAGGTAGCGATCTACATCCTGGACAAGCAGCAGGGCCCCTTCCAGATCATCATCGACAGCATCACCGCCACGACCTGAATCAGCGCTCGGTCAGGTATCCGATTGTGGGGCACGCGGGAACGGGGTAGGACCGCTGATCGGGCAGTGAACGTCCTGTTCGACGTGCATGCGTCCGCACACTTCGCCGCGCCTCGGCCGAATCCCGACGGCAGCGAGCGCTGACGCGCCCAACAGCAGCGCCGCGGCGATCACCATCGTGGTGCGAAAGCCGGCCCCGAATACGGCGGGATCGGCGTAATCCGCGCCTCCGATACCGGCGAGCACCGGTATCACGGCCACAGCCAACAGCCCTCCTGCGCGAGCCACCGCATTGTTGACTCCCGACGCCGACCCGGCCAGACGGTCCGGGGCGGCGTCGAGGACTGCGGCCGTCAGGGGCGCCACGACCAACGCCAGGCCTGCTCCGAAGACCAGAGCAGCGGGAAGTACGTCGGCGACCCACGATGCGTGTGTACCAATGCGCAGCATCAGCAGCAGTCCCACCGCCGACAGCAGCGGGCCCAGCGCCATCGGTATCCGTGGACCGATCCGGCCCGCAAGCGCGCCGGCGCGTGCCGAGAAAAACAGGAGAACCGCGGTGACCGGGAGCAGCGCAGTCCCCGCTTCGATCGGACTGAACCCGGCAACCGTCTGCAGCTGCAGCACCAGCATCAGGAAGACCACCCCCAAGGCACCGTAGATCAGTAGTGTGATGACATTCGCAATACGAAAGATACTGTTGCTGAACAGTTCTGGTGGCACCAACGGATGCGGGGAACGCCGCTCGATCACCACGAACAGGGCCAGTGCCAGCATCCCGGTGCCGACCGAGACAAGGCCGGTCGCAGTGACGTCGGCGCCGAGGCTGGTCAGTCCGAATGTCAATGCTCCCAGACCCAGGACGGCCAGGACCGTGCCGGCGATGTCCAGACCTGGTGGCGATTCTGCGTCGCGACTCTCGGGAACCCGCAGCACGGTCAGTATGACGAGCCCGGCGGCCAGTGGCACATTGATGAGAAACACTGCCCGCCAGTTCCACTCGACGAGGAATCCCCCGAGGAAGGGTCCCGCCGCACCGGCCAGCCCGCCCAGACCCGACCACGCCCCGATCGCGGCGGAACGGTCGTCGGCGCGGAACGACGCCGAGATCAGTGCCAAACTTCCGGGCGTGAGCATGGCGCCGCCGATGCCTTGGAGGGCACGCGCGGCGACCAGTGTTTCGATATTCGGCGCCAGGCCGCAGGCGGTCGAGGCCACCGCGAACCACACCACCCCTATCAGGAAGAGACGCCTGCGCCCGAAGTGGTCGCCGAGTGAACCGCCCAACAGGATGAAGGAGGCCAAGGTCAGCGTGTAGGCGTTGACGACCCATTGCAGACCGCCGAAGCCGGTGCCCAGGTCTGCACCGATATGCGGCAATGCCACGTTGACCACCGTGCCGTCGATCATCGCGATGCCAGATCCGAGGACCGTCGCAAGGAGCACCCACCGACCCGAGGCAGTCCTCAGCTGCAATCCGCCCGAATCCGCCATGTCCCATTCCCTCCTGCGCGTCGACGACCCCTGCCGGAGTCACTCGGCAGGCGGAACATCGACGTTGATCGTTAGAACACCACACATCGACAACCCTCATCCCTCGAAACTGGTGCCCTACCGACTCTTTTGCCCGTGCGACGATTGGGATACAGAGGCGAGGGGGCAGAAGTTGTCGGTGACGGTGTCGACGGTGCAGGCGTCGCGGCCCGAGCAGTTGGTCGCTTCCGCCGCCGACCTCGGCGCCAAGATCGCCGCCCTCGATACGACGATGGCCGCGCAACGGCAGGCGCTGGCGCAGCTGCGGTCCTCATGGCAGGGCGAGGCAGCCTCGGCGGCGATCATCAAGGCCGAGCAGAACCTCAACCGTCAGGAAGAGCTGCGCGCTCGGCTCAGCGCGCTGCAGCAGGCACTCAACACCGGCGGCACCCAGATGGGATTCACCCGCACCGGGCTGCTCGCGACGGTCGCGATGTTGCGTGCGGTCGGCTGGCAGGTTGCCGATGACGGCACCGCCACCCCGCCTCCGCTACCCCCGATCCTGCGACTGATGGCCCCGGCATGGACCGCGATCCTGCAGAAGATGCTCGCGGTGTTCGCGCAGATCGACGCTCAGACCGCCGCCGCCATCCAGGCCGCGGTCGGTGGCCCGGTGCCGCAGACACCGCCGGGCACCCTCGGCGATCCACGCCGGCTACCGGCGTCCGGGACCAGCCCCGAGGATGTCAAGAAGTGGTGGGATTCGCTGAGCCAGTTCGAGAAAAGCCAGCTGATCGCCGATCACCCGCCCGAGCTCGGCAATCTCAACGGAATCCCGGCCGAGGTCCGCGATCAGGTGAACCGGGCCGTGCTGGCAGACGATGTGGCTCGGGTGACCGATGCGGCCAACCAGCATGGTGTGTCCACCGACGACGTGCTGGCCAATCCCGCCGAGTATGGCCTGACCTCGGCGGACGCCACCCGTTACAGCAATGCCGTGCAGACCCAGAAGGGGCTGAACAAGACCGCCGACCCCGAGGACGCCAACCGACCGACGATGCTCTGGGCGTACGACCCGCTGGCGTTCCACGGCGAGGGCAAGGCCGCCATTGCCATCGGCAATCCGGATAAGGCCCAGAACACCGCGGTGGTCGTCCCCGGCACCGGAAGCAGCGTGAAGGCAGGTTGGCTGGAGGGTGACAACGCCACCAACCTGTATGACCAGATGATCGCCGCGGATCCCCACGAGCCCACCTCGGTCATCGCCTGGATGGGCTACGACACACCCGACAGTCCCACCGACCCGGCCATCGCCACCCCGACACTGGCCCGCGCCGGGGGTGATCTGCTGGCCGCCGATGTCAACGGCCTGGCCGCCACCCATGAGGGCGTGCCCGCCAACCTCACCGTCATCGGGCACTCCTACGGGTCCACCACGGTGGCCGATGCATTCGCCGGCAGCGGCATGAAAGCGGACAACGCGGTGCTGATCGGCAGCCCGGGAACCGACTTGGCCAACAGCGCGTCGGATTTCCATCTGCCCGAGGGCGGCAAGGTGTACGTCGGGGCCGCCTCCACCGACCCGGTCAGCTGGATCGGACAGGCCGGCCCACTCCCCGACATCATCAACCGCGAGTTGAACTATCCGCTGGGTTTGGAGGCCGGCTTGGGCCGAGATCCTGCCGGCGACGGCTTCGGTTCGGTGCGCTTCGATGCCGAGGCAGTGGGACGCGACGGTTTGTCCTTCGGCGATCATTCGAAGTACTACCAGGTGGGCAGCGAATCCCTGCGCGCGATGACGGATATCGCCACCGGTGATGCGGATACCCTCGGTGACAATGGACTGCTGGCAGAGGGGCGACGTCAGCCGCACATCGGACTGCCCGACAAGATCGATCTCCCGGGACTGCCGCCGATCGACCTGCCTGACTGGGACACTCGAATACCCGGCCTGCCCGCACTCAATGATCCCGAAGGGGACCGTCCACAAGGATCGATCACCAATGACCATGGCTATTGAGATCGCCAGTTCCGTTCGACGGATGGCGACCGCCGGCATCATTGCCTTGTCTGTACTGCTGTTGGGAGGATGTGCTGACATGAGTTCACCTTCGGATGCCTCCAGTGAGCTGGACGGCCCAGCGCTGACCGATGACCAGATACGCGCTCAGGTGGTCGACCCCGCCCGTGAGATCGTGCGTGCCGCGCGTCTGCAGAGTGTCAGCGGGTCCTTCAAGTTCGGCTCATGCAACGACCAGAACGAGCCACCGTTCCGCGGTATCGCCGGTTTCCGCTTCGCCGTTCCCGCCGGCACGCCGCCGGATGCCTATCTGGCGCAGGTCGAGGCGACGATGATCGACCAGGGCTGGACCCCCGGGCCGCCGCCGGGGGCGATGCCGCACGGCAGGGTGGTTCACCAGGGCAAGATCATGGCGATCCTGACCGAACATCAGGGCGGTGGACGAGTCCAGGTGCTCGGCGAATGCCGGAGTACGACCGATCAGGTGAAAGCCGGTGGTATGCAGCCGGTGTCGATCACCGACGAGCTGACGTCGTAGGACCCCATGACGTTGTCGACATCGGTGCACTCGATGACTGACGCTCAGGTGCGGAAGGCCACCCGCCGGGTAGGCGGCCTGTTCTTTGGCGGGACCCTGGTGATGCTCAGTTTGGAGCGCAAACTTCACGCTACGGGTGGACCGGGAATCATCGGGTTCGAGTTGGCGGGCAGCAGGGACCGTGCGACGTCGATCATGAAAAGGTGGGGTCCGAAAGGGATTGCAGCTGCCCGTGCGTCGCTGTGGCTCGACTTCGGTTACATGGCCACGTACGGAGTGTTTGCGGCGTTGCTTTCAGAGCGCGCTGATCGTCGATTCGGCCGCCGACGGTCGGGTGTGACCCTGTTTCCGTGGGCACAGATTGCATGCGCGGTGGCTGTGGCCGCTGACGCGCGCGAGGGCGTGGCGCTACTGAACGTGTTGCGGGGCCACGATCAAGAGGCCCAGGCGGTGAGCGCTCGACGCGCCGCGCTGACGAAATTTGTCTTGTTGTTAACCGTGCTCCTGTACTGGGCAAGTTCATACAGCCGATCCGAGGGGCGAAGATTCCCATAGGTCCAGCCCCTCGACTGACCACCGGCGCCCGCCGCCTCGAGTGCGTGCGCAGATACGACGCATGGTCATGTGCGCCGCGCGCAGCCCGACTCGAATCGCTGCCTGATCCAACCAAATTTCAACCGGTGTGTCAGCCGGGGATTGCATCGCGGATGCTCCGGCGCTGAGTGTCGCGGTAGTAGTCCACCAGCGCGAGGTTGCCGGCGGCCTGTTCGTCGATGATCACCACGGCGTTCTCGTGATGCTGCAGGATCGATGCCGGGCACAGTGCCGACACCGGACCCTCCACCGCGCGCGCGACAGCGTCGGCCTTCGCCGCACCGGTGGCGATCAGCAGGGTCATCCGGGCAGCCATGATGGTGCCCAACCCCTGCGTGACGCACTCTCGCGGAACGTCGTCCGGTGAGCTGAAGTAGCGCGCGTTGTCCTGCCGGGTCCAACTGGCCAGCGACGCCACCCGCGTGCGGGAGGCGAACGACGAGGTGGGCTCGTTGAACCCCAGATGTCCGTTTCGTCCGATCCCGAGGATCTGGATGTCGACGCCGCCGGCCGCGCGAATGGCGTCCTCGTAGGCGACGCATGCGGCATCAAGGTCATCACCGACACCCGTTGGCACGTGCACGTTTTCGGGCTTCAGCCGTAGCGGCTCGGTAACCTTTGTCCGGATGACGTAGGCGTAGCTGCGCGGATCATCCGGTGGCAGCCCGACGTACTCGTCGAGGGCGAAGCCGGAGAACCCGGTCATGTCCAGGCCCGCGGCGACCCGCTCGGCCAACTCGGCGTACAGCCCCAGCGGACTGGAACCGGTGGCAAGCCCCAGCGTCCCGTGTGGTTTACCGATGGCCAGCTCGGTCACGATATCGGCGGCGGTGGTGGCGACCGCAGCCAAGTCGGGGCAGATGACGACTCTCATATCAAACCTCATTCCTTGTATGACAATGTAGGTAGTTAGATGGCCGCGAAGGGCACGCATCGGTGCCCCTGCAGGACCGGCCGGCAGCTCACCGGGGAGGATTTGTGAACGACGACGGCACCGGCAAGACCGCGCGCCCGCTGCGATATCAGCAGGTGTACGACCTCGTCGTATCGCTCATCGAGGACCAGAATCTGCGTGAAGGTGATCAGCTGCCGAGCACGGCCGAACTCGCCGAGATGGCTGATGTCAGCGTCATCACCGTGCGGCGTGCGCTCGATGAGCTCACCCACAGCGGAAAGATCGTGCGTCATCAGGGCGTGGGAACATTTGTCGCCCCGCAGCGAATCCTCAGTGAACCCTCGCGTCCCGGCGCGCTGCTGGAGACGCTCAAGGGACACGACGATGGTGTCGAACTCGCCACCGAGCTCGTCAGCCTGATGGTCGGGCAGCCGAGTGACAACCACGCCGCGGCGTTGCGGATCGACGCCGGCCAGCCGGTGTGGGAGATCTGTCGCCTGCGCCGGCTGGGCAATGTGCCCAAGCTGCTGGAAAAGGCAGTGCTGCCGCTGAGCCTGGTGCCGTCCCTGGACGAGGAACGGCTCGCCACCGGTGGATCTCTGTACGGTTTTCTGGCCGAACGTTACGGATTCACCGATGATTTCGTGGAACAGGTCTTCGAGGTCGACCACCCCAACTCCCTGGAGCGCGAGCATCTGAAGCTGACGGCCAAGGACAACGTGGTCCGCATCCGCGGTGTGAGCGTCAATGCCGAGGGGACCGCGTTCGACAGCTTTCAGCAGACCTACCCGGCGCGCGAGTTTCTGTTCTACGTCTCGGGAACGTCTGGACGCCGCCTGGTGGAGCCGGCCCGCACCGGGCCGTGGTCGGTGCGTCCCTTCGGATCTGGGCCCGCCACCGGGGACTGACCGGCGGAGTCTCGGCTCAGGAGGCGCGGTGGCGTGTCGGGTCCGGACTCGGCACACTGTCCAATAGCTTTCGGGTGTAGGGATCGGCGGGCTCGTTGACGATCTGCCAGGGTCTGCCCGTTTCCACGATGCGCCCCTCGCGCATGACGATGACCCGGTCGGCGTAGGCCGTCGCCGTCGACAGGTCGTGGGTGATCATCAGGATGCCCATCCGGTGTTCACGGCGCAGCCGGTCGAGCAGCTCCAGCACTCCGGTGCGCACCGATACATCCAGCATCGACACCGGCTCGTCGGCCAGCAACAACCGGGGCCGCAGCACCAGGCTGGCCGCGATCGCGACGCGTTGACGCTGGCCGCCGGATAATTCGTGCGGATAGCGTTGGGCCAGTCGAGAGGGGTCCAGACCCACGTCACGGAGCGCCTGGGCGACCAGGGTTCGACGTTCCGCCCTGTTCCCGCCGATACCGTGCACCACCAGCGGTTCGGCCATCGTGTCCTCGATGCGCAACCGACCGTCGAGCGCCTCGTAGGGATCCTGGTAGATCATCTGGACATGGCGACGTAGCGGTCGCCACGCGCGTGCGCTCAGATCGGCGACTTCCACCCCGTCGATCTGGATGGACCCGGACCGCACCGGCTGCATGCCCAGGATTGCCTGCAGTGTCGTCGTCTTACCGCAGCCCGACTGCCCGACCAAGGCGACGAGCTCACCCTCGGCAACCTGGAGGCTGACACCGTCGACAGCATCCCCCGGCGCAGTGCCGGGCAGCGACTTTCGCCGCACGGCACGGGTAAGCCATTGGCGTGACGGTCTTTTGGTGCCCTCGCTGTAGGTGACGTGCAGGTCTTGCACGACGAGTGTCGGCGTTTCCGAAGCGACGGGCACCGCTCCGGCGGCCACGTCATCGAGGTTCGGAGTCGCCTCGAAGAGCGTGCGGGTGTAGGGATGCGCCGGGCGATGGTAGAGATCGTCGACGGTTCCTTCTTCCACGATCTCACCGCTGTACATCACCGCCGCCCGCGTGCATGCCTGCGCCACCACACCGAGGTCGTGGGTCACCAGCACCAACGCCAGCCCGAGCTCATCACAAAGCCGGACAAGCAATCGCAGCACTTGATCCTGGACCACCACGTCCAGAGCTGTAGTGGGCTCGTCGGCCAGCAGCACCTTCGGTTCGCAGGCGAGCGCCATCGCGATGACGGCCCGCTGCTTCATCCCCCCGGAAAGCTGATGTGGGAAACGGTCATCGCTACCCGATGGCAGACCGACGAGGTCGAGCAGCTCACGACACCGGGCCACCGCCGTCTTCCCGTGAGCGATGTCATGGAATTTCAGGGCTTCCCGGATCTGCCATCCGATCGTCTTCACGGGGTTGAACGCACTCATCGCACCCTGGAAGACCATGGCGATATCGGTCCACCGGTGGCCGTTGATACCGGTCTCACCGGCACCGATGATGTCCGTACCGTTGACGCGCACTTCACCACCGACGGTGGCCGTCGACGGCAACAGGCCCATGGCGGCGAGAATGGTGGTGGTCTTGCCGCAGCCGGACTCGCCGACCAGGCCCACCCGCTCCCCGGGCGCGACACTCAGCGAGAGATTCTTCACGGTGTGGATCTGCTGGTCGGAGCGGTTCTCCCGCGGCTCGAACCACACGTTCAGATCGACGATGTCCAGGGCATTGCACGCAGTCACAGTGCGTCCTTTCCGCGGCCCACCAGTGGGCGCATCGTCCACGACTTCCTGGACAGATGAGACGAGCGCAACCGGGGATTGAGGGTGTCCTCGATCGAGTTACCCAGCAGGTAGCAGCCCATGATCAGGATTGCGACACATAATCCTGCGGGAACGATGGCCCACCATGCCCCGGTACTGATGGCCCCACGGACGAAGGCGTGCTCCATGATCGTTCCCCAGGTGACCGCCGTCGGGTCCGACAGGCCGAGGAAGGCCAGGGCGGTTTCGTTGAAGATCGCCAGCGTGATGGCCAGCACCGCGTTGGCGATGAGCAAGGGTCCCAGCTGAGGAAGGATGTGGTGGGCGATGATTCGCGGATGGCCGGCGCCTATCGATACCGCGCGCTGCACATAGACACGTTCACGCAGGGTCTTGACCTGAGCTCGCACCACCCGGGCGGTGCTGGTCCACATGAGGAATCCGATGACGACGATGACGTGGCTCAGCTTCGGACCCCACACCGCCGCCACCACGATCATCAGCACGATCTGCGGTATGACCATGAAATAGTCGGTCACCCGCATCAGTACCGAATCGACCCAACCGCCGAAGTATCCAGACAGCACACCCACGGTCGCACCGATGGCGATCGCGATGACCGCGGCGGTGAATCCCACGAACATCGATATCTGCCCGCCCTGCAGTACCAGGCTCACCATATCGATGCCGCCATCGTCGCAACCCAGCCAGTGTTGTGCTGACGGCGGCTCGAACACGGCGCAACTTGGCGCAGATGTGCTGTAGGGCTTCAGGTAATGCGATAGTGCCGAAACCACAAGGAACAGCCCGATGATGCTGGAGCCGATGATGGCCGGCGGGGTGGCCATGGCGGTGCGCAGCGCTCCCCACGCTCCGCGCCTGTGTATCGGTTCCCCGGCGACCGGTTCGCTGACTTCATCGGGATGGTCCTCGTTCACTGTGAGATCCTCGGGTCGAGCCGGAAATACAGGATGTCGGCGAGATAGTTCAACACCACGACGGTGACGGTGATGGCCAGGAACCCGCCCTGCAGCATCGGGTAGTCACGTTGCAGGACTGCGTCATAGAGGGCGCGTCCCACTCCCGGCCAGGAGAAGATCACTTCGACGAGGATCGATCCGCCGACGATGGTCCCCAGCGAGAGCGCAATCTGGGTGATCGTCGGTAGCGCGGCGTTACGCAGTGCATAGGACCACACGATGCGCCGACGGGTCAGGCCTTTGGCCCGCGCGGTCAGGATGTAATTCTCGCCGAGGGTTTCCAGCATCGCGGACCGCACGATCAGGGCGCTCTCTGCGTACAGCGTGAGCACCAGCGTCGCGACCGGCAGGATCATGTGCCGAGCGAGATCGAGCAGCTGCTCCCCCGGCGAGAGTCCCACGGCGAAGGGGTCGGACATCCCGACCGACGGCAACGTGCCGGCGAACAAGATGAGCAGCATCATTCCGAGGAACTGCGTGGGTAACGCATAGAAGACCACGGCGATGCCGGTGGCCGCATGGTCGCCGACCGACCCCCGGTGCAGCGCGGCGAACATGCCCACCGCGATCCCGAGGACGATGGCGATCAGCGTGCCGGTGGCGACCATCGGCACCGTGTTGCCGAACGCCTCGACCAGGTTGTCCAGGACCGGCTGGCGGTTGGTGTACGAGACGCCGAGGTTGCCTTGGCACAGCTGTTGCAAATAGCGGACATACTGCTCGAACACGGGCTTGTCGAGTCCGAACTCGGCGCGCAGTGCCTCCTTCATCGCCGGCGAGGCGTTGGGAATCCGCGATATCTGGCTGACCGCATCCCCCGGGAGCACCCGGAAGAGGATGAAGTTGACTGTGAGCGCGACGAAGATCGTGACAGCGGCGAACAGGGTTCGCTTCCAGAGGTACCCGCGCACTCGGGCCCCTTTCGTCTTGACGGCCTAGGTGATGGTCCTCATACTAAGCACACAAAGTGACGGGAATGTAATACCACGTTGCAATTTCGGTTGAGATTCCGTCCAGATCGCCAGCACGTGAACGTCGCCACCTCGATGCTCTAGGGAAGGCTCTCCATGAAACCCGCTCTGCGAATCCTGGCACTCATCAGCGGCGTGCTGGTGGCCGTTTCGATGATTGCCGGTTGTGGTTCCACGACATCGCGCAGCGTCCTGCGTATCGGGGTCAGCGTGGCGATCGATTCGCTCAACCCCTTCGTGTCGACATCGGATTACAGCAATGTCGTCTACCAGTACGTCTATCCGCACCTCACCGAGTACGACACCTCCGACATGTCGTTGAAGCCGTCGTTCGCAACCAGTTGGAAGACCTCACCGGACGGTCTGGTGTGGACCTTCGACACCGTCAAGGACGCACAGTGGTCCGACGGAGAACCGCTGACTGCCAAGGATGCGGCGTTCACGCTCAACATGATTCGTCAGTTCGAGGACGGCCCCACCGGAAAGCTGGCCGGCTTCATCCGCAGTCTGACATCGGCTTCGGCCGAGGGAGACACCCTGACTCTCACCTATTCGCAGCCGGTGTCCAATGTGCTGGCGCAGATGCAGCAGCTGCCCGTCCTTCCCGAGCATGTCTGGTCGCAGTACGCGACCGGGGACGGCAAAGCCATCACGACGTTTCAGAATGAGGCGCCTGCGGTGTCCGGCGGGCCGTTCGTGCTGGATGAGTACAAGAAGGATCAGGTCGCGATGTTCTCGCAGAACCCGAAGTGGTGGGGCGAGAACAAGCCGCACATCTCCGGTTTCGGTCTGCAGTTCTTCGCCAATTCCGATGCCATGGTCACGGCGTTACGCACCGACCAGGTCGACATGATCGGTGCCAGCACACCTGCCACGGCGGTCCCGTCGATCAAGGAGGCCGGGATGGAGGTCGGCACGGCGCCCGGCTCCGGCTTCTACAACTTCATCATCAACACCAATCCGAAGAAGAAGAACCATCCCGAACTCCTGAATCCGGATGTCCGGAAGGCCTTCGAACTGGCCATGAACCGCGACGAGATGATCGGCACCGCGTGGCTGGGAATGGCGACCACGGGATCGACGATCGTCGCTCCCGCGACGGGGTGGCATGACGACGCGATCAAGGGTCTACCGTTCGACGTCGCACAGGCGAACACCATTCTCGACGGTCTCGGCTACGCCAAGGGACCGGACGGTATCCGGGTTGCCGAGGGTAGCCGGATGTCCTACGAGGTCATCTTCCCCACCGATATCAACGGTGCCGGAGACCGGATGTTCCAGATCATCCAGAACGGCTTCCGCGCGGCGGGAGTGAATCTGGAGATGCGCAAGATGGACACCGACGCCGCAACCACGGCAATTCTGGGCCCCGACAACGGATATGACGAGTTCGACCTGGCGATGTGGACATGGATCCCCCCGGTCGACCCGGACTTTCAGCTCAGCGTGCTGACCTGCGAGCAATGGGGAAACAACAACGACAGCGGCTACTGCAACCCCGCCTACGACAAACTGTACGAGGCGCAGGGCATCGCACGCGATCGGGCGGAACGCCAGGACATCATCAACCAGATGCAGCGCATCGCCTTCGATGACCGGCCCTACATCGTGTTGCTCTACCAGAACGTGATCGAGGCCCACTCGCCGAAATGGACCGGATTCCAGATGTCGCCGCTGGTCGGTTCGGTCAACAACCTCTCGACCCAGACGCTGCTCCAGGTGAAGCCCGCCGCATGAGCCATGCCGCGCTGAGGCGCGTTCGCTCCCGCGATCTCACCGACGCGCTGGCACCGCGACATCACCCCAGGCTCGTGGTCGGGCTCCCGGTGGGCAGGCCCGGCCGTGGCGTCCAGCTACTGAAGAGCATCTCCGGGATCGACTGCGCCGAGGTCGCCTCCGCTGACCCCGATTTCGACGCCCGAGCCGGTTCGCACACGACGGTCTCGCTCCCGGTACCCGGCGGGGTGCTGGGGGTGACACTGGTCGGCCTCGGCGCCGGCGAGCTCGGTGCCGCGGAGCTCTTCGACGCCGCGCTCGTGGCGGGAGTCCGGGGCAACATCGTCTCGCTGTTGGCAATGGAGGTGCCCGAGTCCCTCGGCGCCGTCGCGCAGGGGCACGCGATCGGGTCGTGGCGATATCCACGCGACGGTGTACCGGATGGCCCGGCATCGACAGTCACGGTGGTGTGCGACGAGCGGATGAACGCCGACGATGTGCTGGCTCGTGCGAGCATTGTTGCCCGTGCGACATCGTGGGTACGACAACTGGTCGAGTCGCCTCCGAATGCCCTGCGTCCGAGGGATTTCGCACACGCCGTGTCGGATCTCGCCGCCGAACTGGCACCCGGTGTGGTCCTTGTGGAGACCTGGGACCGGGATGTGCTCACCCGGCACGGTTTCGGCGGAACGCTCGGCGTCGGAGCAGGCAGTGTCGAGCCGCCGATGGTTGTCTGCCTACAGGTCGCCGGAAATGGTCCGCTGACGGCTCTGGCCGGCAAGGGGATCACCTTCGATTCGGGCGGTGTCAACCTCAAACGCGATGCGCACGAGCTCAGCTGGATGAAATCCGATATGGCCGGGGCCGCGTCGGTTGCCGCTGCGGTGATCGCGGCCGCTGCGCTCGGATCTGCCGGCCCCATCACCGCGGTATTGCCTGTGGCCGAGAACATGCCCGGCGGGCGGGCGCTCCGTCCCGGCGATGTGCTCACCCACCCCGGCGGGCGGACCACCGAGGTGGTCGACACCGACTGCGAGGGGCGCCTGGTGCTCGCCGATGCGCTGCAATGGATCGCCGCCCAGAATCCGGCACGGATCGTCGATGTCGGAACGCTGACAGATTCCGGCGGTGTGGGGACGGCCTTCTGGGGCTGCTGGGGAACGTCGGCGGATCTCACGGCAGAGATGATCGCGGCGGGCAGGCGTGGATTCGACCGAGGCTGGGCCTTGCCGTTGCACCACACCTATGCCGCCCACTTGCCGTCCAGAGTCGCCGATATCGCCAATGCGCCTGTCGCGGTTCCTGATTCGGGCCAGCTGGCGGCCACCTACCTGCGTTCCTTCGTCGGGCTTGCGCCCTGGGTGCACATCGACAACGGATCAGCGGCGTGGTTGACCGAGCCCGCCCACCCGTGGCCGGCGGGGCCGACCGGCACTCCGGTGCGTGCGCTCATCGAGCTGCTGGCACCCTCCTCCACGGTCGCTTGACAACATACTTAGTATAAGAAGTAGTACTGGGTTGGCCAGTTCGTTCACAGGAAGAGCATCTCCATGACGACGTTTGACACCGCGTACGCCGAGCGGACCGCGATCACCAAGAACCTCTACGACCGCGCCCGCAAGACGATTCCCGGCGGCGCCGGAAGCACCGCCCGGCTGCCTCGCAACGGTTGGAAGCCCTACCCGCTCTTCATTTCCGAGGGTCAGGGATCCCGACTGCGGGACGTCGACGGCAACGAGTACATCGACTACCTACTCGGGCTGGGCCCGATGATCCTGGGCCACCGCCATCCCGGGGTGACCAAGGCCGTCACCGATGCGGTGGCCGAATACGGCACGTGCTTCGGGCTTCCCTATGAACTGGAGATCGAGGCCGCCGAGAAGGTTGCGGCGGCGGTCCCCGGGGTGGAGCAGGTGCGCTTCACCAACTCCGGTTCCGAGGCCGTCGGCACGGCCGTCCGACTGGCGCGCGCGACGACCGGACGACGGCTGATCGTGCGCTTCGAGGGTCACTACCACGGCTGGCAGGACACCGTGTACTGGTCCAACCACGTCGATCCGACCCTCGCCGGGCCTGCCGACCGGCCGCGGCCGGTCGCCATGGGCGGCGGAGTGCCCGCCGAGCTGGAGAGCACACTGGTGGTGCTCACCTGGAACGACCCGGAGAGCTTCATCCGGTTGATGGAAGAACGCGGCGAAGAGGTGGCCGCCGTCCTCACCGAACCCGCTGTCTTCAACACCGGCTGCATCCTGCCCGAACCGGGATATCTGGAACTGCTGCGTGAGCAGACCACCAAGTACGGTGCCATGCTCATCTTCGACGAGGTCATCACCGGTTTCCGGTTTGCGCGCGGCGGCGCCCAGGAGTGGTTCGGCATCCGTCCGGATCTGACCACCTATGCCAAGGGCATCGGCGGTGGTTTCCCGGTCGCGGCGGTCGGGGGTACCACCGAGGCCATGCGCCTGATCGCCGACGGAACCTATTCGCATTCGGGAACCTACAACGCGAATGTAGTTGCGTGCGCCGCAGTTTCGGCCACCATGGACATCCTGGCCACCCCGGGTCTCTACGAACGCCAGCGCGCGTTGGGTGACCGGCTCGGCCAGGGCCTGAAGACGCTGGCACAGGACAAGGGTATCGATGCCTACGTCGAGGGCATCGGAACGGTGTTCCAGTTGTGGTTCACCGACCGGCCGATCAAGAACTGGCGTGATGCAGCCGCCCATGCCCACGAGGATGTCTTCACCCGTTGGTATCAGGAGATGGTGGTACGGGGCGTACTCTTTCATCCGCTGCAGTTCGAGAACCTCTTCGTCTCCTTGGTCCACACCGATGCCGACATCGATGACACACTCAATGCCGCCGATGCCGCGCTGAGCGTGGTGGCGCGTGAGTTCTGACCGGTCTGCGGGCCGGCGATGAGGGTGTGGCGAGGAGAGCAATGCCGTTGAGCGGTAACGGTGCACTGACCATCGGCGTCGATCTCGGGACAAGCAGCCTGAAGGCTGTCGCGGTCGGCGCCGACGGTCGGTGCGTGGCGCGGGCCCGCGTCGCATATCCCACCGAACAGCCGGAACCCCATGCCGCCGAGCAGGATCCATCCAGCTGGATTTCGGCATGCCATACGGCGTTGGACGAACTCGCCCAACAGACCGATTCCGCGAAATGGACGGCACTGGGGCTTTCGGCGATGTTGCCCACATTGGTGAGTCTGGACATCGGTGGGCGCCCGATCGGTGCGGCGATCACGTGGCGGGACGGGCGCGCCGAGGCCGACGGCGAGAACATCGCTTCGGCCGTCGGGCCCGGCCAACTGTATCGGCGGACCGGTCAGCAGTTCGACGGGCGTTACCTGCTGGCAATGCATGCCCGACGACGCCGGCTGGGGCTGGCCGCCGATGCCACCGTTGCCGGCGCCAAGGATTACCTCTTCCAGGTGTTGACGGGGCACCTGCTGACCGATCCCAGCACCGCATCCGGTTTCGGTGCCTACGATCTGCACCGAAAGACATGGGACAACGCCATATTGGCTACCGCCGGCGCGCGTGTGGTGCCCGCAGTCGTCGACTCGCGCGAACATCGGCCGTTGCGTTCGGAGCTTGCGGCCCGGTGGGGATGTCCGCCGGGTATCCCGGTGCTCGTCGGCGCCGCCGACTCGGTGCTCGGCGCCTACGGACTCGGGGTCCGCAGTCCGGGCACGGTGGCATACATCGCCGGCACCAGCAACGTCATCCTCGGCTGTGCCGCCACCCCCGACGTCGACGAACACGGACGCTATCTGGTCACCCCGCTGGCCGACGGCGGGTACGGGCGGGAGATGGATCTCCTGGCCACCGGATCCGCGATGGAGTGGTTGGCCGGACTTCTCGGCGTCCGCGGAGGTCCGTCGGCGGTGGCCGACCTGGCGGCCGGTGCCGATCTGGCCGGTGCGCCCCTGGTACTGCCGTATCTTTCGCCCGGTGAGCAGGGCGCTCTGTGGGATCCGGGTCTGGTCGGTGGCATCGAGGGCGTGACGTTACGGACCACGGCCGCCGATCTCGCCCGTGGCTTGACGGCGGGCATCGTGCTGGAATCGCGCCGCTGTCTGGAAGTGCTCGCCGAGGCCGCCGGGGTCGGCGAGGTGCCGGGCCCCATCGTGATGAGTGGCTCCGGGGCGCTGTCCCCCGTATTCCGGCGCGACCTGGCCGATGCGACAGGCCGCGCAGTCCACACCGACACCGACGAATCGGACCATTCCGCGGTCGGCGCCGCCCTGCTGGCCGGCCGAACAGTCCTGCACTGGCCGGATACGGCGCCAGAATATGCCTCCCGCGACGTCATCGAACCCGATCCGGGGCGAGCCGGCCTGTGGGACGAACGCTTCGCCAGACATGACGCGGCATGCCGCGCCCAACAGGCACGGAACGTCTGTTGAATACGTCGCACTACTCGAAGGTGAGCCAATGGCTGACACACTGACACCCGCCGATATCGACCTTTCGCTGTACCCGGAGGGCACGGCGCTCGATCCGGACCACCGTCTGATGATCGGTGGGTGCCCGGTCGCGCAGCTTGCGGATGAGTACGGCACACCGGCATATCTGATCGACGAGGGCGCGCTTCGACGCACTGCCCGCGACTACATCAGCGCATTCACCAGCCGCCACCCACGGTCACTGGTCCTGTTCGCATCGAAGAGCTTTCCCTCGGCGTCCGTGATCGGGGTGCTCGCGCAAGAAGGCTGCGGTACCGACGTGGCGTCGGCGGGCGAGCTGGGGCTGGCACTGGCCGGCGGTGCCGACGCCGGCCGGGCGGTGTTCCATGGCAATGCAAAGACCGACGAGGACATCAGCGCCGCGGTCAGGGCCCGAGTCCGGTATATCGTAATCGACAATCTCGACGATGTGGAACGCATTGCGCGGCTGGCGAAATCACCCGTTCCGGTGCTCCTGCGGGTGAGTCCGTCACTGGATGCCAAGACACACACCGCCATGATGACCGGCCATGACAGTTCCAAGTTCGGCATCCCGGCCGATCAGGTCGAGGACGTCATCACCCAGATCCGGCGGCAGCCCATGGTGGATCTGCGTGGTCTGCACGCCCATGTCGGATCCCAGCTTCTCGACGTCTCTCAGTTCGAGGCGGCGGTCACGTCGCTGGCCGAGTTCGAGCGCTTCGGTGTCTACGATTTCGGCGGCGGCCTCGGCGTCCGCTATGTCAGCGCCGACGATGCGCCCTCGGTCGACGACTATGCCGGCGCGCTGATCGCGGCGGTACACCGCAAACTTGGCACCGATGTGGAGCTGCTCGTGGAACCGGGCCGATCCATGGTCGCGCGCAACGGAATCACCGCATACCGGGTGGTGACGGTCAAGCGCGGGCTGCGCTCGCACGCCGCGGTGGACGGCGGCATGGGGGATAATCTGGAGGTCTCGCTCTACGGGCAGCCATTCCAGCCTTCGGTCATCGATCGGAGCGGGCCCGCCGAGACCGTGGATATCGTCGGACGGCACTGTGAGTCCGGTGACCGGATCGCCGAACAGGTGCAGGTGGTGGCCCCTGCGGTCGGGGACCTGGTGACGGTGCCGGTCACCGGCGCCTACTGCTACACCATGTCCAACAACTACAACACCGCACTGCGGCCACCGGTCGTCTTCTGCGACAAGGGAGCCTCTCGACTGGCGGTGCGCCGGGAGACGTTCGAGGATCTGCTGCGCCGCGAGCAGCTGATCGGCTCACCCGCGGTGGCGGGCGGATGACCGAGTCAGCGCGCGCCGTCATCAACGCAATCGCCGAAAAGTGGTCAGTGCCGGGCGGAGTCGTGGTGGCCGTCGATCGCGAGGGCGAGACCTTCTTCCATCCGTTCGGGTTCTCCGATCTGGAGCGCGGTAAACCCGTGGAGCCCCACCATCTCTTCCAGATCGGCTCGATCAGCAAAGTGGCCGCCTCGATTGTGGTGCTGCAGCTCGTCGAGCAGAACGAACTCACGCTGGACACCCCGGTCGGCGACATTCTGGGCTGGCTGCCGGCCTCGATGCGTTCTCCGGAGATCACCATCAGGCGCTTGCTCAACCACACCGGCGGGCTGGTCGCCAGCGTGGACGCCGTGCCCGATGACATCGGCCAGGCCGCCCTGCCCGGCGGATCTCCCTCGCCAGCGGCGGCGGGAAAGTACTTCCACTACTCGAACTTCGGTTACATCCTGCTCGGACTGGTGGCCGCGCGCATCTCGGGCACGCCGCTTCCCGAGTTGGTCGCGCAGCGCATCCTGCAACCTCTCGGAATGCTGGATGCCATTGCCCGCGTCACGCATGCCGACCATCCGGTGTTGGCCCGCGGGTATCAGCCATTGCACGACGATCGGCCCTGGATACCCGGCGATCCGCTGATCACCGCACCGTGGTTGGAGGTGGCCGGGGCAGACGGGAACCTCGCCTGCACTGCATCGGATCTCGGCCGGTTCGCCCGGATGTTGTTGGGGCGCGGCGTGTTGGAAGGCACACGGGTCCTGCAGAAATCCTCTTTCGAGGCGATGGTGTCCGCACTCGCCCCCACCGGCGAGGATGTTCTCGACCTGCCCGGGGTGCGTCCCGCCCAATCCAGCCGCTATGGACTGGGCATCAACGTCGAGCAGGTCGACGACACCATGTTGCTCACCCACGGTGGCGGGATGGTCGGCTACGCATCCTTCCTGCACGTCGATCTCGACGCCGGTTCGGCGGTGTGCGTGGTGACCAACGCCAACGGCGACACCCCGGTGGCCGAGGCCATCGCGCGCTGCGTAGCAGCCGAATTGAGCGTGCCTGGTGCAGTGTCGGTCGACAGACTCGACCCGGCCGGGTGGGATGCCCAAGAGGTGCAACGGCTCGGTTGCACGGGCGAGTTCGTCTCGGCAACAGGTGAGCCCGTACACATCACAGCCACCGAACAGAGCACCGGCGCCGTTCACCTCACCGTGTCATCGGACGGTCAGCAGGCGCCACTGCTCAGAACGTGGGGTTGCCGCGCGGTGACACGGCTGCCTGTACTGCGGCGCTATGCACTGGTCTTCGAGGCGAACCATTGGGTCTGGGGCCCCGAGGAACTGATTCCGATCGACGCGCCCCGGGATCCGTCGCCCGCGACACCGACGGCGGGGAGCGAGTTCTGCGGGCACTATCGCTCGTATTCGCCGTGGTTCACCAACTTCCGCGTGGTGCAACGCCGAGGCGCGCTGGTGCTGATAGCTCCCGGCGGTGTTGAGGCGCCGGCCGAGGACGTCGAACTCGTGCAGGTGGCGCCATCAACGTTTCGCATCGGCCGCGATGACGCTCTGCCCGAACGCATCACCTTCGGGGCGGTGATCGACGGCGCGGCTGCCTGGGCCGACCGTGACGGCTGCCGTTACTCGCGGGCATTCACCGCCTGAGGATCGCAGGAGGCGCTCATCGTTCTCGCGCCGCACCACCGCGCGCCGAGGGCTGGTCAGTCGGTCGGATCCGTGCGTACCTCTGCCAGGTAGGAATTGAGCAGGCGCCACAACGCATCGCGCAGGAACTCCTCGTCGTCGCCCGCGCGGGGCCACGCCACCCGATGCACGGCAAAGCCGTCGATGAGCGCCACGAATTGGCGCGCTGCGGCTGGGCTCTCGGAGATTCCGATCACTGCGAGCGCCTCGGCCGCGGCCCGTTCCAAGGCCACCATGATCGCGCGGACCGGTTCTATCAGTTGGGGACGACGGCTGGTCGCCAGATAAGCCTCGAACTGGACCACGATCTGGTGTGCGCGGGCATCACCCAGAATATCGAGCAGGCGCTCGGCGAAGTCGGCGAGATCGAGTTCGGTCGACGCGAAGTCGTTGGTGAGCACCTCGATCGACGAGACGACGTCGTCGGCGATGTGCTGTACCGCGGCACCGATCAGGTCGTCGAGAGACCCGAAGAAGTAACTCGTCGTGGATACCGGCATCTCGGCCCGCGCGGCGATCGATCGGTGCGTGACACCCTCCAGGCCGGATTCGGCGATCTCGTCGACCGCAGCTTGCAGCAGCGTCGCGCGTCGCGCGTGCCCCCGCCGGTAATGTGACTGGGGCCGGCTCACCACGAGGCCGAATCTACTCGATGCGCGACCCTGTGAGCACACATCGTCAGGCCACGGTGGGAGCGGACGCCGCAAAGTGCCGCACTCGCGCCAAGTCGTAGTTGCCCGCAGTCGTCCCGACACCGCCCGCCACATGCGCGGCAACCGCACACCCAAGCCGCAGCGATCCGACCAGATCTTCACCGAGGAATCGCCCGGTCAGAAATCCGGCACTGAACGAGTCCCCGCAACCCGTCGTATCCACGACGTCCACCGCGTATGCGGGAACCGTGCAGACCTCGTCCGCGGTGATGGCGACCGCGCCGGCCCCGCCCCGGGTCAATGCGACACATCCCACCCCCTTGGCAAGGAGCTCGCGTGCCCCGCCGACGAGATCCTCGCAGCCGGTGAATCCACGGACCTGTTCGTCATTGGGCAACAGATAGTCGGTGTGCGGCAAGGCCTCCGACACCCACTCCAACGTGCCGGGGTCACCCGCTGCGAGAAAATCCATCGAGGTGACGATGCCACGCGCACGTGCCCGTGCGAGGAGGTCACCGGCGGCCGGACCACCGAGGAACTCAGGACCGCCAAGATGTAAGTGCGTCAACCCGTCCCACGTCGCAGCCGGGATATCGGCGGCGGTGAACGTGGCGTTGGCACCGACACAGTGCCAGGCGGGCCGATCTCCGTTGGGCCTGACCGGGATCACCGAGGCGGATGTCTGGACATCCGGCTTCACCACCAGCCCGCCGGTGTCGATCCGCTCCGCGTCCAGGAGGGCACGCAGGTTCATGCCGATCGCGTCGGCACCGATGGCCCCGACGGTCCGCACCTTCGCACCGAGCCGGCCCAAGACGACCGCCGTACCCGCTGCCGTGCCCGCGGGTGAGACGGTGATGCTCGGCACCAACGCACCGTCGGATCCCCGGGGGATCTCTTCGATCCCGACGACGTGGGTGTCGAGCACATGAATGCCGACGGTGGCGACTGTCATCACGCTCATGAGCGATTCTCCCTGGTCTGCCCGTACCGCAGGTTGATGGCCTGGATCACGGTGTCCTGCTGCTGCTGCGGGGTGAGCGGGCGCACCGGGCCGACCGACCGTGCGCGTATGTACAGTTCCGCAAGCCATTCCAGCAGCACAGCCTTGTCGAATGCGTCGACCAGGTCGGTGCCGACGGTGACCGAACCGTGGTTGGCCAGCAGGGCCGCCCGTCTGTCGGCCAGCGCCACCTCGACGAACTCTGCAAGCTGCGGCGAGCCGAACGGCGCGAATGGCGCGACGCGCACCTCACCGCCGAGCGCGAGTTGCTGATAGTGGAGCACCGGTACGGCATCCAACCCGGCGACGCACGCCAGCGCCGTGGCACACGGTGCGTGCGTGTGCACGACGGCACGCACGTCGTGCATACGGGCATACACACCGAGGTGCAAAGACAATTCCGACGTCGGTGCCTTTCGGCCGGAAACGATGTCGCCGTCGAGTGTCACCTCGACGATGTCCTCGGCCGAGCAGCCCGCCAGCGTCACACCCGTCGCGGTGACGTAGACACGATCGTCGACTCTGGCCGACACGTTGCCGGCAGTGCCGATCAGCATGCCCTCGGCTGCCAGCTGACGCGCCGTCTCGGCCACGTTCTGGGCCATCGTGTGATCACTCATGCCGCCGCCTCCCGGGTCGGCTGCGCGAGTCGCCGTGCGAGAGCAGCGCGGCCCTGGCGCGACTCGGGAAGCAGGGTCGCGGCGATGAAGACGTGGAACGCGCCGGGTGCCTCGTACAGCGCCGCGTCGACGCCGGCGGCAACGGCCCTGGCGACGAGCGCGCGACAGTCGGAGTGGAACAGATCCCGAGTGCCCACGATGACAGTCATCGGTGGCAGTCCCTCGAGATGGCCGTTGATGGGACTGACATCGGGATCATCGACATCGGTCTCGGCGGCCCAGCATGCCCCGGCATAACGCAGACCGGGTAGCGCCAGCGTCGGGTCCCGCGGCTCCGTCGCGGCGATCTCGGGGTTGCTCAACGTGACATCCACCCAGGGCGCGAAAAGCGCAAGATGCCGAGGCGGTGGGGCACCGTCCGCGCGCAACCGCAGCGCCAGCGCCAACGCCAACCCGCCGCCTGCGGAGTCGCCGGCATAGATCGGGGCGTACCCCTCCTGCCGCACCAGCTGACGGTGCATGCCCGTCAGCGCCGTGAGCACCCCGGCGGCGCATCCTTTCGGCGACAGCGGGTAGAAGACCACGATCACTCGGGCATCGTTGTCGTCGGCCAACGCGCACACCAGATTCCATTGATGACCGATCAACGGGTTCAGGTACGCCCCGCCGTGCAGGTAGACGATGACGGGGCGGGCCGGGCGGCCCCGCCGGCGGACCTCGATGACCGGCAACGACCCGTACGCACCGTGGCGGGTCTCGAAGCGCCGTGCCAGCCGTCGAGGAAACGGCGCCGCCCCTGCCCGCTGCCGGCGGGCAGCCGCAGCAGCGGTGCGCGCCGGATCGGACAGCTCGGACTTGGTGGTCGTCAGTTTCAGCAGCGCGACCGTGCCCCGCATCGCGATCGATGGCCGCTCTCGCAGATACATCAACGCGCTCCGGCAATCCGGTCCATGGCGGCTTCGGCACGCGCCACCGTCTCCAGTCGCCGCATCGATCGCCGGAACTCCGCCGCCAGCGCCTGCCGCAGGATGAAGCCGACCGGTGCTGTCAACGGACCCAGACACAGGGTGAAGCTGACCTCGTAGGTCATGCTGGTGGAGTCTGCCCCCACAGGAGCGAACACGAAGGTGTTGACCATGTTCTGCAGCGGCGCAAACCCACTGCCGCTGTCCCTGCGCCGCGTCGGCGCGGTGACTTCTTCCACCGTCCACACCGATTGCGTTGTCAGCGGTCCGAGAGTGCGGTTGTGTTCGCTATAGGTGGCGCCCACCCGGGCTCGACCGTGATCGCCCGTCACCGCCAGCACACCGTCGACCCACTCGGCATAGCGGGAGGTGTCATCGACCACGTTCCATACGGTATCTATGGGGGCACGTAGGACATGCGTTTCGCGAATGGTGTACTCGGTCATGCCGCGGCCTCCTCGACTGCCATCACTGCGGTCGCAGCGTCCTCGCCCGAACGCACAGCGCCGTCCATGAATCCGGTCCAGTAGTCGGCATGTTCGGCACCCGCCCAGTGCACCCTGCCGAAAGCAGCGTCGCGCCATCTACCTAGCGAGCCGAGCACACCCGGCGCGAGGACCGACGTCGGGCCACCCCGAGTCCACTCCTCGGCGGTCCAGTCATGTTCGAAGTAGTCGATCGGCGCCAGCGCCCGCGGGCCCAGCGCTCTGGCGAAACTCTGCAGCACCGCACCACCACGCTCACGCATCGAACGCGGTCCCCACCGCCGCCAGCCGGCGCTTCCCACGAATCCCATCAGAACACCGGGCCCGCCGGAGGGCGGAGTGTTGTCGAACATGCTGCAGACCGCAGAGTCGGTGCCGCGGAACACCGCCATCCCCGACAAGCCCTCGTCGCGCCAGAACGGACGATCGTAGACGGCCTCGCACTTCATCAGTGTGCCGAATGCCATGCGCCGGAACAACGCTTCCTGCTGCGGTGGTAGCAGGGGATCCCAATCGATACCGACAGCCAGGTGTGGCGGGACGGTGATTATGACGTGGGCGGCGGTGAAACTGCCGCGATCGGAGATGACGGTCACCGTCGCCTCGGTCTGTTCGATCCGACGAACCGGACTGCTCAGGACCAGTTCCTCGCCCAGTTGCTCGGCCAGCCGGGTGGCGATCAGATGGGAGCCGCCGACGAAACGCGATTCCTGGGCGCCGCCGCCCACCGACATCAGCCGGTCCAGGGTGCCGGGATTGGTTTCGTCGCCGGCGCCGGCGATATAGGCGAGGCTGAACAGGGCGGAAGCTTCGCCGGCAGTAGCGCCGTACACCGAACCCAGCAGCGTGTTGACCAGATCGACGCCCCCGTCACCGATCGCCGTGCGACGTAACCAGCTGTCGAACGACACCGCGTCCAGTGCAGCCGCACGAGGACCTGTCCACGGGGTACCGAGGCTTATTCGCTTGGTGGCCCGGGAAATACGCGCCAGTTGCATCGCGAGCTCAGGCAGCGCGGTGAGATCCGGCGGTATTTCACCGTCGAAGCGCTTGGACCGCGTGCCGTGCACGTACACCGTCTTTCCGTCGGCATAGGTCGGAAATGTCTGAACTCCGACCGAATCGGCCAATCGAAGAATGTGATTCTGCGTGGGTCCGACGAACTGGCCGCCGCTCTCGACCGTTTGCCCGTCGTCGAGGACGTGATTGAGCACCCGGCCGCCGACGCGGTCACGGGCCTCGACGACCCGGACAGTGCGTCCGGCCCGCGTCAGATTGCGGGCGGCGACCAGGCCCGCCAATCCGGCGCCGACGACCACCACGTCGACACTCTCGTTTCGTATCGTCATGCTTTTTCCTCCGATTCGTTGGCTTGCCGGTGACGGACTCGTTTCGCGACAGCGACGGCGTGACGGGTTTGCAGGAAGCCGGCCACCTCGGAGAGCACCTCGCGAGTGTGGTGGCCGACTCCGGTGGCATTGACCATGCCGTGGATGAGGCCCTGCTGGGTGCGCAGCGTCACCTCGACACCGGCCTGGGTCAGCTTGTGGGCGTAGGCCTGCCCCTCGTCGCGCAGCACGTCGAAGCCGGCGACCATGATGTAGGCCGGGGGCGCGTGCGAGACGTCGGATGCCAGCATGGGAGACACGCGGGGATCGAGAGCCTGTTCTGGGCTTTCGAGATATTGATCGACGTACCAATCCATCTGAGAATCGGTGAGGAAGTAGCCGGTCCCGAAGATCTGGTAGGACGGGCGTTTGGCGGACAGGTCGGTCACCGGATTGAGCAGTAGCTGAAAGGCCGGACCACGCCAACCGGGTGCACTGTGCAGCGACACGACTGCCGCCAGGTTGCCGCCGGCGCTCTCACCCCCGACGCCCACCGCGTCCGGGTCGATACCGAGTTCGTCGGCACGCACGACGACGTATTCGAACGCCGCCAGAGCGTCCTCCAAGCCGGCCGGAAAGGGGTTTTCCGGAGCCAGTCGGTAGTCGACCGAGATCACGGTGATGCCTGCGCGTTCAGCCAGAAATCTCGAGATCGCGTCCGCTGAATCGAGGTTGCCGAGCGCCCAGCCTCCTCCGTGCAGATAGACCAGCGCCGCCGTCGGCTCTTCCATCGGTCGCCCGCGATAGATGCGGGCGGCCATGGTGCCGGCCGGACCGGGAATGATCAGGGAATCAACCTGATGGATGGGAATCTCGGCACCGAAAATGTAGGCCTCGGTGTCGATTTGTTCCCGCCCCTGCTGCAGCGGGAGCTCTTCGAAGGTCGTGCCTGCCGCCAGCCGCAACAACCGTAGGCCCAGCTGCGCCTCACGGTCGAGCTGTTGTCCGTCGACCACGATCGGGCTGCCCGCGATGAGCCGCTGGGCACATGGTGGCAACGCTCCCAGAAAGCGTGCAGCTCGGTGCGCGATGACGTCGACCAATGGTCGCTGTCGGTATGCCATGCGGGGCACTCCTGCGGTCGGTGGATGTTCGGACTCCATCCACGGTAAACAAACTTAGGACATTTGTCCAAGATTGGTCGACGCCGACCGTTGCGCCGCACTGGACCGCAACCTTGGCGGGTGCCGGGCAACATCGTCACCATAAGCAGACAGAGGGGTTTGATCACGCTCTGCCACAACAGTTTTCCGACAGCGCGTCCACCTGCACCGCAGGCGGGTTCATTGAGGTTGCGACAAACTCTGGCAATCGTCGGGGGCCAGGCCGCGGTCGTGTTCGCGGAGTGTGCAGCAAGCCTTCACGAGGTCCACGGAACGCGCGCGCTGCACAACTGACCCTGCTTCTGTTGCAGGCCGGCCTGTCAGCACGTGGCCGGAAGTTCGCGGCCACACATGCGAACGGTGCTCCTCGTGGGTGTCAATCTCCACGAGGAGCACCGATCTGCGACGGGCGTGGCCGGTTACTTCGCCGCGAAGGTGACGAGGGCGTAGTTGCCCGCCTGCCAGCCGTTGAGGAAGGCACCGATCGGAATGGCCAGGCCTTGACCGTTGTAGTCGTTGTTGGAGGGGTTCGAGGCCGAGCTGTCGTTGACGTAGATCCGGCCGTTGGCGAGGTCGACCTGCGTCACCACCGCTGCATGCGTCGTATCCGTATAGCTGGCATCTGGTCCGGGTACGTAGCCAAAGGTGCTCCAGACGACGGAAACCGGGTACGAGACCATGGCGGCCTCGCCTCTGGCAAGGGCGGCCTGCAGATCACCGAGAGCCCGTTGGCCATCTGCCTGAGTGGCGGTCTTCGGCGCTCCGGTTTGGGTGTTGCCACCGCCGTACGTGGTCAACGTAGCAGTGACGTTGAAGTTGTTGTTGGCGAGCGCAACGGCATCAACGAGATACACGCCGCTTTCGGAATAGTCCCCCAGGTACATCTTTTGTCCAGGTATGAAGACGCTGTCGGAGTTAGCCGCGAGGTAGGACATCTGCTCTTCGGTGGGTGAGTTGAGGCCGGTCGCCTGGCCGATGGCCATGGCGGTGGCGATCAGTTGGCAGTTGTAGAAGCTCTGCTTGACCCAGTAGCGCTTGTTGTATTCGGCATTGCCGAACTGTCCGTTGCCGGTGACATTGACGTCCACCTTGGTCTCGGCGGTGCCGGCGTTGGCCACTCCGGTATTCAGGGCCCAGTCATGTACAAACCCGACAAGGGCGCTGAGCAACCCGAATTGTTGTGCGGCGGAACCATTGTCGGCTTCGACGGTGAAGGAGTCCCGCACACCGGGTTGCACGAGAGTGGCATCCGGGGTGTAAGTGTAGTAGCCCGTGGCCGAGTCGAGTTCGACCGTGCCGTAACGGGGTTGACTGGTCACGGTATAGGTGACCGGGTAACCGTTGGCGTTGTTGGCGACGATCCAACCGCTGACCTGCTTACCGGAGCCCTCCGGGAGACTGGTGGTGCTGTAGACCGTCAGCGGGCGATTGAAGAAGATGTAGGCCAGCTGACGGCTGAGGTCGTCGGCCGCGCTGGGAGCCGGTGGTGTCGGGACGACTCCGGAGCCCGGGACGCCATTGATGCCACCGCTTCCGCCCTGACCAGGTGCGGCAACCGTCCGGCCATCCTGACTGGCACCGCCGTAGCCGCCGCCACCGGACCATCCGCCGAAGCCGGCCCGCCCGCCACCGGCGCCGCCATCGCCACCGTTGCCACCGGCCCCGCCGCTGCCACCGATACCGGGGTTCACGTCGGCGTTGCCGCCTTGTCCGCCGGCCCCGCCCTGACCACCGGTTCCGCCCTGACCAGCCGGCTTGGTGCTGGTGGCTGCACCACCGTTGCCGGCATTGCCACCGGATCCGCCCGTCCCGCCGGTTCCACCAAACCCGGTGTCGGTCTGGTAACCCCCGGTCGCGCCATTGCCGCCGGCACCACCGTTGCCGCCGCTGCCGCCCGGCCGGCCCGGGCCGCTGTCTGCGCCGTTGCCCCCATTGCCACCGTTTCCGCCGTTACCCGCCGGCGCTCCGGTTTCGTCGGTCCAGGAGCCGTTGCCGCCGGCACCACCATTGCCGCCGGTTCCGCCCCAGCCGCTGTTGCCCAGGACGCCATTGGCCGCGATGATGCCGAAGAAGGCACCGCGGCCGGCCTCCCCGCCCAGACCTCCGACCCCGGCGTCACCACCATTGCCTCCGTTGCCGCCGTTCCGACCGGGGCCGACGGTGGTACTGGTTGCGTTCACGCCGTTGCCGCCGAGGCCGCCGTAGCCGCCGGTTCCACCGCTGCCGCCGTCACCACCCAGGCCCAAGAGCATGCTGCCGTTGCCGCCGCGACCACCGGCGCCACCCGGTCCGCCCGCAGCACCGTCGCCGCCGTCGGCACCCGGCGTCGAGCCGTTCGCACCGCGAACCCCGGCTTGTCCCCGACCGCCATCGCCGCCGCGACCACCGGCGCCGAACAACGACAGCATTCCGACGCTACCGCCCGCGCCGCCGTCACCGCCCCCGCTGCCGCCCGCGCCGCCATCGCCGCCGTTGCCCATCCACAGACCACCTCGGCCACCGGTGCCGCCGTCGCCACCGTGATCGCTCACACCAGTCCGCGGAGACGCGCCGCCCACGCCGCCGTCGCCACCGAATGCGAACACCGCCAGCAGCCCACCGTTGCCGCCGTCGCCGCCGCGCCCACCGAAACTGCCTGCGCCACCGACGCCGCCGTTGCCGGCGCTTCCCCACAGCGACACCAGGCCGGTGTCACCGCCGTTGCCACCGACACCGCCGGTCTGGCCGTTGAAAATCGCTGCCCCACCCGCACCACCTGTGCCTGCGCTGCCCCACAGCCAACCGCCGCCACCGCCGGAACCGCCATTGCCACCGCGGTAATTACCGGTTGAGGTGCCGCCGTTGCCACCGCCTCCGCCGTGGCCGAGCAGGCCCGCCGCACCGCCGCTACCGCCGCGGGCACCCGTGACGGTCTCGGCCGCTGCACCGCCGAATCCGCCGTCTCCGAAGAGCATGCCGCCGCTACCGCCGTTGCCACCGGTGCCGCCGTTGTAGAGCGCCAGCCCGGCTCCGCCGTCACCGCCATTGCCGAAGAGCCCGGCGTTTCCGCCGTTGCCGCCACCCCAGCCGTCGCCGCCTCCGCCGCCGAACAGGCCGCCATTGCCGCCCGTGCACGTGGTGGCGCAGGTCTCGGCCGTCCAGGAGTAACCGAAGCCCCAGAGGATGCCGCCGTTCGGACGAGCCGCGGTCCCATTACCGATGAAGAATGCGATGAGGTCTTCGAGCGTCGGTGGGTAGAACGGGGGCAGGTTCGGGACCACTGCCAGCGCGGCATTCGGTGACAGAACCGTATCGGCAACAACGATATTGGGTTGCCCGAGCTCGTCGTTCCGCGCCGTCTGTGACCCATCTTCGATCTGCGTCGCAGACTGTGGCGCGGATATGGTCGTCACTGCCGCGGTCCGCTCGGCGACTTTCATCGCCGAGGTTGTCGTCTCTCGCGAGTCAGGAGCGTTGAGGACCACCTCGGTGCTGCTCGACTGTGTGTCGGAGCTGTTCGACCCAGAAGTTTTCGTGTTCGTGCCGGCCGCGCCCGTGCCGTCGGAATCAGCGTGCGTGGGCATCGTCGATGCATCATCAGTCTTCGCGGGATCTATGGCACCGGAGTCCTTGGGATCCGAGTCCTTGTCCGTCGCGGACGTGGCGCCGCTTGTCCTGTCGTTCCGCACACCGTTTTCGGCGCCACCCGCGAAACTGGCGTTCGCGGTGTCCGCCTTCTTGGGTCCTGTGGATGTGGAGCCGGAGTCGGCGGATCCCGAGTGTTCCGACGCTGTTGACGAGCCACTGTCCGAGCCGGCAGACGAGCCGGTGTCCGAGCTCGGCGACGAGCCGCCATCGTCGGCGACAGCCAGGCCGGCCTGCGGACCCAGCACCAGCGCCGCGCCCACCCCCGCCGAGGCAGCGCCGAGCATCAGCCAGCGCCGCACGGCGAAGCCTTCCGCACGGCGGTGCTTGCCTCCGTGCCTGCGCCCTGCTTTGCCCAGCTCACACGTCGTCGCCATCGAATCCCCCCGCCATCCACGGATATTGACGCCAGCGACAACCGCCGGCTGTACTGGGAATGTAGGGGATACATCGCATTCGCACAGCAAATATCGCGATCTCGTCAACAATTGAGCCGACGGCCTGCCGATTTCGCAGGAGACGACGCCGCGGACGGCAATTGCATTTCGGGTTGGCGCAACGTGGGATAAAGGCGCGGGTCTTCCCCATGCCGAGTAGCTGACCAAAAGCCTTGTGCGGCCGCGGCTGTTCAAGCCGAGGCCCCAGTCGGTGATCGCGGGCACACGCGCCTGCTCCGATAAACCACCAGGTTCACGGCAACTCTGGCAGCATCCGATCCCCGCGGAAATCCGGCCACGATTCGCCGCTCCGAACTTGCCAGCAAACGGCCGACATGAACAGGCGGACCACGTAGGCGTGGCGGTGCGCTGACAATGAGCTTGACCCACCCGGCCGGATCCGCCCGATCTCACTCTCTTTCAGTGCACGAATATCGCGCTGGTACACCGAGAGCTTCGTCACCTCGATCTGATCGTCACAGTTATACAGTCGAACCGACTGCTCGCCCCGGGCCCTCGCAGGATTGTCAACGCCCGCTGCGCAGGTCTTTGATCATTGCTACCCCCATCGGTCCGTGCCCGTGACCCGCATCGCGAAAACCTTGGCGCTCATAGAGTCGTGCGGGATTGCGCACGTGGACATTGGTGCACAGCGCGTCGAACCGCTGCGCGAGCTGGTCGAACAGAGCGTCCAGTAGAGCCGAGCCGATACCGGCGCCGCGATGTCCCGGGGCGACCGCGATACACAGTTCGGGTAGCGGAACTCCATCAGCATCGGTACGCAGCGGCGGATTGCTGTAGTACGTCCACGCTGCTCCCACCGGTGATCCGTGCCGATCCTCCGCGATGATCATGACGGCTCCGGGTGCGGGCAGCATCTCACGAACCTCGTCGTCACCAGGGTCGGGCAGCGGCCGCTCCTCGATGACACATGCATGCCGTGCCATGTCCACGACGAACACCCGATCACCGGGGGTCGCGGCCCTCAGCAGGAACCCTTTGACGAACACGTCCTCTACCAGTTCCGCTGTCGCGGAGGAGATCTCCAGAAATTTCTGCGGACGGGCCTGCATCCTCCTACGGATATCCGTCTCGTCGATCACGACGAATCCCAGGCGACGGTAGAGCCGATAGGCATTCGCGTTGACCTTCAGCACGTTCAGACATACCCCACGTCCGGCAGCGAACGCGTCATTGAGCACACCTCGAAGAACGCGGGTGCCGATCCCTCGGCCCTGAAAACCGGGCGCCACCTCGATCAGGCCCACGTAGACGTCACCGTCCCGGTCTCGGAGGTCCAAACGGCCTGCATCGGCACCATCGACTGCAATCACCTGGGCAGCCGCGAAGTCGATGGTGCGAAACAAGTACGCGCGCTGAACGTCGTCGTCCCAGCCCCACACCTGATCCACGTAGGGACCCAACGTGGCCTTGTGCAACTGGAAGAAGAACTCAAGATCGTCAGCCGTCGACGCGCGGAACGTGAGCGTGCCCATCACAGGCGCCGCACGTCCGGCGCGGTCTCCAACGCAGCACCGATGCCTCCGCGGGTAGCGAAGATCGTCGGCTCATCGGCGGGCATTCATCGACGTTAGAGCGAGTTCATGTTGATGCACAACCGATTACCTCTCATCGGCGGTCTGCATCCGTTGTCGTTCGAGGATGCGGTCGCTGAGTTGGTGATCGGCTATGGGATCCAGCGTCGGGCCAATCAACTTGGACCCAGCACCAAATACTCGCCGCCGCCGGCGATGACATCGTGATCACCGAACAACTGGTCCGGATAGTCAACATGATCGACTCGCCACGACAGCTCTTCGCCTCAAGGATTCTCGCTCGCGTCGCCGCACATCACGCACGTCGAGCCCTGCCATCACGCGATCGACGCACGACCCGAAAGACCGCGAAAGACTCGTGACACCGCCGACCTCAGGTGTCGCGCACAGACTCCCCCACCCAGCCGGAGCGCGTCGTCAGAGCCAACGCGCCAAGGATGCACACAGCGGCCGTACCTGTCAGGCCGAGCACCATGCCCCACTGCGCACTACGGGGCTGGCTGACGATCTCATGACTTGTCGACGACACGAAACCGGTGAGCCCCAGGATCACGCCATAAACAGCGGCTCCCGCTGCGGCCGCGATAGTCTCACCGGCCGACCACAGTCCGACGAGGACTCCGGCCCGACGTTCGCGCGACGCACCCGCATCCTCGGCCAAGGTATCAACGAGCATGGTGTTGGCCAGCAATTGCGCTCCGGCGAAACCGATTCCGGCAATGGCGAATACCGCACAGGCCAAGGGCAATCTACTCTGCTCACCGAGCAAGGGCAGCGCGGTTGCCGAGCAGGTCCCCGAGCCGAAAAATGTCAACGCAACCTGAAGGCAGCGCCTGTCTCCGAATCGTATTGCGGCCCGGGTCCATAGCGGCATGGTCAGCAACAGTGGCGCGAGCACGCTGACGAACAGCGGTGCGATCGCCTCTTCGGTGCCCAGGAACTGGGCCGCCAGGTAGGGCAATCCCGCCAGCGCTGCGGCGATGACCACCTCGACGAGGAGAAAAACGGCGAACAGGATCGAGAAGCGTTGATTGTGGCGAGCCGCGGACAGCGCTGTGCGCAGGGCTCCGGGACCGTCGGTGATGGCAGCACTCACCCTCGTCTGGGCGGGGCGGCGTGCGCTGTACAACGCGGCACACGTGCCGACAAAGATCACACAGCCCATGGCGACCGCCATGACGCGATATCCATGCGTACCGCCGCCGCCCACTGCGGTCAGCAATGGCGCAACACCACCCGCCACGAGTATCGCCACGCCGAGGAAGCCCATCCGCCACGCCGTCATGGACTTTCGTTCCTGTGGGCCGGATCCCAGTTCAGCAGGTAGCACGCCATACGGAACCACGAATGCGGAGAAGCCAACACCCGCCAACGCCAGTGTGATCCCCACCCACCAAGCCGCTGCGACCCCGGTGAACGGAGAATAGAACACCGCGACGAATGCCGCGGGTAACGCGATTGCCCCGAGAGCCAACCACGGCAGGCGAGGGCCCCAACGGGAAGTCGTTGCATCCGATAGGCGCCCGACGATGGGGTTGTAGACCAGATCAAGCAGCTTGGGCAGAAAGACCACCAAACCGGCCACGCCCGCTGCGACACCGAGCACGTTGGTCAGGTAGTAGAGCAGGACGAGCCCTGGCACCACGGCATAGGTGGCCGTCGCCAGCGACCCGGCACCGAAGGCCGCCCGTTCCACCGTCGTCAGCGCGTACACCGCATCATCTCGGTTTCCGGCCGCCGTGACAGGCACCGGATAATCAGAGGCCACTGCAGGTCCCGACTAGCGAGCCCTCACCGCGTACCCGCGGCTTGGAGCGCGGCGGCTATCCCCGCCCTCGGTGAATGTGCTGGCGACGATGATGACGTCGAAGACCTCGGTCTCAGACATGGGCGTGTTCCTTTCGGCGTGGCTCATGCGGCGATGAGGCGGACGGGAAGTTGGGCGTAACTGCGGATGATGTTGTTGACTCCCCAGATCGGTTGGCCGGCCACCTCGATGCGGTCGACACGCTCGATCAGTGCCTTGAGCATCGCTGTGGTCTCCAACCGGGCCAGGCCCTGCCCGGCGCAGGCGTGTGCACCGCTACCGAACCCGACGTGCCGACCGGCATCGTTACCGATGTCGAACACATCGGGGGCATCCCATTCCCGTTCGTCACGGTTGGCCGAGGCGTACATCACCAGCACTCGGGCACCTGCCGGAAGGCGGACGCCCGACACGACGGTTTCCCGTGCCGTCTTGCGGGTGAAGGCCCGCAGCGGCGACTCGAAGCGGACCACTTCGTTGATGGCGTTGGGGATCCGGGCCGGATCAGCCTTCAGCAGTTCCCACTGCTCGGGATGAGTGGCGAACAGATACAAGGCACTGGAGATGGCGCTGATCGTCGTGTCCAGCGACGGCGCTATGTAATCGACGAGCAGCGGCGGCACCTCGTCGGCGGTCAACGTGCCTTCATCAACGGCAGTCAGCAGTTCGTGAGCCATGCTGTCTGGTAGCACGTTGCGCTGACGTACCACCCGCTGGGCGAAGCGCAGCATCTGCAGACTACGCGGAACGGCTTGCAGCGCCTGCACATTGCCCGGCCCGAGGATGTCGAACGTGGCGGCGCCCCAGTCCAGTAGGTGCTTGCGTTCAGCACGTGGCCACCCAACCAGATCGGGCACGACGGCCAGGGGCAGGGCGGTGGCCAGGTCGGCAACCCCATCCACGGTCCGCCGGGCCAGGGCGGCGTCGACGATGGCACATGCCAGGGCGTCGACGTCGTCGCTGAGGGTGCGAAGTGCCCGGGGCATCAGCCGGTGCGCGACGAGCTTGCGGCGCCTGTTGTGATCGGCTCCGTCGCTGTTGAGTGTGGTCCCCCGCGACAGACGATTGGTCAGCGGATTCGCCGCCACACCCTGCCCGGAAAGGAAAAGATCATCGTCGCGGAGCGTCGCCTTGCATTCGCTGAAGCGCGGCAGCGCATAGAGGCGTTGGCGAGGAAGCCACACCACCGGACCCAGCTGGCGCATCGCTCGGTAGTGCGGGTACGGCTCGAGAATCGCCGAGCGGGTGTAGATGTCGGGGCGGTATACCGGTACGGCCGTAGGCGGGCGAAACACGTCGGCGATTCCTGTTCGTGAAGAGTGGCTGCGGGTCAGACCCGTGCATGCCTACGGGTGGGCGTGGTGGCGCTCGTGCCGAAACAGCGGCACTGCGCGACAGATGGTGGCGAGATCGCGGCCGGCGATCATGACCGTGCCATCGGGTCGCACGACTGCGGCTGCGACGTGCCGGCGGCGCAACCATCGATCCAGGTCGGACCCCGGCGCGGCGTGGACAGCACACGCACCCCGGAAAGTGATGGTCTGCTGTTGCGCAGCGTTGAGGGCGATGTTCGTGACGACGCCGAAGCGCCGGCCGAGATGCTCGTCCAGGCGGATGCCGCTGTCGAGCAGTGCATTCGGACACAGCGTCCCAGCGATACCGCCTGGACGCAGCGAGCGCCGCACCATCGTCGAGGAATGCAGCGGCGGAGTGCGGGAGTCGATGACCTTCGCTCTCAATCCCGGTACCACATGCAGGTACGGCAGCAGCAGCGAACGCGCCGCGGCGCCGATCCGGCCCCCAGAGGTCATGGCTCGACCGACGTTGAGCGCCAGCGAGATCATGTGCCGTGCGTGCGGGCGACGTTCGGCTTCGTAACTGTCGAGCACACTCGGTGCAAGATCACGGTGGTGCACGCCGGCGACCTTCCAGGCCAGGTTCATCGCGTCACGCAGACCAGCACCCATGCCCTGGCCGATGAACGGCGGTGTCAGGTGTGCGGCATCACCGAGCAGGAACGCGTTGCCGCGGCGCCAACGGTCGGCGAGCTGTGCTCGGAATGTGTACTCCGCGGTGCGAATCAGGTGCAGCGAGGCTTCATCGACACCGCGCAGCCAGGGCGCGATCAACGGACGGAGTTCGGTCAAGGTGGCGTAATCGTCGACCGACTCGTGGTCCAACAGGCGAAATTCCCAGCGGTAGCGATCAGGACCGATCCGCATGTACGTCCCGGCTCGATGCTCGTCACAGAGCTGATGCACGCCCTCCCACTGCTGCAGGTCGGCATCGGTCGCGATATCGACCACCAGCCAGCGCTGATCGAACCCCATGCTGCGCATCTCGGCGCCGATCGCCTTGCGGACAATGCTGTTCGCCCCGTCGCAGCCCAGCACGAAGTCCGCGCTGATCACCGAATCCTGGCCGGTCGTGCGATTACGCACATGCAGGCGGAGCGGACTGCCGGTGGTCTGCACGTCGACAACCTCTGTGTCACCCCGAAACTGCGCCTCCCGATACCGCGACAGGTTGGTACGCAACAGCTTTTCGAGCTCCGGTTGGTCGAACATGTTGGCAGCCGGAAAGCCGTTCCGCGTGACCCGCGTATCGCGCCGGAATCGCGCCAGCACAGTCATGTCACGGTCGATCAGCTGCAGACCACGGGCGGGCCAAGCGATACCGGCGAACTCTTGCGCAACCCCGAGGCGCCCCAAGATGCGGTAGACCTCATCGTCGAGATGGACCGCCCGAGGTTGTGGATAAACCTGCGACCACCGGTCCAGCACCACTGCCTCGACGCCGCACTGGGCCAGCAGCGTCGCTGCGGTGATTCCAGTGGGACCACCACCGACTATCGCCACCGACACATGCTCGACGGTCTCCTGTTGCGTGGAGCCAGTCACGGTGTGCTGATCTCGTGATTCACCGCGAACGACTTCACCGTCCGCTCCACAGCGGCGCGGTCGGCGGTCGCTGCAAGGTCGATCATGACCACTGGCAATCCAGCGTCGACCTTGCCGCGGATACTGAGGACCCCGACGTGGCCGGTCAACGCCTCTGCCACAGCATGTTCGGCGGCGATAGCGCGAAGTGGCACCTTGTGGGGCTTGCCGACGTCGGTTACCGGTATCGCGTCGATGACGGTGACGCTCTTCGGCGCCGCAGCGCGTTCAGTGATGTGCTCAGCGGCGAACGCCGCCAGTTCGTCGCCGGTGACGGTGGCACCGGGTCGCACGGTGACGAATCCGACCGGTACCTCACCGGAGTGGACGTCGGGTCGCGCCACGGCTGCGGCCGCGGTGACGTCGGGATGGGCCAGCAGCGCGTCCTCGATGAGCGCGGGGTCGATGTTGTGGCCGCCACGAATGATGAGGTCTTTGGCTCGGCCCGCGAGGTAGACGAAACCCTCATCGTCGACACTTGCCAGGTCGCCGGTGTCGAGCCAGCCATCGCGCAGTGCTCCGCGGCCGTCGATGACGTAACCGTCTTCTGTTCGTCTTGTGACGTAGCCGGGAAACACGGTCGGCCCGCTGATGGCCAGTATGCCGACCTGCCCGGGTGAAACGTCCTGCCAGGAACCATCCTTGCCGATCTCGACGACGCGGAGTTGCTGGTAGGGCATGCGCTGTCCGACCGATCCCGGTCGGGGATGATCAGCGAAGCTGCGTGCACTGGCGCACGTCGCCTCGGTGAGCCCGTAGCCCTCGACCAGATTCACACCCGTGGCACTGAGGAAGTCCTGGCGCACGGTGTCGGGCAACGCGGAGGCGCCCGACACCGCCGAGGTCAGCGTCGAGATGTCGGCGTCGACCGGAATCTGGGCGAGCACCGCGTACACGGTCGGTACGGCGCTCATCGCCGCCAACCGATAGTGCTCCACGATCTTCCAAAAGTGCTCATACAGACCCATATCGCGGTATCCGAGCGGTCCTGCCCACACCACTGACCGGCCGCGCAGAAGGGGCGCCAGCAGGGTGACCAACAGTGCGTTGACGTGGAACAGCGGCAGGGCCGCGAACACCACGGCATCGTCGGCGAGGTCGGCGCTGAGCGCCACCATCCAGGCGTCGGCCACTTCGTTGCCATGGGTGTGAGCTGCCAACTTCGGCATGCCGGTGGTTCCGCCGGTATGGAACAGCGCAGCCAACTGGGTTGAATCCGGGGTCCCGCCCTCGAAAGGTTGCGGGTCTTGTTCGGCAGCAAGTGTCGACAGATAGCCGACGGTGATACCCGGCAGTGTGGGAAGCGGTTCCGGCACATCGTCCGCCAGCGTCGGGCGAACCAACAAAACGGTGTCGAGCAGACCGGCATCGGCCAGAACGGCAGCGCGTTCGACGCCTCTGGGGTCCAGGTCAGGTGCCGCAGTGATCAACAGGCGAGCGCCTGAGAGCCGCGCCAACTCGAGAACGTGCTCGTCTGACAGCGATCCGTTGACAGGTACCGCGATGCCGGCGGCTTGCGCCGCCAGTGTTGCGGTGATCAGTTCGTCGCAGTTCGGACTGATCAGCAGTACCGCGCTATCGCGGTCGACCCCGCAGTGGCGGAGTGCTTTAGCCGTTCGCGTGACATCGTCGGCAAGCTGGCTGAAGGTGCGACGTGCACCTCTCTGATAGTCAGCCCCCTCCGACAGGACGGTGACCGCGGTGCGGTCGGGCCACAGCCGCGCGGCGCGCAGGACGACATCGTAGGTGGACTCCGGGAGTCCACGACTCTCCAAGGGCACCTGTTCGATGGCAGGAAGGTCCTGAGGCGATTTCGCGGCAGGCCACAATAGATCGGCGGTCATGCGTGGCGCACCGCCAGTCGCTGCGCACCGAGATCGATGGCTCCGTCATCGGTGGCGACCGACGCCTCGACCACGTCGTTGTGCTGCAGATACTTCGGGTTCTTGGCCTGGCGGGAGAAGAAGGCCTTCCATTTCACCGCGGTGGGCAGCAGGTTTCCGATGATCTCGATGGGCTTTGGCGGTGCCGTCAGCGCGGTACCGGCTGGGGTCCCGGTGAGCACCAGGTCACCGGCGGCCAGGTCTTGAAAACGAGCGAGCGATTGCAGCGCCTGGAGCGGGCGGTACAGCATGTCGCCTTCGACCAGCGCGTTCTGGCGTTCTTCTCCGTTGACCGACAGCTTGAGCCGCAGATCGGCGAAGCGCGCCAGTTCTGCGGCATCCAGGAGCACCAGCGCAGGCCCGACCGGTGTGAAGGTCGGGTACGACTTCGCCTCGTAGAACTGGGTTTGCGGAAGTTGGATGTCGCGTGCGGACACATCGTTGGTGATCGTGAGTCCGGCGATGACATCCGCAAGATCATTCTCGGTCACGGACGAACCGACCGGTACATCGCGGCCGATGACCAACCCGATCTCGACTTCGTAGTCCAGCAGCCCGACGTGTGCGGGGCGCACGATCTCCCCGAACGGTCCGGTGATGGACGCCGATGACTTGCGAAAGAATGTCAGCGGCACCGTCTTCGGGTCCATCCCTGAATCTTTGACGTGGGACTCGAAGTTCGTCATCTGCGCGATCACCCGGCACGGCGCGGTCACCGGGGACAGCAATGTGAGCTCGTCGACGGACACGGTGTCGCCACTGGCGGCAGCCGCGTCGATGGCGGCGCGGTCGGCCAGCAGTTCGGAGGTCGTGACGGCAGATGTGGAGATTCGGGCGGCACCTTTGGCGGTCTGCACCCACCAGCCCTCGGAGGTGCGCAACACAGTCGTGGTCATGAGATCGCTACTTTCAGTAGTCCGACGAGGCGGTTTAGATCGAATTCGTTGTCCCCGCGCAATGCGTTGACCATCGAGGTCACCTGGTGCGGCACCGCGCGCGGGCTCGCGTCCAGGAAGTCCTTTGTCGCCGGCGGCCCCCACTGAGCCAACCCCGACGCGGTGAACGGTGCCCAGCCGGGTTCGAGCGTGTTGTCGAACATGTCACCATCGGCGAAGTGTTCGACCAGGAATCCATCCGGATCACGCCAGTAGTCGAACAACTGGCTGCCCTGGATATGGCGGCCGATGCCCCAGGACCGGAAATAGCCGCGCTCACGCAGGTATTCACCGCCGGCCGCCAACGCATCGAGATCACTGACCTCGTATGCGGAGTGCACGTATTGGTTGGCCGGTCCCAAGGCCAACGCCAGCGTGTGGTGATCGGCCGGACTGGTGCCGCGATCACACCGGATGAAACTCATCGCCGGACCGCGCGCCCGCTGCCCGGGAAAGAACAGGAAGTCACTGACGATCATCCCGAACGTGTCCAGATACCAGTTGAGCGTCTTCAGATAGGTGGTGGATTGCAACACCACGTGGCCCAACCGCTGCACGCGGGTCGGCACCCGCGGCGGGCGGACGGTGTCGTTGATCCTGGCCAGGGCCTGCCCGGTATTGAGGACCTGCGGTGCCTGAACTGGTTGGCCCGGCAACTCGTGCATGCCCGCAACGACCTTGACCGCCATCCCGCTCGGATCGGTCAACTGCACCGCCGTCCCACCGATGGATTCTGGAAGCGCGCGCAACGGGGCACCGGTTCTGTCGGCCAACCGCAGTAGGTCGACCTCGTCGGCGGCACGCAAAGCCAGTCCCGAGAAACGGGTTCGCTTGCCACGACGCAGGATCACGCATGGGGCGCCGGCCTGTGTGCCGCGTAGCTGCAACTGGTGCGGCTCGCGCAGCGCAATACCGAAGCCGAAGGCACGCGCGAAGGCCTCGGCGCGGACCAGATCGGGCTTGTCGAACTCCAACCAGGCGATGTCAGCAACCCGAACGATCGGATCCTTCGCCCGCCCTGGATGCTCGCCGCGCTCCGCGCCGCGTTCGCTGTGCAGATCCTTGTGACCGTCCTGACGCGGCTCTACTGCCTGTGCCACGCTGCACCTCCTCCATCAGGCTTCTGAGGAAATCGTCACACACGCGGATATGGTCAGTCAAGGAAAGCTGACGAAATCATCACAATTGCCGTGACTGCTATCATCGCGCCATGGATCTGCCCGAGCGTGGTATCGACGCACCTGCGGGTACGTCGATCAGCCGCTTGGAGCGGCGCAAACTGCGTACCCGTCGCGCCTTGATACACGCGGCCCAAGGCTTCATCGCGCAGGGAAAGACGAGCGTGCCGATCCTGGAGATCACCCAGGCGGCCGATGTGGGTATGGGGTCGTTCTACAACCACTTCGCCACCAAGGAAGAGCTCTTCGACGCGGCGTTGGCCGATGCCCTCGATGATCTCGGCGCCTTGCTCGATACTTTCACCGGTGCCATCGCCGACCCCGCCGAGGCTTTCGCGGCCAACTACCGGTTGAGCGGCAGACTGTTTCGCTACCGTCCCCAAGAAGCAGCGTTGCTGCTCGCGCACGGTGGTTCACTGATCTTGTCGACTCGTGGATTGTCGCCTCGCGCGCTGCGGGATATCACCGCAGCTGTCGATCAGGGTCGGTTCGCGATAGATGACCCGGAGTTGGGCCTGGCCATCGCAGGAGGCATGTTCGTCGGGTTGGCCACTCTGCTGCGGGAGCGACCAGAGCGGGATACGGCGGAGACCGTCGACGCCGTGACCGAACGTCTACTGCGAACGCTCGGCATGACGCCCAAACAGGCCCGAACCCTCTGCCAGAAAGACCTCCCCGACATCACAGCCCTCCGCGATTCCCCGGCCGAGTGGCCTGCGCTCATGACCCCCGACGCGCCAGCTCGTTCAACTGATTGATGAGCAGCTAAGCGTCCAGTCTTCCGAAGTTTGTGGGTGGCGGCGCATTCCAAAAGTCACTAGAAGACAGGCGTTTCCGCGTCGCCGGCATTCTGACAGGTTCGATCCGAGCGCAGCCGACATCTATCAATTGGTTGATCATGTCACTTCTGAGGATTTCATCAAATATCTTGACGCCGAGTCGGCGGTCATGTGATCGTCACATCAGAGTGTCCGCCGATTGTGAGGAGATCGATTCCCGATGAAGGTTCTGATCGACCGCGACCGATGCGAAGGCCACGGTCAGTGTCTGGCCGCGGCCCCCGACGTTTTCGACCTCGACGACGAAGGCATTGCCATCCTGCAGGTATCCGAACCGATCGCTGACGAGCTGTCCGGCCAGGTCACCGCAGCAGCCGAGGTGTGCCCCGTCGCGGCGTTGGCGCTGACTGCTGTATAGACGCTGCGCCGAGGCTCGGGGTCATGCCCCGACACACGCGAAAGCATCTGCACAACAAAAAGATCGGCTTCTTATCTCCTCGGCTGCATCACCCTTGCCGGTTCACGGCAGTTCCTTCCCGAGATCGACCCGCCACCGGTGTGGTGATGACCACCACCGCCTCGGCCGCTCCGTCGACGGTGGCATAACGGTGGCGTCGATCGCTCGGCCAACTGAGGGCCGTGCCCTCCTCGAGCACGGTCTCCTCACCGATCGGGCCGGCAAGTATCCGTCCGGCGACCACGGTGAGGTGTTCCCTGGCACCCGCCCCGTGCGACGGAGAGACATGTTCTGCTCCGGCCGGGAATTCCAAGCGGAACACCTCGACGGTGAGCCGGGGCAGGTTCCGCACGGACAGCAGCACCGCCCGCATTCCACCGGCGGCGGCCGAATGGACGCCGGGGGCCTCGCCGACCAGCGCAGTCAGTGGCACATCGAGCGGTGCACACAGGGCATAGAGGGTCTCGATCGTCGGATTGCGTTTGCCCGTCTCGATCTCGGACAGTGATCCCTTCCCCACCTTTGCGCGCCGCGCAAGTTCGGACAGGCTGAGGCCGCGCTCGACCCGTAGCTCCCGCAATTGGCGGCCGATGTCTTCCGCGTTCATCCCGCCACGGTACGTTCTACGCGAATAACGTTCCATATACAGAACAGGGGCCGCGAGTGGAGCCGGGCACGTCGAAAGCAATGCCGGTGGCCGCCGGCGTGGTGTGCGCCCTCGTCGGGTTCACCTCATCGTTCGCGGTGGTGCTCGCCGGATTACGCGCGGCAGTGGCTGATTCAGACCAAGCGGCGTCGGGTCTGACGGCGTTGAGCGTGGCGATGGGCGTGTCGTCCATGCTCTTGGCGTGGAAGTTCCGGATGCCGATCACGAGCGCGTGGTCGACGCCGGGTGCCGCACTGCTCATCACCACCGGCGCGACGGCCGGCGGATGGTCCGCAGCCGTCGGTGCGTTCGTCGTCACCGCGGCGCTTCTGCTCGCCACCGGACTCTGGCCGACACTGGCTCGCCTGGTCGCCCGCATCCCGCACTCGGTGGCCCAGGCGATGCTGGCGGGGGTACTGCTGCCCCTGTGCGTTGCCCCGATCACCGCTCTGGCCGGCGATCCGGTCGTGATCGCGCCGGTGCTGGTGGCGTGGCTCGTCGTCGCAGCGATCCGGCCCCGCTGGGCGGTCCCGGTGGCGTTCGGCATGGCCCTAGTGGTGCTCACCGTGGCACTCGTACGAGAGCAATCGGCGCCCCCGGCGTCATCGTGGATACCCCACCTCCAGGTGACCGCGCCGAGTTTCACCATCGCGGCCCTCACAGGCATTGCCCTTCCGCTGTATTTCGTCACCATGGCCTCCCAGAACATTCCCGGTGTCGCGGTCATGAAGGGATTCGGGTACCAGGTCCCGTGGCGTCCCGCGCTGACGGTCACTGCCGTCGCCTCGCTCGGGGCGGCACCCTTCGGCGGTCACGCCGTGAACCTGGCGGCCATCAGTGCCGCATTGGCAGCGGGACCGGACGCCGACCCCAATCCTCGGCGCCGCTGGATTGCCGGGGTCACCACCGGAGCGGTGTACTGCGCACTCGGCCTCGCCTCGACGGGGTTGACGTTGGCCGTTCTCGCGGCGCCGGCCGGCCTCATGCAGGCGGTCGCCGGGGTGGCGCTGCTCGGGGCGTTCGCCGGCGCGTGCGCGGGCGCCATGGCCGACGAGTCGGACCGCCTGCCGGCTGCGGTGACGCTGGTCGTCGCAGCGTCCGGCACGACCGTGACGGGAGTCGGCTCCGCGTTCTGGGCGCTACTCGCGGGAATGATCGCCCACCGATTGTTCAGGTCGGCCGCACGAGCGCGCACCTGATCGGGGGCGGTCACGATGCTGGGTACTCCCGGAATTCGCCACTCGACCTGCCACCGCGCTCATGTCGGTGGGGCGGCGAGCGCGGTGATACCGCCTTCGGCGAAGCGCAGGAGCGCGCGGTGGCGTTCGTCGATGTCGGCGGCGTGCATGCGTCCGGCGGTGAGGCTGTCGAGACGCAGGTTGTTGGAGTAGGTGTGCATGGTCGCCGCAACCAGGTGCAGGTAGGCATCGTGGATGGCGGCGTCGTCCGCGGCGGGGAAGATGGCGTGCAAGTGGCTGATGAAGTCGGCGGCGATCGCGTTGAAGTCCTCGGCGATCAAACGCCGGATCGGGTGTCCGGAGTTGGCGAGCTGAGCAATGAACCGGAAGTAGTTCTCCCACGCGGGATCTCCAGCTCGTTGGCGCATCGGCTCGGTGAAGGCGTCGATCAACGCACGCAACCGCCGCGCCCGTCCGCCGCGCACGGACAGCGCCGCCAGGCGGCTGCGCCGGTCGTCGTTCAACGGTCGGATGCGGCGTATCAGGACCGCGTGGAACAGCCCTTCCTTGCCGCCGAATTGCTCGCTGACCGCGGCGAGACGAGTACCGGCGTGGTCGGTGATGTCGCGAACGCTGACGCCGAAGTAACCACGGTCGGCGAAGAGTTGTTCGGCACTGTCCAGCAGTCGATCACGGAGCAACTCGCGGCCGGCTCGCCGCGAGGCGCGCGGGGGTTGGTCGGCGGTTGTACCGCTGGTCATGAGTCGATGATGGTGTGCTCGATGCAGCCGACACCATCGATGGCCAGCTTCAGCATGTCTCCGGGACGAAGCCAGTGTCCGTTCTCCATACCGCTGCCGCCTGGAAGCGTTCCGGTGGCGAAAAGTTCACCGGGATAGAGGTGTTCACCGCGGGAGGCGTGCGCGAGAACGTCTCCGAGGCCGTGCTGCATGCCGGTGCTGGAAACCCTGGACACGATGGACCCGTTGATGGACACAGTGCCGCTCAGCGCGTCGATGCGGGGAAGGATTTCATCGGCGGTGACGGCGACCTCCGATAGGGAGCTCGCGAAGTGTTTGGACCGTTGGGGCCCGAAGCCGCTGGCCATCTCGGCGCGCTGTACGTCGCGGGCACTCCAATCGTTGAGTACGACGAATGCGCCGATCGCGCTGAGCGCCTCGGCCGGACTCGCGTTGAACAGGCCACGCGCCAGAACGAACCCGATCTCGAGTTCGTAATCGAGCGCCTGGCTGTAGGGGGGTGCGGCGATCGGCGTGCCCGAGGGCACGAACGTCATCGCATTGGACATGTAGTACATCGGCTGGGCATAGAAGAGCCGCTTGGGCTTCAACAACGGGAACGTCCGTCGCGTAACGGTTTCGACGGTCCTGACGAATCGGTATTGCAGTGGATGGAAGCGTCGAACCAGACCCCGGCTGGCGTCCAGCACGTGCTGCTCGTACAGCATGAAGTCGCGGAAGGACGCCGGCTGGAAGGGCAACAACACCGAGCTGTGCTGCAACTGTTCATCGACCCGCGCCAGTTCCCAGTCACGGTCGAATACCCGCCCGCCCAGCGAAGTGCTGTCGTCGGCCGGCCGCCACGAGCCATCGGCGTCCTGCGCTTGCAGCTCAACCCCGAGAGTTGTGCGTATTCGCCTGAGCTTCATCGAGACCCACTCCCACAAGCCGACCGGAACAGTTGTTCCAGGTTACCGCACGGCGGTGCTATCGTCGGAACGATCGTTCCGCCGAGGTGAGGAGTCCCGTGTCCCAGGCACGTCTGCTCAAGAGGCTCTTCGTGACGATGTGCGCGGTCACCCGCAGCACCGATGTGGCAGCTCGGTGGACCGGAGCCACTCCATTCCTGCCCGCATTGTTCGCGTTGCGCTACACAAACATGGGCGGGCTCGACGGCACGCTTTTCGCAGCGCAGATCCACGGCGCGAAGTCCTTCCGCGACGACCGCTGGTGCAGCTACTGGAACCGCATCGCCGACGCCCACGCCCGGCGCGCCACCGATCTCCTGGCCGAACTGGCAGGCACCGGGTACGCCGGCGTTCCCGACCTCGCCGACCAGAGCGCGACCATGGCTGCCGAGCATGATGACAGGGTACGGGCGTGGATTGCTCCCGCCGTGCACCTGTTCGCCGACCATGGACCACTTGCTGACACGCAGGCGCTCACCGCACTGATCGACGACCGGACCGCATCCGCCGACCGCGCACGCATCACGCGGGCCTACGAAGCCATCGACTCGTGGGTCAAGGCCATCACCTACTACCAAGTCAGCGCCTTTCCCGGCCACGAGCCGCAGCGGATGCAGGCCTACTGGCGCTCACGACGCCTTTTCGACGCCCTGATCGCAGCGATAGTGCCCACCCTCGGCCTCACCGTCGAGCACGTCGATATTCCCGTCGCCTCCGGTGACACCGTCCATGGCTACCTCATCATGCCGCCGGGCCCTGGACCGCACCCAGTGGTGCTGACGACCAATGGGCTCGAGGGTACTGTTCAGGAACTCGCTATTCCTCAACTGCGCTACCGTGATTCAGGCATGGCAATGTTCCTGATGGAGATGCCCGGCAGCTACGCCTACAGCGATCCGATGAGTCCCGATTCGGAGTCGGTCTACCACCGGGTGATCGGACATCTCGCTGCCGACGAACGGCTGGACACGGACCGCATTGCCATGGTCGGGGTGAGCTTCGGGGGATACTGGACCGCGCGTCTGGCCGCCACCGACGACCGACTGGCCTGCGCGATTGCCTGCGGGGCACCCACTCACCGGTCCTTCCACGGCGGCGCACTGGGCACGCCGCAGATCATCCTGCACGCGTTGGCCAGCACCGTCGGCGCGGCGCATCCCCTCGACCTGGTGGGTAAGCTCAGAGCGCTGTCCATCCGGGATCTGTACTGTGACATCACGATTCCGCTGCTGGTTGTCAATGGTGATCACGACACCCTGATGAGCACGCAGGACAGCCGCGACCTTGCACAGGCCGCCGCCGATGCCACGCTGCTGCTGTATCCCGACGACGACCACTGCGCCATGGGCCACTACCGCCAATGGCTCGACTATTCCCAGCAGTGGCTCCAGGATCGCCTGACGGCCGGCACGGACTGAGCCAACGGGAGCCCGGAGCGACCGGCGCCTTCCCCAGATGGGTTCTAGGTCCGATAGTCGTCGTAGAAGCCTTCGCCGGACTTGACTCCGAGCTTGCCTGCATCGACGTACGCCTTCAGCAGGTCCCGGGATCCGGTGGGAATGTAGGGGAAGTGCTGGATATAGTTCTCTTCGATGTCGAGGGCGACGTCGAGGCCGACTTTGTCGAGCATCCTGAAGATGCCGACACTACCGAACCCCGAAGCAACCCAGAGCTTGTCAAACTCTGCGGGCGTGGAAACCCCCTCGGCGACGACGGCGACGGATTCACGCTTGATGGCTGCCCAGACGCGGTTGACGATGAATCCGATACTCTCCTTGCGCGCGACGGCGGTGACGAAGCCGTGCTTGGAAAGCTCCTTCTCCAGAAGGTCGAAGATCCGTTCGTCGGTTGTGCCGTCGGTCATGAGTTCAACCTGGAGAAGCTCCGGTGGTTGTCCGTAATGGGTGTTGAGTACGCGTTCTGGGTGTGTGACCTTGTCGATGAGTTCGCTGCTTCGGTACGACGATGAGTTGGTTCCGATGATCGCGTCTGGTTCGGTGATCTCATCGAGTCGGCCCAGGACGTCGATCTTGAGCGACTGGATCTCGGGCACCGACTCCACCACGTACCACGCGTTGTCCACTGCGCCGCCGAGATCGGTGAAGTACTCGATGGATGCCGCTGTCGAGCCCGATCCGCGCTGGGCCACCAGCTTTGGCACCTCGGCGCTCAGAAAGTCGGCGGCGTCGTTCAAAGAGTCTTCGTTGACATCATAGAGATGGACTCTGCCGCCACGGGTGGCGAAGGTGAGTGCGATCCGTCGACCCAGTGTTCCGGCACCAAGAATGGCAATCGGCCGGTCGGTGAAATCGGTTGGGGGCGTGTAGGTCATCGTGAGAATCTCTCTTTGCGTGTGGGTCAGGGCTGAAAGGAATCGGGCGACGCCGCGTCACCTCAGGCGCCGGCGATACCCGTGATCATTCCGTCGAGCGTGATCAGAGGGCGGTCACCGCTGCCGTCGAGATTGACCTCGCGGATCTCACCGGAGAGGTCACCGGTGTACGCGACGCCCCGCTGACGGTCGACGGCAAGACCGATGGCCTCGTTGAACCCACTGGCAAGCACGACGGCACTGCCGCCGGGGCGCCCGGGGCCGGGGATGTCGGCACAGTTGAGGGTGTTGCCATACGGCGGCCGTCCGCGGTCTGTCCAATAGAGGATCCCGTCGCGAAGGTTCAGTTCGAGATCGATCGGCTCGGGCAGTTGCGACCAGAGGATCTCGACTTCGCGTTCGGCAGCGGACTGCCCCTGCGGAATCTCCAGTGACGAGCGAAGGATCTGTCCGACGCCACCTTTTGCCGGACCCTTCTGCGTCCAGTACAGAAGGCCGTCATCGGTGTCGATCGCGATCCCGACGCAGTGGTTGCGCGCATCTCGCTGCTCTTGCTCGGTGGGTGCCACCACCACCTCGTCACGCAGATCGCTGCCGTCGAGCGCCACGCTCCGGATGGCGGCACCTTCGCGGTCTGCCCAGTACAGACGCCCCGCCGACCAATCAGCAGCAAGTTGTTTACCCGTGACGAAGCGGCCCTCGGCCACAATGGACTCTCTGCCGCTGCCGTCCAGCGCTATCCGTTCGATGGAACCGTTCCTGGCGTAGAAATCCAGGTTGTCCTCGGTGGGCGGACGTCCCCTGTCGATCAGGCTCGGCCGACCCATATTGGTCCAATATGCATGCTCTCCGGCGGGATCGACGACGATGCCATCAGGAACCGAAGTCAACCCAGAGGCAACGATCGACGTTTCCAACGTCGCGATATCGATCCTGATGAGAGCCTGATCCGCTGCGTGCAAGACGAACAAATGCGTGAACACTGACTTTCCTCAACTTTCGGTTGCGGCGCGACCCCCCGGTCGTAACAGCAGGTCACCCGCGCCTATGCCGCTGCATCCAGTATTTCTTCCGTGCCATGGGTGACCAATGGTCGCTGAGACAAAGCAGAGCTCCATGACTTTGTCCGCGCAGACAATCGGCGCAATGCCGTCTCGATCTAGTCTGATAACTGTGTCCACCAATCCCGGCGATGACGCAGCAACAGCCGTACAGCGCTTGGCTGATGGCCTGCTCGAGCACATAGACCGTCTGTGTCTGGAGCAGTGCCGACTCATCCGTGACGAGGTGGGTGTCTACAAGCCGGGCGGCCTGGTCGGCGAAGACGACCTTTTCGCCGAAGGTCGGGCGCACTTGGAATTCGCGCTGCAGACCATGGGTTCGGGCACACCCGACCTGGAGCCGGCACGACAGCTCGGGCGTAAACGAGCGCACCAAGGCGTACCGCTCGATGAAGTCATGTCGGCATACCGGGTGGGTACCCGATTCTGGTGGGAGGAGTTCTCACGCCGGGTGGAAGAGGCCGGGCTGCCCCGGCAATCCCTGCTGATCGCCGGATCCCAAATATGGCTTCGCCAAACGGAGTACAGCGATGCGATGGCGGCCGCCTATCGCCAGGTGGTCACGGATCAGCTGATTCAACAACAGCACGCCCGTTCGGCCCTCGTGGCCGGACTACTGGAGGGATCACTACCCAGCGGCGTCAGCCCATGGGATGCCGCACGCATGCTCAACCTGCCCGACACCGGCCACCTCGTCGTCGTCGCCATCGGTGGAGACGCGTTGGCCACCGGCATGACAACAATCGAGGCGGCTCTCGACGCCGTCGGATTTCCGTCAGCGTGGCGGCGAGAGGCTGACGCACAGGTTGGACTTGTCTCCCTGTCAGCGAACAGCCGCCTGACGCGATTGCGGAACGTGCTCCAGGACAACACCGGCCACAGTATCGGTGTGAGCCCCCTCTACAAAGGCATTCCGCCTTTCGGGGAGGGCTTGAAGTACGCGCGGGCAGCCTTGCAAGCGGCGACCCCTACCGACCGCATCGTGGTCTTCGACCACAACCCCTACGCTGTCGCCGCGGTGAGCGATCCCCAGACCATGAAGCGTTACGCCGCAACGGTATTGCAGAATGTCAACGAGTTGCCCGACGCTGACAGGGCCGCGCTGTTGGATACTTTCCGTCAGTGGATTGCATGCGGTGGTGCGTTTGCCGAAACTGCGGAAGTATTGTGCTGCCACAGCAATACGGTCCGTTATCGTCTGCGCAGGCTCAAGGAGCTGACCGGCAGAGATGTAGCCCGACCAGGCGACATCGCGGAGTTGTGGCTGGCAGTGGAGGCCGACGCCCGGCTGCGCTCTGACTGACGAGAAACACCAAACCTCACGTCGAAAGCCGCACCACGGATGGATCGGCCAGTCGGGCCGAACCATCCGAGGCCATAGACATTCCTGATGTATCGATGATCGAAAGGCTGCAACTATGAGTACACCCATCGTCGCTCTGCCCAACGGACTAGGTTCACTGCGCGGTGTTCAGCACGCCACGTGTCAGAGTTTCCTGGGAATCCCCTACGCAGCAGCTCCCGTCGGCCCCCGCCGCTTCCAGCCACCGCAACAACCCGAGGCGTGGGACGCGGTGCGCGAGGCCACTGCGTATGGGCCGTGGGCACCACAAACCGCTGACGTCCCCGGCTCACCACTGCCGCGAGACGTCGTCGCCGGTGACGACTTCCTCACTCTCAACGTCTGGACACCCGATACACAGGGTCGCGCCCCGGTCATGGTCTTCATCCACGGTGGTTCGTTCACCACCGGATCGGGTGCGGTACCCGCCTATGACGGCATGGCGTTCGCCCGCGACGGCGTTGTTCTGGTCACGATCAACTACCGCCTGGGCGTCGAAGGATTCCTTTGGACCGGTGAGGGGACCCCCAACCTCGGCCTGCTCGATCAAGTCGCAGCCCTCAGGTGGGTGCAGGACAACATCTGTGCCTTCGGCGGAGATCCGAGCAACGTGACCGTCTTCGGGGAATCGGCCGGAGCGATGAGTGTGGTCACCCTGATGACGATGCCGATGGCCAAGGGTCTGTTCCAGCGCGCGATCGCGGAGTCCGGTGCCGGTGAGAACGTCCACGACAACGACACCGCACGTATGGTCAGCCAGCGCCTGGCCGAGCACCTCGGCGTCGCCCCGACCCTCGCCGGGATCGGCGCGGTTCCCCAAGCCGAACTACTCGCCGGCTTGGCGGCGATCGAAACATCGGTCGCAACGAGCACACTCGGCGACAGCTGGGGTGACGTCGCCCGTACCCTGCTGCCGTTCTGCCCCGTCATCGACGGCAACATTGTGCCGGCCATGCCGCGTGACCTGATGCACTCCGGAGCCGCGCACGACGTCGATTTCATGCTCGGCACGAATGCCGAGGAAGCGCGACTGTTCTTCGTGCCCGACGGCTCGATCGGCAGGATGGATCCACGCATGCCTACCGTCTTGGCTCATCGCTACGGTGCGCAGGCCGACGACGTGCAGCAGGCGTACCACCAGCGCGGTATCCACGACCACGGCGACGTCGCTGCCGCCGTCCTCACCGACGGGTTCTACCGGGTGCCGGCTCTGCGGATCGCTTCCCACCAACCGAATGCCTATCTCTACCAATTCACCTGGAAATCACCGGCATACGACGGCAAGCTGGGTTCATGCCATGCTCTGGAGCTGCCATTCGTCTTCGACAACCTCGACAGTCCCGACGTTCAGCTCCTCCTCGGTGGCCAACGACCACAGCACATCGCAGACCGCATGCACGCCGCATGGATCGCCTTCGCCCGGACAGGTAACCCCGGCTGGCAACCATTTCGTGAAGGACGCGCCAGCATGGAGTTCGGCGACAGTACCTGTCTTCAGGCACCCGACCGGACCGTGGACCCCGCATGCTGGCCAACGATCGAAAAGTGACGGACTGGGCACCATCATTTCGCACGCAACGGGACCTGCGCCTGTGATCGAGTGGCTGCTGGATTCCGATCCTGCGTTGCGCTGGCAAGTTGAGCGAGACCTCCTGGACGAGCCCGAAGAGGTCTGGCACGCAACGCGGGCACGCACTGCTACCGAGGGCTTCGGTGCCGCTCTGCTGGCCCGACAGGATCCGGATGGCCAATGGGCCGGCGGCGCGCTCTTCCCCGCAGATTTCGACATCGACGGACCCGAAGCCGCGCCGGGTGCCGGCCAGCCCTGGACGGCAACGACCTGGTCACTGAACTCCCTTCGGGACTGGGGCGTCGATGCCGCGGTCCTCCGCCGGCGCCGGACCGTCGAACTCCTCGCCGAGAACAGTCGCTGGGAGTACGAGGATCTGCCGTACTGGAGTGGCGAGATCGACTGTTGCATCAATGCCTGGACCCTCGCCAACGGAGCGTGGCTCGGTGCCGATATCGCACACCTCGTCGACTGGTTCATAGATCACCAGATGGCCGACGGGGGCTGGAACTGCGCTTGGGTGAACGGCTCGACCCGATCATCGTTTCACTCGACGCTCAACTCGCTCAAGGGCCTGCTTGCCTTTGAGATTGCCACCGGCGGCACCGACGAGGCGCGAGCCGCACGTTGGCGTGGGCAAGAATATCTGTTGCAGCGCAGCCTTTTCCGTCGTCTCACCACGGGTGATCCGGTAGGTCCGTGGATTGGCCGGCTCGCCTACCCATTCCGCTGGTCCTACAACGTGCTCAACGCGGCCGACTACTTCAGACAGGCGTCGTCTGTCGACGAGGCCCCTCCGGACCCGCGAATGGACGAGGCAATCGAACTCATCCGAGCGGCCCAGCAATTCGACGGCAGGTGGCTGCAGGGCGATGGACATCCCGGCCGGGTCTGGTTCGACGTCGACGCGAGTGCCGGCGAGCCGTCCAAATGGCTCACCCTGATCGGGACACGAGTGCTCTCATGGTGGGACTCGGGGGCCTGCGGGCGGCGTTGAGCTACTGACCACTCCCGACACAATGCCTACGTCATCCCGTTCCCCGTCGCCGGTCCATCGGTGCGCTTATCGCAGTACCGCGCCCGCGATGCCGACTTCGCCGCGCCGGGCCTGCCCGATCTCGGTCCGATCCGGTGCGAGAATCTCCCGTGTCGCACGCTAGGAAGGCGGGAATCGGGTGACCGACGTCAAGGATCCAACGGGCCAGGTGTGGGAAGTCCGCCGAAAGACGTGGTGGTTCCCGTCGAACGTCTTCGGGCTCAACGACGTCCTCGACGTCTTATTGTTCGTCGTGCTACTGCCGTTCTGGCTTGGCTGGCCGTTCTGGTTTCTCGCGAAGCTGCTCGGGGTGCCGTGGGTCATCGTGATCGAGCGCGGGGGTGAGACCGTGGCGACCGAACGCGTGCGGGGGCTGCGCGCGGCGAACGGGCGGGTGAAGGTGATCACCGAGACCCTGCGGTCGACGGGAAACTATCCCCCGGTCGACCCGGATGCCGGCAGGTGGACGGAATTGCGGTAGCACGTCGGGCCCGGTGCTCACCGGACCACGAAGCCAATCTGAAAGCGCGCGCCTACCGTAAGCGGAGATCAAGGACTACCGCCAAGGATTGGTGGACGAGATATGGGACAGCATCGCTGACTGGTAGATCGAGTTGGTCCGTGACGGTTCACCACTGCAGCGACCTACTACCTCAGAATTGGCTAGCGGCAACATGTTCACGGATGGCTACCTAGTCAGCCCTGAGGTGAATGATGCTCGCGGCGTACGGTTGATCCGCCGACGCTATTTGCCGTCCGACGCCGAGTCGCCGTATTGCCAAGACCGGGTTCGCTCGGGGGTCACGTAGATGTAGGTGACCCCCGCCCTCGGCGCGGTGGGCCACTGCGACTCCGGCACGCCGCGCGACCTGGCACCGTGGCGTGCGAGCTCCAACGTTTCGGCGGGATCCCGAACGATGCGCGCGTGGCCTTGGAACATCACCCCACGGATATCGGCCATGGTGGAGCCGTCTTCGAGCATGACGCTCACCTTCGGGTTGCGCTCTATGTTGGCCACTTTCCGTGTGCCATCTCGCACGCCCATGACGACATCGCCGCCCAACCGGAAGTAGCCCAGCGGGACGGTGTGCGGGAATCCGTCCTCATCGATCGTGGTCAGGATCGCCCAGCCCGGACGGCTGTCAAGAAGCGCCGCGATTTCGTCGTCAGTGAGTTTGCGCGGCATGTGACCAGGTTACCCGGAGGGCGGCTCTCGACCGCTGTTGCTGTCGTCGGCCCGGCATGCGGCGCCGCTCACTTTGGCGGCTTCGCAGTTCTGCTAGGTCTACCGTTGGCGGAATGGGGTTGTTCAGCCACGAGGAGTTCCGTGACCCGGACGAGGGCGTCGAAGGCGCCGGGGCCCTTGAGAGGGCACGCCGCGCTGATGTTGACACCTTCGGGTCAGATGATCCGGTGGTCGTCGGTCCGGGGTTACCGCCCGAGGACGGTTCGTGCGGTCAGTTCGCCGTCCAGTTTCACGTGTCGACGTCCATGCTGGTCGGGTTGACACGAATTGCGGGTGTGCGTGGCGTGAGCGTGCCGGAGGTATGCCGGCAGGTGATCGGTGTCTTCGTTGCCCAGCAGGAGGGCGAGTTGGGTGCGTTGCTCGCTGCTGAGGCCGAAGTGGCCGAATACCGGCCTAGTTTGGGTGAGGCATAGGCCAGCACGCTTGGTTGGAGTGCGCCGACACCGTCCGCGGCCTGAACACACGCGTCGATGACCGGACAACTGGCCACTGGCTTGCTGGGGATCCTGCTGGCCCGCGACGTCGCAAATCCAGGCGGGACGACTGCTCGACCACGATGTGGAGCCCGATGAAAATGCCTCACGGAGCCAGCGCTACGCCCAACGTCCGGCGTACGGCTGCGGCGTCGCCGTCGATGCGGGCAACGGCAGCCAGATCGCGGCGCTTCCACACACCGAGATACAAGGCACAGGCGTCAGCGGTGACCGACGCGACAGGGTCCCCATCGCCGAGCACCCACTCATCGCCGGTGTCGTCTGCGGCGATCCGGATGGTCTCCGTAATCGGCTCGATCCGCCCCAATCGCACCTGGCGCGGATAGAAGACCGACAGCACCTCATCCACGCCGTCGGCAGCGAGCGCCGCATCGACGGTGGGTGTGCTGCCAAGGGCTGCTCCCAGGTCGAAACGGTGTATGGAGTGCTCATGGGCCTGCCGTCTGATCCACCAGCCCGCCCGTCGCGGCTCGGGGCCAAAGTTCCAGCATGGTTCGTCGGCGGTAATTGCGCGCATGGCAGTGAGGAAATCGGGGATGCCGTCGATGAAGTCGGCCACCGGCGACGGTCCCGCCTGCGGGGTCGGCTGCAGCTCGCGGGCGCGCAGGATCGATTGCACCCACGTCTGGATCACCCACAGATGGCCCAGCAGTTCGGTGACCGTCCATCCGGGGCAGGTCGGCACCGCCCGATCGAGGTCTGGACCGCCGGCGAGCGCGGTGGCCTGCATGGCGATCACGTCCTCATGCAAGTGCGCCATCAACGCATCGTTGTTCACGAGGGCAGATTACGGGCGTTGCCGGGTCGTCGTCGCCATCGGCGTGTTCGGGCTGAGTTCGGCCATAGATTTGGCGAAAGGTGCGGACGACGGGTGGGATGTACATTCGGTGTACGGAGCTGCCAGGCGAGCCCGACAACGGCACACCTGAAACGCTGCGCGAGTCTCGGTCATCGCCAGACGACACGCTCTGCCAGCCGAGTGACAGTTGCGAATTTTCGGTGCTACAGGGCGGGAACCGGATCGTCGACGGCGGCCGGACACGCGAGCTTCAGCGCGTGACCTGTAGACATCGAATCCTGCATCCCACCAATATAATTCCGGTCGGGAAAGCCGTTCGGTGGACTGCTAGGGCTCCCTTTGCTGACCTGGTCGAGGTTTCCTGCGAGTCTCATCACCGTCGAACGCAGCTCCGGATCCCCGATCGCCTCCGCCTCAACCCGGACCGCTCGGGCCGCCGCGACGACATCGGAAAGCACGGTGGGGTCAACCTCCTTTGCCATGCTGAGCTGAATACGCGGCAGCACAGTCATCCAGTGCCGCAGCGCTTGATCTACATGCACACAGTCGCCACTCAGCCGTGGCGACTCGCTTCGGTACCCCCACACGACCATCGGGACGGCGATGACAAGAAACACCGGCAGCACGATGAGAAACGTTATCTTCGCCCTCGACCAGTCCCAGATCCCCATCGGTGCAGCCTATTCCACCCCCGGGTCAGACCAGACGTATCAGTTGAGGCGATCGCACGTTGGTCACATTCCGTTCCGGCGTCACAGGCGGCACCCAGACGACAGCCGATTCCGCAAGATGACGCACCCAGGGGTGCCGGCAGCAGACTTCAGAACCACCCAGCGTCGCATGACTTCTCGATCATCGGGAAGTTAGGGCTTTCGTCTTCAGCTGGACATCTGATGTGTGGACTGCGTACCGAACCGGAGAAGCCACAACACCCCTGTCGCTACCGCGCCATATTCGTGAACCGCGACAAGTGAAGCTGGTGCGCCACAGTGATATTCGCGGTCGGGCCGTTACGGTGCTTACCGAGGATGATGTCGGCTTCGCCGCCACGAGGGTCTTCGCGGTCAAAAGCGTCGGGGCGGTGCAACAGCATGACCATGTCGGCGTCCTGCTCCAGCGAGCCGGACTCACGCAGATCGGAAACCTGGGGACGCTTATCCGTACGCTGCTCGGGACCACGGTTGAGCTGACTGATCGCGACAACCGGTACGTGCAGTTCCTTGGCCATCAGCTTGAGACTTCGAGAGAAGTCCGAAACCTCTTGCTGGCGTGAGTCGTACTTCTTGCCCGAGCTCATCAGCTGTAGGTAGTCCACGACGATCAGCTGCAAGTCGGCCTTCTTCTTCAGCCGGCGAGCCTTGGCGCGGATCTCCATCATGGTCAGGTTCGGCGAATCGTCGATGTAGAGCGGCGCTTCGCTGATCTCGCTCATCCGCCGCGCCAACCGCGTCCAGTCGTCATCGTTCATCCGGCCCGATCGCATATCGCCGAGCTTGATGTTGGCTTCTGCCGACAGCAGGCGCATGACGATCTCGGACTTGCTCATTTCCAGCGAAAAGATGACGCTGGCGAGCTGGTGCTTGATCGAGCAGGACCGCATAAAGTCCAACCCGAGTGTCGAATTGTGCGTCGGCACCATCGATCGGCTCGCAAGGTACATATGGCTGCCGTTGTCAACCTCCACACACCGAACGGGAACCGAGTCGACCGGACGAACATCGACGATGAACCGGGACGAATGCCGTGCCGATCCGCTGTTTGCACGACGTTCCTTGTGCAGCAGCGCTTTACGCTCAAGGCCGAAGACGATGTCCTCGGTCGAGAACGTCAGTGTGTACGCGATCGAGGTTTCCTCGCTGCGCCCATGCACCCGCTTGGTCGACAGCTGGCAGCGGTAGCCGAGGCTGACGATCAGCTCTTCGACATCAGCGGCCAACCGGCGGTTGGTGACACTGAACTGAACCGAGCCGCACTTCGTCACCGTGCCGTCGGTGTCGAGAAGCCCGGCCAGCAAGGCGCGTCGCTGGGTCTCCGACGCCCGCAGGTAGTGCATCGGAATGTGCTTGTCGCCCAGCACTCCAATGGTCCGCAGGCGAGTCTGCACGGACCCAACCTCTACGCCTTCGCCCTCGATCCGCATGAGAATCTCGGGATCTGCCGTGGTGATCTGCGCGGCCGCGCTGGTGCCGTCGCCCAGCCAGGCGCCGAGCGTGTACGGCGGAACCAGCAGATCGGCATCGGCGGCCGCCAAAGGCTTGGCATTGGACACCGAGTGATTGAGCCGCCGGTCCTGCGTCGCGCAACGCAATGTCCGGGAGATCTCCTCGGTCGTGCGCACTTCGGCGAACGTGCGCTGATTCTTGTACCGGTTGTAACCGGTCGCGGCCGCCTGCGCGGACTTGCGCGAGGCACGAGTGTCCGTCAGCCACTGATGTTGCTCATCGGCCACGATGACCGTTCCGTCGGAGAACTCGACCTCGTAGCAGGGGCGGCCGACCATCACCTCCGTCGCCGCGACGACCCGCGTCGGCAGGCCGTCATCGCCGATGAGAAAGTCCCCGACGGCGACCTCGCCCATCGTCGTCCAGCCGGTCGGCGTCGGGAGCGGGGTGTCCAACGCCAAAGCCTTACCGACACCAGGCCTGGCCGCGATGATGATCATCTGCCCGCCGTGCAGCCCGTTGGTGATCTCGTCCAGATCGATGAAGCCCGTGGGCACACCGCGCGACATACCGCCTGAAGACGCGATGGCGTCGATCTCGTCCATCGTCGGCTGGAGCAGATCCTCCAGCGCCACGAAATCCTCGGACTGATTCCGGTTCTCGGTGACGTCGTAGATCTCGGCCTGGGCCCGGTCCACCACATCGGCCACGTCGGCGCCGTCGGCGCCCGCGTAGCCGTACTGCACCACCCGGGTGCCGGCCTCCACCAGACGCCGCAGCAGCGCCTTCTCGGCCACGATGGTGGCGTAGAAGCCGGCGTTGGCGGCGGTGGGCACCGTCGAGATCAGCGTGTGTAGATACGGGGCGCCGCCGATGCGACGCAACTGTCCGCGCCGGTCCAGTTCGGCGGCGACGGTCACCGCATCGGCGGGTTCGCCGCGGTCGTAGAGATCGAGGATGACTTCGGCGATGTCCTGATGGGCCGGCCGGTAGAAGTCCGCAGACCTCATCTTCTCCAGGACGTCGGCGATGGCGTCCTTGGACATCAGCATCCCGCCGAGGACGGCCTGCTCGGCGGCCATGTCCTGGGGCGGCTGGCGGCCGAAGTCCTCGCGCGGCGGCTCCTCTAGATCAGAGTGTCCACCGGAATGACTGAAGTCGTCTACGACCGCCACGAAGCGCCCCCACCTCCACTAGCAGATCTATCGCAAATATGTTCGATCAACACGCTACATCGGGCCGCCGACAACCCTGCCGACGAGCCTGCGACGGCCAACCTATGGCTTTGCTCAGGCCGGTGCAATCCGGCCCTGTTGATAGCCCTGTGGATGGGGTGTGCACAGCTCAGGTGGACGGTGTTGACGGGTTGGGGAGAACCTGTGGATGAACTCGCTGAGGCACGAGAGAACCGCAGTTCAAGCGGGGTAAGGGTATCTGCACAGCTGTGGACATCAAGTGCTTCGGCGTGTCTCGGCGGGTTGCCCTTTCGGGCGTGTTGGATAACGCCCAGGAGCCGGCGAGGTTAACAGCAAAAGATGTTGCTGTGTCGAGAATCTCATAATTTCGTTCGCTGCCATGCACAACGATGCCCGGGTGGGAAGCAAGGCCTCCCACCCGGGCATCGGGTGACTGTTCGAGCTATCCAGCGGTGACGTCGAGCTCGACCGCGGCGGTGACGCCGGGGTGCAGCTTGACACCGATCTGGTGGGTGCCGGTGGCCTTGATGTGGGACTTGGGCAGCTCGACGGTGCGCTTGTCCAGGTTCGGGCCGCCGGCCTTCTTGATCGCGGCGACGACCGAGGCGGGGGTAACCGAGCCGAACAGCTTGCCGGTGTCGGCGGAGGCCTTCACGGGCAGCGTGACGGTACCCAGGCCCTCAAGGGCGGTCTTCAGTTCGTTGGCGTGCTCGACGCCGCGAACTTCCTTGATCTCGCGGGCGCGACGGATTTCTTCCGCCTGGCGCTCGGCACCACGGCTGGCAACGATGGCCAGGCCGCGGGGCAGCAGGTAGTTACGGCCGTAGCCGTCCTTGACCTCGACGGCGTCACCGGCGATTCCGAGGTGCTCGACCTCAGCGGTGAGAATGAGCTTCATGGTGTGTCTCTCCCCTACCGCGTCGACGAACCGAACGGCAGCAGAGCCACCTCGCGGGCATTCTTGACGGCAACAGCGACGTCGCGCTGGTGCTGCACGCAGTTGCCGGTCACCCGGCGGGCACGGATCTTGCCGCGCTCGCTGATGTAGGTGCGCAGCAGCGCGGTGTCCTTGTAATCGATGTTCTGGTTCTTGCCCTTCTTGGAGCAGAACACGCACTTGCGGGTCTTGACCGGCTTCTCGGGTGCCGGCCGCCGCTTGTTGCTGGACTTGGCCATGGATCTATCTCTTTCTCAAATGATGTAAATCGTTGTCAGAAGGGCGGTTCGTCGTCAGCGCCGCTGTAGGAACCGGCCGCGGGAGCACTGCCCCACGGGTCGTCCTTGGGCTGCTGATCGGAACCGCCGCCGCGTGGCGCACCACCGCTGTTCCCGCCGCCGAATCCACCGCCGCCGCCACCACCGCGACTGGCCTTGTTGACCTTGGCCGTGGCGTAGCGCAGCGAGGGACCGATCTCGTCGACCTCGAGCTCGACGACGGTGCGCTTCTCACCCTCACGGGTTTCGAAGGACCGCTGCTTGAGCCGACCCGACACGATGACCCGCGATCCGCGGGTGAGGCTCTCGGCCACGTTCTCGGCAGCCTCGCGCCAGATGTTGCAGCGGAGGAACAGCGCTTCGCCGTCCTTCCACTCATTGGTCTGGCGGTCGAACGTCCGCGGCGTGGACGCCACGGTGAAGTTCGCGACGGCGGCACCGGACGGCGTGAAACGCAGTTCCGGATCGGCAGTCAGGTTTCCGATAACAGTGATGACAGTGTCACCAGCCACGAGGTCCTCCTGGGCGTCTAGTCAAAGCGGAGTATGTGTACGAGAGCAGTCGGAGGCGAGCCTACGGAACTGCACCGACGTGCACACGGTGTCGCACGGACTAGTGCTTGTCGGTCCGCATCACCTTGGTGCGCAGCACGGACTCGTTCAGGTTGAGCTGGCGGTCCAGCTCGGAAACGGTCGCGGGCTCGGCCTTGACATCGACCACCGCATAAATGCCCTCGGCATGCTTGGCGATCTCGTAGGCCAGCCGGCGGCGGCCCCAGATATCAACCTTGTCGACGCTGCCGCCGTCCTTGCGGATGACGTTCAGGAACGTCTCCAGCGAGGGAGCTACGGTGCGCTCGTCGAGAGTGGGGTCGAGGATGACCATGATTTCGTATGGACGCATAAGGAACCCATCACCTCCTATGGTCGTTGCGGCCACGGCGTGTCCGTGGCAGGAGGGTCGCCTGCGTCGGCAACCGCTCCAAGGTACAGGAACGGCCGGTGATCTGCGAAATCGTGCCGGGCAGCCCGTCACAGATCGGCGCTGCACGAAGGTCTTGAGCGATCCGGTCCCGCCTGCCGCGCCCGGCGCCGACGGTCAGGTCCGTCCCGTGCGCTACTACGCGCCCATTTGCCTCATCAGTGATCAACGCGGTCCAACCGGAGAACTCATCAAAGCTCAGATCAAGCCTCGACCCGCGAGGTTGCGCATCAGATCGGCGGTGCCGAACGTCCATGGTTCGCAGCAGTCACTGGTGCGCACCCGGTTGACCAACGCGCCGAGCTCGGGCGCGCTGATCGTGACCAGGTCATCGACATGGTGGGTGAACCCCTGTCCGGGTTCGTCCCTATCCTGGACCGGGGCGAACATCGTGCCGAGAAAAAGCACACTGCCGTCGGGGTATTGATGATGGGCGCCCATCAGTTGAGCCACCAAATCCTCCGGGTCGCGACTGATGAAGCGCATCGACGAATTGCCCTCCATGACAAAGCCATCGGTTCCCTCGACGCGCAGCTGTACCTCGGTACGGCGCACATCATCGAGTCCGAAACCGTCGTCGAAGAGCCGGATGAACGGCCCCAGCGCCGCCGAGGCGTTGTTGTCCTTGGCAATGGGGAGGAGCAGCGCCGACCGTCCCTCGAAGTCGCGCAAGTTGACATCATTGCCCAGCGTGGCGCCGATGATCCGTCCGGTCGACGAAATAAGGAGCACGACCTCCGGTTCCGGATTATTCCAGCTCGACCCGGGGTGCAGGCCGACGTCGACCGCGGTTCCGACGGTCGCCATCGGCGATGTCTTGGTGAAGATCTCGGCATCGGGGCCGAGCCCGACCTCCAGGTACTGACTCCAGGCTCCCTGCGCGACCAGGGCGTCCTTGAGCCGGTAGGTGGCGGGCGATCCCGGCCGGAGTTCGGCGAAATCGGTTCCCACCAGACCCGTCAGCTCGGCTCTCATCGCGCCGGCGTGGCGCGGATCCCCGCCGCAGCGCTCCTCGATGACACGCTCCACCATGGACACGGTGAACGTGACACCTGCCGCTTTCACCGCCTGTAGGTCGATGGGGCTGAGCAGCCGCGGCGCCGCCGCGGACCGCCGCTCGATCGGCGTGGCGGCGAGGGCATCCTCGACGGTGCCCAACACGGGCCCATCAACAGCCTGCACGGCCGCCGCCGGGTCGGGATGCTCCCCTAGGTCTCGCATGGTCGGGAAAGCCGTTGAGATGTCGATCAAGTCACCGTGGCGGACGGTGACCACAGCTGGTCCAGCCGGTGCGTATACGCGACCGACGAGCGTGGCCTCGGGCGTGCGGGGAAGGGTGTCCTGCGCCGTCGGCGGCCACCCTGTGACAGAGGCGGGAAGTGTGGTGCTCACTATTCTCCTTGGAATCGGCGGGTTGGCGACGGTGAAGGGTGGGCACCGGGGTTCGACGAACGCGCGCCCTCACTCATGTGTGTCTTCGGTGCGAAGCAACCGGCTCGGCGATCTCGCTCGTAGTCCAGCGCCTGATCCTCGGGCCCCGGCAAGTCGTTCACGGGATAGCGGTCCATCCCGCGACTGCGTCGATCGGGCCATCGGCCAGCATCCGAGCGGCACCGGCCGGGGACGTCGCCGGTGGTGTCGGCCTGCCGATCTTCTCGTCACCGGACCTGTAGAGCTGATACAGGTCGGTCAGCTCGTCGGCCAGTACCTGCGGGCGCCCGCCCGAGAACACGGCATCCCGCACCCGGTGCGCGGCCCGCTGTTGAAAGGCGATGGCGCCGTCACGGCGGGGTCGGATCCAGGCATCGGCGATGGTGGCATGAGTGTGGGCATAGAACTGCCGGGCGACTGCGTTGAGGTCCGGGTCCCGCCAAGCCGCGGTCGCCGAGGGTTGGCCGGCGTGCCGAGGGATGAAGTCCCGCTGCGTGGACTCGGACATCAACCACCGAATGTGATCGCGCAGGGTGTCATCCGGTTGACACCGCGCACTGACCGCGATTCCCGTACCGCCGAGGACAGAACCCCGACGGCCTGAGTGTCCCTGGGGCGCATCATGGAAGGACACCGGCCGAGCGACGGCATCCTGACTGTAGTTGACATACCCATACACATGCGGGCAATACACCGGTCCCTCGGGGCGCGACATCGCATCCAGGACGGTGATCGGGTTGTGTATCTGCGGGCGAATGGTCTGCACGTCGACGAAGACGGCGATGGTGGACAGCGCCTCGGCGACCGCCTCCGTGCTGAGGAATCGGGACCCCCTGCCGCCTGGCTCCTCACCGTGCGCGACCGCTATGGCGCATAGCGTGAGGAACAGGTGCGGGCCGGTGGTGGGCAGAACCGAGGGCACCTCGCGGGCCAGTGCGACGGCTTGCTCCCAAGTGTCGGGAACCGACAGCGCCGGATCGGCGAGCGCTGACACCTGTGTGGCGGCGTCCAGCGGCAAGGCCCACGTCTTTCCCTGTGTGGCATAGGATTCGAAGGTCCGACCAACCGATGCGTCTCGCCAGCAGGCCAATTCATCCGGCTCGAACAGTTCCTCGAGAGGGCGCAGTGCGCCGTGCGCCAGCGCCTCTCCGATGTGCGGGTGGTCCAGCACCAACAGGTCATAGGTTGCAGCATTCCTGGCAACGGGTGCCGACTCGAACCCCTCCAGCGGCTGGGCGTCCCATTCGATATGACAGGCCGGCGCACCCGGCTCATCGCGCGCCGCACGCAACGCATCTGTGCCGCGGGGGTGATCCCATGTCAGTCCCCGGTATCGCCGGATCATTCCTGAAGCTCCACCGGTAATCCGGCAGGCGGGACGTTCTGGAAGGCCACGGGCCTGGCGAACCGCTGCGCTGCCGCGGTGCCCACCGAGGTGCAGATCGGGGCCGTGGTCGCCGGCCATGGGCCGCCATGCTGCTGGGCGTCGCTGACCGTCACCCCCGTCGGCCACTCGTTGTATACGACGCGGCCCGCGATCCCGGCCATGACCTCGAGCAGGGCGGGGGCGTCGGGATCGAGGTCCGCGGTTCCCTGAATCGTCGCGGTCAGGGCACCACCGACGCTCGAGACGATGTCCATAGCCTGCCGAAGATCACTGTATGACACGAGAATCGATGCCGGGCCGAACATCTCGGTGGTGACGATCGTCGGGTCCGCCAGAACCGCCTCGGCCGTGGTGCCCAGCAGGATCGGTCGCGGCGCGGAGTCCGGCCCTGGACCCCGCGCCAGTACGCGCACATCGGGGTGACCGGTGAGCACCGCGACCGCTTCGTCGAACCCGTCGCGAATCCGCCCGTTGAGCATCGGATGCACCTCGGGCAATGCGCACTGTGCGACGAAACCCTCCATGTCCGGAACCAGGACGACCCCCGGTTGCGTACAGAACTGACCGGCACCCATGGTGAACGAGATGGTGAACCCCTTGCAGATCTCGGGTCCGCGCTCGTGCCAGCCCGCAGTCGTCACCACCACCGGGTTGGTACTGCCCAATTCACCGTAGAACGGGATGGGATCCGGCCGTGCGCAAGCCAGGTCATAGAGCGCACGTCCACCGGCGAGACTGCCGGTGAACCCGGCCGCCTTGATCCGCGGATCCTGGATGGCCGCCACACCGTCCTCGCGGCCGTTGATGACGGCGAAGATGCCTTGTGGCGCACCGACCCCGATAAGCGACTTGCGCACGAGATCCGCAGTGGCACGCGATAGTTCGGCATGCCCGTCATGAGTCTTTACCACCACCGGACAGCCGACCGCCAGCGCGCTCACGGTATCACCGCCGGCCACACTGAATGCGAACGGGAAATTGCTCGCCGCATAGACCAGCACCGGTCCGATCGGCACATGGGTGCGCCGGATATCCGGACGCGGGCCCATCGGCCAATCGGCATCCGCCGCGTCGATCCGGACGTCGAGCAGAGCACCCGTGGCGACTCTGTCGGCGAACAACCGCGCCTGGAACGCCGTGCGCGTCACCTCCCCTCGCAGTCGACCTTCCGGAAGGTTGGTTTCGCGGCCAGCAATGTCGATCAATCGGTTGCTGTCCGCGTCCAAGCCGTCCGCGATGGCCCGCAGCCAGCCAGCACGGGTTTCGGCTGTGGCCCTGGCTGCCGGACGCGCGGCCGCTGCGGCCGCATCCAGGATCGAATTGAGCTCACTCATGGGGTTTCTCCTCGTCGGGCCGCCGATCGACGGCCAAGATGTGCCTGCAGACCAGCACCGTCACGCCGTGCTGGTTCACGCCGGTGTAGGCCTTGGTCACCAGTCCGATCGTGGGGTTGCGCGGGTGGACGGCGATATCGACGACCTCTGCCGTGGCGTGGATGACATCACCGGCCAGCACCGGAGCGGGGAAACGAATCCGGTCGTAGCCGTATGCGACGGCGCGCCGGTTGTGTTCGACGGTGAGACCCACCACCACCGCGAACGTCAGAACGCCATGGGCGAGTACACCGCCGAAGCGTTGTACTGCGAATGCCTGGTCAGTATGCGCGGGATGATCGTCATGCGAGATTCGCGCGAAGTCGCTGATGTCGTTTGACGTGATGGCAGCAGTCGCTCCCGTTTCGACCTGGCCGAGGGTGTACTCGTCGAACCAGCGGTCGACCAGCGGTCGGGTGCTCATTCTGCGGTTCCCGCCGTCGGCAGTGAGGCGTCCCGGTGAATGGCGCCACTGCGTTCCAGTTCGTCGAGTTCAGCCTCGGTGAAACCGATCTCGGTAAGAACTTCGGCTGTGTGCTGGCCGTTGACCGGGGTGGGCCGGTAGATGTCCTGGCTGTTTGCACCGAGCCGGAACGGAAAACCAGGCGTGGTGACCGTGCCCTCGGTAGGGTGCTCGTAGGTCACCAGCGATCGATTGTGCACGACCTGCGGGTCACCCGGGACTGTCGCGTAGTCGTGGACGGGCCCTACCCAGACCCCTCGTTCGCCGAGCACCGTGAGCCAGTGCGCCGTCGTGTTCCTGGCGAGGTTCTCGGTGACAAGCGCCGAGATCTCGTCACGGTGGGTGAACCCGTCACGCTCGGAATCGAACGCTGTGAAGCGCGGGTCGTCGAAAACATCGGCCAGGTCCTGCATTTCGGCGAAGGACAGTGCAATGTAATGGTCCGAAGTGGGATAGATGCCATACGGAGCCCGAATGTAAGTGTGCGCGTGAATTTCTTCGGACGGTGTCTGCTCGACATGTCCAACAGTCGAGACGCTCAGCTCCTGCATCTGTGCGGCGATGACGGTGTCGAGCATGTTGACCTGCACCAGCTGGCCTTCGCCGGTGCGCTGTCGGTGGAACAGCGCGGCCAGAGCGCCCTCGAACGCGGAGTTGGCGGTGAGGGCATCGGCCATGAAAAAGGGGGCCGGCCGCGGTGGCTCGCCTGCGCGACCGGCACTGGCCAGGCCGCCGCTCATCGCCTGCAGCAGGATATCCTGGCCGGGCCGGTCGGCGTACGGACCGCTCTCGCCGTAACCGGACATGCTGACGTACACGAGGTCCGGCTTGACCGCCCGCAGCGTGTCGTAGTCGACGCCCAGGCGGGCTGCGACGCCGGGCCGGTAATTCTGCAGGAAGACATCCGCCGTCGCGACCAAGCGCTCCAGGGCGGCACGACCCGCCGGCTCTTTGAGATTGATTGATACGGAACGCTTGTTGCGATTGAGGGACAGAAAGGATGCGTTGATCCGGTTACCGCGGGCGCCACCGGCCGACACATGCCTCTGCCATTCACCGGTGATCGGTTCGACCTTGATCACATCGGCGCCGAGGTCCGCCAGCTTCTGGGCGGCGAATGGACCCGCCATGGCGATCGATACGTCGACCACCCTCACTCCTTCGAGTGCCTTCATCAGTACTCCTGTCCTGTCGTGGCGGTCGTCCGGCCGCCTCGGGTATCGGCGCGTAGGCCGCGGTCCTGGTGCGGGATCAGTTCGCCCCCAAGTGATTGCGATCGGTCCCCGCCGTCACGTGGTTGAACCGATCGTCGTTCTCCTGATCGGCGTCACTGCGGTAGTGCTTGGACAGGTAGACCGAGATGAAGGCCACCATGGCCATGACCACCATCCAAGTGGCCACCGGCCACCAATGTCTCGTCGCGGAGTACATGGCTGTGGCGATCAGGGGCGCAGTACCGCCCAGTAGCGCACCGCTGACCTCACGGGCGAACGCCACCCCCGAGTACCGCATCGCGGGCGGGAACAGTTCGGCCAGGAAGGCCGCTTGCGCCGCGTAACAGGTGGCCACGGCGCCCACGAAGCACACGACCAGGGCCGCCACCATGATTCCGGTGACGCCGGTGTCGATCAGCATGAACATCGGTACTGCCCACACGATGCCGAAACCGGCACCGAACAGGAACAGCTTGCGACGTCCGATCCGGTCGCCGAGGCGTCCGAAGAACGGCATGAAGATCGCGCCCATGGCAAGCACCATGACGTTGACTCCCAGCGCCGCCATGGCCGCGATGCCGATGTTGTTGGTGAGGTAGCTCAACGCCCAGACCTGCGGGATGTAGGAGAACCCGGAGAGCATGAAGTTCGACCCCAGCGCAACGGCCAGCCGGCCCTTGTCGCTCTTGAACAGCTCGAGCAGTGGGATCTTGGGATTCTCGTCCTCGTTCTTGACCTTCTCGAAGCTCTGGGTCTCGCTGACCCGGCGGCGGATGTACATGCTGATGGCTAGCATCACCAGGCTGAGCAGGAACGGGATCCGCCAACCCCATTCGAGGAACTTGTCACCGCTGAGCCACAGGGCAATCTGGAAGGACCCGAGCCCGAGCGCCGAACCGATCCAGACACCTGCACCTGACCATGAGGCGTAGAACCCTCGATGCCCGCGCGGCGAGGATTCCGCGGACAGGATTATCGCCCCCGCGTACTCCGCACCTGCACCGAGTCCTTGGGCGATGCGTAGCAACACCAACAGGATCGGGGCGGCGATACCGATCGAATCGTAGCTCGGCAGGAGGCCGATGAGGGCGGTGGATACGCCCATGATCCCGAGCGTGACCACCATGACCGGCTTGCGTCCGATCTTGTCACCGAGGTGGCCGAAGACGACGCCTCCGAACGGCCGGGCGAAGTATCCGACCGCGAAGGTCGCGAACGAAGCCAGCAGTGCCGTCGTGGGATCGGTGCCGACGAAGAAGTAGGTGTTGAAGACCAGCGCGGCCGCGGCGCCGTACAGCGCGAAGTCGTACCACTCGACGAGGCTGCCGACGGCGGCAGCGGCGGAGGCGCGGCGGGCCTGTCGCAGGTTGGGAGGTGACGCTGTGGTCATGGGCACTCTTTCGGCTTGATGGCAGTGGCGTGATCGGTAAAGAAGTGTTCAGCGACTGAGTGTTTCGGCGCTGAGGGTCTGGTCGCGGTGGATGACGCCCGCGGCGTCGAGTTGGTCGATCTGCTCGGCCGACAACCCGATTTCATGCAGGATTTCCTCGGTGTGCTGTCCGTTGAGGGGAGCCGGCCGATGGACTGCCTGCGGCTGGCCGGACAACCGGAATGCGAATCCCGGTGTCACCACATCTCCTTCGGTCGGGTGGGTGTACTCGACGAACGATCCGTTGTGACTGACCTGAGGGTCGGCACGCATCTGCGCATAGTCGTACACCGGGCCCACCCACACCCCGGCGGCGGACAACACCTCCAGCCAGTGTTCGGACGTGTTGCTCAAAAGGTGCTCGCTCACCAGCGCCGAAATGTCGTCGCGATGGATGAACCCGTCACGTTCGGCGTCGAAGTGCCGGAATCGCTCGTCGCCGAACACGTCGGCCAATACCGGCATCTCCGCATAAGACACCGCCAGATGCCCGTCCGCAGTGGGGAACACCCCGTACGGCGCGCGGATGTAGGAATGCGCATGTATTTGGTCACTGGGTGTCTGCGGCACCCGTCCGACCATCGCGATGGTCAACTCCTGCATCTGCGCCGCGATGAGCGAATCCAACATGTTGACCTCGACGTGCTGGCCCTCACCGGTGCGCTCCCGCAACAGAAACGCCGCCAGCGTGCCCTCGACAGCCGAATAGGCACTGAACGCGTCCGCCAGATAGAACGGCGCGGGGCGTGGCGACTCGCCGGTCCGCAGGCCGCTGGCAAGCGCGCCGCTCATCGCCTGCAGCAACAGATCCTGGCCGGGTCTGGTTGCGTACGGACCGGTTTCGCCGTATCCCGACATCGACACGTAGATCAGGTCGGGCTTGATCGCCCGCAGGGTCTGGTGGTCCACGCCGAGCCGCTCGGCCACCCCGGGTCGGTAGTTCTGCAGGAAGATGTCGGCGGTCACCGCGAGCCGGTGCACCACGGCCCTGCCTTCTTCGCTCTTGAGGTCCACCGACAGCGATCGCTTGTTGCGGTTCAAGGACAGGAACGACGCGTTGACAGCGTTCCCGCGCGCTCCACCACCGGCCTTGTGCCGATGCCATTCCCCGCCCACCGGCTCGACCTTGATGACCTCCGCCCCGAGGTCGCCCAGCTTCTGCGCAGCGAACGGGCCGGCCATCGCGATGCTCATGTCGAGCACACGCACACCCTCCAGAACCTTCACGGATGTGTTCCCTCCTCCACGTGCCGACGAACTGACGCTGTGTGATGACCGTTACTCTGCGCATTAAGCTAGCGCTAACATCGTTGCAAACGCAAGGCCTAGATCGCACCGCCTTCTGGCGTATGACGTCCACATCAGCCGCGTGTGTCGTAATCTTCCGTGCCAGTTCATGGTTGACGGAGTCACGAGAAGAGCTGGTTGGCACGGAACTTTCTGCCCTGTGCGAAGCGCATCGATCATTGCGGGATTGAACTCACGAGTTAGTTAGCGCTAACGTGCGGGTCCGCAGGAGTGGCGGCCATGGCTGCTTCTGGATACTGCGGTCGCCTGCGACGAGTTCTGGCTACAGCCGCCATCGGTCGACGACCTCGGGCGCAGTCCCCGCCGATACGATCGGTCCGGGTACACACCGATGCCGGACTGTTCGATGGAAGGGGTTTCCGTGGCTGAAACCACCCCACGCCGAACGCGCGGTGCCTCATCGACCCGATCGGTCACCATGTTGGAGGTGGGCCAAGCGGCCGGCGTCTCTGCACAGACGGTCTCCCGCGTACTGAGCTCTCCCGACCGGGTGTCGCTGGCGACCCGGGAACGGGTCCACCGGGCGATCGAGGAGACCGGCTACGTCCCCAATCTCGCTGCCAGCCATCTCGCCTCGAACCGGAGCCGATCCATAGCGGCGATAGTTCCGGTCATCTCTTCGTCGGTCTTCTCTGACACCTTGCGCGCAGCCGCCGACCGGCTCAGCCCGGCCGGTTACCAGATCACGGTGGGCTACACCGACTATCAGGAGGAGCGCGAGGAAGACCTGATCCGCGGCGCCATCTCCAGGCGGCCGGATGGGTTCCTCATCGTCGGCACCCTGCACACCGAACAAACCACCCGCCTACTGCGGGCCTACGGCGCACCGGTGGTCGAGACATGGGACTGGAACACCGATCCGCTCGACACACTGGTGGGGTTCTCCAATCGCGACGCGCTGATCGACGTGGTGCGGTACCTGGTCGACAAGGGCCATCGCAGGCTCACCTTCGCCGGGGTGATCCGGCGCGGTGATTCGCGGGCGATCAGACGCTTGGAGGGTTTCAGTGCCGGCGTGCGCGCCTTGCTCCCCGACGAACCGCTGCGCATCGTCGACCTGCCCGGCCGCGATGTCTCCATGGATACCGGCGTGGATCTGCTCGATACCGCACTGGAACGCCATCCCGAGACGACCGCACTGGTCTTTCCGTCCGACGTGTTCGCGGCAGCGGCCGTTCTGGCAGCCCAACGTCGCGGAGTGTCGGTGCCCGATGACTTGGCCATCACCGGGTTCGGCGATTTCGAAATGGCCCGGCATCTCATTCCGGCGCTGACCACCGTGAATGTGGACGTCGACGAAATCGGGACGAAGGCGGCCGACCTGCTACTGGCCCGCATCGAGGGAAACCATGTGCCCGCGCCCACAGTCGACGTCGGCTATCGGATAGTGGCGCGCGGGACCGCCTAGCTCGCTGAAGCTGAGCCAACGGCGACCGCGGGCCGCAGCCACGACGGCAACCAGCGCGGCGGGTCGTCGGGCGCCCGGTCGAACACTCCCCCGGCCGGATCGTCGACACCGTGACGGCGTACGAGATCGGACTCCGGCCGGCGGATCTGACGGACCACGAGGACCATCAGCGCCACCACCGCGATATCGCGCAGCAGCACCGTCGTGGTGAACCACTGCTCGGGCAGACCGCGGTTCTGTTCGCCGTAGAGATAGAGCATTCGCGGCACCCAGACCAGTGCGTCGATGGTCATCCATGCCAGCAGGATTCGACGATGCGGCAGTGCGAGGACCGCCAGCGGTACCAACCACAGCGAGAACTGTGGACTCCAGACCTTGTTGGTCAACAGGAAGGCCGCCACCACGAGGAAGGCCAGTTGTGCGAACCGTGGGCGGCGGGCCGCGGTCAGTGCCAGATGGGCAATGGCGGCGCAGCACACCAGGAACAGCACTGCGGACACGGTATTGGTGACCGTCGGCGGCTCCCAGAACCCGAGGCCCGGGTCGAACCCCTGCCAACCGGTGAAGGATTTCACCACGTTGTAGATGGAGTCCATATCGTCACCGCGGCGCGAGTTGAGCCGGTAGAACTCCGACCATCCCCGCGGAAAGAGCAGCAGCACAGGCAGATTGACCAGAGTCCAGGTCAGCATCGCGGCGCCCGCGGTCTTGGTGAACTCGCGCATACGCCCGGTCCGCAGGCACAGCACCAGCAGCGGTCCGAGCAGGAACGCCGGATACAGCTTCAGCGCCACACCCACACCGATCAGGACACCGGCCAACACCGGTTTTCGCCGCGCCCACGCCAGCATCGCGGCTGTCGCGCACGCCACCGCGAGCGCATCGAAGTTGGTGAAGATCTGGAAGATCAACAGCGGGGACCCGGCCACCAATGCGGCATCCCAGATCCGCCGACCGGCCAACATCGCGGTCGCCCACACCGTCACCAGCCAGGCCAATGCCAGCCCGAATGCCGAGATGTTGAAGAACATCACGACCTCGGCCACCAGGGGCATCGAGGCCACCGTCGTCAACGCCGAATAGGTCTTGGCCAATGTCATCGACAGGTACTGATAGATCCCGGTGAGCACCGGATACTCCATGTACCGGATGGGCTCGCTGCCGTCGTAGACGACGTGCGGCTTACCGTCGCCGTCCTTCTCTATCCAGCTGGACTTGTAGGGAAACTTGCCCTGGTTCAACAGTTCCGCCGTGTAGAGCGGGACGGTGTCGGAATAGCACAGCTCGTAGTAGGCGCGCTGGTTCTCCCAGTTGGCGACGCGCTGCGCGGCGGTCCCGGTATCGGTGGACTGCAGGCAGGCGGCCTTGGTCGAGTAGCCGAGCGCCAAGAACACCAACGCGATCAGCAGCATCACGCGCAGCGGGGTGAGAAATCGTGTCCGCCCGATCAGCGCGTGCTTGCCGACCGGGCCGCCGACGGTCCCCGCCAGCGCACCGACAAGGACGTCGTTGCGGCTGGGCAGGTCGCGGTTGTCGGCGCTACGCAGGTCTTCTGCCGGCGGCGCCGGCGATACGGTCCCCTCCGGCTCCGGCGTCACGTCCCCTGCCGTCACGGGGGCGGTGCGCCCGGCGGTCCCGGGGGCAGTGGCTGACCGGGCGGCGGCGCGGGAGCGTTGGGATCACCGGGCGGCGGCGGCGGACCGATCGGCACGGTGGTCGGCGGTCCCCAGGGGATCGTCAGGCCGGGCGCGATCTCCAGCGTCGGCTGAATCACCGTCTCCGAGGGCATCGGCGGTACCGGGGTGTCCGGGGGCGGCGGCGGTGCCGGCGCGGCCACGGGCGGCCCGGCGTAGCCACCGATCTCGGTCGGCTTGGGGAAGGTCTCGTTGTCGGTGCCCTCCAGCGCACCATCCATCGTCGCCTTCCAGATGTCGGACGGCAGACCGGATCCGTAGACCGGTCCGCCCCACTGGTTCACCAGCGGTTTGTCGCCGCCGGTGGTGCCCACCCAGACCGCGGTGGACAGCGACGGGGTGTAGCCGACCATCCAGGCGTCCCGGTTGGCACCGGTGTCGCCGAGCTGGTTGGTTCCGGTCTTGGCCGCCGATGCGCGGCCGCCGGCGAGGTTGTGGCCGTTGGAGTAGGCGGCGATCGGCTGCATCGCGGCGGTCACGTTGTCGGCGACGTCGGCCGGGATGCGCTGCTCACCGTCGTCACCTTGCTCGGATGCATCGAAGAGCACGTTGCCCGAGGAGTCCTCGACCTTCTGCACGAAGTGCGGCCGGTGATAAACGCCGGAGGCGGCCAGTGTGGCGTACGCCGAGGCCATGTCGATGACGCGGCTCTGGTACTGACCCAGGACGACACCGTTGTTGGGCGGTCCACCCTTGCCGTCCTCGCTCAGGGTGTGGTCGACACCGGGGAAGCTCTCGGCGATACCGGCCTGGTGCGCGGCATCGGCCACGTCCTGGGGACCGTTCTGCAGCTTGAGCATCAGCCGGTAGTAGCTGGTGTTCAGTGAGCGCTTGAGTGCCTCGGCGATATTGCAGCTACCGCAACCACCGCCCTCGACATTGGTGATCTTGATGCCGTTGAGTTCCAGCGGCGAGCTGTCGATGTTGTAGCCCAACCCGATGCCCTGCTCCAGCGCCGCCACCAAGGCGAACACCTTGAACGACGATCCGGTCGGCAGTCCGGCCTGGGCGAAGTCGAAGCCATTGGCATCCGACCCGCCGTAATAGGCCTTCACCCCGCCGGTCTTCGGGTCGATCGACACGACCGCCGACCGCATGTCCGGATCCTGACCGTCCAACGTCTTGGCGACCGCCTCCTCGGCGGCCTTCTGCGCCTGCGGGTCGATCGTCGTGGTGATCTTCAGACCCTCGGTGTTAAGGGTCTGCTCGTTGATATCGAACAGTTCGAGCAGTTCCTTGGTGACCTGGCGCTCGATCAACCCGTTGGGCCCGGTCGTCTGGTTTGCCTGGCTGGCGAAATCGGGCGGCACGGTCGGCGGGAAGACCTGGGCGTTGCGATCGGTCTGCGACAGCGCACCGATCTCGACCATGCCGTCGAGCACCCAGTTCCAGCGGGCGGCGGCCCCCTCGGGATCGACCGCCGGATCCAGCGTCGAAGGCCGCTGGATCAGCGCCGCGAGCAGCGCACCCTCGGCCACGTCGAGCTGTTCGACCGGCTTGCCGAAATAGGCCTGGGCGGCCGCCGAGACGCCGTAGGCGCCGCGCCCGAAGTAGATGATGTTGAGGTAGGACTCGAGGACCTGGTCCTTGGACCACTCACCCGCCATCTTGGTGGAGATGACCAGTTCCTTGGCCTTGCGGACCAGGCCACCGACACCCGAGCGTTCGTCACCGACCAGGGCGTTCTTGACGTACTGCTGGGTGATCGTCGAGCCACCCTGCAGACCGCCGCCCCCGCCGAACAGGTTGTTCAGGAACGCACGGGCGAAACCGGTGAACGAGAAGCCGGGGTTGGAGTAGAAGTCGCGATCCTCGGCAGCCATCACCGCGTCGCGCAGGTGGACCGGGATCTTGTCGATCTTCACATCCACCCGGTTGCCTTCCGGCGGAACGATCTTGGCGATCTCGCTTCCGTCGCTGGCCAGGATGGTCGACACCTGCGCGGTCCGGATATCGCCGGGCTTGGGCACCTCGACGATCATGTAGGCCATCCCGAAGGTCACCGCGGGCAGCACCAGGAAGACCACCAGCGCGGCGTACACGGCACGTCGCACCCACTTCCACTGGAAGCGGCGAGGCCCCGGGCGTCGGTGCCCGGGCGGACCACCCGGGCCGCCGGGGCCACCCGGGCCTCCCGGGCCGATCGGGGGCGGGGCCTTGCGCGGCGGACCACCGTCGAGCGCGGCCTTGACGACATCGATCGGATCCCGCAGATGTGGAGCGACGTCCGGGCGCACCGGAGGGATCAGCGCGGTTTTACGGTCATCGGGGATGCCGCTGCCTGCGCGCGGGCGGGCATGCGGGGGTTCGGGCGGCTGACGACGCACATCGGGCGGGGTCGGATTCGGGGTGCGGCCGGCACCGACGGGCCGCCCAGAATCGGCATCGCCCGTCGGATTGCTGTGGCGCCCTTCGCTATTCACTGGCCGTACGCGCGCCGGAGCGCGCCGTCCGAGTGCCCTTCGGCCGTTGCGTCCCATCCTTGGGGCGCGGCGAACCGAGCACATATGACTTCACCAGATGATTCCAACTGCAAGTGCGGCAAACCTCCACCACGTGAACCGCGAACTCGTCGTAGCGCGTCGCGAGCAGGACCAATTCCTCGGCGGTGCGTGCCGAACCGGAGACCGCACCTAGGTGCTCACCGAACACCCATGACACCAGCGTCAGCTGTTCCTTCCGGCAGATCGGGCACGTCACCGAGCTTTGCTTGCCGTGGTACTTGGCGGCCCGCAGAAGATAGGGGTTGGCGTCGCACACCTCGGTGACACCGGTGCGCCCGGAATACACCTCGGCCAGCAGGGATCGACGCCGGAGGGCGTAATCCACCACCTGTCGCTGCAATCGCACGATCACCAGAGTACGTCGGCCCCCCAGCTACCGAGGCGCGACGGCAGCGCAACGGCGCCCGAACTTCTACGATCTCCTGTCGTGGCGGCACGATTCACAGGGCGAACGCGCGCGAAGGACAGCGACCGCGATGCCACCTGCGCACTGCTGGACGCGGCACACAGCGAAGGCCAGCTCTCGATGGTCGAGCACCAGCAGCGCATCGCCGCCGCCATGGCTGCCACCACGCTCGGCGAACTGGACGATCTGACCGCCGACCTTCAACACAGCCCCGGGCCCGGCGTCGAGCAGGAACGCGAGCGACCGCGCCGGACCAGGAACCTCGCCGTCGCCGGCGCTGCCGCGGCCATCGGGTTGGGGGTGGTCGGCGCGCTGGTGTTGTCCGGTTCCCGCGACGACGCCCCACCCGCGGACCATCCGCTGGCCGCCGCCCCCGAGGTGCTGATCCCGCCCGCGATCACCTCCGGTGCGGCTCCGGTCGTCGACGAGCCGCCGCCGCTGGTGCTGAATCTGCCGCGGTACATGAACACCGTCGAGGGCATGACCGGACTGCTGCAGGAAATGCGCACACGGTTCGGCAGCACCATGGGCTACGAGCTGGCCTTCAATCCGGGCCGGGCATATCTCGCGGTGCCAGATCCCACCGGCGAGAAGCGCCTGCTCTACACGTTCCAGGGTGGCTGGGGCGAACCGTCGAGCAGAGCGCGTTCCGATGGCGACGATCTGACCGATCTGGCCGCGTTCGACATCCCCGCGGCGATCGCGGCCTGGAATGGTGCCCCGGCCACGCTGGGTATCGCCCCCGCCGATGTCGCGGACACCTACCTCGACGTGGATCACGTTGCCGGTCCCGACGGCGGCCCCGGCGCGCTGGAACTGCTGGTGCGGGTATCGACCGACAGCGGCACCAACGGCTATGTCTACCTCGATCCGGCCGGCACGGTGCTCCGTGTCGAAAAGCCCAGCTGAGTTCTACGATCCTCTCGTGGCAACACGACAGACTGCGGGAACCCGGGCCAGGGATTCCGACCGTGACGACATCTGCAAGGTGCTCGACACCGCGATGGCCGAGGGTCAGCTGTCCATGGAGGAGCACCGCCAGCGGGTGGCCGCCGCCACCACTGCCGCAACGCTGGGGGAGCTGCAGTCGTTGGTGAGTGATCTGCAGACCGGCAGCTCCCCGGTGCAACTGCCGGATCTCAAACCCGAACGGGCCGCGCGGGAGATCGGTGCAGGCGCGGGCTGGGGCATCCGTGCCGCGGCCGCGGCGGTGCTGGTGATCTTCGGCATCGCCGTGGGGTGGGGGCTGTACGGGAACACCTCGTCGCCGTTCAGTTTCCAGACCGACCCCGGAGCGAAGTCCGACGGCATCCCCGCGACCGTGCTGACCGCGCCGCGCCAGCTGCAGTCCCTGGGCGGGCTGACCGGGCTGTTCGAACAGATGCGACAGAAGTTCGGCGACACCAACGGCTATGACCTGACGATCTTCACCGACTATGCGTCGCTGGAACGTCCCGATCCCGGCGAACCCCGCAGGGTGCTCAGCTACAGCTACCGCGGCGGGTGGGATGACCCGACCGAGACCAGCACCGGCAGCGACGCCCGCGTCGTGGACCTGGCCGCGTTCGATATCCCGACGTTCGTCGGCCTCATCCGCGGCGCGCCACAGACCCTCGGCATCGATTCGGCCGAGGTCAAATCGCTGCACGTCAGCATCGGTCCCAATACCGATATGACCGCACCGCCGGAAAGCATCGAGATCAGCATCTACGTCACACCGAACTTCGGGAACAGCGGGTACATCCAGTTCAACGGCGATGCCACCGTCAAGCGCATCAACTACCCCAGTTCCTAGCCGGCTCGGCTCCGGGTAGTTCACCCGCAAGACACCCCCGCGATCCCCGGCGATCGTCTTCCCGTCATCCCCAGTGGCGATGGTTATATCGGCGCGATACACTTCGCCGAGGTGTCGATCCGTCGTAGCGGTCGGCTGTCTGGGGAGGTGATTCGATGCTGGAGCTCGCCGTTCTGGGCCTCCTGCAGGAGTCGCCGATGCACGGGTACGAACTTCGCAAGCGCCTGACGGGTCTGTTGGGCGCGTTCCGGGCCTTCTCCTACGGCTCGCTGTATCCGGCGCTTCGGCGCATGCAGGCCGATGGCCTCATCGTCGAGGACGCGGCACCGGACGGCACCCCGAAGATGCGGCGGGCACGCCGCGTTTACCAGCTGACCGATGCGGGAAAGAAGCGCTTCACCGAATTGGTCGCCGACACCGGACCGCAGAACTACACCGACGACGGGTTCGGCGTCCACCTGGCGTTCTTCAACCGGACCCCGGCCGAAGCACGCATGCGCATCCTGGAGGGCCGCCGGCGGCAGGTCGAAGAACGCCGCGAGGGTCTCCGCGAAGCGATCGCACGGGCCAGCACCTCACTGGACCGCTACACCAAGCAGCTTCACCAGTTGGGCCTGGAGTCCAGTGAACGCGAAGTGAAATGGCTCAACGAGTTGATCGCGGCCGAACGCGTCGCACAGAGCCCACCCGAACCGCAGCCGTAACCAGCACCGGAATTTCAGCAGGAGAAGGAGAACACCCATGTCCGAGACCACCGCGCCCAACGAGGTCAGGGTCGCGATTGTCGGAGTCGGCAACTGCGCATCCTCTCTGGTCCAGGGTGTGCAGTACTACCGCGACGCCGACGAGAACGCCTCCGTACCGGGCCTGATGCACGTCAAGTTCGGCCCGTACCACGTGCGCGACGTGAAGTTCGTCGCCGCATTCGACGTCGATGCCAAGAAGGTGGGCTTCGATCTGTCCGAGGCGATCTCGGCCTCGGAGAACAACACCATCAAGATCGCCGACGTCCCGCCGACCGACATCATCGTCCAGCGCGGCCCGACCCTCGACGGCATCGGCAAGTACTACTCCGAGACCATCGAGGTCTCCGATGTCGAGCCCGTGGACGTCGTCAAGGTGCTCAAGGACGCTCAAGTGGACGTCCTGGTCTCCTATCTGCCCGTCGGTTCCGAAGAGGCCGACAAGTTCTACGCCCAGTGCGCCATCGACGCGAAGGTCGCGTTCGTCAATGCGCTCCCGGTGTTCATCGCCTCGGACCCGGTGTGGGCCAAGAAGTTCGAAGACGCCGGTGTGCCGATCGTCGGTGACGACATCAAGAGCCAGGTCGGTGCCACCATCACCCACCGCGTGATGGCCAAGCTGTTCGAGGATCGCGGCGTCACCCTGGACCGCACCTACCAGCTCAACGTCGGCGGCAACATGGACTTCAAGAACATGCTCGAGCGTGAGCGCCTGGAGTCCAAGAAGGTGTCCAAGACCCAGGCCGTCACCAGCAACCTCAGCGGCTCGCTGGCCGACAAGGTCTACGACAAGAACGTCCACATCGGACCGTCGGACTACGTCGCCTGGCTCGACGACCGCAAGTGGGCCTACGTCCGCCTCGAGGGCCGCGCCTTCGGCGATGTGCCGCTGAACCTGGAGTACAAGCTCGAGGTCTGGGACTCGCCCAACTCCGCAGGCATCATCATCGACGCCGTCCGCGCGGCCAAGATCGCCAAGGACCGCGGTCTCGGCGGTCCGATCATGCCCGCCTCGGCCTACCTGATGAAGAGCCCGCCCAAGCAGCTGGCCGACGATGTCGCCCGCGCCCAGCTGGAAGCCTTCATCGAGGGCTGATCGGATCGAACCTACGCTGACTCTGCGTCCAGGGTGCGCGCTACTCGCGCTTTGCCACCCTGAACGCAGAGTCAGTTGCGTTGTAGGGTCCACCTCATGGCCTTCACCGACGACGACCTGCTCGAACTCGACGAGTTCGCCCTGCTGCCCGAGAACGCCGAACAGGCCGGGGTGTCCGGGCCGCTGCCCAGCGCAGGCCGGCTGGACCTCGGCCAGATCAGCGCCATCAAGTGGGGGCACGAGAGCCCACAGGTGGTCTTCCTGCACGGGGGTGGCCAGAACGCCCACACCTGGGACACCGTCATCCTCGGACTCGGGCTGTCCGCCCTGGCCGTCGATCTGCCCGGGCACGGGCGCTCGGCCTGGCGCGCCGACGGTGACTACGGACCCAAGGTGAACGCCGACATCATCGCGCCGGTGCTGCGCGAGCACGCCCCCGACGCGCGTCTGGTGGTCGGCATGTCGCTGGGCGGGCTGACCGCGCTGCGCATCGCGGCCACCAAGCCGGAGTTGGTCAACGAACTGGTCCTCGTAGACGTCACGCCCTCGGCCCCCGAACGCCACGAACAGATGTCCAAGGCGCAGCTCGGCGCGGTGGCGCTGGTACAGGGTGAGCGCACCTTCCCGTCGTTTCAGGCGATGCTCGACGTCACCATCGCCGCGGCACCACATCGCGACCGCACATCATTGCGGCGCGGCGTCTTTCACAATGCCAAGCGCCTCGCGGACGGCACGTGGACGTGGCGTTACGACACGATGCGCCGGCCTGCCGGGGACGACAGTGCCGGTATGCCCGCCTCCTTCCAGGGTCTCTGGGACGACGTCGAATCGATCACCATGCCGACCACCCTGGTGCGGGGGGCCAACTCCCATTTCGTCAACGACGAGGACGCCGAGGCGTTCGCCGCCAACGCCCCCGGCTTCCGGCAGACCCACATCGTCGCCGACGCCGGCCACTCCGTGCAGGGCGACCAGCCGGTCAAGTTGATCGAGATCCTTCGTGGAGTGCTGGCGCGATGAGAGTTGTTGATTTCCGTTAACCTGCTGCTTGCCAGTTGCTAGCCCGGCTGCCGTAGCTTTCTGCCCCGAACCGTTCGCCCAGCCCACGAGCGGTGTCTTCGGGTGGAAGGATCCTCGCACGCCATGGCGCTCATCCCGCTGAATCTCTTTGTCGCACACGACGGTCGGTCGTCGCGCCAACATGTCACCTGCCGCTACCGCTGCGGTGATGCCTGCTCCAAACCCGTGCCGAACACCAGCGACAACGAGTACTTCGGCGACGTACTGGCCGCGGTATCGCGTCGATCGGCGCTCAAGACCGCCGGTATGGCCGTCCTGGCGGTCGGCGCCGGCTCGGCACTGGCCGCCTGTTCGACCAACGGATCCGACACCGCGGCGACATCATCGCCGGTTGCCCCCGCCGGACCGTCGACACCGGCCGGGATGAACTTCGCCGCGGTGGCCCCCAACAGCGAGGACGCCGTGGTGATCCCCGAGGGTTACCGGCAGTCGGTGGTGATCAGCTGGGGTGATCCGGTGCTGCCCGGTGCCCCCGTCTTCGATGTGAACCGGCAGAGCGCGGCGGCCCAACGTCAGCAGTTCGGATTCAACAACGATTTCGCCGGCCTGCTGCCCATCGAGGGAAGCACTGACCGCCTTCTGCTGGTGACCAACCACGAGTACACCACCGAGCAGTTCATGCACCCGGGCTATGACGCCGACAACCCGACCCGCGAGCAATACGAGATCGGCATTGCTGCACATGGCCTTTCGGTTGTCGAGGTACAGCGCACCGCCGACGGCCTGCGACCGGTACTCGGTCGCTACAACCGCCGGATCACGGCCGACACACCGTTCACCATTGTCGGCCCGGCCGCGGGCACCGACCTGCTCAAGACCGCCGCCGACACCAGCGGCCGCGTGGTGCTTGGCACCGTCAACAACTGCTCGGGCGGCGTGACGCCCTGGGGCACGGTGCTTTCCGGTGAGGAGAACTTCAACTCCTACTTCGGTGCGCCCGCCGGCGCGCCGGCGCCGACCGGCGTGACCGCCGAGCGACTCAAACGCTACGGCGTCGAATCCGAACCGACCGAACGCAAGTGGGAGAACTTCGACCCGCGCTTCGACATCACCAAGACGCCCAACGAACTGCACCGGTTCGGCTATGTCGTCGAACTCAACCCGTGGGATCCGGCGTCGGCACCGATCAAGCACACCGCGCTGGGTCGCTTCAAGCACGAGGCCGCCACCATCCACGTCGCCGACGACGGCACCGTCGTCGCCTACACCGGCGACGACGAACGCTTCGACTACATGTACAAGTTCGTCTCCGGCAAGAAGATTCAGCCCGGCAACATGGCGCACAACATGACCATCCTGGACGAGGGCACGCTGTACGTCGCGAAGCTGTCCAGCGACATCCCGGCCGACCAGATCGACGGCTCCGGCGCGCTTCCGGCCGCCGGGAAGTTCGCCGGCACCGGGACCTGGATTCCGCTGTTGCGCACCGGACCCGACGGCGCCGCTCAGTCGCTGGTCGACGGCATGTCCGCCGAGGAGGTCGCCGTGTTCACCCGATTCGCCGGGGACAAGGCCGGGGCCACCAAGATGGATCGGCCCGAAGACTTCGAGGCCAATCCCAAGAGCGGCAAGGTCTACGTCGCGCTGACCAACAACAGCAACCGGGGCGCCGACGGCAAGGCCGGGCCGGACGCGGCAAACCCGCGCAACGACAACAAGAACGGCCAGGTGCTGGAGATCACCGACAACCACACCGGGACCGATTTCACCTGGGAGCTGTTGTTGGTCTGCGGTGACCCGGAGGCCGCCGACAGCTACTTCGGCGGCTTCGACAAGACCAAGGTCAGCCCGATCTCGTGCCCGGACAACCTCGCCTTCGACAGCCACGGCAACCTCTGGGTGTCCACCGACGGCAACGCACTGGACTCCAACGACGGACTGTTCGCGGTCTCCCTGGACGGTCCCAGCCGCGGCCTGACCAAGCAGTTCCTGACGGTGCCGCTGGGCGCCGAGACGTGCGGGCCGGTCATCACCGACGACCTGGTCACCGTGTGCGTGCAGCACCCGGGCGAGAACGACGACAACAGCATCGACGACCCGCTGTCGCGGTGGCCCGAGGGCGGCAACGGCACCGCCAAGCCCTCGGTGGTGGCGATCTGGCGCGACGGCGGCAATATCGGCGTGTAATCACCGCGCACGGGGTATTGGATGACCATGACTTCCAACGAGCGGACTTCCACCGACCGCCCCGTGCGCATCGCCGTCCAACTCCAGCCCCAGCACTCCCCCGGATACGGCCATATCCGCGATGCCGTGCGGCGGGCCGAGGACCTGGGCGTCGACATCGCCTTCAACTGGGATCACTTCTTCCCGCTGTACGGCGATCCCGACGGTGCGCATTACGAGTGCTGGACGATGCTGGCCGCCTGGGCTGAACAGACCTCCCGCATCGAGATCGGCGCACTGGTCACCTGCAACTCCTATCGCAACCCCGAGCTGCTGGCCGATATGGCGCGCACCGTCGACAACATCTCCGACGGCAGACTGATCCTGGGCATCGGATCCGGTTGGAAGCAGAAGGATTACGACGAGTACGGCTACGAGTTCGGCACCGCGGGCAGCCGGCTGGACGACCTGGCCGCCGACCTTCCCCGGATCCGCTCTCGGCTGGCCAAGCTGAACCCCGCACCGCTGCGTGAGATCCCGATCCTGATCGGCGGTCAGGGTAAGCGTAAGACGCTGCGTCTGGTTGCCGAGCATGCCCACATCTGGCACGGCTTCACCGATGCCGAGACCTACCCCGGTCTGGCCGAGGTTCTGGACTCGCACTGCGCCGACGTGGGCCGCGATCCCGGTGCCATCGAGCGGTCCTCCGGGGTTCCGGAGAAGAGCATCGAGGCGGCGCTGGCCGGCGCCGAAGCCCTCGTCGGGCTCGGCGTCACCCTGCTGACCATCGGCGTCAACGGACCCGATTACGACCTGAGCCTCGCCGAAGCGCTGGTGCGGTGGCGAGATCAGCGCGCGCGGGGCTGAGCGGGCCGGTCGCTTCGGTTGCTGTCGGAATGAGTTGAAGACTTCGCCCGGGCGGGCACAACCGCTACCTTGGGCACCCATGACCTCGATGCTCCGCCGGACCGTGCACCTGGTGCTCGCGCTGGTGCTCGCGTTTCTGGTGTGCGCAGTCGGTATGGCCGCCCCGGCCGGCGCCGACCAATGCGCACCACCGGGTATCGACAGTGCCAGCGCGCTGCCGACCAACCTGGCCGCCGCCGCTCAAGGCCCCGGCGCCGACAAATACACCACCGCGGGTGTCGAACCCCTCGATCGCATCGACGTCAACGCGCTGGGACTCGGCACCCCGGGGGTGCTGACGGTGGGCACGCTCTCGGATGCCCCGCCGAGCATCTGCATCAACGCGGGCGGGCAGTTCACCGGCTTCGACAACGAGGTGCTGCGTGCGGTCGCCGAGAAGCTGGGCCTGCGGGTCAACTTCGTCGGCACCGACTTCTCCGGGCTGCTGGCACAGGTGGCGTCCGGCCGCTTCGACGTCGGCTCGTCGTCGATCACCACCACCGACGCACGGCGCAAGACCGTCGGGTTCACCAACGGCTACGACTTCGGTTACTTCTCCCTCGTCGTGCCGGCCGGCTCATCGATCACCAGCTTCTCCCAACTCGGGCCCGGGCAGCGCATCGGCGTGGTTCAGGGCACCGTGCAGGAGGCCTACGTCGTCGACACCCTCGGCCTGGACCCGGTGAAGTTCCCCGACTACAACACCGTCTACGGCAGCCTCAAGACCCGCCAGATCGACGCCTGGGTGGCGCCGTCGCAGCAGGCGGTCGGCACCGTACAGCCCGGTGATCCGGCGACGATCATCGAAAACACCTTCAGTCTGGACAATTTCGTCGCCTACGCGGTCGCCAAGGAGAACCGGCCGCTGATCGACGCGCTCAACGCCGGACTCGACGCCGTCATCGCCGACGGCACGTGGGCACGGCTGTACACCGACTGGGTGCCCCGCGCCCTTCCACCGGGGTGGAAACCGGGATCCAAGGCCGCCCCCGAGCCGCAACTTCCCGACTTCGCACAGATCGCCGCCGAGCGGGCACCGGCCGAACCGGCCGCGCCGGCGGCCCGGAAATCGGTGCTGGGGCAACTGGCCGACACCTTCCTGGACTGGGATCTGTACCGCCAGGCCATCCCCGACCTGTTCAAGACCGGCCTGCCGAACACCCTGCTGCTCACCGCCGGTGCGGCAGTGATCGGGGTCGTGCTCGGGCTGTTGCTGGCCGTCGCCGGAATCTCGCGGTCTCGGCTGCTGCGCTGGCCCGCCCGGGTGTACACCGACATCTTCCGCGGTCTGCCCGAGGTCGTGATCATCCTGATCATCGGTCTGGGTATCGGGCCCATCGTCGGGGAACTGACGGGCAACAACCCCTATCCACTCGGGATCGCCGCCCTCGGGCTGATGTCGGCGGCCTATGTCGGAGAGATCTTCCGGTCCGGAATCCAGAGCGTCGAGACCGGGCAGATGGAGGCCTCGCGGGCGCTGGGCTTCAGCTACTCGGAGTCGATGAAACTGGTCATCATTCCGCAGGGCATCCGACGGGTCCTGCCTGCGCTGGTCAATCAGTTCATCTCGCTGCTGAAGGCCTCGTCGCTGGTGTACTTCCTGGGGCTGGTCGCCAATCAGCGTGAACTCTTCCAGGTGGGCCGAGACCTCAACGCGCAGACCGGAAATCTCTCGCCCCTGGTGGCGGCCGGGCTGTTCTATCTTGCGCTGACCATACCGTTGACACATCTGGTCAACGTGATCGACGCCCGGTTGCGCACCGGTAAGCAGCCCGCCCCCGTCCAGCAGGAGATGATCTGATGGCAAGCCCCCAGCCGGAGGCAGTATCGCTGGCCGCCAACGATATTCACCTGTCCTTCGGTCCGAACCAGGTGCTGCGCGGTATCGATCTCACGGTGCCGGCCGGGACCACCACCGCGGTCATCGGTCCCTCCGGATCCGGGAAGTCGACGTTGCTGCGCACCCTGAACCGGCTCTACGAGCCGGACCGTGGTGACATCCTGCTCGACGGCACATCGGTGCTCGGCGACAATCCCGACAAACTCCGCCAGCGCATCGGCATGGTCTTCCAACAGTTCAACCTGTTCCCGCACCGCACCGTGGTCGAGAACGTCGCGATGGCCCCGCGTCGGCTCAAAGGACTCTCCACCGAGCAGGCACGCGAGCTCGCACTGACCCAATTGGATCGGGTCGGGTTGCGGCACAAGGCCGATGTTCGTCCGTCCACGTTGTCCGGTGGCCAGCAGCAGCGGGTCGCCATTGCCCGCGCGCTGGCGATGTCACCCCAGGTGATGTTCTTCGACGAAGCGACCTCGGCGCTGGATCCCGAACTGGTGAAGGGCATCCTGGAGCTGATCGCCGATCTGGGGTCCACCGGCATGACCATGGTCGTGGTGACCCACGAGATGGGTTTTGCGCGTTCGGCAGCCGATGCCGTGGTGTTCATGGACGAGGGCAAGGTCGTCGAGTCCGGTCCACCCGAGCAGATCTTCACCGGCGCCGAAACCGAGCGGTTACGCCGGTTCCTGGACCAGGTGTTGTGACCCCCAACCGAATGTCGCGCATTACCGCCCGGTCGGGGCGGACAGGTTAGACTGGCGAAATTATGGTCGAGACCGATTCGCAGACCGAGGAACTGGCCGGAGAGCTCCAACGGGTGCTCTCCAAGCTGTTCTCGGTGCTGCGCCGTGGCGACAATCGCGGCGCAGCGAACTCCCCGGGTGCCGACCTGACCCTCGCCCAGCTCTCGATCCTGTTGACACTGCTGGATTGTGGCCCGATCCGGATGACGGAATTGGCCGCCCACGAACGGGTTCGCACGCCCACCACCACCGTGGCGATCCGGCGGCTGGAGAAGCTGGGTCTGGTCAAGCGTTCGCGTGACCCGTCGGATTTGCGGGCGGTGCTCGTCGAGGTGACCCCGCGCGGGCTGGTGCAGCACCGCGAGGCGCTCGAGGCGCGGCGCGCATTTCTCGGCGGCCTGCTCGTGGGGCTCAGCGCCGAGGACAGGGCCACGCTGACGGCGGCGTTGGGCTCACTCGACCGCCTCGCCGACCAGTCCCCGTCCTGACTCAGCCCAGCCAGTCCAGCACCGCCGCGGCGGTCCAGGACTGCTGCATGCTGCCCAGCGGCTCACCGGTGAACGGCTCGTAATACTCGGCGAAGGTACCGTCGCTGGCCTGGCGCAGGCCTTCCTGACGAAGTGTCAGCGCGCGCTCGGCCCAGCCGCGGCGGGCGAAACACCAGGAGAACAACCACGTCGTCACCGGCCAAACCGGGCCGCGCCAGTATTCGCGGGCCCGAAAGTCGCGGGAAACCGGTGAGGTGGACGGGATCAGCGAGTACCGCAGATCCGGGTGACTGCTGAACCGCGGACCGTCCAGCAGGCGAAGGAGTGCGCGCTCCTTGTCGTGCGGAAGCCCGCCGCAGAGCAGCGGGGCGAACTGCGCGATGGTCTCGGTGGCCACCCACGAACCGGCGCGGACGTCGAAATCTCTTGCCGCACCGGTCCTTTGGTCGGTGGTCTCGACGACGCCGGCGCGGAACCGGTCGGCCCAGGAGTAGAGGTCGCGGATATCGGCCGGCGAACGCCGATGGTCCTCGCCGATCTCGGCCAGCACCCGGCAGGCCACCGAGAAGATCGCCGAGACGAACACGTCCTGTACGGCAAAGCTCATCGTCTTGGCCAACAGGTCGTCGTCGTAGCGGACGGCCTTCATCTCCTCCAGCAGCCACAGGTAGCGGTCGTATTCACTGTCGGACGGCCGCTGGGTGGCGTCGGTGTTGATCTTGTTGTCCTCGCGCTGATACTCCGGCACGTTCCCGGGGATCACGTTGGCATACGAGCTGTCCCAGCGCGGCGAGTTGTCCATTCCGGACTCCCAGCCGTGATACAGGGTGATCCGGCCGTGCTGATCCGGGTCGCGCGCCTCCGCCAGCCACCGGTGCCACCGGACCAGATCACTCCATCGCCGGTCCAGGAAGGACTCGGCCACCGCCCGGGTGGACCGGCCACGCGCCTTCGCGCGGTCCAGGATGCGTTGCACCGCGATGGCGTGCACCGGCGGCTGGGTGATCCCGGAGGTGTGCCGGGTGCGCGGGGCGTGCACGGCCAGCGCCGAGGTCGCCCAGCGCGCCGGACCGGGGAAGTAACCGTCGACCCCGTTGGCGAAGACGATGTGCGGGATCATCCCGTTACCCCATTGGGCCGAGAGCAGGGTGTCGAGTTCGACGACGGCGCGCTCGACGCTCAACGGGGCCAGTCCGATGGCCACGAAGGCCGCGTCCCAGCTCCACATATGCGGGTAGAGCAAGGGGGCGGCGGTGGTCATCACACCCAGGTCGTTTCCGCGCAGCAGATAGGCCGCTCGCGCCGCGAGCTGGGTGGGGGCGAAGCTTGGGTCCGGTGGCATCGCATCAATAATGCGACGCCGCGGCCCGGCGTGCAGTGTCGGTACTGTTTTCTCCTGTGCCCACAGCTCTGATCACCGGCGCCGGCGGTGGCATCGGATCGGCCATCGCCGACGCCCTCGCCCCGACGCACACCCTGCTGCTCGCGGGTCGGCCGTCCGCCCGGCTCGACGCTGTCGCCGGGCGACTCGGCGCCCCCACCTGGCCTCTGGACCTCACCGATCCCGAATCCATCGAATCCGCCGCCGAGGTGCTCGCCGAACTCGACGTGCTGGTGCACAACGCCGGCGTGCTCTACCCAGGTCCGGTCGGCGAATCCACCGCCGAGCAATGGCGGGCGAGCTTCGAGGTCAACGTCACCGGCGCGGTCGCGCTGACCCTGGCCCTGCTGCCGGCGTTGCGCGCCGCCGGCGGGCATGTGGTGTTCATCAACTCCGGTGCCGGACAGAAGGTCTCGGCCAACATGGCGTCGTACTCGGCGAGCAAGTTCGCGCTGCGGGCGTTCGCCGACTCGTTGCGGACCGACGAACCGACGCTGCGGGTCACCTCGGTGTTCCCCGGACGCACCGATTCGGAGATGCAGCGCGACCTGGTCGCCTACGAGGGCAAGACCTACGATCCGGCAGCCTTCCTGAAGCCCGCCACGGTCGGTCTGCTGGTCGCCCAGGCGGTCAACGCCCCGCGGGACGGCCACATCCACGAGCTCACGGTTCGCCCGAACCCGTGATTTCGGCGCGCTCACGCTCGGTGGGCGAACGCGAGCGCGCCGAAATCGCAAGCCGCTAGGCCGGCACCATCCCGTGCGGGTCGAGCACGAACTTCTGGGCGACCCCCGAATCGAAGGCGGCATACCCGTCGGGCGCATCCTCCAGGCCGATCACCGTCGCGTTCACCGCGTCGGCGATATGTGCCTTGTCGTGCAGGATGCTCATCATCAGGCCGCGGTTGTACTTCAGGACCGGGCACTGGCCGGTGTAGAAACTGTGGCTCTTGGCCCAGCCCAGGCCGAGCCGGACCTTCAGCGTGCCATGTTTGGCGTCGTCATCGGTGCCGCCGGGGTCGCCGGTGACGTACAGACCGGGGATGCCCAGCGACCCGCCGGCCCGTGTCACGTTCATGATCGAGTTCAGCACGGCGGCGGGTTGCTCACCGGCGTCGTGGCCGTGTCCGCTGGCCTCGAAGCCCACCGCGTCCACCGCGCAGTCGACCTCGTCGGTGTGCAGAATCTCGGCGATCTGCTCCTCCAGGGTTGCGTCGGCACTGATGTCGACCGTCTCGCACCCGAACGACCGGGCCTGGGCCAATCGATCGGCGTTGAGGTCACCGACGATCACCACCGCCGCGCCCAGCAGATGCGCTGAATACGCGGCGGCCAACCCGACCGGTCCTGCGCCGGCGACATACACCGTCGACCCGGTGGTCACACCGGCGGTCTTCGCCCCGTGATAGCCGGTCGGGAAGATGTCCGAGAGCATGGTCAGATCCCGGATCTTGGCGAGCGCGACATCCCGATCCGGGAACTTCAGCAGGTTGAAGTCCGCGAAGGGCACCATCACGTAATCCGCCTGCCCACCGAGCCAACCGCCCATGTCGACATAGCCGTAGGCCGACCCTGCCCTGGCCGGGTTGACGTTCAGACAGATGCCGGTCTGTCCCTCGCGACAGTTCCGGCAGCGTCCGCACGCGATGTTGAACGGCACCGAGCAGATATCCCCGACTTCGAGAAACTGTACGTCGGAACCCTTTTCGACGACCTCGCCGGTGATCTCATGGCCGAGGGTCTGGCCGACGGGCGCAGTGGTGCGGCCGCGGACCATGTGCTGATCGGAGCCGCAGATGTTGGTCGATACACACTTCAGGATGACCGCGTGGTCGGCCTTGCGGCTCATTCCCATCGCGCTCGCGACCTCGGCGGGTACCTCGAGTTTGGGATAGGGCAGGGTCTCCACGGCGACCTGGCCGGGCCCCTTGTAGACGACGATCCGGTTGTCCGACATTGCGCGCTCCAAACCGGGCCGCCATATACGGTAAAGCGTTCTCACAGACGGGATCTCCGCCGCCACGCTGCGGCCCTGTGATCCAGTATCCGTACGCCGGTATGCACAAAGCGCCATATGTGCCGACCGCAGCCCGAAACTAGACCAACGGTGGGGACGGAACCCCACCGTCGGTCGAGGATCGCTCAGACGACCAGGTTGACCAGCTTGCCGGGAACCACGATGACCTTCTTGGGTGTGGCGCCGTCGAGGAAGGCCAGCACCTTCTCGTCGGCCCGCGCGGCCGCCTCCAGGGCCGCCCTGTCCGCATCGGCGGCGACGGTGATCTTGCCGCGCACCTTGCCGTTGACCTGAACCGGCAACTCGACGGTGTCATCGACCAGATAGCGCTCGTCGGCGATGGGGAAGGGCCCGTGCGCCAGCGATCCGTCGTGACCCAGCCGCCGCCACAGTTCCTCGGCCAGGTGCGGGGCCAACGGCGCGACCATCAGGACCAGCGGCTCGATGGCCGCCCGCGCCGTCACCGCGGCCTTGGTGATGTGGTTGGTGTACTCGATCAGCTTGGCCGCCGCCGTGTTGTTACGCAGCACCGCATAGTCTTCGGCGACACCCGCGATGGCCTTGTTCAGCGCGCGCAGCGTCTCGTCACCGACCTGCTCGTCGGTGACCCGCACCGCGCCGGTCGACTCGTCGATGACGGCCCGCCACACCCGCTGCAGGAACCGATGCGCCCCGACGACGTCCTTGGTCGCCCACGGACGCGAAGCCTCCAGCGGTCCCATCGACATCTCGTAGACGCGCAGGGTGTCGGCACCGTACTCATCGCAGATCTCGTCCGGGGACACCGAGTTCTTCAGCGATTTGCCGATCTTGCCGAACTCCTGGTTGACCTCGATCTCCCCCTCGGGGGCCGGGTAGTAGAACTTGCCGTCGCGTTCGACGACCTCGGCGGCCGGTACGTAGGAACCGCGGGCATCGGTGTAGGCGAACGCCTGGATATAGCCCTGGTTGACCAGGCGGCGGTACGGCTCGGACGAACTGACGTGGCCGAGATCGAACAGCACCTTGTGCCAGAACCGGGAGTACAGCAGATGCAGCACCGCGTGCTCGACACCGCCGACGTACAGGTCGACACCGCCGGGATCCTGCGGGCCGTGGAGCTCCGGCCGCGGGCCCATCCAGTAGGCCTCGTTCTCCTTGGCGCAGAACGCTTCCGAGTTGTGCGGGTCGGCGTAACGCAGCTCGTACCACGAGCTGCCCGCCCACTGCGGCATGACGTTGGTGTCTCGGGTGTAGGGCTGCAACCCGTCCCCGAGGTCGAGGTCGACGTGCACCCATTCGGTGGCCTTGCCCAGCGGCGGCGAGGGCTCACTGTCGGCATCATCGGGGTCGAACATCACCGGCGCATAGTCCTGGATATCCGGAAGCTCAACCGGCAGTGCAGATTCCGGGAGTGGGTGAGCCCGGCCATCGGCGTCGTAGACGATGGGGAACGGCTCACCCCAGTACCGCTGCCGCGCGAACAGCCAGTCCCGCAACTTGAACTCGACCCGGGCGCGGCCGGTGCCCTCGGCTTCCAGCCGGGCGATCATCGCCTCCTTGGCCGCAGCGACCGTCAACCCGTCCAGCTCACCGGAGTTCACCATCACACCGTCGCCGCTGTAGGCCGCCTGGGTGACATCTCCGCCGGCCACAACCTCGATGATGGGCAGCCCGAACGCGGTCGCGAACTCCCAGTCGCGCTGATCGCCTGCGGGCACGGCCATGATGGCGCCGGTGCCGTAACCGGCCAGCACATAGTCGGCGATGAATACCGGAACCTGCGCGCCGTTCACCGGATTGGTGGCATACGCACCGGTGAACACCCCGGTCTTGGTCTTGTTCTCCTGGCGCTCCAGGTCGGACTTGGCCGCGATATCGGAGCGGTAGGCCGCGATGGCCTCGGCCGGGGTCGCGCCGCCGTAGGTCCACCGATCGTCGGTGCCGTCGGGCCAGGCGGCCGCGGTCAGCGCGTCGACCAGCTCGTGCTCGGGGGCCAGCACCATGTAGGTGGCGCCGTAGAGGGTGTCGGGCCGGGTGGTGAACACCTCGATGTCACCGGCGGCCGTGCCGAAGTGGACCTGCGCGCCCACGGAGCGGCCGATCCAGTTGCGCTGCATAGCCTTGACCTTCTCGGGCCAGTCCAGCACGTCCAGATCGTCGAGCAGCCGGTCGGAGTAGGCGGTGATGCGCATCATCCACTGCCGCAACCGCTTCCGGAACACCGGGAAGTTGCCGCGGTCGCTGCGGCCGTCGGAGGTGACCTCCTCGTTGGCCAGCACGGTGCCAAGACCCGGACACCAGTTGACCACCGAGTCGGCGCGGTACACCAGCCGGTACCCGTCGACGACATCGGCGCGCTCGGCCTTGGTCAGGTCCGCCCAGGCCCGGCCGTCGGGCAGCGCCCGGGTGCCGTCGGCGAACTCCTCGATCAGTTCCTCGATGCGGCGGGCACGCTTGAGCTCCGGGTCGAACCAGGCGTTGTAGATCTGCAGGAAGATCCACTGCGTCCACTTGTAGAAGTCGACGTCGGTGGTGGAGAAGCTGCGCCGCGAGTCGTGGCCGAGGCCCAGGCGCCCCAACTGCCTGCGGAAGTTGACGATATTGGCCTCGGTGCGGGTGCGCGGGTGCGTGCCGGTCTGTACGGCATACTGCTCGGCGGGCAGCCCGAAGGCGTCGAAGCCCAAGGCATGCAGGACATTCCGACCGGTCATCCGGAAGTACCTGGCGTAGACGTCGGTGGCGATATAGCCCAGTGGGTGCCCGACGTGCAGGCCGTCGCCGGACGGGTAGGGGAACATGTCCTGGACGAACATCTTGTCCGCCGGGACGGCCGACCCATCGGTGGGTGCCAGCGACCCCACCGGGTTGGGCACATGGAAGGTGCCCAGGCGCTGCCAGCGCTGTTGCCAGGCCAGCTCGATATCACCGGCCAGCGCGGCGGAGTAGCGGTGCTGCGGTGCGTCGGCGGGGTCGACCGAGGGATCTGTCACGTCGAACAGGGTATAAGCGCCGCTCGCGCGCCTTTCGGCCACGGGTTGATAAAGGTTGCGTTGCAGGGTGGTCAGAACCCGGTTGCAGCTCGGTCCCGACGCTGTCGGATGCCCCGCCGGCATGGTTACAGTCGGCCCCTGACCCGCCGGAATCGAATTCCCGCCACACACCGCACGACCCGGAAGGACCGACGTCAGGATGAACGAGCACGCGCGCCGCTGGCGGATTGTCATCGCCGGGACGGCCGCCGGCCTGGCCGGTGTGGTCGGCCTGGCCGCCCCCGCAAGCGCCGAACCGCTGCCCCCTCATCCCGTGCCGCCCGCCCCGGTCACCGTGACCCAGACCGTCACGGTCGCGCCGCAGGCGGCCGCACCGCTGATCCCGGCCGCTGCCGCACCCGCCCAGCCGATCGCAGCGGGCAGCCCGGTCGCCCCGGCCGCCGTCCCGGCTGTGCCTGCCGCCCCGGGGGCGCCGGGTGCCGCTCCCCTGCTGGGCTCGGCGACCAGCACCGCAGCCACCCCGCGACCGGTGTCGGTGCCCCTGTCGCCGAATCCCTCGGGCACCATCCGTGACTATCTGACCAGCCAGAACGTAACACTGGAGCCTCAGACCCCCGCCGGGTTCACCGCCCTGAACATCGTGCTGCCCCGGCCCACCGGATGGACCCAGGTGCCCGATCCCAACGTCACCGACGCCTTCGCCGTCATCGCCGACCGAGTCGGCGGCGACGGGCTGTACAGCAACAACGCCCAGGTGGTCGTCTACAAGCTGGTCGGGAATTTCGACCAACGCGAGGCGATCCGGCACGGATTCGTCGACAGCCAGCAGCTGACCGCGTGGCGGGCGACCGGCGGGTCGATCGCCGAGGTCGCCGGTGTGCCGACGTCGATCATCGAGGGCACCTACCGCGAGAACAACATGACCCTGAACACCTCGCGGCGCCACATCATCGCGACCTCCGGTGCCGACCGCTACCTGGTGTCACTGTCGGTCACCACCTCCGAATCGCAGTCGGTCGCCGCCGCCGACGCCACCGACGCGATCATCAACGGGTTCCGGGTCTCGGCACCGGCACCCGCCGCGCCGGCTCCGGCTGCCGCCGCGGCACCGGCCGCTGCCGCACCGGTTGCTCCGGCGCCCGCCGCGGTGGCACCCGCCGCCATCCCGGTCAGCCTCGGCACCGGGCCGGTCGTCCCCAACTAACACCGGAGCCCGTCCGCCTCGTATCCTGAACCCATGCTTGTTGCCGCCGTCCTGTGCCTGGTTGTGGCCGTCGCCACCGCCGCCGCGGCTGTGTGGTCCCTGAAGCAACCGTTCGCCGACGATCCGGTGCGTCAGGTGTTGCGTGCTGTGGCACCAACGCAGTTCGCGGCCGCCGCCATGCTGGCGGCCGGGGGCGTGGTGGCCCTGGCGGCGCCGACGATGGCAACCCTATTGCTGCCGGTGTGCGTCATCGGAGCGATCGGAACGGTCGCCGCTGGCTGCTGGCAGGGTGCCAAGGTGGTGGCCCGCAAGGAGGCCGCCCAGGCCGCTGCCCGCGAGGCCGGCGGGGGTTGCGCCGGCGCGTGCGCCTCGTGCACGCTCTCGTGCTGAATGCCGTCAGGTCAGTTACGGCTCAGATCGATCGGGTGGGTCGCGAGCATCGCCAGCGGTAGCGGTTGACGGCGCAGCACCCGGGACCAGAGGTCGACGCGCGGTTCGGCCAGCACATCCGAGGGCAATGCCGAGAGCACGATCCAGTCGTCGCGCTCGATCTCACCTTCGAGCTGTCCCACCGTCCAGCCCGAGTATCCGGCGAAAATCCGCACGCCCTCGACCACCGCCGCGATGTCCTCCGGATCGGAGTCCAGATCGACCATGCAGACCCGCCCCTGGACGTGGCGCAATCCGGGCACGCCGGTGATGTCCACGCCGACCCGGACGGTGGCCAGGCACAACGCCGAATCCCGCTTCACCGGACCACCGACGAACATCGTCTTGGGCTTGATCGCCAGCCCGGCCCACTGCGGCAGGACGTTGTAGACCGCGGTCTCGCTGGGCCGATTGAGCACGACGCCCAGCGTGCCGCCCTCGTTGTGTTCAACGATGTAGATGACGGTGCGCCGGAATGTCGGTTCCAGCAGGTCGGTTTCGGCCAGCAGCAGCGTCCCCGCCCGCACCCGCGGTGCCGTCGGCGTCGGGTAATCCTCCGGTTCGTCGGGATGCACCATCGGTCAATCATGTCACCAGCACGACGCCGTGCTCACCGGCTCGCCGAGATATTTGTAGTGTGGATCGGGGTTACAACTCGCCGGCCCGGACAGGACCCGATCTGATGACTGACACCGGCATTCCCGGCGGCACGTGGCACACCGTGCGCGGGCTGCCCGAGTTCCGGCGGCTGCTCGAGTTGCGGGCGGTCAGCCAGTTCGGGGACGGGTTGTTCCAGGCCGGACTGGCCGGCGCCCTGCTGTTCAACCCGGAGCGTGCGGCGCATCCGTGGGCCATCGCAGGGGCGTTCGCCGTGCTGTTCCTGCCCTACTCCGCACTCGGGCCGTTCGCCGGGGCGTTGTTGGACCGCTGGGACCGCAGAACCGTGCTCATCGGCGCCAACGCCGGGCGGCTGGTGCTCATGCTCGCCGTCGGCGCGGCCCTGGCGGTCAGCTCGGGGGATCTGACGCTGCTGGCGGGCGCCCTGATCGTCAACGGGTTCACCCGGTTCGTGTCATCCGGGCTCTCGGCGGCGTTACCGCACGTGGTGCCCCGCAACCACGTGTTGACGATGAACTCGGTGGCCACCGCGACGGGCGCGCTGGCGACCTTCCTCGGCGCCAACTTCATGCTGCTACCGCGCTGGCTGCTCGGAGCCGATGACGGCGGCGCCGCGGTGGTCATCTTCCTGGCCGCGCTCCCGGTGACACTCGCCCTCGTGCTGTCGGTCCGGTTCGCCCCCCGCGCCCTCGGTCCCGATGACAGCGCCCGCGCCGTACACGGGTCGGTGGCCTATGCGGTGTCCACCGGTTGGGTGCACGGCGCCAGGACGGTCGCCGCCGTGCCCACCGTCGCGGCGACCCTCAGCGGGTTGGCCGCGCACCGGATGGTGTTCGGGATCAACACCCTGCTGGTGTTGGTGATGGTGCGCCACAGCGGCGATCAGGAGGTCGCCGGGCTCGGGCTTGGCACCGCGGTGCTGTTCGTCGCCGCGACGGGCACCGGGTCGTTTCTGTCCACCGTGCTGACGCCGGCCGCCGTCGGGCGGTGGGGTCGTTACCGCACGGCCAACGGGGCGCTGGCGTTGGCGGCGGTGATCCAGCTGCTGGCCGCATGGCTGTACATGCCGGTGATGATCGCCTGCGGGTTCGTCCTCGGCGCGGCCGGGCAGGTGGTGAAGCTGTGCGCGGACAGCGCGATGCAGATCGATGTCGACGACGCGTTGCGCGGGCACGTGTTCACGGTGCAGGACGCGTTGTTCTGGGTGACGTTCGTCGCCGCGATCGCGCTGGCTGCGGCGCTCATCCCGACCGACGGCCGGTCGGTGCCCCTGGTTCTTCTCGGTTCCACGCTCTACCTGGTGGGTCTGGCCGCACACGCCCGGCTCGGTAGGCGGAGCCGACCGGTCTAGAGTTCAGCCATGGCTGATGCCGGGCCGGTGGTGGCCGATCTGCGCGCCGAGAGCGCTGAGCTCGACAGCATGGTTGCCGAGTTGTCCGAGCAGGATTGGCGGACCGCCACCCCTGCACCGGGGTGGACCATCGCCCACCAGATCGCCCACCTGTGGTGGACCGACCGGGTGGCTTGGGCGTCGGCGACCGACGAGGCCGCGTTCGGCGCCGTGCTCGCCGAGGCCGCGAAGAACCCGTTGGGGTTCGTCGATGCCGGCGCCGAGCAATTGGCGGCCACTCCCCCGGCCGAGTTGCTGGCCAATTGGCGGGCCGACCGCACGCGGTTACACGACGCGTTGCTGAGCGTCCCCGACGGCCGGAAGTTGCCCTGGTTCGGCCCGCCGATGAGCCCGACGTCGATGGCCACCGCGCGCCTGATGGAGACCTGGGCCCACGGTCTCGATGTCGCCGACGCGTTGGGGATCCGCAGGCCCGGCACCGACCGTCTCCGCTCGATTGCTCATATTGGTTATCGCACAAGGGATTTCGCGTTCTCGGTGCACGGCCTCACCCCGCCGGCGGAAATGTTTCACGTGGAACTACGCGGTCCGGACGGGCAGCTGTGGGCCTGGGGGCCCGAGGACGCCGCCCAGACCGTGACCGGCACCGCCGAGGACTTCTGCATGCTGGTCACCCAACGCCGCGCGCCGGGCGAGCTCGATATCGTGGCGACCGGCCCCGACGCCCAGAAGTGGCTGACCATCGCCCAGGCCTTCGCGGGGCCACCGGGCAAGGGCCGCGGGTAGCGGGCCCGAGTAGCATGGTTTCGGGCGCGCAGGACCGCCCGACGTCCGCTCGAAGGGGCTCAGCCCTCCTGCCGTAGTCGTCGTTCAACGACCTCTTCTCAGCCCGGCTTCGCGGACGGCGGGCATCTGAGAGGAGGCCGTCATGGCCAGTTCGCTGCCCGACAATCCTTCGCTGTCTCGTCTGCGCGTCGCCGCACGTGACCTCCAGCGACGGGCGACGGCGGGAGATTCCAGCGCCCGCGCGCTGATCCTCGCTCACCACCCCCGACCCGACCGCGTAGTCGTCGACGGCCCTGTCGCACTGCACGACGCCCAGCTGACCACCGCCCGGCGGTACGGGTTCAGCGGGTGGCCCGCGCTGGTGCGCTACCTCGAGGCGGTCACCGAGCTGGGCATCGACCCGTCCCGCTTCGACGAATCCGCCGCCGATCTCGGCGACCGGTTCTGTGCGCTGGCCTGCCTGCGCTATGACGGAGCCGATGCCCCGCCGCGCCGCGAGGCGGCCACCGAGCTGCTCCGCGACCGACCGGAGCTGGTCGACGACCACCCCTGGGCGGCTGCCGCCGCGAGTGACGTCCGCGCGTTGTCCGCCCAGCTGCGCGCCGACCCCGGTCTGGCGTCGGCCGCGGGCGGGCCCTTCGGGTGGCCACCGCTGATGTACCTGGCCTATGCGCGGGTTCCCGGCGGGGACAGCATCGCCGCCGCCGAACTGCTACTCGATGCCGGTGCCGATCCCGATGCCGGGTATCTGTGGCGTGGGATGTCGACGCCCTTCACGGTGCTGACCGGGGTGTTCGGCGAGGGCGAACAGGGGCCACGACGCCAGCCCCGGCACCCCGCCGCCGACGAACTGGCCGCCCTGCTGCTGCGCCGCGGCGCGCACCCGGTGGACCAACAAGCGCTCTACAACCGGATGTTCCGACCCGACAACGCACACCTGCACCTGCTGTTCGAGCACGGGCTCGCCGACGCCGGACCGAGTCCGTGGGAGCACCGCCTCGGTGAGGCGATGGAGACGCGCGAACAGATGTGGCAGCGCCAGATCTCATGGGCCGCCGACAACGGGTTCGCCGACCGGCTGGCGCTGTTGGCCCGGCACGGTATCGACACCGGCGGGGCGCAACCGGCCACCCGACGCCTGCCCGAGGACCCGAATCAGCGTGACGCCGACGGGGCGACCCCCCTGCACCATGCCGCCTGGTCCGCTGACCTGTCGCTGATCCGCCGCCTCCTGGACGCCGGCGCGGATCCCACGCTGCGCGACACCCGATTCGACGCCACACCCGCTGAATGGGCCGAACACGCCTATGAGTCCGAGGCCGCCGAACTACTGCGGCTCATGACAGGTCGCTGACCGCATCGGCCGTCCCGTCCCCGTCGGCATCGGTGAGACGCAGATCCCAGCGACCGTCGCCATCGCGGTCGGCATAGGCGAACCCGGGACCGAGCACCCGGTCGGCCAGCCCGTCGGCGTCGACATCGACCAACCGCTCCCCCGGCGAACCGTCCCCGTCGAAATCGACCACGGGCCCGCCGAAGGCCTCCGCACCGTCCAAACCCAACCAGCGCAACTGACCCGCCCGGTCCACCGCGACCGCCCAGGTACCCGAGCCGTCGTCGGTGAAGTAGGCCGGCGCCGGGCCATCGCGATTGTGCACGGCATGATCGGCCAGCCCGTCACCCGGTGGACCGTCCAGATCGGCCAACGCGTCATCGACGTGGCCGTCCCCGTCGAGGTCCAGACCGAAGGCGTCGAGCACCCCGTCACCGTCGATGTCGACCGTGGGATCGGCCGACCAGATGTCCGCGCCACCGGCGCCGTCGGAGAGGCAGTAGTCCATACCTCCTCAGACGCATCAGGACTGCTGGGCGTTCCACCATTTTCTGAGCTCGGCGATCGCCTCGTCATGCTCCAGCGGACCACGTTCCAGACGCAGGTCCTTCAGGTACTTCCACGCCTTGCCGACCAGCGGTCCGGCCGGGATGTCCAGGATGGCCATGATCTCGTTGCCGTCGAGATCGGGTCGCACCCGCCCCAGATCCTCCTTGGCCGCGATCTCGGCGATCCGGGCCTCGAGATCGTCGTAGTTGGCGCGCAACCGCGCCGCACGCCGCTTGTTACGAGTGGTGCAGTCCGCGCGGACCAACTTGTGCAGCCGGTCCAGCAGCGGCCCGGCGTCGGTCACATAGCGACGCACCGCGGAATCGGTCCACTTGCCGTCGCCGTAGCCGTGGAACCGCAGATGCAGATAGACCAGCTGCGAGACGTCGTCGACCATCTGCTTGGAGTACTTCAGCGCCCGCATCCGCTTGCGGGTCATCTTGGCCCCGACCACCTCGTGGTGATGAAAGCTCACCCCGCCATCGGACTCGTGCCGGCGGGTCGCCGGCTTGCCGATGTCGTGCAACAGCGCAGCCCACCGCAACACCAGGTCCGGGCCGTCGGATTCCAAGTCGATGGCCTGCTGGAGCACCGTCAGCGAATGCCAGTAGACATCCTTGTGCTGGTGGTGCTCATCGATGGCCATCCGCATCTCGCCGACCTCGGGCAGCACCACATCGCCCAACCCGGTCTGGACCATCAGATCGATACCGGCCACCGGGTCGGCACCGGTGATCAGTTTGTCCAGTTCGGCGGCAACCCGTTCGGCGGTGATTCGGCCCAGTTGCGGCGCCATCTCGATGAGCGCCTCGAGCACCCGCGGCGCCACGGCGAACCGCAATTGGGAGACGAAGCGCGCGGCACGCAGCATCCGCAGCGGATCATCACCGAAGGACACCTGCGGCTCGGCGGGGGTGTCGAGGATCCGCTCACGCAGTGCCGCGATCCCGCCGAGCGGATCGCAGAACTCGGCGAGCCCGCCCGGGGCATCGGGGTGGATGCGCACCGCCATCGCGTTGACCGTGAAATCGCGACGAACCAGATCGTCTTCGAGCCGATCGCCGAAACGCACCTCGGGGTTGCGCGAGACCTGGTCATAGCTGTCGGCCCGGAAGGTGGTGATCTCCATCCGGTATCCGGACTTGCCGACACCGAGGGTCCCGAATTCGATCCCGGTTTCCCAGAGCGCGTCGGCCCACCCGCGCAGCAGCTTCTGCATCTGCTTCGGCCGGGCGTCGGTGGTGAAATCCAGATCGTTGCCCAACCGGCCCAGCAGCGCATCGCGCACACTGCCTCCGACCAGATACAGCTGGTGGCCGGCCTCGGCGAACAGCGCGCCCAACTCGGTGAGCACCGACCCGTACTGGCTCAGCGCCACCCAGGCCCCCGCCAACAGTTCGGCATCGGCGGCGTCTGGGGTCTGGTGGTGCGGCACGTTCGGGGAGTCTAGTGACGCCCCCGGGGTGGTAACGACCCGGCGACAGCCCGGCCACGACGGGCGCGTGTGGCGATCAGGTGAACCGACGGCAACTATCATCGCTTGGGTGTCGGACGGCGAGCAGGCCAAACCGCGACGGCGCCGAGGGCGTCGCCGCGGTCGCCGGGCTGCCGGTCCGCCCGCGGCCGATGCGCAACCGGGCTCGACCTCGAGCAACGGGGCCGCCGCACCGGCCGCCAATGGCGAGCCCAAACAGGCAAAACCCGGCCAGAATCGCCGGCCGCGGCCCGACCGCAGAGCCCCCGACCGACTGCGCACCGTGCACGAGACCTCGGCGGGCGGACTGGTCATCGACGGTATCGACGGGCCGAAGGAGACCCAGGTCGCTGCGCTGATCGGACGGATCGACCGGCGTGGTCGGATGCTGTGGTCACTGCCCAAGGGGCATATCGAGGTCGGTGAGACCGCCGAGCAGACCGCGATCCGTGAGGTCGCCGAGGAAACCGGGATCCAGGGCAGCGTGCTGGCCGCACTGGGCAGCATCGACTACTGGTTCGTGACCGAGGGCCGGCGCGTCCACAAGACCGTGCACCATTACCTGATGCGTTTCCTCGGCGGCAACCTCTCCGACGAAGACATGGAGGTCACCGAGGTGGCCTGGGTGCCGCTGCGTGACCTGCCCGCCAGGCTGGCCTACGCCGACGAACGACGCCTCGCGGTGGTCGCCGGTGAGCTCATCGACAAGCTGCACACTGACGGTGAGGACGCCCTGCCACCGCTGCCGCCCAGCTCTCCGCGGCGACGCCCCCAGACCCATTCGCACACCCGCAACCGTCGCCCGGAGGAGTCGCCGCCGCGACGGGCGAACGGCTGCGGACCCGGCCAATGAGATCGGCGAGGGTGCTCCTTCGCGTCCTCATCGCCGTACTGCTCGTCCTGCTGTTCGCCGGTCCCGTTCCGGCGTCCGCCCAACCCGGCGAGACGACATTCCTGCAGTTGCACATCGACCGGGTCAGCCCCGACACCGTCACCACGACCAGCGGTTCGGTCGTCACCGTCGCGGGGACGGTCCGAAACACCGGCGATCGGCCGGTCCGTGATGTCGTCGTCCGCCTCGAGCACGCCCCCGCCGTCACCGGATCGGCCGGACTCCGGACGAACCTGACCGGCAATCTCGATCAGTACACCCCGGTCGGCCCGTTCATCACCGTCTCCGGCGAACTGCAACGCGGACAGCAGGTTCCGTTCACGCTGTCCTATCCGGTCCGCGGCGCCGGGGAGCCGACCTTGCAGATCGACCAGCCCGGCGTCTATCCCCTGCTGGTCAACGTCAACGGCACCCCCGATTACGGCGCCCCCGCCCGACTCGACGATGCGCGTCTGCTGCTCCCGGTGCTCGGCGTACCACCCGACCCGGTCAGCGGCGACGACGCCGGAAACCAGGGATTGTCGGCGGTGGTCCCACCGGATACCTCGCGGCCGGTGGCCACCACCGTGCTGTGGCCGCTCGCCGACCGCCCGCGACTGGCGGCGGGCATCCCCGGCGGGACGACACCCGTACGCCTGCTCGACGACGATCTGGCGACCTCGCTGACACCGGGTGGCCGACTGGACACCCTGCTGTCGGCGGCCGATTTCGCCACCAGCGGGCCGGTCGACGCCGACGGCGCGGTCCGCGCTGCGGTGTGCCTTGCCGTCGATCCCGATCTGCTGATCACGGTCAACGCGATGACGGCCGGTTACGTCGTCAGCGACGACCCGGCCGGTGGCCTCAACGCCCCGACACATCCGGGCACCGGGCAGGACGCGGCCGTCGGGTGGCTCAACCGGCTCAAGGCGTTGGCCCAGCGGCTGTGCGTCACACCGACGGTGTACGCGCAGGCCGACCTGGATGCCCTACACCGCGTCGGCGATCGCGGGCTGAGCACCGTCGCGACCGGCGCGGCAGCCGATATCGTCGACCAGATCCTCGGGGTGCGGTCGGTGCGCGGGGCGACCCTGATCGGCGACGGCCCGCTGACCGACGGCGCGGTGGCGCTGCTGGCCGGGCAGAACCCGACCGTTGCGATCTCTGCCGCCGCACTGACCCCGACCGACAGCGGCCCGGCCGACGTCTCTCCGCAGCGCTACGCGCAGCAGGTGGTGGTCGCACCGTTCGATCCGGCTCTCGGCGCCGCACTGGCCGGAGTCGGGGCCGCCCCCCGCACACCGACGTATCTGGACACCGGACTGGACATCCCGCTGGACCATGACTCCCGGGTGGCCCGCCTGCAGGATGCGCTCGGCGCGCTGCAGTGGCGTGGTCTGCAACCCGAGGCGCAGGGACGCTCACAGCTCGTCGTGCCGCCGCTGACCTGGGACCTCAACCCCGATGAGGCGCAGAGCGTGCTGACCGCCGTGGCGACCGCGATCAGGGCCGGGCTGGCCGTGCCGCGGCCACTGCCGGTGGTGCTGCAGCAGACACCCGCGCTGGCGCCCTTCGATTCCAGCGCTGTCCCGTCGTGGTCCGGTGATGCCGCGGGCACCTTCGACAACGGGGTGACCTCCGGGATCGGCGCGATCACGGGTCGGCTGTGGGGGCTGACCGCGGCGTTGACCGTCGACGAACGCACCGGCCTGACCGGTAATCAATACACCGCCCCCCTACGTGAGGACATGTTGCGCGCCGTGAGCCAGTCGATACCGGCGCAGACGCGCAATGGTGCCGCCCAGCAACGCCTTTCGACGGTCAGCCGTACCGTCGCAGACCTGTTCGGCGCGGTCACCGTGGTGAACCCGGGCGGCTCGTACACGCTGGCCACCGAGCGCAGTCCGTTACCGCTGGCACTGCGCAACGACCTGCCCGTGCCGATCCGGGTCCGGCTGCGCATCGACGCGCCGCCGGGAATGATGGTCACCGACCCCGGGGAGATCGAACTCCCGCCGGGTTTCCTGCCGGTGCGGGTGCCCATCGAGGTCCATTTCACCCAGCGCTTCGCCGTCGATGTCGCCCTGACCACCGCCGACGGTATGGCTCTCGGTGACCCGGTGCGGTTGTCGGTGCATTCCAACGCCTACGGCAAGGTGCTGTTCTTCATCACCCTGACCGGCGGGTTGATCCTGGCGTTGCTGGTCGGTCGGCGGCTGTGGCATCGCTTCCGCGGCGAACCCGACCGGGCCGATCTGGTGCCGCCGACGAGGGAGCCGCGCAGGCCCGACCCCTTGGACACCGCGCTGGCGCACACCGCCGACGACACCCCACACCCGGAGCGAACCCGATGAGCGCCACACAGCGCACCCGCAAGGAGTTGTCGGACTCGGCCGTCGTCTCCAGGTCATGGGCAATGGCGCTGGCGACGCTGATCAGCAGGCTCACCGGGTTCGGCAGGATGGTCCTGTTGGCCATCATCCTCGGCGGGCCGTTGCTGAGCGCCTTCTCGGTGGCCAACCAGCTGCCGAATCTGATCGCCGCGCTGGTCCTCGAGGCGACCTTCACCGCGATCTTCGTGCCGGTGCTGGCCCGCGCCGAACGCGAAGACCCCGACGGCGGAACGGCATTCATCCGCCGGTTGCTCACGCTGGCCACCCTGGTGCTGCTGCTGGCCACCATCTCCTCCACGCTGGCCGCCCCGCTGCTGACCGACCTGATGCTCGGTTCCGAGCCGCTGGTGAACCGCCCGTTGACCACGGCGTTCGCCTACCTGCTGCTGCCCCAGATCATCTTCTACGGGCTGTCCTCGGTATTCATGGCAATCCTGAACACCCGCAACATCTTCGGTCCGCCGGCCTGGGCTCCGGTGGTCAACAACGTGGTCGCCATCGCCACCATCGGCGTCTATCTCCTGGTCCCCGGCGAGCTCTCGATCAACCCGGTCGAAATGGGTAATGCCAAGCTTCTGGTGTTGGGTATCGGGACCACTCTCGGCGTGGTGGCCCAGGCCGCGGTCGTGTTCGTCGCGCTGCGGGCCGAGCGGATCAGCATGAAACCGCTCTGGGGCATCGACGACCGGATCAAGACCTTCGGGATGATGGCGCTGGCGATGGTGCTCTACGTCCTGATCAGTCAGGTCGGCCTGATCGTCGGGAACCAGATCGCCAGCGCCGCATCGGCATCGGGCCCGGCGATCTACAACTACACCTGGCTGGTGCTCCAGCTGCCCTTCGGCATCATCGGCGTGACGGTGCTCACCGTGGTGATGCCGCGGTTGTCGCGTAACGCCGCATCCGAGGACGGGCCGGCCGTGCTGGCCGATCTGAACCTCGCCACCCGCCTGACCATGCTGACCTTGATCCCGGTGGTAGCGGTGATGACCGTCGGCGGGCCGGCCATCGGCAGTGCGCTGTTCGCCTACGGCAACTTCGGTGACACCGACGCCGGCTACCTCGGTATGGCGATCACGCTGTCGGCCTTCACCCTGATCCCCTATTCGCTGGTGCTACTGCAACTTCGGGTCTTCTACGCCCGTCAACAACCGTGGACGCCGATCGTGCTGATCCTGGTGATCACCGCCGTGAAGATCGTCACCTCGGTCGCGGTACCGCATCTGGTCACCGACCCCGGCATGGTCGCCGGCTATCTGGGTCTGGCAAACGGCCTGGGGTTCCTGGCCGGCGCCACCGTGGGATATGTGGTGCTGCGTGCCAACCTCATCCCCGCCGGCAGCGGCGGCCGGATGATCAGCATCGAGGTGGTGCGCACCATCCTGGTGACGATCGCGGCCTCGATGCTCGCCGGCCTGGCCGCCCATGTCGTCGATCAGCTTCTCGGTCTGGAGGCCCTGACCGAACGCGGCGGCGGTGCCGGATCGCTGCTGCGCCTGGTGGTGATCGGCCTGATCATGGGTCCGATCATCGGCGGGGTGCTGTGGTGGGCCAAGGTGCCCGACGCGATGGCGGCGGTGGCCGCGGTGCAAGCCCGACTCCGAGGCCGCACTGCGTCGGCCCCCGCGCGCACGACCGGGACCGATGCTGGTCAAGACCGGCGAGCGGTCCCGTATCCTGATCGGAGCAATTCGCATCCGATGCGGCCCGGCCGCCCCCCGGCAGCCCGCCGGTATGCACCGCAGGCACAGATTGCCACGAGCCACACTCGGAAAGGACCATCGGTGAGCGATACGCCCGGCAGCGGGTCTGCGCCAGACGCCGGAGCCGATTCCGAAACCGGCGCCACCACCCGGATTCCTTTGCAGGGCAAGGCTGATGCGTTTGCACCAGATACCGGCGGTTTCACCGCACGGCCACCCGCCGACTACGGCGGCGATCCGAGTCGCGAGCCGCTGGCCTTCGAACCGCCGCGCGAGGGTCTCGCCGAGGCCGCGCTCGGTGAGGAACTGCACCTGATCCCCGGCGCGACGATCATCGGCGGGCGCTACCGGTTGCTCGTTTCCCACGGCGGGACCGACACACTGCGGTTCTGGCACGCCCTGGACACCGCCCTCGACCGGCAGGTCGCGCTGACCTTCGTCGACCCCGACGGCACCTTGCCCGAGTCCGAACTGCAGGACATCCTCGCCAGGACGCAACGGCTGTCGGCGATCGACAGTCCCGGGTTGGCCCGGATCTTGGACGTCACCCGCTCCGGGTCCGGAGGCCTGGTGATCTCGGAGTGGATCCGCGGCGGTTCGCTGACCGAGGTCGCCGAGACGTCCCCCTCCCCCATCGGCGGAGCGCGGGCCATTCAGTCACTGGCCGCCGCCGCCGATATCGCACACCGCTCGGGCGTCGCGCTGTCGGTCGACGATCCGGGCCGCATCCGGGTCAGCATCGAGGGCGATGTCGCGCTGGCCTTCCCGGCGACACTGCCCGAGGCCAACCCCGAGAGCGATATCCGCGGCGTCGGCGCGGCGCTGTACGCGCTGCTGATCAACCGGTGGCCGCTACCGCAGACCGGCACCGCCAGCGGTCTGGAGCCCGCCGATCTCGACGCGGCCGGCCAGCCCGTCGAACCGCAGACGGTCAATCCGGACATTCCCTTCCAGATCTCCGCTGCCGCCGCCCGCGCGGTACAGGAGAACGGTGGGATCCGCAGCGCCCCGACGCTGCTGAATCTGCTGCAGCAGGCCACCGCGGTGGCCGACCGCACCGAATACATCGCTCCGCTCGACGAGTCGCCGAGCGATCGGCCCGCGCGTGCGGGTGCCGCCGCTGCCGACCCGGACGCCGCCGCGCGCCGCCGCAAGAGTCTCATCATCGGACTCGCCGTCGGTGGCGTCGTGGTGGTACTGGTCTTCGTCCTGCTGGTCACCGTGCTGAGCCGCATCTTCGGCGACGTGGGCGGCGGGATCAACCGCGACGAGCTCGGCCTGAACAACCCCACCAGTACGACCGCCGAGTCCGACGGTGGGACGGTCAAGCCGGTCCGGGCCACCGTCTTCTCCCCCGAGGGTGGCGCCGATGCTCCCAACGATGCCGGTCTGGCAATCGACGGGAACCCTGCGACCGCATGGCCCACCGACACCTATTCCGACCCCGTGCCCTTCCCGGGCTTCAAGAACGGCGTCGGTCTGATGCTGCAGTTGCCCAAGCCCACCGACATCGGTTCGGTCTCCGTCAACGTCTCCAGCGTGGGCACCTCGGTGCAGATTCGCTCGGCCGACACGGCGAACCCGGCCTCGCTGGCCGATACCAAGGAGCTGACCCCGCCGACCCCGCTGAAGAAGGGTGCCAACACCATCGACGTGCCCGAGGCCGCACCGACCTCGTATGTGTTGGTGTGGATCTCGACGCTGGGCACGGTGGATGGCAAGAGCCGCACCGATATCTCCGAGGTGACGGTCACCGCTCGCTCCTGAGTGCAGTTATCCCCAGGCTGCCGGCGGCGATCGTGCAGGTCAGGCGGTTGCGGCAAAGAGGTGCCCGAACGGTGCCGCAGCGGAACCTAGTGTTCGGCTGTGGGGGATATCACGGCGGACGACCGCACTGACGAACAACTGCTGACCGCGCATCTGGGCGGAGACCGGTTCGCTTTCGAGGAGCTGTTCCACCGTTACGAGCCTCAGCTGTACCGGCTGGCGAGGATCACCACCCGCTGTCCCGACGATGCCCGTGACGCCTTGCAGGAGGCGATGCTCTCGGCGCACTGCGCGGCCGGACAGTTCCGTCATGACTGCACGGTGAAGAGCTGGTTGCGCCGCATCGTGGTCAACGCCTGTCTGGACCGGTTACGACGCCACCGAGCGCGCCCCACCGCACCGCTGGACCCGGAGCTCGCCGGCCACGCCCCGGATCCGATCCCGGCGCTGGACACCGCGATCGTGGTGGAGAACGCGTTGATGCGCCTGCCGCTGGACCAGCGCGCGGCGATCGTCGCGGTCGATATGCAGGGCTTCTCGGTGGCCGAGACGGCCGCCCTGCTCGGCGTGCCCGAGGGGACGGTGAAGAGTCGGTGCGCACGCGGGAGGTCCAAACTCGCGACCACCCTGGCCCACCTGAGCGCACCGGTGGCGCGATGATGGAACGGTGCCCACCGATCCCGATGACGCGACGATCGCCAGGGTTCGCCGTGAGCTCGCCGACCTCGCCGAGGCACCGGCACCCTCCCCGCCGCCCGAGGTGACCGCCGCGGTCGTCGCGGCACTGCGTGGTCACCACCGGGTGGTGCCCCCTGCCGGGGGCCCTTTGCGGCACGCCGATCGCCCCGCGGTCCACCGGCGCACCTGGCTGATCATCGGCCTGGTCGCGGTCGGCGTCGCGGTCGTCCTTGGCAGCGTCGCACGCACCGGCACCGAGGACCGCCCGGACACCGGCGCACGGGCGGACTACACGACGGCCAGGCAGCTCATCGAACCGCCCGCGTCCTCGGCCCTGCCTTTACCGCCCGCTGCCATCGAGGCCCTGCTGATCCGTCCGCCGGTGCTGGGACCGCTGACCGACCCGGCGGCCTGTCTGGCCGGGATCGGCCGTCCCGCCGATACGCCCGTCCTCGGCGCCCAACCGGTGCCCGACGGCGTGCTGCTGGTGTTGCCCGGATCCGGGCCGGATGAGATGGTCGCGGTCGTGGTGGCCGCCGGATGCCCCACCGCGGACCCGGCGGTGCTGACGAGTGCGGTGCTGCCGCGGCCCTCACCTGCCGGCCGGGAACACCGCGGCCTACGCTGATGTTTGAACTCACGCCGCTTCTGCGGCAGAAAGGCTGGGATATCCACGATGTCCACCACTTCTGAGGACACGTCCCCCATCCACGACGTGATCATCATCGGATCCGGCCCGGCCGGGTACACCGCCGCGGTGTACACCGCGCGCGCGCAGCTGAAGCCGTTGGTGTTCGAGGGCATCTCCTTCGGCGGTGCGCTGATGACCACCACCGAGGTCGAGAACTACCCCGGCTTCCGGGAAGGCATCACCGGACCGAACCTCATGGAGGAGATGCGCGAGCAGGCGCTGCGCTTCGGTGCCGACCTGCGCATGGAAGATGTCGATTCGGTGGACCTGAGCGGTCCGGTCAAGACGGTGACCGTCGGCGACGAGACCTTCCGCGCCAAGTCGGTGATCTTGGCCATGGGTGCCGCCGCGCGCCAGCTCGGGATCCCCGGTGAGCAGGAGCGCATCGGCCTGGGTGTGAGCACCTGCGCCACCTGCGACGGGTTCTTCTTCCGCGAGCAGGACATCGCCGTGATCGGTGGCGGTGATTCGGCGATGGAAGAAGCCATCTTCCTGACCAAGTTCGCCCGCAGCGTCACGCTGATCCATCGCCGTGACGAGTTCCGGGCATCGAAGATCATGCTCGAACGCGCGCAGGCCAACGAGAAGATCACCATCCTGACCAACACCGCCGTCGACGAGATCGAGGGTGACCCGAAGGTCACCGGAATTCGGTTGCGCAACAACGTGACCGGTGAGCAGTCCACCCTCGCCGTATCTGGTGTGTTCGTCGCGATCGGACACATCCCGCGTTCGGATCTGGTCAAGGGTCAGGTCGACCTGGATGACGACGGGTACGTCAAGGTCATCGGTCGCAGCACCGCGACGTCGATCGAAGGTGTCTTCGCCGCAGGCGATCTGGTGGACCATACCTACCGCCAGGCCATCACCGCCGCAGGCTCCGGCTGTTCGGCGGCGATCGACACCGAGCGCTGGCTCACCGAATTCCCCGCTCCCACCGAAGATTAGGAGATATTCATGGCTGAGAACTCCGCGACCGTTGCGGTCACCGACGATTCGTTCAAGCAGGACGTATTGTCCAGCTCCACCCCGGTATTGGTCGACTTCTGGGCGACGTGGTGCGGGCCGTGCAAGATGGTCGCCCCCGTGCTCGAGGAGATCGCCGCGGAGAAGTCCGGCGAGCTCACCGTCGCCAAGCTCGACGTCGACGCCAACCCCGAGACCGCCCGTGACTTCCAGGTCGTCTCGATCCCGACGATGATCTTGTTCAAGGACGGTCAGCCCGTGAAGCGGATCGTCGGTGCGAAGGGTAAGGCCGCGCTGCTGCGGGAGATCGCCGACGATCTCGCCTGAGGTCAGTTCGGCGCATCACACGCCGAGGTTTTCCGGATTTTAAGCGTCATCTGAGACAATGCTGTCTATCCGGAGTGCCGTTGCCGTCGGTTCGGGTGGGGTGCTCACTGTCGGAAAGGCCAGGAATGTCGATACTGCGTCGCGGTGACCGCGGAAGTGCGGTCGTCGAGATCAGGGCGGCACTGGCCGGCTTGGGCATGCTCGAGCACCCCGATGCCGATCCCACCACCGGCAAGCACGTCGCGGCCGATCTGTTCGACGACGAACTCGACCATGCCGTGCGTGCCTTCCAGCAGCACCGCGGTCTGCTGGTCGACGGTCTGGTCGGTGAGGCCACCGCCCGCGCCCTGCGCGAAGCGTCCTACCAGCTGGGCGCGCGCACGTTGTCCCATCAGTTCGGTGCCCCGATGTATGGCGATGACGTGGCAACCCTGCAGGCCAGACTGCAGGATCTCGGGTTCTACACCGGACTCGTCGACGGCCATTTCGGGTTGCAGACCCACAATGCGCTGATGTTCTTCCAACGCGAGTACGGCCTGTTCCCGGACGGTATCTGTGGCCCGGAGACGCTGCGGTCGCTGTACTTCCTCGGCTCACGGGTCACCGGCGGCTCACCGCACGCCATCCGTGAGGAGGAGCTGGTGCGCCGCTCGGGGCCGCGGCTGTCCGGAAAGCGGGTCATCATCGATCCGGGCCGCGGTGGCGGTGATCTGGGCGCCATCATCCAGGGTCCCGAGGGCCCGATCAGCGAGGCAGACATCCTGTGGGATCTGGCGAGCCGGCTCGAGGGCCGGATGACTGCCATCGGCATGGACACCTTCCTGTCGCGCTCGGCCAACAGCAGCCCCTCGGATGCCGAACGGGCGGCCACCGCCAACACGGTGGGCGCGGATCTGATGATCAGCCTGCGCTGCACCACCCACACCAGTGCGACCGCCAGCGGCGTCGCCTCGTTCCATTTCGGTAATTCGCATGGCTCGGTGTCCACCATCGGCCGCAATCTTGCCGATTTCATTCAGCGAGAACTCGTGGCGCGTACCGGATCCCGTGATTGCCGTGTGCACGGACGAACCTGGGATCTGCTTCGGCTGACCCGGATGCCCACGGTGCAGGTCGATCTCGGCTATGTGACCAACGCCCACGATCGAACCTTGTTGGCCTCGGCCGCATCTCGTGATGCCATCGCCGAGGGCATGCTGGCCGCGGTGAAGCGACTGTACCTACTCGGCAAGGATGATCGCCCGACCGGCACGTTCACCTTCGCCGAACTACTGGCCCACGAACTGTCGGTCGAAGCCGGCCGCGTCGCCCCCAGCTGAGCTGTCCGGCGGCATCGCCCGCTCACCCCAGGACGGCGACCGCTCCGACGGGCGCCTGCAGCCGGGCACTTTCCAGCAGTCGTTCCAGCGCTGCCTCGACATCGGCCTTCCAACCCAGCCCCTGCTCGAGTTCCAACCGCAACCGGGGGAAGTACGGATGGGGTGCGACCACCTCGAAACCGGCCGCACTGAGAAACTCCGCCGATACGATGCACTGCCCGGCCGAACAGTCACCCAGCGCCTCGATCACCGCCGCCAGCTCTGTGGTCGCGCCGTCCGCGCACAGGTCGTCGGCCAACGCCGTCCGGCCGAAGGCCTCGAGGGCACGCACGCCGCGCCGGATCAGATCCGCGGCGACCGCCGCGACCAAGGCCCGCGACAGATCATCCCCGTCCTCGGCCGAGTCCACACCCAGTGAGGTCAACAGCACCGCGTCGGCACTGACCGGTCCGGTCGGGAAGCGGCCGGCGCGGGGTACCGCCCCCGGCGGTGCGTAGAACGCGTAACCCGAGCACGGGGCATCGATGGTCAGTGCCGAGGCGTCTTGCTCACCGGGGACATCCGGTCCCACCAGTGCCACCTGCGCGCACGAGCCCCACTCGAGCATGACCATGGACAGCCATGCTTCCTTTTCGAACTCCGGGTCGGCCAGGTGGTCCTCACCCTGCACCGTCGAGGGGTCGACCTCCCAGAACACGCAGCGCCGCGCGTGCTTGGGTAACTGATCGAACGCCTCGAGCCGAAGCGAGCTGATTCGCGCTGACACGTCGAGACCTCACCCTTCAATTCTGGAGAGCGCACGGACCTCCAGGATAGGAGAAATGCGGACGATTCGACGCTTCGCACCAAATACGTTGTTACACATGCGATCTCCAAGATGCGGTCGATATCCGTCGGGCACGGGACGGGCCAGTGTCACAGTGACGTAATTCGCCCTTGTCCCCGGTCCTGGAAAAGCAGTGCGAAAACAAGCCCATCATCACTTGGCGGAGTTCATCAGCTCGACGATGCGTTGCAGATCATCGACGGAGCCGAACTCAACCACGATCTTGCCCTTACGTTTACCCAGACTCACGGTGACCCGCGTGTCGAACGCCGTCGACAGCTGTTCGGCGACATCCTGCAGACCCGGCATCTGGATCGGCTTGCGGCGCGGCGCGGGCGGGTCGGCCGGACCGTTGCGGTTCGCCAGCGTGACGGCCTCCTCGGTCGCCCGGACCGACAACCCCTCGGCCACGATCCGTGCCGCCAGCTCTTCTTGCTGCTCGGGTCCGCCCTCCAAGGCCAGCAGCGCCCTGGCGTGTCCGGCGGAAAGCACACCGGCCGCCACCCGCCGCTGGACGGCGATGGGCAGGCGAAGCAGTCGAATCATGTTCGAGATCAGCGGACGCGATCGACCGATTCGGGACGCCAACTCGTCATGAGTCACCCCGAACTCGTCGAGGAGTTGTTGGTAGGCGGCCGCCTCTTCCAACGGGTTCAACTGGGCACGATGGATGTTCTCCAGCAGGGCGTCGCGCAGCATGCTGTCGTCCGCGGTCTCCCGGACGATCGCCGGGATCGCGGTCAGTCCGGCTTCCTGGGAGGCCCTCCACCGGCGCTCCCCCATCACCAGCTGATAGCGGGTGGCGCCGCCCGCAGCCGGCATCGCGCGCACCACGATCGGCTGCATGACGCCGAATTCCTTGATGGAGTGGATCAGCTCGGAGAGCGCCTCGTCGTCGAAAACCTGCCGTGGTTGGCGCGGGTTCGGATCGATGAGCTTCGGATCGATCTCGCGGTACACGGCTCCGAACTCCGCCACGGCCGCGTCCTCCGCAGCCGTCGGTGACGGTTTGGTGGCCTTGGGCGCGCCTCCCATCAGAACGTCGGCAGCGCTGTCGCCGATCCGCGGAGCGCCCAGCGCCTCCCCCTCGGCCGGGCCGGTGGGGATCAACGACGCCAGTCCGCGTCCCAGTCCGCTGCGCTTCTTCGCCTGGTTCATCGACCTCTCCTGCTGATCTTCTGCTCGGGAACTACCTGGATCACTTGGCCTGTCGCCCGCGCTCGGCGATCTCGCGACTGGCATCGAGATAGCTCATCGCGCCACGTGAACCCGGGTCATAGTCGAGAATCGTCATCCCGTAACCGGGTGCTTCCGACACCTTGACGCTGCGCGGGATGACCGTCCGCAAGACCTTGTCCCCGAAATGCGCGCGTACGTCCTCAGCCACCTGATCGGCAAGCCGGGTGCGGCCGTCGTACATTGTCAGCACCACAGTCGTCACGTCCAGTTCGGGATTGAGGTGTGATTTGACCATCTCGATATTGCGGAGCAGCTGCCCCACACCTTCCAGCGCGTAGTACTCACACTGGATCGGGATCAGCACCTCGGGCGCAGCGACGAGGGCGTTGATGGTGAGCAAGCCCAACGACGGCGGGCAGTCGATGAAGACGTAGTCAAAGCTCTGATCCCGCAACGCGGCCAGCGCCGACCGCAATCGGCCCTCCCGCGCGACCATGCTGACCAATTCGATCTCGGCTCCCGCGAGGTCGATGGTGGCCGGTACGCAGTAGAGCTTGTCGTTGTGAGGGCTGCGCTGGAGCGCGTCAGCCAGCGGGATCTCACCGATCAGTACCTCATAGGACGACGGTGTTCCCTGGCGATGTTCGATGCCCAAGGCCGTGCTGGCATTGCCCTGGGGATCGAGGTCGATCACCAGCACCTGCAACCCCTGACGCGCCAGCGCGGCGGCCACATTCACCGCCGTCGTCGTCTTGCCGACGCCGCCCTTTTGATTCGCGATGGTGAAGATGCGCTGACGTTCGGGACGCGGCAGCCCGCGCTCGCGGTTGTGCAGCAGGCGACTGGCCCGCTCCGCCTCCGCCGCTATGGGGGTGTCGATGGTCGGCCACGCCTCGGGTTCAGCCGCCCATGTTTCACGTGAAACATCACGCTGGCCCGTCATCGTTTCCTCCTGCCGGGTCGCCCCGTCCGACTGTCCACCGCTCCGCGTCGTGCCTCGACCACGGTGGCGGGTGGATTCAAAAAGTCCACGCCACATCTCACCACCCTTACCTCCGAAGCACCAAGCGAACTCAATGTCCGCCGGTGCTCGTCCACCTCGTCGACCGCCCGCTCCCCCTTGAGCGCGAGCATCCGCCCGCCTACTCGAAGCAGCGGGATACTCCACCGCGACAACTTGTCCAAGGGAGCCACGGCACGAGATACCACCGCATCCCGCTCCCCTACATCCGCGCGGATGGCCTTGTCCTCGGCGCGACCGCGGAGCACCTCGACATCGAGCTTCAACTCATCGATCGCCTCACGCAGAAACTCACTGCGGCGTAGCAGTGGTTCGATCAACGTCACGCGCAGATCGGGGCGGGCGATCGCGAGGGGGATGCCGGGCAGACCCGCCCCGCTGCCGATATCAGCGACCTGCTCGCCCTCGCCGAGGAGCTCTGCCATGGCAGCACTGTTCAGAATGTGCCGCTCCCACAACCTGTCGACTTCGGCGGGGCCGATCAAGCCTCGCTCGATACCTGCGCCCGCCAGGATCCGCCCGTACTGCTCTGCGATCCCCATCCGGTCGCCAAAGCAAAGAGCCGCCGCCTGGGGCGCCGGACTCAATTCACCATGTTTCACGTGAAACATCCTCCGGTAGTGCCCCAGGCCGACGGCCCTGAACTTCTCGCTAGAACTACATCGGTGTAACTCGGCCTAAGCCGGCAACACGACCACGCGCCGAGACGGCTCGGCGCCCTCGCTCTCGCTACGCACACCATCGACCGCCGCCACCGCATCGTGAACTATCTTGCGCTCGAATGGAGTCATCGGCGACAGCTCTTCGCGCTGACCGGACTCCACCACACGACGGGCGATCTTGTCACCGAGGGCGGCCAACTCATCACGCCGACGCCGACGCCACCGCGCGATGTCGAGCATCAACCGGCTGCGCTCTCCGGTCTTCTGATGAACAGCCAAACGGGTCAGCTCCTGGAGGGCGTCGAGCACCTCGCCCTTGCGCCCCACCAACTTGTTCAGATCATTGCCACCGTCGATGCTCACCACGGCACGGTCGCCCTCGACATCCAGATCGATGTCACCATCGAAGTCCAGCAGATCCAAGAGCTCTTCGAGATAATCTCCGGCAATCTCGCCCTCGGCGACGAGCCGGTCTTCCAGATCATCCTCGGCGGACTCGGGAACCGTCTCGGCCACGGACTCGGCTGAGACCTCGTCGGTCCGGTCGGCAGTTTCTGCGTCAGTCATATCGGTTCTCCTTACTTCGCCGTGGCCGCCACCGGACTCTGTTTCCGGTCTCGTCGGCTCTCTCGGCTTGGCTTCTAGCGCTTGCGCTTGTTCGGTCGGCTGCCAGGCCGCGGCGTGTTCCCCGCAGTCCGGGCCGAGGGGTTCTTCGCAGCGTTCTGATTCTTGGCGTTCTTGGCGCTCGTGGATCCGGCCGCACCGGCGGTCGATTCATCGGCCGAGTCCCCCGGTGCCTTGGTGGCTGCCGAGTCCTCGCCACCGCCGGCGTCCTTGGGTTGCTTACGACCCTTGCTCGGCTTGGCACCGGGTGCCGGCGCGTTGGCAGCGCGGCGTTCGAGTTCGAGGGCCTTCTTGGCTTCCTCTTCCTTCTCGATCTTGCCGAACACGACATGCTGCTGACCGAAGGTCCAGATGTTGTTGGCGAACCAGTACAGGATCACGGCCAAGGGCAGGAACGGACCGCCGACCACGACGCCGAGCGGGAACACATAGAGCGCGAGCTTGTTCATCAGCGCGGTCTGCGGATTGGCGGCCGCTTCCGGGCTCTGCCGCGCGATCGAGGCGCGACTGTTGAAGTAGGTGGCGATACCCGCGAGGATCATGATCGGCACACCGACGCCGATCACGGCCACCCGACTGAATTCGGTGAACGCGTCCAGACCCGTCTTCTGGATCATGGTGGCGCCCAGCGGAGCGCCGAACAGATTGGCATCCAGGAAGTGCGCGACATCGGTCGGGCTGAACACATAGTTTCCGGTGGCCCGGTTCTGTTCCACCGAGAGCTGGATCTGCCCAAATCCACCCTGAGTGCGGTTGAACGAACGCAGCACGTGGAAAAGTCCGATGAAGACCGGAACCTGAGCCAGCATGGGCAGACAGCCAAGGATCGGATTGAATCCGTGTTCCTTCTGCAGCTTCTGCATCTCCAGCGCCATGCGCTGGCGGTCCTTACCGTATTTCTTCTGCAGAGCCTTGATCTGCGGCTGCAACTCCTGCATCTGCCGAGTGGTGCGGATCTGCTTGACGAACGGTTTGTACAGGATCGCGCGCAGGGTGAAGACGAGGAACATCACCGACAGTGCCCAGGCGAAGAAGTTCGACGGTCCCAGCAGGAAAGCGAATGCCTTGTACCAGACCCACATGATCGCCGACACCGGGTAATAGATGATGTCGAGGCTGAACCAGTTAAACAACAGAATCGCTCCTGACGACTTCTCCCGAAGTCTTATCGCCGGCCTTCTCGCCGCGCTCGGGTATCGGGTCCCATCCTCCGCGATGCCACGGACCGCACTTCGCCAGCCGGACGAGAGCAAGCCAGCTTCCGCGGATCAGCCCCCACTCGGTCAGGGCGTCCACTGCGTACTCGCTACAGGTGGGAGTGAATCGACACGATGGCAGCCGCAACGGCGAAATCATCGTGCGGTACAGCTGAATCACGAAAATCACGCACCTGACCGGCAGTCCCGTCACGATCGGGCCTGCTGCAACATGTGGGTGCGTGTCAACGCCGAACGGAGTTCGGTCTCCAGGCGCGCCGAAAGAGCGTCGCGGCTGCCGGGCAGTGCGCGGATCACCACGCGATCGGCAGTGCCGAGACCTGATTGACCGTCACAGAGAATGCGATAAGCGGCGTGACGCAATCGGCGCGCGACGCGGTGACGCTGCACCGCTGTCCCCACCGATTTGGACACCACCAGACCTATCTTCGGGCCGACGACGCTTTCGTCGCCGGCCGCGTCGCGCCAGGCGTGCACAACCAGATCAGGCTGAGCCGCCCGGACACCTTGCCGCACCGTGACACCGAAATCCGTGGACCGTGTCATTCGGTACTGGGCCGGAAGCACCGCCGCAGACCCTGCGTCGAATCACGCAGTGAGCGAGCGACGACCCTTGCCGCGGCGTGCCGAGACGATCGCACGACCCGCGCGCGTCCGCATCCGCAACCGGAATCCGTGCACACGGGCCCGGCGGCGGTTGTTCGGCTGAAAAGTCCGCTTGCCCTTGGCCACGGCTGTCTCTCCTCGTTCGGTCTGGTGCCGACATCATCGACCCCCATGGCTGTCATGGCGGACGAAGACCCAAGCACCGTTGGTAAGCTCATCGATCTTGCGTACTTAGCCGCGGTACCGTCCCGAATTGCTTCGAGGACATGAACCCGGCCGTATCGCCACGTGCGGGCGACTGTTCGAGGGTACTGACGAGAATTGTCTGGGTCAAACCTGGTCGGACCCGCCACCACCGCCCCCGAACTGCGCATCATCGAACCCAGAAGTCACATCTGCCACTGACGATCCAGGGTCGGACGAGATCGTGCCCGCAATGTTGCCGAACGGTTGGCACTCCGAGAGAAAACTGTTAGCTTCTGCCAGAGCCGTTTCGTACCTGAGACGGCGCCGGACACAGAGCGGGGACGACGACCCGGCCGCGAGCCCACAGACCGAACGGAATGTGCCGAGCTCCGACGCCAGGCATCCACGCCGACCATAACGCGACAACAGCCGATGCTCGGTTTCCACAGGCTGTGGATAACTATGTGGATGGTTTGTTACTGTCGCCCCCGGGATGTCCCGAGGAAGCCGAAAACAAGGGGGTAGGCGTCGTTGACCGCGGACCCAGACTCCTCCTTCGTCACGGTGTGGAACAACGTCGTAGCCGAACTCAACGGTGAAACCCCGTTCGGAGAAACCGTCAACGGTGGACCGCGCGAATCCACCCTCACCGCACAGCAGCGGGCCTGGTTGAAGCTGGTGCGACCGCTGGTGATCACCGAGGGCTTCGCACTACTCTCGGTACCGACGGCATTCGTGCAGAACGAGATCGAGCGCGGACTTCGAGAGCCGATCATCGAGGCGCTCAGTCGGCAGCTCGGACAACGGGTCGAGCTGGGGGTTCGCATCGCCACGCCCCCGCCCGACGACGAAGCCGATACCGAGGCCGAGACCCCCCACGATGCGGCGGAAACCGAAGAGGTCGACGACGATCTGGCCGCCATCGAAAGCGCGGAGGCCAGCTGGCCGACATTCTTCAACCGATCACAGAGCCCGGCACCGGAGGCCGCTAACTCGGTCACCCTGAATCGGCGGTACACCTTCGAGACATTCGTGATCGGATCGTCGAACCGATTCGCCCACGCCGCCACCCTGGCCATCTCCGAGGCACCGGCCCGCGCCTACAACCCGCTGTTCATCTGGGGTGAGTCCGGGCTGGGCAAGACTCATCTCCTGCACGCCGCGGGCAACTATGCCCAACGTCTCTTCCCGGGGATGCGGGTGAAGTACGTCTCCACCGAGGAATTCACCAACGACTTCATCAACTCGCTGCGCGATGACCGCAAGGCATCGTTCAAGCGCAGTTATCGCGATGTCGACATCCTGCTCGTCGATGACATCCAGTTCATCGAGGGCAAAGACGGCATCCAGGAAGAGTTCTTCCACACCTTCAACACGTTGCACAACGCGAACAAGCAGATCGTGATCTCCTCGGATCGATCACCCAAGCAGCTCGCCACGCTCGAGGACCGCCTCCGCACACGTTTCGAATGGGGCTTGATCACCGACGTCCAGCCCCCCGAGCTGGAGACCCGGATCGCCATCCTTCGCAAGAAGGCCCAGATGGATCGCCTCGATGTGCCCGACGACGTTCTCGAGCTCATCGCCAGTCGCATCGAACGCAATATCCGCGAGCTCGAGGGTGCGCTGATCCGCGTGACAGCGTTCGCTTCGCTGAGCAAGACGACGATCGACAAGTCGCTGGCCGAAATCGTGCTGCGTGATCTGATCGCCGACGCCGGCACCATGCAGATCAGCACCGCGACCATCATGGCCGCCACCGCCGAGTACTTCGAGACATCGGTCGAAGAGTTGCGCGGGCCCGGAAAGACCCGCGCCTTGGCACAAGCCCGCCAGATCGCCATGTATCTGTGCCGAGAGCTCACCGACCTCTCGCTGCCGCGCATCGGCGAAGCGTTCGGTCGGGACCACACCACGGTGATGTATGCCGAGCGCAAGATCCGCGACGGCATGGCCGAGCGACGCGAGATCTTTGATCACGTCAAGGAACTCACCACTCGCATCCGCCAGCGCTCCAAGCGCTGATCGCTGTCCTGTAACCCCGCCGCCGCGTATCGGCGATCCTCGTCGTGCCGGCGACACGCGCGCGAAACGCCGCAGCCGACCCCGAATTCCGAAAAAACTTCTGTCACATCTGCCCGACGAATCACAGCTCGCCGATGTGGACGGACCTGTGGACAACTTGGGAGAAACCTCGTGGCAACCGCCTGTCCACTACACACCCCTGGAGTTCTCCACATTCGTCCACTGCCGACCCGACCGATCCTCCACAATCTGCCCACACACCCTCGAGGCCGATGACCAGCGGCTGTGCGGGTTCATCCACAGAATGCACAGCCCCTAATACTGTTGCTTGTATCTCTAGAAATTAATCTTCTAAAAACAGGCTGGTGGGGACAGAGCATCAACACCCCCTTCCGTGGCGTTCCCCGCCGTCCCGCCGGCGCTGAGCGAATCACTTTCAAGTTCGCCGCCGACGCTCTACGGTGGTGATTCGATACGCCCTCCTGCGGTCGTGGGTCCGATCGCGACTACGCTCGGTGGGTACACGGGGAATCCGCTGGTTGGTGCTCGTTTGACGCGGTAGATCGAAGGGACGTTATGGACGTGGTGACGACGAATGTTGGTCTCACCGATTTGAAGTTCCGTCTGGTACGCGAGGATTTCGCGGACGCCGTGGCATGGGTCGCCCGCAGTCTGCCCAGCAGGCCGACCGTGCCGGTGCTGGCCGGTGTGCTGCTGACCGGCTCCGATGACGGCCTGACCATCTCCGGATACGACTACGAGACTTCCGCCGAGGTCCGAGTCGCCGCCGAAATAGCTTCTCCGGGAAGTGTTTTGGTATCCGGTCGGTTGCTTTCCGACATCACCCGGTCGCTACCGGCCAAGCCCGTCGACGTCACCGTCGAAGGCACTCGAGTGTCATTGACCTGCGGTAGTGCTCGCTTCTCGCTGCCGACCATGGCCGTCGAGGACTACCCGTCGCTGCCCGCGCTGCCGGATGAAACCGGGGTGGTCTCGGCTGATTTGTTCGCCCAGGCGATCAGTCAGGTCGCCGTCGCTGCCGGCCGTGACGACACGTTGCCGATGCTGACCGGTATCCGCGTCGAAATTTCCGGCGACAAGGTCGTTTTGGCGGCCACCGACCGGTTCCGCCTGGCGGTCCGGGAACTGACCTGGTCAACCGACTCGGCCGGTGTTGAAGCCGCGGTCCTGGTGCCCGCCAAGACGCTGTCCGAAGCCGCCAAGACCGGCACCGACGGTACCGAGGTGCATCTCGCCCTCGGTGCCGGAGCGGCGGTCGGCAAGGAGGGGTTGCTCGGTATCCGCAGCAACGGTAAGCGCACCACCACGCGACTCCTCGATGCGGAGTTCCCGAAATTCCGCCAGCTGTTGCCCTCCGAGCACACCGCGACCGCCACCGTCGGCGTGGCCGAGCTGACCGAGGCGATCAAGCGTGTCGCCCTGGTCGCCGACCGCGGCGCCCAGGTCCGGATGGAATTCAGCGCCGACGGGTTGAGACTGTCCGCCGGTGCCGACGATGTCGGCCGCGCCGAGGAGGACCTGCAGGTCGAGTTCGCCGGCGAGCCGCTGACCATTGCCTTCAACCCGACCTACCTGACCGATGGCCTCGGTTCGTTGCATTCCGAGCGCGTGACGTTCGGTTTCACCACACCGAGCCGCCCCGCGGTATTACGTCCGGCGGGGGACACTGGTAACGACGTCGACGCCACCGGCCCGTTCCCGGCGGCACAGACCGACTATGTCTATTTGTTGATGCCGGTGCGGCTCCCTGGCTGACCGGCCCAAGGAGGTACGTGCGATGCAGCTGGGCTTGATCGGTCTCGGCAAGATGGGCTTCAACATGCGGGAACGCCTGCGTGCCGGAGGCCATGAGGTCATCGGTTTCGATCCTCGCCCCGAGGTCACCGATGTCCCCACCCTGGCGGCATTGGCCGAGTCGCTGACCGCGCCGCGCACGGTGTGGGTGATGGTGCCCTCCGGCGAGGTCACCCGGCAGACGATCGCCGAGCTCGCCGGTGTGCTCTCCCCCGGTGACCTGGTGATCGACGGTGGAAACTCTCGCTACACCGAGGACCGACCGCACGCAGATCTGTTGGGCGAGAAGGGAATTTCCTTCATCGATGCAGGTGTTTCGGGTGGTATCTGGGGGTTGACCGAAGGCTACGGGCTGATGGTCGGTGGCAGCGACGAGGACATTGCCCGTGCCATGCCGATCTTCGAGACCCTCCGCCCGGCCGGTGATATCGCCGATGGCTTCGTGCATGCCGGACCGGTCGGTGCCGGTCATTTCACGAAGATGGTGCACAACGGCGTCGAGTACGCCTTGATGACGGCATACGCCGAGGGTTACGAAATGCTGGCCGCCGAGGATCTGGTGCGTGATCCCCAGGCGGTCTATCAGGCCTGGACCAATGGCACCGTGGTCCGCTCGTGGTTGCAGCAGCTGTTGGCCAAGGCGCTCAAGGAAGATCCCGCGCTGGCCAATATCAGCGGATACACCGATGATTCGGGGGAAGGACGCTGGACGGTGGAGGAAGCAATCCGCCTTCGCGTGCCGGTGCCCAGTATCGCGGCATCCCTGTTCGCCCGTTTCCTGTCCCGTCAGGACGACTCCCCCACCATGAAAGCGGTTGCCGCACTACGTAATCAGTTCGGTGGACATGCGGTCAAGCGCATCTCGGAATCCGGATAACTTTGTACGTACGTCACCTGGGATTGACGGACTTCAGGTCGTGGCCGCGGGTCGAGCTCGACCTGAAGCCCGGCCACACCGTGTTCGTCGCACCCAATGGCTTCGGTAAGACGAATCTTATTGAAGCGCTGTGGTATTCGGCAACATTGGGATCTCACCGCGTGTCCACCGACGCGCCGCTGATTAGGGCGGGAGCCGAGCGTGCGGTGGTGTCGACGGTCGTGGTCAACGACGGTCGCGAGCTGGCCGTCGACCTCGAGGTGACCACCGGCCGCGCCAACAAGGCGCGGTTGAACCGATCACCGGTGCGCAGCCCGCGCGAGATCCTCGGAGTCCTGCGCGCGGTGTTGTTCGCGCCGGAAGATCTGGCCTTGGTGCGCGGCGACCCATCGGAGCGCCGTCGATTTCTCGACGAGGTGGCGACCTCGCTACGCCCGCGCATCGCGGGCGTGCGCGCCGATTACGACAAGGTGCTTCGCCAACGCACCGCCCTGCTCAAAACCGCGGGCCCCGCTCGACACCGCGGGGACACCAGCGTCCTGGACACCCTCGAGATCTGGGACGGTCACCTGGCTTCGCATGGCGCGCAACTCATCTCGGCGCGTGTGGACCTGATCAACCAGCTCGGACCCGAGGTGGAGAAGGCCTACCAGTTGTTGGCACCCGCGTCACGGCCGGCAGCGATCGGCTATCGCAGCAGCGTGCAGGTCGTGGAGGCCGAGGCCGGGAACGGCACCGCCGACCCTGCGGTCTACGAGGCCGCCCTGCTGGAGGAATGCGGGCGCAAGCGCAGCGCGGAACTCGAACGCGGCGTCTGCCTGGTCGGACCGCACCGCGATGACCTCGAGCTGCGGCTCGGGGATCAGCCGGCCAAAGGTTTCGCCAGCCACGGTGAATCATGGTCGATGGCATTGGGTTTGCGGTTAGCCTCATATGAGTTGTTGCGATCCGAGGGCACCGACCCGGTGCTGTTGCTCGACGATGTCTTCGCCGAACTCGACAGCGCCCGTCGGCAGGCACTGGCCAAGGTGGCCGGCTCGGCCGAGCAGGTGTTGGTGACCGCCGCTGTGCCAGAGGATCTTCCCGGGGATTGGGATGTCCGTCGGGTGGAAGTGACCATGCGAGATGCCGACGGAGGTCGGGTGTCGGAGGTGATCACATGAACGATCCCGATGATCGCTCGGACGGGCCGCCCGAGCACCTCGAAGGACTGCCGGGTATGGACATGGTGCGCCGGGCGCTGGAAGAGGCGCGCGGTGCCGCACGCAGCCAGGGCAAGGATGTCGGTCGCGGCCGGACCGCGCCGACCGTCCGTAAACCGTCGGGCACCGGCCGGCGCCGCTGGTCCGGACCGGGTCCCGATGCCCGCGATCCCCAGACCTTCAGTGCCGCCACTCGCGATCTGGCCCGCTCGAGAGGGTGGACCAGGCAGGTCGCCGAGGGAGCGGTGCTCGGGCAGTGGAGGACGGTGGTCGGCGATCAGATCGCCGACCACGCGATCCCGACGAGTCTGCGCGACGGCGTGTTGACGGTCTCGGCCGAGTCGACCGCCTGGGCAACCCAGCTGCGGATGGTGCAGGCCCAGTTGTTGGCCAAGATCGCCGCCGCCGTCGGCGATGGGATCGTCACCTCGCTGAAGATCCAGGGGCCGACGGCGCCGTCCTGGCGAAAAGGCAAGCTCAACGTGCCCGGCCGCGGCCCCCGCGACACCTACGGCTAGTCCCGTACCCGGCGACCGTGCGTGGCTGCGGCCCGACGCGCGGATTCTCGGCCGAGTTCGCGCACGCTCGTCACCCGTCGACTGAGAACGTCGAGACGCCGGAAATCAAGGGTCTGGAGCGTCCTGACTTTCCGATGGGCCGGAAATTCCGCGCACGGCGCAGATAGCTGGCTGGAAACACCGCCGCAGAGTCAGTCCTGACGGTATGTCGCGGTAGACTGTGGGGAGCTTTTGCAGGCGGTGACAGAACCACCTGCGCGCAACCCCAAGGAGACGCGTCCAACGTGGCTGCCCAAGACAAGAATGCCCCGGCCGAATACGGTGCCGACTCGATCAAGGTACTCGAAGGCCTGGAAGCAGTCCGCAAGCGACCGGGTATGTACATCGGCTCCACCGGAGAGCGCGGTCTGCACCACTTGATCTGGGAGGTCGTCGACAACGCCGTCGATGAGGCGATGGCGGGATTCGCGACCAAGGTCGACGTGCGCATCCTCGAGGACGGCGGCGTTCAGGTCACCGATGATGGTCGCGGTATCCCGGTCGCGATGCACGCCACCGGCATCCCCACCGTCGACGTCGTGATGACCGTGCTGCACGCCGGCGGCAAGTTCGAGGAGGGCGCCTACCAGGTGTCCGGCGGTCTACACGGCGTCGGTGTCTCGGTGGTGAACGCCCTGTCGACCCGACTGGAGGCCGATATCCACAAGGACGGCTTCGAATGGCACCAGACCTATGACCGCTCGGTGCCGGGCACCCTGCGCCAGGGCGGGCCCTCCAAGAAGACCGGGACGACCATCCGATTCTGGGCCGACCCGGACATCTTCGAGACCACCACCTATGACTTCGAGACCATCGCCCGACGGCTCCAGGAAATGGCCTTCCTGAACAAAGGCCTGACCATCGAGCTCACCGACGAACGCGTCGCGCCCGAAGAGATCGTCGACGAGGTGGTCAGCGACCACGCCGAGGCGCCCAAATCGGCCGAGGAGAAGGCGGCCGAACACGCCGCGCCGCAGAAGGTGAAGCACCGGGTGTTCCACTATCCCGGCGGCCTCGTCGATTTCGTCAAGCACATCAACCGCACCAAGACCGCGATCCAGCCCAGCGTCATCGATTTCGAGGGCAAGGGCCCCGGACACGAGGTCGAGATCGCGATGCAGTGGAACGCCGGTTACTCCGAGTCGGTGCACACCTTCGCCAACACCATCAACACCCATGAGGGCGGCACCCACGAAGAGGGTTTCCGGGCGGCGCTGACGACGGTGGTCAACAAGTACGCCAAGGACAAGAAGCTGCTCAAGGAGAAGGATCCGAACCTCACCGGCGACGATATCCGTGAGGGTCTGGCCGCCGTCATCTCGGTCAAGGTCTCCCAGCCGCAGTTCGAAGGTCAGACCAAGACCAAGCTCGGCAACACCGAGGTGAAGTCCTTCGTCCAGAAGATCTGCAACGAAGAACTCCAGCACTGGTTCGACGCCAACCCGGCCGAGGCCAAAACGGTTGTCAACAAGGCAGTTTCGTCGGCACAGGCCCGTATCGCCGCGCGCAAGGCGCGCGAACTGGTCCGGCGTAAGAGCGCCACCGATATCGGTGGCCTGCCCGGCAAGCTCGCCGACTGCCGCTCCACCGATCCCAGCAAGTCCGAACTGTATGTGGTGGAGGGTGATTCGGCCGGTGGTTCGGCCAAGAGCGGCCGCGACTCGATGTTCCAGGCGATCCTGCCGTTGCGCGGCAAGATCATCAACGTCGAGAAGGCCCGTATCGACCGGGTGTTGAAGAACACCGAAGTCCAGGCCATCATCACCGCGCTCGGTACCGGTATCCATGACGAGTTCGACCTCGCCAAACTGCGGTACCACAAGATCGTGCTGATGGCCGACGCCGACGTCGACGGCCAGCACATCTCGACGCTGCTGCTGACCCTGCTGTTCCGATTCATGAAACCGCTTGTCGAGAACGGCCATATCTTCCTGGCACAGCCGCCGCTGTACAAGCTGAAATGGCAGCGCAGCGAACCGGAGTTCGCCTACTCGGACCGGGAGCGCGACGGTCTGCTCGAGGCAGGCCGTGCGGCCGGTAAGCGCATCAACCCCGAAGACGGCATCCAGCGCTACAAGGGTCTGGGTGAGATGGACGCCAAGGAACTGTGGGAGACGACCATGGACCCGAGCGTCCGGGTGCTGCGGCAGGTGACCCTCGATGACGCCGCCGCGGCCGACGAGCTGTTCTCCATTCTGATGGGTGAGGACGTGGAGGCACGTCGCAGCTTCATCACCCGTAATGCCAAAGACGTTCGCTTCCTTGACGTTTAACTCTGAGGATTTCTAGATGACTGACACCACCCTGCCGCCTGGCGACGAAGCCGGCGACCGCATCGAACCTGTCGATATTCAGCAGGAGATGCAGCGCAGCTATATCGACTATGCGATGAGCGTCATAGTCGGTCGTGCACTGCCCGAGGTCCGCGACGGCCTCAAGCCGGTGCACCGCCGCGTGCTCTACGCCATGTTCGATTCCGGCTTCCGGCCCGACCGCGGACATGCGAAATCCGCGCGCTCGGTTGCCGAGACGATGGGTAACTACCACCCGCACGGCGACTCGTCGATCTACGACACCCTGGTCCGGATGGCCCAACCGTGGTCGTTGCGCTACCCGCTGGTCGACGGTCAGGGCAACTTCGGTTCCCCGGGTAACGATCCGCCGGCCGCCATGCGTTACACCGAGGCGCGGCTGACGCCGCTGGCCATGGAGATGCTGCGTGAAATCGACGAGGAGACAGTCGATTTCATCCCGAACTACGACGGTCGCGTGCAAGAGCCGACCGTGCTGCCCAGCCGGTTCCCCAACCTGCTGGCCAACGGTTCGGGCGGTATCGCCGTAGGTATGGCCACCAACATCCCGCCGCACAACCTGCGGGAGCTCGCCGAGGCCGTGTACTGGTGCCTGGAGAATCACGAGGCCGACGAAGAGGCGACCCTGGCCGCGTGCTGTGAGCGGGTCAAGGGGCCGGACTTCCCGACCTCCGGACTGATCGTGGGATCCCAGGGGATCAACGACACCTACACCACCGGACGCGGATCGATCCGCATGCGCGGTGTCGTCGAGATCGAAGAGGATTCGCGCGGGCGCACCTCGATCGTCATCACCGAGTTGCCGTATCAGGTCAACCACGACAACTTCATCACCTCGATCGCCGAGCAGGTGCGGGACGCGAAGCTGACCGGCATCTCCAACATCGAGGACCAGTCCAGCGACCGCGTCGGCCTGCGAATCGTGGTGGAGCTCAAGCGCGATGCCGTCGCCAAGGTCGTGCTGAACAACCTTTACAAGCACACCCAGCTGCAGACCAGTTTCGGTGCCAACATGCTGTCCATCGTCGACGGGGTGCCGCGCACCCTGCGCCTGGACCAGATGATCCGCTACTACGTCGAGCACCAGCTCGATGTGATCATCCGGCGCACCCGGTACCGGCTGCGGAAGGCCAACGAGCGGGCCCACATCCTGCGCGGCCTGGTCAAGGCCCTCGATGCCCTCGACGAGGTCATCGCGTTGATCCGGGCCTCGGCCAACGCCGATATCGCCCGCCAGGGCCTCATCGAACTGCTCGATGTCGACGAGATCCAGGCCCAGGCCATCCTCGACATGCAGCTGCGCCGCCTCGCCGCGCTCGAGCGCCAGCGCATCGTCGATGACCTGGCCAAGATCGAGGCCGAGATCGCAGATCTCGAGGACATCCTGGCCAAGCCGGAACGGCAGCGCGCCATCGTCCGCGACGAACTCAAGGAGATCGCCGACAAGTACGGCGATGACCGGCGCTCCCGCATCGTGCCCGCCGACGGTGAGGTCAGCGACGAGGACCTGATCGCGCGCGAGGACGTGGTGGTCACCATCACCGAGACCGGCTATGCCAAGCGCACCAAGACCGATCTGTACCGCAGCCAGAAGCGCGGCGGTAAGGGTGTGCAGGGTGCGGGTCTCAAGCAGGACGACATCGTCAACCACTTCTTCGTCTGCTCGACCCACGACTGGATCCTGTTCTTCACCACCCAGGGCCGGGTCTATCGGGCCAAGGCTTACGAGCTACCGGAGGCCTCGCGCACCGCACGCGGTCAGCATGTGGCGAACCTGCTGGCCTTCCAGCCCGAGGAGCGCATCGCCCAGGTCATCCAGCTGCAGACCTACGAGGATGCGCCGTACCTGGTGCTGGCGACCCGCAATGGACTGGTCAAGAAGTCCAAGCTGAGCGACTTCGATTCCAACCGCTCCGGCGGCATCGTCGCGGTGAACCTGCGCGATGGTGACGAACTGGTCGGTGCCGTGCTCTGCTCGGCCGAGGACGACCTGCTGCTGGTCAGTGCGAAGGGGCAGTCCATCCGCTTCTCGGCGACCGACGAGGCGCTGCGACCCATGGGTCGTGCCACCTCGGGTGTACAGGGTATGCGGTTCAAGGAGGACGACCGGCTGCTGTCGCTCAACGTCGTCGAGACCGACAAATACCTGCTGGTGGCCACCGCGGGCGGATATGCCAAGCGCACGGCCATCGACGAGTACACCGCGCAGGGCCGTGGCGGCAAGGGCATCCTCACGATCCAGTACGACCCCAAGCGTGGCAGTCTGGTGGGAGCGCTGATCGTCGACGACGAGACAGAGCTGTATGCCATCACCTCGGGCGGAGGCGTCATCCGGACCGCTGCACAACAGGTGCGCAAGGCGGGTCGGCAGACCAAGGGGGTCCGCTTGATGAACCTCGGTGAGGGCGACACACTGATTGCGATTGCGCGGAACGCCGAAGCGGGCGACGAGTCGGAGTCCGAAGCGGACACCGATGAGGCGGTCGAGTCGGCCTCCGACGGCGACCAGACCGACGCAACGTGACGCCGCCAGCCCGCCACGGGCGTGAGACAAGGAGCCACTAGGTGACCTCACCGAACGAGCCCGGACACCCGGCGCCCGCCGGGACCCCGGGTGCGTCACAACCGGAGGGCGCATCCCCCGCCCGACGGTCACCGGCCGCCGACTCCAACGATGTCCCGCCGTGGCAGCGCGGTCCGGCCGCCCGAGCCGCGAACCCGCAACGCCCCGGCGAACTCGCCCGTCCCACCGAGCCGGTACGGCCCGCGGAGCCGGCTCGGCCCGCCGAGTCGAACCGCACCGGTGAGCCGCAGCGGCCACCGACGCGCTCCCCTGGCGCGGACGCCCGGGTCGGACAGTTCCTGTCCGGCACCGCGGTGAACCCGCCCCGGGAGAACCGTGAGACACGGGACACCGAGGTGGTGGCGACCAGGGCGCCGGAACGTCCGGAAAGCCGCCCGGAAGGCCAGCGCACCGAGGCCCAGCGTCCGGAGAAGTACGCCAGCGAGTTGCCCGATCTGTCCGGCCAGCCGCACCGTCAGGGTCGCCCGCCGGCGCCGGCCGGCGGTGACTCCCGTCCGTCCGGCCCGGCCGGACGAGTTCAGGTCGGCGCGCGCAAACATCAGGGTCCGGTGCGCGCGAGCATGCAGATTCGCCGCATCGACCCGTGGAGCACGCTGAAGGTCTCGCTGGTGCTCTCCGGCGTGATGTTCTTCGTCTGGATGATCGCCGTGGCGTTCCTGTACCTGGTGCTCGGCGGGATGGGCGTGTGGACGAAGCTGAACAGCAACGTCGGCGACCTGCTCACCAGCGACAGCGGTGGCGGAGGTGAACTGATCTCCAGCGGAACGATTTTCGGCGGGGCCACGCTGATCGGTCTGGTCAACATCGTGCTGCTGACGGCCATGGCGACCGCCGGTGCGTTCATCTACAACCTGATCACCGATCTGGTCGGTGGCGTCGAGGTCACCCTGGCCGACAGGGACTGATCGCACGATCAGATGCACGCGGTTTGGGCGATGGGCAGTGCTTACGGTAATCTCGTCGCTCGGCCAGCCAGTGCGTTTCGGGTGGTTGTACGGGCCTATAGCTCAGGCGGTTAGAGCGCTTCGCTGATAACGAAGAGGTCGGAGGTTCGAGTCCTCCTAGGCCCACGGAAGGGTATGCACCATGAAGTTGGTGTTGGTGGCAGTAGTCACAGCCGTCGCGGTGATCGTCTACCGATCCCGCCACGGTGTCGAGGTCTGGCACACCATCGAGGATCGGCCCGCATAACCCCGTAAGGGGCCTTAGCTCAGTTGGTAGAGCGCTGCCTTTGCAAGGCAGATGTCAGGAGTTCGAATCTCCTAGGCTCCACAATTTTTTTCCCCTCACGGTCTGGCTCCGCTTTTGGTGAGTCGTCATCCGTTCCCGCGGCCTTACGCTCATGTCCATGAGAATCACCGGCCTGCTCGGGGCCTTCGTCGTCACCGCGGCCCTCGTGGGCTGTGGCTCCACCGACGGCCGTCCGACTGCGGCGCCGGCTTCAGAGTCGAGCACGTCGGCGCAGCCGACCTCCACCACCGAGCCGACCACCACCCAGACCTCCCCCACACCTGAGGGCCCTCCCATCGGCACCGCGACCATGCAGGTGCGCGGCGGCACGGCCCCGGTGACGATCACCTACCAGATCAACGGCGAGCCCGAGCAGACCGAGACGAACGTGACCTTGCCGTGGGAGAAGCAGTATCCGGTTTATGACAAGGTGCAGTCCTCGGTGCGCGCCGACGGCGGTGACACCGAACTCATCTGCGCCATCATCATGGATGGCAACCTGGTCTCGTTCGTCACCGAACCGCGGCCGACATGCAGCTTCGCCTATTACTAGCCTGAGCAGCCCCATGGCCGGAAGTGGTTCTGCACCAACGGGCTAGGCGCCGAAGACCCGATGTCAGGGTTTGGGGCTGATCTCCACACTCGGCGGCAGTGTCGACGGCTCGGGCCGCATCGACCGGCGCACGATCGAGAACGTCACCGCACCGACGGCGAGAACACCGGCGCCGATCACGACGTACAACAGCGGGCGGCGTCTCGGCGGTGCGGGCGGCGCGGGACGAAGCCGGGCGCTGAGCCAGGAGACGCCGGAGGCGGCCGAGGACGCACCGAGGCCCACCGTGCCGCGGGTGATGTCGACAGGACCCACCACGGTGTACCTCAACCCACGGCCGAGGCGCTGCGCCGGGGTCAACGGTGTGTCGGTGCTGGTGCTCATGGGCCACCTCTTTCCCCGGATGTCCGGACTCCCCCACAGCGTGCCACTAACCGCGGGGCCGTGGACACCGGTGTGGAACCAAGTGGCAGACTGAAATCCGTGACGAGCCCCATTCAGACAGCGACCGCGACGCTGCACACCAACCGTGGTGACATCAAGATCGCCCTGTTCGGCAACCACGCCCCCAAGACCGTTGCCAACTTCACCGGTCTGGCGCAGGGCACCAAGGAGTACAGCACCGAGAACGCCACCGGCGGGTCGTCGGGACCGTTCTATGACGGCGCGGTCTTCCACCGCGTCATCGACGGCTTCATGATCCAGGGCGGCGACCCGACCGGCACCGGTCGTGGCGGCCCCGGCTACCAGTTCGCCGACGAGTTCCATCCGGAGCTGCAGTTCGACAAGCCCTACCTGCTGGCGATGGCGAACGCCGGGCCGGGCACCAACGGCTCGCAGTTCTTCATCACCGTCGGCAAGACCCCGCACCTGAATCGCCGGCACACCATCTTCGGTGAGGTCGTCGATCCGGAATCGCAGAAGGTCGTCGACGCGATCGCCACGACCGCGACCGATCGCAGTGACCGGCCCACCGAGCCCGTCGTGATCGAGAGCATCACCATTTCCTGACCCCGAGGTTCCCGAAGCGCACGCTCACCGATATTCGGTGAGCGTGCGTTTTCTTTGGGTGCGGGCCGGTGTGTCGGGCCGCAGACACGCACGGTCGCCGGGAAGGTCAGCGCACGTAACCGGCGGCCCTCAGCGCATCGAGAACCTCGACGGGACTGGTGCCCAGATCCCACCGGGTGAAGATGTAGAGCCGGTCGTCGGCGGTGTCGATCTCCAACAGCCGCTGTTTGCGCGCCAGCCGCCGGAACTCGGTGATCCGAATCTGGGTGATCTCATCGCGCGCGATCACCCGGGTGCTCACCCAGCCGCGTACCTGCAAGCCGCTCTCGGTGATTGCCAGTTTTGGTCGTGCGCGCCACGAAAATGTTGCAAACAACACCAAACCAGCGGCGGCAACGATGCCGAGAACACGTCCCGGCACGTCTGTGACCACGGTCACAGCCACAATTGCCATCGCGAGACCGGCGATTCCGATCCAGATGATGGCTGCGCTCTTCGGCGCCCAAAAAGTTTGCTGCATTTGCTCAGCACCCCCTCTTACCGGGGGTTTTGAAGTTATCCACAGACGCTATCCCCAATGGGGATGAATCACAACGGTGTGATTGGGTTACGCACAGGTTGCGGGCCGGATAACCACGGTGATGCACGGGTTGGCTCATTCCGGACGCTGTCGGCGTCAGCGCCACCGCATCGTCAGCAAAAGCCCCGAGATCATGAAGGCAAACGCGATCGCGTAGTTCCACGGACCCAGATCGGCCATCCACCCCAGCCACGTCGGTGCATTCAATCCGGTGGCACCCAGCTGGAAGACGAGCAACCAGAACAGCCCGAAGAGCATCAGGCCGACGAACAGCACGACGAACCACACACTCGACGGTCCGGCTTTGACCTTGACCGGGGTCCGACTCACCGGGTTGATGGTGAAGTCGTTCTTCTTACGGACTTTGGACTTGGGCATGGTTAACCTTTGGAGACGATGGTCGAGGCGGTGGACTCCGAGCCTAACGCAGCACCGAACCCCACACGGTCGCTGTGGCGCTTCGGGGTGCCGATTGTGTGCCTGTTCGCCGGGCTGCTGCTGTCGGCCACCCACGGCGTGGCCGATGGCGCCGAGATCCGCCGCAGCGACGCACCGCGGCTGGTCGACCTGGTGCGTGAGACCAGCGCCGGTGTCGACCGCCTGACCGCACAGCGCGACGCCCTGGTGGCCAGCACGGAGAGCCACCACGGCGGCTCCCCCGGTGTGGAGGCCGCGCTGGCCGCCATCACCCACCGTTCCGATGTCCTGGCCGAACAGGTGGGCCTGGATCCCCTGCGTGGGCCCGGGCTCGTGGTCACCCTCGACGACGCCCAGCGCGATGGCGACGGCCGATATCCCGTCGACGCCTCCCCCGACGATCTGGTCGTCCACCAGCAGGACATCCAGGCGGTGCTCAACGCCCTGTGGAGCGCCGGCGCCGAAGGCATCCAGATGCAAGACCAGCGCATCATCGCCACGTCGGCACCACTCTGCGTGGGCAACACCCTGCTGCTCAACGACCGGACCTACAGCCCGCCGTATGTCGTCACCGCGGTCGGCGACCCGGCGGCCATGCAGGCGGCGCTCTCGGCCGCACCCCTGGTGACCCTCTACAAGCGATACGTCCTGCGCTTCCAGCTCGGCTACTCCGAGGAGGTCCGCGACGACGTGGAGTTGGCGGGCTACACCGCGCCGGTGCGGATGCGGTACGCCAAACCGGCAGGTCCGCTCGGCTACTGACGGGGCGGTCCGGCGCAGTAGCCTGATCGGCATGCAGGTTCTGGTCGTCGACAATTACGACAGCTTCGTGTTCAACCTGGTCCAGTACCTGGGCCAGCTCGGCGTGACGGCACAGGTCTGGCGCAACGACGACGAGCGGCTGGCCGATCCGGGCGAGGTGGCCCGGCATTTCGACGGTATCCTGCTCTCCCCCGGGCCCGGCACGCCCGAACGCGCCGGCGCCTCGATCCCGTTGGTTCATGCCAGCGCGCAGACGAAGACCCCGCTACTGGGCGTGTGCCTCGGCCACCAGGCCATCGGGGTCGCCTTCGGGGGCACCGTGGACCGCGCGCCCGAGCTGCTGCACGGTAAGACCAGCACGGTGCACCACCGCGACGCCGGTGTGCTGCAGGGACTTCCCGATCCGTTCACCGCGACCCGCTACCACTCGCTGACGATCCTGCCGGAGACGCTGCCCGCCGAGTTGGAGTCCACCGGCGAGACCGACAGCGGCGTCATCATGGCGGTGCGCCACCGGGAGCTGCCGATCCACGGTGTGCAGTTCCACCCCGAATCGATCCTCACCGAGGGTGGCCATCGGATGCTGGCCAACTGGCTCGGCTACTGCGGGGCCGCCCCCGACGAGGGTTTGGTGCGCACGCTGGAGAACGAGGTCGCCGACGCGGTGCGCGCGGCGACCGCGCGGACCTGATCGCAATGTGACACTGACAGCGCCGTCGTGCCACATATGGCGTGGCGGCGCTGTCAGCGGAACATTTGACGGGCGCGCGGGACTAGGACGCGAAGCTCAGCGTGATCGAATCCCCGTAGCCCACCCCGGCGCCCGGCGACGGATTCTGGGTGACCACGGCATTGGTGCGCTGACCGCTGTTGTCGACGTTGGCGCCCTTGATCAGCACGCCCCGCCAGCCCAGTGCCCGCAGGTTCGGTTCGGCGTCGACCCAGAACTGACCGGTCAGGTTCGGCATCACGAACTGGTTGCCCCGTGAGACGCGCATCTGGACCACCGAATCCTTGGCGGCGGGCTGTCCGGCGGCGGGATTGGTGCCGACGACCTGCCCGGCCGGTGCGGTGTTGTCCACCTCGACCGGAAGGACGTTGGTGAAGCCGGAGGCGGTCAGGATCTGTTGGCAGACCTCGACGCTCTGGCCCACACAGTCGGGCACCGCGACGCTGCCCGGACCCGACCCCACGATGATCGTGATGACGTTCGTGATCGCCGAGGTCGAGTTGGCGGGCGGATTGGTGCCCAGCACCTTGCCCTTGAGTTCGGGGGTGGACTCCGATTCGGAGGGCTGTACCCGACCGAATCCCGCGTCCAGCAGTTCGGTGGTGGCTTGGGCCAGCGTCATCCCCTTCACCTCGGGCACGGCGCGCTGCTCGGGTCCGGTCGACACCACGATCGTGATGTCCTCGCCGGCGCTGACCTCGGTGCCCGGCGACGGCTCGGTGGTGATGACATGTTCGACCCGCACCGTGGAATCCGGGCGTTGCTGGGTCCGGGTCTTGAAACCGCGATTCTGAAGGGCGGCAATGGCATCCGCGGAGGCTTGGCCCGTCACATCGGGGACCTGCACATCGCGCGGGCTGCTGCCGAAGGCGTTGATGGCGATGGTCACCACCACGGTCAGCACCGCAAGGACCGCGACGACGACGAGCCAGCGTCCCACCGAGTTGTTGTTGGCCCGGTTGGGATAGCCGCCCGCGGTCGGGATGTGCTCGGTGGGCAGCGCACGGGCGTGCGGGGTCGCGACATTGCTCAGCAGGTTGGTGCGCTCGGCGTCGGTGAAGATCTTCGGGGCCTCGGGCGCCTCGCCGCTGTGCACGCGGATCAGGTCGGTGCGCATCTCGGCGGCACTCTGATAGCGGTTCTCGGGGTTCTTCGACAACGCCTTGAGCACCACGGCGTCGAGCTCCGGGGTGACCCCGGCATGCCGGGTCGACGGTGGGGCGGGATCCTCGCGGACATGCTGGTAGGCCACCGCCACCGGCGAATCTCCGACGAAAGGTGGTTCGCCGGTGAGGATTTCGTAGAGCACGCAGCCCAGTGAGTAGACGTCGGAGCGCGCGTCGACCTTCTCACCGCGGGCCTGTTCGGGCGACAGGTACTGGGCGGTGCCGATGACCGCGGCGGTCTGGGTGACGTTGTTGGCGTCGGCCAGCGCGCGGGCGATCCCGAAGTCCATCACCTTCACCGCACCGGACTTGGAGATCATGATGTTGGCCGGCTTGACGTCGCGGTGGATGATGCCGTGCTGGTGGCTGAAATTCAGCGCCTGGCAGGCGTCGGCGATGATCTCGATGGCGCGCTTGGGCTCGATGGGGCCCTCGGTGTGCACGATATCGCGCAGCGTCACCCCGTCGACGTACTCCATGACGATGTAGGGCAGCGGGCCGTTGGGTGTGTCGGCCTCGCCGGTGTCGTACACCGCCACGATCGCCGGATGGTTCAGCGCGGCGGCATTCTGGGCTTCGCGGCGGAAGCGCAGATAGAAACTCGGGTCGCGGGCCAGATCGGCGCGCAACACCTTCACCGCCACGTCACGGTGCAAACGGGTGTCGCGGGCGATGTGCACCTCGGACATGCCGCCGAACCCGAGGATCTCCCCGAGCTCGTAGCGGTCCGATAGGTGTTGAGGCGTGGTCACGGGGTCTCACCAGGTGTATCACTGGGTGGTGCCGCCGGCGGTACGCCGATGACGGTGGTGCTGGTGGAGGTTTCCTGCTGCACCGGATTGTCGCGCTTGTCCTGGGCGTTCACCACGATCAGCACCGCGATGATGATGGCCAGTGCACCGAGCACACCGGCGGCCCATAGCAGCGCGCGCTGACCGGGGGAGAAGGTGCGCCGCGGCGGTGGCGGACGGTGACTACCGGCACCTGCCCGCGGTCGCGATGTGGTGACGGGCGGTCGGTACTCCGCGGCCGCGGCGGCCCGGGCCTGGGTGCCCGATGGGATGGCCGCGGGTGCGGCGCGTCCGATGGTCGGTGCGGAGTTGGGGCGCGGTGGCCGGCGACCGGCGCGCACGGCGGCGACGGCGTCGGCGAACGGCCCACCCGAGCGGTAGCGCTGGTTGGGCTCCTTGGCCAGGGTGATCTCGATGAGCTCGCGCACGTTGGGCGGCAGGTCCGGCGGAAGTGGCGGCGGGGCCTCCTTGATGTGCTTCATCGCGACCGTCAGCGCTCCGTCACCGGTGAAGGGCCGCTTGCCAGACACCGACTCGTAACCGACGACACCGAGGGAGTAGACATCGGATGCGGCGGTGGCGTCGCGGCCGAGGGCCTGCTCGGGGGCGATGTACTGGGCGGTGCCCATCACCATGCCGGTCTGGGTGACCGGCGCGGCGTCGACGGCCTTGGCGATGCCGAAGTCGGTCAGCTTCACCTGCCCGGTGGGCGTGATCAGGATGTTGCCGGGTTTGACGTCGCGGTGCACCAGGCCCGCGGTGTGCGCGACCTGCAGGGCGCGGCCGGTCTGTTCCAGCATGTCCAGTGCGTGCCGCAGCGACAGCCGCCCGGTGCGCTTGATGACGGAGTTCAGCGGTTCGCCGTTGACCAGCTCCATCACCAGGTAGGCGGTGCGACCCTCGCCCGCATCCATCTCGGTCTCGCCGTAGTCGTACACGCTGGCGATACCGGGGTGGTTGAGCATGGCGACCGTGCGCGCTTCGCCGCGGAAGCGGTCCACGAATTCCGAGTCCTCGGAGAACTCGGCCTTGAGCACCTTGATCGCGACCTGCCGGCCGAGTCGGGTGTCCAGTCCCTCCCACACCTGACCCATACCGCCGGTGGCGATCAGGCGCTGCAACCGGTAGCGCCCCGACAGCGTCACTCCGACCCGGGCCGTCATGATCCCTCCCGGAGTGCGGCGGCTATGGTGGCGCGCCCGATCGGGGCGGCTACAGCGCCGCCGGTGGCGGACAATCGGTCTCCGCCATTCTCCACGAGGACGGCGACAGCGACCTTGGGGGCTTGGGCCGGCGCAAAGGCGATGTACCAGGCGTGGGGCGGGGTGTTGCGGGGATCGGTGCCGTGCTCGGCAGTGCCCGTCTTGGATGCGATCTGCACGCCGGCGATGGCTCCCTTCTGCTGCGTCACCTGCTCGGCGCCGACCATCAAATCGGTAAGTGTAGCTGCGACCTGCGGTGACACCGCTCGTCGCAGTTCTGTCGGAGCGGTGGTGGCGATGTTGGACAGGTCCGGTCCCTTGAGGGTATCGACCAAATACGGAGTCATGGTGACGCCGCCGTTGGCGATGGTCGCGGCCACCATCGCATTCTGCAGTGGGGTGACCGCGACATCGCGCTGTCCGATACTGGACATCCCCAGCGCGGCCGCATCGCTGATCGGGCCGACGGTCGACTCGGCGACCTGCAGCGGGATGGGAGCCGGCGCGCTGTCCAGACCGAACGCCCGGGCGGTCGCCTTGAGCTTGTCGGCGCCGTTGTCGATGCCCAGCTGGACGAAGGCGGTGTTGCAGGACCGGGCGAAGGCCTCGCGCAGCGGTGCGGTCGGGCCGCCGCCGCACGGGCTGCCGCCGTAGTTCTCCAGGGTGGCGGTGGTGTCGGGCAGCGGGATACGCGGGGCCGCGGTGAGCTGGGTGTCCGGTGTGGCGCCGGCCTGGAGCGCGGCGGCGGTGGTGATCACCTTGAACGTCGAACCCGGGGGATAGGTCTCCGAGATCGCCCGGTTGAGCAGCGGGGCGTCGGCGTCATCGCGCAGCTGCTCCCAGGCCCTGGTCTGCACGGCACCGTCGTGGCTGGCCAGCTGGTTGGGGTCATAGGACGGCGCCGACACCATGGCCAGGATCTTGCCCGTCGACGGCTCCAGCGCCACGACAGCGCCCTTGCACGGGCCGTCACAGCCGTTCTCCATGGCCTCCCAGGCGGCATCCTGCACATCGGGTTTGACCGTGGTGTCGACGTTGCCGCCGCGCGGGTCACGCCCGGTGAAGAAGTCGGCGAGACGCTTACCGAACAGCCGCTCGTCGGACCCGTTGAGGATGGGATCCTCGGCGCGTTCCAGACCGCTGCTGGAGTAGCCCAGCGAGTAGAAACCGGTGACCGGGGCGTAGGTCTGTGGCTTCGGGTAGGTGCGCAGGAAGCGGAAGCGGCCGTCGGTGGACACCGAGTAGGCCAGCAATTCGCCGCCCGCGGTGATCTGGCCGCGCTGGCGGGAGTATTCGTCGAGCAGGACCCGTTGGTTGCGGGGATCGGCGCGGTACCCGTCGGCGGTGAACACCTGGGTCAGGGTGGCGTTGGCGAGCAGCAGCACGATCAGTGCCATGAAGACGACCGAGAGCCGACGCAGCGAGGTGTTCATGCTTTGCCGATCACCTCGGTGGACGCCGCGGCGATGGGGGCCGGGTTGGGTCCGGTGGTGGGCCCGATCGGCCGGCGCGCGGCGTGCGAGATGCGCACCAGAATGGCGAGCAGCACATAGTTGGCCAGCAGTGACGAACCGCCGTAGGACATCCACGGGGTGGTCAGTCCGGTCAGCGGGATCAGTTTGGTGACACCGCCGACGACGATGAACAGCTGGATCGCCAGCGTCGAGGCCAGCCCGGCGGCAAGCAGTTTGCCGAAGCTGTCCCGCACGGCGATGGCGGTGCGCAGGCCGCGGGTGATCAAGATGGTGTAGAGCATGAGAACGCCTGCCAGACCGACCAATCCGAGTTCTTCACCCACCGCGGCGATGATGAAGTCGGTGGAGGCGGCCGGAACGGTGCCGGGCTGGCCGTTGCCCAGCCCGGTGCCGAAGATGCCCCCGGTGGCGAAGCTGAACAGCGATTGCACCATCTGGTAGCCGGCGCCGTCGGGGTCGGCGAACGGATCGAGCCAGTTCTGCACCCGCACCCGGACGTGGCCGAACAGGTGATAGGCCAGCAGGCTGCCGACGGCGAACAGGCCGAGGCCGATGATCACCCAGGCCAGTCGGTCGGTGGCGATGTAGAGCAGCACCAAGAACGAGGCGTAGAGCAAAAGCGAAGTGCCCAGGTCTTTTTCGAAGACCATGACACCGACCGAGGCGATCCAGGCCACCAGCAGCGGAGCCAGGTCGCGCGGCCGCGGCAGGTCGACACCGAGGACGTGTTTGCCGGCATTGGTGAACAGTTCACGCTTGGATACCAGGACCGCGGCGAAGAAGGTCAGCAACAGGATCTTGGAGAACTCGGCGGGCTGGATGGAGAACCCTTCGAACCGGATCCAGATCTTGGCGCCGTTCTGCTCGGAGAAACGGCCCGGCAGCAGCGCCGGAATCACCAGCAGGACAAGGCCTACCAAGCCGCAGGTGTAGCCGTAGCGGGCCAGCATGCGGTGATCGCGCAACACGGCGAGCACCGCGGCGAAGGCCACCACCCCGACCAGCGTCCAGAGCATCTGCTGAGCGGCATTGCCACCCACGCTGTCCTGGTCGAGTTCGCGCTGGGCCAGGTCGAGCCGATGGATCATCACCAGGCCGAGCCCGTTGAGCAGGGCCACGACGGGCAGCAGCAGCGGGTCGGCGTAGGGCGCGTAACGGCGGATCGCCAGATGTGCGCCGCTGAACAGCGCCAGATAGGCCAGCGTGTACTGGGCCAGGTCCCAGTTGACGCCCTGCTCCTGGTTGGCCTCCACGATCAGCAGCGCCACGGTGGTGATGACCGCCGCGAAGATCAGCAGGCCCAGTTCGGCATTGCGCCGATTCGGCAGGGGAGGGGTGAGCGAGACCGGTGACTGAGGCTCAGTGCTCATGACGCGGTCCGGCAATTGGTGCCCGGCTCCGGCGGTGAGGGCGGCAGTGCCGTGACGGTCGGGGAGGGGGACGGCGGGACAGTGGTCGCGGGCGCGGCGGGCGGCGTGGATCCGCCGGCACGAGGCGTCGCTGCAGGATCCGGCGCGTCCGCGTCGTCCTCATCGTCGGGTTGACCGGCCCGGGTCGTGGCGGGCGGGGCCGAGGTGGCCGGTCGCGGCGCGCCGGAGGTGGGTGCCGCCGCGGTGCCCGACGGGGTCGCAGGCCGGGATGCGGGAGCCGGGCTGGGCCGTGGGGTGGGAGTCGGTGACGGGGTGGCGGTCTTGGTCGGCACCGTGCAGATGGGCAGCAACGAGGTGCGCGACAGTTCGTTGATCTGGCGGATCGCGTCGTCCAGGGTGCCCGACGGGAGTCCCGCGGCCACCTGGGCGCGTTCGGATTCCCGGATATCGTCGACGCCGAGCAGCTGGCAGTCCAGCGCGTCCTTGGATTGGCCGAAGCTGATCAGGGACAGTTCGTTTCGGGTGTTCAGACATCCGACCAGGAACGGTTCCTGCAGGGGCAGGCCCAGAAAGGAGCCCTGCACACCGCGCATGATCGCGACGGTGCCGTCCTCTTCACTGACGTAATAGTTGTTGCGAATGATCTCGCGGGCGATGGCCAGCCCCGCCACCACTACCAGGAGGACCACCACGGCGGCGATCAGCATCCGGCGCTTGGAGCGGGGCGGGCGTTGCTCTTCGGGTTGGGTGACAACCCTTTTGGGCTGGTTACGTTTGGGGTTGAACGCCGACGCGCGGCCCGCTGCCGTGTTCGGCGGGGCGGTGTCGTTGTCCTCGCCGGATACCGCACCGGCCAGGATGGGCTGGGTCTGGCCGTAGTCGTAGTCCACGACGTCGGCGACCACCACGGTGACGTTGTCCGGCCCGCCGCCGCGCAGCGCGAGTTCGATCAGCCGGTCGGCGGCGTCGGTGACATCGGGGATCTGCAGCGCTTCGGCGATGGTCTCCTGGCTGACCGGGTCGGACAGTCCGTCAGAACACAGCAGGTAACGGTCGCCCACGCGGGCTTCCCGCATGATCAGGGTCGGCTCGACCTCGTGGCCGGTGAGCGCCCGCATGATCAGCGAGCGCTGAGGATGGCTGTGGGCTTCCTCGGCGGTGATGCGCCCCTCGTCGACCAGGGTCTGGACGAAGGTGTCGTCCTTGGTGATCTGGGTCAGCTCACCGTCGCGCATCAGGTAGCCGCGGGAGTCGCCGATGTGCACCAGGCCCAGCCGGCCGCCGGCGAACAGGATGGCCGTCAGCGTGGTGCCCATGCCTTCGAGCTCGGGATCGGCCTCCACATGCGCGGCGATGGCCGAGTTGCCCTCGTGGACGGCGACATTGAGCTTGTTCAGCAGGTCGCCACCGGGCTCGTCGTCGTCGAGGTGCGCCAGCGCGGCGATCACCAGCTGTGAGGCGACCTCACCGGCGGCGTGGCCACCCATCCCGTCGGCGAGGGCCAGCAGGCGGGCACCGGCGTACACCGAGTCCTCGTTGTTGGCGCGCACCAACCCGCGATCACTACGCGCTGCGTAACGCAATACGAGTGTCACGGGCGCAGCTCGATTACCGTCTTGCCGATCCGTACCGGCGTTCCCATCGGAACTCTTACCGCCGTAGTCACCTTCGCCCTGTCAAGGTATGTACCGTTGGTCGATCCTAGGTCCTCGACGTACCATTCCGAGCCCCGAGGCGACAGCCTGGCGTGCCGTGTCGACGCGTAATCGTCGGTGAGCACCAGCGTGGAATCGTCGGCGCGACCGATCAGCACCGGTTGGCTGCCTAGCGTGATGCGGGTACCGGCGAGGGCCCCCTCGGTGACGACCATGTGTTTGGCGATGTGCCGCCGTTCGCCGCGCGGCAGCAACGGCCCGCGCAGGGCCAGGCCACGACGCACCATCACCGCGCCGGTCGGCGCGTAGATGTCGGTGCGCAGGATGCGCAGCACCGACCAGATGAACAGCCACAGCAGCAGCAGGAATCCGACACGGGTCAGCTGCAGAACTAGCCCCTGCATCTGACGTCCTCTCCACCGCGCTGCGCTGTCGCGGACACGATACTGGGACCGCTGACGATGCGTCGACGAAGCATGCCGCCCGAGGCCGGACCGTTACGCCGCGGCGTCCGCCGGTTCGACCCCGTCTTGGGCACCTGGTGGATCAGTGGACCCGGACGATGATCTCGGAGTGACCCAGCCGGATGACGTCACCGTCGGCCAGCTGCCACTCCTGCACCGGGGCATTGTTGACGGTTGTGCCGTTGGTCGAGTTCAGGTCCGACAGCAGCGCGACCTGGCCATCCCAGCGGATCTCCAGATGCCGGCGCGAGACACCGGTGTCGGGCAGCCGGAACTGGGCGTCCTGGCCGCGTCCGATCACGTTGGCGCCCTCGCGCAGCTGGTAGGTGCGGCCGCTGCCGTCATCGAGCTGCAGGGTCACCTGTGCCGCGGCGCCGTAGGAGCCGGCGTATCCGGCGGGCTGCTGACCGTAGCCCTGCTGGCCATAGTCGGGCTGGCCGTAATCCTGCTGCCCGTACTCCTGCTGGCCGTAGTCCTGTTGCCCGTACCCGGCGGGCTCACCGTAGCCGCCCTGGTCGGGGTATCCACCCTGGGCGGGCGGCTGACCGTAGCGGCCGTAATCGGGTGCGGCCGGGGGTGCCGGCGGGGCCGAGTAATCGGCGCGGTCGTACTGCTGTCCGCCGTAGCCACCCTGATCGGGGTAGGCCGGGGCGGCCGGCGGGCGTCCGTGCGAGCCGTAGCCCTCGTCCTGGCGGGGGCGGCCGTAGTCGTAGTCGCCGTATCCGGGCGGCGGTGCGCTCGGGGGCGCCCCGGCGGGCTGGCCGTATCCGGCCGGCGGCTGCTGCGGGCGGTAGCCCTGCTCGCCGTACCCGGCGGGCGGCTGGCCATAGCCGGCAGGCGGGCGCTGCTCGTAGGACGGTGGCGGGTAGCCCTGGTCCGGGTAGCCGCCCTGATCCTGGGAGTAGCCGCCCTGGCGCTGCGGGTAGCCCTGGTCGGGGTAGCCACCCTGCTCGGGCGGGTAGGCGCCGCGCGGCTCATCCTGCTGGCGGTACCGGTCGTCGTACTGCTCGTCGCCGGGCCGACCCTGTCCCTGGCCGCGGTAGCTCGGGTTGTCGGTCATCGCTGGTACTCCTGGTTCTGCGCCTACCGCGCTTTTGCGTTCTGCTGGGGCGACGGGGTCGCCGGTGGTCGAGTCGGGGTTGACCGCTCCACGGGTGCGGAACTGGCCGGTGTGCAGGCTCGGCGATGGCGCAAACCTGACGACAACATCGCCATAAGTTTGCCACCCCTGGTCCTGAATGAAACCTGCCAGGTGGCGGGCAAACGTGGTCGATGTGCGGACCGGGTCTGCGCTCACCTTCTGATAGTCAGTCTCACTGAGGGTAATGACGTAGTCATTGGGAGCCAAGATGCGGCCATGACCGACATCGCGGGCGTGGGTTTCGGCTTCCCGCCGCAAGAGGGCTTCGACCTCTTGCGGGACGATCGATCCACCGAAGACCCGGGCGAAGGCATCACCGACCGTCGACTCGAGGCGTCGCTCGATACGGTCTGCCAGCCCCATATCACCGCCCTGTCCGTCGTCCGATGCCGTCGCTGCGTGTCGCTCTGGCCACACTGCTCACACGCATGCTATCGGCCCTTGTGCGCAATACGTGACCAACGGATCTCTGAGAATTCAATCGCCCCAGGTCAGGGCATTTCGGTCGGACCGCTGTCCCGTCCGCGAGAGCGACGTTTTGGTGGTCTCCAGCCCGAAAAAAGCGCCACAACGTCACTCTCACGGCCGGTTTTGGGTCTGGTGGGTCCGTGGTGATACTGTTGCGCGGTCATTCAGGGCGAGTGGCGGAATGGCAGACGCGCTGGCTTCAGGTGCCAGTGTCCTTCGGGACGTGGGGGTTCAAGTCCCCCTTCGCCCACAGTGAGGAGTTCAACGAACTCCAGGCGCTTAGGTCACGAACTCGAAAGAGTTCGTGACCTTTGTGTTTGACGTGACTTATGGCATCGAGTTCTCGCGGCGCGGTGGTTGGGGATCTGGGTGCGTATGTCCCCCGAGTGGTCCGCGTGGTTACGGGATTTTCTGGCACGAACGCCTTGGTCAGTTGCATGCGTGAAAGGCGCTACGCAAGCCTGCTGAAAGCCCCGATCTCGGTACGGTCCGATTGGCCTTCTGCACGGCTCGCCGAGATGCTGCATGGCAAGCGACGATGTTGAGCTGTGTTCTTATGCCCGTCGGGATTGCACAGACCTCGAGGAGCGAGGTGCCTTTGGCTCCACGAAAGCATTGCTCATGCCCAGGGTGAGGTTTTACGCGCGTCCAGTTGCGTGACGGCGGTGACCATCCGCCAAGTGCGGAATCGAACTGTGCAGCTGAGACACAGCGGTCAGCAGGTTGTGGCGCTATGGATTTGTTTACGATGTCGCGCAGTCCTTGTGGCACGTGCGGAGCCGCGTCCCACAGGTCGGGCTGGGCTGCCCCCCAAACGTCGCTGTACGAGGAAGCCCCTGGAATGGGTTGAGCGCCTGAGAGCATCCAGAAGAGAGTTGCGCCGAGACTGTATACATCAGCTGTGACGCTATAGACGCGCGCCGTCGTAGGGTTTTGTCCGGGTACGCCAATTCGCGCGATCTCCGGTGCCATGGTGGGGATGCTTCCGGCAGCGTCGGCTAGGCCGGATCCATCTTGGAGCTGAGCGAGTCCGAGGTCTCCGACTAGAACGTCCTGACGATCGTCGATGAAAAGGTTCTCGGGCTTGATGTCTCGGTGCAGCAATTTCTGATCGTGGATGCGGGCGACGCCCTGGCAAGCCTGCCGGGCCCATCGAACAGCTCGGGTGATCGAGATTCCCACGCCGGGCTCGATCTGGTCGGCTACCGTGCCGTTTGTCGCCAGGTGCGTCACGACGTAAGGGGCGCCTCCAGCGAGGTCTGCATTCAGAACTTTCAGGATGTACTCGCCGTCCAGCTGACGGAGGATTTGAGCCTCCGTCCAAGGCCCCGCTACCAACTGGCGGTGGACCTTGAGGGCGCAAACCTCCTTGAGGTTGTGATCGAATACCTCATAAACTTCACCAAAGGATCCGCTGCCCAATGCGTTTCGGACCTCGTACCGGCCAGCAATTACCTGTCCTGATCCCGAAGTCGGCGCATTCATAGCGAAATCGTAGGCAGAATATGGGGATGCGGGTGATGGGATTGGCTGTGAGCATCAACGGCAAGAAAATCACGGTGGCCGCTGTGGTTCTAGAGGATCATGCGAAGCCGGAGGATGGGTTCGATCGACTGCGGGTCAGCGTGGAAGACAGCTTCGAGGTCAAGAAGGCTGCAGATGACCTCGCAGCTCGACTCGGCGAGCTGTCGAAGAAAGTCAGAGGCAGGGTTCGGTCCATTGCACCCGACGGAATCGTTGTCCGTCGAGCGGATCGACCGCAACGACCGTCCAACAACGAGGGGCCTCGGCTGAGGTTGTTGGCCGAGGGAGCGATCGCGGCCGCAGCACACGAGATAGTCCGTAACACGGCCATTCGGAACGGCAAGGATTGCGGCGCGGCGTTCGGTACGTCGAAGGACGGCCTCGACCAAGAAGCGGAAGCGATCTTCGGTGGAAAGTACGTTGAAGCGACCGCGGCGGCGTTGTCGGGCCTAGTGGGTAATCGGACGCTCGCCTAGGGCACATCGTGCAGGTCAGGGGCGAGATGGTTGGTGGCGATCGCGGCGTACTCTTCGGTGATCCGCTCGGATTCTCTTGCCATGGCCTGTTCCGCTTGGAGGGCAGCAACCGCGTCGGCAAGCAAACTGACAAGTTTCTCGTTCTGGAGTCGCTGCTTGGTGACCTGATCTCGGGCCGCGTCGAGGGCCAACTTCATACGGTAGGCATCATCCCTCAACACCTGCGCGACGTCGCGGGGTCGAGGGCCTGACGACCCGCTCCGTCGTCCGGCGTGATCAGCTTCCCACGACTCCAGCGAAGCGACGAAGACCCGCAGGGCATTGCGTGGTGCACGTGCGCCTTCCGGTTGACGCGGGCCATTCAGGTCTCCGGCCGACAGCATCTGATTGATCCGTTGCCGTGTGACGCCGAGGCGCGCCGCTGCGTCCCGGATTGTCACGGCTGCATCCACGCTTCAAGGATCACTCCTGCCGAATAAGTAAGCAACTTCCCTAGGATGTCAGCGTCAACACGGCGATATGAAATGCATACTTGCCTACATGAGCGGTACGGCCAGCCTTCTCAACCGAATCCTCACTGCACAGACTGCGAACAGCGCACTGTGCGGAGATGACTTGCGGAACGCCGGACGCGAGGTTGCCGCTCTAGCCTTGCGCGGGGGAGACGAGCTCCTGGCCGTTGACGATGCTGGAGAGCGCATCATCGGGGCAGCGCTCCTCGCCGACGACCGCGTTCGAACTGTCGATACTTCGCGGCGCCTCGACAACCAGTCAGTGCTGCTGGTTGCCGGGTATGTCGCTGGGACTACAGGCATCGCTCTGAAGGCTGATCTGGCCCGCTCGCTCGGCGCGGCACATGTCCGCGCTGCTTACCTCAGCGAGGAACGGGTGAACATCCATGGGTGCGACTCAGTAGTCCCGCTGACCTCGCGAAGGCATCTAATAGCGCTCTAGCGGCGCGTTGCGAGCGGCCACCGCTGCAATCCCTTGTCGTCTAGTGCTGTGTCGGCGGGTGGTGCAAGCTGCGCCTCGGCTTCCGCTGCGGCGCCAGATCTACGCGGACGCCTCTGCTACGGGCCGGAGTCCTTCGAGGGCGCACAAGATGACCGTTCCAACCTCATCTGACGCTGTGTCAGGGTCGTCGGCGTCGGTGATGAACAGGACCGCATTGCAGAACATGCTGAAGAAGAGTTCGACAGTGGCCTCGACGGGCTGCACCATAGACGCATCGTGCAGGTCGGCGCGGAGCGCGAGGACCTCAAATTGGTCGGCACACGCATCGATCCGCAGATGGACACGCTCTACGCCCGGTTTCGCGAACGGCGCGTCACCCGTTCGGAGGTGATCGCGGCGTTACGGCAGAGGCGGCGGAACAACGCCGCCGGTTGACCCGGGCGGTCCAGGAAGGGGGTGAACAGAACCGTTATCGCTGCAATAACCAGGCTTAAACCGCACCGCATTGCCGGCAATGTTTGATCACGCGTGGATTCGGAGCCTCGTGCGTGAGTGTCAACGCTGACTACCTGCCCAGGTGCTTATTTGGCCTACTTCGCCACCTGTCTCGACTCACCCATCGGGCCAAGCCGGGGAAAGCCGCTGCCCGTGGTGCTGTTTCGCGGTGCTCACCAGTTCGCCCATCGAACGGAGTCCGCTGAGCTTGACGGGCGAGCGCCACGGTTGCTCGTGCGTCCACATCCACGCGGTGTTGACCTCGGGGATGACGAACGCGAGGGCGGCGAACGTGTCATCACCGCCGGGGACGGCGATCTTCTGGTGGCTCGACGGATCGAACCCGGCCGGCACGCCGAGCGTGAGTGTTCGGCGGCCGTCACAATCGGAGATGACCCCTTTAGTCATCCACGGACCCATGCCTGCCTGGTCAGCCTGAAATCTGAACGGCCGCAGCGCATCCCCGGTCACCCTGGTGATATAGCCGCCCACGGTGGCGAAGTCGTTAAAGGCTACGATCGCCTGCATCGAGACGAACATTCTGAACTCCGTCGATCGATCGACCTCTGTCGCATGATATTGCGCCTGGAATGCCGCGAAAGCGCTGCGATCACCGACCCAGAGGCGTGGCAGATTGGAGTTATCGTCCACCGTCCCCGCGACAATCCGCCAGAGCTTCGGATCGGGCGCACGTTTGGCGATGAGGAAAGATTTGGATACCTCGCTGATGGCGTGGTCTGCGCTGTACTGCCGCAACGCCTCGATGACCTCCGCTGCAGATCGCCCGCGGAGCCGGGTCACGAGCCGTAGGGCACTCTCCGGGTTGTGCCCGGAGAAGGACACGGCGATGTCGTCGTCCACGATCACCGTCTTGAGGCACGGATGGGTGTAGACATGTCGGGTCCGGGTCGCGTCGCCCGAAACCGTCAGCTTGGTGTCGGCGAACATCACGATGCGCCCGTCATCGTCGGGGAGCACCGCTGCGATAGCGAATGTCACGCGCTACGCAGGCAGCCATGCTCGCGGGCGTAGCGGATCACGGTGCTGCGCCCGACCCCGTACACCGCCATCAGGTGCTGCAGCGGCTCACCATCTCGGTAGCGCTCCGCGATCTCCCGCCGCGACGTTGCCGACATCTTGTGCGGTCGGGTGGCGTTCAGGCCACGGGCGCGCCGGGTTGCTCGAGAGGCGGCCCGCCGTTCACGGACCAGTTCCAGTTCAAGCTCGGCCATCGCTGCCATCACATGGGCGATCATCCGCCCGGTCGCCGTAGCGGTGTCCACCCCGTCACGCAGGGCCCTTACTGCCACCCCTCGTCGCGTCAGATCTGCGACAGTGGTGGCCACCTCCGCTGCCGAACTCCCGAGGCGGTCAATGCCGACGACAACCAGGGTGTCACCGTCGCTCAGCGTGGCCAGGACCTCGGCGTAGCCAGGCCTCTCGGTGCCGGCCGAGCCCGATATCTGATCGGAGTACAGAGTCACATCGTCGTAGCCGGCGGTGGCCAGCGCATCGCGCTGCTGTTCCAGACTCTGGCGGTCGGTGCTGACCCGGGCGTAGGCGACAGTGGTGGGCACGCAGTACCGCCTCTCAGAGACGCGGAGATGTGATACCGAGATACGGTACCGCGTCACCTGCATCAACTGAGCTCGGAAACGCAGGTATCACAAGTGGAGATTCGGAACCTGGAGAGGGCTTCCCGCGCACGGGAGAACGAGGATTCACGTCAACGGGAGTGCAAGACGGTGACTGAGGCAAGTCTTCGTGTGGATCGAGGACGGTGAATAGGGGTCCGGGTTGGTTTCAAGTCTCATTCTGCCGCCGCCATCTCTGTGCTTTCAGTCTCGCGTGCACGGATTTGTTCGCTGCTGCGAAATTGTTCGGCTTCGGGGTAGTTGACGAATTGCAGTATGTTGCCGGCGATTTGGTCGAGTTCGCGCTTGACGGCGGCGGGGGTTGTGTAGAAGTACTCGCGGCGGAGATTTATGCGGTTGACGCGGTTGGGGGCAAACCTGCGGTGGAGCTCGGCCTCGACACCAACAGCGTCGTCGGAGAAGAACATCGCGTGGACGTCGAATCCGAACGGTACTGAGGCGTCGCCGAGTTCGCGCACGCGGTCCATCGGGTCTAGCCGTCGGGTCATACCGATCTTGACGATGCCTTGCCCGAATGAACCGATGTTGCTGACCACGTATACGTACCCTGCGCGGATATTGGCGGCGCGGTAGTCGTTGTCGGCGATACGTTGGTCAATTTCGTCGATCCTGGCGGTTAGGTCTTGGCGTTCGTCGTCACGGCCTTCCCCGGTGAGGGCCGCCAATGCCGCAGCGTAGTGTGCGCGCTCCTTCTCTAGCCGTTGTCGTTCGGCGGCGAGTTCTCGTTCTGCCTGTTGCTCTTCGCGTAGTCGGGCACGTTCCTCGCGTTCGGCCTCGCGTTCCTCCTGGACCTTCATCTGGTAGTCCGCGGTCAAGGCGAGCTCTCGCAGCCGTAGCTGGTGATAGGCAGGACTGATTTGCATTTCCATCATCGCGGCGTAGCGGGCGATCGCAGTCGCTGCGCGGGTGAGTCGCTTCTCGGCGCCGTCTAGATTGCCCGCTTTGACGTAACGTACGCAGTTCTCGGCTTCGGCGTTGTATGCCCGCAGCATTAGTTTCGCCAGGTCGGCAGTCATCTTCCGGCCTTTTGCCAACGAATTGTCGAACGTGAAGCGGGTCGACACCTCGATGGCGCGGCCGTCTTCGATTTGAGCTTTGACTTCTGCTGCTATTGCTGCGAGTTGGTCTTTGTATGCGACGGCATTCTCGAGCGGGTGTCGGTAGGTGTAGATCCCAACATCGTGTAAGGCCTCGATGCCGTGGCGTAGATCTTCAATCTGCGCGAGCGCTTCGTCGAGTTGCTGACTCAGTGCGCGGTTCTGTCGCACAAGGTCCGCCGCATCGACTGCCGGGACGCTGTGTTCGGTCACCGCACCCCTCTGGCAGTGCTGACCGGTTTGAGACCGAACGCGTTCTTCGATACCGATGACCGCATGTGTGCCAACGTCTCGGTGGGATCGACATTGGCAAGTTCGAACCGGGTGAACTCATCGCGGTCAGCGGCTGCTCGCACGAATACGAATTCTTCTTCTAGCCCGGTTCCTGGGTTGATGGCGGTGGTCTTGACCGTCAAGGAGACCGTCTTGATCCGCTCTTGTCGGTCAGCTTCAAAGATCTCATGAAACGTCCGTACTGCAACGGCCGCGACGGCTCCATTATACCGGTCGCGTTGTTCTTTCAGCGTGCACTTTGTTTCGCGGATCTCGTCGCTGGCGGCGACATACTTGTAGGACTTGACGGTGGGGATATCGACGGGTGGGGGCACGGTCACATCGACGATGAGCTCGCCAAAGTCGGCGTCGAAGCTGTAGTCGTGATCAACCTGAAATACCTCGGGGTACAAAGAATTACCCAGCACCAGCCCGACATACTCATCGATGGCGTCGGGGTCGCCGACAGACAGTGCTTGCCGAAAGGCATCTAGTCTTGCGTTTGCCTCGTGAACGGCGCGCTCACGTTCGGCACAATGCTGCTGGTAGGCTGCCTCAGCCGCGGTCAGCTTCTCGCGACGCACTTTCTCTGCCGCAGCGTGTTGGGCTTGTAGTTCGCGGTTCTTCGCCGGCAGGACACGGTGAACGTAGTCGGCCCATTGTTGATGGCTGGCGGCCCACGCGACACGCGCGGCTTCAACGGCCTCTGCGTGTGCCTTCTTACTGAAGACCTTTCTTAGCCCGGTGGGCTCTGGCGGCGGCTCGAACTTCGGTTCCGCTGGTGGCGGTTCGAGCTTGGGCGCGGGGAGCGGTCTCACGAGATCGTCGTGACCGAACGGTGGATGTTCGACAGCTTGCTTTAGAGAATCGATATCAACGTAGTCATCGACGTCCAACGTCGCCGCCAGTATCGAATCGATTTGCTCGAAGGTGTCGACGGCCTCGGCCGTCATCATCTCGGCTGACGCCCGCTGCATCTCCTGATGTACTCGCACCACTGCTTTGTCGTGCTCGCGGACGGCCCGCTCGTGGTCACGCACTGCCCGCTCATGCTCGCGCACCGCTCGGTTGTATTCACGAACAGCCGCAGCTTGCTCACGGCGCTGGCGCTGCTCGGCCAACCGCTGCTGATGCTGCAACTCCGCAAAGAATCCCCGTCTCCGCCCCATCAACGAAAAATACCGCGGCACCTGCCCTAGCGTCTGAAGAACGGGTCTGCAGGACGGGTCGCATAGGCCCTCGCGGGTTGGGCGGGCATTCCAGTGCTCGCCAAACTCACCGCTGCGGCGTCGTTTCACCAGGAGTTGCTGTAGCCCTTCCACCGGTTGGCGAGCACGTGCGCGATGGCATCAGTCGGTGACAGTGTCACCTGGCGCTGGTTCATCCAGTGCAGTGACACTCGCCGGTCGATTATGTCGTTTACCGCAGGTAGTAGTGCATGGCGCACAACTTGCGGAGCGTGCCAGGGGCTCGCGCATATTCCCGCGGCAGTTGCTCGGAGTACTAGAAGCTGGTCAGCACGAACGAGTGCGCTTGCGTTCAGTGCACTAGCGATGATCTCGGCTATTCGGCCGACTACCGGTGCGCATGTGATCTCGCGGATGATCGTGGGGTTTTGTTGACGGGGTTTGATGTGTCGGCGCATTTTCTCGTCTGCCACGATCGTGACGATCGCTTCGCGGGTCACTGGACTCCCAACGGGGTTGTCGCTCAGCGCTACCGCTGCGGCGGTCAACATGATCGGCCAGGTTTCAGATGACGCCGCTGTCACAATCGGCCTGGTATCCGGGTCCATGTCCACCCGCTCCTGGCGTATGCACGCGTTGATCCAGTTAGCAATCTCTTCGGCTTGTTCACCAGCACGTAGTTGCCAGGACAGTTCCCACCATGCGCCAGTCTCTGGAGCCAATGCATGCACCCCGGTCATCAGATCGGTAAAGGCACACCACAGCATCGTCGATTCCCGTTTGGTGGCCTCTGCGCCCATGAGCTGCACACACTTGCCTTCAGCTAACAGCAGCTCGAGCGCGGCAGTGAGCACGACGTCGGTGGGGAGCGGGTACAGCATGTTGCCGCTGCGCGTGGACTGCATCTTCGCTAGCAGTTCCACCACCGAGAGCGGATGATCCGGGGTATCGGTATAGACCGGCCGCAGACCTGCCGGGATCCTCAGTACGGCATCGATTAACCGCCGAGAATGCAACGCGCCTCGGCACACACATGTGCAATCGGTGCCCTCCGCGGACTCGCAGGACGGCATGTCCCCGCCTGGCTGGTGGCTCCAACGGGTGGATCCGTGTTCACCCACGTGACCTTCACCGCCTCTCTTGCTGCATCATGGCAGGGCTGTCCGACATGGGACCTGTTGTGCGCGTTTGATATGCAGACGGCGAGCTTGCTTCCGCCGGACTGGTTGCTCGGGTCATTGAGTCGGTCGCTCCGTCAGTCGGCAACTCCTCGACGCCAAGGCATCCCTACGAGGCCTTCGCGCAAAAGTGGAATCACCCTCGCCGCTTGAGACAGGAAATGAGTGGCTTCATTTCTCTACAAACCAGACAATCGGCTCAACTACTACTGTACTTGTGTGCAGATTGTGAACCGGCGGATCGGGTGGGCGAATCCGCCATCGGGGCAGCCTGCAGTCGAGATCGAATTCACTAGCACTTTCATCGGTTTGTCGCGCTTCACTGTGGTGTCATCACACCGCGCGCGAATAGCAGTGATATCGCTGATGCTCAAACAGTCTTTGTCGCTCCAGGCGTAGTCCAGGCATGCAGTCCACTGCCCTTCTTCGGGGTTCAGATAGAACCGTTGATCTGCATCCTTGACGCACTGATCCGGTGTATGCACACGTTGGATGACACGGTAGCCATTCAGCTCACTACCGCAGTCCACCACCGCCAGCGATGGATTCGATTGCGGGCCAGTCAAACTGACACACGCTCCCACTGGAGCCGATTGCGCCCCAGGCACATCGGGCGGCTGCGGGGGGAACTGTCCGTCGATCTGATCGAAAGTCGCCAGCGGCGCTGGTACAGACGAAGCCGCTGGCATGTTGTTGAGAACGGGATCAGAACCGCACCCCGTCAGCAGGACGGCTAGAAGTAGACCCATTCCACGACGATGTAGATGTCCGCTCCTACGCATCGTGCTCGCTGGCGTCTTCGAAGTTGCGGGGAACTTGTTTCAACTTCGGTGGCCAAGCCGGATCGTTGCGGTGCCGGTAAATCTGGAATCCTTCGTTTGCGACGAGCGCGAGCATGAGGATGGCGAAGAGAATCAACATTGGGTTTCCGGTGCGCCAGTACCCATACAGCTCGAACATTGCTAGCCCGACAACTACTAGGCCCGCGTAGATGCGCCCCTTCACGCTGGTTAACGCATTCGACAATTTCACACGCCGATCGTCCGGTTCCGAACCCTTGCCCATATCCGACTCCTCGTGCATCCGAGTGGTTATCCCCATATTGGACTCAGCATGTAGCCAATACCACCAAGCCCTGCGCCGACCACGCATCCAGGCAATGCACCGACACCCGCCACGAAGAAGCCCGCGGCACCACCCCCTGCGCATCCAAGTCCGATCGCGACTGCTAGCCCACCGAGATTCGGCTGCTTATCGACGGCGGCCTGCAGGGCCTCTTCCTCGCGCCGCTTCTGCTCTTGCTGCTGCTCCTCAACACGTTGGCGCTTGAGTTCCTCAAGTTCTTTCTGCAGGTCGTCTACCTGTTGCCTTTGTGCATCAAGTTCTTTCTGCAGGTTGTCGAGCTGCTGTTGTTGCGCATCGTTTGGAGGAGGCTGCCGTTGTGCAGTGGTGTCGCATTGAGGGCAACTCGGATCTGGTGTGGGGCCGGGCTCGAGCTTCCATGGACCGTTGCCCTGACGCGGTCTGCCCATCCAGATGAGGCCGCGACCGCCGCCTCCGGTGATTCCCGCCGGAAGACGTCCAGCCGCAAGTTGAGCCGCAGCGCTCTGACATTGCTCTTGACGCTGATCGGGCTGCTGATTCTGCTGTTGCCCGCTGGGTTCTGGGGTAGCCGACACTTGCTCCGTGGGTTGCGCAGTCGGCTGCTGCGTGGCCTGCGAGGGCTGTTGCTGGAGCGGGGCGTCGTAATTGGGTGGCTGGGTGCCGTGGACGGGCTGCTGCCGTTGCGGGTAGGTCTGCTGCTGCGGGTATTGCGGAGCCTGGCTGTATTCCGGGGCTTGAGCGGCCGGTGGGTTGTTAATATCGATGCCGTTGCCCTGTGGCGGTGCGGGGATATTGCCGCCGCTGTATCCGGGGCCGGCTTGGGGTCCGCCGGGGGGCTGGAACTGCTGACCGCCACCACTGCCTCCGCCGAAGCCGCCGCCGGGCCCGGTAGGCCCGGTCGGGGCAGGTTCGGCGGTAGCGCCGGGCAACGCTGATACCCCGACCACGGTGGTGTCGGTGGTGGTGACGACCAGGCCGGCCACTACTACCGCGACCACACCTGAGGCGACCATCACGCGCCGCCGACCGCGTCCGGGCGATCGCATTCCCACCATAAGTTCCGGCCCCCCCAGGCTGAAATGGTCGACGCCCCTTTGTCACCACTAGGAGCTCAATATCCGACCTCACCTTACACACATAACTGAATGACATGTCAATATCCCGATTCGGGTGACGGTACTCGACACGATCACACCTCTTTCCGCACCAGGACGCCAACAGTACGAAAATGCACGAATCAACAAGCGGAAAAGCGACTTTCGCTGATGCATACACTGCCTCGAAGAGCCATGCCCGGCGGCAGTAGTCGGGGTCACCCCCACCTGCGCAGCACCCCTGCGTCACCCGCCGCCATCAGTCACGACCTTTGCTCGGTGCTAGGCCTCGCGCATGCAGGGTTGCGGTGGCGCGTTTGGCGGCGACGGCTTGCGGGGTGCGATCGAGGCGGGGTGGCCGCGTGCTCTACATGTAAGGATCCGTCGAGGGCGATGGCCAGATCTTCGTCTGTCCACGGTCCGTTTCGGAGCGCCTGGGCGGGTTCAAGCCGATTCAGGTGCTTGTGACGTATTTTTGGCCACCGAGGTGCGCTGCGCCGGTCTTCACGAAGAGGTTGTGCTGTCCATGAGTCGCCAGCGACTGTCGAGCTCTACCAGTCGGATGCGGACACTTTGATCAGCGGTTTCAGCCTCGTGCTTGATCGTCGCGGTGATCTCACACCGCTCCTCATGAGACAAGTCGACATTACGGAAATCGCCGGCGATGAGATGTCCTTATGTCTGGGCGCCTGCGGTCAAGGGTGCTTGCGTGCAGGTCTTCATCTTTTGGCCGACTAGATCGGTAGCAACGCCCCGTATGAGGGGTCGCACAGCTTCGGGATGTGGCATCTGACACTGCGGCCGCGTAAGCGCGCGGCTGTCTTCGCCAGCAGCGAGCTCATCCGTCCCACCGCTCGCCGGAGCCGTGGGAACCGCGGCCAGCGTATACGCGGCTGCCGCTCGCAGAAACTCTGTGTGAGACATGGAAGGCGCCGCAGTCGGTCTAGTCACTGATGGCGTATTCGCTTGGCGTCCCAGTAACCTCATCTCACGCGCTCCCAGATGGCGAGTAGGTGCTTGGGGATAAGCGGGTCGTCTGGGCTTCCAGATTCATTGGCGGCGAGCGCGGCAGCAGCTTCCTCGGTAGGGACCGCGAAGGGACCGAATCGGCAGATGAGTTCTCGTGCGACCAGCGCGATGAAAAACGTCACGCTGCTGTGGGTGTGATGCTGCACTGCGAGGGGCATGACAATGAGCATCTGCACAGACTGCGATCCAAAGACCTGCCCCAGCCCGCGGTTGCGAGCTCGGTTATAGGCGTACGGGCAGAAGAAATGCCTGCTATACGGCATAGGTATGCCGGTTCGGGTTTCGATCTGAGCGATCTTTGTCAGGGTGGCGGCGCGCGCCCGGTGCCCCAGAGCCTCGCTACCGGTCCATAGGCAGCCGGAGTCGGCCATGATGGTCGCCATTGCCCCGCAGAAGAACAGGTCCGAGGTATGGCCCTCGGTAGCGACAGAGAAGGCGAGGAGGCAAGGCGTCAGCGCTTGGAAGATCTGCTGCGTGATCCACCGTGGACCTTTGCGTGCGGCCCACTTCTTAAGTTCGCTGGTCATGTAAACCTCCGAGGTTCAGCACAGTGCCGCCGCATCCAGAATGCCTCCAGCATTCGGCGTCTCGGTCTCACAGGACAGTTCAACTGTGGCTGAGCTTCTGCATGAGGATCGCCGAGGCGCACCCGAAGCGGACGATCAGAATCATCGCAGCTTCGGGTGCACCCTCTCCACGACGCATAGGGTCTCTACGTCAGGAAGATCCGTTCTGAAGATGCGCTCCGGAGACCACGCCAGGTGCCAGAACCGTGGAGTGCGCGAGGGAACTGGGTATGCCCGACGCTCCGATCAGCCGAACAGCACCACCGGGTTGGCGTTCATCAAGCCGTGGGTGACGAGCAGCGGCCACATCGCCCGCCCGCGCGCCCACAGCAGGCCGATGAAGAGTCCGGTGACCCCTTGATTGACGATCGTGTTCGCCAGATTCATGCCGAGGTCACCGGTGCCCTGAATCGCGATATGCCAGGACGCCCACAGCAACGAGGACACGATGATCGCCGGCCAGGTACCACCGAGCACCCGGGCCCAGCGGGTCTGCAGCCACCTGCGGTAGAAGAACTCCTCGACCACCGCGTTGATGAGAAAACCGAGCACCAGTCCGACGAGCAGTGTCACCCAGTCGACGTCGATGCGTTCGGATGGCACGTGCGCTGATAGCACCAGATGGGTTGCCGCCCAACCGAGTACGGGGATCAAGGGACGGCACCGGTGGCCGGGTGATGGCTCGGCGACGAAAGCCGAGATAGGTTCCCGGCGACGCCCCACCGCGAACAGCAACAACGGAAAGATCACCAGCAGAACCACCTTGACCACGGTGTAATTCGGCTCTGTCGGACCCAACAGGACAAGCAGCGTGGCGAACATGATGGCGAGCAGCGTGAGCACCACCGCGTCGACACGGTCACGGGTCGTGGGCGTCACAAATGCGGTTCGGCCCGGTAGTGCAACGAGCGTCAGTGCGATACCGACCGCGGCCGGCAGCCACGGGTGCCACATCGGGATGGTCGCCGAACTGTCTGCCGTGAACCGGATCTGGCCCGCGGCGCCGAGGTACACGGCGACGGCAGCGGCCAGGTAGATGACCAGACCCACGGCAATGACAGCCGAGGGAACCCACCGCCCAGAAACGCGACGCGGATCTACGGTGCCGGGCACGATCTCGATGCTAGCCAACGCCAGGTATGCCACCCTGGCGGCATGGTCGGCGTTGACATCACAGAGCCCGGGGAACTCAGCGGATCCCAGCTCGACAGCGCCGAGGCGTTGGTGCGCAGCGCATTCGGTTCGTCGTTTCGATCACATGATTGGCTGCACGCCGTCCCTGGCCGACATGTCGTCCTCAGTGATGACGGCCGGTCCATGGTGGGCTTCGCCGCCGTCGTGCCACGGACGTTGCACCACGACGGTGCGGCGTTCGACACCGGTTACGTCGAGGCCGTCGCCGTACGCGGCGATCAGCAGGGCCGCGGGCTGGGTCGGATCATCATGGACCGCGTCGAGAACATCATCCGCGTCCATCATCAGCTTGGTGCGCTCAACGCGGTCGCCACGGCCGCGCCGTTCTATGCATCCCGCGGGTGGCAGCTCTGGACGGGCCACACCCAAGCCATCGGATCGACCGGGGTGGTGGACACCTTCGACAGCACCGACCTGATCTACCTGTTCGGTGTCAACGATCACCCGCTGCCGGATCCGCATACAGCGCTGGTCTGTGATTGGCGACCGGGGCATCTCTGGTAGTCGAAATTGCCGTCGGGACGGTGCGTGCGCCCGCCGTAACATGACAAACGATGCACATCGCCGAAGGGGATTCGATATGACGGAGAATCTGGTCGTTGACCCCGCATCGCTGACAGCCGCCAGCACCGTTTTTCGTCAGGCAGGTGCGCAACTGGCGGGCCTTGGTGCCGATGCTCCGCTCACCGGCGCCGCATCCGCGGTCCCGCAGCTACAAACCGGTGCTGCCTGCCACGCGGCCGGGACCGCCATCGCCGCGGACACCGCCGCCCTTGCCGAGTCGGTGCAGTCCTACGGTGACAACCTGTCCGCGGCCGCCACCCGTTATACCGACCAGGATGCGGCCGCGGCCGAGGCACTCACGCCGTGAGCCGACCCGGTACAGATTGAGCACCGCCGCCCGCAAGTAGGGTCGACTCCGTGACGGGTCTCGTGCTGGCGCTGCTCGGGCTGGCCTTTCTGGACTCCCTCAGCGTCTTGAACATCGGGGTGGTCTCGGCCGTGGTCTACGGCAGTCGGTTGAATCGTCAATCCGCCCTACCCGGCGGCCTGAGCTTCATCGCCGGAGTATTCGCGGTCACCTCCACCTTCGGGATCTTCTTCGTACTCGGCGTCGACCTGCTCACCGAGCTCACCGAGTTCGAGATCACACCTGGCGTCCGGTACTGGGGTGAGTTACTTATCGGCGCGGCATTGATAGTGCTGGCATTCTTCCCGCTGGTTGCCCAGTCCACCGCCCCGGGGTGGGCGTTCGCGGCACTCAAGCAGCGACCGTGGTTACTCGGATTCGTCGGTGTGGCAGTCGGTCTCGGGCAGGCACCGACCGCGGTGCCATATCTGGCCGGGCTGGCGATGATCGCCACCCGCCAACCGCTGCCGACGGGCTGGCCGGTGTTGGTGTTGGCCTACTGCGCGTTGGCGCTGTTGCCGTGCATCCTGGTGTTGGCCCTGTCCACCAGCAGGAGTCGGCGGGCCGACCGGATGCAGCGCGCACTGGTACGGACATTGACCAGATACGGGCCCATCGGGGTGCGCATCCTGTTCGTCATCGCCGGCGTGGCGCTTGTCGCCGACGCGCTGATCCACCGCAGGGCACTGGTGTGACCGGCTCAGTCGCAGTTGACGCAGATCCCGGTCAGGGACAGCTCCAGCCCGCACGGGCACCGTTGGGCGGCGCGCCGCACGTCACCGGTGCGTACCCGTGGGCGCTCGGCGGATTGTTCGGCCCCCGGCGGTGATTCGGAACGCTCATCCGTCGACGGCACGTTACCGACGATAGGTGGGGTGCGTGTCACCGGCGAGGTATGACAGTTGAAATCCCCTTGAACAGAGCGTGTTCAGCGGACATCGTCAACCCAAGGCCTGCGCCAGGGGTTCGGCTCCGGTGACCACCGGCTTCAACCGGCGGCGCACCGCGGCCTTCTCCCACTCTTCGGCGGACAGTTCATAGACCTGTTCGGTGAGTTCTCGACCATGCTCGATGATCACCTCCGCCCCGATCAGCCGGTATCCGAGTTGTGTCGACACGCTCGTACTGGCGACGTTCTCGTCCAACGCCCAGGATTTCGCTTTCTCCGCACGCAAATTCGCGAATGCGAGCTCCAGGACGCCGGCGCGGGCCGCGGTCCCCAGGCCGCGGCGCTGATACGGCGCGATCAACCACGAGGTGGTGCCGACGACCCGGCGGTGCGGCCATTGCTCGAAGCCCGAGAGACTTTGCAGCCCGACGGGCCGCCCTCCCACGACGATGGCGAGGTCAAGAGTCCATCCCGGGCCCGTGGTGAGGTCGCGATTGGAACGGACCCGGTCGATGCGCTGCTGCTCGATCACCTCCGGGCTGCGCCCGTCGATCCACTTGACGTAGTGGGTCTGATCCTCGGGGAGTACCGCTCCCGGTGTGGCAGCCTGGCGGGCGAGCACCGCGAGCTGCGCGTCCGTCGGGACGACGAGCGAGACATCGGCAACATCCACGCGCAGTTGCCTTGCCGGCGAAGTCATCACAGCGCGGGCGCCTCATCGGCCGGTGGCCGGGGTTTGTTGCCCTTGGCCAAGTACAGATCACGATCCGCGGCGGCCAGTAGACCGGCGAACGCGGCCGGGTCGTAGGCGGCTCCCACGGCGACGCCGTTGCTGACATGGATCGGCCCATCCCCGCTGAGCGCCTCGGCGAGCGCCCGCGCCCGGGATTCGTCGTAACCGGTGAGCACGATGACGAATTCATCGCCGCCGAGTCTGGTGACCAGCGCACCATCGGGCACCTGGGTGGTCCAGCGCTCGGTCAGCTCGGTCAGCACCGTGTCACCGGCGGCATGGCCGTCGCGGTCGTTCACCGACTTGAAGTCGTCGATGTCCAACACGATGACCGCCAGCGGGTCCTTGCGTCGCCGAGCGCGCGGAAGCAAATCGGCGAGTTCGCGGTAAAGGCCTGCTCGGTTCCACACGGCGGTCAGCGGATCACGGTGGGCGACATCGAGAAGGGCAGCATGCAGCAGCCCGATCACCTCGGCGATGCCCATGATGCACACGGGGAACATCAGCAGCCACAGCGGCGGGGCCTCGGCGGGTGCGATCACGAGCCCCACATCCGCGCCGATGCCGAGTGCGGCGGCAATCACCCGTGCCGTCCGGGTGCGGTGCCAGCTTCTGACGAATACGGCGATGAGGATCAGCGGGATCAGTGCCCAGACCTGGGCGGCCAGCTCGGTGTGACTGATCAGGGCGATCGGCGGCGCGGTGCAGCCACAGAACAGCGCCACCCGATAGCGCCATCCCACGGTGGGCCGGGGCAGCGCGGCCAGCAGTCCGATCGCGACCAGCGATGTCGCGATTCGTTCGCCCCACGCATCGGCCCGATCCAGGGAGGCGAGCGTCGCCAGCGCGTAGAAGAGCAGGCAGACCGTCAGATAGATGAGCAGGATGCGGCGACGCAGCACCGTATTCAATACCGGCACCACCACCTCGCCCCCGCCAAGTCCCCATTCCGGCACCCCGATTGTGCATGTTCCTACCGGATGGCGCACGCGTTGGGAAATGCTGGATAACGGGCGGATGGCCGTTGGGCGCCACGCAAGCGGTTGCGCGGCGTCCGCGAGTTCAGAAGTCGGTCCAGCCGCCCTGCACCATCGTCTGGAACTTCCAGTCGCCCGCGCATTTCACCAGCAGGTCGCCGTAACGCACCTGCCGGCTGATCTCACCCATCGTGATGGTGGCATCGGTGACGACGAAGACCAGATTCTCGTTCAGGAAGGTGGGCGTGCGTTCCGACACCATGTCCACCTGTTCGGAAGCACCGAGTTCGGAGGTCATCTGCGCGATGTAGCGGACGCGGTCATAGGACTCGGCTTTCCCGTCGCTGACCTCGTTGAGCGGGAACATCGCCAGCTCGGCCATGGCCTCGACATCCTTGGCAACCGCCAGCGCATCGAAGTTGTCGAACCAGGCCAGGACACCGGCGATGTCGGCCGGGCTCGGGGCGAATCCCGCCGCTGCGGGGTCGGTGCCGGATGCGGTCATGGGCTCTCCTCGGAGTCAACGGCGTACAGCGTACGACGTACACAGTACGGAGATTATGCGATGACGTCTAGGATCGACGAGCGGCGAAAGGTGGATCGGAATTGCCCAGCGACAAGGAACGCTCCAGCGCCGGGGATCCGGTGCGCACCCTGGAGCTGCTGTGGCGCCAGCGTTCCGGCAGGTCCATGCGTGGTCCTCGCCAGCGGATGACAGTCGATCAGGTGGTGGAGGCCGCCATCGACATCGCCGACGATCGGGGTCTCGGACAGGTGACCATCCGGGCCGTGGCCGCCGCGCTGGGAGCCGCGCCGATGGCCATCTATACCTATGTGCCGGGCAAGGCCGAGCTGCTGGACCTGATGCTCGACGCCGTATACCAACAGATGCCGCGCGCCGATCTCACCGGAATGCCCTGGCGCGACAGGGTTTCGGCCATCGCGGACGAGAATCGGGCGATGTTGGCCCGCCACCGGTGGGTCGTCGATCTACCCACCACCCGGCCCCCGTTGGGACCGGGGATGATGACCAAATACGAACACGAACTGGGCGCCTTCGACGGACTCGGGCTCACCGATCTGGAGATGGACGCGGCGTTGACCCACGTGCTCGGCTTCGTCGACTCGGTATCCCGGATCGCGATCGCTGCCCGCGCCGCGGCCGAGGACAGCGGGGAGAACGACGAACAGTGGTGGCAGCGGGTCGGCCCGCTGCTGGACCGCGTCCTGGACGCCGATCGCTACCCGCTGGCCGTCCGGGTCGGTGCGGTGGCCGGCCAGACTCACCACAGCGCTTACGACGCCGCGCACGCCTACGATTTCGGACTCGCCCGCATTCTCGACGGGTTCGCGGTACTCATCGACCGCCGCGGACCCTGAGCGGACTCAGAGCCCGAAGGCGTTGCGCAGGAACGGCGTCGAATCGGCCAGCGAGGCCAACACTGTTCCGCTGTGGTCCTCCTCGGGATACACCTTCAGCTCGACGTTCTGGTTGTTGGCCACCAGCTGGTCATAGAACGCCAGCGTCGACGCCGGCGGCACATCGCGGTCGAGCAGGCCCACGCCCAGGAAGATCGGCCGGTCATACCCGGTGACCGGGGTCCCCATGAACGCGTTGAGCGCGTCCTCGATGCCCGGGATGCTCAGCAGCGGCTTGGTGAACATGGCCGCGGGACTCAGGTGCGCCAGTTCGTCGGTCAGCGGGTGCACACAGACCGTCTCGGCCCGGTCGGCCGCCTGGAGACCGGCCGGCGACAGCACGCTGTTGACGTCCAGGTCGGGCCGCGCCTCGCGCAGAGCGGCGAGGATGTAGGCGGTGTAGGCGTTGGCGACCGGCCCGAGCTCGGGCAGCTGCAGTTGCGGACCGGCCTGCGCCACAAACTTCTGGATGTTGGCCGGCGTACCGGTGGCGACCACGCCCCGGTAATCCAGGCCGCTCCCGGCGCTGAACTCGGTGGCCCAACGCGCGCTCGCGACCGCCGCGCCGCCACCCTGGGACTGTCCCACGATCGCCCATTTGGGGGACAGCGACAGCGGCATCTTGTGTGCGGCGACGACGGAGTCGATGACGCCGTGCGCGGTGGTCACGCTGTTGAGGTAGCTCATCAGCCCGGGTGTCCCGAGCCCGGCGTAGTCGCTGGCAACCACCACGTAACCCTGGTCCAGCCAGTGCGACAGGTACTCGTTGTCGCGCGGGGTGCGCGGCAGGGCCGACGGGGTGCAGTCGTCACCGAGCCCGACGGTGCCGTGCGCCCACGCGACCACCGGGTAGCCACCCGCCGGTGCGGGTGCATGCGGGACGAACACCGCCGCGGTGCTCACGGCGGGGGCGCCGTGCTGATCGGTGGTGGAGTACAGAATGCGGTAGGCGGCTCCGGCGCCGGTGAGGGACAGCTCGGGGGCCAACTCGACGGTCTCGATCAGGTTGCCCGGGGCGGGGATCGGCCCCGCGTAGAAGCGGGCATCCATCCCCGACCAGTTCGGGGCGACCGCCTGTGCCGCCGCCGGTGTGGCCAATGCGATTGTCGAGAACAGCAATACGAGAATCCGCGCGACATGTCGAAGAGCCATGCCGCACACCCTAGTGGGGCCCGATCGGCGCACCGGGAGCCCGTCGTGGCCGGGGTATGGTCGAACGGCGCTGGGCCTCCGGTTCAGCTCGTTGCCAGATTCTGCGCTGGCGCCCGTGACGAGACGATGACGAGGGGCCCGTCGGCCCGGACTGCGAGACCAACGATGCCGAGCGCACCACACCAACCGACATCGCCAGCCGAGTGGTCCCGGATCCGACGGCTGGCGGCCTGGCTGTTGGTACTGGCCGGCGCCGCGCTGCTGTCTGCCGCACCGACTGCCGCCGAGCCGATCCCAGATCAGGAACCCGAGCCGAGGTCGACCACGGTCGCGGTGCACACGCTCGAGCCGTTCGTGATGCGGACCGGCAATGGGGACCTGACCGGCTTCAGCATCGAGTTGTGGAACGACATTGCCAAACGTCTCGGCTGGTCCACCGAGTACGTCGATGTCGGCAGCGTCGGTGGCCAACTGGCGGCGGTCGCGTCCGGGCAGGCCGATGTCGCGGTCGGCGGCATCTCGCTGACCGCGGATCGGGAGCGCACGTTCGACTTCTCCCATCCCACGCTGGATGCCGGCCTGCAGATCATCGTTCCCGTACACGACACCCGACCGTCGATACCTGGCCTCGGTGGATACCTGGACCTGCTGCTGTCGCGCACCATGCTGATCTGGCTCAGTGCTGCCATCGTGGTGAGCGTCGTACCGGCACACATCTATTGGCTGATCGAGCGGCGCAGTCCGGAACCGGTGATCGCGCGTGCGTACCTGCCGGGGATCTTCCAGGCGTTCGGCTGGGGTATCGGATCGCTGGTCGGCAAGAACGCGACGACGGCGACGCGCACCGTCACGCAGGCGTTGGCGATTCTGTGGGGTTTCGCCGGGATCGTCTTCATCTCGTTCTACTCGGCGAACCTCAGTGCCAGCCTCACCGTCGCCAAACTGGACGCCAAGATCGCCGGACCCGCGGATCTCTACGACAAGTCCGTCGCGACCGTCGGTGGCACCACCGCCGCGGAGTACCTGCGGGACATGGGTATCGAGGCCACCCTCACCGACACCATCGAGGAGTCCTATCACCTGCTGCGCGAGGAGGGTTATGACGCCGTCGTCTTCGATGCACCGACGCTGCGCTATTACGTCGCGCACCGCGGTGAGGGCGTCGCGGTGATGGCAGGTCCGGTATTCCACGACGAGGATCAGGGTTTCGTGATGGGATTGGACAGTCCGTTGCGCAAGCCGGTCAACCAGATGCTGTTCCAGATGCGTGAGGACGGCACCTACAACCTGATCAAGAAGAAGTGGTTCGGCGATGACATCGCGACCACCGCGGCCGATCCCAACTGAGGTCGCCGGCACCACACCTAATCTTGACTAATTCCAGAAAAGGGTCCAGACTCGTCGTGTGGCGACCGCGCAGGACTTCCAGCAGATGCTGCGGGGCGTATCGCTTCGAGTGACGCGCCCGCGCATCGCGGTGCTCGGTGCCGTGCACCGACATCCGCACGCCGACACCGATACGGTGATCCGGGCCGTGCGCGCCGACCTCGCCGATGTCTCGCATCAGACCGTCTACGACTCGCTCAACGCGTTGACCGCGGCCGGTCTGCTGCGTCGAATCCAGCCGACGGGTTCGGTGGCTCGCTACGAGTCCAGGGTCGGCGACAACCACCACCACGTCGTGTGCCGCTCATGCGGCGTCATCGCCGACGTCGAGTGCGCGGTGGGGGAGGCTCCCTGCCTCACCGCGGCAGACGACCACGGTTTCACGATCGACGAGGCCGAGGTCATCTACTGGGGCCTGTGCCCCGATTGCATTACCGCACAAGAACTTCAGCCGCATATCGGCTCGAAGTAAGAAACCAATCCGACAGCCCCGGAAAGGATCCACCCAGTGCCCGAGACAAGTCCCCCGATCGGTGAAGCACAGACCGAACCCACCGAGGCGAAGTGCCCGATGGTCATCAAGCCGCCGGTCGAGGGTGGCAGCAACCGTGACTGGTGGCCCAACGCGGTCAACCTGAAGATCCTGCAGAAGGATCCCGAGGTCATCAACCCGCACCCCGGATTCGATTACCGCGAGGCCGTGCAGAACCTCGACGTCGCGGCGCTCACCGCCGATGTCGACGCCGTGATGACCGACTCGCAGGACTGGTGGCCCGCCGACTTCGGACACTACGGCCCGTTCTTCATCCGGATGACCTGGCACGCCGCAGGCACCTACCGGGTCGCCGACGGCCGCGGCGGCGGCGGTAAGGGCATGCAGCGCTTCGCCCCGCTCAACAGCTGGCCCGACAACGTCAGCCTGGACAAGGCGCGCCGGTTGCTCTGGCCGGTCAAGAAGAAGTACGGCAAGCAGCTGTCCTGGTCGGATCTGCTGGTGTTCGCCGGTAACCGGGCGCTGGAGAAGATGGGCTTCACCACCGCGGGCTTCGCGTTCGGCCGACCGGACTACTGGGAGCCCGAGGAGGACGTCTACTGGGGCGCCGAGCACGAGTGGCTGGGCAGCCAGGAGCGTTACGCGGGTGCCAACGGTGACCGCACCAAGCTGGAGAACCCGCTGGGCGCCAGCCACATGGGCCTGATCTACGTCAACCCCGAAGGGCCGGAAGGCAAGCCGGATCCACTCGCGGCGGCGACCGATATCCGTGAGACGTTCGGCCGGATGGCGATGAACGATGTCGAGACCGCGGCGCTGATCGTCGGCGGCCACACGTTCGGCAAGACCCACGGCGCCACCGAGGTCGAGAACGGCCCCGAGCCCGAGGCCGCCCCGTTGGAAAGCCAGGGCCTCGGCTGGGCCAACTCCGGCGTCGGCAACGAGACCGTCAGCAGTGGTCTCGAGGTGACCTGGACGCACACCCCGACCAAGTGGGACAACAGCTTCCTGGAGATCCTGTACGGCAACGAATGGGAACTCGTGAAGAGCCCGGCGGGTGCCTACCAGTGGCAGCCCAAGGACGGCGGTTGGGCCAACTCGGTGCCGATGGCGCAGGGCAGCGGCCGCACCCACCCGGGCATGCTGACCACCGACCTGACGATGCGGATGGATCCGGGCTTCGAGAAGATCACCCGGCGCTGGCTGGATCACCCCGAGGAGCTGGCCGAGGAATTCGCCAAGGCCTGGTTCAAGCTGCTGCACCGCGATATGGGACCGGTCAGCCGCTACCTGGGCCCGCTGGTTCCCAAGCAGACGTGGCTGTGGCAGGACATCGTCCCGGCCGGCACCCCGCTCTCGGATGCCGACGTGGCGAAGCTCAAGACGGCCATCGCCGACTCGGGTCTGACTGTCTCCCAGCTGATCTCGACGGCATGGAAGGCCGCGGCGTCCTACCGCAACAGCGATATGCGCGGTGGCGCCAACGGTGGCCGCATCCGGTTGCAGCCGCAGATCGGCTGGGAATCCAACGAGACCGACGAACTGACGCCGGTGATCGCCAAGCTCGAGGAGATCCAGGGCTCGGCCGGAGTCGACGTCTCCTTCGCCGACCTGGTGGTCCTCGGCGGTGTCGTGGGACTGGAGAAGGCCATCAAGGCAGCCGGTTTCGATGTCGCGGTGCCGTTCACCTCCGGTCGTGGCGATGCCACCCAGGAGCAGACGGACGTCGAGTCGTTCGCCTACCTGGAGCCCAAGGCCGACGGCTTCCGCAACTACGTGGGTAAGGGTCTGCCGCTGCCCGCGGAATACCAGCTGATCGACAAGGCCAATCTGCTCGGTCTGTCGGCTCCCGAGATGACCGTCCTGATCGGCGGCCTGCGGGTGCTGGACACCAACTTCGGCGGCACCAAGCTCGGTGTGTTCACCGACAATCCGGGTGCGTTGACGAACGACTTCTTCGTCAATCTGCTCGACATGGGCACCAAGTGGGCGCCCTCGCCTGCCGATGACGGCACCTACGTGGGTACCGACCGCGCCAGCGGAGCCGAGAAGTTCACCGCCAGCCGGGTCGATCTGCTGTTCGGATCGAACTCCCAGCTGCGGGCCTTCGCCGAGGTGTACGCCGAGGACGAGGCCAAGCAGAAGTTCGTCGAGGACTTCGTGGCCGCGTGGACCAAGGTGGCCAATTCCGATCTGTTCTAAGCGGACCTGAACCAATCTGCAGCCCTCGATCCAGGCCGGTTCCTTCGGGAACCGGCCTGGTCGTGGTTTTGCGGGCTTTTCAGTGCGCTGAATCTGAACAAGATGCCGGACAATGCGCGAATTCTCGCAATCTTGTGCGGATTCGGCGCTTGAGGCCGGCTAGTGCGCGGCGGCCTTCTTCTTGCCGAAGGGCAGCACGTGCACGATCAGCGCGACGATCGCACCGATGACCAACCCGACCAACGCCGAGATCCCGGTGTTGACCAACCAGGCCACTCCGCCCTGGAAGACGCCGATGGCATGCGCGGTCCAGTGTTCGGCGTCGTGGACCAACTCATACGGCGGCCGCAAGCCGGCCTCGTAGCTCTGTGCCAGCAGGATGTGACCGCCCACCCACAGCATGGCCACCGTTCCGACGATGGACAGTGTGGAGAGCACCTTGGGCATCGCGGCGACCAACCCGCGACCCATCTTCTGCGCGAAGGCCGAGCTGCGTTGTGCCAGTGCCAATCCCGCGTCATCCATCTTCACGATGAGCGCGACGACCCCATATACCGCGGCGGTGATCACGATGGCCACGATCACCAGGCTGGCCAACCGCAGCCAGAACGTCTGCTCGGCCACCTCGTTGAGTGCGATGACCATGATCTCGGCGGACAGGATGAAGTCGGTGCGGATCGCCCCGGACGTCATCGTCTTCTCGACATCTTCACCGGCCACCGCCGCCGGCGCGGCGTGCCCGTCACCACCGGAGATCCAGCCCCACACCTTCTCGGCGCCTTCGAAGCACAGGAACGTCGCCCCGGCCATCAGCAGGTAGGGCAGCGCCCACGGCGCGAAAATGCTCAACAGCAATGCCGCGGGCAGGATGAACACCAGCTTGTTGCGTAGCGACCCGATGGCGATGCGCTTGATCATCGGCAGCTCGCGGTCGGCGGTGATGCCCTGGACGTACTGCGGTGTCACCGCGGTGTCGTCGATGACGACGCCCGCGGCCTTCGCGGTGGCCCGCCCGGCGGCCGCGCCGATATCGTCCACCGATGCGGCGGCAAGGCGGGCCAGGGCGGCGACGTCGTCGAGGAGTCCGAACAGGCCTGCGCTCATGCTCCGAAAGGCTAGCCGGTACCGCCGTCGGTGGCGACGGCACAGCGATCACTGGGGGATCCCGGTGCCGAACAGCGCTGTGAGCACCTGATATGGATTGACGATGGGAATCAATCAGCGCTCCAAGATCGTGATGTCCGATGAGGAGATCGCCGAGTTCATCGATCACAGTCGCACCGCCACCATGGCCACCGTGTTGCCGAACGGCCGGCCCCATCTGGTGGCCATGTGGTACGCCGTCCTGGACGGGGAGATCTGGTTCGAGACCAAGGCCAAATCGCAGAAGGCGGTCAACCTGCGGCGCGACCCCACCATCACCGTGATGATCGAGGACGGCCATACCTACGACACGCTGCGCGGCGTGTCGATCGACGGGACCGCGGAGATCATCGACGACCCGGAGACCAATTTGCGCGTCGGGATCAGCGTCTGGGAGCGCTACACCGGGCCGTACTCCGATGAGGTCAAACCATTTGTCGAGCAGATGATGAACAACCGGGTCTGCGTTCGTGTGGTGCCTGGCCGCACCCGCAGCTGGGATCACCGCAAGCTCGGCATGCCCGCAGTTCCGTTGGGCGGCAGCACCGCTCAGTACCTGGGTTAGACCGGCGGCGGCGCGAACCCCGGACTGACCAGCGCGGTGGCGATCCCGCTGCCGATCGGGCCTGTCCGGTCGAACAGCGTCGCCGTCCCGGTGGCAACCCCGGCGTCGGCGTGGTGGGTCAACGCGCTCAACCCGATATCGGGGCCCTGCGGCAACCGGCTGAGCGTCAGCGTGTAGTCGGCATTGATGTAGAGCAACCCGTCGGGTCCGAAGTGTGTCAGCGAGCTCACCACATCACCGGCGATGGCCGCGTGGGCGAACGGCGTCATGGGCTGACCGTCCACCAGTGCGGCCATCGTGCGCAACCACATGTGTTTCGGGCCGTGGTGCGCCCAGGCGCTCAGATCGGAGCTGGTGCCCGCGCCGTGGGCGACGAACTGCATGGGCGCGTCGGTGTGCGGATCGTCGGGATCCGGCGGGGCGGGCATATCGACCGGTTGGGTCCAGATATCCGTGCGCGGTGCCGGCCCCCGGCGCAGGTAGAGCACGCTGGCGCGGGCCACCGGCCGACCGTCCTGGAGCGCGGTCGTGTCGATCACGATGATCCGCCGGCCCGCCCGCACGGTGGTCGTGCTGACGGAAAGGGGCGCCAGTGCCGCCGGTCGGAAGAGGTCGACGGTCAGCCGTGCGGGCTGGAAATCGGGGTGACCGTGATCGCGGTCGACGACGAAACCGAGCAGACCACCGAGGATGTTGCCGCTGATGGTCTGGCCCCACGGGCCGCGGGCGATGCTGGTGGGTGTGTAGCGGTCGCCCTCGGCGGTGAAATAAGCGGCAGGCCGGGAGTTCGGCACGGACGCTAGGGATTCTTCGCCAGATACGCGGTGACCATCGAGCAGTACGACTCCATCTGTAGACCCGCCGCCCGGGTGGCCGCCACGGTCTCGGCGACCAGTTGGGTGCCCAGGCCGCGGCCGCCGAACGCGGGATCGATCTCGGTGTGGGTGAACACCCGGACCCCGTCGCGATCGTGGAAGTCGATGAGACCGACCTGCCGCCCGCCCAGTGCGATGGTGAAGCGGTGGTCACCGGGGGTCACCACGGCTGGGTGCTGTTCAGCGCTCACGGGGTTTGAGCCTAGTGCCGGGCATACCGGGCGCAGGTAGTCGGTCGACGGCGCCGCGGTAGCCGATGACCTCCCCGAACTGATCGGATCGGTCCTGCCACGCCTGCCGGTAGGCAACGATCTCGTCGTGGCTGCGGCCGACGAAGTTCCACCACATCAGCAGTGCCTCGCCGAACGGCGGCCCGCCGAGCAGGATCACCCGGGCCGGCTGCTCGCCGCGATTGACAATCGGCAGCCGATCACATCCGGGGGACTGGTAGGCCAGGTCGGCCCGCCGCAGGGCGGTCTGATCGACGGCGACGGCACCCTCGTCGAGCAGCACGCCGTGTTCGAATGACGGGTCGACGGCCAGGCTGACGGACGCGCGTGGCGCGATGTCCACCTGTGCACCCAGCAGTGGGGTGAAGGTGTGGACCGGCGACCGGTGGCCGGCGAGCCGGCCGAGAAAGACCCGCACCGTCGCACCATCGATTGCGCGTGGTTCGGGTACGTGGTGGGCGAAGTCCCGTGCGGTGTGCCGGTCGCTGTCGGGCAGGGCGACCCACAGCTGGACGCCGTGCAGTGTCGTGGTTTCGGGGGTGGCCACCTCGGAATGGCAGATGCCGGCACCGGCCGTCATCAGATTGAGCTCTCCGGGCCGTACCGCCGCGTGTACACCGTTGCTGTCGCGATGCTCGATCTGACCGTCGAAAAGCCAACTCACGGTTTGCAATCCGGTATGCGGATGCGGGGGCACGTCCATTCCGGCGGACGTCCGGATGTCCTGGGGGCCGTAGTGATCGGCGAAGCACCAGGCGCCGATCATGGAGCGTTCGCGCGAGGGCAGAGTGCGGCGCACCGTCATGGCCCGGGGACCGCCTAGGGGCACCTCGCGAGCCTGCAGGATGCCCGTGAATGAGGAAGGGCGGCAGGCCACTTCGTCGGGAGCCGGATCGGCATTGCTCATCGGGCCAAGCCTAGCGGTGGTGTGGGGACGGTGCCGGCATGTCGCCTCTCGGCAAGTGGTCGCTCGAAGCGACGATATTTCAGTGGTACCCGGGGCATGTCCGGCACCGTCGGAACAGATCAACCGATCGGTGCGGCGCGGTATTCCATCGGTCGCCGGTCGGGTGCCGCTCCCGCTGCCTGCCCCTCGTCGACGGCAGCGGGAACGGCCCGTCTCAGGCCGACTCGAGGAAGAGCCGACGCGCCCGCACCGGGTAACCGTTGCGCTCGGCCAGTGAGCGCAGTTGCTTGAGCGCGAATGTGCGGCCGCGGCCTGCTTCGGGGATGACGATTCCGGCCCACAACCCCTCGGCGCGCGGAAGTTCACATGCTTCCCGCGCGCACGCCCACCGGCGTGGGCACATCCGGCAGACCGTCTTGGCGTCCTCGTCGGCGGTGATGGTCCAGCGTTCCGGGTCGCGGGTGCATTCGCCCACCGGCAGTCCGTCCAGGCCCAGTGCGTTCATGGTGTCTCCTCGTGCGACGGCGGCGTGAGTGCCGCGATGGCGACGAATCTAGAGCATAAACCGTAGCGATGCAACGGTTATGCCGATCAAAGCTGCAGCGGTCCGTGCGACCGGGTGTGGGAAAGGAAGTCAAAGGTACAGCTCAGGTCATTTTTTGCGGATTTTGCCAAAAATCGAGTGCAACGGTTTCGCCGTCGCATTGATGTGTTTGAGCGGCGTCCGCGCGTCGTTGCGGGCACCCCGAGCCATAGCAGTGCTACGGCTTTGGCTAGGATCGGCCCACCCAGTTCGGGTATCAGAAGGGACATGGCGTGGTCGAGACCGGGAACGGCGAGCCTGCCGATGACCCCGGCATGGTCCGGGCGGGGGCTGCCGCCGCCGCCCGTCGTCGTGAACTCAACGTCAGCCAACGCAGTCTCGCCGCCGATGGCGTCATCAACGCCGGTGCGCTGATCGCGTTCGAGAAGGGACGCAGCTGGCCGCGGCTGGCGACCCGGGCGAAGTTGGAGTCCGTCCTGCAATGGCCTCCGGGTACCATCGAACGTATTCGCCGGGGCGAGCCGGCCACCCCGGCGGCGCCCACCCGCCCGCAAACCCCGGCGGCCGACGAGCTCCCGTTGATCGCCCAGGCCGTCGTCGCGGCCGCGAACACCTTTGCCGGCACCATCGAGGCGCTACCGCCCGTCACCGACCCCGGGTTCACCGGACGGGCCACCGCGATCCTGGCCGACCTGCGTCAGCTCGAGGCGGTCGCGGCCAGGGCGGCCCGTATCCAGCTGACGCCCGAGCTCATCAGGGCGTTGAGTGGCGTGCGCAGCCGGATCGACGAGCTGACCCTGCGGGCCGCGGAGGCCCCGTCGGCGACGCTGGGCCAGCGGCTCTACGCCGCGCGGCGCCGCGCCAACCTGACCGTCAGCGAAACCGCGTTGGCCGCAGGAGTATCCGACGAAACCATCGTCGGGACCGAGGCGGAGCAGCGGCCGACCGAGGCCGAGATTGAGGCCATCGAAGCCCTGATGGCCCACCTCGACTGAGCCGAGCCCGCTTCAGAAACGTTCGCGGTGCCGATCATCGCTGGTGGGGAAGTGCGCGGCCAGGGCGGCGGCAATCTCGACGAACTTGCGACGGGTCGGTGCGGACATCGCGGCGGTGCCTGCGATGACTCCGCCGGGCCGCAGGTGGTGATCGAACGGGACCTCTACGACCGCCTGGCCCTGCCCGGCGAACTGCTGGGCGAGGATGGTGCGGGTCCGCTTGTCGGCGTGACCGTCGGAGTCGTTGAGCACCACCACCGTGCGCTGCAGCAGTCCGGTCAGCCCGCGCGCGGCCAGCCAGTCCATGGTCTGGCCGGCCGCCGCGGCGCCGTCGACCCACGGTGAGGACACCACGATCAGGGCATCCAGGTCGCGCAGCACCTCCTGGGTCACCGGACTGTCCATCGTCGAACTGCAGTCGATGATCGAGATGGAGAAGTGCCGGTCCAGCCGGGATGTCGCCTCCCGGTAGATCGCCGGATCGAGAACCCGCCGACGAGCCGGTGTCGCCTCACCGGCCAGCACGAAAAGGCCCGCGGCGTTGTGGCCCACCCGGCCGCGGATATCGGCGAAGGTCTCCAGATGCTCGTCGGCGGCGAGCTCCCAGTAGGACCCGACGGCCCGGGGATCGACCCGACTGCCGAGCTTGCCGAACGCCGTGTCCGCGTCGACGGCGACCACCCGGTCGTCTTGGCGCAGTTCGGCCAGCACCGAGCCCACGCTGGCCGACACCGTCGTCTTGCCGACGCCGCCCTTGCCGAGCACGCCGATCTTGTAGTGGCCGCGCATCGCACCGCGGATCCTGGCCTCCAGTTCGGCCTCGCGGACCTCCTCGGGTGACGGCCCGAGGTTGATCAGCCCGAATGACGCCCGGAACACCAACCGCCGCCAGCCGCGTCCCGGCGCGGGCTTGCTGGCCGGAACCAGTTCCGCCACGGGGATCCGCTCGGCGTAGGAGCCCGGCGGGGCGGGCGGCGGCCCGGCGTGCTGTGCGGGCCACGGTTGCGGCGGATAGGGCGGCCGATGGGTAGGACCCGGGGGCGGGGCCGGGCGTGTCTGGGGCGGCCATGGCGGCGGGACCTGACGCTGCCCGGGGATGGGGCCGGTGTCCGCACCGTCACCGGCCTGTCGGCGCGGCGTCTCATCGCGGTCGGTCAAGGCGTTCTCCTCGTTCGATGTCTCCCCAGTATCGACCACCGCCCGACCTTCGCCGCCGGGATCCGATCCACCGCCGCGCCGCCGGCGGCACCGCGCGTGGCCTGCCCAAATTCGTGCATTTGGGGTACTCCGGGCGCTGCTAGGGTCGGGTGGGCAAACACGCGCCGGACCGGTTTCGAAGCGAAATCCGCCGGATTCGGTGCGCGTGGGCCGTCTCGACGCGACGATGGTTCTCCGAGGGGGAGGGGGATGTAGCCGATGACAAGTTCTTTCGCCGGACACGGCGAACCCACGCACTACGACGACGTGGTCGCCGTCGAGGTGACCATCGACGGCATGCTCGTGATCGCCGACCGGCTCCAGCTCGAGGAGTTCCCGCCGGCCCTGGGTATCCGGCCCAACATCTTCCAGCCCGAGCTCCGGGAGAAGGTATGGGACCAGGTGGCCCGCGACCTCACCGAGCAGGGCGTGCTCGATGCGTTCGGCGCGCCGCATCCCGAGGTGGCGGCGATGTCCGACACCCTGTCCCGACCCGACCGCACCCTGGAGTGCCGATGGTGGCGCCGCGATGTGGGCGGCAAGATGGTCCGGTTCGTGGTGTGCCGCAAGGGTGATCGCCATGTGATCGCGGCGCGCGACGGTGACATGTTGGTCATGCAGCGGGTGGCGCCGCAGGTCGGACTGGCCGGAATGGTCACCGCGGTGCTCGGCCCCGCCGAGCCGGCTGACGTCGAGCCGATGACCGGGGTCACCGCCCGGTTGGCCGAATCGCGTACGCCCAATCAGCTGTCCCAATTCGGGATTTCGCCGGCCTCGGCGCGCACGTACGCCGACGCGACGGCCAACCCGGACAGCTGGGTGGAGATCACCGCCGCCGAGCGGCATTCCGGGGGCACCTACACCCAGGCCGACGTCGCCGCCGGCGTGCTGGATTCGGCGCTGGGCCGCATCGTGTCGATTCCGCGCAAGGTCAACGGCGAGCTCTACGGGAGCTTCCTGGCCGGCACTCAGGACAACCTGCAGCGCGCGCTGGACGGCCTGATGTCCTTTCTGCCCGCCGGGGCCTGGTTCGAGGCCAAGGCCGAGCCGACCTACTACGACGACGGAGACTGAGCACCTTCATGATGGGCAACCAGCCCTTTGACGATGACGACGAGGTCGATACCGAGGACGGGGTGGACATCGGTAGCGGCCTCGACGCGTTCGACGACCTCTTGGATGTTCCCGCATCGCACCCGGACCCCGAAATCGATGCCTTCGGAGCGGATTTCGGCACACCCGAGCAATCGCCGGGCGAGCCGTTGTTCACGGTGACCAACCCGCCGGGTACCGTCACGGTCTCGGCCTTGCTCGACGGTCGGATCCACCGCATCGAGCTATCGCCGGAGGCGACCGCCGAGGCCGATTCGGAGGCCCAACTGGCCGGGGAGATCGTCGTGATCGCCGACCTGGCCCACCAGCAGGCCCGCTCCGCGCAGTTCTCCTACGTGCTCGAAGGCATGCAGGACAATGGCCACGACGCCGCGGAAACTCGGGACTTTCTGACCCGCAGTGTCGGGCTGCCCTCCCCGGAGCAGGCCGATGCCGCCCGGGCGCAGATCTTTGCGACCAGGTATGCAGGTGACCATGAGTGATCACCTGGTAGCCCTGTTCGGCTCGGCGGTCGGCATGCTGCCCAGCGCTCCCGCCCGTTCCCTGGAACTGTTCACCGAGATCACCGCGGCGGACGAGACGGCATGCGACGCGTGGGTCGGCCGCATCCGGTGCGGTGACTCCGACCGCGCAACGCTGTTCCGGGCCTGGTTCTCACGGAACAACTTCGGGCAGCTGGCCGGTGCGGCCGAGATCTCGATGAACAGTGTGGGAGCGCGCATCCCCATCGGGGGCATGTTCGGCGACATCACCTACCCGGTCAACTCACCGCTGGCGATCACGATGGCGTTCGCCGTGCGGGAGGCGGCCGAGGGCAATCACGCCGATGCCATGGAGGCGCTCGACGACGCCCCGGCGATGGGCGGCGAGTACCTGGTGTCCTGGATCCGCGCGGTCATCTACGGAGCGGCCGAACGCTGGACGGATGTCATCGACGAGGTGCGCTCCGCCGGGAGTTGGCCGGACAAGTTCCTGGCCGCCGCGGCAGGCGTGGCCCATGGCGTGGCGGCGACCAATCTCGGTCTTTTCACCGAGGCCGAACGGCGACTCACCGAGTCCAATTCGTCGCCGGCGGGTGAGGCCTGTGCCCAGGCGATTGCCTGGTATCTGGCCATGGCGCGCCGCAGTCAGGGCAACGAGGATGCGGCCATGGCGCTGCTGGAATGGCTACAGGCGACCCATCCCTCACCGAAGGTGACCGCCGCACTGCGTGATCCGTCCTACCGTCTGGTCACCACCACCGCCGAGAAGATCGCCCAGCGCACCGATCCGTGGGATCCGGCCAGCGTCGTGGCCGACACCTCCGGGCGGGAGAAGCTGCTGGCCGACGCGCAGGCCGAACTGGACCGCCAGATCGGACTGAGCCGTGTCAAGGAACAGATCGAGAAGTACCGTGCGGCAACACAGATGGCCAAGATCCGCGCCGCCCGCGGGATGAAGGTGGCCCAGCAGTCCAAACACATGATCTTCACCGGGCCGCCGGGTACCGGCAAGACGACCATCGCCAGGGTGGTCGCCAACATCCTCGCCGGTCTGGGTGTGATCCCCGAACCCAAGCTGGTGGAGACCTCACGCAAGGACTTCGTGGCCGAGTACGAAGGCCAGTCATCGGTGAAGACCTCGCGCACCATCGACCGTGCCCTCGGCGGTGTGCTGTTCATCGACGAGGCCTACACGCTGGTGCAGGAACGCGACGGCCGGACCGACCCGTTCGGTACCGAGGCACTGGACACCCTGCTGGCGCGCATGGAGAACGATCGCGATCGGCTGGTGGTGATCATCGCCGGGTACAGCAATGACATCGACCGGTTGCTGGAGACCAACGACGGCCTGCGCTCCCGGTTCTCCACCCGCATCGAGTTCGACTCCTATTCCGCGGACGAGATCGTCGACATCGCCAAGGTGATCGCCGAGGCCAACGACTCGCGACTCAGCGAGGAGGCGGCCAAGCGGGTGCTCGATGCCGCGACGCTGCTGGGTGACCGATCGCTGGGCGGCAAACCCGCACTCGACATCGCCGGAAACGGCCGGTACGCACGACAATTGGTGGAGGCGGGTGAGCAGAGCCGCGATATGCGGCTGGCCCGGTCGCTGGACTTCGAGAACCTCGGTGTGGAACAGCTCAGTGAGATCAGCGGTGAGGACATGGCCGCCGCGATCGACGCCGTGCACGCCAGGCTGAACATCGGATAACCCATGGCAGGATTCCGGCTCACCACCAAGGTCCAGGTCAGCGGCTGGCGCTTTCTGCTGCGCCGGGTCGAGCACGCGATCGTGCGCCGCGACACCCGGATGTTCGACGATCCGCTGCAGTTCTACAGCCGGGCGGTGATGTGTGGTGTCGTGATCGCCGTCGTCATCTGCATCGGCGCCACCCTGCTGGCGTACTTCAAACCGCTGGGTAAGCGCGGCTCGGACACATTGCTGGTCGATCGCACCACCAACCAGCTCTACGTCATGGTGCCCGGATCCGACAGTATCCGGCCGGTCTACAACCTGACCTCGGCGCGATTGGTCCTCGGTAACGCCGCCACCCCGTCGGCGGTCAAATCCGAGGAGCTGAACCGGATGACGAAGGGGCAGCCGATCGGCATTCCCGGCGCCCCGTATGCCACTCCGGTGGGCGCACCTACCTCGACATGGTCGCTGTGCGACAACGTGATCAAGCCCGAGAGCGTCGCACCCCAGGTGGAGACGTCGGCGTTGGTGATGCCCTTGGCCATCGACGCCTCGGTGGGGCCGTTGCGCCCGAACCAGGGGGTGCTCGTCACCTATCAAAACCTGACCTGGCTGGTGAACGCCGATGGCAGGCACGCCATCGACATGGCCGACCGGGCGGTGACATCCGCGGTCGGTATCCCGGTCACCGCGCGTGCCACCCCGATCTCGGAGGCACTGTTCAACGCCCTGCCCAATGTCGGGCCGCTGAAGCTGCCCGCCGTGCCGGGGGCGGGCGCTCCGAACACCCTTGGATTGGCACCGAATCTGGTGATCGGTTCGGTCTTCCGGACCCTGAACAACGATGTCGAACAGCGCTATGTCGTCCTGGCGGACGGTGTGGCCAAGGTCAATGGCACCACATCGGCGGCGTTGCGCGCGACGAACTCCTTCGGGCTGATCACGCCGCCGTCGGTGGAGGCCAGCGATGTCGCCAGCATCCCCGAGCAGGTGTTCGTCTCGCCGCTGCCCGACGAACCGATGGACATCCGGCTGCGCGCGGATGCGCCGACACTGTGCTGGTCGTGGCAGCGCGACCCGGGCGACCAGGGGCCCCGCCAGACCGTCATCAGCGGCCGGCACCTGCCCGTGCCCCCCAGCCGGATGAACAGCGGGATCGACCAGATCTCGGGCAATGCCACCGTCTACATCGACGGCGGCCAATACATCAGGCTGCAGTCACCGGATCCGCGTTACGGCGAAAGCCTCTACTACATCGACCCGCAGGGTGTGCGCTACGGGCTGCCCAACGAGGACACCGCCTCGTCCCTGGGGCTCCACGGTCCGCTCACCGCACCGTGGCAGGTCGTCAGCTGGCTCATCGACGGTCCGGTGCTGTCCAAGCAGGCCGCGCTGTTGGAGCACGACACGCTGCCGCCGAGTCCGAACCCTCGAAAGGTCACCGGCGAACTGGCTGCTCCCGTTGGTGCTGCCGCCCCGGCGGCCGGTGCGCCGGCTCCCGCCCCGGGCGGCAATCTGCCCGCCCAGGCTCCCGGATCGCCGCTGCCGCCGGAAGGAGCAGGTGGATGACCACCAAGAAGTTCACCCCGATCATCAAGCGCGGGCCCCGACTGACACCCGGCGAGATCACCATCACCCCGCCGGATGACCTGGGGATCGACATCCCGCCCTCCGGTATCCAGAAGGCGCTGCCGTGGGTCATGGGCGGCGGCATGCTGGGCATGATCGCGATCATGATCTTCACCGGTATCAGGCAGCTTTCGCCCTACATGCTGATGATGCCGCTGATGATGATCATGGCCACGGTCGGCTTCATGGCCGGTGGCGGGCCGGGTGGCAAGCGCGTCCCGGAGATCAACGCCGACCGAAAGGAGTACCTGCGCTACCTGGCCGGGCTGCGGACCCGTGTCACCACCTCGGCTGCCGCGCAGGTCACCTTCTTCAACTATCACGCACCGCATCCCGAGGATCTGCTCTCGATCATCGGCACCAACCGCCAGTGGTCACGTCAGACGAATTCCGACTTCTATGCCGCTGTCCGCATCGGCATAGGTTCCGAGGTTGCTGTCGATCGCTTGCTGAAACCGTCTGTGGGCGGCGAGCTCTCGGGTCCGGCCGGCGCGCCGCAACCGCATCTGGAGCCGGTCAGCCACATGTGGCTGATCAAGTTCCTGCGCACCCACGGTCTGATTCACGATTGCCCGAAGTTGGTGCAGCTGAGAACGTTCCCGACCATCGCCGTCGGCGGCGACGGTGCCCGGGCGGCGGCGCTGCTGCGCGCCATGATCTGCCACCTCGCGGTGTTCCATCCGCCGGACCTGCTGCAGATCAGGGTGCTGACCGACAATCCGGAGGATCCGGATTGGGCATGGCTCAAATGGCTACCGCATGTGCAGCATCAGACCGATACCGATTCCGCGGGTGCCACGCGGCTGGTGTTCACCCGGCCCGACGGTCTGGCCGACCTGACCGCGCGCGGCCCGCACACCGCCGATGCCGCTCCGAGTGGGCCCTATGTGGTCGTCATCGACCTGACCGGGGGCAAGGCCGGGTTCCCGGTCGACGGCCGGGCCGGCGTCACGGTCCTCACACTCGGCAATCACCGTGGATCGGTCTATCGGATCCGGCTGGCCGATGACGACACCGCCGACGACAAACTGCCCAATCAACCCTTCCGGCTGGTCGCCAACACCGCCGACCAGATGACGCCCACGGCGGCGGGGCGGGTGGCACGCAAGCTGGCGGGCTGGTCGATCACCGGCACGATCATCGACAAGAACACCCGGGTGCAGAAGAAGGTCGCCACCGAATGGCATCAGCTGGTGGGCGCCCAGTCGGTCGAGGAGGTGACCCCCGCCCGATGGCGGATGTTCGCCGACACCGACCGCGACCGGCTCCGGATCCCGTTCGGCCATGAGCTCAAAACCGGCGACATCATGCACCTGGACATCAAGGAGGGCGCCGAGTTCGGTGCAGGCCCGCACGGGATGCTGATCGGTACGACGGGTTCCGGCAAGTCGGAGTTCCTCCGGACACTCATCCTCTCGCTGGCCGCCACCCACCACCCGGACCAGGTGAACCTCCTGCTCACCGACTTCAAGGGCGGCTCGACATTCCTCGGCATGGAGAAGCTTCCGCACACTGCGGCGGTGGTCACCAACATGGAGGAGGAAGCCGAGCTGGTCAGCCGCATGGGCGAGGTGCTCTCCGGTGAACTCGACCGTCGCCAATCCATCCTGCGCCAGGCGGGTATTCAGGTCGGCGCGGCCGGTGCGCTGTCCGGTGTCGCCGAGTACGAGAAGCATCGCGAGCGCGGCGCCGACCTGGCCCCGCTTCCGACGCTGTTCGTCGTCGTCGACGAGTTCGCCGAGTTGCTGCAGAACCACCCGGACTTCATCGCGCTGTTCGACCGGATCTGCCGTGTCGGCCGCTCGCTACGTGTGCACCTGCTGCTGGCCACCCAGTCGCTCAACACCGGCGGGGTGCGCATCGACAAATTGGAACCCAACCTGACCTATCGAATTGCGCTGCGGACCACCAGTTCCGCGGAATCCAAGGCCGTGATCGGTACGCCCGAGGCGCAGTACATCACCAACAAGGAGAGCGGTGTCGGGTTCCTGCGGGTCGGCATGGAGGACCCGGTGAAGTTCCGCAGCGTCTACACCGGAACCAACTATGTCCCGACATCGGCGGTCACCACCAACGGCGATTCCGCGCCCCGGGTCCAGGCGCCCAGTCAGATTCGGATCCAGCCCTTCACGGCCGCGCCGATGATGGATGCCTCGGGAGTGACACAACGATGACGTCCACAGAATCCGAGCCGCGCGTACTGCGCGAGGTGGTGCTCGAACAGTTGACCACCGGTGAGGTGCGGGCCTACAAGATGTGGCTCCCACCATTGACCGATCCCACGCCGGTCAACGAACTCATCGAGCGTGATCACCGCCAGCCCTTGCGATTCGGACTCGGCATCATGGATGAGCCGCGCCGCCACCGCCAGGAGGTGTGGGGGATCGACGTCTCGGCCGCAGCGGGCAACATCGCCATCGGAGGCGCGCCACAGACCGGCAAGTCGACGTTCCTGCAGACGCTGGTGCTCTCGGCGGCGGCGACCCATACGCCACGGCAGGTGCAGTTCTATTGCATCGACCTCGGCGGTGGCGGACTGATGTATCTCGAAGACCTGCCGCATGTCGGTGGGGTCGCCACCCGCTCGGAGCCGGACCGGGTGAACAGGGCCGTCGCCGAGATGAAAGCCGTACTCCGACAACGTGAAGCGACGTTCAAGCAGTATCGCGTCGGCTCCATCGCGACCTATCGGCAGATGCGCGAGGACCCGAATCACCCCGCCTCCCACGACCCGTTCGGTGACGTGTTCCTGGTGATCGACGGTTGGCCGGCATTCGTCGCCGAGTTCCCGGATCTGGAGCCGGTGGTGCAGGACCTGGCGGGGCAGGGACTGGCCTTCGGCGTGCACACGATCATCTCGACGCCGCGCTGGACCGAGCTGAAATCGCGGGTCAGGGATTACCTGGGGACGAAGGTCGAGTTCCGGCTCGGCGATGTGAACGAGACGCAGGTCGACCGGATGACCCGCGATATCCCGGCCAACCGCCCGGGGCGGGCCATCTCGGGGGAGAAGCACCACCTGATGATCGGTGTGCCACGTCTGGACGGCGTGCACAGCGCCGCCGATATCGTGCCGGCCATCACCGCCGCGGTCGATCACATCGCCTCGCTGCACACCGACGAGGCGCCCCGGGTCCGTGTGCTGCCCGAACGCATCCATCTGCGCGAGCTCGATCCCGCGCCTCCCGGCCCCGACGCCGATTACCGCACCCGGTGGACCATCCCGGTCGGCATCCGGGAGTCCGATCTGTCGGTGGCCTACAACAACATGCAGATCACCCCGCATCTGCTGATCTTCGGGGCACCGAAATCGGGAAAGACGACCATCGCCCATGCGGTCGCTCAGGCGATCTGTTCCCGCAACAGTCCGCAGCAGGTCCGCTTCATGTTGGCCGACTACCGATCGGGTCTGCTGGATGCGGTGCCGCAGAGCCATCTGCTCGACGCCGGTGCGGTGAACCGCAACAGTGCCTCACTGGAGGAATCCATCAAGGCCCTGGCCACCAACCTCAAGAAGCGCCTGCCGCCACCCGACCTGACCACCGCGCAGCTGCGGGCTCGGTCGTGGTGGACGGGCCCGGACGTGGTCTTGCTGGTCGACGACTGGCACATGATCGTCGCGGCGTCCGGAATGGTGCCGCCCATGACACCGTTGGCGCCGTTGCTGCCGGCCGCGGCGGATATCGGTCTCCACATCGTGGTCACCTGCCAGATGAGCCAGGCCCACCGAGCCACGATGGACAAGTTTGTCGGCGCCGCGTTCGGCGCCGGATCCCCAACCCTGTTCCTTTCCGGCGAGAAAACCGAGTTCCCCTCGAGCGAGTTCAAACTCAAGCGCAGGCCCCCTGGCCAGGCACTTCTCATCTCGCCCGATGGCAAAGAGGTCGTTCAGGCCGCGTACATCGATCCCCCCGCAGAAGAAGTGTTCGGAGCACCCCCGAACGGTGGTTAATATGGATTGGTAGCCACTCAGCGAAATTGACGGTGGCTAGGCAGCAAACGGGGTCGGGGGAACGATTCTTATGCAACAAGGCAGTTTTTCTGTCTCCCTTCTCAGGTTTTGCATCCAGGCTTTTCCGACGATGTGAGGAGGTACGCAAATGCAACCGATGGCACACAATCCCGCTGTTCTCGGTGTCGGGAACCAGGTGATCGCGAACGGATCCCGGGGTTTGGCGACGGGAACCGCAGCCACCGCCGAGGCGTCGGCGCTGTTGCCGGCCGGCGCGGAGGAGGTATCGGTGCAGGCAGTGCTGGCGTTCGCCAGTGAGGGCGCACAGATGGCCGCGCTGAATGCGTACGCCCAGCAGGAGCTGGCGCGTGCCGGAGCCGCCTACCTCGAGGCCACCGGTATCTACACCACCGCCGACGCCCAGGCCGCCGCAACGCTGTCCTGACCGGGGCGAGCGAATAACCTGCTATCGAGACTGAGTCCAGCAAATGGTTGCCTCAATTCCTCCCGTGCCGTTTGTGTACGGGGCACTGCCACCGGAGGTGAACACCGGCCGGTTGATGGCCGGCGCCGGTGCGGCGCCCATGTATCAGGCGGCGGCCGCGTGGGAGGCCTTGGCGATCGCGTTGGAGACGCAGGCTGAGGAGCTCTCGGCCAGCCTGGCCTCGTTGGCGGGCTCCTGGCAGGGCGGGGCCAGTGAGCAGGCGATCCAGGCGACCACGCCGATGATCGTGTGGTTGCACACCGCTGCCCTGCAGGCCCAGAAACGGGCAATGCAGGCGATCGCGCAGGCGAACTCGTATCTGTTGGCCATGGCGGTGACTCCGCCGTTGGTCGAGATCGAGGCCAACCACGTGACGCACGCGGTGCTGGAGGCCACCAACTTCCTCGGAGTCAACACCGTGCCGATCGGGGTCAACGAATTCGACTACTTCGTGCGGATGTGGACCCAGGCTGCGGTCGCGATGCACGGCTACCAGGCGGAGACGGCCGCCAACATCATGTTCGAGCCGATTCCGCCGCTGAAACCGATCGTGATGCCCGGTGTCGGCGAGGCTGCACTCGGATTCGCCTCGGGCAAGATCGCCGCTACCCTGCCGGGCTCGGCGATGCGGGAGCTGGCGTTCGCGCAGGTCGCCGCGCAGGCCAGCATCGAATCCGCGGCGTTGCATGTCGGCCGTGCCGCGGCGAACAGCAATGCGGCCATGGTGTCGGCGCAGACCCAGGCGCGCAAGGGCGAGAACACCGCTCAGCAGGCCCAGGGCGAGCCCGAACAGCTGATGCAGGGCGCACAGCAGGGTGCGCAGATGGGTATGCAGGTCGCCTCGCAGGTGGGCTCGATGCTTGCGCAGGCTCCGCAGCAGATGATGCAGACGGTCACCCAGCCGATGCAGCAGATCCTGGCGCCGATGCAGCAGGTCAGTTCGATGTTCGGCCAGCTCGGTGGTGGCCTGAACAAGGGTGCGCAGTTCGGGCTGATGGGTGCCAGTCCGTTCTCCAATCATCCGTTGGCAGGCGGAACCGGGGCCGGAGCCGGCGCCGGGTTGGTGCGCGCGGCGTCGTTGCCCGGCGCGGGCGGCACGTTGGCCAGTACACCGTTGATGAGCGGGTTGCTCGGACAGACGGCAGGGGCGGCAGCCCCGGTCGGTGCGGCGGCCGGTGGGGCCGGTTCGGGGTTGGCCCCGGTCGGCAACGGCGCCGGCGGTGGACCCATGGGGGGCATGGGGCAGGGAGCGAAACGCGGTACGAATCGGCAGAGCCTGGCGGCGCCGTCCGCCCTCTCCCACGACCTGGGTGAGGACGAGTACGAGGACGACGACTGGTGAACCGTCAACCGACACAAGACTTCCCGGCCGAGGGGGCTGGAAGACTCGCCATCAGTGGTGAGGACACTGGAAAACAGAAAGAGTACCGAGCATGGCACAGATGAATACAGATGCCGCTGTCCTCGCCAAGGAGGCGGCCCACTTCGAGAGCATCTCCGGCGAGCTCAAGGGTGTGATCTCGCAGGTCGAGGCCACCGGTGGCGCGCTCGCGGCCCAGATGGTCGGTCAGGCCGGCACCGCGGCGCAGGCCGCGCTGCTGCGCTTCCACGAGGCCGCCGCACGACAGGTTCAGGAGCTGAACGACATCTCCCAGAACATCCAGACTTCGGGCATGCAGTACACCACCGCGGACGAGGATCAGGCCGGCACGCTGTCGTCGGCCATGAACCTCTGACCCCTACCAACTTCCAAAGGAGATAACACATGTCGCAACAGGTTTGGCAGTTCGGCGGTATCGAAGGTTCCGCCGGCGAGATCAACGGCGCCGTCGGCGTCACCCAGGGTCTGCTCGACGAGGGCAAGGCCTCGCTTGCCTCGCTCGCCTCGGTGTGGGGTGGCTCGGGTTCGGAGGCCTACCAGGCCGTCCAGATGCGGTGGGACAGCACCTCGGCCGAACTGAACGCCGCGCTGCAGAATCTCGCGCAGACGATCAGCGAGTCCGGCCAGCACATGCAGCAGATCGAGCATGGCGTCACCGGGATGTTCGCCTAGTCCAAGCGCACCAAGGGGTGGGCGGATTAGCCTTTGGGCATCCGCCCACTCCGTGTGTTTTTACAACGTGTTTTCGATGGCACGACTTTGAGAGGTGCTTATGTCGGCAGACTATGACCGGCTGTTCCATTCTTCCGGCGCGTCCGACGCTGCCGACGAGGAGGCCGCGGCACGACGTGAGGGCGCATCCCCGATGCCGGTGAACGCCTCCGGCGCCGGCAGCGCGGGTTACGCCGGCGAGCACACTCCACCGCCGATGCCGATCGCACCCACCCAGGCCGCCGCGGCCCCGCCGGCGCCCTCGGTCGCGCCACCGCCCAGCGCGTCGGAGGTGACCAGCCAGATCCCGGTGACCGGGCCGCAGCACGTGCAGAACGGCATGATGCGCACCCCGCAGACCGCGCAGCCCGCCGGCGCCCGATTCGAACAACAGACCTTCGCGCCACCGCCGCCTCGCTCGGCGCCCGCACCCGCGCCCGCGCCCGCACCGAGCGCGCACTACAACGACACGCTGGAGACGGGCTGGACCCCGTCCAGCGCGCCGGCACCCACCGGACAACCCGCCCCGACATCGGCGGCCACCATGGGCAATCACCGGGCCATCGACGCGCTGTCACACGTCGGGGTGCGTACCGCGGTCAAGATGCCGTCGCAGCGCGGCTGGCGACATTGGCTCTATTTGCTCACGCGGATCAACATGGGGCCGTCTCCGGACGAGCTCTACGAGATGGACCTGCAGGCCCGGGTGCGCCGCAATGCCAGGGACTCCTATCAGATCGGGGTGTTCGGGCTGAAAGGCGGCGTCGGAAAGACGGCCGTCACGGTGGCGCTCGGCTCGGCACTGAGCCGGGTCCGCGGTGACCGGATCCTGGCCATCGACGCAGACCCGGATTGCGGTAACCTCGCCGACCGCGCCGGTCGACAGTCCGCGGCGACCATCGCAGATCTGTTGTCGGACAAAGAACTGTCTCGCTACAACGACATCCGCGCGTACACCAGCATGAACGCGGCCAACCTTGAGGTGCTGTCCTCCGAGGAGTACAGCGCGGCGCGGCGTGAGTTCAACGAAGAGGATTGGAAGGGCGCGGTCAGCGTCGTGTCCCGGTACTACAACCTGGTGCTGGCCGACTGCGGCGCCGGGTTGTTCCAACCGGCCTCGCGCGGGGTGTTGGCGACCGTCTCGGGCATGGTCATCGTGGCCAGTGCGTCGATCGACGGTGCGCGCCAGGCGGCGGTGACCATGGACTGGTTGCGCCAGAACGGGTATCAGGATCTGCTCGGTCGCTCCTGTGTGGTGATCAACCACGTGACCCCCGGCAAGACGAACATCGACGTCGACGACCTGGTCCAACAGTTCGAGCGGCACGTTCCCCCGGGCCGGGTGGTCGTTCTGCCATGGGACAAGCACATCGCCGAGGGCACCGAGATTCAACTGGACCTGCTCAGCAGGACGTTCCAGCGCCGAATCCTGGAGTTGGCCGCGGGTCTGTCCGACGACTTCGACCGGCTCGAACGGCGTTGACCGCGACGGCGGCGCCGTCTGGGGCGGCAGCGACAGCAGCGGTCACGCCGGGTAGGCCCGCCACCACCCGGGTCACCATCCTCACCGGACGGCGGATGACCGACCTGGTCCTGCCGGCCTCGGCGCCCATCGAGACCTACATCGACGAGACGGTGTCTGTGCTCGCCGATCTGCTCGACGATTCGCCGCCGGATGTGCTGGCGGGCTTCGACTTCAAGGCCCAGGGCGTCTGGGCATTCGCCCGTCCCGGTGCGCCACCGATGAAGGCGTCGGAATCGCTCGACGAGGCCGGTGTCGTCGACGGTGCGCTGCTGACGCTGGTCTCGGTGAGCCGCACCGAACGCTACCGACCGCTGGTCGAGGACGTGATCGACGCGATCGCGGTGCTCGATGAGTCTCCCGAGTTCGATCGCACGGCATTGAACCGGTTCGTCGGGCTGGCGATTCCGGTCGTGTCGACGATCGCGACCGCGGTCGCCCTGGTGTCGTGGACGCAATCGGGCAAGGACTGGTGGTGGTCCATCGCCCTGGCGCTGCTGGGTCTCGTTCTGGTGGGCGGAGCCATGATCGCCCGGTCCCGCTACGAGAATGTGAACCTGTCCGAAAGCCTGGTGGTGGCCGCACTTCCGGTGCTCTCCGGTGCGGCGGCGCTGGCGGTGCCGCTGCCCCGGGAGGCAGACGGGCTCGGCGCACCCCAGGTGGCCGGTGCCGCCGCGGTGGCCCTGCTCTACACCCTGGCCACCCGTGGCGGACCCCGTCGACGCGCCAGCGTCGCCGCCTTCGCCGCGGTGCTCTCGGTGGCGATCACCGCCGGTGCGATCGCCTTCGGTTACGGCGGACAGGAGTGGGTGCCGGCCGGTGCCATTGCCTTCGGACTCATCGTGGTCACCAATGCCGCCAAACTGACGGTGGCCGTTGCCCGTATCGCGCTACCACCCATTCCCGCTCCCGGCGAGGACGTGGCCAACGACGAACTGCTCGACCCGGTGTCGCGGCCTGATGGTGCAGACGAGGAGACGCCGACCTGGCAGGCGATCATCGCCTCGGTGCCCGACTCCGCTGCCCGACTGACCGAGCGCAGCGAGCTGTCCAAGCAACTGCTGATCGGGTTCCTGACCGCCGGCGCCTCGGTGCTGGCAGCCGGCGCCATCGCCGTTGTGGTACAGGGACATTTCTTCGTGCACAGCCTGATCGTCGCCGCCTTGGTGACGGTCATCTGTGGCTTCCGGTCGCGGCTCTACGCCGAGCGGTGGTGTGCCTGGGCGCTGATGGCCGTCACCGTGGCCGTTCCCACCGGCGTGACGGTCCGGCTCTGTCTGTGGTTCCCCGACCAGTCGTGGCTGGTACTGGGAATCTATCTGCTGCTGGCCATGGTCGCGCTGATCATGGTGGGGGCCACCGACAACGTCAACCGGCTCTCGCCCGTCACCAAGCGAATCCTGGAATTGCTCGACGGCGCGTCGATCGCGGCGGTGATCCCGCTGCTGCTGTGGATCGCCGGGGTGTACGACCTGCTGCGGAATCTGCGCTTCTAGGTTCCGGTGATCTCAGCGACCGCATCGTTGAGTCGGTCGCGGTCGGCCGCGATCGTCTCGGAGGCCACCTCGGTGGCGTTACGCAGTGCCTCGTTGAGGCGTTCCTCGATCGTGTGAGACCCCAGCCGCAGCAATCCGTCGGCCAGGTAGACGTCGACCAGTCGATGGTGGCCGTTCAGCGTGACCTCCACGGTTTCTGATTCGTCGGTGGCGGTGAAAGACTCGCTGTCCATCTTGTGCAGCTGAGCGTCCATCAGCTCCTGCAACCGGCCGGCCTGACGCAGTACGGCCGCCACCTCCGGGTGCATCTGCTCGCTCACTTGGACTCCTTGTCCTGCACGTCCTTACGTCGCCGTTGACCGATCACCGGTTCGGTGTAGGGGCGGTCCTCGGTGTAGAGCTCCTCATCGGGCGCGAAGCGGGAGTCACGGCGCTTCTGCTGACCCTGCTGACCGCCGCCGCCATGGCCCATACCGCCCATACCGCCGCCCATGCCCATGCCGCCGCCCATGGCCGATGCAGGTATCGCACCACCGGTACCACCGGCGCGGGCACCACCGGCCGCAGGACCGGGGGCCACCGTCTCGGCTCCGACGCTGGGTTGCAACGGCATCGACGGGACACCGCCGCCACCGCCACCGCCGGATCCGCCACCGGAACCGCCACCACCTACGCCGGCCGGCGATACACCCGGGTCATCGAGATCGGGCATGCCCGTGTCGGGTAGGCCGCCGCCGGGCAGGCCACCACCGGGAAGCCCGCCGGATGGTGCACCACCACCGCCGGGTTTTCCCCCGCCGGACGGGGCGCCGCCCCCGGCCGGTGCACCACCGCCGGAGCCCGAACCCTGGCCCGAAGACGGTGATCCGGTCTGCGGCGAGCCGGAGGGCTGACCGTTCTGCGGTGACATCGAGGCCGGCGATACCGCCGGTTGGCCGCCCCCGGCCGCCCCGCCATTACCGCCACCGGTGCCTGCGGTCCCGTTGCCTGACGTATTGCCCCCGGTCTTGCTGCTACCGACCGGGATGCGTGGCGGCGGTGGAGTCTGAACGGGAGGCATGTTGGAGACGGCCGCGTAATCCTGGCGCAGATCGTCGGAACCCTCCTGCAGTGCCGCCATCCTCTGCTGGATCTTCGCCATTGCATCGCCCTGACCCGGCTGTCCGACAAGACTGGCCAGCTGAGCCTTGAGGGCCATATAGCGGGTGTAGATGCCGGTGTGGTTCGCGCGTGTCGCGGAATGAGCGTTAAGCAGTACCTGCGCCTCATTGGCCAGCTTGTCCCATGCCTCGGCGAGATCGGTGACCCACTGCGCATACTCGTTGATCTTGGCTATCGCGGCATCGGCCGCGTCACCTTCCCACCCGCCCGCGAATCCTCCGGTGTCATTGCGCCGCGCGGCATTGGCGGCCGCGGTGAACTCCGCAGCGGCGGCTTTGAGCGAGACGCCGTGATCGCCCTGCTGCAGCGCCATCTCGGCAGCCTCGACGTCCTTATAACCTCCGGGGGAGGCCAATGCGAAGGCGCCCAGCTCGGGCAGTTGAGGATTGGAGCCCGAGGGTTGTTTGACGGTGATCCGGTCGACGGCGCCTGCGCGGGCGTCACTGTCCATGGCATCGGCATACGCACGGTCCACTTCTCGGTACGCCGTTGCGGTGTCGCGCAGCATCTGGTTGAGGACGGTGTTCTGCTCTGCGGCGATCCTCTGGCACTCGATCAACGCGGCGGCGTTCTTATTGAGGTTCTCGACCGCGGTCGCAGAGTTCGGCAGGCCATCGGGTGGGACGATATTGGCCTCGACCGGAGACCACTCGGCCTCATCGCGCAGTTTGGCCATCATGTCCAACGAATCGGGTATGACCCGCACGCCGTCACCCATGACTATCGCCCCCCGATCATCACACGGTCTCCAAAGCCATCTGGTAGCGACTCTCCTCGCGCGGGTTGATCAGCCGGATCGGCAGCTGGCTGTGCCGCGGAGTGTCGATGTAATTGCTGCGCAGCACAACTCGCCCCACCCCTGAGTGTGCTCCCAGATAGGTCGTCGCGTTCGGCCAAGACACCTTGGCCACCTGCCCGACTCGGCCGTTGACGAAGCCGGCGAACTCAGCGAACTGTGGACCGAGGGTCACCACGCCGCCGGCCGCCGCGGAGCGGATGACGAACTGGGTGAACAACCGGGCATCGCCGAGGTTGATGCTGGAGTCGACGTCGTCGAACGGCATGTACACCGGATAGCGGTCCGCAGTCTCCCCGATGAGTACCCCGGCCGAACCGATGGGCAGTTCGTAATGCCGGTCGGTCACCGGGCTCTCACCGAGCAACGCGGCGCGCTGACCGCCGAAGAGGCAGGAGAAGCCGCGGGGCGTCGTGGGACTGGCCAGCGTCGTCAGCAACACCGTCGTGGTCGGGGCATGACCGGGCCGCAGCCGGACACGGGTGATGGTGTGGTCGGCGCGGGCCGACCACCAGACATCCGGCCCGCCGGGAGCCACATAGGCGACGGTGAAACTGCTGCGCCCCTTGATCGACGACCACGATTCACGTTCGAAGCTGATCTCGGTGGCGCGGTCGAAATCATCGAAACTGCGACCGCACCGAGCATCGATCCCGTTGCCGGCCAACTGATCTGCGATCCTGGTTGCGGAAGAGACGAGGTATCGGGCCAGACCGGAGACGCCGGTATCGCGGCGCAACGCGGGCCGACGGGTCGTTTCCGGATCCGCGCGCAGCACGATCCAGGTCCGCCGGTTGGCCGGCGCCGGATACGGGCCCACCACCTGGTCGTAGAGCGCGACCAGGTTGGCCGGCGCGGTCTTGCCGACCCGATAGCCGGCCGCCACGACATCGGCCTCCAATTCGGGGCAATGTGCGGCGAGCAGGTTCTGCACCAGGCGGGTGTCCACCACGTCATCGGTGAAGGCCTCACCGTCGACCAGCACGGTCGGGGTGAAGGGGCGGGGGACCAGCTCGATCAGGGCGACCAGATATCCGTCCTGCCAGCGCACCGCAACGTGGTCACCGGGCATCACCGTGGCCCCGACGGCAGGGGCAGAAGGCGGCGGGGGCGGCACGGAAAGCCTGCGCCGCCAGGCGAAGAGCGCGGCGATCCAGCCGGTGAATCGCCGACCGCGCACCGTGAGAGTCGTCGCGATGGCGAGCAGGACGCTCAACGTGATGCCCAGCCACAGCAGGTCAAGCTTCGTGAACACCGCAATCAGAGCGGGGATCAGGGTGGCAGCCCACAGCAGATGCCCGGTCGTGAACCGAAAACCGAACTGGCCGAGGAACTCCTTCATCGTCTTCTCATCGCCCGTCGCGCCAAGGCCCCGATGCCCAGCACCACTGCGAGGCCGACCCCGGTCAGCACCACCATCGTGATGGGGCCGCGGTCCGGGGGTTCGATGACCACCGGCGGCGGCAGTTGCTTGACGCGGTAGGCAGCAACCTTCGGTCCGTCCGGCACATCCCAGGTCAGCGCGGCGACCGGGTCGATGACCCCGGCGCCGACGTAGTTGTCGACGCCGCCGCCGGGATGGCGGGCCGTCGCGGTGATCCGGTGCATGATCTGGGCGGCGGTGAGTTCGGGGAAGCGTTGCTTGAGGAGCGCGGCCAAACCCGACACATAGGCGGCGGCGAAGGACGTACCGGCGATCGGGATGGGGCCGTCGGCGCCGGCGAGGGCGTTGACCGGATTCCCGTCGTAGCCGAGGGCGGTGATGTTCTCGGCGGGTGCGGCGGCGTCCACCCACGGGCCGGACATCGAGAAGGTGCTGGGCTGGCCGGTCTGGCCGATACCACCCACGGTCAGCACCAGGGGCGAGTACCAGGCCGGCGAAACGATGGTCTGCACCTGGCGCCAGCCGCGCGGGTCGTCGGGTTCGTCGGCCTCCGGCGGCGGGTTCTGGGTGCAGTCCTGGCCCGTGTTTCCGGCCGCGACGACCACGACGACGCCCTTGATGTTCACCGCGAAGTTGATCGCGGCCCCCACGGTGGCCTCGTCGATCGGCCGGGTGGCCTTATAACAGGCGGCCTCACTGATGTTGATGACCTGCGCGCCCAGATTCGCGGCGTGCACGATCGAGCGCGCGAGGCTGCGCAGCGAACCGGCGGTCTGAGTGGTGTTGGGATTGTTGGGATCCTGGCGGGCGCCCACCGGCTGGAAGTTGTCCGAGGTCTGGCGCAGCGACAGGATGCGGGCGTCGGGTGCCACGCCGACGAACGCGTCGGTCGGGGCCCCACGGCCGGCGATGATGGCCGCGGTCAGGGTGCCGTGGGAATCGCAGTCCGACATCCCGTTGCCGGCCTTGTCGACGAAATCGCCGCCGGGTTCGGCGGGTACCCGCGGCGATCCATTGACGCCGGTGTCGATCACCGCGACGGTCACCCCGGCCCCGGTGGCGAACTTTTGTGCATCGGCGAGCCGCAGGTAGTCGCTGGCCCATGGCTTGTCGGTGAAGTTCGAGTTCGGGAACACGATCGGCGCCGAACATTGCCGTCGCTGTTCGGTCGGCTGGTCCGGCCCGGTCTCGTCCGGGGGCACCGCTGCGGCGTCGATCACCGGTGGCTCGACGGCGCCGGCGGGTGGTGCCGCCACGATGAGCAAAGCCGGCGGCGCTGTCAGCAACACCAGCGCCAGGGTGGCCAGCAGCCCACCGATGCGTCGCACGGTCTGTTCACTCCCCTTTGCAATCCCCGGGTGCCGGATGTGCTGGCACATCCCGCAGCAAAGCGAAGGCCGCCGTTCGGCGACGCATCGTGTCACGTCAGCCTAGGTCGGCCTTCGCCAGAGCAAGTTTACGGGGGCGCAGACGGGGTGCGTTCCGCTTTCTTGCGTGCTGCTCAGGCGTCCAGGTCCTTGGCAACCAGCTCGGCGATCGCGGCCAGTGCGGCCGCATCCTCGGAGCTGACGGTCACCTGGGCGCCGTTACCCGCACCGAGGGTCATGATCATCAGCGCCGAACCCGCGTCGACCGGCTCCCCGCCATCCAGCGACAGGGTGACCTCGGCACCGGAGTTGGTGACGGCCTCGGCGATGATGGCGGCCGGGCGGGCGTGCAGACCGATGGCGGATCCGACGGTGACGGTCTTCTCGGGCATGTGTCTCTCTCCTTGTATTGCGGTGTTGGGTGTTGCGGTCTCAGGCTGCGACGGCGTGCCGCGGCGTGACGAACTGTTTGGCGGCGACGACCGCGGCGGCCGCCGCGATGGTTCCCGCGGCCAGCGACACGAGGAACCAGATCAGGTTGCCGATCGCGAAGAAGACGAAGATGCCGCCGTGCGGTGCGCGCAGCGTGACATCGAAGGCCATGCACAGCGCCCCGGTGATGGCTCCACCGAACATCATCGACGGGATCACGCGCAGCGGATCGGCCGCCGCGAACGGGATGGCCCCCTCGGAAATGAACGCGGCTCCCAACAGCCAGGCCGCCCGGCCGTTCTCCTTCTCGGGCTCGCTGAACAGGCTCGGTCGCACGGTGGTGGCCAGGGCCATGGCCAATGGGGGCACCATGCCGGCGGCCATCACGGTCGCCATCACCTCGAACGAGGCGGTGGTGGCTGCGGCCAGGCCCGCGGTGGCGAACGCGTAGGCGGCCTTGTTGACCGGTCCACCGAGGTCGAAGCACATCATCAGGCCGAGGATCACACCTAGCAGGATGGCCGAGGTGCCGGTCAGCCCGTTGAGCCAGTCGGTCAACCCGGTGTTGATCAACGCCAGCGGACGCCCGATGAGCAGGAACATGATGAGGCCGACCACCAGTGAGGCGACCAGCGGGATGATGACGACCGGCATCAGCCCGCGCAGCCACCGCGGGACGTCGATGCGGCTGATCCACAGTGCGGTGAAGCCGGCGATCACGCCACCGACGATGCCGCCGATGAAACCGCCGCCGACGAACACGGCGAGCGCACCGGCGGTGAAGCCCGGCGCGATACCCGGCCGGTCGGCGATGGCGAACGATATGTAACCGGCCAGGGCGGGCACCAGGAATCCGAATGCCAGACCGCCCAGGCTGAACAGGATGGCGCCGAAGTACTGGGCCAGTCCACCGTCGGGGAGGTTGGTCAAGGAGTTGTTCAGGGCGATGTCATTGGCGACATCGGCGATCTCGTAACCACCGAACAGGAAGCCCAGTGCGATCAACAGACCGCCGGCAGCCACGAACGGGATCATGTAGCTGACGCCGGTGAGCAGGATCTGTCGGGTCCGGGTCCCCCAGCCGACATTCGACGATCCCTCGGTGGCGTCATCGGCAGGCCCACTGCCCTCCACCCGGGCGGCCTTCGGATTGTTCGATGCGGCAACGGCTTCGGAGATCATGGCATCGGGCTCGTTGATGGCACGTTTCACACCGGAGGCGATGACGGGCTTGCCGGCGAACCGGCCGCGATCCTTCACACCGACATCGGTGGCGAAGATGACCGCGTCGGCCGCGGCGATCGTCGCCGCCGGCAATGGCGTGCTGCCCGACGAGCCCTGGGTCTCCACGACCAGGTCCACATCGGCACGTTCGGCGGCCAGTTTGAGCGCATCGGCGGCCATGTAGGTGTGCGCAATCCCGGTGGGGCACGCGGTGATCGCGACGATGCTCTTCTTATCGGCCGGAGCCGCTGCGGCGGCGGGGGCGACCGCCGGCGTGGCTGCGGCCGGTGCCGGATTCACCACGCCGTCGACCAGTGCGACCAGCTCACCGGCGGTCGGCGCGGCACGTAGTTGTTCGACGAAGTCCTTGCGGACCAGCGCGCGGGCGAGGCTGGAGAGCAGCTTGAGGTGATCGGAGCCGCCGGACTCCGGTGCGGCGATGAGGAATACCAGATCGGCGGGACCGTCCGGAGCGCCGAAGTCGACGGCCGGGGACAGTCGGGCGAACCCGATGGTGGGGGTGTCGACATGCGGGGACCGGCAGTGCGGGATCGCGATACCGCCGGGCAGGCCGGTGGCCGACTGCGCCTCGCGGGCCAGCGCCGCCGCGATCAGGCCGTCGGTGTCGGAGGTGCGGCCGGCACCGGCGAGCAGGCCGGCGAGTCGGCCGATGACGGCCTCCTTGTCGGTCCCGGCGTCGGTGTCGAGGAGCACCAGGTCGGTCGTGATGACCGGAGTGGAAGTGGACATGGCCAAACTTTCTGTGGAAGTGAGGAGTTGAGAGTCAGGATTCGGTGGGTACGGGAGAGATGGCCCGCACGGGGACGGCATCGAGCTGTAGCTGGTCGGGGGAGGGCAGGGCGGAACCGGGCAGGGCGGCCGCGGCACTTCCGTAGGCAACCGCCATCCGAAGCCGGTCGGCGGGTTCGGCGCCGGACTGTTCGGCGCGCACGTACCCGGCCAGCGACGAGTCCCCGGCCCCTACGGTGCTGCGCGGGGTGATCGGCGGCGATCCCGCCAGCCAACTTCCCGACGGATCCACCAGGACCGCGCCGGCGGCACCGAGGGTGACCAGCACGCTGTGGGCGCCGCGCTCGACGAGTTGCCGTGCCGCCGCGATCACCGGGCCCGGATCGCCCTGGGCCGCAGCCTCTTCGAGCTCCTGGCCGGAGGTTCCCGTCAACCCGGCCAGCTCATCGGCATTGGGTTTGATCAGGTCGGGTGCGGCGGTACCGAATGCCTCCGCCAGTGCGGTGAGCGGGGCGTCGGAGGTGTCGACGGCCACCCGGCAGTCCGACCCGGCCAGCTCGGCCACCACGTCGGCGTACCAGCTGGTGGGCACACCCGGCGGCAGCGAGCCCGAGAGCACCACCCAGCTGGCAGTGCGCGCGGCATCGATGACCGTGCGGGTGAGCGCCTGCAGCGCAGCGGAATCCAGGGCCGCACCGGGGGCATTCAGTTTGGTGGTGGTGCCGTCGTTCTCGGTGACGGCGATGTTCGTGCGCACGGGGGCGGGGACGGCTACGGCGCGGAACGGGACGGCCGCGGCGTGCAGCGCGGTCAGGATCGGATCGTCGGCGGCGGCGGGCAGCACGGCCACGGCGTCCAGGCCGGCAAGGCCCAGCGCGCGGGCGACATTGACGCCCTTGCCGCCGGGCTCGTCGGTCACCGAGCTGAGGCGGTGTACCGCGCCGCGGGTGAGGGTGCCCGGCAGTGTGACCGTGCGGTCGATGCTGGGGTTCGGGGTGACGGTGACGATCATGCGGTTGCTCCTGCGCAGATGATGTCGATACCGCAGCCGCTGAGTTCGGCGTGGGTCGCCGGGCTGATCTCGGTATCGGTGATGATGACGTCGACGCTGGACAATGCGGCGAAGCTGTGCAGTTCCTCGCGCCCCATCTTCGATGAATCAGAGGCGACCACAACGTAATTGGCACAGTTGACCATGGCGCGTTTGATGGCGGCCTCGTCGGCGTCGGGGGTGGACAGGCCGTGCCGCGCGGTGATGCCGTTGGTGCCGATGAACGCGATGTCGACCCGCAGTTGCTCGAGGGTCTGCAGGGCCTGTTCCCCGACGCAGGCCTGGGTCAGGCCGCGCACCCGCCCGCCGAGCACCTGCAAGGACACCGATGGCACGGTGGACAACCGGCCGGCGACCGGTATGGAGTTGGTCACCACCACCAGTTCGCGATCGGTCGGAATGGTCGCGGCGATGCGGCTGGTGGTGGTGCCGGCATCCAGCAGCACGCTGCCGCCGCCGACCGGGAAGAACTCGGTGGCCGCTGCGGCGATGGCGTCCTTGTACGACGCCCGGGTGGCATCGCGTTCGTCGACGTCCTGCTCGACGAGGTGCAGCGCCCTGGCCGGAACGGCGCCGCCGTGCACGCGTCGCAGCAGTCCCGCCTTGTGCAGAACGGCGAGGTCGCGGCGCACGGTCTCGGTGGTCACGTCGTAGGTGGTGGCGAGCTCGGTGACCGAGGCGCGACCGCGTTGGATCACCAGGGCGGCGATCGCTTGCTGGCGTTCCTCGGCGTACATCGGGCTCCGTTCGCGGCTGGCACGATCTGGTGAAATGTTGATATGTGTGGTTTTACGCTTGTTTCTGTTGACTTGTCAATGCTTTCTTGTAATCTGAATCACATGAGTTCTTCTTCAGTGACCGACACGAAGGTCCTTCACGGCGTCCCGGTGGTTGCGGGCGTCGCCTATGCGCCGGTGATTCGTCCCGGGGTCCGGCCGCAGGTCACCGAGCAGGCGGCGGCAGAGCTGGCCGAAGCCGATCGGCCCGCGGAGGTCGACCGGCTCAAGGAGGCCGCCGCGACGGTCGCCGCCAGGCTGCGCGACCGGGCCGGTCACGCCACCGGGGTGGCATCCGAAGTGCTGGCGACCACCGCCGCGCTGGCCCAGGACCGCGCCTGGCTCGGTGATGCCGAGAAGCGGATCACGGCGGGCAGTCCGGCGCCGCAGGCGGTCGGTGCGGCCATCGGCAAGATCGCCGACGCGCTGTCCAAGGCGGGTGATCTGATGGCGGAACGCGTCACAGATCTGCGCGATATCCGAGATCGCGTGCTGGCCCAGCTCGCCGGTCTCCCCGAACCCGGCGTCCCGATCCCGGAAAGCCCGTCGGTGCTGTGCGCCGAGGATCTGGCGCCCGCCGACACCGCCGGGTTGGATCCGCGCCTGGTCGTGGCGTTGGCGACAACCCTCGGCGGGCCCACCAGTCACACCGCGATCATCGCGCGGCAGTTGGGGATTCCGTGTGTGGTCGCCGTGGACGGACTCGACGAGGTGCCGATCGGTGTGCCGGTGATGGTCGACGGCGCGCTCGGCACCGTGACGGTGGCCCCGGATGCGGCCGCGGCCGCGCAAGCCGTCGAGACCTCCCGCGCCGAGGCAGATCGGGTCGCGCAGTGGAAGGGCCCGGGCGCGACCGCCGACGGGCATCCCGTCGCGGTACTGGCCAATGTCCAAGACGGTGCCGCAGCGCAGGCTGCGCGCCAGACCCCGGCCGAGGGTGTCGGATTGTTCCGCACCGAATTGTGCTTTCTCAACCGCGATACCGAGCCCTCGGTGGACGAGCAGGCCCGGATCTACGGGGAGGTGTTGACGGCGTTCGAGGGTCGCAAGGTCGTCATCCGCACGCTCGACGCGGGTTCGGACAAGCCGCTGAAGTTCGCCGGTCATCCCGACGAGGCCAACCCGGCGCTGGGGGTCCGCGGAGTGCGGATCTCGTTCGGCAACCCGGGATTGATGACGCGTCAGCTGGAGTCGATTGCGGCAGCGGCAGCCGCCACGGGTGCTGACCCTTGGGTGATGGCGCCGATGATTGCCACCGCCGACGAGGCGAAGGTCTTTGCCAAGCAGGCGCGTTCACTCGGGCTGACACCGGGGGTGATGATCGAGATCCCGGCAGCAGCATTGCTGGCCGGCCGGATCCTCGAGCATGTCGACTTCCTGTCCATCGGGACCAATGATCTGGCCCAGTACACGATGGCCGCGGATCGGATGTCGGCCGAACTGGCGACGCTGACCGACCCCTGGCAGCCCGGGGTGCTGGCGCTGGTGGACATGACGGCCAAGGCCGGTGCGGCAGCGGGTAAGCCGGTTGGCGTGTGCGGGGAGGCGGCGGCCGACCCGATGCTGGCCTGTGTGTTGGTGGGCATGGGCATCACGTCGCTGTCGGCGGCGGCGACGGCGGTGCCGGGCGTCGGTGCCGCGCTGGCCGCGGCGACCTCGGACCAGTGTCGGGCGGCCGCCGAAGCGGTCCTGGTTTCGGCCAGTGCGGCCGATGCGCGGGCGGCGGCCTTCGAGATCCTGGGCTGAAACGCAGTTCGCCGCGAGGGCGCACGATGTGCGCGGCTCGCGGCGAACTGCGTGAGAAAAAGCGCTAGAACCAGGCTTTTCGGCCACCGACCGGGCGCCCCACGGCACCGAGGATCCACAGCACGACACCGACGACCACAAGTATCGCTCCGATCGTGTAGAGGATCGACAGGCTGGTGAAATAGCCGATGATCAGCAAGATGACGCCGAGGATGATCATGATGATTCCCATCCGTAGAAGTGTTGTCGGACCCGGGAATTGCCCCATCCGTAAAAACTCAAACCATGATCGTTCTTGAGCGCTCCGACCGGGAATGAATCGGACTGCGGTCCGGTTATTTGACACATGCCCGCCATCACCGCCGACACCCTGACCCTGCCTCGCATCGCGGGGCCCACTCCCGTCGAGACCGATCGGCCGGTCCGGTCGCTGACCACCGGCCCGCGCGGTTACGAGGGCGAGGGCTTCCCCGTGGTGCGTGCGTTCGCCGGCGTCAGCGCCGCCGATCTGGATCCGTTCGTGCATATGGACCAGATGGGTGAGGTCGAGTACCAACCCGGTGAACCGCGAGGTACCGACTGGCATCCCCACCGCGGTTTCGAAACGGTCACCTACATGCTGGACGGTCGTTTCGCCCACCAGGATTCGCACGGTGGAGGCGGCCTCATCACCGATGGCGCCACCCAGTGGATGACGGCGGGCTCGGGGATTCTGCACATCGAGACACCGCCGGCCGAGCTCGTCGAGAGTGGTGGGCTGTTCCACGGTGTGCAGTTGTGGGTGAATCTGCCGCGCAAGGACAAGTTCGCCGCACCGCGCTACCAGTCGATCGAGGGCGGCACGGTCGGGCTGTTGTCCTCCGAGGACGGTGGCGCGCTGGTCCGGGTGATCGCCGGCGAGATCGCCGGACACCGCGGCCCGGGCAGCACCCACACGCCGATCACCTTGGCGCACAGCACCATCGAGCCCGGTGCGCGACTGAGCCTGCCGTGGGACCGCAGCTACAATGCCCTGGTCTACGTGCTGTCCGGACGCGGCACCGTCGGCCCGATCGGACACCCGATCCAGCAGGGACAGCTCGCCGTCCTGGGGCCCGGTGACCGCATCGCCATCGCCGCGGACGAGGGACAGGATGCGCACCGCCCGGCGCTGGAGGTGCTGGTGCTCGGTGGGCAACCGATCCGTGAACCGGTGGTTCAGTACGGACCGTTCGTGATGAACACCCGCGCCGAGGTCCTGCAGGCGCTCGACGATTTCAACGCCGGCAGGTTCGGCTCGTTGCCGCCCGATGCGCTGACGCCACACCGCGTCGGCTGAGTGTTTGCTGTGGGTCGCTGGTCGCGTCACCGCGCAACGAACGTCCGATAGCGGGGCCGGTGGCCTGTGGCAGAATTTGACTGTGCCGCATACAGCCAGCAGGGGTCCGGGTCGTCCACCGGCGGCCAAAGCCGCCGAGACCCGCGAGCGAATCCTGCAGGCGGCGCGCGAAGTCTTCAGCGAACTCGGTTACGACGCAGCGACATTCCAGGCGATCGCGGTGCGGTCGGATCTGACGCGACCCGCCATCAATCACTACTTCCCGAGCAAGCGCGCGCTCTACCGTGAGGTGGTCGAGCACACCAACGCCCTCGTGGTGCAGACCGGTATCGAACGGGCCCGTTCGGAGGCGACGCTGCTGGGCCGATTGTCGAAGTTCTTCGCCATCGCGGTGCAGGCCGACAGCAAGGACCGCTCGGCCGCCGCGTTCCTGGTGACCTCGGTGTTGGAGGCCCAGCGCCACCCCGAACTCAGCCAGGACGGACACGACCCACTGGCGAGCTCGCGGGAATTCGTCAGGTGGGCCGTCGGCGCGGCGGTCGACAGCGGCGAGCTAACCGCCGATGTCGATATCGAGACGGTCGTCGAGATGCTCGTCGCGGTGATGTGGGGCATGGGTTTCTACTCCGGATATGTCGGTACCCATGACCGCTCCGAGGCCGTGATAGCCCAACTGGAACTGCTGCTGGCAAACAAGCTGTTTCGCCCCGCGGGATAACTGGTCCGGTCGGCAGCGCATCGTCGAATAGGTGACCTAACCTTCGCCTAGCATGGGGTGATGAGTTCCTTGCGCTCCCATGACGACTCCTGGGATATCGACACCAGCGTCGGCACCACGGCGGTCATGGTGGCGGCTGCCCGGGCCGCCGAGTCCGCGGCCACCGATCCGCTGATCTCCGATCCGTACGCCCGCATCCTGGTCGACGGTGCCGGCGGCGGACCGTGGAGCATGATGCTCGACGAGGACTTCGCCGCCCGCGCCGAGGAGATCGACCCCGAGGCGGCCGTCCTCTTCACACACATGGGCAACTACCAGGCCGTGCGCACCCGCTTCTTCGACGACTACTTCGCCGACGCCGGCCTGCGGCAGGTGGTGATCCTGGCGTCGGGCCTGGACTCTCGCGCCTTCCGACTCACCTGGCCCGCGGGAACCACGATCTTCGAGATCGACCAGCCCAAGGTTCTCGAGTACAAGCGACAGGTGCTCGCCGACCACGGTGTCCACCCCACCGCGACCCGCGTCGAGGTCGCGATCGATCTGCGCCAGGACTGGCCGGCCGCACTGCGGGCCGCGGGTTTCGACGACACCGTGCCGACGGCGTGGCTGGCCGAGGGCCTGCTGATGTACCTGCCCGGTGACGCACAGGACCGGCTCTTCGAACAGATCACCGACCTCAGTGCGCCCGGCAGCAGGATCGCCGCCGAGACGGCGCCGATGCAGGCCGAGGAACGTCGGGCGCAGATGAAGGAACGATTCGATCGCATCAAGGAGAAGTTCGGTCTGGCCGACAGCATCGATGTCGGCGAGCTGATGTACAACGACCCCGACCGCGCGGATCTGGCGCCGTGGCTGGCCGGACACGGCTGGGACAGCGCCGCGGTCAAGTCCGCCGACGAGATGCGCAGGCTGGATCGGTGGGCACTCCCGGAGGGCCCCGATATTCCCGATGACGAGGCGTTCTCGCAGTTCGTCACCGCGACGAGGCTTTGACGCGGATCGGCCGAGGGGCGATTCGACCCTTACGAAGGGCCCAACCAACTGGTTAGGATCAAGTCTTCCCGGTCAGGAAGGACGGTCCCATGACCACCCACGCCGATGCGCCCATCACAGGCCTCACCGCCGATATCCGGGCGGTCGTCGCACGACTGCGCGCCACCTTTGCCACGGGCCGCACCCGTGACCTGGAGTGGCGGCGCAGGCAGCTGCGCGCGCTGGAGAGTCTGGTCGTCGACAACGAGGAGGCCATCGCCGCGGCGCTGAAGGCAGACCTCGGTCGGCAGCCCTTCGAGGCATGGTTGGCCGATGTCGCCAGCACCGCCGCCGAGGCCGCTGACGCGGCCAAGAACGTCGGGAAGTGGGCCAAGCGCCGCTATCGGCTGCTGGAGCTGTCCCAGCTGCCCGGCATGGGATGGGTCGAGTACGAGCCCTACGGCGTGGTGCTGGTCATCGGTGCGTGGAACTTCCCGTTCGCGCTGACCCTCGGCCCGGCCGTCGGCGCGTTGGCCGCCGGTAACACCGTCGTCCTCAAGCCCTCGGAGATGGCCCCGGCGTCCTCGGCGCTGATGGCCGAGCTGGTGCCCCGCTACCTGGACCAGGATGCGGTGGCCGTCATCGAGGGTGACGGCGTGGTCAGCCAGGAACTCATCGATCAGGGTTTCGACAAGATCTGCTTCACCGGCGGTACCGAGATCGGTCGCAAGGTCTACCAGGCGGCCGCGGCCCATCTGACCCCGGTGACCCTCGAACTCGGTGGCAAGAGCCCGGTCATCGTCGCCGCGGACGCCGATATCGATGTCGCGGCCCAGCGCATCGCGTGGACGAAGCTGATCAACTCCGGCCAGATCTGCATCGCCCCGGACTACGTGCTCGCCGATGCCTCCATCCGCGACGAACTGGTCAGCAAGATCAAGGACGCGGTGCAGACCTTCGAAGCAGAGGCGACCGGCGGAAAGCGCATCGTCAATCGGCGGCACTTCGACCGGCTGGCCGCCGCGGTGGCCGCGACCGAGGGAGAGGTCGTCATCGGCGGCGGCTCGAATCCGGACGCCCTCGAGCTCGATGCCACCGTCGTCGTCGACCCGTCGCTGACCGAACCATTGATGACCGACGAGATCTTCGGCCCGGTGCTACCCATCGTCACCGTCCAGAACCTGGACGAGGCAATCGAATTCGTCAACGCACGGCCGAAGCCGCTGGCCGCCTACCTGTTCACCAAGGCCAAGGTGGTCCGTGAGCGCGTGATCCGCGAGGTGTCCTCCGGCGGGATGGTGGTCAACCATCTGATCTTCCACTTCGCCACCACCAAGCTGCCGTTCGGTGGGGTGGGTCCGTCCGGCACCGGCGCCTACCACGGCCGCTACGGCTTCGAGGAGTTCAGTCACCGAAAGTCCGTGCTCACCAAGCCGACTCGGCCGGATCTGGGCAAGCTCATCTACCCGCCGTACACCGACAAGGCATGGAAGCTGGCCCGCAAGCTCTTCTGACCCGGCGACCCGGGTCCCGACGGCCCGGTCACGCGCCGTATACAGAGATGGATCGTCTGGACAGCTGAGCCAGTCACGCGTGTTGAGAGAGGAATCCCATGCCCGGAGTACAGGATCGTGTTGTCGTCGTCACGGGAGCCGGCGGTGGTCTCGGTCGGGAGTATGCCCTGACGCTGGCCCGTGAGGGTGCCAGCGTGGTGGTCAACGACCTCGGCGGTTCCCGCGACGGAACCGGGGCCGGCCACAACATGGCCGACCAGGTGGTCGAGGAGATCAAGGCGGCCGGCGGCCGTGCGGTCGCCAACTACGACAGCGTCGCCGAGCCCGAGGGCGCCGAGAACATCATCAAGACCGCCATCGACGAGTTCGGCAAGGTCGACGGTGTGGTCAGCAATGCCGGCATCCTGCGTGACGGCACCTTCCACAAGATGACGTTCGAGGCCTGGGACGCCGTACTCAAGGTGCATCTCTACGGTGGCTACAACGTCATCCGCGCCGCGTGGCCGCACTTCCGTGAGCAGAGCTTCGGCCGGGTCGTGGTGGCCACCTCCACCAGCGGCCTGTTCGGCAACTTCGGGCAGGCCAACTACGGCGCGGCCAAGCTCGGTCTGGTCGGCCTGATCAACACGCTGGCTCAGGAAGGCGCCAAGTACAACATCAAGACCAATGCCGTCGCACCGATCGCGGCAACCCGGATGACGCAGGACATCCTGCCGCCGGAGGTCTTCGAGAAGCTCACGCCCGAGTACGTCGCTCCCGTGGTCGCCTACCTGATGACCGAGGAACTGCCCGATACCGATTCGATCTTCATCGTCGGTGGCGGCAAGGTGCAGCGCACCGCACTGTTCCAGAACGAGGGCATCACCTTCGGTGAGGTTCCTTCGGTCGATGATGTGGCCGCCAAGTGGGGCGAGATCACCGACCTGTCGGCCGCCCAGCAAGCCAGCTTCAAGCTCGGATGAAAGCGCTTGTAGCACAGGAGCTCACGGGACCGGCGGGACTGGTCTACACCGATGTCGACGATCCGGCGCCAAGCGATGACTCGGTCATCGTCGACGTCGGGGCGTCCGGGGTGTGCTTTCCGGATCTGCTGTTGACCCGCGGTGAGTACCAGCTCCGGCTGGAGGCCCCGTTCACGCCTGGTCTCGAGGTCGCCGGCACCGTGCGGTCCGCCCCGGCCGACTCCGGATTCACTGTGGGGCAGCGTGTTTCGGGTTTCACCATGATCGGCGGTTATGCCGAACAGGTCGCGGTGACGCCGGACTCGCTGCAACCGGTGCCCGACGGCATCGACGATGCCACCGCGGTCTGCCTGCTCGGCAACTACACCACCATGTACTTCGCCCTGACCCGCCGCGGCGCGCTGCAGCCCGGGGAGACGGTGCTGGTGCTCGGGTCCGGTGGCGGCATCGGCGTGGCCGGCATCCAGCTGGCCAAGGCCCTCGGGGCCACGGTCGTCGCGATGGTGCACCGTCCCGATGCGATGGATTTCGTGGCCGGGCTCGGCGCCGATGTGGTGCTCCCGCTGACCGACGGCTGGCGCCAAGCGGTGCTCGATGCCACCGGCGGCCGTGGTGTCGACATGGTCGTCGACCCGGTGGGCGGTGACGCGTTCGACGACGCGGTGCGCGTGCTCGCACCCGAAGGGCGGCTGCTGGTCATCGGATTCGCCGCGGGCGGTATCCCGACGGTCAAGGTGAACCGGTTGCTGCTGCGCAACATCAGCGTCGTCGGCGTCGGCTGGGGCGAGTTCGCCAGGGTGAGCCCGGGCGCCGGGGCGGAGATGGCGGCCGGGCTCACCGCATTGGTGGTGGACGGGCTGCGCCCGCCGCCGCCGGTGCGGTACCCGTTGTCGGAGGGTGCCGCGGCACTACAAGCATTGGCGGACGGCAAGATTCACGGCAAGCTGGTCCTGGAACCGTAGTGCACGGCCTGCGCGCACTGGCGTTCGACGTCTTCGGCACGGTGGTGGACTGGCGGTCCAGTGTCATCGCCGAGCTGCACTCCTTCGGAGCCCGACATGGGCTGCAACGGGATTGGGCGTCGTTCGCCGATGCGTGGCGGGCCGGCTACGCCCCGGCAATGGACCGGGTGCGGCGAGGTGAGTTGCCGTGGACCCGCATCGACGACCTGCACCGGGCGATCCTGGTCGACCTGCTCGGCGACGTGGCCGAGGCCTACCTCGACGAGGCCGATCTCGACGAGCTGAACAGGGCCTGGCATCGGCTCGTCCCGTGGCCGGACTCGGTGGCGGGATTGCAGCGCCTCAAACAGCGCTTCGTGATCACCACGCTGTCGAATGGCAACGTCTCGCTGCTGACCAACATGGCCAAGGGCGCCGGGTTGCCATGGGATTGCGTCATCTCCGCCGAGCTGTTCGGCCACTACAAGCCCGATCCCGAGGCGTATCTCGGCTGTGCGCGACTGCTCGACGTGGCACCGCACGAGCTGATGCTGGTGGCCTGTCATCCCAGCGACCTGCGCGCCGCTCGCGACAGTGGCCTGCGCACCGGTTATGTCACGCGACCACTGGAACAGGGCCCCGGCCGCCCGGTGCCCGAGATCGACGATGGCGAATTCGACGTCATCGCGCACGATTTCATCGATCTCGCCCAGCGGTTGGGCGCCTGAGCATGGGGACGCTCGGCATCGTCGCGGTCGCTTTGGCGATCGCCGTCGGTCTGGTCGGCATCATCGTGCCGATCCTGCCGGGCGGGCTGCTGGTCCTCGGTGCGATCGGCGTATGGGCCTATGTCGAGGGCACGACGACCTCGTGGGTGACCTTCGGTATCGCCGGCACGCTGTTCGTGGTGTCCGAGATCGTCAAGTACACCTGGCCCGTACAGCGCATGCGACGGGCCGAGGTGCGTACCTCGGTGCTGGTCGTCGGGGGCGTCGCCGGCATCGTGGGTTTCTTCGTCATCCCGGTGATCGGACTGCTGATCGGATTCGTGCTCGGGGTGTATCTCGCCGAGCTGGCGACCCGCCGCAACCCGACCCGTGCCTGGGCCTCGACGGTGCACGCGCTCAAGGGCGTCGCGCTCTCGGTGGGAGTGGAGCTCACCGGTGCGCTGCTGGCGACGATCGTCTGGGTGGTCGGAGTGCTGGTCAGTTAGTCAGCCGAGCCCGCAACCGGGCCAGCTCGTCGTCGGTGATACCTGCCGACTGCAGGAATCCCGATACCGATCCGTAGCGCTCGTCGCGCGCCCGATGCGCCGCCTCGAGGTACTCCGCACGCACTCCGAGCACCGCGTCGGTGAGCCGCGCTTCGATGAACGTCAGGGCAGCCGGGTCCTCACCGGCGCGGGCCTTCACCGATTCCATGATGCTGTCCCGCAACGGATCGATCGCGTCGTTGCTGCGCAGGAAGTCGGTCATGATGGCCTCACGCGGCACACCGACGGCTTCCAGCACGGTGGCCACCGTGAAGCCGGTGCGGTCCTTTCCCGCGAAGCAGTGGGCGATGACGGGTCGCCCGTCGGCCAGCATCGAGATGACCTGCCGGACCGCCACCTGCGCACCGGTCAGGGCGGGGAACTCCTCGTACACCTCGGTCATATAGCGCTTGGCGGCCTCCGCGACGTCTTCGCCCTCGGGGGATTCGGACATCACCCGCTGGAAGGTCGCCTCGTGGGGGGCATCCTGGGCGGAGTCGTCCTCGAAGTGGAACGGCAGGTGGTGCAGCGCCACGCCGTCGGGCACCAGGCCCGCGCCGCGCCGCTCGAGCTCGCGGCGTGACCGCAGATCGGCGACGTCGTTGATGCCGAGCGTAACCAGGGTGGAGCGACCCTCGTCGGTGAGCTTGCTCAACTCGCTGGACCGGAACAGCAGCCCCGGCCTGATGCCGGCGGACTCGGCTACATCGCGAAAGTTCCAGGCCCCAGTCAGTTCCACGACCTCTACTGTGTCACAGCGTGTTCGATGGGCGGCAGGCCGCCGCCGCGAAGGCCGACTTCTCCTTGCCGAGTTCGGCACGCGCGATCGTCCGCATGTGCACCTCGTCGGGGCCGTCGAACAGGCGCATCGCGCGGTGCCAGCCGTAGAGGCGGGCGAGTGGGAAGTCGTCGGACACCCCGGCGCCGCCGTGCACCTGGATGGCGCGGTCGAGCACGTCGCAGGCAACCTGCGGGGCCACCGACTTGATCTGGGAAACCAACACGTGGGCGGCTTTGTTGCCCTCTTTGTCGATCGTCCAGGCGGCCTTCTCGCACAACAGTCGAGCCTGGTCGATCTCGTTGCGGGACTTGGCGATGGACTCACGCACGACACCCTGCTCGGCGAGCGGCTTGCCGAACGCGATGCGCGTCTGCACCCGGTCGATCATCAGAGCCAGCGCGCGTTCTGCGGCCCCGAGGGCGCGCATGCAGTGATGGATACGGCCCGGGCCCAGTCGCGCCTGGGCGATGGCGAACCCGCTGCCTTCCTCGTGCAGCAGGTTCTCGGCCGGGACCCGGACGTTGTCGAACACGATCTCGCAGTGCCCGTGCTGATCCTGCCAACCGAAGACCGGCAACGAGCGAAGGATGGTGATTCCGGGGGTGTCGATGGGCACCAGGATCATCGATTGCTGCTGGTGTGCGGCGGCATCGGGGTTGGTGCGGCCCATGGTGATGAGCAGCTTGCAGCGCGGATCCGAGGCGCCGGTGATCCACCACTTGCGGCCGTTGATGACGTAATCGCCGCCGTCGCGCAGCATGGTGGTCTCGATGTTGCGGGCATCGCTGGAGGCAACCGCGGGTTCGGTCATCGCGAAGGCGGATCGGATCTCACCGTTGAGCAGGGGTTCGAGCCACTGCGTGCGCTGCGCCTCGTTGGCGAACAGGTGCAGGGTTTCCATGTTCCCGGTGTCAGGTGCGGCGCAGTTGAGCACCTCGGGGGCGATCTCCATGCTCCAGCCGGAGAGTTCGGCGAGCGGGGAGTACTCCAGGTTGGTCAGCCCGGACTCCGCGGGTAGGAACAGATTCCACAATCCCGCGGCCTTCGCCTTGGTCTTGAGCTCTTCGACCACCGGCGGCACCGTGTGGTCCTTCGGGCCCTTCTCCTCGCGATAGGCGTGGTAGGACTCTTCGGCGGGAAAGACATGCTCGACCATGAAGTCGGAGAGGCGCTTGTGGTAATCAGCGGCTTTGGCCGACATCGCGAAGTCCATGCCGCCACGATATGCCACTTGGTTAGATAAGTGAACGCGTGGGTCCTCATCGGCTGATGTCACGGCGCGAGGCGCGCGTCGACGACATCGCCATCACAGAGTCGCAGCGGCGCCTCCGCGGTCCCCGACCTGACGCCCGGCGCGGCACGGATTCTCCAGGGTGGTGACGGCGAGCGCCCCGGCCAGCACGGCGAGGACGATGACCGACCCGGCCACGGCGGTCCAGCCGGCGGCGTCGAAGGCCACCCCGCCCAACCAGCCGAGGGCACTGGACCCCGCGTAGTAGAACAAGTTGTAGAGCGCTGATGCCGGAGCCTTGGCTGTGCCCGCGCGGGCACCCACCCACCCCGAGGCGATGGCGTGCGCGCCGAAGAAGCCCGCGGTCGCGATGAGCAATCCGAGCAACATCACGACGAGTTCGGTGCTGGTGGTCAAGGCCGTGCCGATGATCATGGTGGCGATCGACGCCAACAGCACGGGCTTGCGGCCGAATCGGCCCGCTTCGGCGCCCGCCCGCGCAGAAGCCCAGGTGCCGGCCAGATAGGCCAGGAAGACCAGGCTGACGAGGGTCTGGGGCAGGTCGTACGGTGCGGCCGCCAGCCGGAAGCCCAGGAAGTTGTAGAGCGCGACGAATCCGCCCATCAGCAGGAATCCCTGGCCGTAGAGCACGAGTTGCTGGGGTGAGCGCAGGTTCTCGGCGAGCCGCGCACCCAGTCCCTTGACGTGGGCCGGCCGGAAACCGCGGGCCTGCGGGGCGAGTTTGACGAATGCCATCGCGGACAGCGCACACAGCACCGCAACGGTGACGACCCCGATGCGCCATCCGGCGAACTCGGCGACGGGGCCGGTGACCAGCCGGCCGGTGAGTCCACCGATGGTGCTTCCCGCCACATAACTTCCCGCCGCACGCGCGGCGTGACCGGGATCGATCTCCTCGGATAGGTAGGCGATGGCGATGGCAGGAACCCCACCAAGCATGAGGCCCTCGAGGAACCGGCCGGTGAGCAGGAGGTCCGAGGTGGGAGCGAGCGGCACGAGTAGGCCGAGAAGCGTTGCCGCCGTGATGGATACCGTCATCGCCTGCACCCGCCCGATACGGTCGGCGACTGCTGCCCACGGAATGACGCCGACGGCCAGACCCACCGTGGCGGCCGAGACGAGCAGGGCAGCATGAGCGGCGCCGGTGCCCAGGTCTGTGGCGATCATGGGTAGCACGGCTTGCGGTGAGTACAACTGCGCGAAAGTCGCGATACCGCCGAAGAACAACGCGGCCAACAGTCGTCGGTACTCCCTGGAGCCACGCGGATGACCCGGCCAGTCGGTGGGGCTCAGGGTCGTGGTCACTCAGGCGAGATTAGGAGGGCCTTCGCAATGTGTCCAATGTATGAACTTCAGTGAGATCATGCAGATTCTGCATGATGAACGTGACGAGCCTGGCCGCCGCCGGCGCCAGCTCGGCCTCGGGACGCCATGTCAGACCCAGTTGCCGTTTGGCGGTGGGTTCGGACAGCGGGATGTAGGCGGCCCCGCCGTCCATGCGATCGGGGTGCGGAACCGGGACGACCGCGACGCCGAATCCGGCGGCCACCAGGCCCTCGACCGTCGGGATCTCCATGGCTTCGAAGACGATCGTCGGAGCGATCCCGGCAGCGGCGCAGAGTTCATCGGTCAACTGGCGCAGGCCGAATCCCGGCTGCAGCGCGACGAACGGTTCATCACCCGCATCGGCCAGTCGCAGTCGGCTGCGCCCGGCGAACCGGTGGCCCCGGGGAACGGCGAGGCACAGGCGCTCGCCGTAGAGCACCCGCCATGGGTAGCCGGCTGGTCGCGGCGAGGTGATGGCCAGGTCGACATGCCCGTTGTCGAGCCGCTCGAGGATGTCGAGGGTCGCGCCCTGGAACAACTCGAACTGGACGTGGGGGGCCTCGGCGCGGAATCGGCGCAGCAGGTCCGGGACGAACCCGCCGGCCTGTGAGTGCAGGAAGGCGAGTCGCACGGTACCGGTGTCCGGATCTCGTAGACCGGCGATTCGCTCTGTGGCGCTGGTGATTTCGGCGATGCTGCGGCGCGCGTGATCGAGCAGGATGGCGCCATAGGTGTTGAGCCGCAGGCGACGATTCACGCGGTCGAACAGGGGTGCACCGATGCGGGCCTCAAGCCGGGCGAGCGCACGGGAGAGCGTCGGTTGGCTGATGCCCAATTCGGCGGCGGCATCGGTGACGTGCTCGGTCTCGGCGAGGGTCACGAACCAATGCAGCTCGTCGAGGTCCATGGCTGGAGTGTAGAGGTGGGTTGCGCGTCGTCGAACCACCCGCTGGGGCGAGCTGCTGGGCTGCGTCCGCGTGCTGTCGCTGTGCGTAATGCTGCGGTGCGGACCCCTTGCGCAGGTGCGGCGTTCGGCGTAGTGTCGAACACAAGTTCGAATGCGACGCGGTTCCCGATCTGGTTTCTGGTGAGCCGCAGACCGCGACTTCGGTCGCCGCGAGGTTCGACGGTTCCCGTCCGGGGGATCGTGCGGGCTGTGCTTGTGGGGTCGTGCCTTTGGTGGGCACGGTGGGGGAAAGCCGGTATCTGTCATGGACGCCACCTGTCTGGATTCGTTTGTTGATGCGCTGATCGATGAGCTTGCTGCGGTGCCCTCGGAGGTTGATGTCGGGCCGAGTCTGGGGCGGTTGGTGCGGTGTGCGCGGCCGGTGGTCGATGACGAGACGTTGCTGGGTGTGTTGGCGGCGGCGGTGTCGGCCCGGAATCTGCTGGATTTCGTGATCGCCTCGGCGGTGGCGGCGGCTGAACGGGCCGGTGTGCCGGGCCGGCGTCACCTACGCACCGGCACCGACGTGTTGAGGCTGTTGGGTATGTCCCCGGGTGCGGCGGCCCGGGCGGTGCGGGTCGGGCGGA
>JBQEMX010000003.1:0-169841 GCA_052044345.1 Mycolicibacterium sp. 22603
CGGGTCGGGCCCGGCGTCGACTACTTCGCCGTGGGTGCGGCTTCGTAGGTGACCCACGTCGTGCGTGTGGCCAATGTGTCATAGAGCGCCTGAGCCTGCACATTGTCCGCGGCGGTCACCCATTGGACCACCGAGCGTTCCTCGGCTGCCGCCATCTCGGTGAGCCGGCCGATGAGCGCCCGTCCCACTCCCTTTCCGCGCACCTCGGGATCGGTGAACAGGTCGTCCAGGAAAATCCCCGTCGAGCCGGTGTACGGCGAGGAGAACCGGCGGTGGTGCGCGAAGCCGACCAGTTCGCCGGCGACCGTGGCGACGATCGCCTTGCACTCGTGGCGTGGATCCATCAGCCAACCCCAGGCACGAGAGACGATCTCCTCCGATTCCTCGAGTTTGTAGAACTCCCGGTACGCGCGGAACAGCGAACGCCATCGCGTCTCGTCGGCGGCTTCGAGCGTGCGGATTGCAGGTGCGGTTTTGGCAGTCATGTCTTTCCCATGTGAATCGTGTCTCGGTATCTCGTTCTGTGCGCCCGTTCGGCGCCATGCGGGTCATGCACCGCTCAATATCTTGGCCCACAGCTCCTTTCGCCTCCGGAATGTCACCGATCAGCCACTACGGCGAGCGGCTGATCGCGATGGCGGGTAGGTCCGAACGGAGCGGAATGTCGCAACAGGGCGATTGGGTAACGCTGTACCCGAAAATAGAGTAACGTTATCTAGTATTCTCATGAATAACGATAACAGAGCATCCGAGATATCGACCGCCCTGCTCGGCCGTATCGCCGCCCTGCCCGCGGGTACGAAACTGCCGGGAGTCAGAGCCCTGTCCGGCGAGTATCACGCAAGCGCCGCTACGATTTCGGCTGCGCTGGCCGAGCTCAGTGCAATGGGTCTGATCCGCGCCGAGCCAGGCCGTGGCACCTTCGTCACCGGACGACAGCGGCTGGCCGAACCCGACTACTCCTGGCAGACACAGGCACTCGGACCGGCCCGGGTCGATGCCGACCGCGCCGCCAGGTTGGGCGGATACGGGACGGCCGATCACATCCCCTTGTCCTGGGGGTACCTCGCCCCTGAACTGACCCCGACCGACGAGCTGCATCGCATAGCCAGTCGATCGGCGAGGAGTTCCCGCGCCCATGCGATCACACCGGTTGCCGGCTTACCGGAACTTCGGCGCGTCATATCGGCCGAGTACCGTGCCGACCCGAACGACGTCCTGGTGGTATCGGGCGGGCAGCAGGGGCTCGTGTTCGCCATGCGCACCCTCGCCGAGCCCGGCGCCACGGTCATCACCGAAAGTCCCAGCTATCCCGGGGCAATTCTGGCCGCACAGAGCGCGGGGCTGAAGGTGGCATCGGTGCCCGCCGATCATGAGGGGATCGTCGTCGAGCGCCTCGCCGAGGAACTCGAGCGAACCAGGGCACGCCTGGTCTACATCCAACCCAGCTACGCCAATCCGACCGGAGCGGTGCTCAGTGCACAACGCCGCGCCCAGATTCTCGATATCGCGGCCACGTACGGAGCATTCCTGTTGGAGGACGACTGGGCCAGACATCTGGGTATCGACGCGCAGCCACCACCGCCACTGTTCACCGCCGATCCGCACGGGCACGTCGTCACGATCCTGACTCTGGCGAAATCCGCCTCTCCCGCCCTTCGGCTGGGCGCCGTGATCGCACGGGGACCCGCCGGCGAACGATTACGCGCCGCGCGCACCGCAGACGACATCTGCGTGGCGCCGCTCATCCAGGAGATCGGGCACGGCTTGCTGACGTCGACCGGCTGGCCCCGCCACCTCAAGCGTCTGCGCACCGAACTGGCGACGCGACGCGATGCGTTGATCGCGGCCATCGGGACCTCGCTGCCGCACGTCCGCATCGGCACCATTCCGGAAGGGGGAATTCACCTTTGGGTGAAGCTGCCGCACGGTGTCGACACCCGCGAACTGACCGCCGTCGCGTATGCCGACGGAGTACTCGTCGGTGACGGACGCCATTTCTTCGTCAACGAACCGCCCGCACCGTTTCTCCGGCTCTCCTACGGCGCCGCGAGTCCCGCCCAATTGGCCGAGGGAGTCCGCACACTCGCCGACGTCATCGGACGCGTGGCCGGCTCCGCGCACTGAATCGGGACACTCAGAGCGAGCGCGACAACACCCGGCCGAACTGCAGCAGCCGCTCCATCTGCGCCAGTCCCCCGTTGTCGACGGACTTGGCATAGCGGAAGGACTCGCAGTACAGATCGCTGTCGGTGGCCGATGTGCGCCGCGAGCGGGTCACCAACTGGGTGTACATCCGCAACCGCACCTCGGCCAGTCGCCGCGTGCCGTCGGGCAGCACGTCGAACTGGGTGCTCAGGATGTGGTCGCTGATCGTCGAGAGCAGGATCGTGCGCACCGATGAGCTCAACTGCCGCCGGTCGTCGTCGAACTCGTCGTCGGCGCGCCACAGGATGAGGCGCAGCCCATCGGTGGCCACCACCTCCTGCCACACCGCGGTGCCCCAGTGCTCCTCGGCCTCCCCACGCGACATGATGAACGCCGCGATGCCCGGGAACTCGACGACCGAGCGCAACTGCTCCAAGGCGAGATCGGGATCGCGCAGGTACACCGCCGCCGCGTCCTGCAGGCTCGGATACGGCGCCCAGTCCTGCGGCACGGTCCTACTCCGCGCCGTCCGCCGGGCGCAGGGCCGCAGCCGCGGCCCGGATCTGCGGGGTCACCAGCATCACCTGGCCGAGCACGCCGTTGACGAATCCCGGGGACTCATCGGTGGACAGTTCCTTGGCCAGCTCGACCGCCTCGTCGACGGCCACCGGCTCGGGAACGTCCTCGGCGTGCAGCAGCTCCCACACCGCGACCCGGAGGATCGCCCGGTCCACGGCGGGCAGCCGGTCCAGGGTCCACCCCTGCAGATGCGAGGAGATCAGATCGTCGACGTGCGCGGCGTGCGCGGTGACACCGCGCGTCACCGTCACCGTGTACGGGTTCAGCGGCGAGATGTCGGCCTGGGTGTGCGACAGCGCGTTGCGGGCATCGGCCGCCTCCGCGGCGGTGATACCGCGGGCTTCGGCCTCGAAGATCAGATCGACGGCGCGTTTGCGGGCCTGGTGCCGACCGCGGTCCCCCTTACGGTCAACCATTCGTCCGGCCTTCAGCCATTGACCCGGCCGAGGTACGAACCGTCCCGCGAGTCGACCTTCAGCTTGTCCCCGGTGTTGATGAACAGCGGCACCTGCAGTTCGGCTCCGGTCTCCACGGTGGCCGGCTTGGTGCCGGCGCTGGAGCGGTCGCCCTGCAGGCCCGGCTCGGTGTGGGTGACCACGAGTTCCACGGTGACCGGGAGCTCCAGGTACAGCGGTGCGCCTTCGTTGAAGGCGATCTGCACCTTCATGCCCTCGAGTAGGAAGTCGGCAAGGCGGCCCACCAGCGACTCCGACAGCGGGTGCTGCTCGTAGTCTTCGGAGTCCATGAAGACGAAATCGGAACCATCGCGGTACAGGTAGGTGGCGTCACGGCGGTCGACGGTGGCCGTCTCGACCTTCACACCGGCGTTGAACGTCTTGTCCACGACCTTGCCCGACAGGATGTTCTTGAGCTTGGTACGCACGAAGGCCGGACCTTTACCGGGCTTGACGTGCTGGAACTCGGTGATCTGCCAGAGCTGTCCCTCGATCTGCAGGACGAGACCATTCTTGAAGTCGGCGGTTGATGCCACGTGTGTACAGCTCCTAGATCAGGTGATGACAGCCAGTTCCTTGGGGAACCGGGTGAGCAATTCGGGTTCGGGCGCGTCCTCGCTGCCGACGACCAGGGTGTCCTCGATTCGGACACCGCCCCGGCCGGGCAGGTAGACGCCGGGCTCCACGGTGACCGCAGCGCCAGCAAGCAGTGTACCGACGGCCGAGGCGCTGATTCCCGGCGCTTCGTGTATCTGTAGCCCGACCCCGTGCCCGAGCCCGTGCCCGAAGTGCTCGCCGTGGCCGGCATCGGCGATCACCTGGCGCGCTGCGGCGTCCACCGCGGGCAGGTCGGCCCCGGGTGCCACGGCCGCTCGTCCCGCCGCCTGCGCGGTCGCCACCAGCTCGTAGAGCTCGCGCTGCCAGTCCGCGGCACGGCCCAGCACGAAGGTGCGGGTCATATCGGAGTGATAGCCCGCCACCAGTGCGCCGAAGTCGATCTTGACGAAATCCCCGGCTGCCAGCACCGCGTCGGTGGGTCGATGGTGCGGAATGGCCGAGTTCGATCCGGTCGCCACGATGGTCTCGAAGGAGGCACCGTCGGCACCGTGATCGAGCATCAGCGACTCAAGGTCCCGCCTGACCTCTTTCTCCGTGCGGCCGGGACGCAGGCCGCCCCGGGCCACCAGGTCATGCAGTGCGGCGTCGGCGGCCTCGCAGGCCAGTCGCAGGATCGCGATCTCGCCGAGATCCTTGACCTCGCGCAGCCGCTCGACCATCCCGGCGGCCCGCACGAATTCGACGCCGGCTCCGGCGCGCTCCAACGACGTGAAACCGTCGACGGTCACCACGTGGCTCTCGAAACCGAGCCGGCGCACTCCGGGGGCCGCACGCGCTACCAGGGCGGGGCCCACCGCCCGCTCGATGACCACTTCGGCATCGGGGGCCTGGGCGGCGGCCTGCGTTACATAACGCCCGTCGGTTGCCAAGACCGGCGTGTCCCGCTCAGCGAACACCAGAAGTGCGGCATTCGAGCCGGTGAATCCGGACAGGTAACGCACGTTGACCAGGTCCGTCACCAGCATTGCGTCCAGGTCGGCGGCCACCAGCCGCTGCCGCAAACGGTCTCTGCGCGCAGATATCGTCACGGTCGATGACGCTACTCGCTAGGCTGTGCCCTCATGAGCAAGTGGTTGCTGCGCGGACTCGTGTTCGCCGCGGTCGTGGTGGTGCTGCGTCTGATCCAAGGAGTCCTGGTGGATTCCTTCCCGACGCAGGCCGGGTGGATCAGCCCGACGCTGGGTTTGTTCCTCGCCATTCCGGTGCTGCTGTGGGCCTACGCCGACGGTCGCGCCGACGCCCGCGCGCAGAGCGACCCGGACCGTCGCCAGGATCTTGCGATGGTGTGGCTGGTCGCCGGCCTGATCGCCGGGTTGCTGGGCGACCTGGTGTGCTGGTTCATCGGCCTGTTCTACCCCGCGCTCTACACCGGCGGCCTGCTCAGCGAGTTGACCTCGTTCGCCGCGTTCACCGCACTGTTGGTGTTCGTGGCAGGCGTGATCGCGGTGACCATCGGACGTTGGCGGGTCGACCGGAAGGCTCCGCCGTTCGTCCGGCGCCGTGAGGGCGACGAGGAACGCGCCGACACCGACGTCTTCGCAGCGGTCCAGCCCGGCCCCGAAGAGCCGGCCAAGAGCTGACTACCGCGTACCGACCACCGAGTACGCCGCGGCCAGCAGGGTCGGGTCCGGTCCCTCCAGGCGGCCGGGCTTGGCCAGCCCGTCGAGCACGACGAAACGCAGCACCCCGGACCGGTTCTTCTTGTCCCCGGCCATGTACTCCAGCAGCTGCGGTAGCGCGTCGGCGTCGTAGCTGACCGGAAGACCCAGCGACGTCAGCACCCGGGCGTGCCGGTCCGCGGTGTCATCATCGAGCCGGCCTGCCAGGCGACCGAGCTCAGCGGCGAACACCAGTCCCACCGAGACGGCGGCACCGTGGCGCCACTTGTAGCGCTCACGCCGTTCGATGGCATGGGCCAACGTATGCCCGTAGTTCAGGATTTCGCGCAACGCCGACTCTTTCTCGTCGGCGGCCACCACCTCGGCCTTGACCGCGATGGCACGACGGATCAGCTCCGGCAACACCGTGCCGGCCGGATCCAGCGCGGCCTGCGGATCGGCCTCGATGAGGTCGAGGATCACCGGGTCAGAGATGAAGCCGGCCTTCACGATCTCGGCCATGCCGGCGATGATCTCGTTGCGCGGAAGCGACTGCAGCGTGGCCAGATCGACGAGCACCGCCAGTGGCTGGTGGAACGCGCCGACCAGATTCTTACCGGCATCGGTGTTGATTCCGGTCTTACCGCCGACGGCGGCATCGACCATGCCCAGCAGTGTGGTCGGCACATGCACGATGTCGACGCCGCGCAACCAGGTGGCCGCGGCGAAGCCGGCCACATCGGTGGCCGCTCCCCCGCCGAGGCTCACGATGGCGTCTTTGCGCCCGATTCCGATGCGGCCCAATACTTCCCAGATGAAGCCGACGACCGGCAACTCCTTGCCGGCCTCGGCGTCGGGGATTTCGATGCGGTGCGCGTCGATACCGAGGCCCGCCAGGTGCTCACGCACGGCCTCGGCGGTCTGCGCCAGCGTCGGCTGGTACAGGATCGCGACCTTGTGCCGCCCTGTCAGGGTGCGGCCCAGATCCTCGAGCAGGCCGGTACCGATGATGACCGGGTAGGGCCGGTCGACCAGAACGTCGACTGTCACGGGTTCACTCATTGCGTGCCTCTGCTCGTTTGGCCAGCGCCGCCGGGGTGGGCGGGGCATCGGTGGTCGGTGCCGGGTTGAGAACGGTCGGAAGACGCCGCCAGGCCGGGCGGCGTCGGCGGCGCGGCCGGGACGGACCGCAGCCTTGCAGGCGGGTAACGATATGGCGGACCACGGCACCGGGATTGCGCCGGTTGGTGTTGACCCGCATGGTCGCGACCTCACGGAAGAGCGGCACCCTGGCATCCATCAGGGCCCGATACTTCTCGGCGGGGTCCTCCCCGGCCAGCAACGGGCGCGCGCTTCCGGTGGTACGCCGAATTCCTTCTGCTGCACTGATTTCCAGATAGATCACGGTGTGCCCGGCCAGCGCGTCGCGCACCGCGGGGGTGGTCACCGCGCCGCCACCGAGAGACACCACACCATCGTGCTCGGCCAACGCCTTGCGCACCACGTCGGCCTCGATGGCGCGAAACGCCGGTTCACCGTCGGTGAAGATGTCGGCGATACTGCGGCCGGTGGTCTCGACGATGGCAACGTCGGTGTCCAGCAGGGGAACTCCCAGCGCCTTGGCCAGCCGCCGTCCGATGGTGGATTTGCCGGAGCCCGGCATTCCCACCAGAACAGCCTTGGGCGCCATGGTTATCCCGCCCGCGCCGCTGAGTTTTTCCCCGCGTCGCTGCGCTCCAGACCGGCCGAGCGCTCCGCGATCGTGGCCAGGTAGCTGTCCACATTTGCCTTGGTCTCGGCCAGCGAGTCACCGCCGAACTTCTCCAGGGCCGCGCGTGCCAGCACCAGCGCCACCATGGTCTCGACGACCACACCGGCGGCCGGCACGGCGCACACATCGGAGCGTTGATGGATCGCGACGGCCTCGTCACCGGTGGCCATGTCGACGGTGGCCAGCGCGCGGGGCACGGTGGATATCGGCTTCATGGCGGCCCGCACGCGCAGCGGCTGCCCGTTGGTCATGCCGCCTTCCAGGCCGCCTGCGCGGTTGGTGGACCGCACGATCCCGTCGGGCCCGGGGTAGATCTCGTCGTGGGCGACGCTGCCCCGGCGCCGGGCGGTTTCGAAGCCGTCGCCGATCTCGACACCCTTGATCGCCTGGATGCCCATGACGGCGGCGGCCAGCTGGCTGTCGAGGCGGTTGTCCCCGCTGGTGAACGAGCCCAGCCCCACGGGCAGACCGCTGACCACGACCTCGACGATGCCGCCGAGGGTGTCACCGTCCTTCTTGGCTGCTTCGATCTCGGTGATCATGGCGGCCTCGGCATCCTTGTCGAAGGCACGGACCGGGCTGTCGTCGATACCGGCCAGATCCTGCGGCTGCGGCGGCGGGCCGTCGTAGGGTGCCGAGGCGCCGATCGAGATGACATGCGAGACCACCTCGACGCCGAGCGCCTGCTTCAGGAAGGCGCGGGCGATGGTGCCCGCGGCGACACGCGCCGCGGTTTCGCGGGCGCTGGCCCGTTCCAGCACCGGACGAGCGTCGTCGAAGCCGTACTTGAGCATCCCCGCGTAGTCGGCGTGACCCGGGCGCGGCCGGGTCAGCGGCGCGTTGCGCGCGGCATCGCTGTCGAGTTGTTCGGCGGATACCGGGTCGGCCGCCATCACGGTCTCCCACTTGGGCCATTCGGTGTTGCCGATCTCGACGGCGATGGGCCCGCCGAGGGTGCGGCCGTGCCGCACCCCGGCCAGCAGGGTGACCTGGTCCTTCTCGAATTTCATCCGGGCGCCGCGGCCGTACCCGAGGCGGCGGCGCTGCAGCTGAGCGGCGACATCCTCGGAGGTCAGCGCCAGCCCGGCCACCATCCCCTCGACCATCGCCACCAGGGCGCGACCATGGGATTCACCTGCGGTAGTCCATCGCAACACGCTGTCCATCCTCCCATGTCCGGTTTCACCGGCGGAAATCCGTGTACACCCCACTCGGCCGCTGCCGCCACCGCGTGTGATGACACCGGTGTCGTGACGACCCACATGGTGCCGATCACAACTTAACGTTGCTGAACGCATGGTGGCGCTCCTAGCGTTCGCTCGGCATGGACACATGGCCCCAGGCACCGTTCGAGAAGGAGTCCCGATGGCTGACCACACCCCAGACCCCGTCATCGATGTGGTCGTCGATCTGAAGACCACTCTCGGGGAGGGTCCGCTGTGGGATGTCGAGCAGCAGGCGCTGTACTGGATCGACAGCGCCGACGGTCGGATCTTCCGCTCGACCGCGAGCGGCACGGGCATCCGCGCCTGGGAGGTCGGCCAGAAGATCGGATCGATGGCGCTGACCCGGTCGGGCGACGGCGCGCTGGTCGCTCTGCAGGACGGCCTGTGGCGGCTGACCTTCGGCAGCGGTGAACTCACCCGGCTGGTCGAGATCGAGGCCGATCTTCCCCACAATCGGCTGAACGACGGAACAGTCGACCGGGCCGGTCGGTTCGTCTTCGGGTCCATGGACACCCTGGAGGAGACCGGTAGCGGCAAGCTCTACAGCTACAGTCCCGACGGGACACTGGCGGTTCTGGACGACGGCATCACAGTGTCCAACGGGCCGTGTTTCAGCCCGGACGGCACCACCCTCTACTTCGCCGACACCTGGACGGGCGAGATCTGGGCCTATGACTACGACCAGGAACACGGGTCGGTGGCCAACCGCCGCACCTTCGCCACGGTGGACACCAGTACCGGTGGAGCGGCCGACGGGGCGACCGTCGACGCCGAGGGATATGTGTGGCAGGCACTCGTCTACGGCGGCAAGATCATCCGTTACGCACCCGACGGGTCGGTGGATCGTGTCATCGACTTCCCGGTGCTCAAACCGACGAGCGTCATGTTCGGCGGACGGGATCTGGACGTCCTCTTCGTCACCTCCATGGCCAAGCCACCGCTACCGCGATTTCCCGGTGACGGGCAGCTCCGCGGCTCGTTGTTCGCCGTTCGCGGTCTCGGCGTGCACGGCCTGCCCGAATGCCGATTCGGCGCATGACCTCTCGATCACTCAAAGGACGACTCGATGGCTGACAAACGGCGCGGCTCGCTGCGCAATACCCACAAATACTCCTGGATCTCCCTCGGTGTGTGCTGGCTGATCTGGGTGCTCAATGCCTATGACCGTGAAATCATCCTGCGGCTCGGCCCGACCATCTCGGAGACCTTCGACCTCAGCGCGGACGCCTGGGGCGCGCTGGTGTCGTTGATCATGATCTCGCTTGCCGTGCTGGCGATTCCCGGGTCCAGCTTGAGTGATCGATATGGCGGCGGATGGAAGCGGGCACGATTCCAGGTGCCGCTCGTCATCGGTTACACCGCGTTGTCGTTCATCTCGGGCTTCAAGTTCGTGAGCTCACATCTGATCTCGTTCGTGGCGTTGCGAATCGGTGTCAACCTGGGCGCCGGGTGGGGTGAACCGGTCGGTGTGAGCAACACCGCCGAATGGTGGCCGAAGGAGCGACGCGGGTTCGCCCTGGGCGCCCACCACACCGGCTATCCGATCGGTTCGCTGCTCAGCGGCCTGGTGGCCGCGGTGGTCATCGGCGCGTTCGGCCCGTCCAACTGGTCCTACGCGCTGTTCCTCGGGCTCATCATCGCGGTCCCGCTGATGCTGTTCTGGGGTCGTTACTCCACTGCGCGACGAATCGACGAACTGTACGAGGACATCGCAGCCAAGGGGCTGACTCCGCCCGACCGTGACCTGCCGACCGTGGCCGGGAGCCGGCGGCGTGGGCTGGTGGGCGCATGCCTACGCAATCGGACGATCTCGATGACCGCCCTGACCACCTTGTTGACCCAGATCGTCTACATGGGAATCAATATGGTGCTGCCGGCCTACCTCTACAACGTGGTCGGCCTCTCACTTGCCGAATCCGCAGGCCTCAGTGTGGTCTTCGCGCTCACCGGCGTGCTCGGCCAGATCCTGTGGCCCAGCCTCTCCGACGTCATCGGCCGCCGAAAGACCATCGTCATCTGCGGAATCTGGATGGCCGTGAGCGTGGCGGCCTTCTACGTGGCCACCTCGTCGCTGCTCGTGGTCGTCGTGCAGCTGGTCTTCGGTGTCGTCGCCAATGCGGTGTGGCCGATCTACTATGCGGCCGCCTCCGACGCAGCACCAGAAGGCGCCATTTCCACGGCCAACGGCATCATCACCACCGCGATGTTCATCGGCGGCGGGATCGCACCGCTACTGATGGGCCGGTTGATCTCGATGGCCGGCGGCTGGGAGGCCACCGGCGGATACATCGTGTGTTTCTTCACCATGGCCGGTTGCGCGTTGCTCGGTGTGGCGCTGCAGTTCTTCACCGCGCCTTCGGCGCCGGCCGACAGGTCGACCGAGACCGATCCGGTCGCTGCGCGCCGCTGAACCCGATCACGAGAATCCCCCCGTAGCCGGCCGGCCACGGGGGGATTCTGGTGCTGTCTCGCGCTCAGAAACCAACCCTGTTCGCACCCTTGAGGTCGAGCATCTCGCGGGCGTCATCGGGGGTGGCTATCGCAAAATTCAACGCCTCCAGGATCGTACGGATACGGCTCACCTGCTCGGCATTGGAAACAGCCAACTGGCCCGGACCGATCCACAGTGAATCCTCCAGACCCACCCGGACATGCGATCCCATCGCGGCGCCGATGGTCGCCAACGGCATCTGGTTGCGGCCCGCCCCGAGGATGGACCACTCGTAGTCCGCACCGAGCAGCCTGTCCGCGGTGCGCCGCATGTGCATCAGATCCTCCGGATGCCCACCGATGCCACCGAGTAGCCCGAAGACCGACTGGACGAACAGCGGACCGCGGGCCAGCCCGCGCGCGTGGAAGTGCGCAAGGTTGTTCAAGTGCGATATGTCGTAACACTCGAACTCGAATCGGGTGTCGTTCCGGTTGCCGATGTCGAGGATGGTCTCGATGTCGGCAAAGGTGTTCTTGAACACCAGATCCCGAGACTTCTCCAATGCCTCGCGCTCCCATTCGTTGGCGAACTGGTCGTACCGCTCCAGCATGGGGTAGAGACCGAAGTTCATCGAGCCCATGTTCAACGAAGCCAGTTCCGGCGCGAAGGTGGCGACCGGGCGCATCCGCTCCTCAACGGTCATATGCGGAGACCCGCCGGTGGTGATGTTGATGACCGCGTTGGTATTGGCCTTCAGTTTGGCCAGAATCTGCTCGAAATCCGCGGGATCCTGCGAGGGTCGGCCGTCATGCGGTGAGCGAGCGTGCATGTGGACGATCGCAGCGCCGGCCCGGGCCGCCCCGATGGCGGCGTCGGCGATCTCGTCGGCCGTCACCGGCAGATGCGGTGACATGCTGGGGGTGTGTATCGCACCGGTCACCGCGCTGGTGATGATGACTTTTCTCGTCTTGGGCATCGCTTGTTCTCCGTTCTTCGGACTTCTCTTGTCGGCCTTGACTTTCAGAAGAGTTTCTCGGTGTTGCCGTCGACGGCCATGGCCTGGCCGTTGATGTTCCTGGCCAACGGGCTGGCCAGGAACAGGGCCATATCGGCGATATCGGCAGCGTCGATCAGCCGTCCCAGCGATGATTGACCGCGATACAGCGCGGCAACCTCGTCCACCGGCCGGTCCAGCATCGCGGCCTTCGCTTCGATGACCTGCTCGATACGTGGGCCGTCGACCGCGCCGGGACAGATGGCGTTCGCTCGGATCCCGGACGCACCGAGCTCGATCGCCAGCGATTTGGTGAAGCCGATCACCGCCCACTTCGACGCCGAATACGGACTGCGCCCGGCCATACCCAATCGGCCGGCGGCTGAGGACATGTTGATGATCGACGGGTCGTCCGACCGTTCGAGAAGCGGCAGTGCGTGTTTGACGCAGAGGAACTGTCCGTGAACGTTGACATCGAAGGTCGTCTTCCAGTCCTCGATGTCCAGGGAGTCGACCCGACCCGTCGGTCCGGCCACGCCGGCGTTGTTGATCAGCACGTCCAGACCACCGAATTCGGCCTCCACAGAACGCATGAGCTGCTTGACCTCGTCTTCGCGGCAGACATCGCTGACCGCGGCACCCAGACCGGCTTCTCCGGCGGCCCGCACAGCCTCCGGATTGACGTCGGTGACGAAGACGTCGGCGCCGTGGGCCTTCATCGTGGTCGCGATCGCAAGTCCGATACCGGCCGCGCCGGCGGTGACCACCACGCGTCGGCCGGTGAAATCGAGCACGCGCCGATTGCGTTGGGGTGCAGACATATCGTCATCTCCTTCGTGAGGTGCCGGCCACGGTGGGACGGCATGGTGAATCCACGTACGGCTTAAGTGGCCGCACGTTGCGTTATCGCTGCGGGTTGTCCCGGCCGGTCGTCGGTCAGTCAGGCGCGCCGCGCCGCCGGGCCGGCGGACATCCGCAGGTCCGGCCGATGTGCAGACGGTGTTCGCAGATCACGTGGTGGTAGGTGGAACGTGGACGGATGATCTGGTCCAGCAGCAGTTCGAAGGACCGTTCGGCCATCACGTTTATCGGCTGGATGACGGTGGTCAGGTTGATCAGGGCGGACCGACTGTGCGGCAGCCCGTCACCGCCGACGACGGCCAGATCCTCGGGGATCCGCAGGCCCATGGACATGGCATGCTCCATGACCCCGATCGCGATCTCGTCAGATCCACACACCACCGCCTCCGGTGGACGGGGGCCATCCAACAGCGCGCGGGCCGCGGCCCGGCCGCCGGCGCTGTCGAGCCGGGTACTGACCTTGCGGGCACCGCGCACCGACACCCCGGCCGCCTCGGCGGTGCGGACGAAAGCCTCTTCGCGGATCAGCGAGGCGGTGGAGGTACGCGGGCCGATGACGGTGGCGAGCTCTCGATAGCCGTGCTCCAGCACATGTTCCATCAACAGGGTGGCGGCCGCGTCGAAGTCGATACCGACATAGTCACCGTGCAACTGATCGGCACTTCGCGATAAGCAGACGAACGGAATCCGCTTCTGGCGAAACGTCCGTAGCGCTCGCAGATCCTCGCGCAGGAGCGCGGCGATGATCACCCCGTCGACGTTGCGGGCGGCCAGGGTGCCCGCAACCTGCGCCAGCGTGTCGGGATCGTCGTCGGTGGTCGCGACGAAGACGTCGAAGCCCTGTTCGCGGGTCACCGAGATGATGCGTTCTGCCCAGCCGGTGTACATGGGGTTACCCAGATTGGGAAGGATCAGTCCCACCACGCGGGTCAGGAGCGGATCCGGACGCGGGCCCGCCGCCGGCCGATAGCCGAGTTCACCGGCGACCTTGATGACCCGTCTTCGGGTCTCGGCGGAAACCCCCGGCTGGCCGTTCATCACATAGCTGACCGTGGCCTTCGATACGCCGCACGCGCGGGCCACCGCGGCCGCCGAGACCGCTCGGGCGACGGTCGCGGATACGCCGATATCGTCCACGGCCCCTCCTGTCGCCTCGTCGATGCGCTATGGCGCCCATTACAACGCCAGATCAAACGTTAAGCAACGTTAAGTCCAGCTCGCCTCCATCCGTCCGATTCGCGGACGGATCCCGGGCACCAGGCACTGAACTTTGCGCGCATTGCCGCCTACGCACGCTTAACGTTGCTTATCGCATTTCGACACCCCTAGCGTTGGGCAGCGTGAAGATGTTGGCGCACAACAACTCTGATGGCCATCTGGTGGTGGCGCCGGACAAGTTCAAAGGTTCCGTCTCGGCCGCGGTCGCAGCCGCGGCACTGACCGACGGTCTCCGGTCGGCGACATCGCGACCGGTCGTGCCGTTCCCCATCGCCGACGGCGGGGAGGGAACGGTGGACATGCTGATGACCGCCGGCTTCTCCCCCGTCACCTGTGCCGCGGTCGACCCGCTGGGCCGACCGGTCGAGATGGTCTATGCGCGGTCCGGACGCACCGCGGTGATCGAGGCCGCCGCTGCCTGCGGACTGGCCCTGTTGAGGGGCTGCGGGCCGAACCGCGCCACGGCGCGGATCGCCACCAGCCTGGGCGTCGGTATGGCATTACGCGACGCTCTGACCCACGGGGTGGACCGCATCGTTCTCGGGATCGGCGGCAGCGCCACCACCGACGGCGGGGCCGGTCTGCTGGTCGGTCTCGGGGCCCGACTCTTGGACGAACACGACGACCCGGTGTATCCGAGCGGAGCCGACCTGCCGAACATCCGCAGCATCGACCTCAGCGGTGTCGATCGGGGGCTCCGCGATGTCGAGCTGGTGGTCGCGTGTGATGTCGACAATCCCCTCACCGGACCGGACGGTGCCGCGCACGTCTACGGCCGGCAGAAGGGCGCCGACCCCGAAACCGCGCGCTCACTGGACCGAGCGCTGGTGCACTGGGCGGACATCGTCACCGCGCACACCGGGCAGGACCGGCGGGGTGCACCGGGGATGGGTGCGGCGGGTGGGATCGCGTTTGCGATGGCCGCTTTGCTCGGAGCCCGCGTCACGCCCGGCATCGACCTACTGCTCGAACTGGGCGGTTTCCCCGCGTTGCTCGACGGCGCTGCGTTGGTCATCGTCGGCGAAGGTTCCCTCGACGAACAGTCGCTGCGCGGCAAAGGGCCGGTCGGGGTGGCCAGGCAGGCGCACGCCCGTGGCGTCCCGGTGGTGGCCGTCGCCGGCCGATCGACGGTCGGATCCGCCGAAACGCGTTCCGCGGGTATCGGTTCGGTGTACACACTGGCCGAGCTGGAGGCCGACCAGACGGTGAGCATGCGCAACGCCGTGGCACTGCTGAACCTCGTCGGGGCAACCATCGCCAGGGACCTGTTCGGCGAGTTCGGGTCGCGTCATCCATAGCGGGCGGTTCACCAGCCGAGGGCCAACGCCACCGCCGCGGCGCTCGCAACGCACATGGCCGGCCCGTGCGCGACCGGATCGGCGCGGCCGAACATCCGGGCGATCAGCGCCCATGTCGCGGTGAGCAGTGGTGCGGCCAACGCAGCCAACGCCCAGACATCCGGCCCGTACGCGCCCGTCAGCGCTCCGAGGCCGAGCGCGAGCTTGACGTCGCCGGCACCGAGGTGGCCGGGCACCGCGAGATGGATGACCAGGTAGAGCCCGAACAGCACGACCGCACCGGCGAGTGCGGGCATGCCGCGGTCGCAGTACGCCGCCGCGCCCAGCACCACCACCGCTCCGGGCAGCGTCAACACATTGGGCAGGCGGCGCTGCCGCAGGTCGTAGACGGTCAGCGCGGTCAACCACATGCCCACCGCGACCCACCCCATATGTCGAGGCTAGGGCCGCCCGAGAGCCGCTCTCATCACCTCTTGCGGGGCGGTCATTCCGGTGAACTGCTCGACCTGGGCGACGGCCTGATGCAGCAGCATCTGCAGACCGCTGACCACCCGCCCCCCGACAGCGCCGACGGCCTCGGCCAGGGGTGTGGGCCACGGGTCGTAGATGGCATCGAGCAACACCGGCACCGAGGCGATCGCGTCGGCGTATCGCGCGGCGACCTCGGCGGGCAGCGTGTTCACCGCGACGTCCAGCTCCGCCATCGGATGACCCAGCTCGACCCACTCGGTATCGGCACCGAGGCGCCGTCCGATCGCCACCGGTTCGGCGGCCTTGGCCTGATCGCGAGCCAGCACCACGATGTGCTGCACACCGAGGCTCACCAGCGCGGCAACCGCGGCCGGCGCCGTGCCACCGGAACCCAATACCGCCGCGCGGCGCGGCGCATCGACATGGTCGGCCAATGCGCCGATGACGCCGTCGATATCGGTGTTGTCGGCACGCCATCCGGTCTCGGTGCGCACCAGTGTGTTGGCCGAGCCGACCAGGGCGGCCCGTTCGGTGCGCTCGGTGGCGGTGGCCAGTGCGGCGAATTTGCCGGGTTTGGTGACCGACAGGCCGACCCATTCGGGGCCGAGCCCGGCGACCAGCGCGGGCAGTTGCTCAGCCGTGCATTCGATGCGGTCGTAGGTCCACGACGTCAGGCCCAGCGCCCGGTAGGCCGCCAGATGGATATCGGGCGAGCGCGAATGCGAGATCGGCGACCCCAGCACGGCGGCGCGCCGCCCATCGGGCACGGCGGCGCGCCGCCTATCGGGCACGGCGGCGGGCCGCCTATCGGGCACGGCGGCGGGCCGCCTATCGGGCACTGTCGAGCACACCGTTGCGCCTGGCGATCTCGATATTGGCCAGGTGCTCGTCGTAGTCGCGGGTGAAGTTGGTGGTGCCCTGCAGATCGATGGTGACGAAGTACAGCCAGTCCCCGATCGCCGGGTTCTCCGCGGCGACGACCGCCGGTGCTCCCGGTGAGCAGATCGGTGTCTTGGGCAGACCCAGCGAGGCATAGGTGTTCCACGGTGTGACCCGCGCCCGGTCGGCGTCGGTGGTGGCCACCTCGGTGCGATCCAACGAATAGTTGACCGTGGAATCGAACTCCAGCTTCCGGTTCTCGGCGAGCCGGTTGTAGATCACCCTGGCGACCTTGGAAAAGTCCTGCGGCTTGGATTCGCGCTGCACCAGCGATGCGACCACCAGCACTTCATAGGGCGTGATGTTGGCGGTGGCCGCGGCATCGAGCAGTCCGTTGGCCTCGTACATCGCCGTGCTGGATCCGATCAGTCCGGCCAAGATGGTCTCCGGAGTTCCCGACGGGTCGACATTCCAGCTCCCCGCGGCGATCAGGCCCTCAAGTCGGCGATGGTCGTCACCCATGGCCTCCAGGCCTGGATTCGCCCACGGTGGAACGGCGAGGGCGGCGGGATCGGCGCTGCCCGCCGCGCGTTTGAGGTCCTCGGCGGAGACGCACTCGCGGGTGCCGTTGAGATCGACGCACGAGGCCCGGGAGATGAGCGTCAGGATGCCCTCGGTCACGGCGTCGGTCTTGACATCGGCGACGTCGTCGAGCTGGCGGCCCTCGGGGATGACGAGCTGGCCGACCCGATTGGCCGGGTCGGCAAGGCGCTCGACGGCGTTGGCGGCCGGTATCTCGGTGCGTACCTTGTAGAAGCCGGGCTGGATCGCCGCGATCGCCGGATTCGCCGCGGCCGCGTCGACGAAGGTCTTCGACGAGGACACCACATTGCGTTGCTGCAGGGTCTGGCCGATGGCGGTGGTGGTGTCTCCGCTGTGAACCTCGATGACGACATCGTCGACACCGTCGCCGGCGAAATCACCGCTAGTTCCGAACATGTTGTGCCACAGTCGCGAACCGACGAACACCGCGCCGACGACGACCACTACGAGTGTCACCACCGCAAAAACCGTGTAGGTGCGCCGGCGTCGGGCCAGCCGCCGCGCCCGCGCGCGCTCGGCGCGGTTCATCCGGCGCCGCGGTGGTCCCACGGCAATCGGCTCATGGCGGTCGGTACTCCATTGTGAGTCCCACTGGTCACTCATCGGCCACCCTTAATGCGGACCGGCGCTGATCCAACCAGGTCTGCAGAATCCCCACTGCCGCAACCTGATCGACCATGGCCCGCTGGTTCTTGGCGCGCACTCCGGCATCCCGGAGCGCCCGCTGTGCACTCACCGTGGTCAGTCGTTCGTCAGCCAGCCGCACCGGTACCGGTGCGATCAGCTCGGCCAGCTTGTCGGCCATCTCGACGGCGTCCTTGGCCGACGAGCCGGAGCGGTCGGCCAGGGTACGCGGCAATCCGACGATCACCTCGACGACGCCGTTGTCCGCCACCAGCGCCACCAGCCGGCGGAGGTGCCGTCCGGTGCGTTCCCGTTTGACCGTCTCCAGCGGGGTCGCCAGGATCCCGTCGGGATCGCTGGCTGCCACGCCGATGCGCACGGTACCGACATCGACCCCGAGCCGCCGACCGCGTCCCGGGTCATCGGGACCGGGCCGGTCGGGGGTACGGTCGACGTCCAGTGGCACCGGCTAGCTCCGGGAGATCTCTGCGCGTAGCGCGGCCAACGCCGCGTCGATACCCGCCGCCCCCTTACCGGAACCCTGGGCCAGATCGGCCTTTCCACCCCCACGGCCGTTGACCGGACCGCCAAGCACCTTGACCAGGTCGCCCGCCTTCAGACCGAGGTCCTGAGCGCCCGCGTTGACCGCGACGACGAACGGCACGCTGTCGCCCTCCCCCTCGGCGATCAGGGCGACCACACCGGGCTCGGAGCCCAGTTTGCCCTTGATATCGCCGACCAGGCTGCGCAGGTCGGCGGCCGAGACCCCACCTGCCATCCGCTGCGCCACCAGACGGACCTTACCGACGGTCTCGGCGCCTGCTGCGGCATTTGCCGCCGCGGCCCTGGCGTTGGCAAGGCGCACCTTGTCGAGTTCTTTCTCGGCGGCGCGCAATCGTTCGACGAGGTTGGCCACCCGGGCCGGAACCTCCTCGGACGGCACCTTCAGCGACGACGCCAGCCCGGCCATCAGTGCGCGTTCCTTGGACAGGTGCCGGAAGGATTCCAGGCCCACATAGGCCTCGACGCGCCGCACGCCCGAACCCACCGAAGACTCCCCGAGCAGTGTCACCGGGCCGATCTGCGCCGAGCTGCGCACATGCGTTCCGCCGCACAGCTCCAGCGAGAACGGTCCGCCGATCTCCACCACCCGGACTTCGTCGGGGTAGTTCTCCCCGAACAGCGCCATCGCGCCCATCGCCTTGGCCTGCTCGAGTCCGGTGTTGAACGTGTTGACCGCGTAGTCGGCCTGCACGGCCTCGTTGGCGACCTCTTCGATCTGGGTGCGCTGAGCCTCCGACAGCGATCCCTGCCAGTTGAAGTCGAACCGCAGGTAGCCGGGGCGGTTCAGCGAACCCGCCTGTACGGCGTTGGGGCCCAAGACCTCCCGAAGTGCCGCGTGCACCATGTGGGTGCCCGAGTGCCCCTGGGTGGCGCCGTGACGCCAGGTCGGGTCCACCTCGGCGACGATGGTGTCACCCTCGACGAACTCACCGGATTCGACCCTGACCCGGTGCGCCCACAGCGTTTTGGCGATCTTCTGCACATCGGTGACGGTCGCCTTGGCAGTCTCCGACGAGCCGGTGCCGGTGATGGTGCCCTCGTCGGCGATCTGACCACCGGATTCGGCGTAGAACGGGGTCCGGTCCAAGATCAGCTCGACGGTGCCGTCCGCGCCGCCGTGGCTGACAACAGGAACCCGGGCACCGTCGACGAAAATGCCGAGAATGGTTGCCTGCGTGGCAAGTTCGTCGAATCCGGTGAACTCGGTTGGACCACCGTCGACGAGGTCGCGGTATGCGGAGAGGTCGGTGTGGGCCTGCTTGCGGGCGGCGGCGTCGGCCTTGGCCCGCTGCCGTTGCTCGGCCATCAGTCCGCGGAAGCCCTCTTCGTCCACGCTGAGCCCCGCTTCGGCGGCCATCTCGAGGGTGAGCTCGATGGGGAAACCGTAGGTGTCGTGCAGCGTGAAGGCATCGACGCCGGAGAGCGTGGACTTGCCGGCGTTGCGGGTCGCCTCGGCGGCGTCGTCGAACAACCGTGATCCCGATGCCAGGGTCCGGTTGAACGCCGTCTCCTCGGCGACCGCGATGCGGTGGATGCGGTCGAAATCGGTGACGAGTTCGGGGTAGGACGGCCCCATCTCGTCACGCACCGTGACCATCAACTCGCTCATGATGGGCTGTTCCACCCCGAGCAGCTTGGCGGCGCGGATGATGCGGCGCAGCAGACGGCGCAGCACGTAACCGCGGCCCTCGTTGCCGGGGCTGACACCGTCGCCGATGATGATGGCCGCGGTGCGGCTGTGGTCGCCGATGATGCGATAGCGGACATCGTCGGTGTGGTTGCCCTGGCCGTAACCGCGGGGCGCGTACTGCGCCACCTTGTCGATCACGGGTCGGACCAGATCGGTCTCGTAGACATTGTCCACGCCCTGCAGCAGGCAGGCGATGCGCTCGACACCCATACCGGTGTCGATGTTCTTGCGCGGCAACGGCCCGAGGATTTCGAAGTCGTCCTTGCTGGTGCCCTCGCCGCGCTCGTTCTGCATGAACACGAGATTCCAGATCTCGATGTAGCGGTCCTCGTTGGCTTCCGGCCCGCCGTCGACTCCGTACTCGGGTCCGCGGTCGTAGTAGATCTCCGAGCACGGGCCGCAGGGGCCGGGGATGCCCATCGACCAGTAGTTGTCGGCCATGCCGCGGCGCTGGATGCGCTCGAGCGGTAGCCCGGCGACCTCCTGCCACAGTTCGATGGCCTCGTCATCGTCGAGGTAGACCGTCGCCCACAGACGCTCCGGATCGAAGCCGTAACCACCCTCGGAGACCGGGTTGGTCAGCAGCGTCCAAGCCAGTTCGATGGCGCCCTTCTTGAAGTAGTCGCCGAAGCTGAAGTTGCCGGCCATCTGGAAGAAGGTGTTGTGCCGGGTGGTGATACCGACTTCTTCGATATCGGGGGTCCGGATGCACTTCTGCACGCTGGTGGCCCGCTCGTACGGCGGGGTGCGCGCGCCCAGGAAGAAGGGCACGAACTGCACCATGCCGGCATTGACGAACAGCAGGTTCGGATCGTCGAGGATCACCGAGGCGCTGGGCACCTCGGTATGTCCCGCTTTCACGAAGTGATCGAGGAAGCGTTTCCTGATCTCGTGTGTCTGCACGTGCTGCTGTCCTTTGGTCCAACCTGCGAATACAACGACCGCACCACAGTACCGTTTGGTTACCGGCGGGAATCGTCAGCCCGACACGAAGCTCAGCCGCACCGATCGCCGCGGGTTGTCCCTGTTCAGGTCCACCAGGACGATGCTCTGCCAGGTTCCCAGCAATGGCGTGCCGTCGCCCACCGGCACCGTCACCGACGGTGACACCAGCCCAGGGAGCACGTGATCGGCTCCGTGGCCGGGCGAGCCGTGCGCGTGGCGGTAGCGGTCGTCGCGCGGCAACAGGCGTTCCAGGGTGTCGATCAGGTCATCGTCGGAACCGGCCCCGGTTTCGATGACGGCGATACCGGCGGTGGCGTGCGGAACGAAGACGTTGCACAGCCCGTCGCCCCTGCCCGCGCAGAACCGGGCCACCTCGTCGGTGAGGTCCACGATCCGGCGACGGGAGGTGTCCAGATCGAGGAGATGGGTCTTCATCTTCTCGAGCCTACGAGCAGGCGCGGGCGATCGGAGTCAGGTGTGCAGTGTGCGCAGTACGGCGTCGAGCTTGTCGTACCCCTCGGTCATTCCGCCTTCCATTCCCGAGGACAGCAGTGCGTCGCGGGCCTCGATGTTCGGGCAGATGGACCGGCCACGCAGCCGGGAGCGGCCGTCGGCGAGGTCGTCGAACCACAGGTACTCGATGTTGACCATGTCCGGCGCACCGTCGAATTCGAAGGTCTGCAGGATGAACTCGTTCTCGCGCACGGTATGGAAGGTGCCGTTGAACGCGTAGGTGCCGTCGGCGTCACTGTGTGTGTAGCGATAGCCGCCGTGGCTGCGGAATTCCCACTCCCCGATATCCATCTGCAGCCCACGCGGGCCCAGCCACTGCTTGACCAGTTCGGGCTCGGCATGCGCGCGGTACAGGGCCGACACCGGCGCGTCGAATTCACGGGTGAACTCCATGGCCAGGGTGTCCACCGGTGCGGTGAGGTCGAGTGCTTTCGTCATGGCGTCTCCTTCTCGGTGAGTCCGGCCAGCAGGGTGTCCAGCCGGCGGTAACTGCCCTCGGCGACCAAGCGGTACCTGTCGATCCACTCGGTGAGCCGTTCGAGGGCCGCGGCGTCCAGGTGCACCGGCCGGCGCTGCGCCTCCCGGCTGCGCGTGACCAGCCCGGCTTTCTCCAGTACCTGGATGTGTTTGGACACCGCTTGTTTGGTGATGTCGAACGGATCCGCAAGCTCGTTGACCGTTGCCGGTCCGCGGGCCAGGCGAGCCACCATGGCGCGTCGAACGGGATCGGCGAGCGCCAGGAACGCTCGGTCCAGGTCGTCGTCGAGAACGCCCACTAATCAACCTTTCAATTGTTCAACCAATTGGTTTAATAAGACGATAGGCCGTACCCCGATGCCGGTCAAGCCTTGATCAGAGCGTGCGTCGCCCGACCCGCGCGGTCAGCGCTTCCGGCGGATGATCGCCCGCAGCTTCTCCAACCGGGTCGCGATCTCACGTTCGGCGCCGTACCCGGTGGGCCGATAGTAGTCGACGCCGACCAGTTCGTCTGGTGGATACTGTTGTGACGCAACGCCTCCCGGCGCATCGTGGGCGTACTTGTAGCCCACCGCATTGCCCAGTTTCTGGGCACCCGCATAGTGCCCGTCCCGCAGATGCGCGGGCACCAGCCCGGCCTTGCCCGCCCGGATATCGCCCATCGCCGCGCCCAGCGCCGTGGTCACCGCATTCGACTTGGGCGCGGTGGCCAGGTGCACGGTGGCGTGGGCGAGAGTCAGCTGCGCCTCGGGCATCCCGATCAGCTGCACGGTCTGCGCCGCGGCGACCGCGGTCGGCAGCGCACTCGGATCCGCCATCCCGATATCCTCGCTGGCCAGGATCATCAGCCGGCGGGCGATGAAACGCGGGTCCTCCCCCGCGGTCAGCATCCGAGCCAGGTAGTGCAGCGCGGCGTCGACATCGGAGCCGCGCACCGATTTGATGAAGGCGCTGACGACGTCGTAATGCTGGTCACCGTCGCGGTCGTAGCGCACCGCGGCCTGATCCAGCGACTGCTCGACAACCTCGACGGTGATCCGCTCACCGGTTTCGCCGGCCACCTCCAGCGCCGTCAACGCCCGGCGGGCATCCCCTGCCGACAGCGTGACCAACAGCTCCAGCGCGTCGTCGTCGAGCGCGACCTTGCCCGCCAGCCCCCGCTCGTCGGTTGCCGCGCGTTGCAGCACGGTGCGGATATCGTCGGTGCTCAGCGGCTGCAGCTGCAGGATCAGCGATCGTGACAGCAACGGGGCCACCACCGAGAAGGACGGATTCTCGGTGGTCGCCGCCACCAGCAACACCACCCGGTTTTCCACTGCCGCCAACAGGGCGTCCTGCTGGGTCTTGGAGAACCGATGCACCTCGTCGATGAACAGCACCGTCTGCTGCCCGCGGATCGCGGCACGACGGGCCTCCTCGATGACCGCGCGCACCTCCTTGACCCCGGCCGACAGCGCCGACAGCGCCTCGAAGCGACGGCCGGTGGCACCGGAGATCAGCGATGCCAGAGTCGTTTTACCGGTGCCGGGCGGCCCATAGAGGATGACGCTGGCCGCGCCGGACCCCTCCACCAGGCGGCGCAGCGGCGATCCCGGTTTGAGCAGGTGTTGTTGGCCCACGACGTCATCGAGGGTGGCCGGCCGCATCCGGACCGCGAGCGGACTGGCGGCAGTCGGCGGCGCGTCACCAAGAGGGGCATCTCCTGGCATGTCGAACAGACTGTCGGCCACCCCTCAACGCTAGGTGGTCACGAAGTCGATCAGTTCCTCGACCCGCCCGATCAGCGCCGGTTCCAGGTCGTTCCAGTCCCGCACGCGGCCGCGGATACGCTGCCAGGCGCCGGCGATATCGGCCTGGGTGGCATGCGGCCAGCCCAATGCCTCGCAGATGCCGTGTTTCCAGTCGATACCGCGCGGGATCACCGGCCACTGTTTCAGCCCCAGGCGCTCGGGTTTGACCGCCTGCCAGATGTCGATGTACGGGTGTCCGACCACGAGCACATGGTCACCGGAGCTCGCACGCATGGCCTCGGCGGCGATCCGCGATTCCTTCGAGCCCGCCACGAGGTGGTCGACAAGCACGCCGAGCTTGCGCCCGGGCCCGGGCTGGAACTCCGCGACGATTCCGGCCAGATCGTCCACACCGCCCAGGTATTCGACGACGACACCTTCGATGCGCAGATCGGCACCCCACACCTGCTCGACGAGTTCGGCGTCGTGCCGGCCCTCGACGTAGATCCGGCTGGCCAGGGCGACACGCGCCTTCGCACCGGCGACCGCCACCGACCCCGACGCGGTGCGGGCCGGCGCGGCGGGGGCACGCTTGGGCACCGTCAGAATGACCGGCTTGCCCTCGACCAGGAAGCCGGGGCCCAGCGGGAAGGAGCGGATCCGGCCCTTGCGGTCCTCCAAGTCGACCCGGTTGTTCTCGATACGCACCACCGCGCCGACGAATCCGCTGGACGGATCTTCGACCACCAAGCCGCGCTCGGCCGGGTGTTCCACGGAGCGAACGCGCGGACGTGTGTGCGGGTTTCGAGACAGGATGTCGGAGCCGTATCGATCAGTCACGCGGGCGATCCTAGAAAGCCCCGCTGCGGACCCACCGATACGACATGCCGCCGTCATAGCATCGAGATGTGCACGCTTGACGTGAGGCGCTTCAACTTCGGCAGAGTGATGCCATCAGGACGACGTCGCCGCCGACCTCACCTTTGCGCAGGTGGCGCGGCGTGGGGTCTTCCACCTCGCCGGCGGCGATTCACACAGCCGAAGCCAGCCACACGGTTCAACGAACGCAGGAACGACACTCAAAAATGCCAAACCCGTTGCTACGTAACAACTCCGGCATGCGTAGAGTCATGCGTAGGTTCGTGCGTAGGTCGACAAAGCAGCACGCGGCAGTGCCGAGCAGACCGATCAGCCGACCAACACCCAGGGCTGACAACCAACTGTCGTGAAGTACTCACCTCGTTTGAGCACGACACGCCCCCTCTCCCCCGGAGTGAACTCGCCGCGGCCGACCACGTCGTTGCCTTCCGTGCGCATCAGCCACACACAGTTCGCCGCGACCCCGCCGTCGGTCTGCCAGGTACCGGGAACAGCTTGGCAGCCGAAGCACTCATCGACTTTGTACGTCCCGTCCTCGGCGACAGAAGCGGTCGGCAGCGAGTTGACGAAGACGAGTAGAGCAAACACCAGCGCTGAGGCAAACCCAACTATAACCTGGCCTTTCCAACCGGAGCGCTCCTTTACAGTCACCTTTCATACGGTACGGCAAGGCCGGCGCACCCCTCGGCGACAGGTAGTTCGCCCATAGCGCAATTGCCGGCAGTAGCTTCGATGCTGCGGCGACCGGACGACCGATCTCGGCAGTGGCCGACGCCCGGTGAGCTCAGCAGCGGCCCCAGCCATCGCGCCTGATTCGCCACCTCATCGTCGGAGACGCTTTTAACCGCCCTCGCCTTCAATCGATGTCGCTGCGCGGCTGGCGGCGACCGCTGTCCACACGCTGATAACGGTAAAAGTGGCGAAGAAGCAGACGCCCACCAGCACTATCCCGCCGGCCGACCACCTTCCCAAGAGCCCCAGCGCGAAGACTGCGCAAGCCACCACTGTGTTCATCACGAAGAACGGAGTCGACCTGGTTGCGGCGCGATGTCCGGCCACCCAAGCTTGGTCACTGCCCATCGTTGACGGCGTACGTATCCCAACCCACTGGTTTCGGGCCAATCGCCCTGATGCAGCGCGTGTTGTCACACCGACCATCAGTGCCGTAAGACCCACATAGGTCACCGCGAAAATGATGACCAGGGCAGCAGCCAGCGACTGGTCAGGATCCATGGGTTCGCACATCCATCCCCGGCCCTCGCGACCATGCAGGAACACAACCTGAGGTGTCAGCACCGACCACCAGCACCAACACGCACAAACCCCCGTTTGCTAGACACCATCTGATACCCCCGCAGACCAGATCATCACGTGTTCGAGGTCACGCTGACACATAACTGACTGACATGTCAACCAACAGGTAGAGTGATTCCCGGCGCGGGGGTGTCAAGTGTTCGCCACAGCCGATCGACTCACCAGATCAGCAGCTCGACGGTCCCCACCCGAACCGTTCCCACCAGCAGGATCGAGCGGAAAGGACGACGGCCAATGACGCTGCGCGTGGCTGCCGAACAACCGATTCCCGCCGACGGTGTTACCGGCCTGGCTGCACACGGTCGTCGCGACGTCTCGCTGCCGACGCAACCGGTGAACATCGTCAAGGACGAGCTCAGCTCCGCCGCGCCAGGAACTGCCAAGGCCCGCAGGGCCGAGGTGGCGGTGATGCTGAGGCTCACCGGCGGGCTGGCCATCATCGGCAACATGATCGTCCTCGACGCCGAACTCGATCACCTGCCCAGTGCCCAACGCCTGCGCAACGCCATCCACCACCTGTGCGGCGCCACACCGACACTGAAAATCCTGCGCGGCAGCACAGGCAGCACCCACCGCTACCTCCTGCGCGTCACCCACGCCGAGAACCTCGCCCGCCAGACCGGGCTGATCGACCACCGCAACCGACCCGTCAGCGGCATACCACCGTGGATCGTCGGTGGGTCCCGTGAGGAGTTGGAAGCGGCTTGGCGCGGTGCGATCCTCGCCACAGGCCACCTGGCGTCGACCGGACATCGCCGGGGAATCACCGTCTACAGCCCCGGCCCCGAAGCGGCGATAGCACTGGCAGGAATCGCACGCCGCCTCGGGATCACCGCGCAGCGGCGCGAAGTACGCGGCCGCGACTGCGTCGTCCTACGCAGCGACGAAACCGTCACCACGCTGCTCGCGAAAATAGGAGCTCCCGAAACAAGTGCCTCCTGGGCCAATCGACACCACCATCAGCACCCTCAGACCGGAATCGGACGAAGCCCCACCCTGGAGTCGGCGAACACCAGGCGGGCAGCCGAGGCGGCGGCCGAGTCCACAGCACGGGTACGGCGAGCGATGCAGATCCTCGGCGACAGCGCACCCACCCACCTCAAAGCCACCGCCGCGCTACGCCTGGCCAACCCCGACCTCGCATTGAGCGAACTGGGACTCCGAGCTGATCCACCCATGACCAAAGATGCTGTGGCAGGACGGATTCGACGACTATTGGACCTCGCCGACCGGACAGCCAAAAGGGCGGGCATACCGGACACGACCACCGCTGCCCGTACTGCTGGATCGGCCCGGCCCGCGACCGGGTAGCAGCAGCCTGCTAACCCGCTAAACCGTGCCGCCGACCGCGGCCAGCTTGTCCGGCGACGAGGTGATCTCGTCGATCACGGTGTGGATGAACCGCATCTTCTCCAGCACGGCCGGCGGCAGCACGAACGGATAGAGATCGTCACGGCCCATCGACCGGTTCACCATGTTCAGCGCCCACGTCAGCGGCAACCACATCTCGATGATGGTGTCGAAACCGCTGGGACCCAACACCCGTCGGTCGAAGGTTGCCCCGGCCGGTGCCAATCCGAATGCCGCGGCGGTGTCCAGGGTGTCCCGGATGTGCAGATAGTGGGCAAATGTTTCGGCCCAGTCCTCGGCCGGATGCATGGTGGCATAGGACGACACGTAGTCGTTCTTCCAGCCCTCAGGCGCGCCCTCGCTGTAATGCCGGTCCAGCGCGGCCTGGTAATCCAGGTCGGGATCGCCGAACAATTCGTTGAACCGTTCCAGGTACTGCGGGACCGGGCTGACCAGCCGGTAGAAGTAATAGTGGCCGATCTCGTGGCGGAAGTGACCGAGCAAGGTGCGGTAGGGCTCCTCCATGGACACCCTCAGCTGCTCGCGGTGCACATCATCGCCCTCGGCCAGGTCGAGGGTGATCACCCCGTCGGCGTGGCCGGTGAACACCTTCTCGAACTCGCTGGAGAGCAGGTCGAAGGCCAACCCGTACTGCGGATCGTCGTCACGCCCGACCACCGGCAGCTTCAGCTCGGTCAGCTCGGCGATCATCCGGCGCTTGGCGCGCTCGGCCGCGGCGAAGGCGGCCATCGCCACGGTGTCGGAATCGGCGGGCCTGGTCCTTGTCAAGGTGCACGATGCGCACAGCCCGGAGCCCTCGCCGACCTTGACCAGCCAGTTACATTCGGCGGCATACAGATTGGCGCACAACGCGTAGTTGTGCTCGTCGACCGCGCCGGCGTGCTCGCTCTCGTCACCGCTGGCGATGACGAGCAGCGCCATATCGTCGAGCGAGAAGCCCAACGACGAGCCGCAGGACAGGCATCTGGAATTCTCGAACGCCAGTCGCTGTCCACATTTCGGACAATTGAAATCTCGCATGCACGTTCTCCCCTGTTCGCACGGCCGCTAGCTGGTGCCCGCTGCGGCGTACGCCTAAACCACCTGGGAGTCAGTTCGGCGCTACATCGACTGAGACTTCGATAACGCTACTCTCCGATTCGGTGTAGATGATGCCGCGCAGCGGCGGCACGTCGGCGTAGTCCCTGCCGAATCCGACCACCACATATCGCTCGTCGACAAGTTGGTCGTTGGTGGGGTCGAGCCCGAGCCACTGGTTCTGCGGCGTCCACACCGACGCCCAGGCGTGGGTGGCATCGACACCGACCATGCGCTCCTTGCCCGGCGGCGGGTCGGTGGCCAGGTACCCGGACACGTAGCTGGCCGCCAGGCCGTTGGCCCGCAGGCACGCGATGGCAAGGCGGGCGAAGTCCTGGCACACCCCCTCGCGGGCGGCCAACACCTCGGCGACCCCCGTCGAGATCGTGGTCGAACCCGACCGGTAGGTGAAATCGCGGAAGATGCGCGACGTGAGATCGCGCAGCACCTCGATCAGCGGGCGTTCCGGCAGGAAACTGGGCGCCGCGTACTCGCGTACGTCATCGGTGATCTCCGGGGGCGCGAGATCCAGGGTGAACTCGCAGGCCAGCGCGCCGTCCGGGCCTACGGGGCGCGATATCTCCCACGGTGCGCGCGCGGCGCCGCCCTCGTAGAGCTCCGGTGCCGGCGGATCGACCTCGACCAGCGAGTGACCGGTGACCGTGAGGATGCGATGCGGTTCGGTGACGTGAAAATAAGAACTGGTGTTGCCGTAGGCGTCCCGACTGATCGAACTGTCGGCGGCTTCCGGCTCGATCAACAGTGTGTGCGCCAGCCGTCGCTGGCCCGGGAGTTCCCGGGGTGTCAGGTAACCGCGACCGTACGAACCGGTGACATCGTCGGAATACCGGTAGGTGGTGCGATGGGTGATCTCGTAGCGTCGGGTGCCTGGCTGCGTCACGGGAGCTGCCTCCGCTCGTCGGGACCCCACAACGGTTGCATGCCGGTCGGCAGCGAGAGATGCGCGGCGGTGATCAGGCTGGACAGCTCGCGCAGGTCGGCATGCAACCCGTCGAGCAGATCGGCCAGCTCGGCCCTGGTGCCGTCGGCGTCGACGGTCTCCAGATCGGCCGGATCGACCCGGCGCAGCCGCGCGGTGATCTCGTCGGCCAGCCGTTCCGGACGTGACGAACCCGACGATGACGGCAGCCGTCGCAGCCCCTGGTGCAGCCGGTCGAACTGATAGATCAGCGAGCGCGGGTTCTCGGCGTCGAAGAGCACCAGATCCGCCACCGCGGCGACGCTGACCTTGCCCAGCATCCGGCGGCGGTAGATGACCGATGACTCACACGCCACCAGCATCGACTCGGTGACGGTCTGTTCGGCGCCGGGCGCGCGCACCGCCGTCATGGTGGCCCGCAGCAGCGCGGTCAGCCCGAGGCTGCGCTCGATGCGCTTACCGATGTCCATCACCGTCCAGCCGACGTCCTGGACCATCGATTCGGCCGCCATCCCGGACAGTGCGAGCATGCCCGCCAACGTCTGGGTGTGGGCGGTCAGCAGGTAGGCATCGCCGGCCGCCTGCGACTCCGGCTGGCGCGCCCGGGACCCGACCGCACGCTCCACCGCCGCCAAGACCATCCAGGTGTCGTTGGACATCTGGTCGCGTACACCGCGGGCCGCCAGCCCGAGCCGTTCGACCGATTGGGCCAGCGATCCCGGGCGACGCCGGTCGGCGGTCAACGACCACAGTGTGCTCGGGGCGATCGCGATGGCCTCGTGATCGTCGCCACCGGAGCCCGTGTCGGTGCCGGTGATCACCCCGATGGCGGCCAACAGGACCGGTACACACTGACTTTCGGTCATATCCTGGCGGTAGCGGAACTCGTGATAGCGCTCCCGGGTGACGGTGAGCAGCCGCGCCATGTTCTCGGCCCGTTCGGCGTAGCGGCCCAGCCAGAAGAAGTCCGACAGCACGCGCGGTGAGCTGACCGCCCTGGTGGGGCTCGGCGTCATCACCGGCAGGTCGACCGAGGGAGTCGGTACCGCCTTGGCCCGGTCCGGGGTGCGCACCCAGACATCCTTGGCCGCAACGGTATCCAGGGTGTAGGCCGCATTTCCGGGGGCGGGCAGAAAACCGAGCCCACCCATCATGGGTGCATAGCCACCGCGTTGGGCCACGGTGAACAGCCGCATGCCGACATCGGCCGCGGACACCCCGCCGGGCAGGAAATCGGTGGGCGCCGACGAGAATTGCGGCAGTTCCTGGCCAACCCACTGCCACGGGTTCGCACCGATGCGGGCGGCGAGCTGTTCACGGGCCGATACCGAAAGCGCCGGACCGACGATCGTCTTGCCCCCGGTGACGGGTTTGATCAGCAGTGTGGACAGATGCGTCAGCAGGTGCGACCGCTCGACGTCGATTCCGCCCCAGTACATCTGCGGTGACGCCAGCAGTGGGGTCTCGCCCACGAGTAGGTCGGCCAGCTCGGGTAGGAAGCGCATCAGCCCGGGGCTCTCCAGGATGCCGCTGCCGAGGGTGTTGACGACGGTCGCCGCACCGCGGCGCAGCACCTCGACCAGTCCGACCACCCCGAGCCGAGAATCGGCACGCAGATCCAGCGGATCGACATAGTCGGCGTCCACCCGGCGCAGCACCACGTCGACGCGTTTGAGGGTGCCCAGTGAACGCATCCACAGTTTCCCGTCGCGCACCACCAGGTCGGCGCTCTCGACCAGCGGGAAGCCCAGAACGCTTGCCAGGTAGGCCTGGTCGAAGGCCGTCTCGGATTGTGCCCCGGGGCTGAGCACGACGACTACGGGTTCCTCGGCGGCCTCGGGCGCCGCGTCGATGAGCGCCAGCCGCAGCGCCTGCGCCCACGGTGAGGCCGGCCGCGGGGCGATGCGCTCGTACAGGTCCGGGGCGGCGTGGGCGATGACCCGACGACCCGCGAGCGCGTAGCCGGCACCCGAGGGCGCCTGGGTCCAGTCGGCGTTGACCCGGAAGCTGCCGTCGGCGGCCCGGCTGACATCACAGCCGTGCAGGAACAACTGATGCCTGCCGGGGACCTCGATACCGTGGGCGGCCCGCACATAGGCGGGGTGGGCGAACAACAGTTGCGGGGGCAATACCCCGCTGGTCAGGGAGACACGCGCGCTGTAGAGGTCGGTGAGCACCGCGTCGAGCAGCCGCGACCGTTGCACCAGGCCGGCTTCCAGGACGTCCCAATCGGCGGTGGACATCAAAAGGGGCAGCGCGTCGAGATGCCACGGCTCGGCGACGCCACCGTCCGGGGCGCTGTCCGCGGCGCTCTTGTCGACATGGACGTAGGTGATGCCGTCGTCGTCGACGAGATTGCGCACGGTCACCCGCAGCCGGTCCAGTCCGTCGCGGCCCCGCTCGGCGACGCATTCGGCCAGCTCCTGCCAGGCGGGCCGGATGGCACCCGCGGCGTCGACGAACTCGTCGTAGCCGTTGCCGACCGCTCCCCGGACGTCGAACAAAGCCTGTTGGGTGCGGCGGCTCCGGTAACCGGCGAGCACGTCCTCGGCGCGTGCCGTCATCTCTGTTTGTACAACCATCACCGCAGCACGGTACGCACCCGGCGGAGGTCCAGAATCCCTGGCGCGCCCATATCGGTCGATTGGCGTGCCTGCTTCTCCCGCAGGGCGGCCAGATCGACCCGGCCGGGTGTGAATCCGGTCGCTTCGAATCGGCGGCCGCGGCGTGATTCGGCCTCCACCGCGTTCACCGGTGGGCGCTCATAGGAGCGACCACCCGGGTGCGCGATGTGATAGGTGCAGCCACCACGGGACACCCCGGAGGTGGCGTCGACGAGTTCGAAACGCAGCGGTCCGTCGACGGTGATGGTCGGGTGCAGGGCGCTGGGCGGCTGCCAGGCGCGGTAGCGCACCCCGCCGACCTGGATATCGGCCTTGTCGGTGGCCAGCAGCGGCACCGGGTGGCCGTTGACGGTGACGATGTAGCGATTACGGTCCGCGCCCACCAGGCGCACCTGCACGCGCTCGACCGACGAGTCGACATACCGGGCGGTACCGCCTGCGGTGGACTCCTCGCCGAGGACATTCCACGGCTCGATGGCGCCGCGGAGTTCGATCTCCACCCCGTCGAACACCGCGGTGCCGATGCGCGGGAAACGGAACTCGGTGAACGGGTCCAGCCAGCTGGTGTCGAAGTCGATACCGTGGTCGCGCAGGTCCGCGGCGACATCGGCGATATCGTGAATGAGGAAGTGCGGCAACAGGTATCTGCCGTGCAAGTTCGCCCCGTGCCGGATCAGCGGGGCACGCAGCGGCTCATCCCAGAATCGGGCCACCAACGCCCGCACCAGCAGCGACTGCACCATCGCCATCTGATAGTGCGGCGGCATCTCGAAACCGCGCAGTTCCAACAGCCCCAACCGCCCGCGCGGGCTGTCCGGGCTGTAGAGCTTGTCGATGCAGAACTCGGCGCGGTGGGTGTTACCGGTGATATCGGTCAGCAGGTGTCGCAGCGCACGGTCGGTGACCCAGGCTTGTGCGGCGCCCTCCTGGGCCAGTCGGTCGATCTCGGCGAACGCGATCTCCAGTTCATAGAGCGCCTCGCTGCGGCCTTCGTCGACACGCGGCGCCTGGGAGGTGGTACCGATGAACCGCCCGGCGAACAGATACGACAGCGCCGGGTGGCGCTGCCAATAGGTCAGCAATGAGACAAGCAGGTCGGGTCTGCGCAGCAGCGGCGAATCCGCCGGCGTGATCCCGCCGAGGGTGATGTGGTTGCCGCCGCCGGTACCGCCGTGGCTTCCGTCGACGTCGAAGGATTCGGTGGACAGCCGCGCCAGCCGCGCCTCGTTGTAGAGCGTCTCCAGCTGCGCCCGCTGTTCGGCGAAACTGCGTGTGGGGGCGACGTTCACCTCGATGACGCCGGGGTCGGGAGTCACCGACATCGACGCCAGCCGACCGTCCTGCGGCGGCCCGTAGCCCTCGATGACCACCGGGGTCTCGATCGCCGCGGCGGCCGCCTCGACCCGGGCCACCAGGTCGACGAAATGCTCCAGGTCGTCGGTGGGCGGCAGGAACACGTACAGCAGGCCGTCGCGGATCTCGGCGACCAGCGCCGTCGGCGGTGCAGTTTCGGCATCCTCGACCGGCGCGTGGGCCTGGNCCCGCGACCCAGTCCACCGCGGGGGCTCAACGGGTCGGCGGCGAAGGTCGGCTGCGGGGGTCGCCAGCTGATCGAGTTCAGCGGTAACCGCAGGCCGGCCGGCGAATCACCTTCCAGCAATACGATCCGGCCGCGCCGCAACGTCCAATCTGCACTGGCCCAACCGGAATCGTCGGCCCGGCGGTGCAACGGCAGGACGTGGGCGGCCGGTTCGACGACCGGCCTGTCGAGCCTGGCCATCAGCGCGGCGCGGCGGGCCGGATCATCGTCTGCCAGGTCGTCGGATTCCTCGACCGGGTCGCCGGCGGGTTGGCGGACCGCACCGGCGAGCCGACTCAGCGGGTCCTCGTACGCGGGGCGCACCTGCCGCGCGGGCAGGGTCAATCCATCGGCGACGGCGGACAACAACTGGGCATCGGCGCCCGCGGGTGCGGGATCAGGTTTGGGGTCCGCCCACGGATCGGCCAGCAGGGCCGGGTCGTTCCACAGTGGTTCTCCGTCGGTGCGCCACATCAGCCCGATCTGCCAGCGCGGCAACGGCTCTCCCGGATACCACTTCCCCTGGCTGCGCTGCACCAGGCCGTTGGGGGCCCATACTCGGCGCAACCGTTCGGCGAGCACCGACGCGCGCTCGCGCTTGTGCGGCCCGTCGGCGGCGGTGGTCCACTCCGGGTCGGTCTGGTTGTCCACCGAGACGAAGGTGGGTTCACCACCGACAGTGAGCCGGACATCGCCGGCCGCCAGCCGCGCGTCGACCTGTTCGCCGAGGGTGTTGATCGCCGCCCAGGACTGCTCGGTGTAAGGCAGGGTGACACGCGGATCCTCGTGGATGCGAGTCACCACGTTGCTGAAGTCCAGGGTCGCCTCGGCCGGTCCGATGGCTCCGGTGATGGGCGCGGCCGATTCCGGGTGCGGGGTGGCCGACAACGGGATGTGGCCCTCCCCGGCGAACAGCGCCGAGGTGGGATCCAATCCGATCCACCCGGCCCCGGGGATGAACACCTCGGTCCAGGCATGCAGATCGGTGAAATCGGCCGCGGGTCCCGACGGGCCGTCGAGCGCCTCGACATCGGAGGCCAGCTGCACCAGGTATCCGGAGACGAACCGGGCGGCAAGCCCGAGTTGACGCAGGATGGAGACCAGCAACCAGGCCGAATCGCGGCATGAGCCGATACCGGTGCGCAGCGTGTGATCTGGGGTCTGCACACCCGGTTCCATGCGCACGCTGTAGCCGACATCGGCGCGCACGGCAGCGTTGAGATTGACCAGGAAGTCGATGGTGCGGGTGCCCTCGCCGATGGTGAGGTTGTGCACCCACGTGCGGACGAGTTCGCCGGGGCCGGAACCCTCTTCGGACTCGTCGACCGGGCGCAGGTAGGGCTCGAGGTCGGCCAGCAGCTCTTTGGGGTAGCGGAACGGGAACTGCTCGGCCCATTCCTCGATGAAGAAGTCGAACGGGTTGATGACCTTCAGGTCGGCGATCAGTCCGACGGTGATGGTCAGACTGCGCGCGCGGTCGGGGAACACCAGGCGGGCCAGGAAGTTGCCGAAGGCGTCCTGCTGCCAGTTGATGAAGTGGTCGGCGGGTTCGACCTGCAGGGAGTAGGCCTCGATGGGGGTACGGGAATGCGGTGCCGGACGGAGACGGACGACATGCGGGTGGATGTCCACCAACCGGTCGAACGTGTAGCTGGTCCGATGTTCCAGCGCCACTTTGATACCCATCACCGAATCCCACCACAACGCGGGTCGGCGCGCAGCGCGGCCTACTCCATGGTCGCCACGAGGTCGAAATCGTAGAAGGCTTCCTTGACCGCTTGCATGACGGCCTCCTTGGTGTTGGGCGCACCCGGCTCCCAGGAGCTGACCGAGATGCACACCGCGCCACCGACCGTGCCGGCGGCCAGCAGCAACCGACCCCCCATCCGATCCAGATCGGTTGCGGTGATGCCCGGCTCCGGCGAGTGCGCGACGAACATGTCCGCGGGGGTTCCATCCGGCCGATTCACCTCATCGGGCAGCGCGCCGCTGTTGGAGGACCCGATCGGCTTACCCACCTTGAGGACCAGCTTCTCCAGCCGGCGCAGCAGGAATTTCGGTGTGTATGGCGCCAGCGGCAGCGGCGCGAGCAGCTGTTCGCGGGTCTCGGCCAACTCGACGAGGGCGGCCTTGATGCCACCGCGGATCGGGCGCAGGTCGCCGTGGGCGAGCTGCGGGTCGGCCAGCACGGTGATGGTGTTGAGCGCGTTGCCCCGGGTGTCGCCCGCGACGCGCTCGCTGACCGGTAGGGACAGCATCACCCGCCCGGTTTCATCGACCCTGCCGATGGCCGCGCCGACGCGGGCGGCGATCCCGGCCAGCAGCACATTGCTGCTTCCGCCAAGCGCTTTGGCTCGCGCATCCCATTCGTCGGCGTCCACGCGCACCGAAACCGTCGGCAGGCTGACCGGCGTTTCACCGGGCCGGCGGGACGCCGTGACCGGAACCGCCTTGGCCGACTCGGACAGATCGCCGGACTGCGCGCGGGCCAGCCGCGCCGCGCCGCGCACGGCGGCGGGCACCTCGCGGATCGACCGTGCGGTGACGGCGAGATCACGGCGCAGCGCCTGCCGTCGACTCAGGCAGCGCGGCGCGGGATAGGCGAGATCGCGACCGGTGCCGTTGACCGCATGGGTGATCGACTCGATGAGGGCGGCGGCGTCGGCGACGGTATGGGATACCACCAAGGTGACCACCGATCCCCCCTCGGCCAGCGGCTGGACGGCCAGATGCCACGGCGGGCCGTACTCGGGGTCGACCGGGACGTTGCCGCGCTCTTCGACGAAATCCCACACCTCGTCACGGCGGCGTTCGGTGGCGGCGATCTCGATATCGGCAGACGGCCCGCAGGGCACCCAGTGGTGGCGGCCCAACGGAATGGACGAGCGTTCCAGGCGGCGACCCAACAACGTGCCGGCGAGATTGCGCTGAAAGCGCCGTAGCCCGTCCATGTCGACACCGCGTTCGTAGATCCAGACGTATTGGATGACCGGCCCTCGCCCCAGCGCCCGAAGCGCCAGGTACGAACCCTGATCCATATACGCCAGCGTGTTGTCAGCCGGAAGGCTCATATGCGCTGGGGCCCTTTCTCGCCACAGTGGGTCCGGCACGTGTGGGCCCCCCTGCACGTGTGGACGGCAGAATTTTAACGTTGTGGACAATTTCTCGGGGGCCTTTGTCGAAGCTCGCAACTCGGGCGATTGTCATGCAGATCACCCTCGTCGACGGGTCGGTTTCACCTCGGGGACGCGTTGCCATCAGAGTAACGAAAGCAATACCCAGCCTGTCAGGAGAGACCATGAGTGGCTACTCGGATCGCGATGCGGTCATCGTCGGCGCGGTGCGCACCCCCATCGGCAAGGGCAAGCCCGGCGGCGCGCTGCACGGCGTGCTGCCCGCCGACCTGCTGGCACACAGTCTTCGCGAGCTCATCACCCGCACCGGTGTCGACCCGGCGCTGGTCGACGACGTCATCGCCGGTGCCGTCACCCAGGTCGGTGACCAGGCCGTCAACATCGCGCGCAACGCCCTGCTCGGTGCGGGCTTCCCGGAGACGGTGCCCGGCACCACGGTCGACCGCCAGTGCGGCAGCAGCCAGCAGGCCATCAGCTTCGCCGCCCAGGGTGTATTGGCCGGCGCCTACGACATCGTGATCGCCGCCGGCGTGGAGTCCATGTCGCGGGTACCGATGGGTTCCTCGGTGCTACCCGGCAGCGATCCGTTCGGCCACGGCATGGCCGAACGCTATTCCGAAGGACTTGTCCCCCAGGGCATCAGCGCAGAGCTGATCGCCGCGAAATGGCAACTGTCACGGACCCAGCTCGACGAGTTCTCCGCCGGCAGCCACGAGAAGGCCGCCCGTGCCACCAAGGCCGGGCTGTTCGACGACGAGCTGGCGCCGATCGCCGGCCTGAACACCGACGAGATCATCCGCCCTGGCACCAGTGTGCAGACCCTCGCGGGTCTGCGGCCGGCATTCTTCTCCGAGGCATACGCGGCGCGCTTCGGCCAGATCGGCTGGAACATCACCCCGGGCAACTCCTCACCGTTGTCCGACGGCAGCGCCGCGGTGATGATCACCAGCGGTGCGACCGCGCGCCGGCTGGGTCTGACCCCGCTGGCCCGGGTGCACACCACCACCGTCGTCGGCTCAGATCCGCTCTACATGCTGACCGGCGTCATCCCGGCCACCGAGAAGGTCCTGCACAAAGCGGGGCTGGCGCTGTCGGACATCGACCTGTTCGAGGTCAACGAGGCCTTCGCACCGGTGGTGCTGAGCTGGGCCGACGAGGTGGGTGCGGACCTGGCCAAGGTGAACGTCCATGGCGGTGCCATCGCGATCGGACACCCGCTCGGAGCCAGCGGTGCCCGCATCACGACGACCCTGGTCCATGCCCTCCGGCAGCGCGGTGCACGCTACGGGCTGCAGACGATGTGCGAGGGCGGCGGGATGGCCAACGCCACCATCTTCGAACGGCTGTGACCCCTGGCCGGGTGCTAGGCCCTGACGAGTTCGAACAGCGGGATCGCCCGCGACGTCTTGGCCTGGTACTCGGCGAACACCGGCGCCTTGTCGACGATCTTGGGATACGTCGCGTCGCGCTCGTCGGCGGATAGTTCACGCGCGGCGACGTCGTAGGTGTCGGTGCCGATCTCGATGCGCGCGTCCGGGTTGGCCCGCAGGTTGTGCACCCAGGCGGGGTCCTTCGGGGCGCCGGCGTACGAACCGACGACCAACGCCTTGCCGTCGATCTCCAGGTAGGCCAACGGCGAGAGGCGCGGTTGTCCGGACTTGGCGCCGACGGTGTGCAGCAGCACCAGTGTGCTGCCCTCGAACGGGCCGCCGACCTTGCCCGCGTTCGCGCGGAACTCCTCGACGATCTGTCGGTTGAAGTCGCTCAATGCCGCGGTGTCGGACACCATCCGGTCCTTGTCGGGTTGATCGCTCACGGATTCCTCTCCGGGCGATTTCGGCGCGCTGACGTTCNTCGTCAGCGCGCCGAAATCACGCCTTGACGTCGGGCTTGGGATCGGGCTTGGCGTCTATTCCCGCCTCCTTGCGCTGCAGCTCGGTGATCGGCGCCGGTGCGTCGGTCAGCGGGTCCACACCGCCACCGGACTTGGGGAACGCGATGACGTCGCGGATCGAGTCGGTGCCGGCGAGCAGCGCCACGATGCGGTCCCAGCCGAAGGCGATACCGCCGTGCGGCGGGGCGCCGAAGGTGAACGCGTCCAACAGGAATCCGAACTTGTCGGTGGCCTCGTCGTGATCGATGCCCATCATCGCGAACACCCGCTCCTGCACATCGCGACGGTGGATACGGATGGACCCGCCGCCGATCTCGTTGCCGTTGCAGACGATGTCGTAGGCGTTGGCCAGCGCGGAACCGGGATCGGAATCGAAGGTTTCCAACGAACCCGGCTGCGGGGAGGTGAACGCGTGGTGCACGGCCGTCCAGGCGCCCGAGCCGACAGCCACGTCACCGGAGGCGGTGGCGTCGTCGGCGGGCTCGAACAGTGGCCAGTCGACAACCCAGGTGAACGCCCACGCCGTCGGGTCGATCAGGTCGAGGCGCTTGGCGATCTCGATGCGTGTCGCACCCAGCAGGGCGCGAGCCCCCTTGGCGGTGCCCGCGGCGAAGAACACGCAGTCACCGGGCTTGGCGCCGACATGGGCGGCCAACCCGTCGCGTTCGGCGTCGGAGAGGTTCTTGGCGACCGGGCCGGTGAGCGTGCCGTCCTCGCCGATCAGCACATAGGCCAGACCCTTGTGCCCGCGCTGTTTGGCGAACTCCTGCCAGCCGTCCAGGGTGCGGCGCGGCTGCGAGGCGCCGCCGTCCATCACCACAGCACCGACATAGGGAGCCTGGAACACCCGGAAGCTGGTGTCGGCGAAGTAGTCGGTGCACTCGACCAGCTCGACACCGAAGCGCAGATCGGGCTTGTCGGAACCGAACCGGCGCATCGCCTCGGCGTAGGTGATCCGCGGTAGGGGCGTCGGCAGGTCGTAGCCGATCGTCGACCACACCGCGCGCAACACCTGCTCGGAGATCGCGATGACGTCATCGGCCTCCACGAAGCTGAGCTCCATGTCCAGCTGGGTGAACTCGGGCTGGCGGTCGGCACGGAAATCCTCGTCGCGGTAGCACCGCGCGATCTGGTAGTAGCGCTCCATGCCCGCGACCATCAGTAGCTGCTTGAACAGCTGCGGACTCTGCGGCAAGGCGTAGAAGCTGCCGGGTTGCAGCCGCGCCGGCACCAGGAAATCGCGCGCCCCCTCCGGGGTCGAGCGGGTCAGCGTGGGCGTCTCGATCTCGACGAAGTCGTGCTCGGCAAGCACGCCGCGGGCGGCGGCATTGACCTTGGAGCGCAGCCGGATTGCGTTGCCGGGGCCCTCGCGGCGCAGGTCCAGGTAGCGATACTTGAGGCGGGCCTCCTCGCCGGCGGTCTCGTCCAGCTGGAACGGCAGCGGCGCGCTCTCTCCCAGCACCGTCAGCTCGGTGGCGTTCACCTCGATATCCCCGGTCGGGATCTCGGCGTTGGCGTTACCCTCGGGGCGCACCTCGACCACGCCGGTGACCGAGACGCAGTACTCGGCACGCAACCGGTGGGCCTGTTCGAGCACCGCGGCGTCGCGGAAAACCACCTGCGATACCCCCGACGCGTCGCGCAGGTCGATGAAGATGACGCCGCCGTGATCGCGCCGCCGGGCCACCCAGCCCGCCAAGGTCACGGTCTGACCGGCGTCGGTGGACCGCAACGAACCGGCGGGGTGACTGCGCAGCACGAAAAACTCCTGATGTCTGGGTGGGATGACGACTGCTCAGTCTAGAGACGCCTCTCTCATCGGGTCGACGCCGTCCCGGTTAAGGTCGGCTGGTGGCGATGTATCCGTGCGAGCGTGTCGACCTGGACTTCATCTCCGATGCGCCGTTCCGGTTCGTCAGCACCGTGGATCTGGCCATCACCGGGGAGCAGTTGTTCGAGGTGCTCTCCGACGCCGGGTCCTGGCCGCAGTGGGCCTCGGTCATCACCAAGGTGGTCTGGACCAGCCCCGAGCCCTATGACATCGGCACCACCCGCACCGTCACCATGCGCGGCGGCATCATCGGCGACGAGGAGTTCCTGGCCTGGGAACCGCACAGCCACATGGCGTTTCGCTTCAACCAGGCATCGACGAGAAGCATCGCCGCGTTTGCCGAGGATTACTGGATCGTGCCGACCGACCAGGGTTGCCATCTGACCTGGGTGATGGCGATGAAGCCCAACGGGACCGCCGCTCGGCTCGGAATGGCCGCAGGCCGGCCGGTGATGGCGTGGATGTTCCAGCGGTTCCTGCACAACCTGCGGCGCTACACCGACGCCCGGTACTAGTAGACGCCTTCCCAGGCCTCCCGGCGCAGCGCGTCGGGATCGCCGACGGTGACATCGCGGGTGGATCGGATCACCCGGGTCTCTCGCGTCCGGGTGTCGAAGCGCGGCCACTCGCTGAGCCCGTCGGTGGCGAAGTCGAGCCACGTGCGCTGCATGCGCCTGCCCACCGAGGGCTGCACCCGCCGCCCCAACGGATGCAACTTACGGCCGAGGTAGGAGCTGTAACTGTGCTGGATGTGCACGATCTCACTGCCGTGCGTGGCACCGAGTCTCAGTGCCTTGAGCGTCCAGGTGGTGTGGTCGAACCGGTACATGTGCGTCGGCGCATCGGCGCTGTAGGCGTCGACGAAGGCCCAGGTGGGCGCGCCGAACATCGCATCGGAGCCGAAGTCGACCAGCGCCCGGCGACGCGGGAACCCCGGATAGGCGGCCAGCACCCGGTCGCGGGCGTCCGGCGCCCAGCGGGCGAAGAACCCGTCGATACCGGCCACCGTCGTGGGCAGCATGGGTGGCTTACCCCAGGCGAACATCGAGGCCTCGTGGCTGTTGGTGCCGATGATCAGCGGGATGGGGGCGACCGCGCCGCGGCGGGCCGCCTCGATCGGGTGGTGCGGTAACAGGTCGACCCCGTGGGTCAGCCCGTAGGCCAGCGTCGGAGTGTGCGCGACGCTGGCGAGCTGCAGTGTGCCCGCGGCCCGGCGCAGCCGGCGCTGCGGCAACGCCTTGACCTCGCCGGCCGCGACACCGAGTTCGGCCAAGAAGGCGTGCGATTGCCGCGCCCGTGCCTCCCGGTCGGCGATCAGCGGCAGCGCCGGGCTCTGCGCGATCGCCCGGTCGAACAGGCCCGCGGCGGCCGGGCTGGCCAGCAGCGCCAACACCGAGGTGGCACCGGCCGATTCACCGAACACCGTCACCTGCCCCGCATCCCCACCGAAGGAGCCGATGTTCTCCCGGATCCACTGCAGCGCGGCGATCTGGTCACGCAGACACAGGTTGTCGTCGAATCCCGGTCCGAGGTCACCGAGTTCGAAACCGCCGAAGACCCCCAGCCGATAGGTGACGTTGACGACGACCACATTGCCGTTGGCGGCCAGCCGTGAGCCGTTGTAGAGCTGCAACTGGCCCGCGCCGTAGACGAACGCCCCGCCCGGGATCCACACCATGACCGGTAGCGACGCCGAGACGTCGGGTGACCACACGGTGACCGTCAGGCAGGCCTCGTCGCGGATCTTCGGGTCGTCGCGGCCGCCACCGACGAAGGATCGACCCTGCGGCGGCAGGGGGCCGTGCTCGACGGCGTCGCGCACACCCGCCCAGGAGCGCAGCGGCTGGGGACCCAGGAACCGCCGGTCCCCCACCGGCTGCTCGGCGTAGGCGACACCGCGCCACACCCCGACACCGCCCTCGGTGGTACCGCGCAGCAGGCCTTGGACGGTCGGCACGATCGTCGACAGTTCGGCGACAGAGGGCACGACCGAATCGTAGTGTGCAAAGCTGAGCCCGATCTGAACAGGAGACGGCGCCGACACGTCAGATGGGTGGGGACGATGACCTTCAACGAGGGCATGCAGATCGACACGAGTACCTCCTCCAGCAGCGGCCGCGGCGGCGGAGGTGGCCGGCGGATCGCCGTCGGCGGCGGCGTGGGTGGGCTGTTGCTCGTGGTGGTGGCGCTGTTCCTGGGCGTGGATCCCAGCAGCGTGTTGCCCCAGGATCAGGGGGCCGGCATGGACACCCAGGGGGTCTCCGCCCCCGGCTTCGATCTCACCCAGTGCCGCACCGGCGCCGACGCCAACGAGAAGGTGCAGTGCCGGGTGGTGGCGACCGGCAACTCCGTGGATGCGGTCTGGACCCAGTTGCTTCCCGAGTACCGCCGCCCGCAGGTTCGGTTGTTCACCGGATCGGTCAACACCGGATGCGGCGGTGCGACCAGCGAGGTGGGCCCGTTCTACTGCCCCGCCGACGAGACCGCGTATTTCGACACCGATTTCTTCGATGTGCTGCGCGACCAGTTCGGTTCCAGCGGTGGGCCGTTCGCGCAGGAGTACGTGGTCGCCCACGAGTTCGGCCACCACGTGCAGAACCTGCTTGGGGTGTTGGGGCGCGCCCAGCAGGACCCGACCGGCCCGACCGGCGGCGGCGTGCGCACCGAACTGCAGGCCGACTGCTACGCCGGGGTGTGGGCACACTACGCGGCGACGACCAAACAGGAGGGCACCGACGTGACCTTCCTGGAACCGTTGAGCGACAAGGATATCGCCGACGCGTTGTCGGCCGCTTCCGCGGTCGGTGACGACCGGATCCAGGAGGCGGCTACCGGCAGGGTCAGCCCGGAATCGTGGACCCACGGTTCCTCGGAACAGCGCCAGCAATGGTTCACCACCGGATACCAGACCGGCGATCCCAACAAGTGCGACACCTTCGCCCCCGGCGCCCTGCGTTGAGCGACGTCCAGCCCGACACCAAGGACTGGACCTGGGTGTTGCACCAGGCCTGCCCGGACTGCGGATTCGATCCGGCCACAGTGCATCCGACCGCCGTCGCCGGACACATCCGGCGCGACGCGGCGGACTGGGTGACCCGACTCGCCCACCCCGGGGTGCGGCGCCGCCCGGCGCCGGGAGTCTGGTCGAATCTCGAATACGGTTGCCACATCCGCGATGTGCACCGCATCTTCGACCACCGCGTGCACTTGATGCTGAGCGAGAACGATCCGCAGTTCCCGAACTGGGACCAGGACGCCACGGCGATCGCCGAGGACTACGGCACCCAGAATCCCTCGGTGGTCGCCGCCGAGCTGCGTGCCGCGGCCGACGCCGTGGCCGACCGGTACGAATCGGTGCCCGCCGACGGCTGGGATCGGCGCGGGTTACGCAGCAATGGAAGCGAATTCACCGTCGCCACCATCGCCGTGTATCACCTGCACGATATCGTCCATCACGCCTGGGACGTCTCGACCGCAGCCCCCGAGCCGGGCGCGTGAGCCGGCCCGATCATGAGGTGGCCATCATCGGGGCGGGTCCCGGTGGGATCGCCGCCGCGCATCACCTGCGTCGGCATGGCATCACCGATTTCGTCATCATCGAGCGCGGCGGTGATTTCGGTGGCACCTGGCGCGACAACCACTATCCCGGGCTGGCCGTCGACATTCCCAGCCTGTGGTACCAGCTGTCGTTCGCGCCCAACCCCGACTGGTCTCGGATGTTCGCGCCCGGTCCCGAGATCTACCGTTACCTGCAGGACACCGCGCGTGAAATGGGGCTCTACCGGCATCTGATCGCCGACGCCGAGGTGACGCGGCAGCGCTGGGACGACGACGCCGGGTTGTGGCAGCTGAGCATCCGCGACAAGGCCGACCTGACCGCACGCTTCCTGATCAGTTCGGTGGGCGGGTATGTCAATGCGAAACCGAGCCTTGACATCGACGGCGTCGAGGACTTCACCGGAACGCTGTTACGGCCCGACGCCTGGGATGACACCTTCGACACCGCGGGTAAGCGCATCGCGGTGATCGGTACGGGTTCCAGCGGCGTACAGATCGCCGCTGCCCTGTCCGCGGAGGCCGATCGGTTGGACGTCTACCAACGCACCCCGGCCTGGGTGCTACCCAAGATCGACTTCGCCCTGTCGCCAACCATACGCCGGATGCTGCGCACGCCCGGCGTGCTACCGGCGGTGAACATCGCCGGCCGGGTGATGATGGACGTGGCGATGCTCGCGCCGATCGTGCACGTCTTCTCCCGAATGCCCGACCGGGTGTTGACGCGGCTGATCCCGCTGTACGACGGCTACTGCCGGGCGCTCTACCGACTGCTGTTGCGGTTCAGCGTGCGCGATCCGGCGACTCGCGCGGCACTGGTCCCCCACTACGGCATCGTGGCCAAACGTCCGGTGATATCCAGCGCGTTCTTCCGAGCATTGAATAATCCGAACACTCGCCTGATCACCACCCCGATCGAGCGCGTCACCGCCGATGGCATCCGCACCGTCGACGGCGTCGAGCGACCGGTCGACCTGCTGGTGGCCGCCACCGGCTACGAGCTGTGGACCGATCCCGAGACATACCGTCGGTCAACGATCATGGGCACCGACGGATTCGACCTGGCCGAGTTCTACCGGAATCAGGGCATGCAGAGCTATGCCGGCACCGCGCATCCTCGACTGCCGAACAGATGGGAGATCGTGGGCCCAACCGGGTTCGTCGGGTTCGCCTGGTGCGATTTCGTCGAAACTATGGCCCAGCACGCCGCCCGGGTGATCGCCCACGCCCGAGGCCGGTCCGACCAGGTCGCCGCGGTGACCGATGAGGCGTTCGCACGCTGGAACGAAACGATGGCTCGTCGCGGGAAAACCGCGCATCTGTATTTCACCGAGTGCAATCCGGGTCTGCGCACCTACTTCGTCAACTCCCGTCGTGAGACGGTGTATCACCGACCACAGACCATCACGGCCGCACGGTGGTTCGCTCGCCGGGGACCGCTGCAGGACTATCGATTCACCCGGCGATCGTCAGCGGTCGCGCAGCGCCGGGCCATCTGAGCATCCAGCTCAGAGCGCACTGACCGCAGCGCCGACGAGTCCGACGCTGGTCGCCACGAAGGACACCAGGCTGACTGCCTTGAACACCGTTGTGCTCGTGACCTTCTCGTTGAACGCCATCGGCAGGAACAGCGTCGGGTTCAGCAAGGTTCCCAGCACCACGAGGACGGCGATCCATGTCGCCAGCTGCGGCACTGCGAGCCCGACGGCGATCAGGATGACACCCATCATGATGTAGTCCAGGTGGGCCTGCATGATGCGCCGGGGGCTGACGATCCCCACCCTCTTCATCATCTCGGGCGCCAGCAGGTTGCCCGCCACGGCCCAGCCCAACAGCGCCCCGAAGGCAAGCTCGAACAGCCCGATCTGCACCAGTACGCTCATCGATTCACCGCATTCCTTTCATACCAGCGCCGCCCGTGCAGACGTTGGTAGTGCCACACCGCAGCCGGCAAGACACCACGCCGATGCAGCCAGAACCGTTGCGGTGCAACTTCGGACGGAGTGACACGACCGAGCGTGACATCCGCCAGGACGACACCTTCGCCGTCGGCGCGGGAGCGCTGAGCCAGCACGGTTCCGGTGGCGTCGGTGATCAGCGCATTGCCCTCGAAGTGGCCGCGGTAGCGCAGCGGCAGCCACGGCATCGGGCACTCGAGTTCGCCGACGTGTGCGGCGTGCACCACGGGTGCGCCGATATACCGGGCGAAACCGGTTGCCGCCCGCCGCGCCGTCGCTGCATTGGCCTCTTCGAGACGGCCGAACAGGCTCCGCGGCGGCCAGGGCGGGATCGACCACCATCCCGAGCCCGTCATGGCCAGCTCCACCCTGCCGCGCATCCGGCGCACCGTCTGGGTGCGCATCAGTTCCCAGCAGACGGCGGCACCGACGGAAAGCTCACCGCAGGTCAACACGCCATCGTCGTGACCACCGGTGTAGATGGCGTTCTCCCACATGGTCGGCAGGTCCTTGTCGTGTCGCCCGACGACGCCGGTGGCGTCGGCGAGCAGATACGCGTTGCGGATATGACCGTCCGCGTCGCGACACAGGAACGAACCACCGACCATCGCGTCATGCCGGCGCGCCACGTCGCAGAGCAGGTCGGTCGCCGGGCCGTCCACCGGCAGCGCCGCGTCGAGCAACTCACGAAGGAAGCCGATGCCCGTGGTGAAGAACTCGGGTAGCGCGATGACCTTCGCACCGGCGTCGCCCGCTTGATCGGCAAGCCGTTGGCAGGCAACGAGATTGGCCGAAACATCACCGAGCTTCGCATCCAGTTGCACCGCCGCCGCCAACACCATGTTTTGAACGGTACTACAAAACTGAACGCTACTACAAGAAAGTCTGATCGGTACGCAGACCGCGGATCACGATGTCTCTGCCGACAGCGAGCACCCGCTCCAGTTCGGCATCATCGAGGGCGAGCCGATCCGGTCGCCAGCGCGAGCCGAGCACCCCGTTCCACGCCGACCACAGGAACACCGAGGTGCGACCGGGATCAGGACAGCTGATCTGACCGGCGGCATCGGCACGACGCAGGGCATCGGCGACATCACCGACGAGTGCCTCCACCTTGTCGGCGATGCGCTGCTCGACTTCGCCGGCCAGCTCGCCGGGCGGCATGTCGACCGTCCGCAGGGCGACCATGCGGAAGTGGCCGGGGTTCTCCAGATTGAACCGACAGTAGGCGTCGCTGGCGGCGATCAACTGTTCCACCGGCGTGCGATCGGCGGCGTAGGCCTGTGCCATCACCTGTTCGTTGATCTCCAGAGCACGCTCCACCAACGCCAGATACAGGCTGTCCTTGTTGCCGAAGTGGTGATAGATCGAGCCGACCGCCACCGCGGCCTCCTCGGCGATGGCATCCATGGTGACCGCATGGAAACCGCGCTCAGCGAACAGCCGTTGCGCGGCCTCGAGGATGGTCGCCGTGGTCGCGAGGGTACGTCGGTCGGGCCGCCGAGCGGGTCGAGTCACCGCTCAAGGCTACGGCGACAGCCGATCGCCAAAAACAGGTTGTACGTCCTGCGCCGGTCCGGTCACCATGGCCTCATGCTTGATGTCGACCGGTTCATCGCCGACGGCTTCGTCAAGATCGAGTCGGCCTTCGACCGCGAGCTCGGCGAGCGCTGCCAGCAGCAGCTGTGGCAGACCATCGGGTTGAACCCAGCAGACCCGAGTACCTGGACCGAATCGCTGGTGCGGGTGACCGGCATGGCCACGCCGGAGTTCACCGCCGCCGCCAACACCGACGCCCTGCACGCCGCCTTCGACACCTTGGTGGGGCCCGGCCGATGGCGGCCCCGACTGGGGCTGGGCACCTTCCCGCTGCGCTTCCCCAGCACCGAACCGGCCCGTGACGCGGGCTGGCATGTCGAAGCATCCTTCTACGCCGAGGACGGCATGCGGCTGAGCCTGCGCTCCCGCGGTCGGGCGTTGTTGATGCTGTTCCTGTTCTCCGATGTCGGCCCGGACGACGCACCGACGAAGATCCGGGTCGGCTCCCATTTGGCGGTGCCGACGGTGTTGGCCCGCCATGGCCCCGACGGTGCCCCCTGGATGTCAGTCTGCGAGCAGGTCGTTCCGGCAACCGCGGACTGTTCCGTCGCAACGGCCACCGGTCGCATCGGTGATGTGTACCTGTGCCATCCGTTCCTCGTCCATACCGGCACCGCGCACCGCGGGAGAGTGCCGCGCTTCATGGCGCAACCGCCACTGGAGCCCACCGGCGAGCTCGACCTGGAAGCCGACGAGCCGAGCCCGCTGGCTTGCGCAGTGGTGCAGGGACTGCGTTAAAACAGCGGGTCACCATCGAGAGCGATCTGCCTTGCGTTGCGAGCGCGTTCGGCGTTGATGCGGTATTCGCGGTCCCGTTTTCGGGTGCGTTGCCGGGTCGGCAGGGCGGGCCGGCGGTCATCGTGGTCGATGAGGCTTATGTGCCGGGTTCGCGAAATCTCGACATCAAACGCGTTGCGTGGAAACAGCACTGGACCCAGGGGCCTGGTGGTGTATGCGTGACCGGTGGGTGCGGTCCAGGTCGTCGAACCGTCCGCGTGGGCAGTCGGGGTCCAGCCGATTTTCAGGGTCTTGATGAGGTGATGTTCGCGGCAGTAGGGCCGCAGGTTTCCCGGATGCGTGGCTCCGGCGGGCCAGGGGGTGACGTGATCGAGGTCGGCTCGGTGGGCGGGGCGCCCGCACCGGGGAAGGCACACGTCATCGAAGTCATCCTGACGAAGGCGCTGAATTTGACGGAGGGCCGGTATCGGTTTTCGGAGCCGAGATCTGTTGGGCTGCTGATGGGTCGGACTTTGGCGCCGGTACTGATGAGCTCGGTGAGCAGGTGGGCGGGGATGATGGCGCCGTCCGCGGAGGTGCCGGCTCCGGCATCGGGTTGCGTGTACTGCGCCGCAGGTGCGGCAGGGGGTGTGTGTCCCGCGGCCGCGGCCGGCTTGTCGGCTGACCTGTCCTCATCGGATCGGTCGCCCGGCCCGCGACCGGGTCCGACCGATCACGACTCGGGCCCGCCATCCGGCCCCGCCGCGGGTTCGAAGCCCTCGCCAATGTCGGGCTGGTGGCCGGTGAGCACGTAGATGATGACCGCACCCGCACGCGGGTCTTCCCCCGAACCGGCGCACGCGGGATCCCCGCACAGGCAGGTCAGCCGGTCGGCGCCGGCTGCCAGCGCGGCGATGGCATCGGCGCGGCGCTCCCGTTTCGTGCGGGGATCGTTGTCGCAGACACTGTCGGCAAGCTCGTCGGCGCGGGTATCGGTGATCTTCGCGTCGGTGGCACGCATCCGGCTCCAGAACGACACGACACCGTCGGGATCATCCTTATCACCGAACTCGAGATAGCGATCTCTTGCCACAGCCTCGGACCGGATGACCGCCAGTGGAGCGTATCGGTGAACCCAGAAGTCGACGGCCGCGGTCAGCGCATTCTCCGACAGCATCCCGAACTCGTGAGCATTCTCGGCGATCTTGGCATCGATGGAGGCCAACGCGTCGGGATCGGTGACCAAATGGGTGCGCCAGGTGATCGCATTGATCACCTTGGCCGAGATCGCCCCGGTGCCGAACACTGCCGAGGTTGCAGACCGCGCCGATCTGGGCCTTCGCCTGAGCCCAGCTGTCGATCAACCTCAGCGCGGACTGTTCGTCTTCGTCATCGCACCAGCGGGCAGTGGCCTCGGCGATCAACGCCAATCGGCGAGCCGCGGCCGCCGCTTCGGCCTGGGTCTCGGCGGTGATCGCGGACGTCAGGGCCTCATCACTGAGCCCCCTCAACACCGAACGTTCGAACATGTGTTCTATGGTACTCGCGACCCCGACAAGCCCAGCTGTCCGCGAAAACTGCTGGTCGGCGCCGTGCGGGCGGGAATGTCAGAATAGGGTGGGGTGCGCCGGTGCCGCGACTTCGGAGGAAACGGCACCGGCGCCGGCTGGCGTCGGTGGTGCCGATATAGCGACACCCACCGATCGCCCGGTCAGTCCGTACCTGGCCAGCAGCGGAGCGGCCTTGGTACGAAGTTCGTCGCGATACTCCGCAGGCAGGTACGCGCCATGCCGGTAGAGCCGCTGGTATTCGGGAACATGCTGGGGGTAGGCGCGCTCCAGCCAGGCCATGAACCAGCCGCGCGTCGCTGCACGCAGATGAAGGCCGAACACCGTGGCACCCGTCGCGCCCGCCGCGGCGATCTGGCGCAGCAGCGCATCGAGATGCTCGACGGAATCGGTCAGCCGCGGCAGCACCGGGGCCACCATGACATGGCAGTCCAATCCGGCATCGCGCACCGCGGATATCAACGCCAGCCGGGCTTGCGGCGAGGGCGTGCCCGGTTCGATCGACCGCTGCAGTTCCGGATCGCCGATCGCCAACGAGATCGAGACCCGCGCGCCCGGTCCGTCATGGGCCGCCTCGGCGATCATCGGCAGATCGCGGCGCAGCAACGTGCCCTTGGTCAAGATCGAGAATGGTGTGCCGGATTCGGCGAGCGCGGTCAGGATGCCCGGCATCAACCGGTAGCGTCCCTCGGCGCGCTGATACGGGTCGGTATTGGTACCCAGCGCCACCGTCTCGCGGGCCCACGACCGGCGCCGGAGTTCCCGCGCAAGCACCTCGGCCACGTTCGTCTTGACGACGATCTCGGCGTCGAAATCCACCCCGGCATCGAAGTCGAGATACTCGTGGGTGGTCCTGGCGAAACAGTAGCGACAGGCGTGGGCACACCCGCGGTAGCCGTTGACGGTGTAGCGAAAAGGCAGCATTGCCGCATCGGGCACCTTGTTCAGCGCCGATTTGCACAGGATCTCGTGGAAAGTGATCCCGTCGAACTCCGGGGTGCGCACACTGCGCACGAAACCGAGACGAGCCAGGCCCGGCAACGCGCCGTCGTCGACCCGCACCCCCTGCCCGTCCCACCGCATGACCCCATCGAACAATTGTTCGATGGGGTTTGTCAAGCGGTCAGTGACCTACCACTGACTGCCCTGGCAGATCGGGCTGTAGGGATTGTCCGCCGCCGCGATGACCTGGTCGCCCGCCAGGATGTCGCAGTGTGCGTTCGGCGCGCCGACGCTGCCCTTGGTGGTACTGCTGACCTGCAGGATCGCCCACTGCGGATCGGCGAGCGTGGTCTCGAAGACCCACGGCGCCCCGGGCCCGACGGTGATCGTCTCGCGCTTGGCGTATGCGTAGGCGTCGGCGTTGTAGGCGGCCATGCTGGGCGGCTGCGCCGTCAGATAGAACACCTGGAACTGATAGGGCGCACCCGAGGTGAGGGTGTAGCGCACCAACTGGCCCTCCGGCTCGGCATGGGCGGCCGCCGGCCCGAATGCCAGCGCGGCACCAGCGACAAGGGCAGCCGCGCCCGCTGCTGCACCGACGTTTGCCCCGATCTTCCTCGTAGCTTTTCGCATGAACAACACATCGCCGGACGCTACCGGATCGTTACACCAGCCGCCGAGAGGCCGTGATGCACAGGAAAACAGGGCGTGAGCAAGAGGTTAATTTGTTCGTCACATACAGAAATTTCACAGAAACGTAGCGCCCATAACGTGCCGATTCGACACCCACACGGGTCCGAAAGTTCCGCTCATACAGCCGAACTCGAACGAAAGGCCGTTGATGGCACACCTCCGACCGTCGTCCAAGCGATCATTTCTGTTAGCGGGAAGCGTCGTGGTCACCGCCTCGATGCTGCTGGCTGCCTGTGGAAGCAAGGCCACCGATGAGGGTGGCAGTGCCGCAGCATCCTGCGTGGACACCTCGGGCGACACCATCAAGGTCGGCTCGCTGAACTCGCTGTCGGGCACCATGGCGATCTCCGAGGTCACCGTGCGGGATTCCATCAAACTGGCCGTCGACGAGATCAACGCCGCCGGTGGCGTTCTCGGCAAGCAGATCCAACTGGTGGGCGAGGACGGCGCCTCGGAACCGACCGTATTCGCCGAGAAGGCCCAGAAGCTGATCAACAGCGACTGCGTGGCGGCCGTCTTCGGTGGTTGGACATCCTCGAGCCGCAAGGCCATGCTGCCGGTGTTCGAAGACAACAACTCCCTGCTCTATTACCCGGTGCAATACGAGGGCTTGGAGTCCTCCCCCAACATCTTCTACACCGGAGCCACCACCAATCAGCAGATCGTCCCGGCGCTGGACTACCTCAAGGAAAAGGGCACCAAATCGCTCTACCTTGTCGGCAGCGACTACGTGTTCCCGCAGACCGCCAACCGCATCATCAAGGCCTACGCCGCGGCCAACGGGATCGAGATCAAGGGCGAGGATTACACGCCGCTGGGCTCGACGGACTTCTCGACAATCATCAACAAGGTCCGCACCGCGGATGCCGACGCGGTGTTCAACACCCTCAACGGCGATTCCAACGTCGCCTTCTTCCGTGAGTACAAGAACGTCGGGCTGACCCCGCAGGCGATGCCGGTGGTCTCGGTGTCCATCGCCGAGGAAGAGATCGGCGGTATCGGTGTGCAGAACGTCACCGACCAGCTGACGGCGTGGAACTACTACCAGACCATCGACACCCCGGTGAACGACGCGTTCGTCGCCGCCTACAAGAAGGCCTACGGCGCGAACAAGCCCACCTCCGATCCGATGGAGGCCGCCTACGTCTCGGTGCACCTGTGGAAGAACACCGTCGAGAAGGCAGGGTCGTTCGACGTCAAGGCAATTCAGGACAACGCCGGTGGCGTGAGCTTCGACGCCCCCGAGGGCAAGGTCACCATCGACGGCGAGAACAACCACATCACCAAGACCGCCCGCATCGGTGAGATCAAGCCCGACGGGCTGATCTACACCGTGTGGGAGTCCCCCGCACCCATCGAGCCGGATCCGTACCTGAAGTCCTACCCGTGGGCCGCCGGCCTGTCCGGGTAGGAACAGCATGGATGTCCTCATCGGACAGCTGGCAACGGGATTGAGTCTCGGCTCGATCCTGTTGCTGGCTGCACTCGGCCTGTCCCTCACGTTCGGTCAGATGGGCGTCATCAACATGGCGCACGGCGAATTCATCATGGCCGGCTGTTACACCACCTTCGTCGTCCAGCAGATCATCTCCAATGCCGGTGTCTCGCTGATCATCTCGTTGATCGTCGGCTTCGTCATCGGCGGATTGTTCGGCGTACTGCTGGAGGTCACCCTGATCCAGCGGATGTACCACCGACCGTTGGACACCCTGCTGGTCACCTTCGGCGTGGGACTCGTCCTGCAGCAGTTGGCCCGTGACATCTTCGGCGCGCCGGCGGTCAACGTCATCGCCCCGTCCTGGTTGTCCGGCGGGTTCGAGATCTTCGGTGCCGTGGTGCCCAAGACCCGCATCTTCATCCTGGTGTTGGCCGTCGCCTGCGTCACCGCGCTGGCCGTCGCGCTCAAGGCCAGCCCGATGGGCCGGCGGATCAGGGCGGTGGTGCAGAACCGCGATCTCGCCGAGACCAGCGGTATCTCATCGCGCAAGACCGACATCACGACCTTCTTCATCGGGTCGGGGCTGGCCGGCGTCGCGGGTGTGGCGCTGACGCTGATCGGGTCCACCAGCCCGACGATCGGTCAGGCGTATCTGATCGACGCGTTCCTGGTGGTCGTGGTCGGCGGTCTGGGCCAGATCAAGGGCACGGTGATCGCCGCGTTCGGGATCGGATTCCTGAATTCGGTGATCGAGTACAACACCACGGCATCGCTGGCCAAGGTGATCCTGTTCGTCATCATCGTGATCTTCCTGCAGGCCCGCCCGCAGGGCCTGTTCACCGTCCGGACAAGGAGTTTGGTGTGAGAACGATCCTTGGACGCTGGCAGACATGGGCCGGTTTCGGTGTGGCGGCGGTACTGCTGTTCGGCGTGGCTCCCGCGGCGCTGTCGACGTTCCGGCTCGGACTGCTCGGCCAGTTCCTGTGCTATGCCATCGTGGCGGTCGGTATCGGGCTGGCCTGGGGCCGCGGCGGCATGCTGGTGCTCGGACAGGGCGTGTTCTTCGGTATCGGCGGCTACATCATGGGTATGCATCTGAAGATCGCCGACGCCCAGTTCGCAGGTAACAGCGTGCCGGACTTCATGCAGATCCAGGGTGTTCGGGAATTGCCGGGATTCTGGGCGCCGTTCGCCTCTCCCCTGGTGACCCTGGTGTCGATCGTGCTGATCCCTACCGCCATCGCGGCGGTGCTCGGCCTCGGTGTGTTCAAGCGCCGCGTCAAGGGAGCGTACTTCGCGATCCTGTCCCAAGCTCTGGCGGCCGCGTTGGCCATCCTGCTCGTCGGCCAGATGAGCCTCGGCGGATCCAACGGCCTCAACGGGTTCCGGACATTCTTCGGGTTCCGCTTGGCCGACCCGGCGAACAAGCAGATGTTGTACTTCATCGCCGCGGGCACCCTGCTGGTGGTCGTCGCCGTAGTGCGGCAGCTGATGCAGAGCCGCTATGGCGAACTGCTGGTGGCGGTGCGCGACGGCGAGGAGCGGGTCAGGTTCCTTGGCTACGATCCGGCCAACATCAAGGTCGTCGCGTACACGACCGCCGCGCTGTTCGCCAGCATCGCCGGTGCGCTGTTCGCGCCCATCGTGGGCTTCATCAGCCCGTCGCAGGTGGGCATCCTGCCCTCGATCGCCTTTTTGATCGGAGTGGCCATCGGCGGACGGACGACGCTGCTGGGACCGGTACTCGGCGCCATCGGTGTGGCATGGGCACAGACCCTGTTCTCCGAGCAGTACCCCTCGGGGTGGATCTACGGGCAGGGCCTGCTGTTCATCCTGGTCGTCGGGTTCTTCCCGGCCGGTCTGGCCGGACTGGCGGTGTTCCTGCGCCGCAAGAACAAGGGCACACCCGGGCACGGCGGGGCGCCGGACCCGGTGGCAGTGCCCGACCCCGATCCAGAACCGGAATCCGAGAAGGCCGGAGCCAGCTCATGAGCGTCACCGTGACCGACAACCATCCCGAGCCCGCCGCAGGCGGCAACGTCGGCATGGGTACCCAGTACCTCGAAGTACGGGGACTGACCGTCGATTTCGACGGGTTCAAGGCCGTCAGCGATGTGGATCTGACCCTGTTCCAGGGCGACCTGAGGTTTCTGATCGGACCGAACGGCGCCGGTAAGACCACCGTGATCGACGCAATCACCGGTTTGGTACCCGCCGCCGGCTCGGTCAGCAAGTCCGGGGTGGAACTGTTGGGCAAGAAGGTCCACCAGATCGCCCGCAACGGCGTGGGCCGCACCTTCCAGACCGCGACGGTCTTCGAGCAACTGACCGTGCTGCAGAACCTCGATATCGCCGCGGGTGCGGGCCGCTCCGCGTGGTCGCTGCTGCGCCGTCGCGCCGGTGTGCTACCCGCCATCGAAGAGGCCTTGGAGACAACGGGGTTGACCGCGCTGGCGGACAAGCCGGCCGGGGTGCTCGCACACGGGCAGAAGCAGTGGTTGGAGATCGGCATGCTGCTGGTACAAAACGCCGACGTGCTGTTGCTAGACGAGCCGGTGGCAGGTATGAGTCACGAGGAGCGCGAGGAGACCGGGAATCTGCTGAGGCGCATCGGCGGTGAGCGCACCGTCGTCGTGGTCGAGCACGATATGGACTTCATGCGGGCGTTCGCGACCTCGGTGACAGTGTTGGCCCGGGGTCAGGTGATCGCCGAGGGTTCGGTCGCCGAGGTGCAGGCCAACCCCAAGGTGCAGGAGGTCTATCTGGGCACCGCGGCGGCAGGCACCGAGGGTGTGCCCGACGAACTGAAAGAGGAAGCCTGATGCTCGAACTCGTCGACGTCCGCAGCGGTTACGGCCGCTCGGAGGTCATCCACGGGGTGTCTCTGGAGGTGCCTACCGACGGTGTTGCCGCGGTCATGGGCCACAACGGCGCCGGCAAGACGACGTTGTTGCGGGCCGCGGTCGGGTTGCTCAAGTGCAGTGCCGGCACGGTGCGGTTCGACGGTGAGGACATCACCAAGCTGCGGCCCAGCGCCCGCGTCGCGCGCGGTATCGCCTATGTGCCCCAAGGCCAACAATCCTTCGGCCAGCTCACCACCGCCGAGAATCTGCAGGTGGTCGCCGACGGCCGTAAGAACGGCAAGGCGCTCATCGACGAACAGCTGGACCTGTTCCCGGCGTTGAAGGAACTGTTGGGTCGGCGCGCCGGCCTGCTCTCCGGTGGTCAACGCCAGCAGCTCGCGATCGCCCGCGCCCTCATCACCACCCCGAAATGCCTCATCCTCGACGAACCCACCGAAGGTATCCAGCCCTCGGTCGTACACGAGATCGAGCAGGCCATCACCGCGTTGACCCAGCGGGGTGATCTCGGGGTGCTGCTGGTCGAACAGCACATCGGTTTCGCCCTGGAATCCGCGCAGCGCTACTACATCCTGGAGTCCGGCCGGGTCACCTCGAGCGGTGCCGGCGGGTCGTCCTCGGAGGCCGAGGTGCGCGCCGCGATGGCCATCTGAGGTTCACCCTCAGGGGCACGCATCCAGCTCCAGCAGCACCGTCACGGGGCCGTCGTTGACCAGCTCGACCTGCATATCGGCGCCGAACACCCCCGTGCTGACCTGCGCGCCCAGCTCGCGCAGCGCGGCGACGAAGGCGTCGATCAGCGGTTCGGCCACCGGACGCGGGGCGGCCGCGTTCCAGGATGGCCGCCGGCCCTTGACGGTGTTGGCATACAGGGTGAATTGGCTGACCACCAGGATCGGCGCATCGGTATCGGCTGCTGCGGCCTCGTCATCGAGAATGCGCAGCCGCCAAAGCTTTTCGGCCATCTTCGCCACCAGCGCCACATCATCTGTGTGAGTGATGCCCACCAGTGCGAGCAGACCCTGACCGGCGGGATCGATCTCCCCCACGGTCGCGCCGTCGACGGTCACCCGCGCCGAACTCACCCGTTGCACCAGAACTCGCATTACCCGACCCTAGAGTGCGCCCATGATGCGCCACATCGAGCACCGCGATCCGGTGGCGGCACGGCGATGTCCGGCCGGTGAGCGTGCGCTGACTCGCCCTTGATGACGGCGTGTCCGGGTGCAGACACGCACGATCGCCGGGAAGTCAGGGCAACCGGGAGAGCACCTCGGCCACGACGGCGCCGCTGGCGATATCGGTCTGCTCACCATTGGACAGGTCTTTCACCCCGACCGTGCCCGCCTCAATATCCCGATCGCCGGCCACCAGCGCCAGGCGCGCACCGGAGCGGTCCGCACCCTTCATCGATGCCTTCAGGCTGCGATCCCCGTAGGCCAGATCCACCCGGACACCGTTGGCGCGCAGTGCCGCCGCCAGCTTGGCCAGCTCCAGCTTGGCCGCCTCGCCCAGCGGAACCCCGAACACGTCGACGCGGTTGGTGGCACCGACCGTCTTTCCCTCGGCGCGCAGCGCCAACAGCGTGCGGTCCACTCCCAGGCCGAACCCGATCCCGGAAAGGTCCTGCCCGCCAAGCTGACTCATCAGACCGTCATAGCGGCCGCCGCCGCCGATACCGGACTGCGCGCCCAGCCCGTCGTGCACGAACTCGAACGTGGTCTTGGTGTAGTAGTCCAGGCCGCGCACCATCCGGGGATTGACCACATAGGGAACGCCGAGCGCATCCAGGTGGGCCAGCACGGTCTCGAAATGCGCCTTGGCCGCATCGGAGAGGTGATCGAGCATCACCGGGGCGTCAGCAGTCATCTCCCGCACCTGCGGTCGCTTGTCGTCGAGCACCCGCAGCGGGTTCAACCGGGCGCGCTGCCGGGTTTCCTCGTCGAGGTCGAGCGCGAACAGGAAGTCCTGCAACAACTCCCGGTACTGCGGCCGGCAGGTGTCATCGCCGAGGGAAGTGATCTCCAGCCGGAAGCCGTCGAGACCCAGCGCGCGGAATCCGGCGTCGGCGACGGCGATCACCTCGGCGTCCAGCGCCGGGTCGTCGATACCGATGGCCTCCACACCGACCTGCTGCAGCTGGCGATACCGGCCCGCCTGCGGGCGCTCGTACCGGAAGAACGGACCCGAGTAGCACAGCTTGACCGGCAGCGCCCCACGGTCGAGACCATGCTCGATCACGGCCCGCATCACCCCGGCGGTGCCCTCCGGGCGCAGCGTCACCGACCGGTCGCCGCGATCGGCGAAGGTGTACATCTCCTTGCTCACCACATCGGTGGACTCGCCGACGCCGCGCGCGAACAACGCGGTCTCCTCGAAGATCGGCAACTCGATATCGCCGTAGCCGGCCTGCCGGGCCGCCCCGAGCAGGCCGTCACGCACGGCGACGAACGCCGCCGAATCGGGCGGGAAGTAGTCGGGCACACCCTTGGGGGCGCGGAAATCAGTCACAGAACCAGGCCTTCGAGAAATGGGTTGGTGCGGCGTTCGATGCCGATCGTGGACCTCGGGCCGTGGCCCGGGAGTACCACGGTGTCGTCGTCGAGCACCATCAGTTTGGTCATGATCGAGTCGATCAGGGAATTGCCGCTGCCGCCGGGCAGGTCGGTACGGCCCACCGACCCCTGGAACAGGGTGTCACCGGTGAACACCTGACCGGGGGTGCGAAAACAGACCGATCCACGGGTGTGACCGGGTGTGTGGTCGACGCTCACCCGGATGCCGCCGAGGTCCAGCACCTGCCCATCGGTGTGCAGTTCGACGAGCTGGCGGGGCTCGGAGAACACCGCGCCCAGCGTCAGCCGACCCAGCGTCCCCCACAACCCGCCGCTGATCAGACCCTGTGCCGGGTCGGTGAGCATGGCCCGGTCTGCGGGATGGATGTACACCGGGCAGCCGTACCGGTCGGCCACCTTCTGCGCCGACCACATGTGATCGATGTGCCCGTGGGTCAGCAGTACCGCGGCCGGAGTGAGCCGGTGCTCGTCGAGGATGCGCTGCAGACGCGCCGACGCCGACTGGCCGGGGTCGACGATGACGGCATCGGCGCCCGCGTGCGCTGCGAACACGTAGCAATTGCACGCCAGCACCCCCGTCGGGAATCCGGTGATCAGCACCCGGTCAGTTTCCCATGCCCACTCGGCGGACCGGTATTCGCGCGGGTCGCACGGCCGACACTCAGAATCGCCTGGCACACTCGTTGCCGACGTGTTCGGCGAATGAGGAGGACAGCGGCGGTGCCGACCAACGAACAGCGAAGGGCAGCGGCCAAGCGCAAGCTCGAGCGGCAGCTGGAGCGACGGGCCGCACAGGCCAAGCGGCAGCGACTGCTCACCATCGTGGCCTCGGCGGTGGGTGCGGTCGTCGTCATCGGCGCCGTGGTGGCCACGGTCGTGATCACCACCAAGGATTCCGACACCACGGCCTCGGCGTCCACCACCACGACGGTCGACCCGAACGCCCCGCAGCCCGCCGCCGACGGCAAGCTGCCCCCGTTCGTCGCCCCGGCCGGACTCGGCCAGAACTGCCAGTACCCGGCGGCCGGGAAGGCCAGCAAGCCGGTCAACCCGCCGCGGACCGGCGCCATCCCGATGGACGAGACCCAGGTCAGCGTCAGCATGTCGACCGACCAGGGCAATATCGGTCTGGAGCTGAACAACGCGCAGGCGCCCTGCACCACCAACAGCTTCGCCAGCCTGGCCCAGCAGGGCTACTTCAACGACACCCCGTGCCACCGGCTGACCACCAGCGACAGCCTGTCGGTGCTGCAGTGCGGCGACCCGACCGGCCAGGGCACCGGCGGGCCGGGCTACCAGTTCGCCAACGAATACCCGACCAACCAGTACCAGCCCGACAACCCGGCGCTGCAGCAGCCCGTGCTCTACCCGCGCGGCACGCTGGCCATGGCCAATGCCGGGGCGGGCACCAACGGCAGCCAGTTCTTCCTGGTGTACAAGGACTCCCAGCTGCCCCCGGGTTACACCGTGTTCGGCACCATCGACGAGACCGGATTGGCCACCCTGGACAAGATCGCCGCGGGCGGGGTTGCCGGTGGCGGACAGGACGGCGAGCCCGCGACCAAGGTGATGGTCAAGTCCATCGCGGTCGACTGAGCAACCGACCGACCCGATGAGCGTCCCGCCGCCGTACGGCTACCCGCCCCCGCAGGACGGGTATCCGCCGGCGCCGTACGGGTATCCGCCGGGGCCGTACGGTTTGCCGCCGGGGCCGTACGGTTTGCCGCCGGGGCGGCGGCCAACCAACTCGCTGGCGGTGGCCGCGCTGATCTGCGGGATCCTGGTCGCTCCGCTGGGCATCGTGTTCGGTCACATCTCGCTGTACCAGATCAAACGCAGCGGTGACGAGGGCCGCGGGATGGCCATCGCCGGCCTGGTGCTCGGTTACCTGCTGACCGTCTTCGGCGTGCTGGTGCTGATCATCGCCATCGTGGCCACCCGCGCGGTCGTGGAGGACCTCCGCCACTACAACCCGTCCGGCCCGGGGTACACGGCCACCCCCGGCGTCGCCGAACCGCTTCCGGAGTTCACCGCCCCGGCGACGCTCGGCTCGAACTGCCAGTACCTGCCGACCCCCGAAAAGGCCGCCAAACCGGTCGATCCGCCGCTGATGGGCCGGGTCCCCAGGACGCCGGCGGAGGTCGAGGCCGAGATCAGCACCGACCGTGGCTATATCGGCCTGCAGCTCGACAACGGCCAGGCCCCCTGCACGGTCAACAACTTCGCCAGCCTGGCGGCGCAGGGTTTCTTCGACGACACCACCTGCCACCGGTTGACCACCAGCGACACGCTCGGGGTGCTGCAGTGCGGCGACCCCACCGGCACCGGCGACGGCGGACCGGGCTACCAGGTTCCCAACGAGTACCCGACCAACCAGTTCCGGCTGACCGACCCGGCCATCCGCGCCCCGATGCTGTATCCGCGCGGCACATTGGCCATGGCCAATGCCGGGGCCGGCACCAACGGCAGCCAATTCTTCCTGGTGTACAAGGACTCTCAGCTACCGCCGACGTACACGGTGTTCGGCACCATCGACCCCAGCGGGCTCAAGGTGCTCGACGCGATCGCGGCAGACGGGGTCGCCGACGGCGGTGACGACGGCGAGCCCGCCACCACGGTGACCATCGAAGCGGTCGTGGTGCAGTAGCCCGGCTCACGCCGCCCACGCCGGATTGCGGCTCACGCCGCCCACGCCGGATTGCGGCTCACGCCGCGGAAGTCACCCGATACACGTCGTAGACACCCTCCACATTGCGCACGACATTGAGCACATGCCCCAGGTGCTTGGGGTCACCCATCTCGAAGGTGAACCGGCTGATCGCGACCCGATCGTTGGAGGTGGTCACCGACGCCGACAGGATGTTCACCTTCTCGTCGGCGAGCACGCGGGTGACATCGGAGAGCAACCGGTGCCGGTCCAGCGCCTCGACCTGGATGGCCACCAGGAACACCGACGACGGCGAGGGCGCCCACTGCACCTCGATGATGCGCTCGGACTGATCCTGCAGTGATTCGGCATTGGTGCAGTCGGTGCGGTGCACGCTGACCCCGCCGCCACGGGTGACGAAGCCCATGATGACGTCGCCGGGGACCGGGGTACAGCACTTGGCCAGCTTGGTCAGCACCCCCACCGCGCCGGGCACGGACACCCCGACGTCATCGCTGGTGCGGTGGCGCACCGGCATGGTGGCCGGCGTCGACCGCTCGGCGATCTCGTCCTCGGCCTCTTCGTCGCCGCCGAACTGGGCCAGCAGCCGCTGCACCACGTGCCGCGCCGAGGTGTGCCCCTCGCCGACCGCGGTGTAGAGCGCAGAGACGTCGGCGTAGTGCAGTTCACGGGCCAGGGTCGTCATGGAATCCGCGCTCATCAACCGCTGCAGCGGGAGTCCACCGCGGCGGACCTCACGGACGATGGCATCCTTGCCCGCCTCCAGCGCCTCCTCGCGGCGCTCCTTGGCGAACCACTGCCGGATCTTGGCCTTCGCCCGCGGCGAGACGACGAAGGTCTGCCAATCTCGCGACGGTCCGGCGTTGGCGGCCTTGGAGGTGAAAACCTCGACCTGGTCGCCGTTTTCGAGCTTGCGTTCCAGCGCCACCAGGCGATGGTTGACCCGCGCCCCGATGCAGCGGTGCCCGACCTCGGTGTGCACCGCATAGGCGAAGTCCACCGGTGTCGACCCGGTCGGCAGGGTGATCACGTCACCCTTCGGAGTGAACACGAAGATCTCTTGCACCGCAAGGTCGTAACGCAACGATTCGAGGAACTCACCAGGATCGGCGGCCTCTCGTTGCCAATCGAGAAGCTGACGCATCCACGCCATCTCGTCGATCTCGGCGGCGGTATGCCCACCCGGCACACCGTTGCGACCCTTGGCTTCCTTGTACCGCCAGTGCGCAGCGATACCGAACTCGGCGGTGTCGTGCATGTCGTTGGTGCGGATCTGCACCTCCAGCGGCTTGCCCTCCGGACCGATGACCGTCGTGTGCAGCGACTGGTACACCCCGTACCGCGGCTGGGCGATGTAGTCCTTGAACCGGCCCGCCATCGGCTGCCACAGCGAATGCACCACACCGACAGCGGCGTAACAGTCGCGCATATCGTCACAGAGGATGCGCACGCCCACCAAGTCGTGGATATCGTCGAAGTCGCGGCCCTTGACGATCATCTTCTGATAGATCGACCAGTAATGCTTGGGCCTGCCCTCGACGGTGGCGCTGATCTTCATGGCCGCCAGCGACGAGCCGATTTCGGCACGCACCCTGGCCAGATACGTGTCCCGCGACGGCGCCCGGTCAGCGACCAGGCGGACGATCTCCTCGTACCGCTTCGGGTGCAGAATCGCGAACGAGAGATCCTCCAGCTCCCATTTGACGGTCGCCATGCCCAACCGATGCGCAAGCGGCGCAATGACTTCCAGCGTCTCGCGGGCCTTGCGGGCCTGCTTCTCCGGCGGCAGGAAACGCATGGTGCGCATGTTGTGCAATCGGTCGGCAACCTTGATCACCAGCACCCGAGGGTCCCGGGCCATGGCGATGATCATCTTGCGGATGGTCTCGCCCTCGGCGGCGCTACCGAGGGCAACCTTGTCGAGTTTGGTCACCCCGTCGACGAGGTGGCCGACCTCGCTGCCGAAATCGTTGGTGAGCTCGTCGAGGGAGTACCCGGTGTCCTCCACGGTGTCGTGCAGGAGCGCGGCCACCAGCGTGGTGGTGTCCATGCCGAGTTCGGCGAGGATGTTCGCCACGGCCAGCGGGTGGGTGATGTAGGGATCACCGGATCGGCGCATCTGGTCGGCATGCCGCTGTTCGGCGACATCGTAGGCGCGCTGCAGGATGGCCAGATCGGCCTTCGGGTGGAACTGCCGGTGCACCGCCACCAGCGGTTCGAGCACCGGGTTGACGGGGCTGCGCTGGGCGGTCATCCGCCGGGCGAGCCGGGCCCGTACCCGGCGCGAGGCGCTGATCTTGGCGGTGTCCGCGGCGGCAGCCTCAGCCGACGGCGGGGTCTGGACCACCTGCCCGGTGCCGCTCGCAACGTTGTCTTCGCCGGCCACGTTCACCTCCTCGCCATCGTCAGGACTTCGAGGATATCCCTCAGCCCGTGATGAGACTGGTGACCGGCAGTGGTTGGATCGCGGCGCGCCCGTTGAGGCCCACCAATTCCAGCACCACGGCCGCGCCGATCACCCGCGCCCCGGCCTGCTCCAGCATCTGGGCCGCCGCGGTCAGCGTGCCGCCGGTCGCCAGCACATCGTCGATCACCAGAACGCTGCGACCGACCAGATCGATACCGTCGGCCGGGATCTCCAGGGTCGCCGACCCGTACTCCAGGTCGTAGGACACGGTGTGCACCGGCGGCGGGAGCTTGCCACCCTTACGCACGGCCAGCACCCCGGTACCGCGTCGCAGCGCCACCGCAGCGCCGAGCAGGAAGCCGCGGGCGTCGACGCCGGCGATCAGGTCGGCTCCCTCGGCGGCCTCGGCCAGCGCGTCGGTCAGCACCACCAGACCCTGCGGATCGGCAAGCACCGGGGTCAGATCCTTGAACTGCACACCCGGACTCGGGAAGTCGTCCACCTCGCGGATCAGCCGATTGATCAGTGCCGCAGCATCGCTCATGAGAGCGTCCATCGGTCCATGTTCCATCCTGCTCCCCATCGGGTCGGGTTGCTGCTGACGGCACCCACCGATTTCGCCGTCAGCAGGGTGCGCTGCTGACGGTACAGCGGAAGGGTCGGCACGTCCGCCCAGAGGATGGGGCCGCTCTCCCCCAGCAACCGCGACTGTTCCTTGGGGTCTGCGGTCACCACCAGCGCATCGATGATGCCGTCGATGCGCTCATTGCTGTACCCGGAGAGGTTGTTGCCGTTGCCGGTGTGCAGGTCGTAGGCATCCAGGGCGCTCGAACCGGTGGAACCGCTGCCGACGGCGCCACCGGTGCTTCCGATGAGGACGTCGATCGAACCGTCGAGCAGACTCTGCGGACCCACGCCGTCGCCTGCGGCATCGGTGACGGTGATCCCCGCCGGTCCGCACGCCTGCGCGATGGCGCCCACCGTGGCGGCCAGCCGCGGGTTCGGGCTCTGGTATCCGATGCGCACGGTCAGCGGTTGATTGTTCAGCGCCAGGCGGGCGCCCTCGATATCGGGAGCCACGAACTGCCCTGCCGCGACGGCACTCTCGGCGGCCGACAAGGCGTCCTCGGCGGTCGGGTTCAGCCGCGCATTGGCCACCGGCACCTGCGCGTTGCGGGCGATGCTCTCGCGCGGGGTGCACAACGACAGGGCACGGCGATTCGGCGGCGCGGCCATCAGCCCCTGCGCGGAGAAGATCAGCTGCTCGATACCCGCCGACGGTGAATCGGTGCGGGTGTAGCCGGCGGGCAGGTTGATGATGCCCGACGAGCCGGCCGCGATGTCGACGATGTCGAAGGTACCGTCGTTGATCCGGTCCTGGATATCGGCCGCCCGGGGCCACACCGTCACCCGCGGGGTCACCGGCTTTGCGCCCCACCACTTGTCGTTGGCGGTCAGCACCACCGCACCCTTGTCGGTGACGGATTCCACCTTGTAGGGCCCGGAGGAGGGCAGCAGTTTGATGTCGGTCTCGGGTCCGAGATTCCAGCTGACGTTCCAGGCCGCGGCGATGCGGTCGACCGCCGGCAGATCCTGATTCTGGATGGCGCGGGTCACCCCGGCCTCCCCCAGCCCGAGCTGATCGCCTAGCACATGGGCAGGCAGCAATGCGGTGGCACCGAACAGCGAACCGTAGTCGACGATGCCACGGTCCGGATTGAACGTCACCCTGGCCTTCTTCTGCCCGGGCACGCAATCGACGGTCGCAATATCGCGATACCCCGCGGTGCTGGCCGCGTTGAACAGCGGGAATCGCCCGGACTGCGCCGCCCAGGTCAGCACCATGTCGTCACAGGTGATCGGCTTGCCGTCGGAGTACACGGCGGCCGCGTTGATCTCGTAGTCCAGGATCAGCGGGGCACGCCCGACCACCGCGACGGTGCCGTAGTCCCGGTCGCTGACCGTCTGACCGTCGGGACCGCGATAGGTGAACCCTGTCAGCACGCGGGCGAAGGCCTGCGGGCCGCCGGAGGCCGCACCGCTGACGGTGTTGGTGTTGTAGCTGGTCAGCGTGCCGTCGACGGCGTAGTCGATGACACCGTCGGAGCCCGCCGAGCAGCCCGCGACGACCAACCCCGCCGTCATGGCCAAGGCGGCCGCTGCGCGGCGGGTGCCTCGCACGCTCGGCACAGTCAGTCGGGCGCCTCGCACGCTCGGCACAGTCAGTCGGGTGCCTCGCACGCTCGGCACTATGTCCGCCGTTTGCCCGACGGTCGGTTGGGCCGCAGCGGTTTGGCACCGGGCACGGGCTTGTCCGGTGCCGGACCGGCCGGGGTGCTGACCTCGACGGCGTCGGCCGTCAGATCCTGGGCGGCATCATCGTCATCGAGCTCGGTGGCCCCTTCGGACTTGGCGGCCACGGCCGCACGCCGGCGCATCACCTTGCGGGTGTGGTTACGCACCACATCGGTCCGCTCACGCAGGGTCACCAACAGCGGTGTGGCGAAGTAGATCGACGAATAGGTACCGACGAGCACGCCGACCAGCTGTACCAACGCCAGGTCCTGCAGGGTACCCACACCGAGCAGCCAGACGGCGATGATCATCAGCGCGATGATCGGCAGCGCCGAGATCAGACTGGTGTTGATCGACCGCATGAAGGTCTGGTTGACGGCCAGGTTGGCCTGCTCGGCGAACGTTCGGCGGGTGGTGTGCTCGAAGCCCTCGGTGTTCTCCTCGACCTTGTCGAACACGATGACGGTGTCATAGATCGAGAAGCCGAGGATGGTGAGCAGACCGATCACCGTCGCAGGGGTGACCTCGAAGCCCACCAGCGCATACACGCCCGCGGTGACGATGAGGTCGAAGAACATCGCCGCCAGAGCCGCCATGGCCATATATCGCTCGTAGCGCACGGTGATGTAGATCGACACCAGCACCAGGAACACCACCAGCGCGATCAGCGCCTTCTGGGTGATCTGGCCACCCCAGGTCGACGAGACCGCCGAGTCGCTGATGGCCTGGATGCTGGGCTGACCGTCGGTGCCCTTGGGTGCGAACGCGTCGAACAGCGCGGTGCGCACCTTCTCGGTGTCCTCGTTGCTCAGCGTCTCGGTGCGGATCTGCACGGTGGCCGACGGTCCGCTGCCGACGATGACGACGGTCTCGGGAGCGCTGCCCATGGCGTCACCGAACACGGTCTCGACCTGCTCGGTGGTCGCCTGCCCCTTGGCGCCGTCGACCGGCATCGAGATCTTGGTGCCACCCTCGAAGTCGATACCGAAGGCGAACCCGCGGATCAGCATGGCCAGGATCGATATCCCGACGATGACACCGCTGACGGCGTACCACAGCTTGCGCTTACCGATGACCTCGAAGGCACCGGTACCGGTGTAAAGGCGCACGAAGAAACCGTGCTGCTGCGCCGATCCGGCGACGGTTTCGGTCCCGAGGGTCTCTGGAGAGTTCTTGGCCGACATCTGACTAACCCCGTCCTGTCGTGGGCGCGGCACGCCGTTCGCGGGCGATCTGCTGGACCGCACCGAGACCGTTGAACGCCGGTTTGGCCAGCGTCGTGGACTTCGATGACAGGTACACCAGCGGCCATGTCACCAGGAACACCACCAACACGTCGAGGATGGTGGTCAGGCCGAGAGTGAACGCGAAGCCCTTCACCTGGCCGACGGCCAGGATGTAGAGCACCGCCGCGGCCAGGAAGGTCACCGCGTTACCGGAAAGGATCGTCTTGCGGGCACGGGCCCAGCCGCGCGGCACGGCCGACCGGAACGAACGACCCTCGCGGATCTCGTCCTTGATGCGCTCGAAGAACACCACGAACGAGTCGGCGGTCGTGCCGATACCGATGATCAGACCGGCGATACCGGCCAGATCGAGGGTGTAGTTGATCCATCTGCCGAGCAGCACCAGCAGGGCGTAGACCATGGCGCCGGCCAGGATGAGCGACAGCGCGGTCAGCAGGCCGAGCACCCGGTAGTACAGCAGCGAGTACAGCAGCACCAGGGCCAGGCCGACGGCACCGGCGATGAGACCGGCTTTCAGCGAGGTCAAACCCAGTGTCGCCGAGACAGTTTCGGCCTCCGAGGATTCGAACGACAGGGGCAGCGAACCGTACTTGAGCACGTTGGCCAGTTCGCGGGCCGAGGAATCGGTGAACTGTCCGGTGATCTGGGTGCGTCCGCCGGGGATGGCCTCCTGGATCTCGGGAGCGCTGACCACCTGCGAGTCGAGCGTGAAGGCGGTCTGGGTCCCGACGTTGGCCGCGGTGAAATCGGCCCAGATCTTCGAGCCGCCGCTCTTGAATTCGACGTCGACGACGTAATCGCCGCGCTGCTGGTCCAAACCGGATCCGGCGGTCTGGATCTCCTCGCCGCTCATGATCGACTTGTCCAACAGGAAGACGTTCTTGTGGTCGGTGGAGCAGGTGACCAACGGCAGGTTGGGATCGTCGTTACCGGCCAGCACATCGTCCTCGTTGCACCGGGTGGCCTGGAACTGCAGCGCCAACAACTGGATGCTCTGGTCGGTGCTCTGCCGCAGCTGCTTCTCATCGGCGATGCGTTGGGCCAGCGATGCGTCGTCCTTGGGCGCGCCGGGTGCCTGCGACGGGGGCGCACCGGGCGCCGGCGCGGGGGTCGACGACGGAGCCGGCGAGGGTGACGGGGTCGGCGAAGGTGCCGGTTCCAGCGGGTACGGACGTGGCTGGGCGGCCGGCGGCGCCGCGGGGGCGCCCGGCTGACCGGGTGTCCGGACGGGCGCCTCGGGCTCGGCCGGCGCGATCAGCGGCGGCATGCCGGGATCCATCCCCGGCGGCATGCCGGGAATCTGACCACCCGGCGGCAGCCCCTGCGGCGCACCCTCGGCGGGCTGCTGATCGGCGGCCGGCTGGGCCGGCATCGCGTGGATGACCGGTCGGATGTACAGGCGCGCGGTCTGACCGAGGCTACGGGCTTCGGTGCCGTCGTTACCGGGGACCGTGATGACCAGGTTGTCACCGTCGATCACGACCTCGGAGCCGGACACACCGAGACCGTCGACGCGGGAGCTGATGATCTCCTGCGCCTGGATCAGAGCATCACGAGTGGGCCGCGACCCGTCGGGGGTACGCGCGGTGAGTGTGACGCGGGTGCCACCCTGCAGGTCGATACCCAGCTTGGGCTCGGGATTCTTATCGCCGGTCAGAAAGACCAGCAGATACACACCGACGAGGAGTGCCAGGAAGAGCGACAGATAGCGGGCAGGGTGGACCGGCGCCGAAGACGAAGCCACGGTTCTTGGGTCTCCTCGAAACGATTAAGGACGGCGTTGACAGGGACTGCGCTACCGGGAGGGTACGCGGTGACCCTGGCTCAGTTGCTGTCAGTCTTGGGTGTCGGGCGGTCGGTGAGTTCGACGGCGCCCGATTGGCCCTCGAACGTCTGGTCCTCGTCGGCGTCGTGATCATCGTCGTCGACATCTTCGATGCGATCGCGGATGGCCAGCTTCATCCAGGTGGTCACCACACCGGGGGCGATCTCCAGGTCGACATAGTCGTCGGTGATACCGGCGATGGTGCCCTGCAGACCCGAGGTGGTGTGCACCCGGTCACCGACGGTCAGCGACTCGTGCAGATCGATCGTGGCCTGCATGGCCTTCTTCTGCCGGCGCGATGCGAAGAACATGAAGGCGCCCAGAATGATGAAGAGGGGCAGGAATACGACGAGATCCATGGAGCTGCTGTCCTTCGCAGTTGTCAGCGGGTACGGCACACCAGTGTGCCACTATCGGCTCCCCCGATTTGCCGGTCACCCGGGCAACCCGGCCCAGACCGACGGAAACCGTGACACAATGGGGTGGAACCGACGCGATTCGAAGTTCGATCGCGTTCGAGTTGCTGTTTTCACCCGTAACGCCACAGGAGTCAGCCGTGCCTGCCGTCGAACAGAGCCGCCATCTCGCCACCGCCATCCCCGGCCCGAAGTCCTCGGCGCTGATCGAGCGCAAGAATTCCGCGGTCGCCCGCGGCGTCGGCACGACGATGCCCGTCTATGCCGCCCGTGCCGCCGGCGGCATCCTGGAGGACATCGACGGCAACCGGCTGATCGACCTCGGCTCGGGCATCGCCGTCACCACGATCGGCAACGCCGCGCCGCGGGTGGTCGACGCGGTGACCGCCCAGGCCGATCTGTTCACCCACACCTGCTTCATGGTCACCCCCTATGAGGGGTATGTCGCCGTCGCCGAGCACCTCAATCGGCTCACCCCCGGCACTGGCGAGAAGCGTTCGGCGTTGTTCAACACCGGATCCGAGGCCGTCGAGAACGCCGTCAAGATCGCCCGGTCCTACACCCGCAAACAGGCCGTGGTGTCCTTCGACCACGCCTATCACGGCCGCACTAACCTCACGATGGCGCTGACCGCCAAATCGATGCCCTACAAGAGTGGGTTCGGTCCGTTCGCCCCGGAGATCTACCGCGCCCCGCTGTCGTATCCCTTCCGCGATGCGGAGTTCGGCAAGGAGCTGGCCGAGGACGGTGAGCTGGCGGCCAAGCGCGCCATCACCGTCATCGACAAGCAGATCGGTGCCGACAACCTGGCCGCGGTCATCATCGAGCCGATCCAGGGTGAGGGCGGATTCATCGTCCCCGCACCGGGATTCCTGCCCGCGCTGCTCGCCTGGTGCCGGGACAACGACGTGGTGTTCATCGCCGACGAGGTGCAGACCGGGTTCGCCCGGACCGGCGCCATGTTCGCCTGTGAGCACGAGGGCATCGAGCCCGACCTGATCGTCACCGCGAAGGGTATTGCCGACGGGCTGCCGCTCTCGGCGGTCACCGGGCGCGCCGAGATCATGGACGCCCCGCATGTGTCCGGGCTGGGCGGCACCTACGGTGGCAACCCGGTCGCGTGCGCCGCGGCGCTGGCGACCATCGAGACCATCGAGTCCGACGGCCTGGTGGCCCGCGCCGGCGCCATCGAGCGATTGATGAAGGACCGGCTGCACCGGCTGCAGGCCGACGACGACCGCATCGGTGACGTGCGTGGCCGGGGCGCGATGATCGCCGTCGAGCTGGTCAAGCCCGGCGGCACCGAACCCGATGCCGATCTGACCAAGGCGCTGTGCGCCGCCGCGCACGCCAAGGGCGTCATCGTGTTGTCCTGCGGTACCTACGGCAATGTGTTGCGCTTCCTGCCGCCGCTGGCGATCAGCGACGATCTGCTCAACGAGGCCCTCGACATCCTGGCCGAGGCGCTCACGGCGCTGCGCTGATCGATCCCGCGGTGCCGCTAGTGCGACACCGTGGTCTTCGGCGCCGTGGTCTTCGGCGACCCGAACAGCCGGTCCTTGAGACCCCGGCGCTGGGTCGGCACGGTGGTGTGGTCGGGTTCGGTCGCCATGATGGGACCGGTCGCGGGCTGCGTCTGCGATGTGGTCCGGTTCAGCGGGATGGCCCGGGTGTGGTCGTCATGGACCACACTGTCCCCGGCGACGGTGTCGCGCACACGCTCATCGTCGTGCACCCGGATTTCCCGGACATCGCGCACGCTGCGCACCGACACGCGACCGATGGCGGCGGCGGCCACGAACACCATCACCGCGCCCAGGCCGGAGAAGTAGGACAGCTCGAGCGCCACACTCTTGGCCTCGGTCACCGCGACCGGGCTACCCGGCGTGCCGAGACCCAGCGGCGCGGCCAACACCCGGCCCACGACGAACCAGGCGCCCGCGCCGACACCGAGCCAACCGCCCAGCATGGCGGTCGCGCGGTTGCGCGACACCAACAACAGCAGGCCGCCGATGACGGCCACCACGCCGGGAAGTAGCTGAAGCCAGCCGCGGCCCATGGTCCATGCCCACGGCGTATCGGGTGTGTAGGCGAAATCGAAGTACGGCCCCACGAACGGGATCAGGGCACCCCAGAGTCCCAGAGCGATCAACAGGACACCGCTGAGCGCGCCGCGGCTGCGAGCGATGTGCAATCTGCCGCCGCGGGGCGAAACGTGTGTATCGGTCATGGGGGCCTCCTCTGCCAAAGGCTGTTTACCCAGCTCGGGCCCCGCGAAACCGCTATCCGACCAGGTAGACCACCAGCAGCACGACAGCGATCAGCGGGAACAGCCCCTGACTGATCGCGGCCCGCGCCTTATCCGGCGAGGAGACCAGCAGCACCAGCGCCGCGGCCAGCATCGAGCCGACACCGGCAAGGATCAATGCCGCACCGACCGCGGTATGACCCATTGCCACGGCGGCGATCCCGATCGCGGACACGATTGCCAGGAACAGGTTGTAGAAGCCCTGGTTGAAGGCGAGCTCCTTGGTGGCGACCGCCTCCTCGGCACTCATGCCGAATGTCGCCCGGGTGCGCGGCGAGGTCCAGGTCACCGATTCCATGACGAAGATGTAGACGTGCAGCAGCGCGGCGAGGCCGGCGATGATCAAAGCGGCGACAAGCATGCCGACTATTCAAACAGGCCGGACTGCTGGCCGAGCCCGCGAACCGGCGGTTCCAGCCCCAGGTGTGTCCACGCCAACGGCGTCGCCACCCGCCCGCGCGGCGTGCGGGCGATCATCCCGGCGCGCACCAGGAACGGCTCGCACACCTCCTCGACGGTGGTGGCCTCCTCCCCGACAGCCACAGCCAGCGTCGACACCCCGACCGGGCCGCCGTTGAAACTGCGGGTCAGCGCCGTGAGCACCGCCCGGTCCAATCGGTCCAGTCCGAGTTCGTCGACGTCGTACACCTCCAGCGCGGCCTTGGCGATATCGCGGGTGATCACCCCGTCGGCGCGCACCTCGGCGTAATCACGCACGCGCCGCAACAACCGGTTCGCGATGCGTGGGGTGCCACGGGAACGGCGGGCGACCTCGGCGCCGGCGGTCGCCTCCAACCCGATACCGAGGATGCCTGCCGAGCGGTGTAGCACCCGCTCCAGGTCGGCGGGCTCGTAGAAGTCCATGTGGGCGGTGAACCCGAAGCGGTCCCGCAGCGGCCCGGTCAATGCTCCGGACCGGGTCGTCGCGCCGACCAGGGTGAAGGGCGCGACATCGAGGGGAATCGAGGTCGCCCCTGGGCCTTTGCCGACGACGACATCGACGCGGAAATCCTCCATCGCCAGGTAGAGCATCTCCTCGGCGGGCCGGGCGATGCGGTGGATCTCGTCGATGAACAGCACATCGCCCTCGACCAGGTTCGACAGCATGGCGGCCAGATCACCCGCACGCTCCAGCGCCGGGCCCGACGTCACCCGCAGCGCCGAGCTCAATTCGGCGGCGATGATCATCGCCAACGAGGTCTTGCCCAGGCCGGGCGGACCGGACAGCAGGATGTGATCCGGTGTGCCGCCGCGATTCTTGGCACCCTCCAGGACAAGCTGCAGCTGCTCGCGCACCCGGTGCTGGCCGATGAACTCGCCGAGCGAGCGCGGCCGCAGGCTGGCGTCGACATCGCCCTCGCCGACGGTCAGCGCCGGCGAGACATCCCGCTCCTCGGGCTCCTCGTCCTCGAAACGGCCCATGGCTACTTCTTACCCAACATCGACAGCGCGGCGCGCAGCGCGCCGGAGGTGGTGGCGGTCGGGTCGTCGGCGAGCACCTTGTCGGTGGCCTCCTCGGCCTGTTTGGCCGCAAACCCGAGACCGACGAGGGCTTCCACCACCGGGGTACGCACGGCGTGGCCGGTGGCACTGACTGCGCCGCCGGAACCGGGCACCGCACCGATCTTGTCGCGCAGTTCCAGCACCATCCGCTCGGCACCGCGCTTACCGATGCCGGGCACTCGGGTCAGCGCGGTGACATCACCGTCGGCCAACGCCTGCCGCAGCGCCGGGGCGTCGTAGACCGCCAGCGTGGCCAGCGCGATCTTCGGGCCCACCCCGGAGACCCCGAGCAGGGTGGTGAACAGATCGCGGGCCTCACCGTCGGCGAAGCCGTAGAGCGTCATCGAGTCCTCGCGCACGATCATCGCGGTGATCAGCCGGGCGTCGGCGCCACGACGCAGTGTGGACAGCGTCGACGGGGTGGCCATCACCTTGTAGCCGACGCCGGCGGCCTCGATGACGGCGTGGTCGAGGGCGATGTCGAGGACCTCACCGCGTACCGAGGCGATCATGCCCGCACCGCCTTCAGCCGCGCCTGATAACGCTTCTTCTGTTCGGCCGCCTTGGCCTCGGCCTCGGCCATCCTGGCGATCATCGGTGCTCGCCAGCAGTGGCAGATGGCAAGCGCCAACGCGTCGGCGGCATCGGCCGGCGTCGGCTTCTGTTGCAGCGCAAGGATCTTGGTGACCATCGTGGTGATCTGAGCCTTGTCGGCCCGCCCGTTACCGGTCACCGCGGCCTTCACCTCCGACGGGGTGTGGAAGTACACGTCGATACCGCGGCGGGCCGCGGCCAGCGCGATGACCCCGCCGGCTTGGGCGGTACCCATGGCGGTGTTGGCGTTGTGGTTGGCGAACACCCGCTCGATCGCGATGACATCGGGAACATGGGTGTCCATCCAGTGCTCCACGGTGTCGCTGATGGTCAGCAGCCGCTTCTGCAACGGTTCGTCGGCGGGCGTGCGCACGACGTCGACATCGAGCGCCGTGACATGTCGACCCCGACCGCTCTCGATCATGGACAGCCCACAGCGCGTCAAACCGGGATCGACTCCCATTACCCGCACGCCAACCCCTTCACATCAGAACACCTGTTCGATAGGTTAGCCGCCCGGGCCGACACCGCCGGGCAGGGACACGCCGTGGCAGGCTGGTGACATGCGAGTCGTGATCGCCGGTGGACATGGCCAGATAGCCCTCATCCTGGAACGGCTGTTGGCCGAGCGTGGCGACACCGCGGTGGGCCTGGTGCGCAACCCGGCTCATGTGCCGGATGTGGAAGCGGTCGGGGCCGAGGCCGAGGTGCTGGATCTGGAGCGCACATCGGTCTCCGCCCTGGCCGAGCTGCTGGGCGGGGCCGATGCCGTGGTCTTCGCCGCCGGGGCCGGCCCGGGCAGTGGCGTGGCGCGCAAGCAGACCGTCGACCGCGATGCCGCGATCCTGCTTGCCGACGCCGCCGAGGCCGCGGGCGTACCGCGCTATGTCATGGTGTCGGCCATCTCGGCCGATGATCGCAGCCTCGACGACGGCTATGACGACGTGTACCGCGCCTACATCCGGGCCAAAGCCGACGCCGACGCCGACGTGCGGGAGCGCCCCGCACTCGACAGCACGATCGTGCGGCCGGGCCGGCTGACCGATGATGCCGGCACCGGGCGGGTGCGCATTGCCGAATCCACCGGGCGCGGCGAGATCCCGCGTGCCGATGTCGCGGCGGTGCTGTTGGCGGTGCTCGACCATCCCGACACCGCGGGCCGCACCTTCGAGCTGATCACCGGGGACACCCCGATCAGCGCGCTGTTCTGATCCTCGGTACTACTCGTCGTCGAGCTGGGCGGCGACATCATCGGGGATGTCGACGTTGGTGTAGACGTCCTGGACGTCATCACTTTCCTCGAGGGCGTCGACCAGCTTGAGCACCTTGCGGGCGGCCTCGAGGTCGACCTGGACGCTCACCGACGGCTGGAAGCTCGCCTCGGCGGAGTCGTAGTCGATACCGGCATCCTGCAGGGCGGTGCGCACGGCCACCAGGTCGGTGGGCTCGGAGATCACCTGGAAGCTGTCGCCCAGGTCGTTGATCTCCTCGGCACCGGCCTCCAGCACGGCGGCCAGGACATCGTCCTCGGAGAGGCCGTTCTTCTCCAGCGTGACGATGCCCTTGCGGGAGAACAGGTAGGACACCGAGCCCGGATCGGCCATGTTGCCACCGTTGCGGGTCATCGCGACCCGGACCTCACCGGCCGCTCGGTTCTTGTTGTCGGTCAGGCACTCGACCAGGACGGCGACACCGTTGGGCCCGTAGCCCTCGTAGGTGATGGTCTGCCAGTCGGCGCCGCCGGCCTCTTCACCGGCACCGCGCTTGCGCGCGCGCTCGATGTTGTCGTTGGGGACCGAGTTCTTCTTGGCCTTCTGGATGGCGTCATACAGCGTGGGGTTACCGCCGGGGTCACCGCCGCCGGTGCGGGCGGCGACCTCGATGTTCTTGATCAGCTTGGCGAAGTTCTTGCCACGACGGGCGTCGATGATCGCCTTCTTGTGCTTGGTGGTGGCCCACTTGGAATGGCCGCTCATGCAGATACGCCCTCTTTCTGGTGAAACGTCAGTTGACCAGTCTACGGGCACCGACGGCGCGGACCGCTGCGGCGGGGGCGTCCGACAGGCACCCGCACGCCCGATGAACAAGTGTTAACTGAGCCACAGTCACTTCCCTGGGTAACTTACTCCAAAGTAAGGTTGGCCCATGACCTTCTCCCTGGAGTTGTCCTCCGACCTGCTCGACGTGCAGAAGTGGGTTCACGAGTTCGCCGCCGATGTCGTGCGGCCCGCCGCCCCCGAGTGGGACGAGCGCGAGGAGACTCCGTGGCCGATCATCAAGGAGGCCGCCAAGATCGGCCTCTACTCCATGGAGTTCTTCGCCGAGCAGGCCGCCGAGCCCTCCGGCCTGGGCATGATCGTGGCCTTCGAGGAGATGTTCTGGGGCGACGCCGGTATCGCGCTGTCCATTCTGGGCACCGGCCTTGCCGCGGCATCGCTGGCCGGCGGCGGCACCCCCGAACAGATCGGTGAATGGCTGCCGCAGATGTTCGGCAGCGTCGAGGACCCGAAGGTCGCGGCGTTCTGTTCCTCTGAGCCCGGCGCCGGCTCCGATGTCGGCTCGATCCTGACCAAGGCCCGCTACGACGAGGCCACCGACGAGTGGGTGCTCAACGGTACGAAGACCTGGGCGACCAACGGCGGTATCGCCGAGGTCCACATCGTGGTCGCCTCGGTGTATCCCGAACTCGGCAGCCGCGGTCAGGCCTCGTTCATCATCCCGCCCAACACCCCCGGATTCAGCCAGGGCCAGAAGTTCCTCAAGCACGGCATCCGCGCCTCGCACACCGCCGAGGTGGTCCTGGAAGACGTGCGCATCCCCGGAAACCTGATCCTGGGCGGCAAGGAGAAGTTCGACGAGCGCATCGCCAGGGTGCGCGAGGGTAAGCGCACCAACGGCCAGGCCGCGATGGCCACCTTCGAGCGCACCCGGCCCACCGTGGGTGCGATGGCGGTCGGGGTGGCGCGCGCCGCCTACGAGTACGCCCTCGACTATGCCTGCGAGCGTGAGCAATTCGGCCGCAAGATCGGCGAGTTCCAGGGTGTGGCATTCAAGCTGGCCGATATGAAGGCCCGCATCGACGCGGCCCGCCTACTGGTCTACCGGGCGGGCTGGATGGCGCGCAACGGCAAGGCCTTCGAGTCCGCGGAGGGATCGATGGCCAAGCTGGTCGCCAGCGAGACCGCCACCTATGTCACCGACGAGGCCATCCAGATCCTGGGCGGCAACGGTTACACCCGCGAGTACCCGGTGGAGCGGATGCACCGCGACGCGAAGATCTTCACCATCTTCGAGGGCACCAGCGAGATTCAGCGTCTGGTGATGGCCCGCACCCTGACCGGGCTGGCCATCCGCTAGTCAGCGCAGCGAGTCGACGAACATCCGGTGCACCCGGCGGTCGCCGGTGACCTCCGGATGGAACGACGTCGCGAGCACCTTGCCCTGGCGCACCGCCACCGGATGGCCGGCGGCGGTGGCCAGCACCTCCACCGACGGACCGACCCGTTCCACCCACGGCGCCCGGATGAAGACGGCGTGCACGTCGGAATCCAGCCCGGTGAACGGGATGGACTCCTCGAAGGAATCGACTTGGCGCCCGAAGGCGTTGCGGCGCACCGTCATATCGATGCCGCGCAATGCGAGCGCCTCGCGGCCGGGCACGCCGGCGTCCAGGATCTCGGTGGCCAACAGGATCATTCCCGCACATGACCCGTAGGCGGGCATGCCGTCGGCGAGCCGGGCACGCAACGGTTCGAGCAGTGCGAACTCGCGCAACAGGTGACTCATCGCGGTGGATTCGCCGCCGGGGATGACGAGCGCGTCCACCGCATCAAGCTCGGTGAGCCGGCGCACCGTGCAAGCCTGCGCGCCGGCCTCGGTCAGCGCCGCGAGGTGCTCGCGGGTGTCACCCTGCAGAGCGAGGACCCCGACCCGCACCGTCACTTCGCCGCAGGGACGAAATCGCGCTGATAGCGGGTCAGTCCCTCCTGCATCACCGAGGCGACCATCTCGCCGTACTGGTTGAACAGCTTGCCCTCGGTGAGCGCGCGCCCACCGCAGGCCGAGGGCGAGGACTGGTCATAGAGCAGCCACTCGTCGGCCCGGAACGGGCGCATGAACCACATGGCATGGTCCAGTGAGGCGATCATCAGGTGCTTGCGCTCTTCGGGATGGTTCACCTGCGCCGAACCCAGCAGGGTCAGGTCGCTCAGATAGGCCAGCGCACAGATGTGCAGCACCGGATCATCGGGCAGCGGGTCACGGTGGCGGAACCACACCTGCTGTTGAGATGCCTTGCCCGGCAAGAGATTGGTTTGATCGCGCGGCACGATGCGGACATCCCACTCGTCGAACTGTCGGAAGCTGGCATCGTCGAAGACCCGGCTGACCGACTTGAAGTCGGGGATGTCATCCGGCGGCGGGGCCGTGGGCATGACGTCCTGATGCTCGATACCGCTCTGGTCGGTCTGGAACGACGCCGACATCGAGAAGATCGTCTCGCCGTGCTGGATCGCCGACACCCGGCGTGTGCAGAACGAACCGCCGTCACGAAGCCGCTCGACGCTGTACACCGTCGGCGACCGCGCGTCCCCGCCCTTCAGGAAATACCCGTGCAACGAGTGCACCTGGAATTTCGGGTCGACGGTCCGGACCGCCGACACCAGCGACTGTCCCGCCACGTGACCACCGAACGTGCGTTGCAGGAAACCCGATTCGGGACTGAACACACCGCCGCGATAGATGTTCACCTCGATCTGTTCCAGATCGAGGATCTCTTCGATCGCCACTATCGTCGGCTCTTCGCGCAAGCGCTCATCACCGGCTACCAGCCGCGTTCGGCGAGCCGGTGCGGTGCCGGGATGTCGTCGACGTTGATACCGACCATGGCCTCCCCCAGCCCGCGCGAGACCTTGGCCAGCACATCGGGATCGTCGTAGAAGGTGGTGGCCTTCACGATCGCCGCCGCACGTGCGGCCGGATCGCCGGACTTGAAGATGCCCGATCCGACGAACACGCCCTCGGCGCCGAGCTGCATCATCATCGCCGCATCGGCCGGGGTCGCGATGCCACCGGCGGTGAACAGCGTGACCGGCAACTTGCCGGCCTTGGCCACCTCGACCACCAGGTCGTAGGGGGCCTGCAGTTCCTTGGCGGCGACGAACAACTCGTCCTCGCTCAACGAGGCGAGGCGGCGGATCTCGCCACCGATCTTGCGCATGTGGGTGGTGGCGTTGGAGACATCACCGGTACCGGCCTCGCCCTTGGAGCGGATCATCGCCGCGCCCTCGGTGATCCGGCGCAGCGCCTCGCCGAGGTTGGTCGCGCCGCACACGAACGGAACGGTGAACCGCCACTTGTCGATGTGGTTGGTGTAGTCGGCCGGGGTGAGCACCTCGGACTCGTCGATGTAGTCGACACCCAGGCTCTGCAGGATCTGCGCCTCGACGAAATGCCCGATGCGGACCTTGGCCATCACCGGGATGGTGACTGCGTCGATGATGCCCTCGATCATGTCCGGATCGCTCATCCGCGAGACGCCACCCTGGGCGCGGATGTCGGCGGGCACCCGCTCCAGCGCCATCACCGCGACGGCGCCGGCGGCTTCGGCGATGCGCGCCTGCTCGGGGGTGACGACATCCATGATGACGCCGCCCTTGAGCATTTCGGCCATCCCGCGCTTCACTCGCGCGGTACCGGTCTGGCCGCTGCCCTGCTCGCCGAATTCCATCGTAATCTCCTCCACTCGGATACCGATCCAGTCTAAAGGTGGCGCCAAAACAATTGAATCCGCAGCCTCAGCGAATGATCTGAGGCTGCGTTCCTGGTCCGGTACCCCGCACATCGGCGAGCTCACCGGCTCTGGCCAGCAGCGCACCGAGCTGTCGGGGGTACACGGATTCTCCGTTGGCGTCCAGCTCGGCGATCATTGTCGCATCGCACCAGCGATGGCCCTGAATGTAGCGGCGCTCCAGCTCGTTGTGGCCGGTGCTGGACGGGTCGAACCGCCGGGTGCGGTGCACGAAGAAGTGCTCCTCGCTGCGCATCACCGACCCGTTGAAATCGATGAGCGCGTCCCGGCGCCAGACCGGTCCGACCAGTTCGGCCGCAGGCACCCGCAGGCCGGTCTCCTCGAACAGCTCGCGCGCCGCGGCGTCGGCGAGCTCCTCACCCGGCTCCACCGCCCCGCCCACGGTGAACCACCAGCGACGGCTGCCGTCACCGGCCGGATCCGATCCCCGGAACAGCAGCACACACCCCTGCTCGTCGAGCAGGACGATCCGCGCCGACACCCGCTGGGACACACCGTGACGCGCGGCCAGCCCGGCGCGTTCGGCGATCTCGAAGTAGGTGGGCAGCGCCGCCGTACCGCCGAGGTGCAGCAACCGCACCATCGGGCGGTCGCGCAACGCCAGGGTGTCGCGCACCGCGTCGTTGTGGAAGCGACGCGCGAGCAGGACCCGGGCCTCGGCATCGGCCAGCTCGGCGACCAGCGCCGCGGGCAGGACCGCCGGATCCACCAGCGTCAGCGCTGCCGAGAGCGCATTCTCGGCGGCCTCCCGTGACGGCCGGTCGGCGCGCTCGGCGGCGTCGGCGAGGGCGGCGAGCCGCTGCGCCTGTGCGCCGTGCCCGTAGGCGTCGATGGCGACCGCCCGCGCCACCACCGCGCGACGGGCCAGCGCGGCATCCAACGCCTGCCAGGACAGGTCGTAACGGACATGCAGACGGTCGAGCCGGTTGGCGGTCAGGTACGCCCAGCTGCCGGTGAGCAGCAGGGCCGCACCCAGCACCACCAGCAGCACGACCAGCCAGATCATCATGCGGTGCTCCGGCCCGCCGCGCCCGCGACCTGAACCTTGTTACCGGAACCGCCGACCGTCTCGTACACCCGCATGATCTCGCCTGCCACCACCGACCAGTCATAGCGCCGCACGGCCGCGGCGGCGGCGCGGACGTAATCGTGGCGGGCCTCGTCGTCGCTGAGCACCGCGATCAGGCCGTCGGCAAGTGCGTCGGCGTCGTCGACGGGCACCAACCGACCGGCCGCACCGCCTTCGAGTACCCGGTGGAAGGCATCCAGATCGCTGGCGACCACCGCGGTGCCCGCTGCCATCGCCTCCACCAGCACGATGCCGAAGCTCTCACCACCGGTATTCGGGGCGCAGTACACGTCGGCGCTACGCAACGCCGAAGCCTTGGTCGCGTCATCCACGGCGCCCAGGAAACGCAGGTTCCGCGCGTATTCACCGGCCTGCTCGGACAATTCGTCCTCGTCACCACGACCGACGATCAGCACCTCGATATCGGGGAACCGCTCGACCAGCCGCGGCAGCGCCCCCAACAGCACCGCCATACCCTTGCGCGGTTCGTCGAACCGGCCGAGGAACAGCACCGCGCGCCCCGGCCGCGGATACCCGTCCAGCGGTGGCGCGTCGGCGAACTCGGCGACGTTGAGTCCGTTGGGGATCTCCACCGCATCCGAGCCGAGGGCCTCCATCTGCCAGCGCCTGGCCAGATCGGACACCGCGATGCGGCCGACGATCTTCTCGTTCAGCGGGCGCAGCATGCCCTGAAAGACGCTGAGCGTCAACGATTTCGTGGTCGAGGTGTGGAAGGTGGCCACGATCGGCCCCTCGGCGATCATCAACGCGAGCATCGACACGCTGGGGGCGTTCGGTTCGTGCAGATGCAGCACGTCGAACTGGCCGTCGATGAGCCACCGTTTGACCTTGCGGTGGGTGGCCGGGCCGAAGCGCAACCGGGCCACCGACCCGTTGTACGGGATCGGGACGGCCCGGCCGCCGGAGACGACGTACTCGGGCAGGCTGACATGCGGGGAGGCCGGGGCCAACACGCTGACCTCGTGCCCCTGCGCGCGGAACACCTCGGCCAACTGCAGCACGTGCGCCTGGACACCACCGTGCACGTCGAACGAGTACGGGCACACCATCCCGATGCGCATGCGCTCCCCTAGCTTCCTTCGAGGCGCGCGCGGCGTTCGGCCGACAGATCGGCGAGCCACTGCGGTTGCAGCATGTGCCAATCCGCGGGGTGTTCGGCGATGCCATCGGCGAACAGGTCGGCCATCGCCTGGGTGATCACGCCGATATCACCGGAGGAGGTATCCAGCGGGGCGTGGATCCGCAGGCCCCACCCGTCACCGTCGAACCAGGTGTGGGTGGGCAGCAGGGCCGCGCCGGTCTCACACGCGAGCCTCGCCGGACCCGACGGCAACCGGGTCTGTTCACCGAAGAAGCTCACCGGGACACCTGACCGGGTCAGGTCGCGGTCGGACATCAGGCAGACGAGTCCGTTGTCCCGCAACCGCTCCTGAAGAATCTCCGAAGGCGGACGGGCACCACCGGTCAGCGGCAGCACCTCGAAGCCCAGGCTCTCGCGGTAGGCGACGAACCTGTTGTACAGGGATTCGGGCTTGAGCCGTTCGGCGACCGTGGCGAATCGACCGTAGGTGTTGGTCAACCACACTCCGGCGATATCCCAGTTGCCGCTGTGCGGCAACGCCAGCACCACGCCGCGGCCGGCCTGCAGGGCCCGCTCGACGTGTCGGTGGCCCTCGACGCGTTCCTGCACCCGCGCGGCGACCGCGGCATGGTCCATCGACGGCAGCCGGAACGCCTCCCGCCAATACCGGCCGTAGGAGGCCAGCGACGCGCGGACCAGGGAGTCGGGTACCTGCGCCGGCGGCACCCCGATGACACGCGCCAGATTTTTGCGCAACTGGCCGGGCCCGCCGCCGCGCGCGGCGTAGAGCGCACCGGCGTCGAACATGTTGCGGGCGGCGAACTCCGGCATGGCGCGCACCAGCTGCCAGCCCGCCGCGTAACCGAGGTCGGACAGCTGGCCGCCGAGGGGCACCCGGAACCCGCGCACGTTCGGCAGTCCCGCCGACGGCGTGCTCACTGACCGTCCTCGGCGGGCTCGGCCGGTGCCGCGACCGGCAGGGCATCCATGGCCCCCGGCGAGGTCCGCACGGCGTGCAACCGCTGCGCCAACGTGACGAGGCTGGCCGCGGCGAGCAGCCACATGGCGATGTCCAGCAGCACCGGCAACCCGAACAGGCCGGCGAACCCGGCGCCCATCAGCACGATGACCAACCGTTCGGGGCGCTCGATGATGCCGCCGTCCCCGCGCAGACCGCTGGCCTCGGCGCGGGCCTTGATATAGGAGATGACCTGCGAGGCCACCAGGCAGATCAGGCCGGCCACCACCAGGGCGGTGTTGTGGGNCCGAAGGCCGCCCACCACACCAGTCCGCCGAAAACCGCACCATCGCTGAGCCGGTCGCAGGTCGCGTCCAGCACGGCGCCGAATCGCGTTCCACCGCCGCGTTCTCGGGCCATCGCCCCGTCGAGCATATCGGCCAGCACGAAGAAGAACACCGCCACCGAGCCCCACCACAGCTGCCCCATCGGGTACAGCGTGAGTGCGGCCACGATGGAGCCGGCCGTCCCGAGGATGGTGATGCTGTCCGGGGTGAGGCCGGTGCGCAGGGCCGCCCTGGCGACCGGTCCCGAAATCTTGGTGTAGGCCGCCCGCGTCATCAGATAGAAGTTGCTCATGGCCGGGACTGCTCCGCCTGCCTGGCCCACTCGTCGGCCAGCAATGTGCGTGTCTCGCTCAGCAGCTGCGGGATCACCTTCGACCCGCCGATGATGGTGATGAAGTTGGCGTCCCCGCCCCAGCGGGGCACCACGTGCATGTGCAGGTGCTCGGCCAGCGATCCGCCCGCCGACGTGCCCAGGTTCAGCCCGACGTTGAAACCGTGCGGGCGGGATACCGCCTTGATCACCCGAATGGCCTTCTGGGTGAAGGCCATCAGCTCGGCGGTCTCCTCGGTGCTCAGGTCCTCCAGCTCGGACACCCGCCGATACGGCACCACCATGAGGTGCCCGGGGTTGTACGGGTACAGATTGAGCACGGCGTAGACCAGTTCACCGCGCGCCACCATCAGGCCGTCCTCATCCGACATCCCGGGGATGTCGGTGAACGGCTCCTTCGACAGCGCCGATCCGGAACCCTTCTTCATCGGCGACTCGGCGATGTAGCTCATCCGGTGCGGGGTCCACAACCGCTGCAGATGATCCGGGTCACCGACACCGGTGTCGATGATCGCCTCGTTGCCGTCGGGGTCCTCGCTCATGTCGGCACCGACAACAGATCCGCGGTGGGTGTGGCGTTCTCACGGCGGGCGATCCAGTCCACGATCGCGTCCACGGCGGCATCGCGCGGAATCCCGTTGACCTGGGTGCGGTCGCCGAACCGGAAGCTGACCGCCCCGGCATCGACGTCCTTGTCCCCGGCGAGCAGCATGAACGGCACCCGCTGGTTGGTGTGGTTGACGATCTTCTTGGCCATCCGATCGTCGCTGCCGTCCACCTCGACCCGCACACCGCGGGAACGAAGTTGCGCGGCAACATCTTCCAGGTACGGAAGGTGCGCGTCGGCGACGGGCACGCCGACCACCTGCACGGGCGCGAGCCACGCCGGGAACGCGCCGGCGTAATGCTCGGTGAGCACCCCGAAGAACCGCTCGATGGAACCGAACAGCGCACGGTGGATCAGCACCGGGCGCTGCCTGCTGCCGTCCGGGGCGGTGTACTCCAGCTCGAAGCGGTCGGGCATGTTGAAATCGAGCTGGATGGTCGACATCTGCCAGTTGCGGCCCAGCGCGTCCTTGACCTGCACCGAGATCTTCGGACCGTAGAAGGCGGCGCCGCCGGGATCGGGCACCAGGTCCAGCCCGGAGGCCTCGGCGACCTCACGCAGGGTGGCGGTGGCCTCCTCCCACAACTCGTCGGAGCCCACCGACTTCTCCGGATCCCTGGTGGACAGCTCCAGGTAGAAATCGTCGAGGCCGTAGTCGCTCAGCAGGTCGAGCACGAACTGCAGCAGCGAGGTCAGCTCGTCGCGCATCTGCTCGCGGGTGGTGTAGATGTGCGCATCGTCCTGGGTCATGCCGCGCACCCGGGTCAGGCCGTGCACCACGCCGGACTTCTCGTACCGGTACACCGAACCGAACTCGAAGAGCCGCAGCGGAAGTTCGCGGTAGGAGCGTCCCCGGGACCGGTAGATCAGGTGGTGCATGGGGCAGTTCATCGGCTTCAGGTAATAATCCTGACCGGGCTTGCGGACCGTGCCGTCCTCGTTGTACTCGGCGTCGATCTGCATCGGGGGGAACATGCCGTCGGCGTACCACTCCAGGTGACCCGAGGTGATGTAGAGGTTTTCCTTGGTGATGTGCGGGGTGTTGACGAACTGGTAGCCGGCCTCCTCGTGCTTGCGCCGCGAGTAGTCCTCCAGCTCTTTACGGATGATGCCGCCCTTGGGATGGAAGACGGGCAGTCCCGAGCCCAGCTCGTCGGGGAAGCTGAACAGGTCCAGCTCGACGCCGAGCTTGCGGTGATCGCGACGCTGGGCCTCCTCGATGAGTTCGAGGTGGCGGTCCAGTGCCTCCTGAGATTCCCATGCGGTGCCGTACACCCGCTGCAGGCTCGCGTTGGCCTGATTACCGCGCCAGTAGGCCGCGCTGCTGCGGGTCAGTTTGAACGCCGGGATGTAGCGGGTGGTGGGGATGTGCGGGCCGCGGCACAGATCACCCCAGATGCGTTCTTTGGTGCGCGGATTCAGATTGTCGTAGGCGGTCAGCTCGTCGCCGCCGACCTCCATCACCTCCGGGTCGTCGGCACCGGATTTGTCGTCGACCAGTTCGAGCTTGTAGGGCTCGCCGGAAAGCTCTTCGCGCGCCTGCTCTTTGGACTCGTAGACGCGTCGCGAGAACAGCTGACCGTCCTTGATGATCTTGGCCATCCGCTTCTCCAGCTTGGCCAGGTCCTCGGGGGTGAACGGTTCGGCGACGTCGAAGTCGTAGTAGAAGCCGTCGGTGATGGGCGGGCCGATGCCGAGCTTGGCCTGCGGGAACAGTTCCTGCACCGCTTGGGCCAGCACGTGGGCGCACGAGTGCCGGATGACGCTGCGGCCGTCCTCGGTGTCGGCGGCCACCGGCTCGACGTCGGCATCGGTGTCGGGTGCCCAGCTCAGATCGCGCAGACGGCCGTCGGCGTCGCGTACGACGACGATGGCGTCGGGCGCGCCGCGCTCGGGCAATCCCGCCTCGCGCACCGCCGCCCCGGCGGTAGTCCCGGCAGCAACCCGGATCGGGGCTGCGGGGGCTTTACTGGCGGCGGCGGTCATCGGTGGATCTCCTCATCGGCTCGAGCGAATCGCGACCATGCTATCGGGGTTGTGCCAGCGCAATACCTACGACCCGATGCCGATCGGGCTCTTCAGCCAGGACCAATCGATTCCGGCCCACCCCGCGACCAGCGAGACGGCCCCGAACAGCCACAGCGATGCGATGACGACGGCCGCCGTCAACAGCGCACTCAGCGCCTTCACGGCGATGTGCTGCCTGCCGAACCAGTCCATCGCGCGGTCGTAGCGGATCCGCACCCACTGCAGGACGACCTGCGCGGCGCGGAACTCCGTGGCCAGGATCCCCAAACCCAGGAATACGATCGCCCAGCCCGGTCCCGGGTACGGGATGGCGATGATGCCGACGATCAGCACCAGCGTGCCGACCACGCCCACCACCGATCGATAGATCAGGTCGGCGACCGGCCGCTCACGCAGCCTGTCGCGCCACCGTGCCCACGCCCGCTTGTCGTGCTCACCGGTATCGGTCACGGCTGCCCCGGCTTCAGCCGCACGAACAGCGCGTCGGCCTCGGTGAGCACCTCGTCACCGTCGAGCAGCCGGCCGCTGACGAAGATCTTGCGGCCCTCGATACGGTCGATACCCGCATCGACCTGCAGTTCACGGCCGATGGGCACGATCTTGCGGTAGTCGATGCCCAGGTGCGCGGTGCGCTGGTACAGGCTCTTGGTGAGCTTGGCCGTGGTGAACCCGAGCAGCGAGTCGAACAACAGACCGAGCACCCCGCCGTGCACGGCACTGTTACGGCCCAGGTGGTAGCGGCGGAACAGCACGGTGCCGGTGACCCGGTCGTCGGCGACGCGCAGATCCATCGGGACCGACATGATGTTGCCGCGGTTGGGCAGGTCGAGCCTGCGCCCCGACGGGGAATGCCATTCGTCGGCCTCGTAGGGCGCCAGCAGTGCCGAGACCTTCTCGATCAGATCGGCCGCTTCGCTGATCACCTCGTCGGGTGCGTCGGCCGCCCGCGCATGGTCCTGCAGGGTGCGGACCGCTTCGACGAAGCGTCCGTAGTCGGGGCCACCCTTGTCGGTCGGCTCGGGCGGGTTGAATCCGCCGCCGGGGTGCGCGGTGCCGATGGTCACGCAGTCACGTTATTGCACGACCGCGCCGCCGCAGCGCACGCGCCTGCGATAGTGGCAGGGATGGAGCTGACCTATACCGAGGTGGGCGCGACCAACGGCCCGCTGCCCGCCGGCTATCAGCACGTCCGCGTCTCCGCGGTGATCGGGCACGGCCGCGCCCGCTTCGAGGAGGCCGCCGATGCCGTCCTGCACTGGGGCATGCAGCGCGGCGCCGGGGTGTTGGTGCGTGCCGACGCCGAGTCGGCCGCCGTCGGTGTGGAGGTGACCGTGGGTTTCTGGCCACTGCGGGCACCGTGCCGGGTGGTCTATCTGCTCGACGAACCGGACCGGCGCGGCTTCGCCTATGGGACGTTGCCCGGGCACCCCGAGACCGGTGAGGAACTGTTCGCGGTCCGCTACGACCCGGCCGACGGCGCGGTGCACGCCGAGGTGACCGCCTTCGCCAGGCACGCGACGTGGTGGAGCAGGCTGGGCGGCCCGGTCACCCGGCTGGCGCAACGGGTGATCACCCGGCGTTATCTGAGCGCGGTGTAGCGGGGCGCTCACTCACCCGCCGGCCAATGACCAGGCCCGTTCGGCCAGCCCGCGGTAGCGGGTGCGGAACAGGTCGGTGCCTGCGCGGGCGTCGGCGGCGTTGCCGTCCAGGCCGCGGCGCCACACCCCCGCCACGATCGCGGCGAGCCGGAACATCGAGAAGATGACGAAGATCGGCAGATCCTGCGGGATCGCGCGGCCGGCGTGGCGGCAGTAGTCGGCGACGAAGGCCGATTCCTCCGGGATCCCGGTGCCGCTCAGATCCTCCCCCGCGACCCCCATCAGCGGATCGCTGTCGCCGGGCAGGTGATAGGTCATCGCCGCGTAACCGAGATCGGCCAGCGGATGGCCGATGGTGGACAGCTCCCAGTCCAGCACGGCCACGATGCGCGGTTCGGTGGGGTGCAGCAGCACGTTTCCCAGCCGGTAGTCACCGTGGGCGATACACGCCTCGTCGGCGCTCGGCAGGTGCGCGGGCAGCCATGCCGCCAGCGCGTCCATCTCGGCGCACTCCTCGACCTTGACGGTCTGCCACGTCGTGGTCCACAGGGCCACCTGCCGCGCCAGATAACCGTCCGGGCGCCCGAAATCGGACAGTCCCGCGGATTCCCAATCCACGGTGTGTAGGGCGGCCAGCACCCTGGCCAGGTCGCGGTACACCGCCGTCCGTTCGGCCGGTGTGCCGTCGCGCAGCACCCGGTCGGCGAATATCCGGCCCGGCACATGGTCCATCACGAAGAACGGCGTGCCCAGCACCGATTCGTCGGTGCACAACACCCGCATCCGGGGCACCGGCACCGGGCTGTCGGCCAACGCGGACATCACCCGGTACTCGCGTCCCACATCGTGGGCCTTGGGTAGCAGCACCCCGGGCGGTTTCTTGCGCAAGACGAAGTCGCCTGTCGCACTGCGGATGTGGAAGGTCGGATTGCTCTGGCCGCCTTGGAACTGGCGGATCTGCAGCGGACCGTCGATACCGTGCCCGCCCAGGAATCGCGCCAGCGATCGCTCGTCGAACCGGTGCTGGGGCAGGACGTCGACGAGTTCGGGCACACCGGACATCCAGGCAGCGTCTCATATCCATTCACCGGACCGATGCGCATTGAGCGCGCGCGGTACGCGCGCGACTGCAAGACTTCGATCATGACCGATGTCGCCGCTTCCGCACCCGCCTACGAACCCAGCCGCACCGGACTGTCGGCCGACGCGCTGCGACGGGCCATCATCGACCACATCCGGTACTCCATCGGCAGGCCCGCCGCGGCGCTGCGTCCCGAGCATTACTACCGGGCGTTGGCATTGGCCGTGCGCGACCGCATGCAGGACAATCGGGTCGCCTCCACCCAGACGTCGCTGGACCTGGGCAGCAAGCTCACCTGTTATCTGTCCGCGGAGTTCCTGATGGGTCCGCAGCTGGGCGCCAATCTGCTCAACCTGGGCATCGAGAACGCGGCGCGCACCGCCCTGGCCGAGCTCGGTCAGGATCTGGAGGAGGTGCTGGACTGCGAGGAGGAGCCGGGGTTGGGCAACGGCGGCCTCGGCCGGTTGGCCGCCTGTTATCTGGACTCGCTGGCCACCCTGGAGCGGCCCGCCATCGGCTACGGCATCCGTTACGAGTTCGGCATCTTCGACCAGGAACTGCAGGACGGTTGGCAGGTCGAGAAGACCGACAACTGGTTGCTCAACGGAAACCCTTGGGAGATCGCCAAACCCGATGTCCACTACCCGGTGCTGTGGGGTGGGCACACCGAGCGCTATCACGATGACGCCGGAGTGCTGCGCGCCCGCTGGATCCCCCAGCGCGTCATCCAGGGCGTCGCCTATGACACCCCGATCCAGGGCTACGGCGTCAAGACCTGCAATGTGCTCACCCTGTGGAGCGCGCGGGCGGTGCAATCCTTCGCCCTGGAGGCGTTCAACACCGGCGACTACTACAAGGCCGTCGAGGAGGAGGTCACCTCCGAGACCGTCACCAAGGTGCTCTACCCCAACGACGAGCCCGAGGTGGGCAAGCGGCTGCGACTGCTGCAGCAGTTCTTCTTCGTCTCGTGCTCGTTGCAGCATGTGCTGCACATCGTCGACGATCTGGCCGACCTGTCGATCTACGAACTGGCCGACAGGTTCGCCATCCAGCTCAACGACACCCACCCCTCGATCGGTGTCGCGGAGTTGATGCGACTGCTGGTCGACGAGCGCCGCCTGGACTGGAACACGGCGTGGGCGATCACCGTGGCCACCTTCGGCTACACCAACCACACGCTGCTGCCGGAGGCGCTGGAGAAGTGGCCGCTGGGCATCTTCGGGGAGAGCCTGCCGCGGCACCTGGAGATCATCTACGAGATCAACAGCCGGTTCCTCGACGAGGTCCGCGCACGCTTCCCCGGGGACGAGGACCGGGTGCGGCGGATGTCGCTGATCGACGAGGACGGCGCCAAGTCGGTGCGGATGGCGCACCTGGCCACTGTGGGCAGCCATGCCATCAACGGGGTTGCCGCCCTGCACAGCGAGTTGCTCAAGGACAGTGTGCTCAAGGATTTCTACGAGATGTGGCCGGAGCGGTTCTCCAACAAGACCAACGGGGTGACCCCGCGCCGCTTCGTCGCCCTGTCCAATCCCGGGCTGCGCCAGCTGTTCGACCGCACCGTCGGTGACGGCTGGCTGACCCACCTGGACCGGTTGCGCGGGCTGGAGGCCTTCATCGACGATGACGGTTTCCGCGCCGAGTGGCGCGATGTCAAGCGCGCCAACAAGTCTCGCCTGGCCGACTTCGTCTACGCCGAGACCGGTGTCGAGCTCGACCCCACCTGGCTGTTCGACATCCAGGTCAAACGCATCCACGAGTACAAGCGCCAGCACCTCAACGTGCTCAACATCGTCACGCAGTATCTGCGCATCAAGAACAATCCGGGCATCGACATGGCGCCGCGGGCCTACATCTTCGGCGGCAAGGCCGCCCCCGGGTACTTCCTGGCCAAGCGGATCATCAAACTCATCACCGCCGTCGGCGACATGGTCAACTTCGATCCCGAGGTCAACCGATACATGAAGGTGGTCTTCCTGCCGAACTTCAACGTGCAGAACGCCCACCTGATCTATCCGGCCGCCAACCTGTCCGAGCAGATCTCGACCGCGGGCAAGGAGGCCTCCGGTACCGGCAACATGAAGTTCATGATGAACGGCGCGTTGACCATCGGCACGCTCGACGGCGCGAACGTCGAGATCCGCGCCGAGGCCGGACCGGAGAACTTCTTCCTGTTCGGGCTCACCGTCGAAGAGGTCGAGGAGCTCAAGCGCAGCGGGTACCGGCCGTCGTCGTATATCGCGGCGGATCCGGAGTTGCAGGCGGTCCTGGAACTGATTGCCGGCGGCCATTTCTCGCATGGGGACACCGAGGTGTTCCGGCCACTGATCGACAATCTCACCTACGACGACCCGTTCCTGGTGCTGGCCGACTACGCCTCGTATGTGGCGTGCCAGGACCGCGTCAGCGCCGCCTGGCAGGACCGCGACGCCTGGTCGCGGATGTCGATCCTCAACTCCGCGCGCAGCGGCAAATTCTCCTCCGATCGGGCCATCGCTGAATATTGCGATGACATCTGGGGCGTGCACGCCGTCACGGTGACGAACGGGAAATGACGCGGGTGTTTATATCGCGCCAGTCGTGGTAGGCCTGGATCATGACGGCAACCGCATCCCTGACCGAGGACGAAGTCACCGCCCTGGACGCGTACTGGCGGGCCGCGAACTATCTGTCGGTCGGCCAGATCTACCTGCTGGACAATCCGCTGCTGCGTGAGGACCTGGCGCCCGAGCACGTGAAGCCGCGCCTGCTGGGCCACTGGGGCACCACGCCGGGTCTGAACCTGCTGTATACGCATCTGAACCGGGTGATCCGGCAACGCGATGCCAACGTCATCTACATCACCGGCCCAGGGCATGGCGGACCGGGCCTGGTGGCCAACGCCTATCTCGAAGGCACCTACTCCGAGGTCTACACCGGTATCGGCGAGAACAGCGAAGGCCTGCGGAAGCTGTTTCGACAGTTCTCCTTTCCCGGTGGTATCCCCAGTCACGTGGCGGCCGAGACACCCGGCTCCATCCATGAGGGCGGTGAGCTGGGCTATGCCCTGGTGCACGCGTTCGGTGCGGCCTTCGACAACCCCGACCTGGTGGTCGCCGCCGTCGTCGGCGACGGTGAGGCCGAAACGGGGCCGCTGGCCACCAGCTGGCATTCCAACAAGTTCCTCGACCCCGTCCGGGATGGTGCAGTGTTGCCGATCCTGCATCTCAACGGCTACAAGATCGCCAACCCGACGGTGCTCGCCCGCATCCCCGCCGAGGAACTGGACGCGCTGATGCGCGGTTACGGCTACATCCCGATCACCGTCGCCGGCGATGATCCCGCCGATGTGCACCGTCAGCTGGCGGCCGCGCTCGATGATGCCTTCGACCAGATCGCGGCCATCCAGCGGGCGGCCAGGCAGGACGGTCAGACCGGCCGTCCGCTGTGGCCGATGATCATCCTGCGCACGCCGAAGGGCTGGACCGGGCCCCATGAGGTGGACGGCAAGAAGGTCGAGGGCACCTGGCGTTCGCATCAGGTGCCGCTGTCGGAGACGCGGACCAACGCAGCGCATCTGGAGGCGCTGCGGGAATGGATGCTCAGTTATCGACCCGAGGAGTTGTTCGACTCCTCCGGGGCGCTGCGCCCGGAGTTGCGTGCGCTGTCCCCGGTCGGTGACCGGCGGATGAGCGCCAATCCGCACGCCAACGGCGGTGTGCTGCTGCGTGAGCTGAACCTGCCGCCGATCGCCGACTACGCCGTGGACGTGCCCAGTCCGGCGAGCACCACCGGCGAGGCGACCCGGGTGCTGGGCACCTTCTTGCGTGATGTGATCGCCGCCAACCCCGACAATTTCCGTCTGATGGGACCCGACGAGACCGCGTCGAACCGACTGTCGGCGGTGCTGGAGAAGACCGACAAGGTCTGGGAGGCAGAACAATCCCCCGACGATGAGCATCTGGCACCCGACGGCCGCGTGATGGAGGTGCTCTCCGAACACATGTGCCAGGGCTGGCTGGAAGGCTATCTGCTGACCGGGCGGCACGGTTTCTTCAGCTGTTACGAGGCCTTCATCCACATCGTCGACAGCATGGCCAACCAACACGCGAAATGGTTGACCAGCAGCAACCATCTGGATTGGCGGCGGCCCATTGCCTCACTGAATTACCTTCTGACATCGCATGTCTGGCGCCAGGATCACAACGGCGCCTCCCACCAGGATCCCGGTTTCATCGATCACGTCGCCAACAAGCGGCCCGAGGTCGTGCGCGTATATCTGCCACCCGATGCCAACACGCTGCTGTCGGTGGCCGACCACTGCCTGCGCAGCAGGCAGTACATCAACGTCATCGTGGCCGGGAAACAGCCCGCCCTGAACTACCTGACCATGGACGAGGCCGTCGCGCACTGCACCCGCGGCGCGGGCATCTGGGAGTGGGCGAGCACCACGGCCGGTGGGCACTGCGAACCCGATGTGGTGCTGGCCTGCGCGGGCGACATCCCGACGCTGGAAACCCTTGCCGCAGCCGATATCCTGCGTCGCCGCCTGCCCGACCTGAAGGTCCGGGTGGTCAATGTGGTCGACATCATGCGGCTACAACCGGATTCCGAACATCCACACGGGATGTCCGATCACGAGTTCGATGCGCTGTTCACCACCGATAAGCCGATCATCTTCGCCTATCACGGCTATCCGTGGCTGATCCACCGTCTCGCCTATCGGCGCGCCAACCATGATCAACTTCACGTTCGCGGGTTCAAGGAGCGCGGGACCACAACCACCCCGTTCGACATGGTGATGCTCAACGACCTGGACCGATTCCACCTGGTCATGGACGTGATCGACCGCGTTGCCGCACTGGGCAGCAACGCCGCCGGGCTACGTCAGGAGATGGTCGACGCCCGGCTGGAAGCCCGTCTCTACACCCGTGAACACGGCGAAGACCACCCGTCGATCACCGGCTGGACCTGGGAGCGCCCGGACTGACGTTTTCGCGTCCGGCGGGACGGGTAACCATAATTGCATCCGGTCGACCGAAAGGAATACCGCGATGCCCACACCGGCAAAGAACAACTCCCCTCGGCCCGACGCCATGCGCAGTTGGGTTCTGGTACCCATCGCCACCTCCGTGCTGCTCACCATCGCGGCAATTGTGTTGCTGCTCGCAAACCGCTGACGCCGGGGATTAACGTCCGCCCGCGGTGAGTTGTACCGACCCATGAGCGTCGACACACTTTTCACTCCCCTGACCGTGCGGTCGCTGACGGTGCCCAATCGCTTCGCGATGGCCCCCATGACGCGGCAAGCCTCCCCCGACGGTGTGCCGGGACCCGATGTCGCGGAGTACTACCGCAGGCGTGCGGCGGGCGGAGTCGGTCTGATCATCACCGAGGGTGTCCGACTGCCAGAGCCGGAGGCGGGCTACCCCACCTCCATCCCGACCATTGCCGGCGAGGACGTCCTGCAGGGTTGGCGCCGGGTCACCGACGCGGTACACGCGGAGGGCGGCACCGTCGCCGCGCAGTTGTGGCATCAGGGCGCCGAGCGCAGCGATTCCGATGGCGTGAGCGTGGTGAGCCCGTCCGGGATCGACGGTAAGGGCAGCACCAAGGGCCGCGCCCTGCAGCGCGACGAACTCGCCGCGGTGGCCGCCTCGTTCGCCGATGCCGCGGTGGCGGCGCGTGACGTCGGTTTCGACGCGATCGAGCTCCACGGTGCACACGGTTACCTTCTCGACGAGTTCCTCTGGGAGAAGACCAATCGACGCACCGACTCCTACGGTGGATCGCTGGCTGCCAGAACCCGGTTTCCGGCCGAGGTGGTCGCCGCAGTGCGTGCCGCCGTCGGCGCGGATTACCCGATCATCTTCCGGTTCTCGCAGTGGAAGGGTGCCGACTACTCGGCGACCATCGCCGCCGATGCGGGCGAACTCGACGCGATACTGTCGCCCCTGGCAGAGGCCGGTGTGGACGTCTTCCATCCCTCGACCCGCCGTCACTACGTCCCCGCCTTCGCCGATTCCGGCAGCGAGCTCAGCCTGGCCGGCTGGACCAAGAAGATCACCGGGCTACCGGTCATCGCGGTGGGCTCGGTGGGCCTGCAGACGCAGTTCCGCAGTGAGAAGCCCGGCCAGCTGATCGAACCCGACTCGGCGGATCGACTGGTTGCCCAGTTCGAGGCGGGCGAGTTCGATATTGCGGCGGTGGGCCGGGCGCTGCTGGCCGATCCGGCGTGGGTCAATCGTCTTCGGGAGGGCACCCTCAACGGGTTCGAAGGATATGACCCGGCGAAAGCGCTGGCAGCGTTGGCATGACCGGCCGAGCGGACCGAATCAGGCTGCGCGCATCCCTTGCCGCCGCGGCTGCGCTGCGCACACTGAAGATGTGAGCAGACCCGTGGCACCGCTGCACCTCGGTATCGCCCTGGACGGCACGGGGTGGCATCCGGCGTCCTGGCGGCTACCCGACGCCCGCCCCTCCGACGTTCTCACCGCCGGCTACTGGAACGATCTGGTGGCCGAAGCCGAACGTGGACTCGTTGATTTCGTCACCATCGAGGACGGACTGGCGTTGCAGTCGGACCATCCGTTTCGACCGGACACGCGCACCGACCGGCTGCGCGGGCGCCTGGACGCCGTGCAGATCGCCGCGCGGGTGGCGCCGGTGACCCGGCACGTCGGCCCGATCCCGACCGCCATCACCACCCACACCGAGCCGTTCCATCTGTCCAAGGCCATCGCCACGCTCGATTACGTGAGTGCCGGCCGTGCCGGTGTGCGCGTCCAGGTCTCGTCCAATCCGGAATCGGCGCTGCACTTCGGTCGCGATATCGCCGAGGACACGATGGCCGAGGCGGCCGACTATGTGGAAGTGCTGCGTCGGTTGTGGGACAGCTGGGAGGACGACGCGGAGATCCGCGATGCGGCCACCGGGCGATTCATCGACCGGGAGAAATTGCACTACATCGATTTCGAAGGACGCTGGTTCTCGGTGAAGGGGCCGTCGATCACGCCGCGCCCGCCGCAGGGCCAACCGCTGGTCGCGGCGCTGGGCCACGGTGACCCCGCCTACCGGCTGATCGCCTCCAGTGCCGATCTGGGCTTCATCACCCCGCATCACGGCGACGATATCGCCGGTATCGCCGACACCATCGCAGCACTCCGGCCGGCTGGGGCCACCCCGGTGCGCCTCATCGCCGACCTGGTGGTTTTCCTGGCCGACACGCCCACCGCCGCCGCGGCGCACCGCGCGCAACTCGACGAGTTGTTGGGCCGCGAATACATCAGCGACGCCGAGGTTTTCTCCGGCACACCGGTGCAACTGGCCGATCTGCTGCAACAGTGGCAGGCCGGCGGCGCCGATGGTTTCCGGTTGCGGCCGGCGGCGATCCCCCATGACCTGCACCAGATCACCGGGGGGCTGATTCCCGAGCTGCAGCGCCGCGGGATCTTCCGCACGGACTACCCGCAGTCGAGCCTGCGCGGATTGTTCGGACTGTCCCGCCCGGCCAACCGGTACACACACTCCCAGGGCGGATATGAGTAAGCCGATCAAGCAGATTCATCTGGCCGCGCATTTTCCCGGCGTCAACAACACCACGGTGTGGAGCGACCCGAACTCCGGCAGCCATATCGAGTTCGCCTCGTTCGCACACTTCGCGCGGACCGCCGAACGGGGGAAGTTCGACTTCCTGTTTCTGGCGGAGGGACTTCGGTTGCGCGAGCAGGGCGGTCATATCTACGACTTGGACGTGGTCGGCCGGCCGGACACCTTCACGGTGCTGGCCGCCCTGGCGGCGGTGACCGACCGGCTCGGGCTGACCGGCACCATCAACTCGACATTCAACGAACCCTACGAGGTGGCACGCCAATTCGCGTCGCTGGACCATCTGTCCGGCGGGCGCGCGGCATGGAACGTCGTCACCTCCTGGGATGCCTTCACCGGGGAGAACTTCCGGCGCGGCGGGTTTCTGGCCGAGGACCAGCGCTACGCACGCGCCGAGAGCTTCCTGGCGGCCGCGCACGCCCTGTTCGACTCGTGGCGCGGTGACGAGATCATCGCGGACAAGACGACCGGGACGTTCCTGTCGACCGGTGATGCGGGCCGATTCGCCTATCACGACGAACATTTCGACATCACCGGCCGTTTCACCGTGCCGCGCAGTCCGCAGGGCCGCCCGGTCATCTTCCAGGCGGGCGATTCCGATCACGGTCGCGAGTTCGCCGCCCGCGCCGCCGATGCGATCTTCTCCCGGCACGGCACCCTTGCCGACGGACAGGCGTTCTACGCCGATGTGAAGGGCAGACTGGCCGCGCACGGGCGTCGTCACGACCAGCTGCTGATCTTGCCTGCCGCGACGTTCGTGCTCGGTGACACCGACGCCGAGGCGGCCGATATCGCCCATGAGGTACGGCTGGCCCAGGTCTCCCCCGCCACGGCCATCAAATTCCTCGAACAGCTCTGGAATCGCGATCTGTCCGACCATGATCCGGACGGGCCGCTGCCCTCGGTGGATCCGGTCGTCGGTGAGAACACCATCGCCCGGGGACGGGCCAGCGTGCGGATGCACCGTGACCCGGTGGCCGTCGCCAACGAGTGGCGCGCCAGGGCCGAGGCGGAGAACCTCACCAGCCGGGAGCTGATCATCGAGGTCACCGGCAGGCAGAACTTCATCGGCTCACCGGCGACGGTAGCCGAACAGATCAACACCCTTGTCCAGGCCGATGCCAGCGACGGTTTCATCCTGGTGCCGCACGTCACCCCGGGTGGGCTGGACCGGTTCGTCGATACGGTGGTCCCGCTGCTGCAGGAACGCGGGGTGTTCCGCGCGGACTACACGGGCACCACGTTGCGCGAGCATCTGGGACTGACGGGCTAGAAAGGGACCAAAGTCCCTGCCGAATGTGGCCCTTGGACTCCGGTGCCGGTGACGCGTGTCTTCTACGGTCGTCTCATGACCTACGTGATCGGATCGGCATGTATCGACGTGATGGACAAGTCATGTGTAGCCGAATGCCCGGCCGACTGCATCTACGAAGGCGACCGGTCGATGTACATCAACCCCGACGAGTGCGTGGACTGCGGCGCCTGCCGCATCGCGTGCCGGGTTGACGCGATCGCCTATGAGAGTGACCTCGACGAGACCGAGTTGCCGTATATGGCCGACAATGCCGCGTTCTTCGAGACGGTGCTGCCGGGGCGCGACGATCCCCTGGGTTCGCCGGGCGGAGCGGCCGCGGTGGGACGTGTCGGCGTCGACACTCCGCTGGTGGCCGCCATGCCCGTGCGTGACGTGTCCGCGCACTGACGCCGGCGGGGGCGCAGAGCCATGATCGACATACTGACCGATATGCCCTCCGGCGTCACCGGAATCCGGGTGTCCGGGCGCATTTCGGGTGCGGAACTGCGCGCATTCCGGCCGGTCATGGAGGACCTCGGCAAGGCCGCCGAGATCCGGATCGTCGAGGTGATCGACCCGGATTACGAAGGTTTCGGCCCCGGCGGATTGACCGAGGATCTGAAGATGGGTTTCGGCGCCCTGCTGCATCACCATTCGGCGTTCAAGCGGATCGCCGTGGTGTCCGACAAGGAGTGGGTGCGCCACACCATGCACGCCATCGGCTGGATGGTCCCCGGCGAGCTCGCCGTATTCGGAGGCGACGAGCTCGACCGGGCCGCCCAATGGGCGGCGGGCTGAGCCGATCACCGCGTGAATCGTGAAACGGCCTGCACGATGGCCGCTTTCATCGCCGGGCTGCCGGTGTGCCCGGAGTCCTCGATGACGACCAGTTCGGCATCCGGCCAGGCGTGGGCGAGTTCCCATGCGGTGAGCAGCGGAGCCGACAGATCCAACCGGCCGTGGATGAGAACCCCGGGGATGCCGGCGAGCCGGTGGGCGTCGCGGAGCAACTGACCGTCGTTCAGCCAGCCGTGCGCGGCGAAATAGTGTGTGCAGATCCGCACGAACGCCAGTTTCGCGGCATCGGGCTTCGCGCTGTACTGCCCGGGTGCGCCCGCGTGCTCGTGGGCGATGGCGGCATCCTCCCATGTGCACCATTCGTGCGCGGCCCGTTGTCGCACAACCGGATCGGGGCTCTGCATCAGTCGGCGGTAGGCTTCCACGAGGCTACCGTCGCGCAATGCCGGCGGCACCGCGGCACGGAAGCGTTCCCACGGCTCAGGTAGAAGTAGCCGCAGGCCGCGGTAGAGCCAGTCGATCTCGGCGGGCCTGGTCATGGTGACGCCGATCAGGATGATCCCCGCGACGCGCTGCGGGTGCTGCTGGGCGTAAGCCAGGATCAGCGTGGACGCCCAGGATCCCCCGAAGAGCAGCCAGCGTGTCACGCCGAGGTGCTCGCGCAGTTTCTCCATATCGGCGATCAGATGCCAGGTGGTGTTGACGCTCATGTCGGTTGCCGGGTCGGCGGCATGCGGCAGACTGTCCCCACACCCGCGCTGATCGAACGACACGATCTGAAAGTGGTTGTGGTCGAAGGTCTTGTGTGCAGTGCGTGATCGCCCACTACCCGGGCCGCCGTGCACGATCAGCACGGTGGGGCCGTCAGGATTACCGCGCCGCTCCCAGAAGATCTGGTTGCCGTCACCGACGTCGAGCAGACCCATGATCGGTCAGTTCGGCCTGTCCATGGTGAACACGCCGTCGGGGCTCGCCTCGGAATAGTTGGCCGGGCCGCCGGCGCGCAGGATCGGTCGCGGGCCCGTGGTGTCGTAGACGCCGTCGACCAGCCACTGGCGGTCGATGTGCACCGCGATCACCTGACCGAGCACCATCCAGGTGTCGACGGGTTCGCCGTCGGTGTCGCGGAGCTGAATCAGTTGGGTGAGTGCGCATTCGAAATTGACCGGGCTTTCCAGCACACGCGGGGCCGCCACGGTGCGCGACGGTGCGGCGGTCACGCCGGCACGGACGAATTCGTCCTCGTCCGGGGGCAGTGATGCCGAGGTCTCGTTCATCGCCACGGCCAGCTCACGGGTCGCCAGATTCCAGACGAACTCTCCGGTGGCCTCGATGTTGGCCACGCTGTCCTTCCAGCCGACGGAAGAGAACCCGATGATCGGCGGTCGGTAGTTGAATCCGTTGAAGAAGCTGTAGGGGGCCAGGTTGCGGACACCGTCGGGGTTGACCGTGGCGATCCAGCCGATCGGCCGGGGCCCGACGATGGCGTTGAAGGGGTCGTGCGGCAGCCCGGTACCTTCGGCGGTCAGGTAGTAATGGGCATCTGGTCCGGCCACGGCCACCCTCTTCTCGGAATTCGCGTCGACACCGCCAACCCTACCGACCCACGATCGGTGACCCGGTGGCGCGCTCGTCGGCGTCGTTCCCGTCCAGAGCGGCGCTACGCCCGAACAAGAATCCCTGTCCGAGCACGCAGCCCCAATCCATCAGCAGCTCACGCTGCGTCGCCGTCTCGATACCCTCGGCGATGGTCGACAGGCCCAGGGTCTCCCCCAGGCTCAGCACCGCCTGCGTGATGGCCGCACACCGGGCATCGTGGGGTAGCCCGGCAATGAATTGCTTATCGATCTTCACGATGTCGACCGGCAGGTCGACGATCTTCGCCAGACTGCTGAATCCGGTGCCGACGTCATCGATCGCGATACGCACGCCGGCTTTCCACAACCGCACGAGATCCGCTTTCGCGGACGTGGTGATGCGCCCTGCATATGTTTCTGTCAACTCCAGGACCAGCCGGTCGGAACCCAGCCGCGACCTGTTCAGCGCGTTGGTGACATCCGAATAGAGATCGCCGACTTCCAGTTGCCGTCCGGAGACGTTGACGTGGATGGCCGCGGACTCCAGTGAACCGGTCCATTGCGCAGCTTGACGGCACGCCTCGTTCAACACGAAGCGGCCGATCGCGGGCATGTGCGGCGAATTCTCAGCGACATCGAGGAACACGTTGGGCAGCAGTAGACCGTGCTCCGGGTGTTCCCACCGCAGCAGTGCCTCCATCGCGGCGTAGCGGCCGGTGGCCAGCTCGACGATCGGCTGGAAGTGCACCACGAGTTCTGCCTCACGCACGGCACGTTCCAACTCGGAGATCAGTTGCGAGGCAACAATCATGGTCGTCTTGTCCGACTGGCCGTCCAACGTGATGCGGTTCTTGCCTTTGCGTTTGGACGAGTACATCAGTTCGTCCGCCCGCCGCAACAGCGTCTCCGCGGTGGAGTCCGATCGCGCGAGCGCAATACCCGCGCTGACCGACAGCTGATCGAAGAGATGGCCGGTGGACAGTTGTATCGGCTGCCTGACCTCCGCTCGGATCCGCTCTGCGACCCGCAGTATCTGCCCGGCATCGGCAATATCGGGGCACAGTACCGCGAACTCGTCGCCACCCAGTCGCGCCGCGGTGTCCTGGACCCTGATCACAGACTGGATCCGGTTGGCCACCACGGCCAGTACCTCGTCTCCCTCGCCGTGACCCCATGTGTCGTTGACCGACTTGAAACCGTCCAGGTCCAGGAAAATCACTCCGGCGGCGCCGACACCCTCACGTCCGGCACCACTGAGCGCTCGGTCCACCCGGTCCAGCAGCAACTCGCGGTTGGCCAGTCCGGTCAGCGGATCGTGGGAAACCATGTGCTGCAGAGCGGCTTCGGCGCGTTTGCGCGCACTGATGTGCTCGACCAAGCAGATCCCATACGGGGCGGCGCCGCGGGCAGCGATGACCGACGCCGATGCCGCGCCCCACTCGACGCAACCGTCTGCACGCCGCAGGGCAACCTCGGCTTCGAACCGGTCGCCGATCCTCAGGCTCTGCAGCCGCCCCAGGCTGGGACGGGAATCGTCTTCGCCATCACAGAGATCGGTGACGAGCATGCCGGGAACCTCGTCCACCCGCCGCCCGAGCAGATTCGCCATCGCCTGATTGCACCGCGTGATTCGCCCAGCGGATCCGGTTGCCGCGTCGAACAAGAACATTCCCATCGGTGCGGTGTCGAAGGCGAGCCTGAAAAGCTCCTCACTCTCGGCCAACGCCTGCTCGGCGGCCTCCTGTTCGGTGATATCCGTGGCGACGGCGATATACCCGGAGCACGACCCGTCCGGGTCTGTCATCTGCGATACCGCGAGGCTGACCCGGATGAACTCGCCGTCACGGCGGACGTAGGTCCATTCACGAACCTCGGCCCGATCGGGTGACACCCGCTGGGTGAGCGCCGCGAAACCGACCGGGATACTCAACTGCGCTGCGCGGGAACGAACCTCGGGCAGATGGTGGATGCTCAGCAGGGAGCGGCCCATCATCTCCGCGCGGGTCCAGCCGAGCAGTCGCTCGGCTCCGTTGTTGAACACGGTGATCCGCCCTGCAGGGTCCGTGCCGATGATGGCCTGTTCTGAGGCGGCCTGCAGGACGCTGGCGAACAGATCTCGCGCCTGCCGAAGGGCGTCGGCATTCTTGCGTTCGCCGGTGACGTCGCGGAACGCGATGACCGTGTGCCGAGACAGGTCTGCCAGCGGTGCGGCCGTGAGTTCGACCACGCGGGCGTCCTGGGAGGCCACCACGACGTCGCGCGGAGCGCTGACACTCGCGCTGGACGCGACATCCGAAAGTTCGGCAGCGGACAAGACGTCGGCCACCAGTTGCGACTCGTGCGCCCGCGCGTTCTCCAGCACGACCGTTCCGTCCGGAGCAACCACGACCACGCTGTCATGGATGCTGTCCAGAACGGCGCTCAGCATCTGCGAGTCGCGGTCCGCCCGGTCACGTGCGGCCTCCAGCTGGGTGATGAGCCGCGCGCGGGAATCTCGGTACAGCGACAGCGCCAGCGTCACGATGGTCAGCGTGCAGACCATCGTCTGCGCCAGCAGCGCGCGGGTCTCCGGGTCGGCGAGCGCGAAACCTCCCCGGCCCGACAGCGTCGCGTAGATGATCCACGTCCCGGCCAGGGCGAGGAAGACGGTGCTCACCGTGGTGCTGTAGCGCAGCGCCAGCCACATCGCGGGCACCAGACTCAGAAATGCCAGTGACGCACCGGTGTTGACCCAGAACGTCCAGACGAACACCACAGTCACCACCGCTGCGACGGCCACCGCTTCAGCGGCCTTTCCTGCGGTGATCTTCGGGCGCACCCACGCCGCATCGCGCAGCTTCAGCCAGATCGCCACCCCGAGCAGTGCGGAAGTGCCGTTCCGCACCAGGAACAGGGCGAATATCTCCCCGACCCGAATATCGCCGCTCACGAAGAGGTAGGCCGTGGCCAGCACAGCTGCGCAACTCGCACCGCCGATCACCGCCACGACCAGGTGCGCCAGGTCGGCCGGGTCACGCAATACCGCCGCGGTGGCTTGCCATTGCAGCAGCCCCACGGTGACCACCGCGAGGGTGACGTTGACCAGAATGAACCAGGCGGCCAGTACCGGCGGGGCGCCGGTGGCCAGATTGGTGGCGAAGGTGACGGCCGCCAGGGCCGCGAGGTGGACACCGCGTTCCCACGGTCCACGGCGCTGCACCACGAGCAGCCACATGATTGCCACCGCGGCGGCCGGCCAGGCCAAGGCGACCTCACCCCCGACCAGCCGAGTCGCACGTCCAGCGGCGATGGCCAGCGCGTAGGCCACCGCAAAGACGACCAGGATCGTCGCCGAACGTGCACGTCGCGTCATCACACCCCCCTTTGTCGGACGCGTCAATTATCAGCATGCGCGCCGCGGCGACCAACTGCGAAGTGAATGCACGAATGATCTTGCGGAGTGTGGCGATTTGCCTTTGCTGGAGATCGCTCGGTGGGCAGACCCCCGCCACGACACACCGGCCGCTCATAGAAAATGCCGCCCCATAAGGGGCGGCATTGTTGTGGTCCCGACTGGGATCGAACCAACCGGTCAGGATACCGCCGCCATCGCGCTGACCACGAAAAACTCCCCTATATCAGCAGCTCAGACAGCATAACTACCGAGTGCATCTGTGAGGTTGTGTTAGGTTCTGTCGGGGTCACTGTTGTGCATATATTGTGCAAGACCGAGGGAGCTTGGTATGGCGCGAGTCAGGAAATCGGAGCCCAAACGGCAGTCGTTCGGACGGCTGCGGCAAGAGCGTTCCGGTCGGTGGTCGGTGGCCTACTTGCACCGGGGCGCCCTGCACCGCGCACCGGCCACATTCCCGACCAAGGCATCGGGACAGCGGTGGCTTGAGGACGAGCGCGACCTGATCGAACTGGACCGGCGCAACGTCGGAACATGGACGCCGCCCGCCGACCGAGCCACCAAGGCCGAGGCCGTCAAGCTGACGTTGCGCGACTACGCCACCCGGTGGCTGGAACACCGCACAGTTGCCCCACGGACCCGTGAGAACTACCTGTATCACCTGAACGACAACATCCTGCCGGTGCTGGGCGATACGCCGCTGGCCGAGATCACCACCGACGATGTGCGCGCCTGGCATGCCGGGCTGGGATCGGACAAGCTGACCCGCAACGCGCGGGCCTACGGCGTCCTGACCGCGGTGCTGAACACCGCCGTGGACGATGGCCTGATTGACCGCTCCCCTGCCCGGATCAAGGGTGCGAGCGCGGTCAAACACACCAAGCGCAATGTCGTGCTGCTGGAAGCTGCGGAACTGGCCGAACTGGCCGACAAGATGCCCAGGAACCTACGCCTGACCGTTCTGCTGGCCGGGTGGTGCGGGCTGCGTCGTGGGGAACTGCTGGCGCTCACGCGCGCCGATGTGGCCGCCGACGGCTCGACGGTGCGGATCACAAAGGGGGTGGTCGTCGTGGACCGCAAGTATCAGGTCGGGCCGACCAAGACTCGAGAGTCCAACCGCACCGTCACGGTGCCGACCCATCTTCGACCCGAGGTCAAGCGCCACCTACGCGAGCATGTCGGCAAGGCCAAGACGGCGCTGCTGTTCCCCGATCCGGTCACCGGGTCGTTCCTCACCGAGGGCCGGTTCCGGGGTCCGTTTTTCGCAGCTCGCAAGGCCATCGGCCACGACGAATTGCACTTCCACGATTTGCGCCATTTCGGCGGCGTCATGGCCGCCGTCGCCGGGGCGACCACCAAAGAGGTCATGGACCGCCTGGGCCACACGACGAGCACCGCCGCGATGCGGTATCAGCACGTGGCGGCGGGCCGCGCCGACCTGCTGGCCGACCGGCTCTCAGCGTTAGCTCAGGGATAATACCGACTCAGACGGGTAAGTGTCGCAAGGCATTTCACACACAATCGTCCATTGTCTGCTACAGTCGGCATCGACTTAGCGCAATGACTGAGAGTGGCCAGTGGCGCGAAGTTTCTGGATCGCGGCTCCCCATGGGCGGCGACCCAAGATTCCACGGCTAGGAGTGCCCGAGCATTAAGAGCGGGCCGCAGCGGGGCAGCTAGAGACGCAGGCCACGGCGTCGGCTCAGGACCGCCCGCCGAAATCGACTGATGCACATCCCAGGAGATTTCGCATGGCCACCACCACGCCCGTCCGCAAGTACCTCAAGATGAATGCCGCCACCGCCTACACAGGGCTGTCGGCGGACACGCTGCGCGAACTCGTCGCGTTAGGCGAGTTGCCTGCCTACCGCGCCACGCAAAAGCCGGGCGCCGCATACCTGTTCAAGATTGCCGACCTGGACGCCCTCATGAAGCCGGTAATGCCCGCCGCGATCTCGGCTGCCCGCGCCTGATCACACAACTGAAAACGCCACCGCAGTCGGTACAAAACACGGGGCACTGCGGCGGCGTTTCCATCAGAACCGAGGAAGTTCTATGACGAATACTACCGCGACTACCCGTGATCGGCCAGATGCCAACGGGCACTTGCCGGATGAGCCTGGTTACAACCCGTTCAACACCGTTGCTGCTGCCAAAAAACGCGCTGCCAAGCGCGAGGGTGAGGATGCGACGCAGAAGCTCGTGAAGCGTTGGGCTGTAGAGAGATTCGGGATTGACGAGTTGACGAAGCGGCCGGAGCGGTGGGCTCGGGACGTGGTACGCAATGCGGCACGGAAGGCTGCCACCGGGGCGGCCAAGCACGCGCCTGAGCTGATGATTACGGGTGACAAGCTGGTCGGGGCGGGCGCCACCGATGCCGAACTGCGGACGCTGACGGCGCTCAGCGCCGAGGACATCACCGCGCTGTCCATCGAGTCGGCGGCCTGGCGCATGGCATACGGCATGCAGGCGCGGGACCGTGCAAGCATCATCGTCGCCGAAGCCGCTGCTGCTGACGTGGTAATCCCCGGACGGGTCGATCTGAGTGAGTACGAGCTGCCCGAGGTGACATGGGCGATAGACAACATGTTGGCGCAGTCGGGCGTGCTCGGCCTATTCGCTGAGCGCAAGGCAGGAAAGTCCACCGTGGTGTGCGACCTGGTGGGCGCGGGCGTAGACGAGCGAAGGTTCCTGGGCAAGTTTCGGGTTCGGCTGGCCGCGGGCGCCGAAGTGGTGCTATTCGACACGGAGATGCCCGTGGCCACGATCCACCGGCAGTATCAGCGCGCCGGGGTCAAGCGACTCGACCGGTTGAATCTCCGCGCACTGCGGGGTGCCGAACGGTCCCTCGACGTTCGTGTGGACGCCGTGCGGGAGCGCTGGCGCAAGGAGATCGTCCCCGGCTCCCTGATCATCGTGGACTGTCTCTACAGCCTGTTCGGCGCCCTAGGCATCTCGGAGAGTTCCGAGGACGTGGTGCCCCTGCTGACGGGCCTGCGCGCGCTGGCGGCCGAATGTGAGGCGGCGGGACTGGTCGTCGTGCACCACCTCGGGAAGGACGCGGACAAGGGCGCGCGCGGCCACAGCTCGCTTGAGGGGTTCCCGGACGTGCTGGCGCGCATTGAGATCGACGGCACACCGGATGGGTCGACGCCGCGCACGTTCAGCGCGTTCGGGCGTGACGGGGTGTCGGTGGACGCAGGCACGCTCACCCTGGACGAGAACGGGCACTTGATGCTCGGCGCCAGCCTGACCGCCGAGCGCACCGCACTACGCCATCAGGCCGATAACACCGCGGTCTGGGAGCTGATCGACGCGCACCCCGGCCAGTCCGTACGCGGCCTGCTTGACCTCCAGAAGGGTTCTCGCAGCAAACTCTCGCGGGACCGGATCACCGCGGCCTTGGGCCGCCTGGAATCCGTCTCGCGGGCGGTCAACAAGGGCACCAACGCGGCGCCGGAATGGCACGCGCTGACTGATGTGGATCCGTTCTCGGGAGGGGTGCAAGCATGCGCGTGAGGACAGGGTGCGCGGATTTCAAAACCGCGCACCCAAAAGACCATCTGAACTGCACAAACGCTGTTTTTGTTCCAGAGCCTTCCGACAGGTGCGCGGGGTGCGCGGGCGTGCGCGATTCAGAGATCCGCGCGCTGTTTAAGCAGCTCACGGCACAAAAACACACTTCAGTGTGCGGAGGTGCGCGGCTTTCCGCGCGGAGGGTGCGCGGGGTGTTCGGCCCCCCTATAGGGGCCGCGCACCCGGCCACCCGGGGCGACCACCTGAACGCAGGAGATCAAGAGAGCCGCACGGGCATGAGAGCGGCGACGACAACAGGTCGACATCCAACCGGCCGCGGTGACCCGTCGATACGTGGCCGTGACGCTCACCGGCTAACTGCAAACCCAACCCGACAGACAACAACGGAGCACCCCGATGAACGACATGCTTGATTTTTGTAGCCGCTGCGTAGCCGAGTGCGGATGCACCCGATGGACCAGCCAGACCGAGCCCGACGAGATCCGAACCGAGGTGACGCCGGGCGCGCTGCGGATGGAAGCGGCGTACCGCTGCGCTGCGGGTCACCGATGGACGACCCAATTCAACGAACCGCTACCCCTGCACGCCGGACTGGAAGGATAGGGAACCTATGCAATCTCACTTGGACGCTGCGTTGGGTGCCGTCGCGCTCATCGAGGCGTACATGGCGCGCGACGAGGCGGCGGTGGACGCGGTGCTGGCCGACCAGGCCGACCAGGCCGCCATCATCAGTGCGTTGCTTCGGATCACCGAGCAATGTCTCAACAAGGCGAGTAGTGGTCAGCCGCAACGGGTACTGGACCGGGTTCGTGCCCGCGCGCTCGAACGGGTCGCGGACGGCGAGGACTCGTGACCCTATTGCGTCCGTGCATCGACTGCGGCGAGCCGTGCGACGGCCCCCGGTGCACCGAGCACGTCCGGCCGTCGTCGCCGAAGGTCTCGGCCCATGAACGTGGTTATGACGCCGCGTGGCAGCGTCTCAGCACCAAAGCGCGCAAGCTGCAACCGTTCTGCTCGGACTGCGGTGACACCGATGATCTACAGTGCGACCACACCCCCGAGGCATGGGCGCGCCGAGCCGCCGGTAAGCGCATCCGGTTGCGCGACGTGGACGTGGTGTGCGGCTCGTGCAACCGCCGCCGCGGTGCCGCCCGACCACAGCAACACGACCAGCAAACACGGCCCTCGCGCGAGACCAGGGGAATGACCCCTCCCCAGGCCCTTCTAGACCCGCGCGGTCAGGCGAAGTCCGCGTTACTCTCTGGATTCAGCCCGAATCGGGCTTCTCCAGCAAACATCCTGACGGGCGCAGTTACCGACAAGGCGGCATCGTGAAGGCCGGGCCGAAGGCGGCGGTCGATCCGACACCGTTGCCGTGGAGACCTCGGTCAACGGGCGCGGCCCGGTTCGCCAAGTTCTGCGAGCGGTTCATCAAGGTGCCCAGCGGCACGGGTGCGCTGAAACCGCTGCGGCTGCGGCCCTGGCAAATCGAGCTGGTGGGGTCGGTGCTCGACGCCCCGACGCAGCCGCGCACCGCCGGGTGGATGCTGCCGCGGGGTCAGGGAAAGTCCAGCCTGATGGCCGCGTGGGGTCTCTATGAGCTGTTCGAAGGTGGTGAGGCGGCAACCATCTGCGTCGTGGCCGTGGACGAGCGTCAGGCAGGGATCATCTTCGGTATCGCCAACCGCATGGTGGAGCTCGACGAACACATGGCGCGCCGGGTGGTGGTCTACAAGGAACGGCTGGAGATCCCGAGCCGTGGCGCTGAGTTCCACGTGCTGCCCGCTGAGCCGAAGCGCCTTGAGGGCCTGAACTACTCGCTCGCGGTGCTCGACGAGGCCGGTGTGGCCAACCGCGACAGCTACGAGGTGCTGACGCTGGCACAGGGCAAGCGGCTGCGCTCGACGCTGGTGTGCATCGGCACCCCCGGCCCCAAGCTCGACGATCAGGTGCTGCTCGACTTGCGCCGATCCGCCGCCGAGAATCCCGAGGACCGGTCGATGGTGTGGCGTGAGTTTTCGGCTGCCGGTTTCGAGGATCACCCGGTGGATTGCCGGCATTGCTGGGAGCTGGCGAACCCGGCACTGGACGACTTTCTGCACCGTGACGCGATGGTGGCCCTGCTGCCGCCGAAGACGCGCGAGGCAACGTTCCGGCGGGCGCGGTTGTGCCAGTTGGCTAGTGACGCCGAGGGCCGGTTCCTGGACCCGCGGGTCTGGGATGATCTGTCCACGGGGCGGCCGGTGCCCGACGGGGCCGATGTGGTCATCGCGTTGGACGGTTCGTTTTCCGACGACACCACCGCCTTGCTGGTCGGCACGGTGTCCCCGACGCCGCACTTTGACACCGTGCGGGTCTGGGAACGGCCCCACCGCGGGGACACCGACTACCGGGTGCCGATTGCCGAAGTCGAGGACGTCATCAGGGCCTCGTGCCGACGCTGGCGGGTGATGGAGATCATCGCGGATCCGTTCCGCTGGACGCGGACGTTGCAGGCACTCGAATCCGAGAGGCTGCCCGTCGTGGAATTCCCACACTCCCCATCGCGACTCACCGCCGCGACCACTGACCTGTACTCCGCGGCGGTGAACGGTCGAATGTCGCACTCTGGTGAGGCGAAGCTGGCCGCGCATGTCGGCGGTGCGGTGATCGTCGAGGACGCCCGAGGGATGCGGCTGTCCAAGCAATCACGATCCGCGACGGCGCCGAAGATCGACCTGGCCGCGTGCCTGGTCATGGCCCACTCGCGCGCTACCTGGCGCGCGACACACAGGAACCGCCGGAAAGCTAGGAGCTTTGCATGACTCAGACCCAGACACTGACCACCCTGTTGCAGAAGCTCGACGAGCCGGTGGCCACGTACACGCTGCTGGATAGGTACTACACCGGCAATCAGCCGCTGGCGTTCCTGTCCCCAGAAGCTAAGGCGGCGTTGGGCACCCGCTTCGGGCGTATGGCGTCCAACATCCCCAGGCTGAGTGTGACAGCGCTCGCTGAGCGCCTACGGATCACCGGGTTCACTGCCGCCGACGTGTGGTCTGATTGGATCCGCAACGATCTCGACCAGCTCAGCGGTGTTGCTCACCGTGAGGCACTGCTGTTCGGCGACAGCTTTGTGATCGTCTGGGCCGATGCGCTCGGTCGTCCCAGCGCGACCATTGAGTCGGCGAAGCAGGTTGCTGTGCAACGGGATCCGGCGACCCGTCAGATCGTCGCCGCCGTGAAGCGGTGGCAGACCAAGACCACCACCGAGGCCGCGCTGTACCTGCCGGACCAGATCGTCCGGCTGCGGGCGAACACGACCGGTGCGACCATTACCGGGTTCCAGACCGTCGAGACGATCCCCAATCCGCTCGGTGTCGTCCCGGTGGTGAACCTGCGCAACTCTGACCGCCTGCTCGATGACTTCGGGAGCAGCGAGATCGACGATCTCATGCCGCTGGTCGACGCGCTCAATAAGACGCTGGCCGACCTGATGGTCACCAGCGAGTACGTTGGTCGACCCCGGCGTTGGGCCACTGGCATCGAGCTGACCGAGGAGCCGGTGCTCGACGCGGAGGGGCAACCCGTGCTCGATGCGGACGACCAGCCGGTCATGCGAGAGGTGAACCCGATCCCCGAGGGTCATCGCGCGATGATCTCGGAGAATGATCAGGCGAAGTTCGGCCAGCTCAACGCTGCCGACCTCGGCGGGTATGAGGCAGCGGTCCGGGTGATCCTTGGCCAGATCATGGCGGTGTCCACGTTGCCCGCACACTATGTTGGCGTTTTCACCGACAACCCGGCCTCGGCAGATGCGCTGCGGGCTGCAGAGGCATCGCTCACGGCCCGCGCCGAGGCACGACAGGCCACATTCGGCAGGGCATGGGAGCAGGTGGCCCGACTCATCGTCGCCGTTCGGGATGGCGTGGACCCTGCGACGGTGGACGTGCGGGTGCAGTGGGCCGACGCGGCCACCCGATCGGTGGCCCAAGAGGCCGACGCTGTGGTGAAGCTGTTCCAGTCCGGTCTGCTGCCCGCCAGCTATGCGCTCCAGAAGCTCGGTTACGGCGATGACGACATCGACGCGATCCGGGTGGCCCGCCGCGCCGAAGCGCTCGACGGTGCCGGGGTCACGCTGCTGCGAGGGGGTGCCGCGTGAGCAGTGTCGAGCACTATCAGGAACTGACCGACGGTCTGGCTACCGAGACGGCGGCGGCGGTGCTGACGGTGTACGCCGCAATGCAGGCCGGGACATTCGGGCCGAACGCGACGGCGGCAGCTATCGCCACGGTGATCGCGACTGCAAACGCTGCGGCTACCACCTTGGCCGACCTGTTCGTCGCCACGCAGATCGAGGCACAGACCCGAGTGCCACAGCCGCCCACCGGCATCGCACCGCGCGATGACACCACCCGGCTGGTCAAGGCCGTCCAAACGATCATCGACGACCTGCCCGAACCGAAACCGGCGGCCGCGGAACCCCAACCCGTCGCGCCTGAGATCGCCGTCGGTTTACCTGATGTCGCACCGGAGATCGTCGAGCACGACGACGAACCGGACCCGGTCGACACCGCGGCGAAGCGGCTGGAACGCCTGGCCCGGTCCGAACCGCTCGAAACCGGCGTCGAGATCGTCGTCGAGGTGATGAACCGGCTGCCCGTCGTCGAGGGGTGGCGGCGTGTGCTCGACGCCGACCCGTGCGAACGGTGCAAGCGGTGGGCCGAGGACGGGCGGGTGTTCCCCAAGGGGCACCACTTCAAAAGGCATCTGCAATGCAACTGCCAACCCGAGGTAGTTGTCGACAACCGCGAAAGGATCACGCTATGAGCACCACCGAAACTACCGAGGTCGACGACACGGTCACCGAGGACCCCGCTACCACCGAGGGCGACACCATCGAGGTCGACGAGCAGCCCGATGGCGCCGACGACCAGGACGGCGAGGAGGATTCCGCCGACGACGCAGAGACTTTCACCCGTACCTATGTCGAAAAGCTGCGCCGGGAAAGCCAGCGGTACCGGGAGCGGGCAGGTGAAGCCGACGCGCTGGCGCAGCGTCTACACACCGCGCTGGTCGCCGCGACAGGCAAGTTAGCCGACCCCGCCGATCTCCCCTTCGACGCCGCACACCTGGACGAGGCTGACGGCGTCGCGGCTATGGCCGACGCTATCGACGAACTGCTCGCCTCGAAACCCCACCTTCGCAGCCGACGCCCGTTCGGCGATATCGGTCAGGGTGCCAGCACTTCCGCAAGTAGCGTGGACCTCGCCGCGATGCTGCGGCAAGGAGCCAACTAGGAGGGGAACGCACATGATGTATCAGGTCCGTCCAAACCAGCTGCTCTGGACGAACTTCGTTGGCTTGTCTCCCGAAAAGATCCTGGAGATGGGCGGCAATCTCGAAATGATCGATGACTGGCAGCCGTCCGAACGCCCTCTCTACGATTCCGATATCAAGTTGGCACTCCGCTATGGCATCCCCATGAGCACGGGGATCGTGATGGACGCGATCCACGTCGCCGAGAATGAGCGGCCCCGTGAGCTGCGCGAGGTGCACGAACGAGCCAAAGTCTCGCGTGCACATCCCACGATTCGAGCTACCGATGACTTCATCGAAAGGCACTTGGCACCGGGCTGGAAACAGCACGGCGACGAGCTAGACAAGCGGATCGATGACGGACACGTGCGGATCGTGGCAGAGGCCGAGGAGGTCGCGCGCCAGCAATTCGAGGAACCGGTCAAGGACGACCTCGTGGCTCATTGGCGGTCGCTCGGGGGATTCGTTCCAGCCGAGTAACGCACGCTCGTCGGTGCCCTCCACTAGCGTGACGAAATTAGCCGCGATCCGCGCGGAACGACAACAAAGGGAGCCGTACCAGTGCCACGTTTCAAGATCAATGAGGGCTACAAGGATGAGAGGGTGATCGAGGCTGGCTCGTACGTCGAAACGGGCAGCTTCGTTGAGTTCAAGACCTATGAAGTAGGGCAGATATTCTCTCTGCCGACTACCTCAGTTCGCACGATTGAGCGGATCGACGAATCAAAGTAGCCAATCGGCTATCCTGATGGGGTCGCGCCTGATGCGCGGCCCCATCGCTCTGGCGCCCTGACGACGCGAGCAATCCATCCGATTGCACCCGTTAGGACTATTTCATGGCCGTTTCCACCGCTACCGCGACCGAGCTAACCCAGGAGCAGGTCGCCAAGATTCTAGTCAAGCCGCTGGAGGCCGAATCCAAGTTCCTGGCCGCCGGACCGCGAGTTTTCGACACCGCATCGCCGCTGCGTATCCCCAAGCTCGGCGGTCCCACCGTGGTCACGTGGGTCGGTGAAAACGAGCAGATCCCCGAAGCGAACCCAGATTTCGACGAGGTCGAATTGCTGCCGTCGACCATGAAGTCGCTCAAGACGCTGACCCGGTACAGCAACGAGCTGGCCCGTCAGTCCGTCGTTGCGCTGGACGCAGCGCTCAAAGACCGCCTGGTCACCGACGTGGCAGCCAAGCTGGACAGCCAGTTGTTCTCCGCATCCGGTGACGGCATCACCACCCCGCAGGGCCTATTCGCGTGGGCCGGTACCCAGACGCTGGCCGTCGGCGGCGCGCTGACGCTGGACCACCTGCACGACGCCGAGGCACTGGCCCTGGGGGCCAACGTCGATCCCGCCGGGATGCGGTGGGTGCTCACCAGCCGCGAGCTGATCAAGCTGCGCAAGATCAAAGACGCCGATGGCCGCTACATCGTGCAGCCCGACGTGACCGCTGCCGGTGGCTACACGCTGTTCGGTCACGGCGTGATCGTGTCCAACCGGGTGCCCGATACCGGCGGCGGCAGCCCGACTGCCCGCGCGGCGCTGGTCGACTTCTCCAAGATCGCGGTGGCTCGCGATATGGCCCCGTCGGTGAAGATTCTCGATCAGACCTATGGCGACTTCGACCAGATGGCCATCCGCGTGGTGGCTCGCTACGACGCGAAGCCGCTGAATCCCGAGGCTGTCGTCAAGCTCACTGGGATCACGATCTGACCATGCCCGCCGTAACTGGCCAGCAGGTCGCTGATTTTCTCGGCCTGGGTGACAACCCCGAAGCCGTCGCCCAGGCCGGGGATCACGCCGCCATCATCACCGCCCTGGCCCGTTCGTACACGCGGGGCCGGGGTTTCGCCGGGGCCGATCCCGCCGAGGACATCGCCGCCGTCATCGTTACGGCCACCTCGCGGTTGGTCGCCAACCCCGAACAGCTCGCCGCGGATTTCGGAAGCGTCAGCCTGCGCGGTGGATGGCAGGGCTGGAACCTGGCCGAGCAAATCGTGCTCAACCGCTACCGCGTGAGGGCGCAATGACCGTTCTGGGCCGCGACAAGATCACGTTGCATTTCCACAATCGGGACACCGGCGCGGAGTTCAGCCGGACCGTGATGGGCCGCGTCATCACCGAACAGGTGACCGGCCAGGTTGACCCCATGAATGGGCGGCCCGTCATCGTCAACCAGTATCGGCTGTTCATGCCGCGGACCCTGGAAATCGAGATGGGCGCTGCGTCCATAGGAAGTGTGGACTTCGGCGCCCGCGAGGGGGCCGGTGGCCTGTTCGCCATACCCGTGACGCCGATCTACGACGGCCGAGGCCGCATCCGCCACTACGAGGGCATCGTGCGTTCTCAGCGCTGACCGACTTTGCACGCTGTTGTGCAGATGTTGTGCAGCAGAGGCAAAAACACCCTCTGACCTTGTGGTCCCGACTGGGATCGAACCAGTGACCTTCCGCGTGTGAGGCGGACGCTCTCCCCCTGAGCTACGAGACCGGGGAACGAGGACGAAGACTAGCACGCACTTACCTGCCAGCTGGAATCCGCTGGTCACGGTGGCGCCATTTTCGGCGAATCCGTGCTCTCGATCGACCCATGCGTGGGTATGTATGTGACACCACCACCGAGGAGCGAGGAACGAGATGGCACGTCATCAAGCGGTACATGTCGCATCGGCCGGAGCGCCGCTGGAACTCACCGATGTCGAGACCACGCCACCGGGCCGCGACCACGTCCGCATCGCGGTAGCGGCCTGCGGGGTCTGCGGCACCGACCATGCCTTCGTCAACGGCGGCTTCCCCGGGCTGAGCTGGCCGCTGACACCGGGCCACGAGATCGCGGGCACCATCGCCGAGATCGGCGACGGCGTTCAGGAGTTCGCGGTGGGTGACCGGGTGGCTGTCGGCTGGTTCGGCGGCAACTGCGGGCACTGCACCCAGTGCCGCAAGGGCGATTTCATCCATTGCGAGAACGGCCAGATTCCCAGCTGGCACTACCCCGGCGGTTATGCCGAGTCGGTGACGGCGCCGGCGAGCGCGCTCGCCCGCATCCCCGAGGGCCTGTCCTTCGCCGAGGCCGCCCCGATGGCGTGTGCGGGTGTCACGGTGTTCCACGGGTTGCGCGAGACGCGCGCGAAGCCCGGTGACCGGGTGGCCGTGCTCGGCGTCGGCGGCCTCGGGCATCTGGGCGTGCAGTTCGCCAGGGCGATGGGCTTCGAGACCGTCGCGATCGCGCGCGGGGCCGACAAGAAGCAGGACGCCCTGGATCTCGGGGCGCATCACTACATCGACTCCAAGGCCGGTGATGTCAGCGAGGCGCTGCAGGCGCTCGGCGGGGTCCAGGTGGTGCTGGCCACGGCGGCCAACTCCCAGGCGATGGCCGATACCGTCGGCGGGCTGCTGCCCCGCGGTGAGCTGATCGTGGTGGGGGTGACACCCGATCCGCTGCCGGTGAGCCCGCTGCAGCTGATCACGCCGGGGGTGAGCATCACCGGGCATCCGTCGGGGACCGCGCGCGATGTCGAGGACACCATGAAGTTCGCGGTGCAATCCGGAGTGCGGGCCCGCATCCAGGAGCTGCCGCTGGCGCAGGCGGCCGAGGCCTACGCGGCGATGGATACCGGCAAGGCCCGGTACCGAATGGTGCTCACGGTCTGACCTGGGGCGTTAGATTTGCGCCATGATCCTTCGGGTGGCGGTCGGTCTTGCCTTCACCGGTGCCGCGACGACGTCGTGGACGGCCCCGGCCGTCGCGCAGGACCTGGCGCATTTCCGCTCGCCGAGCGGCAACGTCGGGTGCGTGCTGGATGTGGACTATGTGCGCTGCGATATCTCCGAGCGGGACTGGGCGCCGTCGGCCCGACCGGCCGACTGTGAGTTTGATTACGGTCAGGGCCTGCAGATGGCCGTCGGCGAGCCCGCGGCGTTCGTCTGTGCTGGGGATACGACGCTGGGCGGACCCGATGTCCTGGGATACGGCCAGACGATCACGCGCGGAGCGCTCAGTTGCACCAGTACCGAGAGCGCGATGTCGTGCCGGGAGCGCGACGGCGGACACGGCTTCTCGATCTCACGCCAGGTTTACCAGGTGTTTTAGGACTGATTGCCTGCATGTTTCGAGTGATTTGTGGTTACGCGTGGGGTTGGACTAATGTTCTGATCCGCACCGGGTGACGATCTCACTCGGAGCACGCGGATGTAGCGCAGTTGGTAGCGCATCACCTTGCCAAGGTGAGGGTCGCGGGTTCGAATCCCGTCATCCGCTCGAAGGTGCAGTGGCATCAACCCCAATGGTGGAGTGGCCGAGTGGTGAGGCAACGGCCTGCAAAGCCGTGCACACGGGTTCGATTCCCGTCTCCACCTCCAAGTTCGACCCCCGGCGCGATTAGCTCAGCGGGAGAGCGCTTCCCTGACACGGAAGAGGTCACTGGTTCAATCCCAGTATCGCGCACCACAGTTATTGCAGGTCAGAGTAGACATCTAGATCTACTAATCGAAGTTCATGCAATATCCATACAACATCGTTTAGATGTAGAGCGCACATCTCTCCCTTTCCTGGCGGATATCGGGGCCGCATCGGCCGCGACATACAAGGGCTTGCAGTCGCGCACCACTTCTGTCGGGTTTAGCGTCCGCGCCATGACTTCCACCCCGCCCCATCTGCTCCCCCACCTAGGGTGGAGCAACCACAGCGACCAGGAACGCCGCCGGCACTTAGAGACGCCGCCGATCAGCGCTGACCGGCTGATAAATGTCCGACCAGTAATTTAGCGTGAGACGCCATGGGACGTTTCGAGCAACTTCTGGCTAACCTCGACCCCGACCCGCGAATTAAGGGCAAGCAGTTCGAGCACGTCTGCAAGTGGTTCCTCGAGAATGATCCGTACTACCGCGACACCGTGCGCAGTGTCTGGCTCTGGGATGACTGGGAGCACCGGTGGGGCGGTGACGCCGGAATCGACCTCGTCGTCAAGGACAACGAGGGAAAGTTCTGGGCAGTTCAGTGCAAGGCATACGCGCCAGACCGCGCGGTAACCAAGAAAGACGTGGATAAGTTCCTCTCGGAGTCGTCGAGGAGATGGTTCGCCTACCGCCTCCTCATCGCCACAACCAACCGGCTGCATCCCATCGCCCAGCGGACCATCGACGCCCAAGAGAAGAGGGTCGGGTTCATCGGCCTGGCTGACTTACTGACCGCCGAAGCCGATTGGGCGGAGTCCCCGGAACGTCTACGCCCCGTCAAGCCACCGACGCCTGTCCAACCGCACGACTACCAGAAAGACGCAATCCGGAAGATTGTCAGCGGGTTCGAGACCGCCGACCGTGGCCAGCTCGTCATGGCGTGCGGCACCGGCAAGACCCTCACAAGCCTCTTCATCAAGGAGAAACTGGACGCCCGGAGGACTCTCGTCCTTCTCCCGTCCCTGTCGCTACTGAAGCAGACCATGCAGGTATGGAGGACCAACGCCAAGGAGCCGTTCGAGGCGCTGCCGGTCTGTTCCGACGAGACAGTTTCGCAGGACGACACAGCGATAGCTCACATCAGCGAGTTGTGCCTCCCGGTCAAGACCGATCCTGCCGAGATCGCCGAGTTTCTGCGGCGGCGCTCGGGTCCGCGTGTGGTGTTCTCCACTTACCAGTCATCACCGCAGATTAAGGAAGCCTTCGCTCTTGGCCAGGTTCCGCAGTTCGACTTGGCAATCGCTGACGAGAGCCACCGGGTCGCCGGGGACGAATCAACCGTATTCGCAACCATTCTCGATGCCGACGCGATCAAGGCGCGGCGACGGCTGTTCATGACGGCAACGCCGCGTTACTACACCGGGCGAGTCATCAAGTCAGCGCAGGAATCCGAGATGGAAATCGCCTCGATGGATGACCCCGCCAAGTTCGGGAAGGTATTCCATCGGCTGAGCTTCGGTGAAGCCATCGCTCGGGGACGGCTCACCGACTACCAGGTCGCCGTCGTGGGTGTCGACGACACGACCTACCACGAATGGGCAGAGACAGGTGTCCTGGTAAGACGCGGCGAAAAGACCACCGATGCCCGGACGCTGGCGAGTCAGATCGGGCTGGCGAAGGCGATGCGTAAGTACGACCTTCACCGGGTAATCAGCTTCCATTCCCGTGTACTGCGCGCGAAGCGATTTGCCACCGAACTGCCCGACGTCCTCGCGTGGATGCCCGCGCGCCAGCGCCCGTCGGGACCGCTGTGGACGGGTTCTGCATCCGGCGAGATGACCGCCGGGGAGCGCCATGTGCTGCTTCAACGGCTGCGGCAACTCGACGAGGGCGAGCGCGGTGTACTGACCAACGCCCGCTGCCTCAGCGAAGGCGTTGATGTTCCGACCCTCGATGGAGTGGCTTTCATCGACCCGCGCGGCAGTGAGGTAGACATCGTTCAGGCTGTCGGGCGGGCGATCCGACTGGCCGACGACAAGACCATTGGCACCATCGTCATCCCAGTGTTCATCGACACCGAGACGGACCCGGCTACCGCTCTCAACGACTCCTCCTTCAAGTCGGTGTGGCGCGTCATCAAGGCCCTTCGCGCCCACGACGAGGAACTGGCGGAGCAGATAGACAACTTCCGCCGAGAACTCGGGCGTAAGGGCGGGCGCGCCCGGATTCCGGACAAGGTCCACCTAAATGTTTCAACCGAAGTGGGCACTGACTTCGCCACCGCCTTCAATATCCGCTTAGTCGAACAGACCAGTTCCTCCTGGGAGTACTGGTTCGGGATGCTGGAACGGTTTGTTGAGCGCCATGGTCATGCTCGCGTCCCGCAGTCCCATACCGTCGATGGCTACCGGCTGGGCGGGTGGGTTGGCGAGCAACGTACCAAGTACACCGATGGCACCCTTACGGCGGACCGCAAACGCCGACTCCAGGAACTGCCTGGCTGGGCTTGGGAAGCCCGGGCGGCTCAGTGGGAGGAGGGCTTCAGCCGACTCCTGCAGTACGTCGATCAACACGGCAACGCCCGAGTCTCGCAGTCCTACACCATCGAGAGTTTCAAACTTGGCGGATGGGTGCAGGAGCAGCGCACCAGGTACACCGAAGGCATCCTTCCTGCAGTCCGTGAACATCGCCTCCTGGCTCTGCCCGGCTGGACCTGGGACGCCCGAGCCGACGACTGGGATGAGGGTTATTGCCGACTGCTGCAGTATGTCGATCAACACGGCAACGCCCGAGTCCCGCAGTCTTACAGAGTCGAGGGCTACCGACTTGGACAGTGGGTCACTGTGCAACGCAGGAGCCATGCCAAACGCATTCTTGATGTTGACCGCGAAGGCCGACTCCAGGCCCTGCCCGGCTGGACCTGGGACGCCCGAGCCGACGACTGGGAGAAAGGGTTCCGCCGGCTTCTCCAGTACGTCGACCGCCACGGTCATGCGCGGGTCCCACGCTCCTGGATACAAGATGGCTATCGACTCGGGGTGTGGATCAACGTCCAACGCAACAACTACTCCAGCGGCAAACTCGACATCGACCGTCAGGGTCAGCTCCAGACGCTCCCGGGCTGGACTTGGGATGCTCGTACCGAGCGATGGAACGAAGGGCTCCGCCAACTTCTGGACTACGTCGACAGTTATGGCGACGCCCGTGTTCCTTTGGACTACAACGTCGATGGGTTCCGGCTCGGCCAGTGGGTCAACGTGCAGCGCGACAGACATGCAAAGGGGAAACTCAACAACGAACGCTCCGATCAACTGGAAGGCCTTCCGGGGTGGGCCTGGAAGCCTTTGAACGCTCAATGGGAAGAGGGTTTTGAACGACTGCTGGCCTACGTCGACACACACGGAGATGCCTGTGTCCCGCAGTCCTACGTGGACGACGGGTTCAACCTTGGCAACTGGGTCGGCCTCCAACGCAGCAGGAACTCCAAGGGCTCCCTCGACCCAGACCGCCGCCAGCGCCTCGAAGACCTACCGGGTTGGACCTGGAGAGCGATGAATTACGACGCTGCCTGGGAGAAAGGACTGCGTCGACTGCGGAACTACATCGAGCATCACGGGGATTCGCTTGTGCCGCAATCGCATGTTGTAGACGGCTACAGACTCGGGTCCTGGGTCACCGTGCAACGCCATAAACGCAACAAGGGCACCATCGAACCGGAACGCGAACGCCGTCTCGACGCACTACCTGGCTGGGCCTGGGACGCTCGCACCGCTCAATGGGAGAGGGCGTTCGCCCGACTCCTGCAGTATGTCGATCAACACGGCAATGCCCGAGTCCCGCAGTCCTACACCGTCGACGATTTCAAACTTGGCAAGTGGGTCAACACTCAGCGCGTCTTTCGCGCGAAAGGCGCGCTCGAACCCGACCGCGCACGCCTACTCCAGGCCCTGCCCGGCTGGATATGGAAGGCGCAGTAACCGAACGCTCCGCAGGCCCAAGGCGCCCAGCAACTCCGCGGCGCGGCGAACAGGGCACAGAGCATCCTGTCAGAACCACCGTTGCGATTTCCTCAAGAGTTGCAGCGACAGTACCGCACAGCGTGAGCCGAAGTGCGCCGTAATCGAGCCGCCGGTAATTGAAGCCGCACATCATGCTGATGACCTGCATGTTTATCTCACGAGTCAGCACGGCGTTCGACTACCAAGTAGCCAATGCAGCGTCGCCTCCCGCGTGATGAACGTGTCGTGGACGACAAACGTTCTCGATTCCGCATACTGCTTTAGTGACCCGGCACGACACTCCAGCTGCAAACGCGCCAGCTCGGGATCGCGATCGCGACCGCACGCAGACAACCAATCTAGTGATGTGCCAGTTTGGATATGCAAGGAAGCGCTTTAACATAGTGCGCTACTAAGAAGGTCGAGCGATGACATTAAACATAACGCTTTTGACGCCCGCCGCCATCTATCAGTCTGCCGATTTCCGTCTGACCAATGCGACTGATGGAACAATAATTCGAGACGAGTCAGCCAAAACTGTCGTTCTTCAGTATCAGACTTTTTCGGGTTTTGTAACATATACCGGAATAGGGGCCTGGGGAGGTGTTGACCTTTCCGCCATCATTGGATCGTGGCTTGACTCCACGTCTGGATCGTCAATGGCAAACATTGCGGCGATCCTCGAGACCGAGGGAACACGACTACTCAACGAGGTCCGTAGACGCAACCGTAAGCGCTTCGGCCACACATTCACGTTAGCAGGTTTTGAAGATCGAGTGGCGCGAGTATACATAGTATCGAACTTTGAAGATTGCTTTGGCCGGACCATCTATCCTGTCAGCGCTGATCTAGCAACCACAATGCGAGAAATAAAAATCGGTAATAGTCCGGTTGCGATAGTGACCGGGCAAACTAATTCCATCTCCAACGCGGCGAGGCGAGCGCTGTGTCAACTAGCCATTCGCAAGCCAGATGATGGCGGCTTGATTAGATCTCACATGCAGTCGCTTAACTCCTTCGCCTCGAAGTCACGAGAAAGCCACGGTACAGTAAGTCCGGATTGTGTCGTACTTTCCTTTCGTTCGGATGGACTCGGTCTAATTCAGATGAGTGATAATCCTGGCGCAGGACCGAAAAATATTCCAGTAATCCTTGACGGTTTTGATCAGAATAAGTTCTTGCTAGAGTCCATGGCCAAGATTAGTCTTGACTTTTCGAATGCGCGGATGCAGAACGCCACGTTTGCAACTACTCAAACCCTCGGCCCTATCACTGAGGTACCGTCTACCTGCAGATTTCCGCTAGTATTCCCAGACGCATCTGCCGGCTACGACATCGAAGAGATTACTGGGCTCGATTTCGACACACTGGCTGCCACCGACATTAATGACGCCGCCCAGGTAGTTGGGACTGGGCGCTTGGAAAGAACAACTCCATGGAAAACGAGCGTTCCCTGGGTCCTTCAAGAAGGCGTTGTCCACAGCCTCGGATTCCAGGGCGCGGCAGTTTCCATTAGCAATGACGGACCAATTGCTGTCAATGTGAGACACCCATACGATGGAGCAGGCCTGCTCAGCGGAGAAATGCTGCGAGTATTCGATCTGGTTGGGCCATCAATTGCTCAAATCGACGCTAGTCGAAGTACCGCATCTGCTACCAATACGCGAGGTTACGTAGCAGGATCGGTGTGCACTCAGAGTGGCCTTAATATGCGCGCGGCCGTTTTCCATGAAGCACACTTGCCGTTTGTACTTAGCGAACCGATAGCGAAATTTGGAACTCGTGCGGTCGATATCAATGATGAAGGCAAGGTTCTGGTGCTTGGATCTTTTGGCCCTTCTGACGTGCGCGCAATAATCTGGGACCTCGAAAAAGATAACTGGCGTTACCTTGGTGACGCGATGGACAATGTGCACCCAGTTTCGTTGAATAATGATGGTACCGCTCTGGGGTACGTCGGCGATACGGCATTAATATCCGATCAAGACGGCTCTTGGGTTGAACTGGGAACGGCGAATGGCTGGTACCCCAAAGACATAAACGAGTTAGGTGACGTCGTGGGAATTGTCTGGCATGACGGGTCCTTTCAGCCGTGGCTTAGATTATCGGGCGGAGAAACTTATTTACTGCCGTTCGTGGGCGGACATAGCACTGAAGCAATAGCCATCAATAACAAGCGAGATATCATAGGCGGAGCTCATTCCGACCATGGGGGCCATGCGCTAATTTGGCGTCATCGGTGATCGCGTGAAATACGTTCGCGACGATTGCGAGCAATTCGCTACCTGCTCACGGTCATGTGTTACTCGACCCGTTGCACCGCCGCAAAAGCAGCGTTTGAGTTATGCCGGTGTGGGGCTCTTGCCATCCGCCGGTTCACCCGATTCCTGCGCCAGAACTGCTCCTTGTTCCGTTAAGGTCGACGAATCCTCCGTATAGGAGCCGGACAGTGGTACATCTGCGGGCCTAAGCATTCCGTCTGGTGCCAGCATCACAATGTCGGAAAGAAGGATGTAGGTACCGACAATGAATCGGTCTGCGTCCTCTCGCGTAACGGCGGCGTGAGCGCCCTTGTTTCCTGCGTCTACAAAGGCATCAATCCTAGTCCCATAAAATTGCAGGTCAGACACAATAACGTCCTGCCGTGTACCGCTCTGCTGCTGCTCCTGCACCCAATGAACCAATCGGTTCACGTAGTTCTCCGCACCATTAGCTCGACCGCCGTTCAGCGGTGTGCCGGGGGGAACAAGTTTGTCGGCGATCGCAATTATTAGCTTCCGGCAGTATGCAGCTGCATCACTCCAGTGCTCGGGGTTATCCGAAGCAACCAGTTCGAATGCAGCTGAAAGCTTGCTGGCCGCCTCGGGAACCAGCCCAACGAGGGCACCATCGGCGTGTTCCCGCACACGTGTGAACGAGCTCTCGACGGCATCTCCGAAGCGGAGTTCGACATGCCGTTCCGACACGTATTCATGAATAGCCCCGAGGACTCTGTCGAGCAAAGCTTGATTGTTGGAGATCTGCCCCTGAACCATTCCCCGTTCACGGGCATTACCCGTTGGACTACCTACAGTTTGATACGGATTAGCCGAGGTGACACTGATCGGGGCGTCGGACGATGCGGCCAAGCGGATCTTCGCCGATTCAACCATCGCTGCCAATTGGCCGACCGATGGGGTTCTCGCCTTCTTCTGCCCGTCGTCGTCAACAAAGACGCGCTGTGACCGAACTGCCGCAGACCATGCGTTGGAGGTCAGCCCGCTCTCCGTCCGGTGTGGATCGAACCCCGAAATCTCAATGGAAAGCCATCCCATCGCATCGTCGTCGTCTAGCAGGCGAGCGAGTCGGCTCGACTTCCTCACGAGCTCTGCGGGGCCGATACGGCTGAGCTCAAAGTCCGTCAGAAGTTCCTCAGATAGTTGAGATGCGACTGCTCGCCGGTTCGGCATCCTTGCCCTCCATAGTCGTCCGCGCACACACGCCGCGCAGCCACGTGGTTTGCGCCAACGCTAACCCTACCGACCCAAGCTCATACGCAATCTCAGAACTAAAGTTCTGAGAAGAGACCCGGGCTGATAACTTAAGCGCCAACAGATCGCTGTCCACGACCTCGCAAAAGCTGTTTCAGAAGGACTTTTCTCATACTGATGGGTAACGAGGATTTCTGAGACCATCGAGGCGCGCAAGCGACTACGTCAACCCTACGCACCGCTACAGTCCTAGTCCTCACTTAGAGTTGGCGGAGGCGGGTCACTCGACCAGCAAGTCGATGCTCTCCGGCAGGGCGCATTTGGCGCGTAGGTCGTCAGTGACAAGGCGTCTGGAACATCGACGCGGGAGCATCGTCCTAACCTGGGCGCTCTGCTCGACTGCGCCCGCGCAGGCATGTCGGTGACTATCGGAGCGGCGTAGCTGATCGAGGACTACGCACCCGGCGTATCCACCTTCCACAGCCGGCAGTCTGACTTCGCCGACAACACCCCAGCGGCCTTGGTTCCGAATTCGACTGTGATGCCGTCGTTGCCGGAGAAGATCACGTCGTGATCCCCTGGCCGGTCGACGGCCGTCGTCACGTCGGTGGCGCCGAGCTGCGCGGCGCCCCGCCGCACCACGTCGAGCGCCGACGGCCACGCCGCATCGGGGATCGGGCCACCGAAGACGACATAGATATAGGCGTGGACTCCGGGTGTGTCGGCGTACTCGCCGGTGCATCCTCCCCAGCTGTCCTCTTTCACCCGCCAGGTCAAACCCGGTGACATCGACGCGATCTGTGCGGCCCAGTCCTGGACGGCCGCTCGGAATTGCTGTTGCGCATCCTCGAACGATGGCCTCGTCCGCAAGGTGGCTTCCGGATCGCTGCGTTCGACGTCGGTCATCGCTGCCCCACCGTGGACTCCGCTTGTCGTTCCGCAGGCCGTCAGCGCCACCGTCGACAGCACGACAGCGGCAAGGGCGGTTTTCACGGCACTCATCAATGGCAGCCGCCGAGACGCACGCCCGACCGGTCGACCGGCAAACTCTCGGAGCAAAACCCTCGACGTGTGATCTGGGCCACGATTGGGTATATTCATCTGCGAGGACGCATCCAATCGGATAGTCCTCGTTGAGTGCGGGTCAGGGTTCCGCAAACGAACTTGGGTTTATCCAATTTCGGTGCTTGCCTACGCACATGGAGCCCTGACCTTGCACCTGCGCAGTTCACACCGCATCCCCCACCCGGACCGCCGTCAACGGCGTCACCACGGTGTTCCCCTGATCGCCGCACTCATTGGTGTCGACTACCGTGGTGAGCGCACCGGTGAACGTGCCGTCGGGACGCGGCGTGAACCCCAAGGTCACCGTCGTCCACGATTCACCGGCGATCGACCCGTCGGCGTAGCGACAGGTGGACTTCACCCGGGCCGGCGNGCCACGTCCCACCGGTCAGCTGGAACGACAGCGTCCGCGCTCCGGCCATCCGCTGCCGATCGGGGCCGAGCACCTCCCCGCGGGCGATACAGGTGGCCTCGGTACACGTGGTGGTCAGCGTCAGCCAATCCTGGGTCGGCGCACCCTGCACACCCCAGCTGACCGGGCGGTCGGTACCCGACGTCGTGGCCCGGTCCGGTTGGTATTCAACGTGATACACCCCGTTGAGCAGATCCGGCCGGGGCGCCGGCGGGCTCACCGGCTCATCGCGCAATGCCCATACCGCGACGGCGGACGACGCGGCGATCACGACCACGGCCGCCCCCACGGCACCCGCGGTGATCACCCCCGGGCTCAGCGTGCGTGGTGCCGGCTGCTCGGGTTCCTCATCCAGCCCCCAGGCGAACGCCGACTGCGTGTCGGCATCGGCCACGCCGGCCAGCTCGGTGGGCGACCCGGCATCGGCCATATAGCCGGTGGGATCATCACCACCCGGGGGCTCGGGCATGCCCGATTGCGCCCGAACCGCTACGCGACCGACGCCGCGAGATCGCGCGCCTGTACCCAGCGGATCAGCCGGCGCCGACGCTCGGCGGTGCGCTCGGGATGCAACTCGGCCTCCCGCTCGGCCACGATCGCCTCTTCCCAGGCTCGTTTCATGTCATCGTCGTGGAACTGCACGGCACGAGCCATGGTCTGCACTCCCTTCCTCGACATGCCGTCAGCCTAGCGGCGACATCCGACAACGTGAGCGAACTCGTCCCCCGCGTCATCGCGGCCGCCCCGTCGCCTCGGCCGCGGCCAGCAGGTGCGCCAGGATCTTGATCGAGGCGATATCGGACGCGGTGAACCCGTCCTTCTCCAACGTGTTGGCCGTCAGCATCCCGAAGGCCACGTCGGCACGCACCGCCACCGACACGAACGATTTGTAGACACGCCCCCTGCTGACATCCCAGGTTTCCGGGATGCGCGCGTCGGTGTCATTGCTGCTCTCGACGTCGCCATGGTCGATCAGCGTCCACACGCCCTGATCGCCACCGGCGCCCTCGACGAATTCGCTGGTGAACGAATCCTCGCGGTTGATCGAGTCGACATAGGACCCACACGTCATCACCCGGGAACCGCCGGGGCGGTGCTGCACCCGGAAGTACGCGGCGCGCGGCGCATCGCTTTGCATGAGGTCGCACACCTTGCTGACGATGGACGACCGGAACCCGCTGATCTCGCGATCCCGGGCGGCCTGGTCCATGGCCGCGAACCGGCGCAGTTTGTCGGCGGTGCCCAGCATCGCGCCGTTGATCAGCAGCGAGGTCCGCCGCGACTCGGCGCGCAATGCCTGCTCCAGGTCCGCCTTCTGACCCTCCTGCTGCGCCTTGTAGGCACGCTCGTTGCGGAACTTGAACAAGCCGGTGACGGCCGTGGCGGTGGCCAGCACGACGGTCGCGATCCGCAGCCCGAGCTCCCAGCCGCCGCCGGTCAGATTGGTCCACAGCGCCACCACCGCGGTCAGCACCGCAAGGACCGTCAGGGCGATGTTGTACTGCACCGCCCGGTCCTTCACGACGTCGTCGACCGCGTTGTCTGCCACGCACGCAGCATCTCACCCACCACCGTCAGCCCAGGGTGAGCATCCAGGCCGGAACCCAATGCGTCACCGGCCGTTCCCGTGCCCCGAAGCGCACCGGGTAGGTGACCAGCCCCCACCACGCACCCTGTTCGCACAACCCCCAGCAGGTCAGCTGCGCCTCGACGACCTTGTGCATCTGCAGCCCCAGCGGGTGCTGGCGGCCCCACCGGCAGTGCGGCTGGCGCGGGAACAGCGCGGCCAGATCCACCAGCACGGTCTGCGGCGGATCGACCCGACGGAACACCTCACGCGTGGGCTGCCCGCCGTACCCGATGGCCTGCATCTCACCCACCGTTCGATCATATGTTCGAACGGTGGGTCAGCGGAAGTCAGCGCCCGTGTTCGTCGAAGAACACCGCGGCGGCCTCGGAGGCGCTGAACGAGCGGATCGCCGGGCCCACCTGGTTGGCCGGCAAGATCTCCGGCGCCCCGGGCCAGGTGTGCCCGCCGCCGTCGACCCGCATGTAGACCACCGCCGAACCCTCCGCGCAGCGATAACTGACCCGTTCGACGAACTGGGCATCGACGCCGGGCTGCGGTTCGATCAACGGATCGGGATCGCAGGCGTCGAGGTGTCGCCAGCTGTCGACCAGCGCGGTGGCCGCCAGGACGGTGCTCGCCCCGCCGCGGCCCATCATCGGTCCGCCGCCGATTGGCACGATCGGGTCCAGCGTGCCGTGGGTGGTCAGCACCGACACCGGGCGCGACGGATGGCATCCGACATTGGTCCCGAGGGACGCACCGACGGTGGCGATGGCGGCGAACACGTCGGCACGCTCACACGCCAACCGGTTCGCCATGAAACCGCCCGCCGACAACCCGGTGGCGAACACCCGGCCCGGCGGTATCCCGTAGTCGGCCGAAAGCCGCTGCACCAGCGTCACCAGGAATCCGACATCGTCGACACCGGTGCGGTCGGGCACCGAGGCGCCGCGCCCGTCGGCCCAGCTGAAGTCGATCCCGTCGGGATAGACCACGACATAACCGTGCTGATCGGCCACCGGATCGAAGTCGGTCAGCGCGGCGTGCTGCGCGCCGGTCTGCCCGCCGGCGTGCAGGCTGAGCACCAGCCCCTTCGGCGTCCCCGGCGGCACATGCACCTGATAGGTGCGGCTCAGCCCGCCGAAGTCGATATGCGCCACCGGCGCCTCGGCGGCGGCCATCGGCACCGGTGTCAGCACACAGACCAGCCCAACCAGCAACCCCGCGGCGCGTCTCCCCCACACGAGGGCGAGCTTAGATGCTTCAGGCGTACAGCGACTCGAACTTGTCGACCGACCGCTCGATATCGCCCTTGACGGTGCGTGCCGCGACCGCACCGATCGGACCGAACAGCGGCGGCCCGCCCAGGTCGAGGGTGACCGTGAACGCGCACCCCGACGCGGTCGGCTTCACCGCCATCTTCAGCCCGTACTTGGTCCCGCCGACCCCCTTGCCGGTGACCTCCAGCAGCCGCGGAGCGTCGAGCTTGCGCACCGTCCAGGTGACCCTGTTGCGCATACCCTTCGCGCCGGCCACCCCGATCAGCGTCGTGCCTGCGGACAGTTCGTCGGGGACATCACTGCGCCAGCCCTCGTGCAGGACCAGCCAATCCCCTAGTTCGTCGAGGCTCGACACGCGGTCCCATGCCGTCTGCGGGTCGATCGACAGCTCGCGGGAAAGTTCGACCTTTGCCATGAGCGGAATGCTAGTAGCTTCGGGGCGATGCACCGCAGCAACATCGAGTTCGGCTGATGGCCCGCTACGTCGCGCTGCTGCGCGGAATCAACGTCGGCGGCAAGAACATCATCGCGATGAAGGATCTGCGCGCCACCCTCGACGAGCACGGCTACGACAACGTGCGCACCTACATCCAGTCGGGCAACGTGCTGTTCGACACCGACGACGATCCCGCGGACCTGGAGAGCACCATCGAGGGCACCCTGGAGAAGGCGTTCGGCGTTCCGCTGGTCGTGGTCGTCCGCTCACACCGCCAGCTGCGCAACGTGGTCACCAAGGCGCCCAAGGGTTTCGGCGCCGACCCCGACACGTTCCATTCCGACGCCATCTTCCTCAAGGCGCCCCTGACCGCGTCGCGCGTGATGGATATCGTCACGCTGCGCGACGGGGTCGACCAGGCCTGGCCGGGCACCGGGGTGGTGTACTTCGCGCGGCTGGGCGCCGAACGGACCAAGAGCAGGTTGAGCAAGATCACCACCACCGCCGAGTACAAGCAGATGACGATCCGGAACTGGAAGACCACGCAGACCCTGCTGGCCCTGCTCGACGAGCAGGGCTAGCAGGTCAGCGGCGCGNACACCAGATCTGTTGTGGCCCAATCCATGCACTTGTCGGTGACCGACTGGCCGTAGGTCAGCGGCTTGGCATCCGGCGACTGGGCGCCGGCCACCAGGAAGCTCTCCAACATGACACCGCTGACCGGCAGTCCGTCGCGCACCAGCTGCGCCACCTCGGTGGCCACGACCGCCTGCCGGATGTGATCCTTGCCGGAATTGGCGTGGCTGCAGTCGATCACGACCCGACCCGGCAGACCCGCGGCCACCAGCTTGTCGGCCACCGCATGGATCGCGGTCGCATCGTAGTTGGGTCCCCCGGTGCCACCGCGCAGGATCACGTGGCAGTCCTCGTTGCCCGCGGTGTTGACCAAGGCGCCCCGGCCCATGTCATCCATCCCGAAGAAGACATGTTGGGCCGCAGCGGCATTGACCCCGTCGACGGCGACCTGGATATTGCCGTCGGTGCCGTTCTTGAAGCCGACCGGCATGGACAGACCCGAGGCCAACTGACGGTGCACCTGCGATTCGGTGGTGCGGGCGCCGATGGCACCCCAGGCGACGGCGTCGGCGATGTACTGGGGGCTGGTGGGCTCGAGGAACTCGCACCCGACCGGCAGACCGATGTCGATGACGTCGAGCAGCAACTGGCGGGCGATCCGCAGCCCCCGGGTGACGTCGAAGGTGTTGTCCATGCCCGGGTCGTTGATCAGGCCCTTCCAGCCGATCGTGGTGCGGGGCTTCTCGAAATACACCCGCATGACGATCTTGAGCCGGTCGGCGAGCTCCTCGGCCACCGTGGCCAGCCGGCCGGCGTACTCGAGCGCGGCCTCGGGATCGTGCACCGAGCACGGGCCGACCACCACGAGCAGGCGGTCGTCGCGACCGGCCAATATGTCGGCGATCTCCTCGCGGTCACGCGCCACCCGCTCGGCCCGCCGCGCGCCCAGCGGGAACTCCGTGAGCACGTCGTGCGGGCTGGGGATCTCGCTGAAACTGCGGATCCGCCGGTCCGACGTCGCGGGTGCGGTGGCGATCTGCGCCAGATTCATGGGGTGCCTTTCCTGCTACGGGCACCTGCGTGAGTTTTCGGCGCCCTCGTAATGACGAAAGGCAGCGACCGTGGTGGTCACTGCCTGGGCTCCGGGTGGATGCGCGGTCAGAACAACGCTTTATCGGCTCCGCCCGGAGCCTTGATAAAGCGCCAATAGGCGACGCATACACCGATGTTCACGTCGGCCAGGTTACACGCCCGCCGCGCACGGGCCAAAGCGGCCTCGGCGTCACGGCTTGAGCCGCCAGGCGTAACCGGCGATGCCCACCCCGATCAACGCGATCAGCGGACCGAGCACCGACCAGGTGGTGGTGTTACTCATCGGACTGCCTCCGACGGCGCCGAAACCCTGCAGGGCGAACAGGGTGCCGAAGGCCGCCAGGACGATTCCGATGCACAACACCGCGATACGCATACTGCGACAGTAACCTCGGTAGGGATGGTTGACATCTCGTTCCTGGAGCGCACCCGAGCCGGATATGACCGCACGGCCGCCGGTTATGCCGACGCCTTCGCCGACCACCTCGACGACAAGCCGGTCGACCGCGCGATGCTGCGGGCGTTCGCCGATTCGGTGCCGGCGGGGCGGCCCGTCGTCGACGTCGGCTGTGGGACCGGCGCGGCCACTGCGATCCTGCAGGAGTTCGGCGCCGCCGTGTCGGGAATCGACCTGTCGCCCAACATGATCGACCAGGCGCGCCGAGCGTGCCCCAGTATCGATTTCACCGTCGGCTCGATGACCGCGCTGCCGTTGCCCGACGAGAGCGTCGGCGGAGTGTGCGCGTGGTATTCGATCATCCACGTGCCCGACGAGGCCCTGGCCGGGGTATTCGCCGAGTTCGACCGCGTATTGGTCCCCGGCGGCGTTGCCCTGTTGGCCTTCCAGGTCGGCGATCGGCCACGCCACCTGACCGAGGCGTTCGGCGAATCCGTCGATCTGGTCTTCGAACGCCGTCGCCCCGACGCCGTCGCCGAATCCCTGGCCACCGTCGGCCTGCCGGTGTACGCCCACCTGGTCCGGGACCCCGACGACGACGGTGTCGAATCGACACCGCAGGGGTATCTGATCGCCCGCAAACCCATCCGCCAGCAAGGAGTGTCCCCGTGAGCGACCGCATGGAAGTCCACCGCACCATCGCCGCCCCGGCCGCCGACATCTTCGCCGTACTGACCGATCCGCACGGCCACGTGGCCATCGACGCCTCCGGCATGCTGCAGGATGCGACCGGCGAACCGGCCCGACAGGTCGGCGACCGGTTCGTGGTGCACATGGATCGGGAGGCGCTCAACGACTTCCCGATGGGCAAGTACGACGTGACCGTCGACATCGTCGACTACGAGCAGGACCGGCTGATCGCGTGGACCATCCTCGGCCAGATCAAGCCGCAGATCGGCCACGTCTACGGCTACCGCCTGGAGCCCACCGACAACGGAACCGTCGTGACGTCGTTCTACGACTGGTCGGCCATCGACGACAAATGGCGCGAGGCCGGCATCTTCCCGGTGATCCCGGAATCCGCCTTACGGGCGACACTGGGCATTCTCGACCGCACCGTGCGACGCGGCTACCCACAGCCTTAGCGTCAACCCAGGGTTGACGACAGTCGTCCGTCAACCTACGGTTGACGCATGAGCACTTCCGTCAGCCTCGATGACCTGATCCGCTCCATCAAATCCGTCCACACCGACGCCCTGGAACAACTCACCGACGCCGTCTTGGCCGCCGAACACCTCGGCGAGGTCGCCGACCACCTCGTAGGCCACTTCGTCGATCAGGCCCGACGCTCCGGGGCCTCCTGGACCGACATCGGCGCCAGCATGGGCGTCACCAAACAAGCCGCCCAGAAACGGTTCGTCCCCAAGGGCGACGCCATCGACCCGGAGCAGGGTTTCGCGCGGTTCACCCCACGAGCCCGCGCCGCGGTCGTCTTCAGCCAGAACGCGGCCCGCGATGCCGAGAACACCGAGATCACCCCGGAGCACCTGATCTTGGGCCTGCTGGTCGATACCGACTCGCTGGCGATCGCGCTGCTGCGGGCCCAGGGCATCGAACCCGACCAGCTGCGCGCGGCGATCACGCTGCCCGCCGCGACCGGTCAGACATTGGACCTGGTGCCCTTCAACGGCGCTGCGAAGAAAGTTCTGGAGCTGACCTTCCGCGAAGCACTTCGCCTGGGCCACAACTACATCGGCACCGAGCACATGTTGCTCGCGCTGCTGGAATCCGAGGCCGGCGACGGCCCCCTGCACGGCCTGGGCCTCGACAGAGACCGGCTCACCACGACCCTGGTCGACCTGCTGTCGGCGATGCAGGGAATGAAATCCGACGACGAACTGTAGAACTGCGACATGGAACTCAACGCAGCCGCCCGTGAACTCATCGGTGCGGGCGCCGATGCCACGCTGGTCACCATCAACCCCGACGGCAGCCCGCAGGCCACCGTCGTCTGGGTCGCGCTGCAGTCCACCCCCGAGGGCGACGAACTCGTCTCGGCCCACCTGAGCGACACCTATCGCAAAGTGCGCAACGTCCGACGCGACGGCCGGGTCACCGCCACCATCCTGGCTCCCCCCAAGCCCGGCCAGCAACGTGAGTACCTGTCGGTCACCGGGACCGCGCGCGTCGTCGAAGGCGGCCTGGACGTCCTCAAGGATCTCGCCGTCGCCATGCTCGGCTCCGACGAACACTTCCCGCCCGCCGATGCCCCCGACGGATACCTGACCCGGATCCGCATCGAATCCATCGGCGGACACGGCCCCTGGGTGGCCTAAACGGCCGAACCTCCGAGCCGCCGCCTGGCATGTGCCATCATGCGAGGCAGCAAAGGGAGGGTTTGTATGCCGCGCTTGTTGTCGATCCTTGTCGCCGCCATGACCTTGGTGGCGGTCGGTGTCGCCCCGCCCGCCGCCGCGGCCGAGACGCCGATCGGCGACCTCGGTCAGACATTGCGCGTGCAGTACGACGACTTCGTCGCCGACGTCACCGTCCACGACGTGCTCCCGGTCCCCGTCCCGCCCGGCTGGGGCTGGAACGGCTCCCCGCGCTGGCGGGCACAGGGCGGCCCCTGGCGCGCCGGCATCACCGTGCACGTCATCTCCGCGCCCAACCCCTTCAAGCTGTCAATCGCCACCACGTTCAGCGGTGTCACCCCGTACGCCGACGCCTACGCCGCCAAGCACACCGATGCCCCCGACGCGCTGGAGAAGGCGCTGCTGAACGCCCCGCCCGGGGCAACCGTCTCCGGCGGCGTCTACTGGGACGTTTACCGCGCGCTGGTCACCAACGTGGTGATGATCAACCCGCAGACCGGAACCCATTTGGCGCAGTGGAACATCTGGCAGCCCGGTTCTCCCCTGCCGTGATCCGGGCCGCCACGGCCGCGGATGTCGACGAGCTGGCCGCGGTCGCGGCCGCCACGTTCCCGTTGGCCTGCCCGGCCGAGTCCGATCCCGCCGATGTGGCCGCGTTCATCGCGACCCACCTCTCACCACAGGCCTTCCGGGATTATCTGCTCGACCCGGATCGCATCGTGCTCGTCGCGTGCGACGGACAACGGATCCTCGGCTACACCATGTTGATTCGCGGTGAGCCCGACGACCCCGACGTGCAACGCGCCGTCCCGGTCCGGCCGACCGTCGAACTGTCCAAGATGTACACCGCACCCGAAGCCCATGGCCGCGGCGTCGCCGCCGCGCTGATGACACACGCCCTGGGACACTGCGCCGACCTCGGCGCGGCATGCGTGTGGCTCGGGGTCAACCAGGACAACGCCCGTGCCCAACGGTTCTACGCGAAATCGCGTTTCGAGATCGCCGGGACCAAGACGTTCCGGCTCGGGAACAACCTCGAGAACGACTACGTGATGGTGCGGAGACTCAGCCCGACTGCGCCGCGGCCGTGAGTGCCAACAACCGCGAGGTGGCCCGCAGGTACTTCTTGCGGAAGCCGCCGGCCACCATCTCGTCGCTGAAAATCGTGTCCAGCTTCGTCCCCGAGGCCAGGATCGGGACGCCGGCGTCGTACAGCCGGTCGGTCAGTGCCACCAGCCGCAACGCCACACTCTGGTCGGTGATCGGGTGCACCCCGGTGATGAACACCTCGCGGACCCCGTCGATCAACGCGTGATAGCGCGAGGGATGCATGGTCGCCAGGTGCGCGCACAGCGCGTCGAAGTCGTCCAGCGTCGCACCGTCGACCCCGACGGCGCGGGCACGCACCTCGTCATCGGACAGCGGCTCCGGCGCCGGCGGTAGGCCGCGGTGCCGGTAGTCGGGACCCTCCACCCGCACCGTGGTGAAGATCGCGGCCAGCGTGTTGATCTCACGCAGGAAATCCTGTGCGGCGAACCGACCCTCACCCAGCTGCTCGGGCAGCGTGTTGGAGGTGGCGGCGATCGACACCCCACGCTCGACCAGAGCCGAGAGCAGCCGCGAGATCAGCGTGGTGTTGCCGGGATCGTCGAGCTCGAACTCGTCGATGCAGATCACGATGTACTGGCTGAGCAGCTCGATGCACTCGGTGAAACCGAACACCCCGGCCAACTGGGTGAGCTCGCCGAACGTCGCGAACGCCGTCGGCGCCACATCGGCGTTGGTCAGGGCGTAGTAGGTGGAGGCCAGCAGGTGGGTCTTGCCGACACCGAACCCGCCGTCGAGGTACACCCCGACACCCGGCAGCACCTCCCGCTTACCGAACAGCTTCTTCTTGCCGGCCCGCCGCTGCAGCGCCTGTTCACAGAAGTCCCGGCACCGCTCGACCGCCGCGGCCTGCGACGGCTCGGCGGGATCGGGACGGTAGGTGTCGAAGCTGACATCGGCGAACGTCGGCGGCGGCACCAGCCGCGCGACCAGCTGTTCCGGCGTCACCTTGGGGTGCCGATCCACCAAACCATCGACCCCGACGCCGCTTTGCATGTCGTGCACCTTATCGACGTGCTGCAATGAACCCCATGTCGGATAGCGCCGCTGGGACGGATTTCACAACGCTGGGCCCGGTCGACGGGGCCGGCGCGGACCCGTCCGAGCTCTACTCCTACCCGGAGCAGCTCGATTCCTGCTGGGTGCGGGCCAATTTCATCACCAGTCTCGACGGAGCGGCGACCGCCGACGGGAAATCCGGCATCCTGGGCGGCGCCGGGGACCGTGCCCTCTACCGCGTGATGCGCGAACTCGCCGACGTGGTGCTCGTCGGCGCGGGCACGGTGCGCGTCGAAGGCTATTCCGGCGCACAGCTGGGTGCGGCCGAACGCCAGGCGCGGACCGCCCGCGGCCAGGCCGAGGTGCCGCCGATCGCCATGGTCACCCGCACGGCACAGTTGGACCACACGCTGCCGGTCTTCACCCAGACCGAGGTGCCGCCGCTGATCCTGACCACCCAAGAGTCCGCCGAGGAGGCGCGCACCCAGTTCGCCGGGCTGGCGCAGGTGTACGACTGCTCCGCCCCGGGTGATCCCGGTGCCGTCGACCTGGCCACCACCCTGGACACGCTGGCCGGGCTCGGCCTGCCGCGGGTGCTCACCGAGGGCGGTCCCAGCCTTCTCGGCGCGCTCATCTCGGCGGGATTGCTCGACGAACTGTGCCTGACCATCGCACCGACCCTGGTGGGCGGCTCGGCCAAGCGCATCACCGACGGCCACGACGAGGCGATCACCCGGATGCGCCGACGGCACACGCTCACCGATGACGAGGGTTATCTGTACACGCGCTACAGCCGCGACTGATCCGGCGTGCGTGATCGCTACTGTGGTCGGCATGGTTACGGCGGGCAGGAGCGCGGCGACTCGTGGAGTCCGTCCGGCGATGAGGGCACTCGGGGTATCCGCGGTCGCCGTATTGCTGACCTCATGTGCACCCCTGCTGGCCGCCAATCCGCAATACGCCACCGACGAGGGCGCCGGCCCGCAGGGCGCTCCGGAACCCACCCCCACCGTCTCCGGACCACCGGCATGGGAAGCACCGAGCGCCGACAACGACCGGGCGTTGAACTGGTCGGATTGCACCGCACAGACTTTCCGTGACGCCGCCGTGCCGCCGGTATCCGGTGTCGCCCTCGAATGCGCCACCTACGACGCCGACCTCGATCCGATCAAGGGGGCCAACGGGACGATCCCGATCGGCGTGGTGCGGGCGCGCACCACCGCCACCCCGACCGACGCCGGACCGTTGGTCTTCACCACCGGCAGCGACCTCCCGTCATCGACCCAACTTCCGGTCTGGCTGTCCAGGTCGGGCACCGACATCCTCAAGACCAACCCCGTCGTCGCGGTCGACCGCCGCGGCATGGGGCTGTCCAAGGCCATCGACTGCCGCGACCTGTTCGACCGCCAGGAGATGATCGACCAGACGCAATTCGAAGCCGGGGACGACCCGGTGGCCAAACTCGGTGCGATCGCCCAGACCGCCACCACGACGTGCACCGACACCATCGCCCCCGGCGACTCGGCCTACGACAATGCCCACGCCGCCGAGGACATCGAACGGCTGCGCAGTACCTGGGACGTGCCGACCATCGCCCTGCTCGGGATCGGCAACGGCGCCCAGGTGGCACTGGCCTACGCCGGTTCGCACCCGGAGAAGGTCTCCCGCCTGGTGCTGGACTCCCCCCTGCCGCTGGCGATCGGTGCCGAGGCCGCCGCCGAGCAGAAGGTCAAGGGCCAGCAGGCCGCGCTGGACGCCTTCGCCGCGCAGTGCACCGCCATCAACTGCCCGCTGGGCCCGGACCCCAAGGCCGAGGTCGACGCGCTGCTCAAGGCCGCCCGCGCAGGACGGGGGCCCAACGGCGCCTCCGAAGCCGCGGTCGCCGACGCCATCACCACGGCACTGGCCTTTCCCCGGGGTGACCGGGTGGCCGCGACCAATGCGCTCGGCGGCGCCATCGCCGCCGCCCGCGCCGGTGACACCGCCGCCATGACCGATCTGATCGCCCAGGCCGAGGATCTGCGCCAGACCGACGGCCAGTTCGTCAACAGCTGCAGCGACGCGCTCAACCGGCCCACCCCCGACCGCGTCCGCGAACTCGTCGTCGCCTGGAACCGCACCTACCCCCAGTTCGGCACCGTCGGCGCGCTGCGCATGGTGAACTGCCTGAGCTGGCCCAGCGGATCGGCGGGCGAGGACCCCAAGGATCTGAAGATCCCCACCCTGCTGCTCGGTGTGCAGAACGATCCCATCATGGGCAACGAAGGCGTCGCCGCGGTCGCGGCCACCATCATCAACGCCGGCTCCAACAGCAAACGGGTGATCTTCCAGGGCATCGGACACGGCGCCAGCATCTACTCGCCGTGCGCGCTGCCCCCGGTGATCGGCTATCTGGAAAAGGGCACGCTGCCCGAGACCGACACGTTCTGCCCTGCCTGAGTGGACCATCAGGACGCCCGGTGTAAATTGCGCAGGTGTCGTTCCAGCAGTCCGTCCTGAACGCGTTCCGTCCCCGCACCACACCGCCGTCGACGGCAACGATCCTGCGGTCGGTTCTGTGGCCCATCGCCATCCTCTCGGTCATCCACCGCAGCTATGTCTTGGGCACCAACGGCTACATCACCGATGACTTCGGGCCCGTCTACCGGGCCGTCATCAACTTCAAAATGGGCTGGGACATCTACAACGAGAACTTCGACCACGTCGACCCGCATTACCTGTACCCACCCGGCGGAACGCTGTTGCTCGCGCCGTTCGGCTACCTGCCCGTCGACGCCGCCCGCTACTGGTACATCACCTTCAATGTGATCGCGTTCCTGATCGCGGCATACCTGCTGCTGCGGATGTTCAACTACACGTTGTCCTCGGTGGCCGCACCCGCCTTGCTGCTGGCCATGTTCTGCACCGAATCTGTCACGAACACACTGGTTTTCACCAACATCAACGGTTGCATGCTGCTGGGTGCGGTGCTGTTCTTCCGGTTCCTGCTCAAGGGCGGGCGCACCGCCGAACTGTTGGCCGGTGCCGCGATCGGGCTGACGCTGGTGGTCAAACCATCCCTGGCGCCGCTGCTGCTACTACCGGTGCTCAATCGCCAGTTCTACACCTTGATCACGGCTTTCGGTGTCCCGCTGGTCTTCAACGCCGCCGCCTGGCCGCTGGTGTCGGACCCGATGAGCTTCGTGCACCGGACCCTGCCCTACATCATGGAGACCCGCGACTACTTCAACTCCTCGATCCTGGGCAACGGCATCTACTACGGCCTGCCGATGTGGTTGATCATGTCGCTGCGCGTGCTGTTCCTGCTGCTGGCCGCCGGCAGCCTGTACCTGCTCTACAAGTACTACCGCGAACGCGACCCCCTGTTCTGGCTGCTGACGTCCTCCGGCGTGCTGCTGACCGCGTCGTTCCTGGTGCTCTCGCTGGGCCAGGGCTACTACTCGACCATGCTGTTCCCGTTCCTGATGACGGTGGTGCTGCGCAACTCGGTGCTGCACAACTGGCCGGCTTGGCTTGCGGTGTACGGATTCATGACGATGGACCGCTGGCTGTTGGCCCACTGGCCGACCACCGGGCGCTTCCTGGAATACATGAAGATCACCTACGGCTGGTCGCTGCTGTTGATCGTCGTGTTCTGCGTGCTGTACTTCCGTTACCTGGACGCCAAGGCCGACGGCAGGCTGGATTCCGGTATCGATCCGCCGTGGATGACGGATGCCGATCGGCGCGCTAGCGTGAAATCATGACGACCCCGGGTCCCAAGATCGAGCTCACCGACGACCAATGGCGCGAGAAGCTCAACCCCGCCGAATTCCAGGTGCTGCGGCGTGCGGGTACCGAGCGGCCGTTCACCGGCGAGTACACCGACACCAAGACAGCCGGTGTGTACGAGTGCCGGGCCTGCGGGGCGGAACTGTTCCGCAGCACCGAGAAGTTCGAATCCCACTGCGGGTGGCCGTCTTTCTACGATCCCGCCGATTCCGACGCGGTGATCCTCAAGCGCGACGACTCGCTGGGCATGACCCGCATCGAGGTCATCTGCGCCAACTGCCACAGCCATCTCGGGCATGTCTTCGAGGGCGAGGGCTACCCCACGCCCACCGATCAGCGGTACTGCATCAACTCCATATCGCTGCGTCTGGTTCCCGCCGCCGGGTCCTGAGCAGCGCCAGCAGCTCCGCCGGCGGTAACGGCTCGCTGAAGTAGTACCCCTGTCCCACCTGACAGCCGTACTCCCGCAACAGCACAGCGGTTTCGGCGTTCTCTACGCCCTCGGCCACGGTGCTCAGCCCGAGTTCACGGGCCAGGTCGATCACCGCCCGCACGATGGCGCCGGCACGGCGATCCTCGGTGATGGTGGTGACGAACCCCTTGTCCAGCTTCAGTTCGTCGATGCGCAGGTCCCGCAGGTACGACAGGGCCGAATAGCCGCTACCGAAATCGTCGATGGCCACCCGGACGCCGCTGGCACGCAATTGGTCGATCGCCGTGGCGGCCAACTCCCGGTTGTCCAGCAGCAGATCCTCGGTGATCTCGACGGTCAGGCTCTCGCACGGGAGATCGCGTGTCCGCAGCGCCCGCTGGATGCGATCCGGCAGTCCGAAGTCCGCCAGCGACGGCGCGAAGATGTTGACCGCGACCGGGACCAGAAAGCCCAGGTCCCGCCAGATGGCCACCTGCCCGAGCGCCTGCTCGAGAACCAGTTCGTTGATGGGGCGCATCAACCCGTGGTCGCGGACCAGTTGCAAGAACTGGTCGGGCCCCAGCAGCCCGCGGTCGGGATGCGGCCAGCGGACCAGCGCCTCGACCCCGATGATCGACGCGTCGACGAGATCGAACTTGGGCTGGTAGACCAGCGTGAGCTCGAAGTTGTCGATGGCATGGCGCAGTTGGCCCAGCATCTGGAACGCGATGGCGCTGTCATGGGCACTGTCGGCCGCCCCCCGACGCAACTGCGCCGAATCCACCAAGCCGGCGGGCACATCCTCATCGGAATAGCTGTGCACCCCGGTGATGCGGCCCCGCTTGGCGGCATACATCGCCAGATCGGCCCGCTTCAGCAGATCATCGGCCGACAACCGGGGGCCCTCGGAATTCGCGACCGCCAACCCCGCGCTGGGACAGAGCCGCAACTCGTATCCGTCCACCATGAACGGCTCGGCGAACGCGGCCACCACGCGATGGGCCACCAGTCGCGCGGCTGCCTCGTCCCCCTCCATCAGCACGACGAATTCGTCGCCGCCCATGCGTGCGACGGTATCGCCGGGCCTGGTGCAGGTGACGATGCGCTCCGCGGCCTGGATCAGCAGCGAATCACCGGCCGGATGGCCCAGCCCGTCGTTGACGAGCTTGAAGTCGTCGAGGTCCATCGACAGCACCGTGACCGCCTCGTCGTCACGCTCGTGCAGCGCCATCGCATGTGTCAGCCGGTCCTGCAGCAGGGCGCGGTTGGCCAGCCCCGTCAGTGGGTCGCGCATGGCCTGGGCGGCCACCGTTTCCAGCAGCCGGCTGTTCTCCCCCACCACGATGAACTGCCGCACCAGCACCAGGATGATGAGCAGTACCGAGATCAACAGTGCCGGCGGCACGCCGGGTGATCCGGCAAAGTGCACCGCCGCCGCGGCCAGCGCCAGCACGATCGGGATGTAGGGCAACCACATCGCGCCGCGGGTGATCGGCTGATCGGTATCGGCCCTCGTGCCGGCCTGCTTATGCGAGGCCAGGGCCGCCAGCGCGATCAGCAACAGCCCCAGCGCCCACCCGATACTGGAGAAGGGCACCCACGAATCGCTGTCATGGGTGTTGGTGAAGACGAAGATGCCATCCCCGACGGCCATCAGCGTCATACCGCCGGTCAGCAGGGCGAGCCACTGACGCCGACCGGCGGGCGCACGGGCCAGGACCAGCACCGCCACCGTCAGCACGCCGAGATCCAGCATCGGATATGCCAGCGCAATCCCCAGCAGGAATCGGTCGGCCCCGTCGCCCGCCAGGATCGTGTCCACCACGGTCCACCAGCCGATCTGGAAGAACGCGACAGCCACGATGACACCGTCGAGCGCCAATCTCCCGTGGGTGTACCCGGACGCCGCATTGGGCACTGCGAGCAAACCTATGCAGACGAAGATCGGGAGCACCAGATAGGCGATGTCAGCGATCGAGGGGAAGGGGGACGCCACCTGCCACACCTCGTAGTACGCCCAGATCACCGAGCCGAGGGTGTAACCGACCATCCCGACGCTGACGCAACTCCACACCACCCGCTGCCGGCCCTGGGCTCGCCATGCCGCATACACACAGCAACCGGTGACAAAGACCGAGAGCACGATGAACCAGAGATCTTCGATCGCCACCCGCAGATCGGCCGGCCCCCACCCGGTGAGCAGCCACACGGAGAACGCGATGGTGGTGGCCGCAGCCCCGCCCGCCACCCGGGCGACAGTCGGCATCGTCAAACGCTAGCAAACAATGCTGCCGACGCGCATCCGGTCGGCAGCCGGGTTCACGGCAGCGCGGTCAGCAGCTGCTCGACACCCACCCGCGGACCGGTGAAGAACGGCGTCTCCTCGCGGACGTGGCGCCGGGCATCGGTGTAGCGCAGCTTCCACATGAGCTCGACGATGCGGGCCAGATCCGGCCCCTCGAAGGCCAGGATCCACTCGTAGTCGCCGAGGGCGAAAGCCGGCACGGTGTTGGCGCGCACGTCCGGGTACTCCCGGCCCGCCATACCGTGCTCGACGAGCATCTTGCGGCGCTCGTCGTCGGGCAACAGGTACCAATCCAGCGACCGCACAAAGGGATACACGCAGATGTAGTCGCCGGGATCCTCACCGGCGATGAACGCCGGTACGTGGCTCTTGTTGAACTCGGCGGGCCGGTGCAGGGCGACCACACTCCACACCGGATCGCTGGCCAACCCCAGAGTGGTACGCCGGAAGGCCTTGTAGGTGGCCTGCAGATCCTCGACCCGCTCGGCGTGGGTCCAGATCATGTAGTCGGCGTCGGCCCGGAAACCGGAGACGTCATAGACGCCTCGGACCACGACATCGCCCTCTTCCTGCTGCTTGAGGAAGGTCGCGGTCTCGTCGATGACGGCGCTGCGGTCGGCATCGAGCGCCTCCGGTTGGACGGCGAACACCGAGAGCATCATGTACCGGGTCATCGAGTTGAGCGAGTCGTAATCGAGCTTGGCCATATGGCTATCCTGCCACCAACCGCGCCGCCGCTTTCGTGCCGGACCCCACACATGCGGGCACGCCGATGCCGTCGAGGTAGGCACCGGCAACGGCCAACGTCGGTGGTAGGCCGGCGCGCAACTCGGCGACCTGATCGGCGTGGCCGGGTCCGTACTGCGGCATGGCCTCGATCCAGCGCTGCACCCGGAAATCGACAGGGTCGGTGCTGATCCCGAACACCTGTTGCAGATCGGCGAGCGAATAGTTCAACAGCTCGTCATCACCGACGCTGCGGGCAAGGCCGTCGCCGAACCGCCCGTAGGACAACCGCACCAGCTCGACATTGCCGCGTCTGCCCCACTTACGGGAGGTCAGGGTGATGGCCTTGGTGTGCAACGCCTCGCCGCTGGCGACCAGGACGCCCGATTGGTCGGGCAGCGGTGTCCCGCCGGGCAGGGCGAGCGCCACCAACGCGGTCGAGGCCACCGGGATGCCGCGTGCGATCGCCGCGCTGCGCGGTGCGACGTGGTCGATCAGGCGGGCCAGCCGGGGCGCGGGGACGGCCAGCACGACCGCATCGGCCGACCAGTGCCCGCTCTCGTCATCGACCAGGTCCCAGCCGCGGGGGGACCGCGTCACCCGTTCGATGCCGACCTGCGCCCAGCGCACTCCCGCGCGGCGGGCCAGCTCGTCGACCAGCACCGTGTACCCACCGTCGAGCGCACCGAAGACCGGGCCCGGCTGCGGCGGCGGCAGGGCGGTACGCACCGCCTCGGTGAGGCTGCGGGCACCGCGGTCCAGCGCGGTCGCCAGCGCCGGGAACGCCGCACGCACACCGATGGTGGCGGCCGACCCGGCATAGACCCCGGTCAACAGCGGTTCGACGGACCGGGTAACGACCTGGGCGCCGAAGCGATCCCCGATCAGCTCGGCCACCGAGGGGTCCGCGCCGGGGCGCCAGTTCAGCGGTCGGCGGGGTTCGTCGGCTATCCGTGCGACGGTCGCGTCATCGACCAATCCGGCCACCGATTCGGCGTGCGCGGGCACGCCCTGCAGGGTGCCGGTGGGCAGCGGGTGCAGCCTGCCCTGGCTGTAGATCAGCGGTCGCGCACCGGCGCTGGCGACCTGACGGTCGGTCAGTCCCAGCTCGGCGAGCAGCGCGGGGACCTCGGGCCTGCGGGTGATGAACGCCTCGGCGCCCAGATCCATCGTCATGCCGCCGACCTGTTCGGTGCGCAGCACCCCACCGAGCCGATCGGCGGGGTCGAAGAGCGTTATCTCGGCATCCGGGCCCGCCGCGACCCGCAGCCGATAGGCGGCAGCCAATCCCGAGATGCCGCCGCCGACAACGCAGTACGTGGTCACAACGAGTGCACCAACGCGACCAGGTCGGTCACCACCTCGGGATCGGTGGCGGGCAGCACACCGTGACCGAGGTTGAAGACATGTCCGGCCGCGCCCGCGGCCACCGCGGCCCGCCCGTCCTCGACGACGGCACGCGCGGCGCGCTCGACGGCCTGCCAGCCGGCGAACAACGTCACCGGATCGAGGTTGCCCTGCAGCGCTTTTCCGGGACCCACCCGATGGGCCGCCGCGGTGAGCGAGGTCCGCCAGTCCACCCCGACCATCGTCGCGCCCGCCTCGCCCATGGCGCCGAGCAGTTCGGCGGTGCCGACCCCGAAGTGCGTCATCGGCACGCCGCGGGGCGCCAGCGTCGCGAAGATCCGCGAGCTGTGCGGCAGGACGTAGGCGCGGTAATCGGCCAGCGACAGCGTGCCCGCCCAGGAGTCGAAGAGCTGGATGGCGTCGACACCGGCGTCCAGCTGCGCCTCCAGGAAACCGATCGTGAGATCGGTCAGCGAGGTCATCAGGGCGTGCCAGGTCTGCGGCTCGCCGAGCATCATGGCCTTGGTCTTCTCGTGGTTGCGGCTCGGCCCGCCCTCCACCAGGTAGGACGCCAGCGTGAACGGGGCGCCGGCGAATCCGATCAGCGGGACGTCGCCCAGCGCCGCCACCAGCAGCGATATCGCGTCACTGACCGGGGTGACCTGCGCACGCTCCAGGGGTCTGAGCGCGGCCACGTCGGCCGGGGTGCGGATCGGGTGCTCGATCACCGGCCCGACGTCGGGGACGATGTCCAGCGCGACGCCGGATGCTTTCAGAGGCACCACGATGTCGGAGAACAGGATGGCGGCGTCCACCTTGTGCCTGCGTACCGGCTGCAGGGTGATCTCGCAGACCAGCTCGGAGTCGAAGCAGGCCTCCAGCATCTTGTGGTTGGCGCGCAGCGCACGGTATTCGGGCAGCGAACGCCCGGCCTGCCGCATGAACCACACCGGGGTGTGGGAGGGGGTGCGGCCGGTAGCGGCGGCCAGATATGGCGACTCTGGCAGGTCACGACGGGTGCTCATCGGCACCTATGTTGCCACGCGCCGGAAAGACGGCGCGCCTGCGCAAGGCTGAGAGCAGTTGGGGCTAGCGTCGCTGACTGTGACATCCGTCGAACCGGCTCAATTCCGGACCGCAGTTGCGGCGATGAATGCCGCAACCGTGCGGCCGGAGATCGAGCTGGGTCCGATCCGCCCGCCTCAGCGATTGGCCCCGTTCAGCTACGCGCTGGGCGCCGAGGTCCGCCATCCGGAGGCTGCGATCGTGCCGGAGCGTTCCGACGGCGATGCCTTCGGCCGGCTGATCCTGCTGCACGATCCCGAGGGTGCCGAGGCCTGGGACGGCACCATGCGCTTGGTCGCCTACATCCAGGCCGACCTGGATTCCACCGAGGCCGTCGATCCGCTGCTCCCAGAGGTCGCGTGGAGTTGGCTGGCCGACGCACTGGCCGCGCACGCCCAGGCGGTCACCGCGCTCGGCGGCACCGTCACCGCCACCACGTCGGTGCGCTACGGCGACATCTCCGGCCCACCACGCGCCCACCAGCTCGAACTGCGCGCCTCGTGGACGGCCACCGACCTGGAGCTCGGCCCGCACGTGCAGGCGTTCTGCGAGGTCTTGGAGCATGCGGCCGGTCTGCCACCGGCCGGCGTGACGAGCTTGGGATCCCGTACCCGCGCCTGATATGACCGAATCAGAGGACTCCGGGGCCGCGCCCGAACCCGAGGCGACCCCCCTGCTGGCACCTGCCGGAGGCGTGCCGCCGGTCGCGCTGTACCCCAGTGACATGGTCAAGGTGGCCGATCTGCTGGCCGCCGGCTCCGGGCCGTTCGCGATCGACGCCGAACGCGCGTCGGGCTTCCGGTACTCCAACCGTGCCTACCTGATTCAGATCAAGCGCGCCGGGTCGGGGATCGTGTTGATCGACCCGGTCAATCACGGAGGCGACGCGCTGAAGGTCATGGCGCCGCTGGCCGAGGTGCTGAGCACCGACGAGTGGGTGCTACATGCCGCCGACCAGGATCTGCCATGCCTGGCGGAATTGGGCATGACTCCGCCGCGGCTGTATGACACCGAATTGGGTGCGCGACTGGCCGGTTTCGAGCGAGTCAATCTCGCCGAGATGGTGCGCAGGCTATTGGGCCTGGGCTTGGTGAAGGGGCACGGCGCGGCCGACTGGTCCAAACGTCCGCTGCCCGCGGACTGGCTCAACTACGCGGCGCTGGACGTCGAAGTGCTGCTGGAGCTGCGCGATGCGCTCGCGGCGGTTTTGGACGAGCAGGGTAAATCCGATTGGGCGGCACAGGAATTCGAGCATCTGCGTACCGCTGAACCGACGGTCACCCGGCGCGACCGCTGGCGTAGGACATCGGGCATCCACAAGGTGCGCGACCCGCGGGCGCTGGCCGCCGTGCGTGAGCTGTGGGTCACCCGCGATCGCATCGCGCAGCGCCGCGATATCGCGCCAGGACGCATCCTGCCCGACGCCGCGATCGTCAGCGCCGCCACCAATGACCCCGATACCGTCGAAAAGCTCACCGCCTTGCCGGTTTTCGGCGGCAGTCGACAGCGCCGCAGTGCGCAGGTGTGGCTGGACGCGCTGGCCAGGGCGCGCACCGACCCTGATCCGCCGACGGGTGCCGAGCCCATCACCGGTCCGCCGCCGCCGGCCCGCTGGTCGCGGCGCAAGCCCGAGGCCGCCGAACGCCTCGAGGCGGCGCGCGCCGCCCTTTCCGAACTCTCCGAACGGGTCTCGGTGCCCACCGAGAATCTGTTGACCCCCGACACCGTGCGCCGGTTGTGCTGGGACTGGCAGCCGGTGCCCGATGTACGGACCGCGGTCGAGGATTACCTGACCCGAGCCGGGGCGCGGCCGTGGCAGCGGGAGTTGACGGTGCCGGTGTTGACCGAGGCCTTGACCGCGCCGCCCGAGGGGTAGCCGACATATGGCCGAGAAAGACGAAACGCACGACGAGAAGGACCGCCAGCGGTTCGCCGACCGCGTCCTGAGCATCGTCGAGGACGCGGTGTACTGGGGTATCGCGGTGATCCTGGTCGCCGGAGCGGTGGCCCTGCTGGTCGCCCAGGTCAAGACCATGTTCTCTCTGCTGGACGCGCCGACCTCCAACGTGATGCTGGAGCTGCTGGACGGCGTCCTGCTGATCTTCATCTTCGTCGAACTGCTCTATGCGGTACGAACCAGTCTGCGATCCCACGAGATCGCCGTCGAGCCGTTTCTGATCGTCGGAATCCTGGCCTGCATCAAAGAAATCGTGGTGCAGTCGGTGGAGGCGGCGAAGCTGGTCGGCCAGGGCCCGGAGTTCGCCAGGACCATCGTGCAGACCGGAGTGCTCGGCGCACTGGTACTGGTCCTGGCGATCGCGGCGTGGGTCCTTCGGCAACGCCGACTGGCGGCCGCACCCGACGACGAAGACTGAGTGGAACGTCGCTGGTTGTACTGCAGCTAGTCGACGCTGTTGTCGACCCGGTCCCCGACCGCGGACCCCAGTGCGGCAACCCACCCCGTGATCTGTCGGGCGATGTGCTGATCGGTCAGACCGACCTCGGCGAGGATCTCACCGCGCGACGCGTGCACCTGGAATTCCTGTGGCACGCCGACGTCGCGGCACGGCACGTCGATCTCGTTGTGCCGCAACGCGGCCGACACCGAGGAACCGATACCACCGTGCAGACCGTTGTCCTCGACGGTGACCACCAGCTTGTGTGCCTTGGCCATGGCCTGCAACGCCTCGGGAACGGGCAGCACCCACCGCGGATCGACGACGGTGACACCTATCCCCTGCTGCTGCAGACGTTGCGCGGTGGCCAGGCCCATCTGGGCGAACGACCCGACGGCGATCAGCAGCACATCCTCGGTCAATCCCGGTCCCGGCTTGGCAAGGACGTCGACACCGTCGCGCCGCTCCAGCGCCGGAATATCTTCTCCGACAGCACCCTTGGGGAACCGGATGGCCGTCGGCCCGTCCTTGACCTCGAGCGCCTCACCCAGTTCCTCACGCAGCCGGGCGGCATCGCGCGGGGCGGCCACCCGCATCCCTGGCACGATCCCCAGGATCGACATGTCCCACACGCCGTTGTGGCTGGCACCGTCCGGCCCGGTCACGCCGGCCCGGTCGAGCACGATCGTCACCGGCAGCTGGTGCAACGCGACGTCCATCATCATCTGATCGAAGGCGCGGTTGAGGAATGTCGAATACACCGCGACGACCGGGTGCATTCCACCCATGGCCAGCCCGGCGGCCGAGGTCATCGCATGCTGTTCGGCGATACCGACATCGAAAAGGCGATCGGGATACTGCTGACCGAAGGCGCTCAGCCCGGTGGGACCGGGCATGGCGGCGGTGATCGCGACGATATCGCGACGGCGACGGGCGATCCGGATGAGCTCGTCGGAGAACGTTGCGGTCCAGCCGGGAGCCGACTCGGATGTCGCCAGACCGGTCAGCGGATCGATGACACCACAGGCATGCATCTGCTCGGCCACATCGGCCTCGGCCGGCGCGTAGCCCATGCCCTTGCGGGTGACGACGTGCACGATGACGGGCGCGTTGAATCCGCGGGCGTGCCGCAGCGCCGCCTCGACGGCGTGCTCGTCATGGCCGTCGATGGGGCCGACATACTTCAGGCCCAGATCGGTGAACATGGCTTGCGGCTGCAGCGCATCCTTGAGCCCGGCCTTGACGCTGTGCATGCACTGATAGCAGATCTCGCCGATGACGGGGACTCCGCGCACGACATCGCGACCGCGTTCGAGGAACTTCTCGTAGCCGGGCTGCAGCTGCAGTGCGGCCAGGTGATCGGCCAGTCCGCCGATGGTCGGCGCGTAGCTGCGCCCGTTGTCGTTGACGACGATGACCACCGGGCGATCGGACCCGGCGATGTTGTTCAACGCCTCCCAGCACATACCTCCGGTGAGCGCGCCGTCGCCGACGACCGCGACGACGTGCCGATTGCGATGCCCGGAAAGCTCGAACGCCTTGGCCAGCCCGTCGGCGTAGGACAGCGCGGTGCTCGCGTGGCTGGACTCGACCCAGTCATGCTCACTCTCGGCCCGCGACGGGTAGCCCGACAGACCGTCCTTCATGCGCAGGTGATCGAAGTCGTCGGCGCGACCGGTCAGGATCTTGTGCACGTAGGACTGATGCCCAGTGTCGAAGATGATCGGGTCGTGCGGCGAGTCGAACACCCGGTGCAGAGCCAGGGTGAGCTCGACGACGCCGAGGTTGGGGCCCAAATGTCCGCCGGTTGCAGCTACCTTGTGAACCAGGAATTCACGGATTTCGCCTGCCAGCTCGGTGAGCTGGGACTGCGACAGGCGCTGTAGATCTGCTGGTCCGCGGATCTGTTTAAGCATCCCGCCAGCTTACCCACGCACCATGGGTCAGTCCTGTCGAGGCTGGTAGATGTCGGGCACTCCGTCGTGATCTTCGTCGTAGGTCTCGGCTTCCTGAATTCGACGATAGGTGGCGTTTCGGGTGGCCAGCAGCACCGCGGCGAGAACGGCCGCGGTGAGCGAACCGGTCAGCACCCCGACCTTCACGAACTCCTCGCGTGTCGCATCGCTGTAAGCCAAATCACCGATCAGCAACGACACGGTGAACCCGATGCCCGCCAACATCGACACCCCGAGGACGTCGACCCAGCGCAGCGAAGTGTCCAATTCGGCGCGGGTGAGCTTCGACAGCGCGAAGGTGGTGAGGAAGATGCCGATCGGTTTGCCCAACACCAGCCCGGCCACGATGCCGAGGGTGATCGGGTTCGTCAGCGCCTCGGCCAGTCCGCTGAATCCGCCGAGTGCCACACCCGCGGCGAAGAAGGCGAACACCGGAATGGCCACACCGGCCGACAGCGGGCGAGTCTTGTTCTCGAAGTATTCAGCCATACCCGAGCCGAGGTCGTCGCCGCCACGGGTGACCGATCGGTGTACGGGCACGGCGAACCCGAGCAGCACACCGGCGACGGTCGCGTGGACACCCGATTCGTGCATCAGCACCCACGTCGCGGCCGACAGCGGGATCAGGATCCACCAGGCCTTGATGCCCCGTTGCACACAGAGCGCGAACAACGCCAGCGGGATGAACGCCGCGGCGAGCGCGCCGATGTCGAGGTCGTCGGTGTAGAACACCGCGATCACCGTGATGGCCAGCAGATCGTCGACCACCGCCAACGTCAGCAGGAACATCCGCAGCGCCGAGGGCAGATGGGTCGAGATCACCGCGAGGACGGCGACCGCGAAGGCGATATCGGTCGCGGTGGGGATCGCCCAGCCGTGCAGGGCCCCCTCTCCTCCACGCCACGCGATGGCGGCAAAGATCAGCGCCGGTACCGCCATGCCACCGACGGCGGCGGCGATGGGCAGCGCTGCGCGGCCCGGGTCGCGCAGGTCGCCGGCGACGAACTCCCGTTTGAGTTCGAGTCCCACCACGAAGAAGAAGATCGCCAGCAGCCCGTCGGCAGCCCAGTGCCCGATCGAGATATACAGATGCAAACCGAACGGTTCGGCACCGATCTCGAAGTCCCGCATGGCGAAATAGCTGTCCGCCCAGGGCGAATTGGCCCAGATGATGGCGGTTGCCGCGGCGATGAGAAGGATGACGCCGCCGACGGTCTCCTTGCGCAGGATCTCCGAGACCCGTTTGGCCTCCGGCCACGAGCCGCGGGCGAGAAGTCTGCGGTTGTTCATGAAGCTCCCTTGGTCAGCGCGATACGAACGCCGACCAGACTTCCCGGCACACCGGGGAAAACCCTATTACACGTCGTCCGGTTCGGGTTCCCGGCGAGTCCAGCCCAGGATCATCGCCGGAGTGCAGCCCCCGATGAGCAACGTCGTCAAGGTCATCAAGCCGCCCGCGTAGGCCATGTTCGGGTCGGCGCCTCCGGTGATGACCGACCCGAAGACGAGGTAGAGCACGGGAATCATCACCAGGTTCTGGGTGACGGTGAGACCGATCGACCGGGCGCTGTTGCGCTGGGCGATCTCGAACTCGTCGAGGGCGCCCTGCGGTGCGTCACCGCGACGACTGGACACGATCTGCATGGCGATCCAGGTCGGGAAGAACACCACGCACGCGGGTAGCCACAGCAGCGGCGCCCAGGTTACGCCGAAGGCGCACAACACGCTGACGCCGAACATCGCCGCGAACGTCACCGCGAGGATTCCCACGAGAATCCGCCTGCGTGCCCTGCTGCGCCAACCGGGGAGCGAGTGCTCCCACACCTGTTCCTGTTTCAGGAACCGCCTCGTCCGAAAATCCTGGTAACGCTCGATCACATCGATCTCGGCCATCGTCAATCGCCTCCCTTGTCGCGTCGGTAGACCTGGCCGGACAACGGTGCGAACTCCGTCCGCGAGAACACCGCTTCCACCGGAAGGTCGAACACATCGCAGATGCGGAACGCGAGATCGAGGCTCGGGTAGTGATCGCCCCGCTCCAGCGCACCGACGGTCTGCGGGTTGACCTCGATGAGGGCCGCCAGGTCGGCCCGGCTCATACCGCGTTCCGCGCGCAGGACGCGAATGCGATTGTGGATCGGGAGCGTTTCACCCCGTTTCACCGGACTCATACAAGCAATTGTTAGGAAAACCCAATGATCCGTCAAGTCGATACAACTATCCGGCGGGTAAGGGACGGCGCCCGGACGTTGCCGCGGGGTCGCCGATCGCGATATCGGGCCTCGTATACGCGCAGGTCGGCGTCGGTGATCGGTTTCGCCCAGACACCGCCGAACCGTCGCGCACCCGTTTTGAACCCCACGACGGCCGCGGCAAAGGCCACCACCGACACGATGGCGCACACCATGGCGTAATCGCTGCCGACCGCCAGTGCCGCGACGAACAGGCCCAGCGATACGAAGCCGACGAGGAAGAGCACATAGCCGCCGTAGGCGACTGCCGTGCCTGAGATCTTTGTCATGAACATTCACCCCGAGGCGGCGAGTACCCGCTGACGCGAAATTCACCGCTGCGTTTGTCGAGGTTGTCAGAGCCCCGGCGTACCGTCATGAGCATGTTCGAAAGTTTGTTCGACGTCGATCCCGGGGCATCCCAGGCGGAGCTGCGAGACGTCATCGAGCGCTGCGAACGCCTCAAGTCCGCTGCCGCAGCCGCACAGGCGCGCGCGGCAGCACAGTGGGCGACGGCGCGACGCGATGCCGAGGCAACCGCCGGGATACCCGCGTCCCGGCGAGGGCGCGGCCTGGCCGCCGAGATCGCACTGGCGCGTCGCGATTCGACCACGAACGGTGACCGGCACCTGGGTATGGGCAAGGCGCTCGTCCACGAGATGCCCTATACCCTCGCAGCTCTGGAAGCCGGAGTGCTCTCGGAGTGGCGGGCCACGATCATCGTCGCCGAATCCGCGTGCCTGACCGTCCAGGATCGAGGCCGGCTCGACCGCGAGATGTGTTCCGAACCCGCTCGGCTCGACGGGCTCGGCAACAAGCGCATCAGGGCCGAGGCAAAGAAGATCGCCTACCGGCTCGATCCGCACGCCGTGGTGGAGCGGGCGCGCAAGGTACCTCGGGACAGCACCGTCTCGACCCGCCCGGCGCCGGACAACATGGTCTACGTGACCGCGCTGATGCCACTGACCCAGGGCATCGCCTGCTACGCCAGCCTCAAACGCGAGGCCGATACCCACCCCGACGGCCGGCCGCGCGGCCAGGTCATGACCGACACCATGTACGCACGCATCACCGGCCGCTCGGCCGCCGAGGCAGTGCCGATGACGGTCAACGTGGTGCTCTCCGATGAGGCACTCATCGGCACCGGTGATGCTGCCGCGGCCGTGCAGGATCACGATCCGATTCCGGCGGAGGTGGCCAGGAGGCTGATCGCCGACGCGGTCGACGCGCAGGGCTTGGTCGAGTTGCGCAGGCTCTATGCGGCACCGACCACGGGTGCGCTGGTGGCCATGGAATCGCGGACGCGCGCATTTCCCGCCGGGCTGGCTCAGTTCATCCGGTTGCGCGACCAGATCTGTCGAACACCGTTCTGCGATACCCCGATTCGCCATATCGATCATGCCGAACCACACCGGCGCGGCGGACGCACCGACGCATGCAACGGGCGCGGCAGTTGCGAACGTTGCAATTACACCAAAGAGGCACCCGGTTGGCGCGTCAGGACCTACTTCGACCCGCGCGGGCGCCATGTCGCCGAGCACATCACCCCGACCGGGGCCGTCTACCGCTCGACCGCACCGCCGATCGCCGGCGGGTTGCGCGTTCTGTCCCGTGACGTCCACCTGGTCACGGTGCACCGCGCAGCCTGAGTCAGCGGGTCAGCACCGCCACACATTCGACATGGTGGGTCAGCGGGAACGAGTCGAACACCCGCAAGGTCTCCACGGCGTAGCCATGGCGACGGTACTCACCGATATCCCGTGCGAATGATGCTGCCTCACAACCGATATGGACGACCCGCGGCACGCCGGCCAGCGCATCGATGACCTCACGGCCGGCACCCGAGCGCGGCGGATCCAGCACCGCGACATCGGGACGGGACCGTTCCGCGGCCACCACCCGGCGCACCGAGTCGGTCACCACCGATACCTGCGGGGCATTCGCGAGTGCCGCCCGCGCCGACCGCGCCGCACCTCGGGAGGTGTCGACGGTGAGCACCCGGCCGCTCTCCCCCACAGCGTCGGCCAGCACCGATGCGAACACCCCGGCGCCGCCGTACAGATCCCACGCCGTGCCGCCCGGCTGGGCACCTGCGACGCTGCCGATGAGCTCGCTGTAGGTGCGCGGAGCATCCTTGTGCGCCTGCCAGAACGCCGTCACCGGCACGCGCCACCGCCGTCCACCGATCTCCTGAACGGCCTCGTACTCACCCTCCACCACCTGGGTGCCGGCCTTGCGTCCGGTTCGCGGTCCGGCCTGCACGACATGGCGCCGTCCCAGATCGTCGACGGCGATATGCAGTTGCGCCCCTGGTGGCCAACGTGATCCGTCGAGCCCGTCGAGCATCCCGGCGGGCAGCTGCGCACAGTTCAGCGATTCGGCCAACTCGTCGCTGTGGTAGCGGTGGAAGCCGGCGCGACCGGAGTCCGAGACATCCAAGCGGACCCGGGTGCGCCAACCGGTGGCGCCCACCGATCCCACTTCCTCGGCCTCCCCTGACCATTCGAAGCCGCCGAGCCGGCTCAGCTGGTTGGCCACCACATCGCCTTTGATCCGGCGTGCGGCCGCGGGCTGCACGAACGCCAGATCACAACACCCGGAGCCCTCCGCACCCGCGATGGAGCACAACGGGTCGATCCGATCGGGCGAAGCCTCGATGACCTCGACAACATCAGCGTGCCAATAGGATCCGCGCTCGGACACCACACGCACCCGGACCACCTCGCCCGGCAGTGCGTAGCGCACGAACACCACGCGCCCGTCGTGGCGGGCGACACAGCTGCCCCCGTTGGCCGCCGGCCCGGTGGTCAGCGTCAGCTCGATCAATCCAAAAATCCTCTGCGTGCATCGCCGGGGGCCGATTGCGGTTGCATGGTCTTGAGCCGCTCCGACGAGTTGAGCTGCCAGGGTACCGAAGTCACCATCACGTTCGGCTCGAAGAGCAGCCGCCCCTTCAGACGCAACGCGCTCTGGTTGTGCAACACCTGTTCCCACCAATGCCCGACCACATATTCGGGGATGAACACCGTGACGACGGTGCGCGGTGACTCGCGGGTCACTCGCTTGACGTAATCCAGTACCGGCCTGGTGATTTCACGATACGGCGAGGCGATGACCTTCAGCGGGGTGCTGACATCGCTCTCCTCCCAGGTGTGCACCAGCTCGCGGGTCTCGGCATCGTCGACGCTGACGGTGATGGCCTCCAGCACATCCGGCCGGGTGGCCCGGGCGTAGGCGAGTGCGCGGCGGGTGGGCAGGTGCAGCTTGGACACCAGCACCACGGCGTGGTTGCGGCTGGGCAGCACCACGTCCTCGAGTTCGGCTTCCTGCTCGTCGAGTTCGCGCGCCACCGTGTCGTAGTGCCTGCGGATCATCTTCATCAGCACGAACAGCGAACCCATGGCCAGGATGGCGATCCACGCACCGGCCATGAACTTGGTGATGACGACGACCACCAGCACGGTGCCGGTGCACACGCAGCCGACGGCGTTGATCACCCGGGAACGCATCATGTGCCGTCGCACGGCCGGATCGGTCTCGACCTTGAGGTACCGCGTCCAGTGCCGCACCATGCCGATCTGGCTGAGCGTGAACGAGACGAAGACGCCGACGATGTAGAGCTGGATCAGGTGGGTGACCTCGGCCTGGAACGCCACCACGAAGGCGATGGCCGCGAAGGCAAGGAACAGGATCCCGTTGGAGAACGCCAGCCGGTCCCCGCGGGTGTGCAGCTGCCGGGGCAGGAACCGGTCCTGGGCCAGGATCGATCCGAGCACCGGGAAACCGTTGAACGCGGTATTGGCCGCCAGCACCAAGATCAGGGCGGTCACCCCGGCGATGGCGTACAGGCCGACCGGGAAGTCGTGGAACACCGCATCGGCGAGCTGGGCGATCAGCGTCTTCTGGTGATATCCGGCCGGGGCACCGACCAACTGGGTCTCCGGGTGCTCGGCGATCTTCACCCCGGTCTCCTTGGCCAACAGGATGATCCCCATGAACAGCGTCGTGGCGACCGCACCCAACATCAGCAGCGTCGAGGCCGCATTGCGTGATTTCGGCTTCTGGAAGGCGGGGACACCGTTGCTGATGGCCTCCACACCGGTCAGCGCCGCGCAGCCGGACGAGAACGCCCGGGCCACCAGGAACACCATGGCCACCGCCATCAGATCGCCGTGCTCGGAATGCACGTCGAACGACGCCGACTCGGCACGCAACTCGTGACCCAGCACGTAGATCTGGAACAGCCCCCAGCCCAGCATGATGAAGATGCCGACCATGAACGCATAGGTGGGGATCGCGAAGGCGGTGCCGGATTCCCGGATGCCGCGCAGGTTCAGCGCAGCCAGCAGCAGGATCGCCACCACCGCGAACAACACCTTGTGCTGGTTGATGAACGGCACCGCCGACCCGATGTTGGCCATTGCCGACGACATCGAGACGGCCACCGTCAGGACGTAGTCGACCAGCAACGCGCTGGCCACCGTCAATCCCGCGGTGCCACCCAGGTTGGTGGTCACCACCTCGTAGTCGCCACCACCGGACGGGTAAGCATGGACGTTCTGCCGGTAGCTGGCGATCACGATCATCATCACCAGCGCGACGGCAAGACCGATCCACGGCGCGAACGAGTACGCCGCCAAACCGGCCACCGAGAGCACCAGGAAGATCTCCTCGGGCGCGTAGGCGACCGAGGACAGCGCATCGGAGGCGAACACCGGCAGAGCGATCCGCTTGGGCAACAGCGTGTGGGACAGCTTGTCGCTGCGGAACGGTCTTCCCAGGACCAACCGCCTGGCGGCGGTCGAAAGCTTGGACACGAGTGCCAAGAGTAAGCGCAGCGGCGATTGGCTGTAGCGTTCCGGGTGCGCCGGTCGATTGGTGTGTTGGATATGGCGGTATTCCTGGACGACGGCCAGAGAGGACCGAGAGTGCGGGTAGTGGTGATGGGATGTGGCCGGGTCGGCGCTTCGCTGGCTGACGGTCTGGCCAGGATCGGACACGAGGTGGCCGTGATCGATCGCGATTCCACCGCGTTCAACCGGCTGTCCCCCGAGTTCACCGGCGAGCGGGTGCTCGGCATGGGATTCGACCGGGATGTGCTGCTACGGGCGGGAATCCAGGAGGCCGGCGCCTTTGCCGCGGTCTCCTCCGGCGACAATTCCAACATCATCTCCGCGCGTGTCGCACGCGAGACCTTCGGCGTCGAGCGCGTGGTGGCGCGCATCTACGACGCCAAACGCGCCGCGGTCTACGAACGTCTGGGCATCCCCACCGTGGCAACGGTGCCGTGGACGACCGACCGGCTGCTCAACGTGCTGACCAGGGAGTCCGAGACCACCAAATGGCGGGACCCGTCGGGCAATGTCGGAGTCGCCGAGCTGCCCCTGCATCAGGACTGGGCGGGCCATCCGGTGACCGAGCTGGAGGCCACCACCGGCGGTCGGGTCGCGTTCCTGCTGCGCATGGGCAGCGGCCTGCTCCCGGACGCCAAGACCATCATCCAGGCCGGTGACCAGGTCTTCATCGCCGCCATCTCCGGCCACATCGCCGAGGCCATGGCGATCTCGGCACTACCGCCCAGCGAGGAAGACGCATGAAGGTGGCCATCGCCGGAGCCGGCGCAGTGGGCCGGTCCATCGCCCGTGAACTCATCGCCAACCACGAGGTCACGCTGCTGGAGCGTGATCCCGAACACATCGACGTCGACGCCATCCCGGCGGCGCACTGGCGCCTCGGCGATGCCTGCGAACTGAGTCTGCTGGAGTCGGTGCGGCTCGAGGAGTTCGACGTGGTGATCGCCGCCACCGGTGACGACAAGGCCAATGTCGTGTTGAGTCTGCTCGCCAAGACCGAGTTCGCGGTGCCGCGGGTGGTGGCGCGGGTCAACGATCCACGCAACGAGTGGCTCTTCGACGAGAACTGGGGTGTCGACGTGGCGGTGTCCACCCCACGCATGCTGGCCTCCCTGGTCGAGGAGGCGGTCGCGGTGGGAGATCTGGTGCGGCTGCTGAGTTTCCGCAAGGGCCAGGCCAACCTGGTGGAGATCACCCTGCCCGACGACACCCCGTGGGGCGGTAAGGCCGTCAAGCGGCTCAATCTGCCGCGGGACGCGTCACTGGTGACCATCCTGCGTGGCCAGCGTGTCATCGTGCCCGAAGGTGACGAACCGCTGGAGGGCGGCGACGAGTTGGTGTTCGTGTCGACCACCGAGGCCGAGGACGATCTGCGCCAGCTACTCCTGCGGCCGCAGGCGCGCTGAGTCCTGCAGCGCCTTCTGCGCGGCGCGGATGGCGAACCAGGTGATGACGGCCGCCACACCGGTCAACGGCCACCCCATGGCGATCCTGGCCACGCCGAGCATGCCGACATCGTCGGCGTCGTAGAGGTGGCGCTGGACGACGAACCGTGACGTGAACACGATCGCCCACGCGAACGTCGCCACGTCGAAGGCGAGCACCGCCCGGCGCACCGAGCGCCAATCCCTCCCGTGACCGCTGAACCAGCTCCAGGCGTAACCGACCAACGGTCGGCGGATCACGATCGACCCGGTGAACACCGCGGCATAGACCAGCGACATCCAGATCCCGTAGGCGAAGTAGCCGCGTGACTCACCGAGCCACCAGGCGATCAGCGCGCTGAGCCCGACTGCGATGAAACCGGAGACGGCAGGTTGCACCGTCTCGCGCCGGATCAACCGCCACACCAGGACCAGCGCCGCCACACCGAGTGCCGCCCAGATCGCGGGCATCAGGCCGAACTTGGTCGACACCGGCACGAACACCAGGACCGGCAGCGAGGAGTAGATCAGGCCGCTGATGCCGCCCATCTGGTCCAGGATCGCCTGCCCGCCCTTCTTGGCGGGTTCCTCGGCGGTGACTTCGGAGGTATCCCCCGTCACTTCTGGATCTCGTAGTGCGGGTTGTAGATCGCCTTCGCACCGTTGTCGAGCTTGCCGATCCGTCCGTGCACGCGCAGTGTCCGGCCGGTCTCGATACCGGGGATGCGCCGCTGACCCAGCCAGACCAGCATTACCGCGTCGGTGCCGTCGAACAGCTCGGCCTTGACGCCCCCGGCGCAGGCCTTGCCGTTGCACTCGACGCTGCGCAGCGTGCCGACCATGGTGACTTCCTGGCCGCGCTCGCAGTCGATGGCCTTCTGGGCGCCGGTGCCGGCTGCCTCATCGCTGAGTTCCTCGACATCGCGTTGCTCGGGGTCTTCCGTCAACCGGCGGGTAAGCCGGCGAAGATACCCTTCGGCGGTAGCCATGACCTCTCCCTCACCGCGAATCGTCTTCGATCCGCATACTGACCAACGCCACCGTAGACCTGTTGGTTCCGATTCGCCACGCCGGGCATCGGCGCGGCACGATCGGATGATGACCGTCGACTTGACAGGCGTCACGACCGTCCTGATGGCCGGCACCGGATCCGACGATGACTACGCCTACCGCGCTTTCGCCGCACCGCTGCACGCGGCGGGCGCGGTGGTGCTCACCCCGGCGCCGGACCCGCATCGACTGATCGCCGGATACCTGGCCGCACTGACCGAGGCCACCGCAGCGGCCGGGCCGATCGCCGTCGGCGGGGTGTCCATCGGCGCCGCCATCGCTGCGCACTGGGCACTGGCCCACCCGGACAGCACCGTCGCGGTGCTCGCCGCGCTGCCGGCCTGGTCCGGCGCCCCCGCGGACGCCGTGGCGGCACTGGCCGCGCGCGCGTCGGCACATCAGCTGCGCACCGACGGCCTGACGGCGACGATCAGCGCGATGCGGGCATCGAGCCCGGCCTGGTTGGCCGAGGAGTTGGCCCGGTCATGGACCGGGCAGTGGCCGGGGCTGCCCGAGGCGATGGAGGAGGCCGCCGGGTTCGTTGCGCCCACGGTCGACGAACTTCGGATGCTGACGGCGCCGATGGGCATCGCGGCAGCTGTCGATGATCCGATCCATCCCGGACAGGTCGGCTACGAGTGGGCCGCCGCAGCACCGCGCGCGGCACTGCAGACGGTGACCCTCGACGAGATCGGTACGGACCCGGCACGCCTGGGTGCGGCGTGCATGACGGCCCTGAACATGCTCTAGCCCCCGGTGATGGTGCTGCGCATCTGCTGCATGGCCGTGCCCTGCGCACTGCGCCGTGCCGCCGGTTCCGGCGGGACCTGCCCCTGGCCCTGAGCCTGGGCTTGTGCCTGCTGGGCCGCTGCCTGCTGGGCCGCCGCGGCACGCAACTGGGCAGCCATCGCCTCGGGCAGCTGGACCGCCAGCGGTGTGCGCACCGGCAACGGGGTGTCACCACGGCGAACGACCGTGTCGGCCAATGCCTCTCGCGCTTCGACGGCCAGCGCATCGACCTTCTCCGGGAGCCCGTTGACGACACAGCGGATCATCCACCGGTAGCCGTCGACACCGATGAAGCGCACCACTCCGGGCTGCTGGCCCTGCGGAACCGAGGTGCTGGCACCGACGACCTCGCGGCCCCACTTGCCGTCCTCGATGCGCACCTTGGCGCCATCCTTGCGCAGCGACTCGGCCAGTTCGGTGGCCACCTCACGCCACAACCCTGCCGACTTGGGCGCCGCGTACGCCGCGATGGTGAACCGGCCGTTGGGGGTCACCACCCAGACCGAGCTGGGCACACCCTGGTCGGTGAGCTCCACCTGCACCTGACCGGCGGCCGGCAGTGGGATGAGCACCGAACCGAGGTCCAGGCGCGCCACCGTCGCGGACTCCGGGTCGTCGAAGTCCTCGATGTCGAACGGGCCGTCGAAATCGTCGTCGTCGTTATCTGTCATCACAAACTCGCATGTCCGCCTGAAGAGCCGTGGCCACCACTGCCACGGGAGGTGTCAGCCAGCCCGGCCTCGTCGAATGACGAGACCTCGACCAGCTCGGGAAGCTCGACCCGCTGCACCAACAACTGTGCGATGCGATCACCGCGTCGCACCGCTATCGGCTGCTGCGGATCGAGATTGATCAACGCCACCTTGATCTCACCACGGTACCCGGCGTCGACGGTTCCTGGACTGTTCACTATCGAAAGACCCACGCGCGTAGCCAATCCCGACCGCGGGTGGATCAGACCGACCATCCCGTGCGGAATGGCCACCGCGATCCCGGTGGGGACCAGACTGCGATGCCCCGGCTCGAGATCGACATCCACGGCGCTGTACAGGTCGACACCGGCATCACCATCGTGAGCCCGGCTGGGCATCGGAAGGTCGCGATCCAATCGCACGACCGCCAGAGAAGAGGGCACGGGCGCAAAGATTACTCTTGGGCACGTGTCCGACACGCGCGCCATCGCCCAAACCGTGCGCTACCGCGAACGCCTCCGGGTCCCGTGGTGGTTCTGGCTGCCCGGCTTGGGCCTCGCCGCACTGATCGCCGCCGAGGTCAACATGGGGGTCGCCGCCCTGCCGGACTGGGTGCCCTACGCGGTGCTGCTCCCCGTCGCGGCGGCGGCGCTGATGTGGATGGGACGGATGGAAGTCCGGGTCGTCCAGAACGGCACCTCGGACGAGGCGCCGGTCGAGTTGTGGGCGGGTCCGGCACATCTGCCGGTGAACCTGATCGCCCGGTCGGCCGAGGTTCCCCGATCGGCCAAATCGTCGGCCCTGGGTCGCCAACTGGACCCAGCGGCCTATGTGCTGCACCGGGCCTGGGTCGGCCCGATGGTGCTGATAGTGCTCGATGATCCCGATGATCCGACCCCTTATTGGCTGGTCAGTTGCCGGCACCCGGACCGGGTGCTGGCGGCCCTGCGCAGCTGACTGCTGGATCACCGGGGCCGGTGGTGCGGCGCTAGGCGGCGCAGTCGGTGCAGATCATCACGCCGTTCTTCTCGCTTGCCAACCTGCTGCGGTGGTGCACCAGGAAGCAGCTCGAACAGGTGAACTCGTCGGCCTGCTTCGGCACGACCCGCACCGAAAGTTCCTCGCCGGAAAGATCGGCGCCGGGCAGTTCGAACGATTCGGCGGACTCCGATTCGTCGACGTCGACGACGGCCGACTGGGCCTCGTTGCGTCGCGCCTTGAGCTCTTCGAGCGAATCCTCCGAGACGTCATCGGTCTCTGTTCTCCGTGGAGCGTCGTAGTCGGTGGCCATTCAATCCCCTCCTAATTCATGCAGCGTCGTGCAGCAAGGCTTTGTACCAGCGTCGAACGCCTACGCCAAATGATTCGTGCCCCGATTGGCTGCAGATTGACTGTGATTTATGTCACAACGTAAACGTCCTGGTAGAAGCGCCCCTCGCGGCATACCTCTAAGGTGCAGTGGTGGTCGCATCCATCACCGAGGGCACGGCGTTCGACAAGCACGGCCGGCCGTTCCGTCGCCGCAACGTCATCCCGGTGCTGTGCCTGTTCGTGGTGCTGGCTCTCGCGACGGGCGTGATCTGGGTAGTCGCGCTCAACCAGTCGACAGTCGTGCCCGAAGCGGTGGCCTGCAATGCGCCTCCCCCGGCCGCCGATGCCACCCAGACCCAACTCGGCGAACCGGTCTCGCGCACCGAGATGGCCGAGGTGATGCCCGCTCGCCTGGCCGATACCAAGGTCCGGGTCCTCAACGCCAGCGGCCAGGCCGGCCAGGCCGCCGATGTGTCCGGGGCGCTGCAGGGCCTCGGGTTCGCCCAGCCCACCGCAGCCAACGACCCCGTGTACGCCAACAGCAGGCTCGAATGCCAGGGTCAGATCCGGTTCGGCGAAGCCGGCCGGGCAGCCGCGGCCGCGGTCTGGCTCGTCGCGCCGTGCACCGAGCTGTTCCAGGACGGCCGCACCGACGACACGGTGGACCTGGCGGTCGGCACCGAGTTCAGCGAGTTCAGTCGCAGCGACGATATCGACGCGATGCTCGCCGGCCTTCGACCCGACGCCACCCAACCGGCCGACGCGGCGCTGCTGACCAAGATCCACAGCGCCACCTGCTGAGCGCTCAGATCCGGTCGGCCAGCGCCCCGGCGACACCGGGTGCGGCCGCCATCAGCGCCAAGCCCCCTTCGGCGGGCAGACGGACCACGGCGCCGGCCTCGGCGGCGATCAGCGCGCCGGCCGCCCAGTCCCACACGTGCACGCCGTCCTCGAAATAGCCGTCCAGCCGTCCCCGCGCCACCATGCACAGATCCAACGCGCAGGACCCGATGCGCCGGACATCGCGCACCTCGGGCAGCAACGCGGCCAGCACCTCGGCCTGCCTGGCCCGATGCGCCGACGAATACGAGAACCCGGTGCCGACCAGCGCCATCGACAGATCGTCGATGGTGTTGCACCGAAGCTCGGTCCGCCCACCCGCGCCGGTGACCGTCGCGCCGTGCCCCACCGCCGCCGAGTAGATCTCGCCGGTGGCCACATGGGCCACCGCACCGGCCACCGAAACACCGTCGATCTGGACTCCGACCGACACCGCGTACGCCTCGATGCCGTAGACGAAGTTCACCGTCCCGTCGATCGGGTCGATCACCCAGACCGGGACGCCGGGTTCGGCCACCGCCGAGCCACCCTCCTCCTCGCCCAGGATGGGCTCGCCGGGCCGCAACTCGGCCAGTCGGCCGCGCAGCAGCCGCTCGGTCTCCTTGTCCACCACGGTCACCGGGTCCGTCGGAGTGCTCTTGGCCTGCACCGCATCGGCCACCGGAGCGGCACCGAACACCTCGGCGCGTCGGGTCTGCACGAAAGTGGCCGCCTCCGTGGCCAATTGCTCGGACACCAGGCGCAACGTCTGCGGATCAGTCATGAGTACATCGCACCACAACCCGTTAGGGTGATGTCGGATTGCCCGCCGGACCCTGCTGAGGAGCGTTCCAATGACCGATTCGCCCAATACTGGCTTCGGCGTCGACGTCGGCGGCAGCGGTATCAAGGGAGGCATCGTCGACCTCGATACCGGTGCCCTCATCGGTGACCGGATCAAACTGGACACCCCGCAGCCCGCCACCCCGGATGCCGTCGCGGCCACGGTGGCGGCCGTGGTCCGTGAGTTCGGCTGGACCGGCAGCCTGGGCGTCACCTACCCCGGCGTGGTGACCAACGGCGTCGTGCGCACCGCCGCCAATGTCGACAAGGGCTGGATCGACACCAACGCCGCCGAGGTGATCAGTACGGTGCTGGAAGGCCAGCAGGTGACCGTGCTCAACGACGCCGACGCCGCCGGCCTCGCCGAACAGCGCTACGGGGCCGGCATGAACCACGCCGGCGTCATCGTGCTGCTGACCTTCGGCACCGGTATCGGCTCGGCGGTGATCCACAATGGCGTGCTGCTCCCCAACACCGAGTTCGGCCACCTCGAGGTCGGCGGCAAGGAAGCCGAGCATCGCGCGGCCTCCTCGGTGAAGGAACGCAAGGAATGGAACTACCAACGCTGGACCGAAGAGGTGACCAAGGTGCTGGTCACCATCGAGAACGCGATCTGGCCCGACCTGTTCATCGCCGGCGGCGGTATCAGCCGCAAGGCCGACCGCTGGATCCCGATGCTCAAGAACCGGACCCCGGTGGTCCCCGCCGCGCTGCGTAACTCGGCCGGAATCGTCGGCGCGGCGATGGCCGGCAAGGGCATTCACGTGCAGTAACCCGCGCCCGGATTTGCCGCTGCGCACGGTGGTGGACCACACTGTCGTTACAATGGTCGACGGCGGCCGCCACCGAACAGATAGCGGCGGATATCCCAAGAAGAGATACGACGCCACTATTCGAGACAGCCGAAGAATTTCGGTGACGCCTGCGCGCGGTCACCGTCCAGCATTACCGAGAGGGTGTACGTGGCAGCGACAGAGGCAAGCCCGGCAACCGATGAGCCGGTGAAGGCCACCGCCACCAAGACCGCCGCGAAGAAGGCGCCGGCCAAGAAGGCACCGGCCAAGCGGGCCGCGAAGAAGGCGCCCGCCAAGAAGGCTCCGGCCAAGGCCGCGTCGCCGCGAGGCAAGAAGGACGAGTCCGGCGAGGACGTGAACCTCGGCGAAGAACTCGAGGGCGCCGAGGATCTGGACGTAGAGCCCGGCGACGATCTCGAAGACGTCGAGATCGACGACCTGGAGACCGACGACGAGGCCGACACGGCCGACACGGACTCCGATGAAGAGGCCGAGGGCGACGACGCCTCCCCCGCCGCGGCCAAGCCCGCCAAGGACGGCGACGACGATATCGCCGAACCGTCCGAAAAGGACAAGGCCTCCGGAGACTTCGTCTGGGATGAAGAGGAGTCCGAGGCGCTGCGCCAGGCCCGCAAGGACGCCGAGCTCACCGCCTCGGCGGACTCGGTGCGTGCCTACCTGAAGCAGATCGGCAAGGTCGCGCTGCTCAATGCCGAAGAGGAGGTCGAGCTCGCCAAGCGCATCGAGGCCGGCCTGTACGCCACTCAGCTGATGACCGAGCTCACCGAGAAGGGTGAGAAGCTGCCCGCGGCACAGCGTCGCGATATGCAGTGGATCTGCCGCGACGGCGACCGCGCCAAGAACCACCTGCTGGAGGCGAACCTGCGCCTGGTGGTGTCGCTGGCCAAGCGCTACACCGGCCGCGGCATGGCGTTCCTGGACCTGATCCAGGAGGGCAACCTCGGCCTGATCCGTGCCGTCGAGAAATTCGACTACACCAAGGGCTACAAGTTCTCCACCTACGCCACCTGGTGGATCCGCCAGGCCATCACCCGCGCCATGGCCGACCAGGCACGCACCATCCGTATCCCGGTGCACATGGTCGAGGTGATCAACAAGCTGGGCCGCATCCAGCGCGAGCTGCTTCAGGACCTGGGTCGCGAACCCACGCCCGAAGAGCTGGCCAAGGAAATGGACATCACGCCGGAGAAGGTGCTGGAGATCCAGCAGTACGCGCGTGAGCCGATCTCGCTGGACCAGACCATCGGTGACGAGGGCGACAGCCAGCTCGGTGACTTCATCGAGGACTCCGAGGCCGTGGTGGCCGTCGACGCGGTGTCCTTCACGCTGCTTCAGGATCAGCTGCAGTCCGTGCTGGAGACGCTCTCCGAGCGTGAGGCGGGCGTGGTGCGGCTGCGGTTCGGCCTCACCGACGGCCAGCCACGCACTCTCGACGAGATCGGTCAGGTCTACGGCGTGACGCGTGAGCGCATCCGTCAGATCGAGTCCAAGACGATGAGCAAGCTGCGCCACCCCAGCCGTTCCCAGGTGCTGCGCGACTACCTGGACTAGGCCCGGTCCGTCAGCGCACGACGACCTTGCTGGGTGCTCTCGGGGCACCCAGCCAGGCGCGGTGCGATGGCGGTCGGCGTCCACCTTCGTCGGTGATGCCGTAGCGCTCGCCGAGCTCCGCTCCGATCAGGGTGTGCCCGGAGAGACCCGCCAGCTGCGGATCCTCGAACAGCGCGTCGATCAGATGCCCGGTGAACTCCGGGGTTTCGGCATGCTCGGCGGTCGCCGCCAACGCCTCGGGGTTGCCCGCGAAGGCGGCCCGCAGCCGTTCGGTGAGCAGGATGCCCATCCAGATCGACACCGTGGCGACATCGCTGCCCCGGAAGTCGACCGCCATATCGGCTGCCAGCTTGTCGATCCCGGCCTTCTGTGCCCCGTAGGCGGGACCGTGCATGTAGCAGACCGCTCCCGGCGACGAGGTGAAGGCGATCAGCCCACGCGGCCGTCGCAGTAACAACGGCGCGGCGTGCCAGGACGCGACATAGGCCGACCGGAGACCGACGTCGAGCACGTCGCAGAGGCCGATCGGCTTGTCCCAGAACGGCTTCGACCCGGTCAGCTCCTCGTGGACCACGGCGGCGTTGTTGACGAGCAGATCCAGCCCACCGGCTTCGGCACCGACGCGCGCGAACAACTCGCCCACCGCGGCGTCATCGGCATGGTCCAGCCGAACCGCCACACCGCCGGGCGGTGCGGAGTCGATCGTCCGTCCGGTGGCATACACCTTCCAGCCGTGCGAGCCGAGTGCGGCCGCGATGCCGCGCCCGGCACCCCGACTCGCCCCGGTCACCACCGCGACCCGCTGCGCTGCCGTCACCGGCTCAACGTACCGGTGACTACCATGGCGGCGTGCCCGAAGACGTTCACGTGAGTGCGGCGAAGAAGCCGTCGGCCGCAGGCAGATACGGCGTGACACTTGTCACAGCAGCGACCGGCAACGGTCCGTAAAGGTGTGGGAACACCATGGATTCGGGATCGGTCGGCGCGCCGGGCTCCCATCGCACCTCATCGGACAGCGCCCGCGGGTCGATGTGCAGCAGCACCAGATCGGTGCGCCCCGCGAACAACCGGTTGGCGGGCAGATGAACCTGTTCAGGAGTGGACAGGTGCACGAATCCGACCTCGTCCAGCGATGCCGGACGGTGCTCGCCGGCGGCACGGGCCCGCTCCCATTCTTCGGCAGCGCACAGGTGCAAAAAGGTCTCTGTCTGGGTACTCACGATGTCCAGGTTGCCCGTACGGTAACGCCGGCGCAGTGAGACACGACACACCGGTGAACCCCCGGGGAACAAGGCCAGAACCGAAAACGTCTGACACAGTAGACATACGCACCCAGGCAGAACGGAGGAAGCGCCGTGAACGCAACCCTGATGAGTCCGGAACTGACCCGGGCGGATCGCTGCGACCGCTGCGGTGCCGCCGCGCGCGTTCGCGCCAAGCTGCCCTCCGGTGCCGAGCTGCTGTTCTGCCAGCACCACGCCAACGAGCACGAGGCGAAGCTGATCGAACTGGCCGCCGTGATCGAGGTCAGTCCGGTCGACGCATAGCGAACACCACGCGCCGCCCCACGGGGCGGCGCGTGCTTTCGTCGGGAATGCTGGACCAGTGATGAGCGACCAGTCCTCGACGAGACCGTCACGCCACCACATCTGGCCCATCCTCAAGCGCACGCTGTCGAAGGCGTGGGACGATTCGATCTTCTCGGAGTCCGCGCAGGCTGCTTTCTGGTGCGCACTCTCGCTGCCACCGTTGCTGCTCGGAATGCTGGGCAGTCTGGCCTATCTCGCGCCGCTGTTCGGCCCCGACACCCTGCCCACCATCGAAGAGCAGTTGATCGGTACGTCGGAACGCTTCTTCTCACAGAACGTCGTCAACGAGATCATCGAGCCGACGATCTACGACATCGTGCGCTCGGCGCGGGGTGAGGTGGTCTCGCTCGGCTTCGTGATCTCGCTGTGGGCGGGATCCTCGGCGGTGTCGGCGTTCGTCGACTCGGTGGTCGAGGCGCACGATCAGACACCCCTGCGCCACCCGGTCCGGCAGCGCTTCTTCGCCCTCGGCCTCTACGTGATCATGCTGGTCAGCGCGGTGCTGACCGCCCCGTTCATCGCGCTGGGACCGCGCAAGATCACCGAGTACATCCCCGAGAGCTGGTCGCATGCACTCCAGTACGGGTACTACCCCGTGCTGGTGATCGCGCTGATCGTCGTGGTGACCGTGCTCTATCGCGTGTCACTGCCCAGTCCGCTGCCCACGCACCGCTTGGTCGTCGGCGCGGTACTGGCCACCGCGGTTTTCCTGATCGCCACGTTCAGCCTGCGGTTCTATCTGACCTGGATCACCGCGACCGGCTACACCTATGGCGCCCTGGCGACCCCGATCGCCTTCCTGCTGTTCGCCTTTCTGGCGGGTTTCGCGGTGATGATCGGCGCCGAACTCAACGCCGCCATCCAGGAGGAGTGGCCCGCCCCGGTCACGCATGCCGACCGAGTCCGCGAGTGGATATCGGCCAAGACCGATACCGCGCGGGCCGGCGCGAGCAAGTCCGAACCGAGGCACGACCCGGGCGACGCTACTTCTTGAGTTGCTCGTAGATCTTCTTGCAGTCCGGGCACACCGGCGAGCCGGGTTTGGCGGCCTTGGTCACCGGGAACACCTCACCGCACAACGCGACGACATGCGTGCCCATGACGGCACTTTCGGCGATCTTGTCCTTCTTGACGTAATGAAAGACCTTGGGGGCGTCGTCATCGGTCCCGTCGTCGACGCGTTCGTCGGTATCGGGCCGTTCGATGGTCTGGGTCTGCATCCCACCATTGTGCCCGGCAGGTGCGGAAGGTGTCGCAGGTGTGGGACAGTAAAGATATGAAACAAAGCCCCGAGCTGAGTTTCGACGACCAAGGTCGCCCGGTGCTCATCACCCGCGCTGCACTTCCCCACGACGAGCAGCATCGCGCCCGGGTGCGCAAGTACCTCACGTTGATGTCCTTCCGCATTCCCGCCCTGGTGCTGGCGGCCGTCGCCTACGGGGTCTGGCACAACGGACTGATCTCGCTGGCGATCATCGTGGCCTCGATTCCGTTGCCCTGGATCGCCGTGTTGATCGCCAACGACCGGCCGCCGCGCAGCGCCTCCGAGCCGCGCCGCTACCCCGATGCACGTTCGGGCCGACGCACGCCACTGTTCCCCACCGCCGAGCGCCCGGCGCTGCAGATGCCCGTGCGGCCCGATCCGAGTGCGGGCAGTCCGCATGCGGGCCGCGGCGTTCCCGACTGAGCAGCCTCTTCTCCACTTCTCAGGACATTCTCAGGTCTTCTGTTTAAAGCCGCAGGTCAGGTGGTATGCCACTGGGACCGAGCGGGAACTCACGAACCCCCTCGGGCGTTGTACGCAGTGACAGTTCCGCCGAGCAGGAGGCCGTACATGGCGATCGCCACCGCAAGCCGCATCGATTCCGATCTGGACGCCCAAAGCCCCGCCGCCGACCTGGTCCGCGTCTATCTCAACGGCATCGGCAAGACCGCGCTGCTGAACGCGGCCGACGAAGTCGAGCTGGCCAAACGCATCGAGGCGGGGCTGTACGCCCAGCACGTGCTCAACACCAAGAAGCGTCTCGGCGAGGCCAAGCGCCGCGATCTTGCGGCCGTGGTCCGTGACGGTGACGCCGCCCGTCGGCATCTGCTGGAGGCCAACCTGCGCCTGGTGGTGTCGTTGGCCAAGCGCTACACCGGACGCGGCATGCCGCTGCTGGACCTGATCCAGGAGGGCAACCTCGGACTGATCCGCGCGATGGAGAAGTTCGACTATGCCAAGGGCTTCAAGTTCTCGACCTACGCCACCTGGTGGATCCGCCAGGCCATCACCCGCGGTATGGCCGACCAGAGCCGCACCATCCGGCTGCCAGTGCATCTCGTCGAGCAGGTCAACAAGCTGGCCCGCATCAAGCGCGAGATGCATCAGAACCTCGGTCGCGAGGCCACCGATGAGGAACTCGCCGAGGAGTCGGGCATCCCGGTCGAGAAGATCACCGACCTGCTGGAGCACAGCCGCGACCCGGTGAGCCTGGACATGCCGGTCGGCAGCGACGAAGAGGCACCTCTGGGCGACTTCATCGAGGACGCCGAGGCGATGTCGGCCGAGAACGCCGTGATCTCCGAGCTCCTGCACACCGATATCCGGTACGTGCTCGCCACGCTGGACGAGCGCGAGCAGCAGGTCATCCGGCTGCGCTTCGGCCTGGACGACGGCCAGCCGCGGACCCTCGACCAGATCGGCAAGCTGTTCGGGCTGTCCCGCGAGCGAGTCCGCCAGATCGAGCGTGAAGTGATGTCCAAGCTGCGCAACGGAGATCGGGCCGAGCGGCTGCGGTCATACGCCAGCTGACCCCAGACCACCCACCCCGTG